>NZ_JAGIKV010000007.1 GCF_017874615.1 Paenibacillus xylanexedens
TTGAAGACGACGAGGTAGATAGGCTGGGGGTGGAAGTGCAGCAATGCATGGAGCTGACCAGTACTAATCGGTCGAGGGCTTATCCAATAGCAAGTTCTAAATCGCATATTTCGTTTCGAATCTAGTTTTCAGAGAATAACACTCTGAAATGTAAGCTAAGCTATGCGTTTGGTGGCGATGGCGGAGGGGTTCCACACGTACCCATCCCGAACACGACCGTTAAGCCCTCTAGCGCCGATGGTACTTGGACCGCAGGGTCCTGGGAGAGTAGGACGCCGCCAAGCGAACTCTTTCATCATACATAGAAAACAGGATCTGCATGTTGATGTTGTACGATGAATTGCATTTGCAATGCAAATGCATATTATTCCCTGATAGCTCAGTTGGTAGAGCACTCGACTGTTAATCGAGTTGTCACAGGTTCGAGCCCTGTTCGGGGAGCCAGTAAGGCCCGTTGGTCAAGGGGTTAAGACACCTCCCTTTCACGGAGGTAACAGGGGTTCGAATCCCCTACGGGTCATATTATGGAGGCTTAGCTCAGCTGGGAGAGCATCTGCCTTACAAGCAGAGGGTCGGGGGTTCGATCCCCTCAGCCTCCACCATATAAATTTTATAACGACGCGGGGTGGAGCAGCCCGGTAGCTCGTCGGGCTCATAACCCGAAGGCCGCAGGTTCAAATCCTGCCCCCGCAATTATACTTTCCTTTGAGAAAGTGATCTGGAACCGTGGTGTAGTTGGCCTAACATGCCTGCCTGTCACGCAGGAGATCGCGGGTTCGAATCCCGTCGGTTCCGCCATTTTTATATTTATTAATACCGTATGCGGAAGTGGCTCAGCGGTAGAGCATCGCCTTGCCAAGGCGAGGGTCGCGGGTTCGATTCCCGTCTTCCGCTCCATTATTTTGCGCCCTTAGCTCAGCTGGATAGAGCGTTTGACTACGAATCAAAAGGCCGGGAGTTCGAATCTCTCAGGGCGCGCCATTATAACTTCAAATTTGCCGGCGTGGCGGAATGGCAGACGCGCTCGACTCAAAATCGAGTGGGAAACCGTGGAGGTTCGAGTCCTCTCGCCGGTATATATAACGGGATGTAGCTCAGCTTGGTAGAGCACCTGGTTTGGGACCAGGGGGTCGCATGTTCAAATCGTGTCATCCCGATCTCTAAAAAACACTATTTAATTATAGATAGTGTTTTTTTTATATTTATCTTTATAAGATTCTATAAATGCAGATTCGATATTAACTATGACAGATTCTCTAACATCACACATAACACATGCGGGTTCCCTCTTCAGACGATAAGTTAGTTGTGCATAAAGCCTCAATCTTTAGGTCACAATAGGTTTAAAAAGTGATAGAAGGGGTTCATGTGAACACGTTTAACTTCAGAAAACAATTCAAGAGACGTTGGCGAAGGTGGAAACGAACAGTATGGATGACGGCAGCTTTGCTTGCAGTTACGATATTGGCTTACAGCGGGTTGTCCATCTCATCGGCGATTGAGCGTTTGCTGACGACTAATTTCAGTGAGGCAACGAGTGTGATGGGCCCTGTTACGCAGGAAACAAGATCTGAACAGGAGATTCAGGCGTTAGTAGAGCAACTTGATGCTGATCCGGATCATTTAACGAGTGTGGTTTTGGAAACACAGTACATCTGCGGAGTGGAGACAGAGCAGTTAGGCAAGATGGCTAGACCACAATTGAAGATGCTGCTGGCTCAACATCCGGAATGGGATGCTACCGTTGGAACATCAGATGAACTGCGTCTGAAGCAAAGTGTAGATGACCTTTCACCGCTCTGTAAACAGCAGGCGTATATCAGCATAGATGCTGTAGGTAATCTTAATTTGTACGAGGGTAAGCCAGCAGAAGAGAAGGTCATTCGTACGTTCTTTCAGTTGGATGTGGGAACGTTGGAGAGTTCTTTGCCTGAAGGAGTACTGGAGCAATTGCAGCAGGGCATTCGGGTTCAGGACAAGGATGAGTATGATAGCGTAATCTCTACGTTCAGTGACTATGCAGTGGATGAGGATCATCATTTAATCCGCAATGGCGGGTAATCCAATTGTCCTCATTTACAGTATTAAGCTGCTGAAGTACTGAAAAGATGGTGGACAATAGCAATAGCATTGGTGGTTTGCGAAACGAAGTGATAGACCCCAAAATATGTGGAATGTTACGGAGGACATCGAAGAGATGTCCTTTTTGTCGTTTATACTAAAATAGTTGAAAATACGAATAAACAAGTAAAAAATCCGCGAATAAAGACGAGTAATCAGTTAGACAAAGTTTTTCCTGCCGCAGGGTCTATCTTTTGTTATAATGAAATGAACGATACATATGTTCGCTTTTGTGAGGGAGAGATGGTTTTGCGTTTTTTGGGAATTGACCCGGGGATTGCGATTGTTGGTTTTGGTTTTGTGGATAAAATCGGCAGTAAGGTGGTACCCGTACAATATGGATGTATTCAGACGGAAGCTCATACCCCTGAAGAGGAACGGTTGCTTCACGTATATGAAGGTATGGTGCAATTGATTGATAAATACAAACCGGACGCAGTAGCGCTCGAGAAACTTTTTTTCAATCGTAACGTTACAACAGCGATGTCTGTGAGTCAGGCTAGAGGCGTCATGGTTCTCGCTGCGGCACAGAAGGGTTTGCCTATTGCAGAATATACGCCAATGCAGATCAAGCAGGCTGTTGTGGGGTACGGTAAGGCGGAGAAGAAGCAAGTACAGGAGATGGTCAAAATGTTCTTGCGTCTTCAGGTCGTTCCTAAACCGGATGACGTAGCGGATGCATTGGCAGTAGCCGTGTGCCATGCACACTCTTATACATTAAATTCCAAGTTGAATGAGGTATTGCGAAAATGATTGATTTTCTAAGAGGACAGTTCATTCATGTAGAGAATGATTATATTGTGCTGGATGTTCATGGTGTAGGGTATCGCGTATTCTGTCCGAATCCATTTGTGTTTGCGAAGCAAGAAGGAGAAATTACCGTGTACACTCACCATCATGTGCGTGAGGATGCAATGTTGCTGTTTGGATTTGTGACACGGGATGAGCAACGTTTGTTCCGTAAACTGATTGAAGTATCTGGTATTGGTCCAAAAGTAGCGCTGGGCATACTCGCTGGGGGTACACCAGAACATGTGGTTACGGCGATTTACCAGGAGAATCTTACGTTCTTGACCAAATTGCCAGGCATCGGCAAGAAGACTGCACAACGCATGATTCTTGATCTCAAGGATAAGCTGGACAGTTTTGGCGCGGCAACGTATGCAACAGGTTTGTTCGCTCCTCCATCGGAAGAGTCGGGAAGTGGTTCAGCCTGGGATGAGGCACGTGAAGGTCTCAAGGCACTTGGGTATACTGACAGTGAGCTTGATAAAGTGTGGCTCAAATTGAAAAAGGATGTTACTACAGCAGATTCCGTTGATGTGTTGATGAAAAAGGCGCTGCAAATGCTGTTTACGGGATAATACAAATTGCATAATATAATATAGCTGTAGCCTGCAAAAAAAGGTAGGGATGAACATGGATGATCGGATTATTTCTGCGAACCTGATGATGGAGGACCAAAATGTTGAGTTGAGTCTTCGTCCCCGGTATCTGAATGAATATATCGGGCAAAATCAGGTGAAGGAAAATTTAAAGATATATATTGAAGCTGCTAAATTTCGTAATGAGGCATTGGATCACGTTTTGTTATATGGACCACCTGGACTTGGTAAAACAACACTTGCAAACATTATTGCCAACGAATTGGGTGTTAATTTACGAACTACGTCAGGCCCGGCCATTGAACGCCCGGGTGATCTTGCAGCATTGTTAACCAATCTGCAGGAAGGCGATGTCTTGTTTATTGATGAGATTCATCGTTTGCATCGTACGGTTGAAGAAGTCATGTACCCTGCTATGGAAGATTCGGCATTAGATATTATGATTGGTAAAGGTCCAAGTGCACGTTCCGTTCGGCTGGATCTGCCGCCATTCACTCTGATTGGGGCTACAACGCGTGCTGGCTTGCTGTCTGCGCCACTTCGAGACCGCTTTGGTGTTATCAGTCGCTTGGAATTCTATACGGTTGATGAGCTGGCTTACATCGTCTCACGATCTACAGAAATTTTGGGTGTGGAAATTGTGGGAGATGCTGCTGAAGAGATTGCATTACGCTCACGTGGGACACCAAGGATCGCGAACCGTTTGCTCAAACGAGTACGCGACTTTGCACAGGTACGTGGGGATGGGATTATAACGCAGACACTGGCGGAAGAAGCGCTGCAACGTCTCCAGATAGATCCGCGTGGACTGGACGATATCGATCATAAGATGCTCAAATCTATGATCAACAGCTTCCGGGGAGGCCCGGTAGGCCTAGATACAATTGCCGCTACAATCGGTGAAGAAAGTCAGACCATCGAGGATGTCTATGAACCATATCTGCTTCAGATTGGTATGATTCAGCGTACACCAAGGGGCAGGATCGTGACAGATCTCGCCTATCATCATTTGGGTCTTCCTGTTCCACCAAGAGATGGGAAATAATCGAACCTGTTGAGCATGCTCATTTGAACATTTATCATAAACATTGAAATAATCACGTGTTAACCCGATATAAAGTGAAAGAAATGCATGGAGAGGAGTCTGATTTGTGGGAAAAGCAATACGAACGAAGAAGTGGAGTCGTCGATTGAAGGTACTGGCGGCAGCTCTTTTGACAGTGGGTTGTTTGCAAGTGCCCGCGTATGCAGCAGGAAATGATGGACAGACGATCCGGGTAGCCATGTTTGCGAATCTGGGTAGTACGTATAAATCAACTACACCACTCATTACGCTTGAATCGACGGGACAATGGAGCATCCAATCGGAGAGTGGCGAAAATGTAAGCCTTCCGGCAGGACAAGTCCGTTTCAGTGCAGATGGATTCCGAGTGAAGGTGTTGGAAACAGCGGATTTTAAGGCAGCATCTGCAGCAGCAAAATTGTTGCAGGCAACCGCGGATAAGCCGTTGCTGTTCACAACCTCTTTGAATGGAAATACGATATATCAGCTCTACACAGGCAACTATGCAACAGAGGCACTGGCTGGACAAGCTGTTACACGGGTACAAAAGGTAGCAGCAGCTCAATTGGCTGGTCAAAAGCCAGCTGTAACGGGAAGTAAACGCCTGTCTGCTGGAACCTATGGTTCGATTCAGGAAGCAGAGGCAGCACAAGCCAACCTTTTATCAGCAGGAGTTAGCAGTGTCTATCCAGTCCTTCAACTGAGTGGGGTAAGCCAAGCATACGCGGTATGGGTGGGTGAAGCTTCAACGGATGCGGAATTAACCGCATTGAAGAACAGTGTGGAAGCCAAAGCTCCAGGGGTAAGCCTTTCACCTGTCAACAATAATGCAGGACTCATCATCCGTCAGGATGCAGGATTAAGTACGGATGCACTCAAAACAGCTCCGCATTACACCATTGCAGGTACTGGATCCAAAGCATTGGTACAAGGGAATGGCAATGGTATCAAAGTAGTGGAACGTTCTCAGCGTACGTATCGTGGAGATATGGAAATTAGCATCGTAAGTGGTGATCTGGCGTTGGTCAACGTTGTTCCACTGGAGCAATACCTGTACTCTGTCGTAGGGGCAGAGGTGTATTCCTCCTGGCCTGCTGAAGCTCTGAAAGTTCAAGCCGTAGCTGCGCGATCCTACGCGCTTCAACAGGGTGAACGTTTCAAAATTGCGAATGTCGTGGATACAACGCTCAGCCAAGCCTATAACGGGATTGGTTCGGAGAACGATAAAGTAACCAGTGCAGTGGATGCAACTGCTGGAGAAGTGGTCAAGAGCGGTGGGAAAATCATTGAAGCTGTATTCTCCTCCAATGCTGGCGGCCAGACGGCTCATCCTTCTGAGGTATGGAACGGCGGAGCAGGTGTGTTCACCAATGTGGTTAGCTCAGGAGATACATCAGCCCAGGCAGGATTACATACGTGGTACCATGTGCTGCTGGGTACAGGCGTTAGCGGGTACATTCGTGAGGACAACATCAAAGAATTAACGACCAAGACCAATGCAGGACTGGCAAAAGTGACGGTAACGGCTCAGAATACCAATGTGCGCGCCGTTCCGTTAATTCAATCCACCGTTGAACCTGTAGCCAAAATGAATCCAGGCAACGAAGCTGTTGTACTGGCAAAAGTGGCTCAATCCAACGATTATGCTTGGGTGAGAGGACCTTTCACGTCTGCACAGTTGGTTAAATCTCTTCAGGGTAAAACAACAGCGTCTGTTCCTGCTTCAATCTCAACCTTGGAAGTGACCAAGCGCGGACCTTCCGGAAGAGCACTTGAAGTCACTGCCAATGGACAGGCTATGACGGTGAAATATGCCGATACATACCGCTCTGCGCTCGGTGGATTACCGAGCACTTTATTTGATATTGCAGGGACCGGAAGTTATACTGTATTAGGCGCTGACGGCAAAACAGCCAGTAAAACCGGCTCAAATGGTGCCTCTGTATTGTCTTCTTCTGGCGCAGGAACATCATCCGGTAATGCACTTGTGGTTATGAGTGGTGATGGTCAAGCGAGAGCGGTGACGCAGGGTCAGACCTTCACGTTCATCGGTCAGGGCAATGGCCACGGACTGGGCTTGTCCCAATGGGGAGCCAAAGGCATGGCAGATGAAGGGTATGATTACCAGGCAATATTGAAACACTATTATCAAAATGCGACTATTGTTAAGGAATGAAACTAAATGAATGTGAACTTATATGATTTTGAATTACCAGAGCAATTGATAGCACAGACGCCGTTGCTTGATCGCACGGCATCCCGTTTGCTTACCTTGAACAAAGATAGTGGTGAGATTAATCATCAGACGTTTCCCGATATTATCGATTTTCTGAATCCCGGCGATACATTGATTCTGAATGATACACGTGTTCTACCAGCCCGCCTGTTCGGTACAAAAGAAGATACCGGAGCAAAAGCGGAAGTGTTATTGCTCAAAAATGTGGAAGGCGACAAGTGGGAAGCACTGGTTAAGCCGGGTAAAAAGCTGAAAGCCGGTTCGGTCATCGTATTCGGTGAGGAACTGAAGGCAATCATTGAAGAAGAGGGCGAGATGGGGGCACGTACGCTTACGTTTACGTATGATGGAATCTTTCAAGAGATTCTGGACCGTCTGGGTGAGATGCCGTTGCCACCTTATATCAAGGAGACATTGGATGACCGCGAACGGTATCAGACCGTGTATGCCAAGCATGAAGGATCGGCGGCTGCACCTACAGCGGGACTGCACTTTACGGATGAATTGTTGGATCAGATTCGTGCCAAAGGTGTTAATGTGGCCTTCATCACGCTTCATGTAGGACTGGGAACATTCAGACCAATGTCGGTTGACGTTGTTGAAGATCATGTCATGCATGAGGAGTATTACTCCTTGTCACAAGAAACAGCAGACCTGATTAACCAGACCAAAGCGAATGGACACCGTGTTTTTGCGGTTGGGACTACGAGCTGCCGGACTTTGGAAACGGTAGGCAGCAAATTTGAAAATGGAATACTGCAAGCGAGTAGCGGATGGACCAGCATTTTCATCTATCCGGGCTATTCCTTCAAAGTGATCGATGGGATGCTTACGAATTTTCATCTTCCGAAATCCACGTTGGTTATGTTGGTTAGTGCACTTGCAGGCAGGGAACATATTATGCAGGCATATGAGGAAGCCATCCAAGAGCAATACCGGTTCTTCAGCTTCGGCGATGCCATGTTGATATATTAGTATAACGGTATAACGATTAACTTTTAGAGGATGATTAAAACCAATGGCAGCAATTACGTATGAACATATCAAAACTTGTAAACAATCCGGTGCACGTCTGGGACGTGTACATACACCTCACGGTATTATTGAGACACCAACCTTTATGCCTGTAGGTACACAGGCGACTGTCAAAACAATGAGCCCTGAAGAATTGAAAGAAATGGATGCTCAGATTATTTTGAGTAATACCTATCACCTGTTTCTAAGACCAGGACATGAAATCATCCGTGAAGCTGGCGGATTGCACAAATTCATGAACTGGGATCGTCCAATTTTGACGGACAGTGGCGGATTCCAAGTGTTTTCTCTTAGTGAGATGCGCAAAATTACGGAAGAAGGCGTTAACTTCCGTTCTCATCTGAATGGAGATAAAAAGTTTCTTTCTCCTGAAGTGGCGATGGAAATCCAGAATGCACTTGGCTCCGATATTATGATGGCGTTTGACGAATGCCCACCGTATCCGGCTGAATATGAATATGTCAAAAAATCACTCGAAAGAACAAGCCGTTGGGCAGAACGTTGTCTCGAAAGTCACGCTCGTCCACATGACCAAGGTCTGTTTGCCATCGTACAGGGAGGCATGCATGAAGATCTTCGCCGTCAGAGCGCCGCAGATTTGACTTCCATGGATTTCCCGGGGTATGCTATTGGTGGACTGAGTGTTGGAGAACCGAAACATTTGATGTATGGTGTATTGGATTACACGTTACCTTTGTTGCCGTCCAATAAACCACGTTATTTGATGGGGGTAGGTTCGCCCGATGCGTTGATTGAGGGATCTATTCGTGGAGTGGACATGTTCGATTGTGTTCTGCCTACTCGGATTGCCCGTAACGGAACAACGATGACCAGTCAAGGACGTCTGGTAATTCGTAATGCCAAGTTTGCAACCGATTTTGGACCATTAGATCCTGAATGTGATTGCTACACTTGTCGCAACTATTCCAGAGCTTATCTGCGTCATTTGATCAAAGCAGATGAAACATTTGGCCTGCGTTTGACAACGATCCATAATCTTCATTTCTTGCAGAATTTAATGCGTAATGTACGTAAAGCTATTATGGAAGATCGTTTGCTTGATTTCCGGGATGAATTTTTCGATCAATATGGTCTTCATGACAATGACAAAGGTTTCTGATTGAGTTTTTGAGGAAACCGGCGTAACAAGAAATATCTGTATGTATAGTCGATAAGGGGGAGTTTGAATGTTCCAGGGAATGACTCTAGCAGGAGCGCAAGGCGGTGGAATCGTATCTTTGATTGTACCTTTGGTACTCATGGTTGCGATTTTCTACTTCTTGATGATTCGTCCACAGAACAAAAAGCAAAAGCAACGGAATTCGATGCTGAGCCAATTGAAAAAGGGCGATAAAATTGTAACGATTGGTGGTCTTCACGGTACGATCGCTGAGATTACGGACGATGTGGTTGTATTGCGTGTAAACGATGTAACTAAGCTTACATTTGACCGTAATGCAATCAGCACGGCTGTAGCTCGTGATACCGCTGTTGAATAGTTACTGTAACATAGAATAACGAGGATGCGTTTGTGGCGTATTCCCTAGTAGAGAACCGGAACTCCTTGGAGATCCGGTTCTCTTTTTTTGATTTATGAGGAAAGGTCGATGTTCTTTACCAGTCAGCTAGGAGCGATGCGTATTAACACCGAACATGCCACCGAGAGCTGAAATGAAGAAAGCGCTAAGCAGTTGTAAACTATCTTTCCAATTAAACGAAGCATCCAGCGCGAGAAATCCGATCAACAGCACAAGGAGTCCATATACGATTCCGGTAATGCCTCCGTAGTACCATCCTTTTTCACCAGAACGTTTGCCTGCGACAAAACCACCAACCAATAATGACAAGCCATGAACAACATAGGTATACAACGAGAGGTCCTGTTCCCGCATTCCGCTCATCCAGAGAAACAAGGAGAGAATAAATGCCCCGATAAACATCCATACAAAAGCCTGACAGAGGCCTGACAGAATCGGATTGGACACTCGAAACGAAACCAAGCGGCGGATCAATTGCATGAAGCAACCCCCTTGTACAAGTTATAAGTTAATACAGTGTATGGTCAAGCCTTCGGACTTATGAACTGTTTTCCATTAAATGAACGGATTATTTCTGCATGAGCATGTAAGGTTCAGGTCAAAATAGGGATTACACTACCCAGCTAACTGTTAAAAACTCAGTTTCGAAGGAGGACCCCTGTTGTGAACTTCCCAGATGTCGGATCACATATCTTTCGAACCATTCTCATGTATTTTCTGGTGTACTGTGCAATGAGGGTTATGGGTAAACGTGAGATTGGTAAGCTATCCATGTTTGATCTTGTTGTGTCCATCATGCTTGCTGAAATGGCTGCTTTTGTCATTGAAGATATTGATAAACCACTCTCTTATGGGATTGCCCCCATGCTTACCTTGATCATCGTACAGATCGGGATGGCCTTTATTGGTCTTAAAAGTCGGCGTCTTCGCCTGATGATTGATGGCAAACCTACTGTTTTGATCTCCAAAGGTGTTCTTCTCCGAGATGAGATGCGGAAGCAACGATATAACTTGGATGATCTATTACAACAACTCCGTGAACAGAATGTTGACAGTATCGGTGAGGTTGATTTCGCCATTTTGGAGACCACAGGCAAGCTGACCGTTTTTCCCAAGGATGAGAATACTTCTAACGACAGCAATTCTTCCGGTTCTGACTCAGAAGATTCTTCTTCCAGTAAATCCAAAACGGGAAAAAACCAGATTGACGGATTTCCAAATATCAAATATGAAGGTCTCCCACTCCCCTTAATTATGGACGGAAAGGTTCAGGATCAGAATCTGGAGATCATCCAGAAAACGAGATTTTGGCTAAAAAATCAAATTCAACATAACGGAATTATGGATTTCAAGGATGTATTTATATGCTCCATTGACCACAATGGGAAGATATATGTCAGTCCAAAAGATGATAAAAAATGAAAATCATTTGCCTGAGCGGCGCTTGAACCATGAACCAATCAAAGGAGCACGGGACAGATCATGAAAGTCAATCATTTTGGTCCAGCCCATGACGATGAAATACACGATAAGCCCGACAAAAGGAGCGAGAAGCATCCTCACCCAAAAAGGCAATATCATGGCAGTCTCTTCGTATACGAGTAGGGTCGCTGCTCCCATGATAAACATTCCTGCACCCGTCTTGACCCAATCCATCATTTTGAAGCGGAACTGTAGCAGGCTACGTACGCTTTGGGCATGTAACAGGGTAACTACCGTAGAATTCACACAGATGGCGATGACTGCACCGAAGATGCCATATTCAGGCCGGGAAGCAAGCGTTAAAATCAATGTGATTTTGATAACAGCACCGATAAACGTATTTATTAATGCTTTACCGGGACGGTCAAGAGCTTGTAATGCAGCTTGAAGAGGAGCTTGAATATAAATGAATAAAGCAAAAGGAGCCATGAGCTTCAGCATGCTTCCGATCGATGCATCATTATACAGAACAAGACACATCGGTTCGGCAAGCACATACATAAACACAGAAAACGGAGCACCTGTCACAAGTGCCAAACGTAAGGCCTGATGCATTCTTTTGTGAATCAGTGCGCGATCTCCCTGAGCAGAAGCTTCAGACAGTGAAGGCACAAGTGATGTTGCAAGCGATGAGGTTAGTGCCCCCGGCAGCAGCAACAGAGGAATAATCATACCTTGTAGTGCACCATATTGTGCTGTAGCGAGCCCTTTGGATATGCCTGCCAGAGCCAGACTCTGGGCAGTAACGATGGTTTCGGCCAAATAGGATAAGGAGCCAACCAATCGGCCTGCTGTAACAGGAATAGAGATTGCAAGCAAACGCCGGATTAATCCGGGCTGTGGAGTACCCGTTTCTTTCAGAACTGTGAGATTGGACATGTTATGCTGCTTAGCGAGCGGTAACTCTTTCTTCTGCCTGTTATACTTCCACAAGAGTACAAGCATACCGCCGAATTCTCCAACGAGCGCTCCCAGCATGGCACCAGCAGCAGCTTGGGCAATACCGTGGGGGAGGAGAAGCCAGGCAAACCAAATGACACAGACGATACGAATGATGGTTTCAACAATGGATGAAATGGCAGTAGGCATCATATTTTGCTTGCCTTGGAAGTACCCTCTGTAGACAGCAGATACGGCGATAATGGCAATCATGGGGCTCATACTAACGAACGTATGGTACACCCGCTCATCAGTGAGCACGTACTTGGTAACCCAGGGTGCAAGTAGGATGCACAAAAACATGAATACAACACCAAGGGTCAACGTAAAGCTTAAGCTTACTTGCAGGATTCGCTGGGGAGAATAACGATTGGCACCGGTATTAGCTTCGGCTACGAGCTTGGCTACGGCGAGCGGAATACCACCCGTAATTAATGTCACCAGTACGATAAAAAAGGGATAGCTCAATTGGTAGATGCCAACACCTTCTGCACCGATGACTCGTGGCAGCGCAATGCGCGGAATGAAACCAAGTATTCGATTAATTATGCCTGCCGCGAGCAGGATCATGGCCCCCTGAATAAATGTCTGTTTCTTCAAGACTACCCCTCTTTCCCGGTTGAAAGTACAGGCTATCAACATAAACGGGACAAAGCCGTTGTTCTTCATCCTATGCCAGTCCTTTATCTTCTCATGACAACTTGGACACAATTAACAAAAAGAACCATAATCAGCAAGAAGGAATATGATCAGGCGAAGTCGAATCATGTAATATTGATGCCGCATAAAGGCTTGGATGTACGAAGGGAGGCTCCCCGTTGGAAGAAATGAATGATGTGGAGTTGGAACAGTCAATAGAGATGCTCTGCCGTAGCAAAGCGGAGGAATTAAGGCTTGTCGGTTACGAATATGTCACCAGCAAAGATGTCTGGAATTGCGTCAGTCATAAATATGAAAAACAGGGCATTCCACCGCTTCACCAGCTGGTGAACGACATTTTGTCACTGAAAGCAACAAGCTTTATGAACTTTATGACCGTGTCTGCATACCGGGGGTCCTCTTTCTAGACGAAAGGGATCTTTTTTGTTGAAAATTGACTGCTTTTTACGGCATCGCTATAATAGGAATATTGAGAACGAAAGGGGATCTAGGAACGGCATGAAAAGAATTATCAGTTTCATTCTGGTCGTGCTTGTCACCACAGGGGTAATGGTGGGAACAAGCCCGGAACTGCTCAAAAATATACGCTTGGGCCTTGATTTAAAGGGAGGCTACGAGATCTTATATGAAGCAGAGCCGCTCGAAGCAGGTCAACAAGTCACCAAAGCATCTTTGGTGCAAACGGCCAAAAGCCTTGAAAGCCGCGCCAATGCGCTCGGAACAAGCGAACCGGAGGTAACCACTGAAGGAAGCAACCGGATTCGATTGAAGTTGGCAGGGGTTACGGATGAGGCTGAAGTTAGAGCCAAAATGAAAGAACCTGCTGTTTTGACCTTCCGTAGTAAAGCAGAGAACGACAAGGAAGGCGAATACACCAAAATTGAGCTTCGCGGAAATGAATTTGTTGAGAATGCAGCCAAAGTTGTGTTCACTCAATTGAATGAGCCGATGATTGACATTCAAGTGAAAGACAAAGCCAAATTTTCCGAGATCACCAAACGTTTGATCGGACAACCTCTCGCGATTTATTTGGACGATGAACTGCTCTCTGCTCCAACCGTTAGACAACAGTTGACAGATGGTTCCGCTCAGATTTCGGGTGCTTACACACGTGACGAAGCAAACCAGCTTCGTGACACCATTAACCTGGGTGCATTGCCACTGAAACTTACAGAGAAGTATTCACAAAGTGTTGGTGCAACACTGGGTAAGCTTTCTCTGGATCAGACCATTAAAGCGGGGTTGATTGGTTCCGTTATTATTCTAGTGTTCATGATTGGGCTTTATCGCATTCCTGGTATTATTGCGAGTTTTGCCTTGATCACACATACGTGGCTGGTACTTGCGATCTTCTATATGGGAGAATTCGTACTTACCCTTCCAGGTATTGCGGCGTTTATCCTGGGTATAGGGATGGCGGTCGATGCCAATATCATCACGTACGAACGGATTAAAGAAGAAATGCGCACTGGCAAGTCGATCTTGTCATCGGTTAAAGCGGGTGGTAAACATTCCTTCCGGACAATCATTGACTCCAATGTCACTACCATTATTGCGGCCGCTGTTATGTTCTTCCTGGGTACAGGTGCGGTTAAAGGTTTTGCACTCGTGCTGATCTTTGATATTGTCACCAGTATCATCACGAATATTTTCTTCTCCCGCTTCCTGTTGACCCTGCTCGTACGGGCTAACGTGTTGAAGAAGCCTAAGTACTTCGGAGTGAAGGAGAGTGAAATTCGTGCGCTTTAATTGGAATTTTGATTATATTAAAGGTAGTAAGATTGCCTATATCTTCTCGATCATTTTAACTGTAGTAGGGATTATCAGTGTGCTTTCGCTTGGATTGAACTATGCCGTTGATTTCCGTTCAGGATCAAATGTGGATATTACGGTATCCAAAGCATTTACAACGGAACAGATCAATCCAATTGTGAATGAACTGGGTGTTGACACAAGTGAGGTTCAGATCACAACCGGATCGGATCGGGTTAACATTCGGTTCTCGAACGTACTGGATGAAAATCAGGAAAGCAAGTTCAAGCAAGAATTTACCAAACTAGATGCAACGGCTTCCTATGAAGTGAATACCGTTGATCCAGAAATGGCAAAGGAACTTGAACGCAACGCCATTTATGCGGTACTTATTGCAAGTATCGGGATCATGATTTATGTGGCGATTCGATTTGAATGGCGGTTCGCTTTGGCGGCGGTTGTTTCCATATTCCATGATGCCTTTGTGGTTATAAGTGTATTTTCTATATTCCGCCTTGAAGTGAATCTGACCTTTATTACGGCGGTACTAACCATTGTCGGGTTCTCGATCAACGATACCATCGTTATCTTTGACCGGATTCGGGAGAATCTGCGTTTCGCCAAAAAATCAACGAAAGCTGATTTGCGTGAAGTGGTGAATCATAGTTTAGCCCAAACGATGACTCGCTCGCTGAATACAACATTTACTGTATTTATCGCTTCACTCTGTTTGTTTATTTTTGGCGGAGAGTCGATTCGTATGTTCTCTCTGGCGATGGTTATAGGAACATTCTTCGGTGCCTATTCTTCAATCTTTATTGCAGCTCCATTATGGTTTACGCTCAAAGGTAAACAAGTTAACAAGCCAAAAACAGTAGCTAAAGAAACTAACTAAACATCTTATTGTGAAGCCGCGTCTGCCAGGCGCGGTTTTGCAACTTTATGTACAGAATTAAGGGGGAATATTCATGACCAGAGAACATATCCCATCTGCCCAGGCTGCCACATGGAGCGGTATTGCTGGTAATATGGTACTTGCGGTGATCAAAGCGGGAGTCGGTTATATGGCAAACAGCAAATCATTGCTCGCTGACGGCTTGTATTCTGCTTCTGAAGCTGGTTCTGCCCTGGCTGGTCTCTTTCCCTCCAAGTCTGTACGCGATAAGAGCAAGGCTCGCAGGGGACGGTTTAAAGAACATTCACGTGTGGCTAGACCCGGAATCTCAGTATTGTTATCTGTGCTGATCCTCATGGGTGGATTACAGCTTGCCATCTCCGCATTGGGTAGTCTCTCCGGAAGTGAACCGGAAGCACCCGGCAAGTCGGTACTTTTGGTGGCTGTTGCAGCTCTGGCTGTGAAAGAAGCGATTTTTCAATTTCAGTACAGATATTTCCGTAAACGAAACCAGTCTCAGGCGCTGGCCTATGCACAGCAACATCGCCGTGCACTCTATTGCTCGCTCACCGTGTTAATCGGAGTTATTGGATCAATGGCTGGTGAAGAGACGGGTTTGAGCATGTTGCTCTACCTGGACCCCACGGCTGCGTTGATCGCTTCCTGTTTTGTGCTTCACAAGGGTTACCGAATGATTGTGGACACGGTGTATGGTTCACTCGTTCAGGAACTGGAGCAGGAAGAAGCCTCAGATTTCAAAGAGACTGTACAGCGGGTGTATGGCATCATTACCATTGAACATTTGGTTGCACGTGAACAGGAACATGACGTTACGATTGAACTGGTCATTAGTGTGAATCCGAGAATCTCAATACTGGAAGCACAGGAGATTGCGAATCGGGCCAAGACACTACTGCTAACCCGTTTCAGTCATGTGAAAGAAGTACAGATTCAAGCGATACCTTATGATCCAGGTTATCCTTATAAATCCAATCATGAACTGCCCGATCACGAAGCGACATTAATTCAGTAGTGAAGCACGGGTCCAGTAGATCAGGAAAGGAGCGTTATCATTGCTTTATTCGCAATACCGGTGGAATACACCGAATATCGATTTGGAGGCGGCTGCGGGACTCTCGCAGGCGCTTTCCGTTTCACCCCTTGTTGGACGTTTGCTTGTGAGTCGAGGAGTGCACAATGAGAAGGAGGCAGAACGTTTTTTGCATCCTGATCTGAATCAGATGCATGATCCCTATCTGCTACTCGGCATGAATGAAGCTGTGCCTCGAATCAAGCTGGCTTTGGAGCGGGAAGAACACATTTTAATCTACGGGGATTATGACGCTGATGGCGTATCCAGTACATCGCTGATGATCCATTTGATGCGTCACCTTGGGGCTTCGTACGATATATATATCCCTCATCGCTCGAATGAAGGGTATGGGTTACACAACCATGCGTTGGATTGGGCTCATCAACAAGGCGTTTCATTGATTATTACCGTGGACACCGGAATCAGTGCTGTTGAACAGATTGCCTATGCGACAACGCTGGGCATCGAAGTCATTGTGACAGATCACCACGAGCCGCCTGAAATTTTGCCCGAAGCCTTTACACTTATCAATCCGAAACTTCCAGGATGCCCGTATCCTTTTAAAGGTTTGGCAGGTGCGGGAGTAGCCTTGAAGCTCGCTCAGGCATTAATCGGGGAAGTGCCCGGCGAATGGATGGAGATTGCCGCCATCGGCACGGTTGCCGATCTGATGCCTTTGGAAGGGGAAAATCGGGTTATCGTCAGTTATGGAATAGAATCCATGCGTGGTTCACGTCTTCCCGGTGTAAGTGCATTGCTGGAAATCAGTGGTGTGGATCAGAGTCAGGTGACTTCGATTAATATTGCCTTTGCTATGGCACCGCGTATTAATGCCAGTGGACGTTTGGATCATGCGGGAAGAGCGGTGTCGCTTCTCACCACCAAGAATCTGGATGAAGCTCATACGCTTGCGGGCCAGCTTGATCTATTGAATCGGGAGCGGCAGCAAGTCGTAGAGGGCATATTACAAGAAGCAACGGCACAGTTGGAACAAAAAATACAGCTTCGTTCAGGATCCGTTCCAGATGTAATCGTATTGGCTGGGGAGGGCTGGAACGTCGGAGTGGTTGGTATTGTGGCTTCCAAATTGCTGGAGCGTTATTACCGACCTACACTTATCCTTGGCATCGATCCAGAGAGTGGTGTCTGCAAGGGTTCTGCGCGCTCCATTGAGGGCTTGGATATCTATGAGGCACTCACAGTCAATAAACACACTATGGACCATTACGGGGGACATCCTGCTGCAGCAGGTATGACCTTGCATCGGGATCAGATGGAAGAACTTGAGGCTGGTTTGAATGAGTTTGCTGCATCTGTGTTGACTGAAGAGGACTTTGTACCTCAACGTCTTGCGGATGATGAATGCAGAATCAGTGATGTTCCGCTGAAAGTGATCCAGGAGATTGACAGATTGCAGCCTTTCGGGATGAGCAATCCTTCGCCACGGTTTGTGTTGAGAAGTGTGACTGTGAAGGAAACGAGAACGATGGGACGAGAGAAACGCCATCTGAAACTGGTTCTGGAACAGGATGGTCAGCAACTGGAAACCGTCGCTTTTGGCAAGGGAGCGTTAGCAGAGTTTCTTCTCCCAGGTTCTGTTATTGATGTGATGGGAGAACTGTCCATCAATGAATGGAATGGGATGAGAAAACCTCAATTGATGCTTCAGGACATTCATGTTCCTCAGGTGCAAGTGTTTGATTTGCGCGGTAATGCCGAGCCATTAAATGCGATGAAGCATTTCTTGAGCTCACTTGAGGTGCATCTGCGATATAAATCTGGTTCTGTTGGTGCTATTGTTCGGAAAGAAACAGATGTTTCCGAGGGAAATTCATTGTATGAACCTTGCCTTTGGGTATATGATAGAAAGGTCGGTTTATTTCCGTGTAATGCTGCTGCACAGCATTATGGACAGGAACAAGTCCGGACGTTATTTGTGTTTGATACGCCGGAAACCCCGGAACAACTTAATGCCATGCTGGCTTTGTTCAGTGGAGCTGAGAATATCATCCTTCTGCACGGATCAGGCAACCGCCGAGATCGCCTTCAGATGCCTTCCAGAGAACTCTTTAAGCGTATTTATATGCAGGTGTTGAAATGGAAAGCTGAACCCGTGGAGGAACAAGAGATTACTCCTGTGCTCAGTCGTCAGTGTGGTTGTTCACCGCGCATGATTACGATGATGTTGGATGTATTTGAAGAGTTATCCTTCATTTCCCGTGATAACGGCAAAATTGCGTTTGTGGATAACCCCCCTAAGCGTGAACTAACCGCTTCACGTCACTATCAGGCGCTCGAAAATATGGCCGAGATAGAACAGGTGATGCTGGATGCAGCCACACCGCAACTGACACAATGGATGATATCCCGGATGAAGGGCGTATCTTAGATGGAAGTTTGTGTATTTATTTTAGGAGGAGATTATTTTGGATTTTAAAGATTATATTCGTGTCATCCCTGACTTTCCACAACCGGGAATCAGCTTTAAGGACATTACAACATTGTTGAAAGATGGAGAAATGTACCGCAAGGCGATCAATGAACTGAAAGTGATGGTTTCTGATCTCAAAATTGACGTCATTGCTGGACCTGAAGCACGTGGTTTCGTTGTGGGCGCCCCTCTGGCATACGCTCTTGGTGTCGGTTTTGCTCCGATTCGTAAAAGTGGAAAACTGCCTGGAGAGACGATTGAAGTTGGTTATGATCTCGAGTATGGCAAGGATACACTCGCGATGCACACAGATGCGATTGAAAAAGGTCAAAATGTCCTGATCGCAGATGATCTGCTCGCAACGGGTGGAACGATTGCAACTTCCATCAACTTGATTGAACAATTGGGTGGGAACGTTGTCGGTGCTGCCTTCCTGATCGAGCTGTCTGATCTGAACGGTCGTGCTAAATTGCCTGAGAAAATCGATGTATTCACATTGATGAACTACTAAGTTTAAAATCTCCACTTGGAATGTTGTGATTAAAACCTGAATTGCTTTTCCCTTTTCCCGGGAAATAATATACAGCATTAATGATTGCGAAAAGGCCTGTTCTCTCCATCCGTTAAGGTTGGAGAGAACAGGCCTTTTGATGTATATGAGATGGAATTAATCTGGTGTTTTTTCAGTGATAGGCTGTTTACGCGAATCGTCATTCAACCAACCCAGCACTTCAAACAGTTTGAACAACAAGCTCATCAGGATTCCGACGATGGTTGCCAGTGCCATCCCTTTCAGATGAACGCCGTAGAAGATAACTTCTGTACCACTCAGTCCGATGACCAGTACAAGTGTAGTAAGCAGCAGATTGGTTGGTTTGGCAAAATCGACTTTCTGTTCAACCAGAATACGCAGACCGGATGCCGCAATAACCCCGAACAGAAGCAGGGATACACCACCCATAACAGGCACAGGAATGTTAGCTACAAGTGCCGAGAATGTTCCTGAGAAGGAGAGTACGATTGCAATAACCGCTGCGCCTCCAATGACATATGTGGAGTATACGCGAGTCAGGGCCATTACACCGATGTTCTCACCATAAGTTGTATTGGGAGTTGATCCTACAAACCCGGACAGGATGGTGGAGACTCCGTTACCAAGCAGGGAACGATGAAGGCCAGGGTCTTTCGACAGGTCTTTGCCTACAATGCTGCTCGTTACAAGCAAATGTCCAATATGTTCTACGATAACAACAAGTGCTACAGGTAAAATGGTGAAAATAACGGACCAGTCAAATGTAGGCGTTGTTACGGTTGGCAGTGTGATGAAATCAGCGTTTCCAATAGCGGCTTTATCAACCAGACCCATAGAATAGCCAAGGATATAACCCACTACGATACCGATTAGAATATGAATGATTTTGGGGAATCCACGGAACGTTACTGCACCAATTACTGTGATTCCCAATGTGACCATGGATAGAATAATGGGTTTGGCTTGAGGTACCCAGTTGGGATATTTAAGGATATCTGGATTAATCAGACCTGCCATTCCTGCAGCCACGGGTACAAGCTCCAGACCGATCAGAGCAACGATGGCACCCATAACCGCTGGTGGGAAGACTACGTTAATCCATCCGGTACCAGCATATTTAATAATGAGGGCCACGAGGCAGAAAACAATACCTGTTATGATAAAGGCGCCAAGTGCCATGGAGTAACCGTTCTCTGGATTTTCTTTTAATACCATTGTGACAGGAGCAATAAAGGCAAAACTGGACCCGAGATATGCAGGGATCTTTCCTTTACACATCAGTATGTACAACAATGTTCCAATTCCGTTCATCAGCAGGATCATACTTGGATCAACACCGAACAGGTTCGGTACAAGCACTGTGCTGCCAAACATGGCGAACAAATGCTGAAGGCTAAGCAGTGAACCTGAGCCAAGTGGCATCTTTTGGTTAACCTGAATTTCGCGTTGCAATGAATTTCATCTCCTTTTTCGAAACACAAACTTTCAATAGATTACAGAGTTTCTCTTAATTAAGCAATAACATTTTGACGCAGCAGAGCGATGGAATTTATATTTTCATGAATTTTCCTTCTATTTCAGCAAATAACGGCAATAATACATAAGAATTAAGAAATACATCCAATCCCCTGTGAGTCATAGGGAAACGGGTTAGAAGTAATTCAGATCACCTATATAAAAATTGGATAAGCGCTCTTATTCGTCAGCAGTTGACGGGAAACGGGCGAAGCGTCATAATTATAGGAAATTACTTTTACGGGGAACCTGTGTTGCAGCACTGTCACGGGTTCCATTTGGTATAGAAAGGACACGGAACAGATCAGAATGGGCATAGAGCAATTACTCGAGAAGGCCGGGGCATATATCAAAGAACCCGATCTGGTGCGCATACGAGAAGCTTACGAATTTGCTGATCAGGCCCACCATGGACAGACGCGAAAATCGGGAGAACCGTATATTCTGCATCCGCTTGCGGTTGCCGACATTGTTGTGAACATGCAGATGGACACCATCTCCATAATAGCAGCGCTTCTTCATGATGTAGTAGAGGATACTACGGTCTCACTTGAAGAGATCCGCAATCATTTCGGCAATACGTGTGCCATGCTTGTTGACGGCTTGACGAAACTGGAACGTATTCAGTTTCGCTCCAAGGAAGAACAGCAGAACGAGAACTACCGCAAAATGTTCATCGCCATGGCGCAGGACATCCGTGTCATCGTGATTAAATTGGCTGACCGTCTGCATAATATGCGGACACTCAAGTTTCAGTCGGAAGAAAGCCAGCGCCGGATTTCATATGAGACGCTGGAAATTTTCTGTCCGATTGCAAACCGTTTGGGTATCTCTGCAATCAAATGGGAAATGGAGGACATCGCCCTCCGTTATTTGAATCCGCAGCAGTATTACCGAATTGCAAACCTGATGCACAAAAAACGTGCAGAACGGGAGCAATATATTGATACGGTTATGGATGGAATTACGAACAAGCTCGATGAGATGGGAATTCAGGCAGACCTTTCGGGCCGCCCGAAACATATCTACAGCGTGTTCAAGAAAATGACCACCAAAAACAAGCAGTTTAACGAAATTTACGATCTGCTTGCCATTCGTATTATTGTGGATAATATCAAGGATTGTTATGCTACCCTGGGAATTATACACACGTTATGGAAACCGATGCCTGGACGCTTTAAAGACTACATTGCGATGCCAAAGGCGAACATGTATCAATCGCTGCATACAACGGTAGTTGGTCCCAATGGCGAACCAACGGAAGTACAGATCCGGACATGGGATATGCACCGGACTGCTGAATTTGGTATTGCTGCCCACTGGGCCTACAAAGAAGGCGCTGCGAACGGAAATCATTTTGAAGACAAGATTACGTTCTTCCGTGAAATTCTTGAACTTCAAAACGAAGCACAAGATGCATCAGAATTCGTAGAGTCACTCAAAATGGATTTCTTCTCGGATCTGGTATTTGTATTTACGCCAAAAGGAGAAGTCATCGAATTGCCGATCGGCTCTGTACCTTTGGATTTTGCTTATCGCATCCATACGGAGGTTGGTAATCGGACCATTGGTGCCAAAGTGAACGGTCGGATTGTTCCGCTTGATTATCATCTGAAGACAGGTGATATCATCGAAATTTTGACGTCCAAACATTCTTACGGACCGAGCCAGGACTGGATGAAAATTGCGAAATCTTCTCATGCACGAGCGAAGATCAAGCAATGGTTCAAGAAGGAACGCCGTGAAGAAAACGTTGAAAAAGGTCGGGAGAGCTGTGAGCGTGAACTGAAACGCATGGGGCTTGATCCTTCTATGTGGATGACGGATGACAAGTTGATGGAAGCTGCCAAAAAATATGCGTTTAACGATATAGATGACATGCTTGCGGCTGTTGGATTCGGTGGGATTACTGCTGCACAGATTGTAACCAAAGCAACCGAAAAACTGCGTAAAGAGCAGGAAGAGTCCAGTTTGCTGGAATTAAATTCCGAGATGCGCGAACTGAAACCTGCGCCTGAGCGCAGAAATCGACCAACCAACGGTATTCGTGTTAAAGGCATCGATAATCTGCTTGTTCGATTCGCACGTTGCTGTAATCCTGTACCTGGGGATGACATTATCGGATACGTTACACGCGGACGCGGCGTTTCCGTACACCGTAGTGACTGTCCGAATATTCCGACAAGTGCAGACGGTGAAGAAGCAGCACGTGTTATTGAGGTCGAGTGGGAAGAGAATATCGAAGCAAGTTACAGTGTGGATATTGAGATTACAGGCCATGATCGGAATGGCTTGCTCAATGAGGTACTTCAGGCTGTATCTGAAAGTAAAACCAATATATCTGCCGTTACAGGACGGACAGATAAAAATAAATTAGCATTGGTGCACGTCACAATTCTGATTCGTAATACGGATCATCTGCAATCCGTTGTAGAACGGATCAAACGTGTGAAAGATGTTTATTCGGTGCATCGGATTATGCAGTAAGGAGCCTGTAAGATGAGGGTGCTTGTACAACGCTGTAAAGAGGCTCAGGTGACCGTGGGAGACGAGCTGACAGGTAAGATCGAATCCGGATTAATGCTGCTCGTAGGCATTACCCATGAGGATACCGAGAAGGATGCCCAGTATCTGGCTGACAAAGTTAGTGGGTTGCGGATATTTGAGGATGATCAGGAGAAGATGAATCTCAGTCTGCTTGATGTAGGCGGTGCTGTATTGTCTGTTTCCCAGTTCACCCTGTACGGAGATTGTCACAAAGGAAAGCGTCCAAGCTTTGCGGCTGCGGCCCGACCTGAAGCGGCAGAACTGTTATATGAAACGTTTAATCAACTACTACGGGATAAAGGTATTCAGGTTGAAACCGGTCGTTTCGGAGCGATGATGGATGTAACATTTACCAACTGGGGACCCGTGACTTTGATGCTTGAAAGTCCGGTTCGTCAGGAACCACGTGCATAATTTCATGGGGTTCAGGCCATAATGAGGGATAATTCGTTGATGACTATTTCATGATCAAAGGAGTATCCATCCAATTATGCGCCAATCTGCGAAAGAAACACGTACCCGTTCAGAACCTTTGTTACTCCCTGGCACCCTGTATGAATCATTACACCTTGCCCGTTCGGCTGCTGAGTATGTTGCAACGATCTGGGCACTTCAGGATTCGGACAAAGGGAAGCAGAGTCATCTTCCGCGATCTTGAATGTTTACACCGGGATATAAACATCCGATATTTGGATTATACAGATTCTGAAAAAGTCCTGATTCCTTCCCGAATCAGGACTTTTTGTCGTGAGTAGAACTTTTTAAGTATTCGTTTGACGACTTCGTTACAAAATGAAATTACATTGAATTGTTATAAATTGCTCTGATGAGGGTAATAACAAAACGAGGCACAACGAAGTGCCAATGTACTGCAAGACCCGATTTTATAAAGAAAGTTCGAACACGGAAAGGAGAACATACGTTATGAGTAAAGTTGCTTTTTTATTGGCGAATGACTTTGAAGATTCGGAGATGCAGGTCCCGTATGACGAAGTAAAAAAAGCTGGACATGAAGTGGAGATTATCGGATTAAAAGCCGGTGAGACCCTTAAAGGTAAAGGAGGAAAGGCCTCCTATACCACAGATAAGGCGATTGGTGATGCATCCGCTTCAGATTATGATGCAGTCGTGATTCCTGGTGGATCATCCCCTGAGAATTTGCGAAGTGATGCGCACATCTTGAAGTTTGTCACCGAGATCAACAGTGCGAAGAAACCAATTGCTGCGATCTGTCATGGTCCGCAAATTTTGGCTAGTGCCGGTCTGTTGAAAGGCCGTACCATTACATCCTATCCACCACTTAAGGATGATATGGTAAACGCAGGAGCAGAGTTCAAGGATCATGAGGCTGTTGTGGATGGAAACTATATTACATCCCGAACACCTGAAGATGAGCCAGCGTTTGTACGTGAACTGCTAAAAGTTATATAACTTCAGCCAGTACAACTGACATACATTGATGTATCTTAACTACGTTACATCGTGACGTTTACAAACTTCACGTTGCATTTCATTCCGAAAAAGGAGGGTTTGACATGACAAAACATATTCAGGCGTATTTTCGAACCGAGGACGAGGCAGAGGGAGCAAGAACTTCACTTCAGACGTTCCGTACAGAGCATTTGGAAGTAGGTCAACTTGATAGTGCGATAGGTAGAGACACGCGTGTTATGGTGCCACTGGTGCCTTATAATACAGCAGGTGGCGTAGGCACCAACGGAGCAATGGGTGTAGGTGCAGCCCCTGGTGTTCCAGCCAGCGAAAATGTGATACCTGTGGTAGCCAATGTGGACCGTGATGCAGAACGGGATACTCGTAACAGAGTGAATGAGGATGGAGACCTGCTGAATGCTGCAGATGTGTCTTCGGCCGATTATGATGATCTGCATTATGTTCTGTCTGCCAAAGTAAGGGATGAGGATTATGACGAGATTGTTCATAAGCTTCGTTCCAACCATGCCTATGTGGAAGATTTGAATTAACGTGTAGATACTTCTTGGCCCTTGCACTGCTCGACCACACAGTCGAGTGATGTGCAAGGGCTTTTTAATCAGGAGGATATTAAAAAACTAATTTATAAAGCGCTATCATTTTTGTAATATTACTGTAATATTAGATACATAAGCCTTTAACATAGTGGGCTTATAATAACACACATGACCCCCTTTTTTTATATATCCTTTGAGCCTGCACACCGTGTGCAGGCTATTTTTTTTGAGCTGAGAATGTGTATGTTTTGGGCAGAGCTTACCCCTTTATTCAATTTTTGCTAGAATAGAGAGATGGGTTTATATATTCTACAGCGATTGTTTTCATAGTTGGGCTACATTGGACGGTAAATCTAGCTCCAGTGATTGGGTTTAGGCGAATCCAATTCTATGACAGAGAGTATGAGGAACTCATCGCCAGAGTGATCCGTCATATTCCAGATGAGCATATAATCGCTGAAATGGCCCCGCCTTTTTATTTAAGTAAGGGGCAGCCGTTTCTGCTTGATCGATGGAATTTGAAAGTTATATAGAATGCCTCGTTTGAGAAATGACACCTACAATGCTAAAGCAACAGAGTTCTCATGCGAATGGCTAGAGACAGATTTAAGGGGGAATTAGTTTTGAGTAAGGTTGGAAGAAATGATTTATGCCCATGCGGTAGTGGGAAAAAATATAAGAAATGTTGTCTGAACAAGGAGTCCTCTGCAGTAGAATCCATACTGGGGATAATATCAACGGAGCAACCGGTTCGGGAAGCCTCCATTCAGCCTGAGAGCAAACTGACCTTGACCAAGCTGAAAAAGATGGTGGCAAGCGATTTGAAATGGGAGCATCCGGCTCACGAACAGCTGGCCCTGCAGACTATTGAGAACATGAGGAGCCAATACGAGCCAGAGGTAATTTTGGAAGCTCTGGTGCTATGGAACGGCTACTCCCGTCAGACCCGCCCTACTGTGAAGAAGACAGGCTCGTTCTCTGCTGCAATTGAGTATTTGCTGTCCGAGGAATACGGCTTCAATGTCTCAAAGGCTGAGCTGGCTGATAAATATGAGGTAACGACAGGCACGATCTCCCGGAAGGTTAAGGAGATGAATAGTTACATCGAAGAATACGGCATGGGCGGTGAAACGGACGAGCTATTGATGCTGAACGGTCCAGGCACATCGAAAGACAAAGCACAGGCTCTGCTGTCTAAGGCGAGGGAAGCGAGCTCTTCCAAACGGAGAGTACATCTGGCGGAAACAGCGCTGGAGATGTATCCTGACAGCTCTGATGCATATCTCATTTTGGCTGAGGAATCGGACAATGAGAATGATGCACGATCTTACCTCAAGGAAGGAATCGCTGCTGGCAAACGTGAACTGGGCGAACTGTTCTTTGAGGAGAACAAAGGGGACTTCTGGGGGCTTCATGAGACTCGTCCCTATATCCGGATATGCAAAAGTTATGCCGAATCCTGCTGGTTTGGCGGAGATACGAAAGAAGCAGCACAGATCCTGGAGCATATTCTGGAGCTTAACACGGAAGACAATACCGGAGCACGTTACCTGCTCGCGGCTGTGTATTTGTACAGTAACCAGTTGGATCAGGCAGAGCAATTGCTGGAGGAGTATGGAAGAGGTGACGCCGCAACGGCCTTTGCCTATGACAAGATCATTCTGGAGTATAAGAAAAACGGAATCACCTCCCAGCTCAAAATGCTGTACCGTGTGGCGCGGGGTGTGAACAAACATGTGCCTGATTACCTGTTGGGTTTGAAACGGCTGCCGCATAACCTCCCTGATTTTGTCGGAATGGGCGACTCCGACGAAGCGATTGAATATGTCATTATGCATTCCCGTTTATGGGCGAGCGCGCCGGATCTGTTGAAGTGGATGCTGCAACAATAGAGGAATAAGAAGCGAATAGAAGTTGGAATTCATATGATGAATCCAGCTTCTATTATCCGTGATTTCTGTCACTCCCCCATCCGGTGCAGCGTGTGAGCAAAATTTTTAGAGCTATCTTTTCGTGTTAACCCTTGACTTTAGCACTGCGGTTCATTACAATCAGAAAAAGTAATGATGATAAAATAATACTATTTAAAAATATTACTGATTTGATGACGGGACCAAGTACTCCGTGCCCACATGACCAGAGAGGAATCCCCAGGCTGTAAGGATTCTCTTGATGAGCGGACGAATGACTTCCCCGAGAACAGACGGCGAACACAGCAGAGATGATCTGTTGACCAGTAGCCGGCCTGCGCAGGACGTGCGTTACACGTAGAGCGGAATATCTGCTTGATCAGGGTGCTGTATGCAATCTTGAATCATCAGAGATCACCTGAACGGCTAAAGTGTCAGGTTTCCGGAATGTGGGTGGTACCACGGGTGAATGTATATTACACAATCTCTCGTCCCTTTGTTTGCTGTATAAACAGCGACAGGGCGAGGGATTTTTTTGTTATATAGAAAAATCAATGCTGGAGGGATCAAGATGGCTTTTCAAAAACCGACTGGAACGCAGGACTTACTGCCTGGAGTTGTCGAGAAATGGCAGTACGTAGAAGAAAAAGCAAGAGATCTGTGTCGACGGTTTAATTACCGTGAGATTCGTACACCGATCTTCGAACAGACTTCTTTATTTGTACGCGGTGTAGGAGAGACTACCGATATCGTTGAGAAAGAAATGTATACCTTTGATGACAAAGGCAATCGCAGCATGACTCTTCGTCCGGAGGGAACAGCGGGTGTTGTCCGTGCGTATGTAGAGAATAAAATCTACGGCGAACCAGATGTGAGCAAGCTCTATTACATCGGTCCGATGTTCCGGTACGAGCGTCCGCAGGCAGGCCGTCAGCGTCAGTTCCACCAGTTTGGTGTAGAAGCCATCGGTGCGCTGGACCCGGCGATTGATGCCGAAGTAATCGCACTTGGATACCAGTTGTGTGTAGAGCTCGGTTTGAAGGATGTCAAAGTGGAGATCAACTCCGTTGGTAACTCAACCAGCCGTGCAGAATACCGCGAGACGTTACTTGGGTTCCTCAGACCGATGAAAGACAGCCTGTGCAAGGACTGTCAGTCCCGCATGGAGCGTAATCCGCTGCGTGTACTCGACTGCAAAGTCGATCAGGACAAATTCGTAGGGGCACCGTCCATACTGGATAGCCTGGATGAAGAGTCCTTGAATCACTTTGCCAAGCTTCAGGCATACCTGGATGATTTCGGAGTGGATTATGCTGTGAACAATCGTCTGGTACGGGGCTTGGATTATTACACACTGACTGCGTTTGAATTAAAAGCCCAAGGTATTGGAGCAATAGATACGGTTGGCGGCGGTGGTCGTTACAATGGTCTGGTTGGAGATATCGGCGGACCTGATCAGCCGGGCATCGGCTTCGGTATTGGTCTGGAACGCATTCAACTGATTCTGGAGCACCAAAATATTGAGCTTACTACGCTGGCTCCACTGGATGTGTACTTTGTTGCTCTGGGAGAGGCTGCTGATCGTGAAGTAAACCGTCTATTGTTCAAACTTCGTCAGTCTGGACTGTCTGGTGAACGTGATTATCTGGGCCGCAAGATGAAAGCACAGATGAAATCAGCTGACCGTTTCAAATCCCGCTATACCGCCATCCTTGGTGATGACGAGCTAGAGCGTGGTGAGATCGCCCTCAAGTCGATGAATACGGGTGAGCAACAAACCGTGAAGCTTGATGATCTGGTAGCGACAATTCGCGAAGGTAAATAAGCACGAAGTGTGACATTAAATCTTAAACATTCAAGTAAAACAATTGATCCGGCAAAAATGCTGAGGTTCACCAACATTTTCGACTAAGCGGAGGTTGGCGAGCCAGAGGTAACATGCCTTTTCGAATACATGGTCTACACGTAACCGGACTGTTGAAGAGCAGGTACTAACTGCCCATACAGAACGGAAATTCACATAATGAGGAGTTTGGTTATGAAAAGAAGTCATCATTGCGGCGCATTAACACCCGCACACATCGGTGAAACAGTAACATTGAACGGTTGGGTTCAGACCCGCCGTGACTTGGGGGGCGTACTATTCATCGACCTGCGTGATCGCAGCGGGATTGTACAAGTTGTCTTTAACCCGGCTTATTCCGGTGAAGCGCTGCAAATCGCAGATCGCGTACGTAGCGAGTATGTTATCGCTGTAACGGGTAAAGTTGTTAAACGTGATGCTGAAACAGTTAATAAAAACCTGCCTACTGGCGAAATTGAAGTTCAAATTACAGAAATCGAAGTGCTGAACGCAGCTAAAACACCTCCATTCTTCATTGAAGATGGTGTTGAAGTTGATGAATCCCTTCGTTTGAAATATCGTTACCTGGACCTGCGTCGTCCGGAAATGTTTGAAACATTGAAACTGCGTTCCAAAGCATCCAAAGTGTTCCGTGACTACCTGGATGGAGAAGAGTTCGTTGAAGTGGAAACACCAATCCTGACCAAGAGCTCCCCGGAAGGTGCGCGTGATTATCTCGTACCGAGCCGTGTGCATGAAGGTGAATTCTTCGCCTTGCCACAATCCCCACAAATCTACAAACAGTTGCTGATGGTGGGTGGCGTTGAACGTTATTATCAGATCGCTCGTTGTTTCCGGGATGAGGATCTGCGTGCAGACCGTCAACCAGAATTCACTCAAGTCGACATCGAGACTTCTTTCTTGCAACAGGATGACCTGCTGCCAATGATGGAAGAACTGATGGCCAAATTGCTACGTGAAACCAAAGGAATTGAGCTGGAACTGCCTTTCCAACGGGTTACGTATGCAGATGCAATGGGTAAATACGGTTCAGACAAACCAGATCTGCGCTTTGGTATGGAACTGGTTGAAATGAACGATATCGTAGCAAACAGTGGTGTGAAAGTATTTGCTTCTGTCATCGAAAAAGGTGGAGAAGTGAAAGTGCTGAACGCTAAAGGCTGTGGCACATGGAGTCGTAAAGAGATCGATGATCTCGGACCATTTGCTGCACGTTACGGTGCGAAAGGTCTGGCTTGGATTCAAGTGAAAGACGGCGAGTTCAAAGGGCCAATCGTGAAGTTCTTCACGCCTGAAGAAATCGAAGCTGTCAAAGAGCGCACTGGTGCTGAAGATGGCGACTTGTTGCTCTTCTCCGCAGACACGAAAAAAGTGGTTGCTGACGTTCTGGGCGCACTGCGTCTGAAAATCGGCCGTCAACTTGGACTGATCGATGACAGCAAATTCAAATTTGCTTGGGTTGTGGACTTCCCACTCCTCGGATATGATGAAGATGCGAAACGTTATGTGGCAGAACACCATCCGTTCACTCGTCCAAAAGACGAAGATGTACATCTGTTTGACACAGATCCAGGTGCAATCCGCGCTCAAGCCTATGACCTTGTTCTCAATGGTTATGAAGTAGGTGGCGGTTCGATGCGTATCTACAAACGTGATGTTCAGGAGAAAATGTTTGCTGCCCTTGGACTCTCTACAGAAGTAGCGAATGAGAAATTCGGCTATTTGTTGGAAGCTTTCGAATATGGAACTCCACCGCATGGTGGTATTGCCTTTGGTCTGGACCGCCTCGTGATGTTGCTGGCGGGCCGCACGAATCTGCGTGAAACGATTGCCTTCCCGAAAACGGCAAGTGCAACGGATCTGCTCATGAATGCACCTTCCGAAGTGGATGACTCACAATTGGAACAACTTCATATCCGCGTAGCCCGTAAACCGGTAGCGGAAAAGAAATAAAGGAGGCATCGATTCTCAATGCTCCATCAATTTTCAAGAACAGAACTTGCGATCGGACCTGAAGGTCTGGACACATTGAAGAATAGTACAGTCGCTGTGCTCGGTATTGGCGGCGTAGGTGGAATTGCTGTAGAAGCTCTTGCCCGTAGCGGCGTTGGGCGCATCATCCTGATTGATAAAGACGTAGTGGACATCACCAACATTAACCGCCAGATTCATGCGCTGACCACGACAGTAGGGCAGAAAAAAGCGGATCTGATGGTGGAACGTGTGAAACTGATCAATCCGGAATGTGATGCGATTGCCCTGAATATGTTTTACACGGAAGAGACGTATGAGGAATTGTTCAAATATGAACTGGATTATGTGCTGGATGCATCCGACACGATTATCTACAAAATCCATCTCATTAAAGAGTGCCTGAAACGTAAAATTCCGATGATTTCCAGCATGGGTGCGGCGAATAAAATGGATCCAACGAAATTCCAGGTTGCGGATATTTCGAAAACGACCATGGACCCGATTGCCCGTGTTGTACGTACGACACTTCGTAAAGACGGCATCAAAAAAGGTGTGAAAGTGGTCTTCTCGACTGAAAAGCCGATGAAACCGCGCGAGGACGTAACACAGAAAATCGTTCCCGAGAATGCTCCGGAAATTCGTAAGGCTAAACAGCCACCTGCGAGTAACTCATTTGTGCCTCCCGTAGCCGGACTGATTATGGTCAGTGTTGCGATTAAGGATTTGTTAGAAATTGCAGAGAACGAGCAGCAGTAATTTGCTGCCAACTGAAGAAGCGTGGATGCTGATAAGGCATCTGCGCTTTTTTGTATGATCATACTTCGCAAGAGAGGAGCGGATGGGACGTCCAATCTTCTATGATAGCCGAACTGTATTCCTAGATAAATGTCAGAGTTACGTCATGTACTTCAAAGTCAAAACCGTGTATGATATTCACTGCTGCGCGAAATGATGATACATACATAAAGAATTTGCGGCTAAAGAGAGGGGAATAGAACGAAATGAAACACGGATGGATGACCAGACGTCTTGGCATGGAGCCAGGAGACCAGTGGAAAAAGGAAGTTGTGGCGGGAGCCATTTCCTATTTTGCCGTGGTCTATATCGTTATGGTCAATGCTACAATTCTTTCCGATGCCGGGATGCCCTTGCAGGCGGCCATGGTTGGAACCTTGCTGACATCCATTGCAGGCTGTTTGCTCATGGCATTTGGCGGAAAATCACCGATTATCGTGGTACCCGGAATGGGGATTAATGCATTTTTTACGTATACACTTGTACATTCCATGAAATTAAGCTGGCAAGAAGCGCTGGCCGTTGTGACCGTTACAGGTATACTTTTTGCCATTGTTGCGTTTACGTCACTATACAAAATGATCAGCGAAGCGATCCCGAAAAATCTGCAGCATGGTATTACGGTCGGGATTGGTTTGTTTCTGACATTTATCGGTTTGCAAAAAAGTGGAATCGTCATCGCACACCAAACTACGTTTGTCGCGATTGGGCATTTCAATGATCCGAATGTCATTACAGCCTGCGTTACGCTGGTGCTTGCCTTGATTTTATTTATACGTAACGTACAGGGTGGACTTCTGATCAGTATTCTGGTCGGGACAGGTCTTGCCTATGTACTTGGTGCAGTGAACCCGGGTGAATCCGTATCAGCGATGGATGCGCTGCGTCAATACGGTGGGTTGTTTGGCGAATTGTCTTTGATGAAGCTGGCTGATGTCGCGTTTTGGATCGCGGTATTTTTGCTACTGCTAATTGTGGTGTTCGAAAATATCGGATTAATTACCGCTCAGACACAGATGATTGGTCGTCCAGAGCGGTTCAAAGGAAGTCTACGCGCACTATCCATTAGTACCGTATTGGCAGGCGTATTCGGAAGTAGTCCTCCAGTTGCTGCAGCCGAGACTACAGCCGGAATTGCAGCAGGCGGTCGCACAGGTTTGACTCCACTCGTTACAGCCGTGTTATTCGGGGCTACTTTCTTCTTCATTCCGCTACTCGGTTACATCCCGGACAGTGCAATTGCGCCCATTTTGATCATTATTGGTGGCCTGATGGTGCAAGGTGTGAAGGATATGGATTTTGGTGACTTTACAGAGGCATTCCCGGCATTTCTGATCATGGTCATGATTCCATTTACATATAGCATCGTGGACGGTATGGCGTTTGGATTTATTGCCTATCCCTTAGCGAAGCTGGCAGCAGGTCAAGGTAAACAGGTACCTGTGGTCATGTATGGCATTTCCATCCTCTTTTTAGCCAATTTTGTGTTACATGGTATCTTGTAAAGCTGTGTTATACAACAAAAGGCAACGTCATGTAAGTTCATACGTATGATCTCTGGTGAGCAGATGGAGAACGGGAGGAACGGGAATGGAAGAGCAGCAACAAACAGGGCAGAATGAACCGAAGGTAGGAAAAAAGGGATTTAAGGATTTCGTCAAGCTCATCGCTTCCACGAATCCGCCAAAACTGATCCTGATTCTGGCCCTCATCTTAACCCTGATTCAAACAACAGCCGGACTGATCGTGCCATTGATGACCAAAGGTCTGATTGATGGACTAACCACTTCGGCACTGAACAAATCTGTTATTTTGTTATTGCTGGGGGCATTTGTGATTCAGGCGATTGCCTCGGGTATTAGCATTTATATGTTAAATTACGCCGGACAACGCGTGGTCGCAACGCTTCGTACCAAGCTGTGGAATAAGGTATTGTCGCTACGAATGCCGTATTTTGATCGCAATCGGACAGGCGATACCATGAGCCGGATTACGAATGATACAAGCCAGATCATGACGTTGATCGCAGATTATCTGGTTTCCTTTGTGTCCAACATCGTCGCTGTTGTGGGTGGCGTGGCGTTACTATTTTACTTGGATTGGGTGATGTCGCTCATTATTCTGAGTCTGGTGCCGCTTACGATGTTGATCCTGTTGCCGGTCGGGAAGAAAATGTACAAGATCTCCAAGAAGCAGCAGGATGAGATGGCAGGTCTTACGTCTGTGCTCAGTCAGGTTATTGGCGAGATCCGCTTGGTGAAAGCTTACGGAACGGAGAAACAGGAAGTGGAAGCAGGAGATTCCCGGATTCGTAAAATGTTTGCTTTTGGCTTGCAGGAAGCGCGCATTCTTGCTCTGATCGGTCCTTTGTTTACATTTGTCATGACTGCCGTTCTAGTCGTTATTCTGGGTGTGGGGGGAATGCGCGTAGCGTCTGGACTGTTGTCGCCTGGTGAACTGGTTGCGTTCATTTTACTGTTGTTCCAGGTCATTATGCCAATGGGACAATTCACGACGTTATACTCTCGTTTGCAAAAAGTCGTAGGTGCAACGGAGCGCATACAAGCTATCCTTGCCGATGAGGAAGAGCCACATGACAGCACTAAGGTAGCGCCAAAAGGAAATGAGACGATTGCATTCCATGATGTACATTTTTCCTATGTTACAGGTGAGGAAGTGTTGCACGGAATCAATTTGACGGTACCTACACAAAAAGTGACAGCCATTGTCGGTCCAAGCGGTAGCGGCAAATCAACACTGTTCTCTTTGATGGAGCAGTTTTATATGCCCGATTCAGGCCATATTTCATATGGGGGACAAGCCATAACAGATTATTCTTTGGCCTCCTGGCGCAGCAAGATTGGGTATGTATCTCAGGAAAGTCCACTTATGGCGGGTACGATCAAAGACAACATCACGTACGGATTAGGTCGTGAGGCCACGATGGATGAGATCCGGCGAGCTGCTGAGATGGCCTATTCTGCCGACTTTATCGACAAGCTACCACAGGGCTATGACACGGAAGTGGGCGAGAGGGGAATCAAGTTATCTGGGGGCCAACGTCAGCGGATTGCTATTGCTCGTGCCTTACTGCGCAGTCCGGATATTCTTATGTTGGATGAAGCGACATCCAGTCTGGACAGCACCTCGGAGTATGAAGTACAGCAAGCATTGTCCAATCTGATGGAAGGAAGAACTACGATCGTGATCGCGCACCGATTGTCCACAGTGGTGGATTCCGATCAGATTGTTGTATTGGAGCATGGGCATGTTACCGGAACAGGAACTCATACGGAATTAATTAGCAATCATCCGGTATACCGTGAATTAGCGCAGAAACAGTTTGTGGCACAGGAAGGCAATGCAACTACAGTACAAAACGAAGAGTAATTCTCATTAATGCAGGATCTCCATTGAAATACCCATGAGGTATTTCAACGGAGATCCTTTTTGCTCATCCTTTAAATTCCTCATATTTACAGTAAGACCAACATACTCTATATTATAGATACCGACCGTTGGTATGTATAAGGAGGAACTTATGGCCAGAAATAAATATCCTGAGCAGACACTGGACCTGATTCTGACTGTCTCAACTCAAATGTTTACCGAAAAGGGATATGAAAAGACCAGTATTCAAGACATTATAGATGAATTAGGTATGTCCAAAGGTGCAATATATCATCATTTCAAATCCAAGGAGGATATCCTTAGTGCTGTGATGGAGAAGGAGCTTGGGCGGGCAGAAGACATGTTTATGGAACTCATCCAGAACACGCATGCTCCGAATGCCAGGCAGAAGCTCATCAGTATTTTGGAAAATATTATCGTTGATCCTGGAATTCAGTCCAACTCAATTGATCAGGTTCTAAGCACTCAGATCAAGAATCCGCAGTTTGTTCTTGGAGGGATCAGAAAAGGTGTTCTGAAGGATGCACGAATTATTTCCAATATTATGGAACAAGGCAAGGAAGATGGGTCCATTTCAGTCGAATATCCGCTGGAGTGTGCTGAAATCTTCATGCTGCTCGTTAATATCTGGATTAACCCTCTTCTTTTTGGCAGAGATCAGGAGCAGACATTGGAAAGGCTTAAGTTTTTGCAACACATGATGAAGCTCTTGGGAGCAGATATCGTTAGCGAACAGCTCATTCAGCGAATTACGAATCGCCATGCCAGCACGGGAGGGTATACGGAGGCGGAATAAACATATACATGATTGTTTGAAATGGAGAGGGAAAAGATGTTGAAAAGTGGTGAGCTTGCCATATGCAAGAGCATAGACATTGATCAACCCATTCATGATATACAGTTAAATTGGTTGTCAGGAGATATCAGAGTTCTTCCGAGTGTGGATGAACTGATTCACGTTATGCAATATGCGGATGCGTGCTTTTCCAAGCGAAGGCTGATGCAAGTTAACATACGAGGGGATACCTTAAGCATTGTGGACGGGAGAAAAAGGAGAGGCCTCGTTGGAATAAATATTGCTAGAACAGCATTGGAGATTCAGCTTCCTGATCGGGTTTTTGATCGTATTTTACTAAACTCCACAGGAGGACAACTCCGGTTGAATCGGCTTCTGGCCACTCGCTGTCAATGTAAGATCACCTCAGGTAGTGTAGACCTATCAGGGAGGATGGATGAGCTTGAACTGTGCGCATTGGCATCGATAGTGAAAGGGCAGCACCTTAGTGCAGATAAATTCAATCTTCAATCCAGTTCAGCCAAGATCGACATATCAGGGGAGTTTAATCATTTACAAATTACCACAATAGGCAGAAAATTAAATATGGACTGTCTCAAGATGCCAGAGAAATTACATTCCGTATCCACAGGGGCAAAGGCAGTGGTTTCCATCCCAGATAACGAAGGTTTCCAAATTATACTTAAAGAAAGATCAGGAGCATTAAAAAGTGAATTTGATTTGACTCCCCTTCATGGGGACAGCAACTGTCTAATACACAAAAGTGGAAAAAGTGAATTCCAAGTGGATATTCGAGGAGGAGCTTTTCATCTAAAATCCAGGAAATGAGAGACTGTTCGTGTGTACTGAAAACAAAGGGGGCGGTAGGTATAATGGCTGGTTGGATTGTAGGGATTAGTTTTTCCACCATCGTACTGCTAATCGGGATTTACGGCGCATTAAACAGCAGGCGCAGGCTGGCCAGAAACAAGTGGGCCTGGTGGTTTATTCTGTTTGGTTGTTGTGCGCTTGTCAGTGCCATCATTAATTATCAATTCAGATGAGCCTCATATATTACAAAAGTAAGCCTACAAAAACGGATGTGGCTTTCAATTGCCCTATGTGATATAGTAAGTATCCTTTTGTATTGCCAGATCTAGGCGATGCAGAGCAAAACATATTCTTAGGAGGTAACTGAAACATGTCAGACAGCTTTCAAAGTGCCTATCAAGAAGAAGAGTACAGGTTAGAGCGAACGATGGAGGAAGTGGATAGTCAGCTGGAACGACTGCAGAACATTCCGGTATACACCGGCCACGACTTCACAGAACAAGTGCTGGAAGCTGGACGCGAAGAGCGTCGCACCGCCTTGTCCAAGAGCGCGCAGCAACCCTATTTCGGACGCTTGGATTTCGAAGAACAGGGCAGTGGTGCACGGAAACCGCTGTATATTGGCAAAATTGGCGTAGACCGCGAAGAGGTGGGAGAGCATCCGCTCGTCATCGACTGGCGTGCTCCTGTCGCAAGCCTGTTTTACTCATTTACGGGAGGGGAAGCCTCCGCTACGTACGAAGCCCCGGAAGGGCTTATTGAAGGTCTCGTATATCTGAAACGAAACGTTGTCATTCGGCAGCGGATATTGGAACGTGTGGCGGATACATATAACCGTGACAGCGACCAGCCAGCGGTATCTGATGAATTCCTCGTTTATCGTCTGGGAGAGAACAAGGATAACAAACTGCGTGATATCGTATCTACGATTCAAGCGGAGCAGGATCTGATTATTCGTGCGGCGAGAAACACCGCATTGATCATTCAGGGTGTAGCCGGATCAGGGAAAACAACGGTTGCCCTGCATCGGCTTGCCTTTTTGCTATATCAGTATAAGGAGCAGGTATCTGCAGAGAAAATGGTTATTTTTGCACCTAACCACATGTTCCTGGATTACATCTCGGATGTGCTTCCGGAACTTGGAGTAGGTGATATCCAGCAACGGACATTCCCGGATTGGGCGATGAACCTGCTGGGGCTTGATATGCCTTTGGCGAATACGTCGGATACATTGAACACATGGTTTGAAACTCCAGATGCACGACCTGAATTGAATGATGATGTACCTGGACGTTACAAAGGATCCATCCGTTTCATGGAGCTTATTCGAGAGTGGCTCTCGGGCATGGAAGAAGATTCCGTACCGGATATGGACTTCAATCCATGGGATGGTAAGGTGCTCAGCAAGACGGAGATCGAGAACTGGTTCGGTGAGGAATATAAGCATTATCCACTGGCCAAACGCAAAGAACGGGTCATGGCGCGGGTTCACCGCTGGATTGAGATGGAACTTAAGAAACCGATGCCAGAAGCTGTGCGCAAAGAACGCAAGAAAAAAGCGTCTACTCGTGAGAAAGCTTATGCCAAAAAATGGCCTCAATATGAGCCTCTTACGTTATACAAACAGCTGTTCAAAGCTACAAAGGGTGGCTCTGTGCCAGCCTCGCTCAGCGGGCTGATTCCAAAACCAGTCATGAAACAAACCGCAGCAGATCTGAAACAGGATATCGTCCGTGAAGAGGACCTGCCTGCATTGGTATACATTCATACATTGGTCCATGATATTGAGGGTTCGGAGCGATTCGACCATATTGTGATCGATGAAGCCCAGGACTTTTCACCTTTCCATGTGGCGTTATTGGATCGTTTCGTCAAAGGGCATTCCTTCACCATACTGGGTGACTTGTCCCAAGGGATTCATGAGTACCGTGGTGTTCATGCGTGGGAAGAGATGAGTTCTTTATTTCCCGAGGAACAGAATGCATACTTTGCATTGACCCGAAGTTATCGTTCAACGATGGAAATTATCGATTATGCCAATACGATTCTAGAACGGGGCGTCAAGAGCGGGATTACGGCGATTCCTGTTTTCCGTAGTGGTGATCCGGTTCGGACGTTGGCTTATGGAGGCGAAGGGCGGACGGAGAGTCTGGAGCAGGCTTTGAAGGTGTTAACGGTCAAAGACTACCGAACCGTCTCCATCCTGACCCGTACACTGCATGAAGCAGAGGTACTTCACCGTGAACTACAGGCCGCAGGCTGGGATCTAAACCTGATCGATGGTGGCAAAAAGCAGTACACGGGTGGACACTCTGTTTTACCGGTCTATCTGTCCAAAGGGTTGGAGTTTGATGCCGTTATTGTGGCAGACGTAGACCAGAAGCATTATTTGCCAAATGCAGGTGATGCAAAGCTGTTGTACGTTGGTTGTACACGGGCCTTGCACGAATTGTGGTTGTTCCATGACGGTGAACTGCCGATCTATGCGGCTGCAACACATAATCCCGATGGCGAGTCCGTAACCATTCAGGGTTGGCCAGAGCTTGGATAGATAAAGTTTATTTATACAGAAAAAGGCATGACGTTTATGGAGAGTCCCATAAGCGCATGCCTTTTTTGCTTTTGTGCGAGAAATGATTAATCTTCCAAGGAAGAACGATGAAGAAGTTCAAGTTATGTTACTCTACTTTTCATTCTGGATGAGCGACGGTTCACCAGGAATATGCCAACACCAATGAATAAACCACCTGCCAATGCAAACCACTGAACGTGTTCTCCTAGTAAAATCCAACTCGATAATACACCAAAGAACGGTGCCAGAAACAGATACGAACTGGTTTGGGCTGGGTCACTATTCTGAAGCAGATAAAACCAGAGTGAGAACTGAATGATGGAGCAAACAAGCGTTAACCAGAGCAGCGCCATAACCGAGGTGGTATTGACCATAAAGTGAGGCTGTTCAGTCCATACGCTCAGTAGAAGAAGCGCAGCACCTCCAGCGAGCATCTGATAGGCAGTTAAGACAAAAGTATCGTAGCCATCACCCCAGCGTTTGATGAGCAATGTGGACACGGCAAAGGAGATCGCTCCACCAAATCCAATCCAAGTTCCGGGGCTAAAGCTCATCTGCCACCCAAAAGTTAACATTATCCCGATGAAACCGAGTATAACACCGATCCACTGACTGAAACGGTAGGTCACTCTATATAAGAGAGCACTGAGGATAATGACCAGTAGCGGATTGGTAAACGTAATAATGGCGGATTCACCGGATGTAATCCAGTTCATGCTGTAGTAGGCGCAGCCCATCACTCCTGCGGATTGGAACAGGCCAATAAGGATTATTCTCAACCAAGACTGCCATCCAGTAGGCAAAGGACGTTTACGAAGGAACAAGGCCATCAAGCCACCTGCCAGTATATAACGTATGCCCATGAGCAGGAAAGGTGGGGCATATAACATGCCGATCTTGCCAACTGGAAAAGAAGTACCCATGATTAACGTTGTCAAAATGATCAAGATGGTATACTTCAAGGGTTTTATGCTTCGGGTATCTTTATCATGAATGGTGCTCATAACGTCTGTCCGCTATCTACAATAATTAGCTGTCCGGTCATTCTGTTTTTCCAGTATGTCATGTGAACACTCCTTATCATCATCCAGTCAGATGACTGGTTTGGGATCTATATGAATTGTAGTCCGGTTTACACATGAAGTATAATGATTGGTAATGAAGCAGATATCATTTTGAATGATGTCAGAGTGGAGGGACCATGGAGAGCGGGGATCTTAGAATATTTCAGTGTGTTGCACAGGAAGGGAATCTGACCAAAGCTGCTTCTAAACTGGGGTATGTTCAATCCAACGTAACGGCACGAATCCGGCATCTGGAAGCAGAAGTAGGTACAACGTTGTTCATTCGTCATAACCGAGGCATGACGTTATCTCCAGCCGGAGAGATGCTGCTGACCTATGCAGATAAAATTATTGGTTTGCTGAATGATGCTTCCAAGGCGCTTCGGGCGACGAGCACACCATCGGGTCCAATGCGAATAGGGTCTACACAAACCGCGGCGGCTGTGCGACTACCTGAACTTTTCGTCAGATATTATAAACAGTATCCAGATGTCTCCTTGTCACTGGTTACTGGTAATTCGCAGATGCTTATGGATCAAGTGATTGGGTATGAATTGGAGGGAGCATTTATAGGCTGTCCCTGTGATCACCCTGACATCGTTTCTATTCCCGTATTTGATGAGGAACTATTTGTTGTCTATTCTGGTATGGGTCCTACGGATGAAGATCTTAAGAGTAAACCCATTCTTGTCTACAGCATGGGGTGTTCCTATCGTCAGGTTTTGGAGGAATGGTTAGAAGTGGGTGGTGTTACCCGCCCAGTGATTATGGAATTTGGAACCCTTGAAGCGATTATTAGTGGGGTTACGTCCGGCATGGGAATTTCCTTGTTACCAGAGATTGTGATTAGGCATCAGATCAAAAATGGATTACTGCGCACGCATACACTCCCCGTAGGTATGAATCGCATGATGACTCATTTTATTACTCGCAAGGATGCCTTTGTCAGCAGTGCACTTCATGCATTTATGGCTATGTTACCGCGAGAGTATGATATGATAGAGAGTGGAGAACCATCAGAGGTATAATTGTAATCAAGGCAAGGCAATCCGTTAAGGAAGTGATGAGCAATGGATTTATTTTCGTTTCAACAGGACTCAAAACCACAAGCTAGACTGCTCGCGGACCGCTTGCGGCCAGAGCATCTGGATGAATATATTGGACAGGAACATATTATTGGACCGGGGAAATTACTCCGGCGCGCCATCGAGGCTGATCAGATTTCGTCAATCTTGTTATACGGCCCGCCGGGATGTGGCAAGACTACCTTGGCACATATTATTTCCCAGCAAACGCAAGGACAGTTTGTACGTCTGAATGCGGTGGAAGCTTCCGTCAAGGATGTGCGTGAGGTCATCGAACAGGCGCAAACGAACAAACAGCTGTATGGAACGAAAACCATTTTGTTCCTCGACGAGGTACATCGGTTTAACAGTTCACGTCAGGATGCGCTATTGCCAGCGGTAGAGAAGGGCACGATTATTTTTATCGGCGCGACAACAGAGAATCCCTTTCATTATGTCAATGGAGCCTTGATGAGTCGATCCACCCTGTTCCAGCTAGAATCACTGAACAAGGAGCATTCGCTTATTGCGATGCGCAGAGCATTGAGTGATACGGACAAAGGTCTGGGGTTCATGGAACTGCATGCGGACGACGAAGCGCTTGAGCATATTGCAACGATGGCCAACGGAGATATTCGGCGTGCGCTTAACGCGCTTGAACTGGCTGCGTTGACCACGCCACCGGAGAAGGATGGGTCCATTCATATTACGCTTAGTGTAGCTGAAGAGTCTATTCGGCGCCCCATTGTGAAGGCGGATGAATCCACACAGTATGATGTGTTGTCTGCATTTCACAAGAGTATTCGGGGTTCCAGTGATGCGGCGCTGTTCTGGTTTCTATACGCGGTGGAGAAGCTCGGCATGGACCCGATGACCTTCATTCGGCGTCTGATTGCAGCGAGCAGTGAAGATATTGGACTTGCGAACCCGCAAGCCATGACTCAGGCGATTGGAGCACTTGATGCGTACCGAAATAACGGCTGGCCCGAAGCCAAGCTGAACATTGCACAAGCGATACTGTTTGCGGTCGAAAGTCCAAAATCCAATGCGGTGTACACCGCCATTTCCAAAGCCATGAACGCGATTGATGAGGTAAAATCGGCAGAAGTTCCGCTTCACTTGCGAGATACGCATTACTCGGGTGCCTTGAAGCTCGGACATGAGGGCTATCAATATCCGCACAATTACCCTGGGCATTATGTGAAGCAAGAATATTTGCCAAAGCAACTCTCACGGAGAGTATTCTATGAGGCAACGGAGCAAGGCAACGAATCGAAGATCAGGCTGAACCAACAGCGGCGCAGAGAACTGTAAGACAGACAGATCACTCGGGAGATGCACACAACATGAAAGAGCTTTTGTATATAGGGGCGGGTGGATTTCTCGGTACATTAACCCGATATGCCATACAGTTAGCGATACCCACTGTCCATGGGGGGTTCCCTTGGGCGGTGCTGTTAATCAATGCGATTGGCAGCCTTTTTTTGGGTTGGTTCTTTACCATAGCTGTTCCAGGCAAAATAACACCACAACTTCGACTGGCGATTGGTACAGGTTTTACTGGCGCATTTACGACATTTTCCACGTATACACTGGATATTGTTCGTTTATCCGAAGGGGGCGAATGGATCAGTGCCGCTATTTATATGATCGTAAGTCTGTTGGCAGGATTGTTGCTCTGTGCGCTGGGAATAAGCCATGGACAGCGTATGTTGGGAGCACCAAGACAAGAGGGTGATGCCTCATGATCCTGTGGATTGGTTTTGCAGGTGTGCTGGGTGCGGTACTGCGTTACAGTCTGGGAAAATGGGTCTCTGGCTTGCTGGGAACGGCTTTTCCATGGGGAACATGGATCATCAACATCAGTGGTTCACTGCTGCTTGGGTTGTTATACGGGTGGCACCAATCTACAATGATCTCAGATGGAATCTGGGTGATGTGGGGAACCGGATTTTGCGGTGCGTACACGACGTTCTCTACGTTTGGTTATGAGACGTTAGGACTTCTGGGTCGACAACGATACGCAAGCGCGGCGCTCTACGTTGTCAGTTCGGTTGTAGTTGGGGTGTTGGCTGCCTGGGCAGGAGTCTGGTTGACTGCATAACGAACTATTTTTAATTTTTTTGCAAAAATAAGCAGGAAAAAAGCCATCCTTCATGGTATACATGAAAGACGGCTTTTTTAATAGGGATACACGGTATTGTGTATAATCTGCATTTTAATGGACAAGCTCTATTATTGCATCGCGGGTACAGGCACTTTTTGCACCTGATCGATCGTACCCCCACCCAGGCAGACCTCTCCGTCGTAGAAAACAACGGCTTGTCCTGGTGTAATGGCTTTTTGCTGCTGGTCAAATTGTACATCCACACTTCCATCTTCCTGCCAGGTCAATGTTACACTTTGATCCGGCTGACGATAGCGGAACTTGGCAGTACAACGGTATGGCACATTAGGCATGTGCTCTGTACCGGCAATCCAGTTCACACCCGTTGCGGTAAGACCAGTGGAGTACAGGCTTGCATGGGCATCGCCCTGAACAACAAGCAGTTGATTCTTCTCCAGGTTCTTGTCTGCAACGAACCAGGGTTCACCATTGCCGGAACCACCAATGCCAAGACCTTGGCGCTGTCCAAGTGTGTAGTACATCAGACCGTCGTGACGACCTTTGACTTCACCGGTTGCGATATCAACCATGTCTCCGCCTTTGGCAGGCAGATAGTTACTCAGGAACTCTTTGAAATTACGCTCACCGATGAAGCAGACACCTGTGCTGTCTTTTTTCTTGGCAGTATACAAACCAGCCGCTTCTGCGATTTTGCGTACTTCCGGTTTGGGCAGATGACCAATCGGGAACATGGCTTTGGACAGCTGGTTCTGATTGAGTGCGTTAAGGAAATAGGTCTGATCCTTATTGTTGTCCACACCACGAAGCAACTTGAGTGTGCCATCTTCTTCAATCAGGCGAGCATAGTGTCCTGTAGCTACATAATCTGCGCCGAGATCCAGAGCTTTGTTCAGGAATTCACCAAATTTGATCTCACGATTACACATGACATCCGGATTTGGCGTGCGGCCCGACTTATATTCATCAAGGAAATAGGTAAATACTTTATCAAAATATTCTTTCTCGAAGTTGACAGTGTAGTAAGGAATGCCGATCTGTTCACATACGCGGCGTACATCCTCTGAATCTTCTTCAGCGGTACAGTGGCCGAACTCGTCGGTGTCATCCCAGTTTTTCATGAAAATGCCGATGACATCGTACCCTTGCTCTTTCAGCAACAGTGCGGTAACGGAAGAATCGACACCTCCGGACATGCCAACGACGACCCGTGTATTTTCAATTGTTTTGGACATCGTTATCACCATTTCTATATATAAATGTGTTTCGTTTCTTATTCTAGCATAACCGGACTCAAGATACGATACACCCGGCCAATTTTGGATAGTGTCCACCACAGACGCACATTTTGGAATATCGTCAATCTTTCTTTTCCATAAAGCATGCAGATATGTTAACATTAGCTGAGGGTTATGATCGGAATACGGAGGATTAGAAGATTTATTCTAATTTCTATGCTTCTCCGCTGTGGACAGATCTTGAAACATACGGTCATGGACCATAGGATTAAATATAAAGTTTCCAATTGTTTCTGAAAATTGAAAGAGGTGACTCCTTTGAAAATATCGACAAAAGGCCGTTACGGCCTCACAATCATGATGGAGCTTGCTGCCAGAATAGGCGAAGGCCCTACATCACTTAAAAGCATTGCTGAGCGCAACCAGCTTTCGGAGCATTACCTGGAGCAACTGATCGCTCCACTGCGTAATGCAGGACTGGTGAAGAGCATTAGAGGTGCTTACGGCGGTTATATCCTTGCGGGTGATCCTGCAACCGTAACTGCAGGCGATGTAATCCGTGTACTGGAAGGGCCAATCTCTCCAGTAGATTTCACAGAGGAAGATGATCCGGCGAAACGTGATCTGTGGTTGCGTATTCGTGACGGGATTGCGGAAGTGTTGGATTCCACAACACTGAAAGACCTGATTACCTTCCAGGATCAGGACAAAAAAGATAGCTACATGTTTTATATTTAACAATGACTGCGATGAGCATGACATGGTAACATACTTGAGCCCCCATTTGGGGGCTTTATCCATGCCATAACAGAAAAATAAGATAATTTAACATATAACGGGGTGAAGATAAATGAAACGAATTTATTTGGATCACGCCGCATCGACACCTATGCATCCACAAGTCGCAGAAGCGATGATGAACGTCATGACAGGACAATTTGGCAATGCATCAAGTATCCATGCCTTTGGGCGTGAGGCCAAACGGACTGTCAGCGGAGCAAGGGATGTCATTGCGGCGTCTTTGGGCTGTTTCCCGGACGAATTGGTATTCACCGGAGGCGGCACGGAGAGCGACAATCTGGCCATTTTCGGTGCAGTCTCATCCAGACAGGATAAGGGGAAACACGTCATTACGACCGCAATTGAGCACCATGCTGTCTTGCATACGTGTCAGGAATTGGAGCGGCAAGGTTATGAAGTAACCTATCTATCTGTGGATCGTCATGGACGAATAAATCTGGATGAGTTGCAAGAGGCCATTCGGCCGGATACGGTGCTGATTACCATGATGTATGCCAACAATGAAGTAGGCACGATTCAGCCGATCCGTGAGGTGGGTGAGCTTGCACGTCAGCATAATATCCTTTTCCATACCGATGCAGTTCAGGCTCTGGGCAGCCAGAATATTTCCTGTAAGGAACTGCCTGTGGATCTGATCAGCTTCTCTGCGCATAAAATCAACGGACCTCAGGGCGTGGGTGCACTTTATGTACGGCGAGGTATTGTGCTGGAAGCTAGAGCTCATGGTGGCCTGCAAGAGCGTCAGCGTCGCGCTGGTACGGAAAATATCGCAGGTATTACCGGATTTGCAGAGGCTCTCAAGATTGCATCAGTACATACGGAGATGCATCGTCAGCATGATTTGGCATTGCGGAAGCTTTTGTTGCAACAGCTTGAAATTCATGTGGGGACGGAGCATTTTCACGTGAATGGACACCCGGACCATACGCTGCCAAACATCCTGAATATCAGCTTTCCGGAAGTGTCCACAGAGACAATGTTAATGAATCTGGATATGGAAGGGATTGCTGTTGCAAGCGGTTCTGCCTGCACTTCCGGTTCACTTGAAGTCTCTCATGTGCTCAAAGCGATGAAATTGCCTGAAACATTTTTACACTCTGCGATTCGATTTAGCTGGGGATTGGGTAATACTACGGAAGAAATCATGATAACCGCCGAAAAAATTGGAACCATTCTTGGACGACTGCGTAATAGACCCTAAGGGGAACTTTACACATGGAACAGAAGGAGGGAAGAAGTTCCATTTCATCGGTTGGATAGAAGCGGTTTTGATGATCGGCGTCTGATTGCCACTCATCAACTTTGGGCATACCTAGCAATAGCGCCGCGTCTATTTAATGATAAGAAGATGAGGGGGACCCAGCGATGAAGCTTCAGGAAATGATCGGACTTGCCGTTTTTGATGTTGAGGACGGGAAGCAGGTCGGTAAAATCCAGGATTTCATTGTGAATGATGATTGGGAGATCGAAGGCATTGAGCTTGAGAACAAAGGTCTGTTTACCAATCATGTCAAAATCGTGCAGTGGCAAGATATCGTTGCCTACGGCGAAGATGCCGTCATGATCCGTAATCAACAGGCTGTCCGCAAGACGGGAGCCGACGACATAAAATACACGTACCTCCTCGGTCGGTCTAAATTGAAGGAGATGTCCGTGCTCACCGAAGAAGGTTTGCTGCTCGGGCGTGTCTCCGATGTTTATTTTGACCAAGAGTTGGGAAATACAATAATAGGGATTGAAATTACGGACGGTTTTGTGTCCGATCTGATCGAGGGCCGCAAATGGCTGCCATGTACAAGCGATATGTCCATCGGGGAAAGTGCCATTATGGTGCCGTCTCTGAGTGAACAACGCTTGGAAAATGCCATTCATTCTGTTAATGGATAGGTGAACGAATATGAAATGTCCAAACTGTAGTTCCAAAGATATCGGGAAAATTGGTTCCCACCAGTTTTATTGCTGGGGATGCTTTATCGAATTAACGGTGAACGGTGAGAAAATGTCTGTATATCAGGTGGAAGAAGACGGTACGCTGAGCTCCCTGGATGATCTCTTTTTCGGGGACGAGCTGCCGCAAGACTTCCCTCATCTTCACGCTTCTTCTTAATAAGCAGGATAACTTCCTCTATATGCGGTTTCATGACAATGTCTGTCATGAGAGGCTGTCGTTACTTGTTGGCAGATGTATATAGATGCGGTTACATAGTGGTTCGGCTGGTGTATGGTTGATTATATGCTAACCTATACTGCAAAATGCGCTTCCTTCTCTGATGAAGGAGGCGTTTTTTGGGTTTAAGAAAAAATGTTCGGATTGCTCCTTTCCACTTCTGCGCTGTGTTAATAAATATTACCTTTCCTACATATACTGACTCTCAGAGCCAGTCCAAAAGGAGAGATGCAAGTGGAGCAATTAACCAAAAACAAGCTGTTCCGTTACGCGATCTGGCTGTTGCTCGGATTGATTATTCTGTACTTTATATGGATGCTACGGCCTTTACTGCTTCACATATATGCTTTCTTAAAAACAGTGCTGGCGCCCTTTATCGTAGCCCTTATCATATCCTATGTACTTAATCCGATTGTCAGCATGCTGGGAGGGCGCAAGGTGCCGCGTACGATTGCGGTACTACTCATATATGCCTTTTTCCTGACCTGCCTTGGTGTCATTCTAATGAATGTCATTCCAGTTTTGATTGAACAGCTGGGGGAACTCAACGAGCATATGCCGGAACTGTCCATGCGTGCCCAGAGCCTGATGAACAATATGGATCACAAATTAATGCCGCCAAGTGTGCGAACAGGCATGAACAGTTGGTTTTTTCAGATGGAGGATCGACTAACTCAGGGAATTGCCGTGCTTATGGACAATATCGGGGCGACCATTAATGTGTTATTCAATGTGTTTATCGTGCCATTTCTGATCTTTTATATGTTAAAAGACTTTGAGGTGTTTGAACGCACCATTGTGGCGTATCTTCCGCGTTCACGTCGTAAAGCGATTGTCTCGGTGATGAAAGAGATCGATACTGCACTGGGGAACTACATTCGGGGACAGTTTATTGTCTGTGTCATTGTTGGTATCTTTGCCTACATTGGTTATATCGTCATTGATATGCCGTATGCCCTGCTGCTTGCAAGCATTGTAGCTGTGTTTAACATTGTGCCCTACTTGGGGCCGTTTCTCGGCGCTGCTCCTGCTGTGGTCATGGCATCAACCGTATCGTTTAAAATGGTACTACTTGTTGTCATTGTGAACACACTGTGCCAGGTGTTGGAGAGTAATGTTATTTCTCCTCAGGTGGTGGGACGTACGTTGCATCTGCATCCACTGTCGATTATATTTGCACTGCTCGTCGGAGGTGAATTGGCAGGCATTGTAGGTTTAATTCTGGCAGTACCCGTTTTTGCCGTGCTGAAGGTGATTGTGCAACACTTTTTCGCCTATTACATCAAACGAAGGACCGACTAATTAGTAGGGCTAAAACATCAACGAGGCCGCGTTGACACCCGCTTGTGCTACCGATATAATGAGTGTGTATGTTGAGAACATGAAATCGATGATGAAATAAAGTACGCCGAGGGTTCCTTTCCTCAGAGAATAGACTTCATCGGATCAGGGTGAGCCTGAACTGATGGCTGGAAGAGTCTTGAAAGATGAAGCGGCAGAAAGCTGATTTCGGAGTGCAGGATAACCCTGCCGGGAGCGACCGTTATTTCGCATGAACGAGGAGATTGTTTGTTTATCCATGCAGCAAGGGATGAACAGCAATAACCAGGGTGGTACCGCGATGACATCGTCCCTGATTATTCAGGGGCGTTTTTTGTGTTTATTTTTACAAAAACAATGTTGACCAACCGGAGCGAATACGCAACGGACTATTATAATTTAATGGGGGCATCCAGTATGAAAGCCAGTGAAATCCGGTCCAAATGGATAGAGTTTTTTGCAAGTAAAGGTCACAAAATCGAGCCGAGCGCATCGCTCGTGCCTCACAACGATCCTTCCCTTTTGTGGATCAATGCAGGTATGGCACCGCTCAAACCATATTTTGACGGACGTGAGAAGCCGGAGAACCCGCGTCTAGCGAACTCCCAAAAATGTATCCGTACCAATGATATTGAGAATGTCGGCAAAACGCGTCGTCACCATACGTTCTTTGAAATGCTCGGCAATTTCTCTATTGGAGATTACTTCAAGGAAGAGACGGTTACATGGGCATGGGAGTTCTTGACCAGCAAAGAGTGGATCGGTTTCGATCCGGAACGTCTTTCCGTAACGGTATATCCGGAAGATGAAGAAGCTTTCAAACTGTGGAACGAAAAAGTGGGACTGCCTGCTGAACGTATCATCAAATTGGATGAAAACTTCTGGGATATCGGCGAAGGCCCATGTGGACCTTGTACCGAGATCTTCTATGACCGCGGCGAAGCTTACGGAAACGACATGAGTGATCCTGAAATGTATCCAGGTGGGGAAAACGAACGTTATCTGGAAGTATGGAACCTGGTATTCTCCCAGTTCAACCATAACAAGGACGGCAGCTACACACCGCTTCCTAACAAAAATATTGATACAGGTGCAGGTTTGGAGCGTTTTGCTTCCATTCTGCAAAATGTGGACTCCAACTTCGACACAGACCTGTTCCAACCGATGATTCAAAGAACAGCCGCTCTTGCGGATGTGAAATATAACGACAGCGTAGAGATTGATGTTGCACTGAAAGTCATTGCCGATCATATCCGTACGGTTGCCTTTGCAGTAGGTGATGGCGTTCTGCCAAGTAATGAAGGACGTGGATATGTCATCCGCCGCTTGCTTCGCCGTGCAGTTCGTTATGGAAAAGTACTTGGACTTGACCGTCCATTCCTGTATGAATTGACAACAACCGTTGGTGAAGTGATGGGCATGTACTACCCTGAGGTAGTAGACAAACAGGAGTTCATCGCCAAAGTAATCAAAACCGAGGAAGAGCGTTTCCACGAAACTCTAACAGATGGTCTGGCTATTCTGGCTGATATCAGCGGCACAGCCAAATCAGAAGGACGCACCGTTATTAGCGGACCTGAAGCTTTCAAGCTGTATGATACGTACGGTTTCCCGTTTGACCTGACAGAAGATTATGCAGCAGAGCATGGTCTGACTGTGGACCGTGAAGGTTTTGATGCTTCCATGCAGAAACAACGTGAGCTTGGACGTGCTGGGCGTCAAGAGAACGAGAGCATGAAAGTTCAAGGCGGACCACTTGCTGATCTGGAGGTTAAAAGCGAGTTTGTTGGTTATACTGACCTGTTGACGGAAGCAAAAGTGGTAGCCATCGTAGCTGGTGACGCCCTTGTTGAATCTGTAGGCGAAGGACAGACGTGTCAGGTTGTTCTGGACAAGACTCCGTTCTACGCGGAAAGTGGGGGTCAAGTGAGTGATCAGGGCTTGCTGCGAGGTGCTAGTGTAACAGCAAAAGTACAAGGTTTGTTCAAAGCTCCACTCGGACAACATGTACATCTGGTGACTGTGGAGTCTGGTGAACTGCGTGTAGGTGATGTGATCAACGCCGAAGTAGACTCAGCGAAACGTGGCGACATTATCAAAAACCATACAGCAACCCACTTGCTGCACAAGGCACTCAAAGATGTGCTCGGCACACACGTAAACCAGGCAGGATCGCTCGTAGAGCCACAGCGTCTACGGTTTGACTTCTCTCACTTCGGCAGCATTACGCCGGAAGAGTTGACAGAAATTGAGCGTCAAGTGAACGAACAGATCTGGAATCGTCTGAACGTGAACATCGAGCTGAAAGCTATTGATGAAGCCAAAGAAATGGGGGCAATGGCCCTGTTTGGCGAAAAATATGGAGATATTGTACGTGTCGTTCAAGTCGGAGACTACAGTTTGGAACTTTGTGGCGGCTGTCACGTAAATAATACTTCAGAGATTGGAATCTTCAAACTGGTGAGCGAGAGCGGAATTGGATCCGGCGTACGCCGGATCGAAGCTGTAACTGGCCGCGGCGCATATCTGTATGTGGAAAGCCAGTTGGAACTGCTTAAACAATCAGCAGCACTGCTCAAAGCAAATGTGGCTGATGTACCTAAACGGATTGAAGGTCTGAACCAACAACTGAAAGAAGCAGCCAGAGAGACTGAATCCCTGCAAAGCAAGCTGAGTGCTATGGAAGCGGGTCAATTGACCGATCAAGTGGTACAAGCAGGAAATACACAATTGCTGGCAGCACGCGTAGATGCTCCGAACATGGATGCGCTGCGTACAGTGGCAGATGAGTTGAAAGTAAAATTGCCTAACGCGGTACTCGTATTGGGTGCTCCAGCGGACGGCAAAGTGAATTTTGTTGTAGCAGTACCTGCTGAACAAGTAAAACAAGGATTACACGCAGGCAAAATCGTCAAAGAAGTCGCAGCAGTATGCGGCGGTGGCGGTGGTGGACGTCCAGATATGGCGCAAGCCGGAGGTAAGGATGCGACCAAGCTGGATGAAGCGCTGAAACTGGCGGTTTCGCTGGTTAGCGGGCATAATGCATAAATCCATTGAGTGGCTTTCAATCGTCAAAAAATAAATCGAAATGGTTCTGTTCGTTTATTTTTTGTACCCGAGAGCGTGTGGAATCGAATGATGCAATATGCTGAAGCCAGTAAAGGACAAGCAAAAAACACAATTGCCTTATCCTTTGTTTACTTGTGGCAGTCAGAATATGTTATTATATAAACAGAAATCAATTCGGCAGGACATGGTCCCCATGTTCATGCAGGAGCGAGGTGTCATCAATGGACTCCATGGATAAGACGGTTAAATTTAATGTGAAAGGTGACGAACAGGAAGCATCATCCAAAGAGATTCTTCTCACGGTATATGATGCATTGGTCGATAAGGAGTATAATCCGATCAACCAGATTGTTGGGTATCTGATTTCTGGAGACCCGGCATACATTCCTCGTCACAACAACGCACGTAGTCTGGTCCGTAAAAAGGAGCGCGATGAGCTGATTGAAGAGCTTGTACGTTCCTATCTGGCCAATCACCGGTAATGTACGCCGCTTCCGCTGTGTTGCAGCCTTGCAGGCAGCGGGAAATGAACCGACAGAAGACAGCCTGAAGCTTGAGAAGGCGATTATTTGTAATCGACCTGAGCAGGCCCCAGGATGGGAGAGCATGGATGAAAATATTAGGTTTGGACTATGGGGACCGAAGAATCGGAGTTGCCGCGAGTGACGTCTTCGGTTGGACTGCCCAGGGATTGGAAGTACTTGAACGCCGCCGTGATGAAGGTGAGTTCACTCGGATTGCCGATCTTGTGCGTGAGCATGAGATTAGTGAGATCGTAGTCGGACTTCCCAAAAACATGAACGGCACCGTAGGACCGCGCGGTGAGATATGCATTGCTTTTGCCGATCGCCTGCGGGATGAACTGAATTTACCTGTTCACCTTTGGGATGAACGGCTGACAACCATGGCAGCAGAACGTACGCTGATTGAAGCGGATGTCAGTCGGAAAAAACGCAAGCAAGTTGTGGACAAAATGGCCGCAAGCTTGATTTTGCAAAATTATTTGGATGCCAATAGTAGAAGGTGAGGGGGATCAACAATGGCTGAAGATCAACTGGGTATGGAAGAAGAAGCGGAAATTATTTACATTGCGGATGACGAGGGTAATGAAGAGGAATTTGAAGTCATCATGAAGTTTGAAGTAGACGGTTCGGAGGCCAAGTACATGATGGTTGCTCCGGTTGAACCTGAAGATGGCGAAACGGATGTATATGCATTCCGTTATGAAGAAGAGGGCGACGATATTAAACTTTTCGTCATCCAAGATGATGCCGAGTGGGATATCGTCGAGGAGACGTTTAATACATTTCTTGCTGAAGATGAAGAGGAAGCGAACTAAATGACGGAATATAGCCGCAAAGACCTGAAATGGACAGATTCACTGCGTCTGGCATTCGGTGCTCATGTTGAGCTCGAAGAAGAGAACGGTAAATCACAACCGTATGACTTGTTGGCTGAGTTCGAAGTGAACGGTCAGCAGTACGCGGTGCTCCGCAGTTCGTTGCGACCTTATGACGAGGTTGAACTTCTGCGGGTATCACCTGGAAGTGAAGACCAGATCATGCCGGAGTTAGTTACGATCGACGATGATGATGAGTGGGAGAACATCTCGGAATTGTATGATGAGTGTACACTCCCGATAGACGAAGATTAAATCAGCTTCAAATTGAAGAAACCGGGAGGGCGGAGAAGTCCGCTCTTTTTGGTTGTGTAAAGGAGTTGTTTCTTTTTTGAAAGGGAAAGCAATTGTAGTCATACTGCTTATCATTGTAGTTCTTGCCGGAGGCGCAGGTGGATACGTATGGAGTATGATGCGTCCTGTGGAAGCTTCTACAGAACCAGTCGTATTCGAGATTAAGAGCGGATCGGGAACTTCGAAAATCGCGGATCAGCTTCAAGAAGAAGGCCTCATCCGAAGTGGGTTAACCTTCAAAGGGTATTTAAAGTGGAAGAAACTAGGTTCAAATTTCATGGCGGGTACATATTCTATGAATCCTGGCGTGACATATGATGAGATTGTTAGCAAGCTGAGTAGTGGGGAAGTTATACCGGAAGAAATGGTGAAATTTACGATTCCAGAGGGTTATAACGTTCTGCAAATGGCGGGTAAGCTTTCTTATGAGCATGTTGTAGATCGGGATGAATTCATTAAGCTGGCCAATGATCCTTCGGCCTTCGATGTAGATATCATCAAAGATATTCCAGTGGATGAAGAACTTCGCTACGTATTGGAAGGGTATCTATTCCCGGAGACGTATGAGCTGAAAAAGGGAAGTTCCACACATGATGTGATGCAACGGATGCTGGAAGAATTCCAGACTAAGATTAATTCCATTCCTGATTTGGAAGCCAAGCTTCAGGAAAAGAACCTTTCTCTGCATGAACTGCTGACGATTGCATCACTCGTGGAGAAAGAAGTTGTGGTGGATGAGGAACGTGCTCTGGTTGCAGGTGTAATCTACAATCGGATCAATCAAGATATGAAGCTGGAGATTGATGCTACCGTGCAATATCTGCTCGACAGACCGAAGGAACGATTGTTTTTCAAGGATCTAAAGGTGAAAAGTCCCTATAATACGTACCTGAACAAAGGCTTGCCACCCGGTCCGATTGCCAGTCCAAGTCTTCCGTCCATTGAGGCAGCGCTAAATCCGGAAGCTTCGGAGTATCTGTTCTATGTGACAAAAAAGGATGGCTCGTCTGGACATCTATTTGCCAAAACGTATAAGGAACACCAGCAAAATATAGCCAAAAGTAAGGCTGCGCAATAAGCGGAGGGGATTATATGAGTAAGAAACATGAACTGCTCGTTACAGCAGCGAATGTGAAAGAGGCAGAAGTGCTGCTCCAGGCTGGAGCAGATGCTCTGGTCATTGGAGATGATCGATTCGGCATGCGTCTACCAGGCAGCTTTAGCGTGGAAGAGACAGCAGAGGTGGTTGCCATTGCAGCCAAACATCAGGCGCGTGTGTATGTATCCATGACTAATCTGATGTCCAACGAACTGTTGAAAGAATTGCCTGAATATGTTCAATCACTTGGCAGAATCGGTATTGATGGTGTGGAGTTTAATGATCCATCCGTGCAGGCCACCATGAAGGAATACGCTCCACATGTGAAGCTGCACTGGAATGCGGAGATGACTTCAACGAACTATGCGACGGCCAACTATTGGGGAACCAAGGGAGCGAGTCGCGTTGTACTTGCCCGAGAGTTGAATATGGACGAGTTGACGGAAATGGTTCCTTTTCTGAAGGTGGAAGCTCAGGTTCAGGTGCATGGCATGACGAATATTTATCATTCCAAGCGCAGTCTGGTGCAAAGTTACATGGCTCATCAAGGACGGCCGGTTGAGGGACATCTGGGCAAAGAACGGGGATTGTTCCTGATCGAGGCTGAACGCCGGGATGAGAAATTCCCGATCTATGAGGATATTAACGGTACACACATTATGAGCTCAGAGGATATATGTATCCTCGAAGATCTTCATCTGTTGATGGAGGCGGGTGTGCACAGTTTCAAAATTGAAGGTATGTTAAAATCACTTACCTACAACGAAGCTGTTGTACGTGCATATCGGACAGCGATTGACAGTTATGTAGCCGATGCCGATGCATATGCTTTTTCTGAAGAGTGGCTCGCTGAGGTGCGGAAGTTACAGGACCCTGAACGTGAATTGTCGTTTGGATTTTTCTATAAAGAACAAGTGTATTAATAGATGAGGTGAACAGAATGGAAACAGTGGCGGTACAGCGGAAGTTCTCGGGGAAACGTAACCGTCTGGACAAACCGGAGCTGCTAGCTCCGGCGGGTAATCTGGAAAAACTGAAATTTGCGATCCATTACGGTGCAGATGCCGTATATATCGGTGGACAGGCCTATGGACTGCGTTCCAACGCGGATAACTTCAGCTTTGAAGAGATGCGTGAAGGTGTGGAGTTTGCCAAAAAGTATGGAGCCAAAGTGTTCGTAGCGACGAACATCTATGCACATAATGAGGATGTTGAGGGTATCGAAACGTACCTGCAAAACCTCTATAATGCGGGGATCTCTGCGATCATCGTAGCCGATCCGGCTATCATTGAAGTAGCTCTTCGTGCTGTGCCAGGCCTTGAGGTACATCTAAGTACTCAACAATCCACACTCAACTGGCAAGCCGTGAAGTTCTGGAAAGATGAAGGACTTCCACGTGTTGTTCTCGGACGTGAGACCAGCTTTGAAGAGATTGAAGAGATCAAGGCCAATGTGGATATCGAAATTGAAGCCTTTATTCATGGGGCGATGTGTTCCTCGTATTCCGGACGTTGTGTGCTCTCCAACCATTTTACGGATCGGGACTCCAACCGGGGTGGCTGTTGCCAGTCTTGTCGCTGGAAGTATGATCTGTTCGAGGATGCGAGAGAAGATACGGTGTGGGTCAGCGAAGAGGACATGCAGATGAAGGCACCTGCGCCATTCAAACTGGGTGAGAACCAGCTTCCTCTGTTCCAGGAACAGGATAATTCATTCTCCATGGGATCTAAGGATCTGTGCATGATTGGTCATATCCCAGAGTTGATTGATGTGGGTGTGGACAGTTTCAAGATCGAAGGACGTATGAAATCTATCCACTACGTGGCAACTGTGGTTAACGTATACCGTCAAGCCATTGACGCTTATATGGCCGACCCGGACAACTATGTTCTGAAACCTGAGTGGGTTGAAGAAATGAACAAAGCGGCAAATCGCCCGCTCAATACCGGCTTTTTCTATGATACACCAGACCATGAAGATCATATCTATGAACCGGAAGAAAAGGCTGTACCTTTTGACTTCGCTGGCTTGGTCATGGGGTATGATGCTGTCACAGGAATGGCAACCATTCAACAGCGCAATCACTTCAAACCAGGACAGGAAATCGAATTTTTCGGTCCGGGAGGTCACTTTTTCAAACAGGTGGTCGGCGAAATACAGGATGAAGAGGGCAATGTTCTAGATGCTGCTCGTCACCCGTTGCAACTGATTAAAATGAAGGTAGATCAACCGGTTTCGTACTTCGATATGATGAGAAAAAAGAAGTAGGCTCAAATACCTACAATGTGTCAATATTGTATTACGATTTAACAAAATAGTGTTATGAAATTTACATGGGGACCTCCGTATATCGGCAGATGGGGGTCTTTTTTTTATAGAAAAATAGGAATAAAGTTGTAAAATATTTCTGGAAAGTGAAAGGGGAACGAAGAAAACTGTCGAATACTACATATTTATAGGGGAGAGAAAGAAAAATCTAACAAGTAAATTACTGGCAGGTGAATGGGATTGGTTCAAAAGAAGCAGAAAGACAGTGGGGAGCAAGTGACAAAAGTCGAGCAGGTTAATCCTGAGAAGGTTCAGAAAGTGAAGAAAGAAAAAGTAGTCAAAAGCAAAACGACAGGTAATGGCAAAAGATTGTTTAAGATTGACCGCAGCAAGCTCAAGCTGGGCTGGCTCAAGACTGATTGGGTGAAGAAACAATTTAAAAACCGGGATTGGAAAAACCTTGGAGGGTCTTCTTTCCAACAGATTAAGAAGGCAAATCCGGTTAAATCCGTAGGGGTTAAACTGTTCTTGATCTTTTTTGCGGCAATTATGATTTTTGTAGTGAGTTTAGGTCTATTATCCTATTCGAAGGCCAAAGGTACGATAGAGAAAAATGCTTCGCGTGCCAATCAGGAGACCATTGATCAGACCAAGCAAAAAATGGACATCATTTTGGAGCGGTTTGTCGATACATCCACACAGATTTTCTTTGATCCGGAAATGCAGTCCTTGCTACAAAAAATGTCAGATACGAATTTGACTGCGTATGATACATTCGTGAACTCAAGTTCAATCAACAAGCAACTGTCCAATGTTGCATTTACAAATAAATCTATGGAAGCGATTTATTTAGTGCCTACGGACGATACAAAGTCCATTATGGGTACCGGCAGCAACAGTTCATCCATGGGCAGCATTCGCCAGGAAGCATGGTACAGTGAGTTAATTGAGGCGGGCGGTTATCGCTGGCTTCCAACAGAGGTCAAAGAAGATGGCTCAACGCCAACGTTTAAAATTGCACGTTCCATGAAAAACTTGCAGGGGACCACTCAGTCGTATGTTCTGGTTATTGAACTGAAACTGGAAGTTTTGGAGGAACAATTGAAATCGCTTGATCTGGGGCCAGGAGCTATTCTTCAACTGATTGCTCCGGATAATAAAGTCGTTGCATCCTCTATCTCGGATCGTACAGGACAAGATACAGAGCTTGCATTTGTCAAAGAGTTGACCGAACCAGCAGGTAGCACGAATACGGAGTATACGGTAGATGGCAAATCTACGGAAATGCTGGCTGTATACAGTACGATGGATACATCCAATTGGAAACTGGTTGGTATGATACCTACCTCTGTTTTGGTTCAGGACGCAAAAGGCATTCTGACTCTGACCCTGTGGATGGCACTGGTTGATGCGGGGATTGCAGTATTGATCGGGATCTGGATGGTGCGTATGATCGCTCGTCCACTCGGCAAATTGAAAGACCTGATGCAGGAAGGTGCGAAAGGTAATCTTAAAGTTCGTACACCATATAGCTCCCAGGATGAAATTGGTCAGCTCTCGACTGCCTTCAATCTGATGATGGAGCAGATTACTAAGCTGGTTGAACAAACCAATCGTTCTGCGCAGGAAGTATTGGATACGGCCTCTGAGCTGAGCAGTGCATCCAAGAAAACGGCTGTATCTGCTTCGGAGATCGCCGTAGCTACAGAGGAGATCGCAGGCGGTGCAGGCAGTTTGGCAACCGAAGCGGAACGTGGCAATGAATTAACTGACAATATCTCTCGTCAGATGCAGAGTGTAATCGCTGCTAATGAACAGATGGGTGATTCTGCTCGTCATGTAGAGAAGTCCAGTCAGACAGGAACACAACATCTGAATCAGTTGATGACCAAAACGCAGAAGACAGAAGAAATGATTGGTGCACTGGTGAATAAGGTTGATTCGCTGAAAGAGAGCACGTCTTCTGTTCTGAAAGTGCTTGAAGTGCTGCAAAACATAACGAAACAGACAAATATTCTTTCCCTGAATGCAACCATTGAAGCAGCACGTGCCGGTGCAGCCGGACGCGGATTCATGGTGGTGGCTGATGAGGTTCGTCAGCTCGCGGCTCAATCCAGACAATCCATTGAGATGGTTGGAGAGATTACAGACAAAATCATGACTGAAATGAATGAGACCGTGGATGCGTTGTCAGCAGCTTATCCGTTATTCAAGGAACAGATGGATGCGGTTAAAGATACCAACGTCATCTTTGCTTCCGTACAGGAACAGATGGGTGCATTTGTGGAACGTCTGGGCATGGTGACAGGTTCTATTGGAGATTTAAACAAATCCCAAGGTACGTTGTCTGAAGCCATGAGCAATGTCAGCGCTGTAGCTGAAGAATCTTCTGCAACGTCCCAAGAAGTAGCTTCCTTGAGCAGTGAACAGCAAAATATCAGTAACCAGCTGGTTAATCTGTCTGGCAAACTGGAGAATGTGTCTACTGAACTGAAAGAAACCTTGTCACGCTTTACGGTGTAACAAGCCAAGGTTGAAATGAGGAGAATCTGTCCCGTACATGGGACAGGTTTTCTTTTTGTTTACCGGATAATTCCAAGCCATATCAGCAATAATATGTCAAAACGACAAAAGGTGAGGTTGGGATGCATCTCCTTGCGAAACGGCGAATCTTTATAACTTGTATTCTTCTAACTCTTGTCTTTGGATTGCTTATATTACGATTGGGATGGGTCCAGATTGTTCAGGTGAATCAGACGATGCCTGGATTTCACCGAACGGTACGTGAAATGTCTGTATTGCAGCGTGAACGCGGGGTGATGCTTGACCCGGGGCGGGGACAATTTACGGATTACAAGGGGGAGGCGTTGACCGGTAAGCTGCAGTGGGGACTGGTTCTTTTTCCACAGGCAAGTCCATTAGAGAAATTACGCAAGCAAGGGGCATTAGAAGGCTCCGAGATGATACAGTTGGCAGCTATATTACATACCGATCCGGATCAATTGAAGAAGGAATGGAATCAGGAAAGTATTCCTCATTTCTGGACAGCAGGTACACATCAGCCTGTTCATTTGAACGCGGCTCAGGTGGAGCACCTACGTAGTTTGCACCTGCAAGGAGCTGGCATCTATCCGATGATGACAAGGTACCTTCAGGGGCATACAGGAATGCAGTGGATGGGTTATCTGGCTGAACAGCCTGAGTCCTCCAAAGTTCTAACTGGGCATGAGGATGAAGTAAAACAGCCATTTGCTATGAAATCAGGGGCAGCGGGACTGGAGAGGACACTTGAGCCGCTGTTAAGGGGAATTGGCCCTACGCTTGTATCACGCATGGTCTCGGGTGGTGGAGAGATTATCCCTAATATTCAGCCGCACGTCATTGCACCGACCAATAGCCATTATCCTTTACGTGTAGAAACCACAGTGGATGCTGAGTTACAGCGTGGTTTGGAGGAGTTGACGCAAGAATCTGGATTACAAGAAGGGGCCATTGTTGTGTTAGATGCCGCTAACGCAGATGTTCGCGCCATGATCTCCCGCCCTTTCTATCAGCCACAACATGTGGACCCTAAAGAATCGGCCTGGGGGAATCGTGCAGTACAGGGAGCCGTACCGGGTTCCATTTTCAAAATTGTCACTGCGGCTGCTGCTTTGGAGTATCATGCGGTTTCTAACGGAGAAGAATTCCATTGCGGTGGTGAGTACGGAAGATATGGGCTGTCTTGCTGGAAGGAGCACGGGCATGGAGACTTGAATCTGGAGCAAGGATTCGCTGAGTCTTGCAACATCGTATTTGCGGAAACGGCGCGCAGGCTGAGTATGGAACAACTGGAGAACACGGCTGATCGTCTGGGACTCGCGCGTCCGATTGGCTGGGAGGGGAAGCAGATGGCAGGAATACCTGTGTTACGACACTTTGATCATGAGGATCACGGGCGTGTGAGAACAGAGGCTGTTTCTTCTGCTGATGAAGGTGCGAAAATACAGACCGCAATTGGTCAGCGGGATGTCTTGGTTACACCTCTGCAAGCTGCCAATCTGATCGTTACACTGTTACATGATGGAAAGGTTAGTGCCCCACGTCTCGTTAAGCGCATTCGATATGCGGATGGTGGCACCATGCTGGAGATGCCCTTGCATGATTCGCCTTCAGCATCAGGACAGATTGCTCCCGCAACAGCGCATAAACTGTTATCCTGGATGAATAAGGTAGTCCGTGAGGGAACAGGAAAATCCCTGCAGCGTGCGCGGTGGCATGTTGCAGGGAAATCAGGTACAGCTCAAGTACAGAAACATGGAGAGAAGCGCAACAATCAATGGTTCATTGGTTATGGACCGGTAGAACAACCCAAATATGCTGTAGCTGTTCTTGTCCAAAATGTCTCTCCTGACAGCCAACATCAGGCGACGGCTCTCTTCAGGAAGGTGATGGACTATTTGGCGGAGTCCTCATGATCCTTCGCAGGAATGGGACGGTGTACAGTAGACTCGGCAGAACTCGATGAGGCCTTATTAACGGGTGGGTCCATGACCAATGGAGAGGATTCAAATTCATCTTTTGGCAGGTGAATCCACTTTTGCAGGTACCCTTGTTGTAACAGTTCTTTCAGAAGGATCAGAAGCACTGGAGATAACACTACACCAGCCAGGCCAAAGATCGAAAGGGAGATCAGCATAAACGAAAGCATCAAGTACGCCGAAGATACACCAATCGAGTTACCCGATATTTTCGGTTCCAGCAATTGTCGTGTCAGCATCGTCACTGCCAGAATGACAATCAGGCCAATCGCCAGGCTACTATTGCCTATAATGAATAAGTAGACGATCCATGGAATAAACACAACAGGAACACCAAGCAGTGGCACCAGATCAAAGACCGCACAGACTGCTGCAATGGTAAAGGCGTTAGAGGTTCCCAAAATCAACAAACCTGCATAAATCAATACAAACGTAATGAGCATCATGATCAACTGTGCCTTCAGATATGAGCGGATCGTCTTGAACACGTGATTACGCATGAATTCAATAGCTAACTTTAATGTTTTGGGCGTTTTCGCACGGGCGAACTTGCGCCAGGATTCAATCTCGATACTGAGGAAAAATGCCAGAATAATCGCAATTCCGAAGTTCGTAATAAACGAAGAGAATGAACTGAGGAAACCTACAACGAATTGCGCGCCGCTAGTTACCCATTTGGACAGGAACCCGGTCAGGGTTGCAAAATAATCATTCGCTTTTTCCATAACTCCATCAGGGAGAGCGTCTGACTTGTCCTGAATGAATAGAACCAGATTGGTGAATTCACGTTGTATCATTTCAATGTATACGGGAAAATTATCTTGAAGATTGGAAATTTGTGAAATGATAATCAAGCCTACCCCAAAAAAGGCAGCGACAATTAATGCAAGAAACAACAAGACGGAGATGGCGGCTCCAAGTGTCTTGGGCAATCCTTTGCGATGTAAAAATTTGGCCAGCGGTTCAATCATCCAATACACAATGAATGATAGAAAGACCGGTGCAGCCACATGGTATAATTGACTGAAACCGTACATGATCACATACACGGTTAATACGAGCAATGCGATGTCAAAGACAGTTCGCCCGTATTTTTTGTAAAGCGGTAGCATGGACATGGCTCCTTTTGATGGCAATAATTAGATTGTATTTATTGTACACGATAGCTATCTTTTTGGGAAAACAGGATTCAAGAAAAGTCTGAACTATGATAAAATTAAAGGCGGTTTATTTTAGATAGTGCCATAGTGCACCGTAATTCAGCAGGAGAAGTGGGGAGCTTGCAACATGACAACGATACTTCAGAGTATTCTACTGTGGTTATTGTATCTTTCATCTTTTTACGCCTTTATTCCAAGTTTGATTAGCAGGTTTTTCGGGTTTCGTGTATTCAGACGGGGAAAAAGTGATACACAATTTGCATTAACGTTTGACGATGGGCCAGATCCACACTATACGCCTAGACTGCTCGATCTGCTCCGTCAGTATCAAGCAAAAGCAACATTTTTTGTCGTTGGAGAACATGCTGCGAGTCATCCTGAACTCATTCAGCGTATACATGACGAAGGCCATCTTATTGGCATTCATAATTATATTCACAAGACGAACTGGCTCATGCGGCCACGTACCGTTCGAGATCAGATTCAGCGAACAGGTCAGATCATCCATGAAGTAACCGGCGTGAAGACTTGTTATTATCGTCCACCGTGGGGAATTATGAATTTGTTTGATTTTTTCAGCAAGAAAGAACGAAAGATTGTACTGTGGTCCTCCATGTTTGAAGACTGGAGAAGCAGAGTAGGTGCCCAGAGATTGACCGAACGGATGCTGAAGGAACTGAGAGGCGGTGAAGTCATGCTGCTGCATGATCGAGGAACGACCCTTGGTGCTGATGCACACGCGCCGGAGCAGATGCTTCAGGCGCTGGAAGTCGTCTTGCAGGAAGCTGAACGACTAGGCCTGCAAAGCGTACGCGTCGATACGTTGATGGGAGGTATCACAGTGAGCGAATCTCAGAACAAGAATCAACCACAGACAACGTTGAAGTTATGGAAACGACTCGTTGTGGCCTTGTGGCTGGGTTGGGAGAAGTTGTTCCACTGGGTATATCATCTGCGGACGGCTTCGCCAGAAGATCCAATGCTGCACTTTCGATCCCGTGTATATCACGGAGCACGAATGGAGATGAGTGATGGTCATGTCATTCAAAACGGAGATCCGGTCATTGAACTGCATTTTGACAATCAGAAGTTGTTTGAACTTGGGGTGACTTCACGTTCCAGTATGCATTTGGCTATTCGCATGATTCGGACGATGGAACAGCAATTGCCGGATTTGGCACGCATGGTGGCACTCGAACCTGAGTTACGCTCTGCCAAGGCGATATACGGTGTGAGCATGATTAACAGAGGTCCGGAAAAATTCGGATTTACCATACAAGACCTACCCCCTGGGCCGTTCAGTGCTGCATCCAAAGTATACTTGAAGCTGCTGTTGAGTGTGATCCATCCGGCAGGAACCAAACGTCTGAAACAGCGTACAGAACAATTGGTACCCAAGATGATTGCCATGCCGCTGGATGTACTGCTTGAACGTTACGGTCAACATACGACGCAGGTAGCAGCAACGGTAGAAGAGTCGAGAGATGGCTCGCTGTTAATTGAAAAAGAGTTACTTCCAGAGCAGAATTAAACGGACTGATCACACCAACCAGCAAAAGAAAAGGGTTGCCCTTCGCCAGATTTGGCAGAAGAGCAACCCTTTATTTATTAGTGAATTAGATACTCAGTACGCCACCGTTGCTTGCATTGGTAACCAGTTTGGAATAACGAGCCAGGTAACCGGTTTTTACTTTCGGTTCAAAGCCTTTCCAACCTGCGCGACGATGTTCAAACTCTTCGTCACTGATGTGCAATTCGATGATACGGTTGTTCAGATCCAGCTCAATGATGTCTCCTTCTTCAACAAAGGCGATTGGACCACCTTCAGCTGCTTCCGGAGAAATATGTCCGATACTGATTCCGCGGGATGCGCCAGAGAAGCGTCCATCGGTGATCAGACCAACTTTGGCACCCAATCCCATACCTACGATCTGGGAAGTAGGAGCCAGCATCTCAGGCATACCTGGTCCGCCTTTTGGTCCTTCATAACGGATAACAACAACATGTCCTTCTTTAACTTTGCCGTTAGCAATACCTTCGAGCGCTTGCTCCTGGGAGTCAAAGCAGATGGCAGGACCTTTGTGGTATCCGCCAACCGAAGCATCAACTGCACCAACTTTGATGATAGCGCCTTGTGGTGCAAGGTTACCAAACAATACAGCTAGGCCGCCTTTTTCGGAATGCGGGTTATCCAGATGGTGAATGACATTTGTATCCTGAATTTCTTTTCCTTCAACGTTCTCACGGATTGTTTTACCTGTTACCGTAATGCAGTCACCATGAATTGCGCCTGGTTTCTTGAGCAATTCGTTCAGCACTGCGCTTACGCCGCCTGCATTGTGAACGTCTTCGATGTGAAGATCGGAAGCAGGTGCAAGTTTCGCCAGATGCGGAACGCGGTTCGCTACTTCATTAATACGTTCGATTGGATACTCGATACCTGCTTCATGAGCCAGTGCCAGCGTGTGCAGTACTGTATTCGTAGATCCGCCCATCGCCATATCCAGTGCAAACGCGTTATCGATCGCTTCTACAGTTACGATATCACGTGGTTTCAAGTCCAATTTGATGAGTTCCATCAATTGGGTAGCAGATTGTTTAACAAACTCACGACGCTCAGGAGCAACGGCAAGAATGGTTCCGTTACCTGGCATAGCCAGTCCCATCGCTTCAGCCAGACAGTTCATGGAGTTTGCCGTAAACATACCGGAACATGATCCACATGTTGGACAGCCGAACTGTTCAAGTTCAAGCAAGCTCTTATCATCAATTTTACCTGCTTGGTAAGCCCCTACACCTTCGAATACGGAAGTCAGGGAAAGAGCTTTACCATTGCTGTCACGACCAGCTTTCATTGGTCCACCACTTACGAACAGGGTAGGGATGTTTACGCGAAGCGCACCCATCATCATGCCTGGTGTGATTTTGTCACAGTTCGGGATACATACCATGCCGTCGAACCAGTGTGCAGATACAACGGTTTCCACGGAATCCGCGATAATGTCACGGCTTGGCAGCGAGTAACGCATACCAATGTGTCCCATGGCAATACCATCATCTACTCCGATGGTGTTGAATTCGAATGGAACGCCACCGGCTTCACGAATAGCATCCTTTACAATTTTACCGAATTCCTGAAGGTGGACGTGGCCGGGCACGATATCGATGTATGAGTTACATACGGCAATAAACGGCTTGCCGAAATCCTCTTCTTTAACGCCCGCTGCGCGGAGCAAACTCCGGTGTGGTGCACGGTCAAAACCTTTTTTGATCATATCGGAACGCATCTTCTTGGCTGACATGGTGTATTCCCCCCAAATATATAATATTGAGCAACATGAATGGAAAAGTAAATGGCAGTGCATCTGTCGTTTAATTTCATCCGTACTCTAAAAAAAAGGACCGGCAAGCCGGTGTCGAGCTCCCCGTAGTTTGTGAAATTCTTTGCTGCTTTAAACCCGTGAACACCCAGTTTTTCTATTGAGTCTATCACAACCGTCGTCATATTTCTACAATCAATAGAAAGAAGCCTCAAACCATTTTCATGGAATTAGACTTCTTGATTTGCGGGAAAGCTATGATCATGTTTCGATGTGGCAAGCGGAATTCATTAGTTTGTTCCGCCTTTGCGTCCAATCTCACGATAGAATTCCTTATTATGAGTTTCGGAGGTTGCTTCGCCGCCCTTGCGACCAATCTGCTTGTAAAAGTCAGTGTCATGGGCATCTGAAGTCGCTTCTCCACCCTTTTTTCCAATCATCTGGTAGAAGCTTCGATCATGGTTCTTGGAAGTCGCTTTGCCACCTAATCTGCCAGCTTCCTCACGGCTCATCTTGCGTTCTGACGTCGGTTGACGTGCCATTACAAATCACTCCTTACAACGATAAGTTGTTTTTTGTAGCGCGTACCCCTAATTTACCACCTTATTTCCAGCCTGAAACAACACACCAAGATAGAATCGATGGTGAAGAGATCCGTCAGAGCATTAGGCCGACCGTTTGAACACCTCATGCCGATTGAAAGAAAAGCGGGATATATCCGGTTCAATTATGGGTTTGAACGTGTGACGTACAGCCGGCAGAGCCAGTGTGACTGCGAAGAGTATGGCAATGACAAGTATGACTGGAATATACGCCGAGTTTCCCATATAACTGTAGACTCCAGACCAGATCGCGAGACGAACGAGAAACCCGTGCAGCAGGAACACATAGAGTGTGCGTCGTCCAAGGTCCGTCAGTCTGGAAGTCAAGGAAGGTACCCAAGCCAAGAACAATGCTGCCGATGCGATTTCCAGCAAGTATACACCTACCCGGAAGATGCCGGCATACCATTCGTGGTGACCCAGTTCGGCGTACGTCATGCTGCCGAGTAACCATCCGGTTGAAATATTCAAACCCCCATACCCGATCCATACCAACAGTGCAGCAGAGAGAATGGCTGCGGTTTTTCGCCCCCAACCGGATAATAAACGTGAACGGATGGTTGCTCCATAGTCATAACCGATGACAAAAAACGGCAAAAATACAAACGTACGGCTGAAGCTGAGCCAGAACCCGTCGATGGGCAAATACCCGGCAATTACACCGAGCGCAATCGATCCAATCAGCCGATATATCGGTTTCCAGGAAATCGTCAGACGAAGCAACAGTCGCCAACAGAAATGACTCGCGAGAAACCATAACAGCAAGTAAGGTGCAAAGAAGGATAGCCGCATATGGGGGGTGTGAAATACGGTAAAGTCCATCAATGCGTATAAGGACTGAAACAGTACATACTGTAGTGCAATCTGCTTCAGGACATTTCGCCCAGATGCACCCTGAAGTGAGTGTGTCGCAAAATACCCGGTTACCCATACAAAGAGTGGCATGTGAAACGTATATATCCACAGGAACAGAGCTTCTGCTCCTGCAAAACGTGTGATGAGTGGTTCAAGTGCATTACCAGTAAGGACACAGACGATAAGCATAAAGCGCAGATTGTAAAAGAAAGATTCCTGATCATCCCGGATCAGTGTCTGATTTTTCATGGTGTAGCCCCCTTATAGACCCTGTTTGCAAGGTCATTTGCATCTGTAATAAGGGTAATATGGATGTTCATTATCTATTGTGATTTAATTCACATCGGTAAGCGTTATCTTTTCTCAAAGCTGTGACAACAAAATGAACGCTTCGGGATTGACAACGGTTGCATAGAGGATGACAATAGAAAAAGAAGATGAGGGAATGTAACTATAAGGGGGGAAGAAATCATGTCAACGAGTCCCTATCCAAGCCCGGAAATTATTACGTTTGGGGAGAGTATGGGTTTGCTGACCGCCAAGGATACAAGAGGGCTGGAATATGCAGCCACACTGGACAAGTCTTTCGGGGGTGCTGAGAGCAATCTGGCTATTGGCGTATCCCGCCTGGGGCATACCAGTGGTTGGTTTGGACGTTTGGGCAATGATCCGATGGGCAGTATGATTCTGAAAGCCATTCGCGGTGAAGGCGTAGATGTATCCCGAGTACGTTTAAGTGATGACGAGCCCACTGGTTTGATGATTCGTGAGAACGCTTCCGGGAAAGCCTCGGTGCATTATTATAGGAAGCTATCTGCTGCAAGTGCGATTACACCTGATGATCTGGATCCCGACTATATTGCCGGGGCGAAGATATTGCATGTTACGGGTATAACGGCAGCGATAAGCCCGTCCGGACTTGCTACGGTAGAGGCTGCCATACATATTGCCAAACAGGCAGGGGTGAAAGTAAGCTTTGATCCAAATCTGCGTCTCAAACTATGGTCAGCGGATGAGGCCCGTCCAGTTATACTGCGTTTAGCTGAACTGGCGGACTACTTTTTACCGGGTCTGGACGAGATGAAACTTCTATATAACGAAGAAAATGATCAAAAAGTACTTGAGCGTTTATCTGCCATGAATGCTGTGTGCATCGTGAAGGGTGGCCCTGATTTGACCTACGTATTGGCGAATGGTACCCTAACGGAAGTTCCGTACTTTAAGGCGGATAATGTTCTGGATACGGTAGGAGCAGGAGATGGTTTCTGCGCGGGATTTTTATCGGGTTTGTTAAAAGGATACTCCCCGCAGGAAGCAACCCGTCTCGGCAATTTGACCGGTTCCATGGTTATACAGGCTGTTGGCGATTGGGAGGCGCTCCCGACGTGGGGGCAGGTCGAGGCCAAGCTGAACAACGTTGCCCATGTTGAGCGCTAGTCGCTGCTGACATCATATATGGCTCATCTTCGTTCTTAAATGTAAGGCTTGTATACACAACCACCACATTGACAAGGGAGAGAATGAAATGAAGAAGCTTCAGCTGTTACAAAAAATTACGGACAATGGGGTTGTGGCAGTTCTGCGTGCAGATTCTGCGGATCAAGTCATTGCCATGGCCGAGCAAGCGATTGCGGGTGGCATTAAAGTTATCGAGATTACGATGACAGTACCCAGTGCACTCAAAGCCATTGAAAAATTAAGCCGTGTATACCATTGGAACACACAAGATCCAGAGAAATTCGCGATTATTGGTGCGGGAACGGTGCTTGAACCGCAAACGGCAAGAGCGGCCATCATGTCAGGTGCCGAGTTTGTAGTCGGACCTTCCCTGAACCCGGATACCGTGCAGATCTGCAACCTGTATCGAATTCCGATTCTGCCTGGTGTGATGACGATTGCTGACGTTCAACGCGCATTGGAACTTGGCGTGGACATTGTGAAGTTGTTCCCGGGTAATCTGTATGATCCTTCGATTATCAAAACGATGAAGGGCCCTATGCCGCAGGCGAATTTTATGCCAACTGGCGGGGTATCCTTGTCTAATCTGGGGGATTGGATCAAGGGTGGAGCAGTCGCTGTAGGGATCGGCTCCGACTTGACAGCGGAAGCTGTGAAGACGGGTGACCTGAGTCATGTCCGTCGCAAAGCTGAACAATATATGGATGCTTACCGCAAGGCCAAGGCTGAATAATATTTTTAATTCGTAGAAGAGGGGAGCCTGATGGACGAAGGCTCCCAATTCTGTGAGCCGCGGCACCTGCGGAAGTGAAGAAAGGTGATTAATGTTGAGAAATCGGTATAATACAGGGCGCAAGAAGAGGGGCATCGGGAAATTCCTGCTCGTACTTCTGGCGCTCATTGTCATTGGATGTGGATTTGTTGCGTGGAAATTATTCACATCATACGGTCCCCAAGAAACAGCTCAAACAGCCATGGAAACAGCCAATCCGGTGACGGTGAGTGAACAAGAGAACTGGATTGATTTTGTGCCAGACAAACCGACGGGGAAAAGTGTACTTTTCTATCCTGGTGGACTGGTAAAACCGGAAAGTTATGCACCACTTGCGCATGAGCTGGCTGCTGCGGGTCATCACACGATTATTGCCAAGATGCCAGTTAACCTGGCAGTGCTTAAGCCAAACTTGGCAGATGAGATTCTGGCCGCATATCCAGAAGAACAATTTGTTATGGGTGGACACTCTCTCGGCGGGTCGATGGCTGCACGTTATGTAGCCGCACATCCAGATGCACTTCACGGGATCTTCTTCTTGGCATCTTACCCGGATGAAAAAGGAAGCGTAAAGTCACTTGGAATACCTGCTTTATCTATTCTGGGTACTAAAGATGAAGTCGTGAATGCTACGAAGTATCAGAATGGACGGATGTATCTTCCAGAAGACACCTTATATTACACCATTGAAGGTGGTAACCACGCCCAGTTCGGTGATTATGGTCATCAAAAAGGAGATGGCGAGGCGGAAGTGAGTGGAGAAGAACAGCTGAATCAGACGGTCAAGACGGTACTGGCTTGGTTAAGTACCATCAAGTAGGTTTTGATTATACTGCATTAAGGGTTGAATGCATTTATAGCATAACTTGATGGAGGTGATATGGATGACCATGCTTCAAGTGAATGGAGTGCAGATCCCATGTAAAGGGATCCTGTTCGATAAAGATGGAACACTGCTGGAATTCCTCCAGCTATGGGGGCCGTGGGCAGAGTCGTTGCTGAGTCAGTTACAAGTACGTATGAATGAGCTTGGAGCTTCATTTACGGTTGAACTGGAGCACGTTCTGGGCACTATTCATAATGCAGAAGGTCACATTGTCGGCTATGATCTGCAAGGTCCACTTGCCATTGCGACTGTGGATGAGTGCACGGGATTGCTTGCCGGGCAGTTATATGCAGCAGGCATGCCATGGAATGAAGCGATCACAACGATACGCCAATTTTCAAGTGTAGCCATGAAATCGGTAAGAGAGCGCAAATCGGCTGAACCGATGCCAGGATTACTTGCTTTCTTACAGAGTTGCAGGGCAGCAGACATACCTCTGGCAGTCGTCACTTCAGACAGTACAGCGGCAGCAGAAACACATCTGGATTGGATGGGGATTCGTTCCTTTTTCACCTCCATTGTGGGCTGTGATCGGGTGACCCAGGGCAAACCAGATGGAGAAGCAGCACTCTTGGCTTGCCGTGAATTACATATCGATCCTGCCGAGGCAGTTGTAATTGGAGACAGCAATGGGGATATGCAGATGGGGCGGCACGCAGAGGTATCCTATACGCTCGGTTACTGTCCGCAGTTAGATCAAGGATCTCATCTGGTTGATGCCCATGCCATTATTCGTCATTATAATGAGATAAGCGTTACTTAATAAGTTAGCCTAGCCAGAATGAACTATATAAAAGGAGGAGAGAGGATGAACGCAACAGAACAACTGGCTGCATGGATTCAGGAAAGCTCCCGGATTGTTTTTTTCGGAGGGGCCGGAACTTCAACGGAAAGCGGGATTCCCGACTTCCGCTCGGCTGCGGGTCTGTATCAGACGGAGCAGCATTCGCCTTATCCACCGGAAGAGTTGTTAAGCCGACATTTTTTTGATCAACATGCCGATATTTTTTATGATTTTTATCGTGGCAAAATGCTTCATCCAGATGCGGAACCGAATGGGTGTCATCGATTGCTGGCCCGTCTGGAGCAGGAGGGGAAACTTCAGGCAGTCATCACGCAAAATATTGATGGGCTGCATCAGAAGGCAGGCAGCAGTAATGTCTTTGAGCTTCACGGCTCAGTTCATCGTAATGCCTGCATGGATTGCAAACAGTTTTATACGCTGCATGAAATTATACAATCCCAAGATACCGTACCTCACTGTACCACATGTGGTGGTGTGATCAAGCCGGATGTGGTGCTGTACGAAGAGGAGCTGGATCAGACGACATTGTATCGTTCCATTGATGCACTGTCTTCTGCAGATCTGTTACTCGTGGGAGGCACGTCACTGACGGTATATCCGGCGGCCCAGTTAATTACGTATTTTCAGGGAAAACATACCGTTCTGCTCAACGCTACACCTACCGCTTACGACAGCAGGGCTGATTTGCTGATTACAGAGCCGATTGGTGAGGTAATGAATAATGTGGACCAGCTTCTTGGTTGAACGTATGGACTGAATAACCGCATTCTCCGGTATAGACCGGATACAAGAGGCGGAACCTGGGGAAAGAAGGGATTCATAATGGTCTACGTAGCAAGCGATACTCGCTATGAAACGATGAAATATAACCGCGTTGGACGTTCAGGTTTGAAACTGCCAGCGATTTCACTGGGGCTGTGGCATAATTTTGGCGGTATCAATAACGCTGAGAATGGCCGTAATATGATTACCCGATCATTTGATCTGGGCATTACACATTTTGATCTTGCCAACAACTATGGCCCACCGGCAGGTTCGGCAGAGCAGTTATTTGGACAGGTACTGGCCCAGGATCTGAAACCTTATCGGGATGAACTGGTGATCTCCACCAAAGCGGGGTATTATATGTGGCCCGGGCCGTATGGAGAGTGGGGTTCACGCAAAAATCTGGTATCCAGTCTGAATCAGAGCTTGAAGCGTATGGGCCTGGATTATGTGGATATTTTCTATTCACATCGTTATGATCCCGAAACACCTTTGGAAGAAACGATGATGGCACTGGATCATATTGTTCGCTCGGGCAAAGCCCTTTATGTAGGGATCTCCAACTATCCCGCAGAGCAGACGAGACAGGCTGCCGAAATTCTGAAAGGTCTGGGTACGCCATTGTTAATCCATCAACCGAAATACTCGCTGCTGGACCGCTGGATTGAAGATGGTTTGCAGGACGTGCTGGATGAGTATGGAACAGGCAGTATTGCATTCTGTCCATTGGCACAAGGTGTGCTCACGAACAAATACTTGAATGGTATCCCGGAAGACTCACGTGCCAAAGGGCCGTCGGTTTTCCTGAATGAAAACAACATCTCTCCAGAGACGCTCCGCAAAGTGCGTGCGCTGAACCAGATTGCAGCAGCCCGTGGTCAGAGTTTGGCCCAATTTTCACTCTCATGGGTGCTGCGTAATGGCAGGGTAACTTCTGCGCTGATTGGCGCAAGTCGTCCTTCCCAGATTGAAGAGAATGTAGCTGCACTCAGCCAATTGGATTTCTCTACAGAGGAATTGGAACGGATTGAATCCATCCTGTCTCCGGAGCCTGATGACAAATAAATAAAGTGCAAAAGGTGCATCTTAGCCATAATGGCGGAATGCACCTTTTTTTGTCGTACGTGTTCCGTCCGTTGTGTTGCTCACCGTTTGATTTGTTGAGTATTCTTCTGTAAACCCTGATGTAGTGGACGGGACAGTATTTTCTCTCGATACAAGCTGGGCGCTTCACCGTGAAATCGTTTGAACTGTTTGGAGAAATATAGCGCGTCTGGCAGTCCAACCGATGCAGATACCTGTTCGATGGACAAATCCGGGCGTTCTCTCAGGAGTTGGCGCGACTTGTCGATCCGTAATTTTAGCAGATAGGTAACTGGGGAAAGACCGGTTTCCTGTTTGAAAATACGGGATAGATACGCACGGTTGTAACCAAGACTCGCAGACATTTGTTCAATGGAGACAGGATAGGCATACTGGGTAGACATATATTGAATCATTTGTTTCACCGTACGTCGGATGGAGGATTCACCTGGAATTAAGGTTTGGCCCTGCGAAAGGTGATTCTGTGCTTCGGCTAGAATCATATATAACGTACCCAGTGATGTGAAATGGGAGCTTTCTTTGCGCTCCGCAAAAGCATCCTGCATCACGGATAGCCAATCGGATATTCCACAGGATGGTCCAGCATGAAAAACGGACTTCTCCGGGCGGAACCCGGCTTCCTCGGTATGTTGGCCAGCCTGGCTGCCTGTGAAGGCAATCCAGCGATATTGCCATGGGTTGCGGGCGTGAGACTGGTAACTTACCAGTTGCCCGGGATGAATAAGGAAACAATCACCTGCGGATAACTCGTAGGTGTGCAGTTCGGTACGGAACGTACCCGCCCCTTTTTCTACATAATGCAGCAGATAATAATCAAACAATTTAGGACCGAGGGCGTGACCCGGTAGGGTCTGGCTTGCTCCGGCAAACAGGACATGCAGTGCGCCTTGTTCATAATAGACCGGATTGGAGGCAACCGAATAACTGAGTGCTCCACTTTTACCGGAAGGTGATTCCTGTATTTTTTCGTTATAAGATGCAAGGGATTCTTTCTTGGGGTTGGATTGATCTGACATGGTCGTTTCCTTCTTTCCGGGATGCTCCGATCATTATACGTCTTAAGGTCACATTTATCCATATGAAACACACATGGTTGCATTACAAGAGGCACCGCTTTCTTATATAATAACATTAAGAAAACCACAACAACGAGGCGAGGTGCACCAGCAGTGAACGTAACTGAATTGAAACAAAAGTTTATTGAGAAGTACGGAGAGAGTGGAGCGGACATCCGTGTATTTCATGCCCCTGGGCGTGTGAATCTGATCGGTGAGCACATTGACTATAACGGTGGATACGTGCTTCCGGCAGCACTTGAATTCGGAACAACTTTGATCATTCGTGAGCGTCAGGACAACAAGTTGCAACTAGCTTCCACGAACATGTCTTATGAAGGGGTTCTAGACACTTCCTCCATCGGTAAGGAAAAAACCGGAGAATGGACCGACTATCCTGTTGGTGTCATGGTTGAATTGCAAGGCAAAGGTGTGAATGTAACAAAAGGCTACGACTTCCTGTACCACGGGGAGATTCCGAACGGGGCAGGACTTTCATCATCTGCATCTCTGGAGGTACTCACCGGATTCGCGATTCAGTCTCTGGAGGGTGTATCGGATATTGATACGGTTCAACTGGCGCTTCTGTCCCAGAAAGCGGAAAATGAGTTCGTAGGCGTCAACTGTGGAATCATGGATCAGTTCGCTGTCGCAAACGGTGCGCAGGATCACGCGATCCTGCTGATGTGTGACACACTGGAGTACGAAAAGGTTCCTTTCCGTACAGGCTCCTACAAATTGGTCATCGGTAACACAAACAAACGCCGGGGTCTGGTGGATTCGGCTTACAATGAACGTCGCTCCCAATGCGAGCAGGCACTTGCCATCTTGAAGGAACAGCTGCCTGCACTGAATTACCTGGCTCAATTGACGCCAGAGCAGTTCGTAACACTACAGGATCAGATCAAGGATGAGAAAGTAAGACAGCGTGCACAGCATGTCGTGGAAGAGAACGCTCGTGTGCTCGCATCGGTGGAGGCATTGCGGATCAATGATCTGGAATCCTTCGGCAAGCTGATGAACGCTTCTCATGAATCGCTTCGCGACTTGTACGAAGTAAGCTGTGATGAGCTGGACGTTATGGTTGAGGAAGCTCAGCGGATTCCAGGCACGCTTGGTGCCCGGATGACTGGCGCAGGATTTGGCGGTTGTACCGTATCACTTGTGCATGAAGATGATGTCGAGCGTTTTGTAAGTGAAGTGGGCGCTGCATATGAAGCGCGTACCCGTCTCAAAGGTGATTTTTATGTGTGCGGTGTAGGTGACGGTGTTAAAGAATTGAAGGAGGCGAAGTAAAATGGCAATTTTGGTGACAGGTGGAGCAGGGTATATTGGATCTCATACGGTAGCAGCATTGTTGGAACGTGGAGAAGAGGTTGTTGTACTGGATAACTTGCAGACAGGGCATCGTGAAGCGTTGCTCGGCGGTAAGTTGTATGAAGGGGATCTGCGTGACAAAGAAATTCTGGCGAAGCTGTTCGCTGAGAATTCAATCGATGCAGTCATTCACTTTGCGGCTAACTCACTCGTAGGCGAGAGTATGAAAGACCCAGTTAAATATTATGACAACAACGTGTTTGGAACACTCTGTCTGTTGGAAGCGATGAATGCAGCGGACGTACGCCGCATCGTCTTCTCTTCTACAGCAGCTACTTACGGTGAGCCTGAGAAAGTGCCAATCGAAGAAAGCGATCGTACAGAGCCAACCAACGTATATGGTGAAACGAAGCTGATGATGGAGCGCATGATGTCATGGTTCGATAAAGTTCAGGATATCAAATACGTTTCCCTGCGTTACTTCAATGCAGCCGGTGCTCATGATAGCGGTAAAATTGGTGAAGATCACCAACCAGAGAGTCACCTGATACCACTGGTGCTGCAAACGGCTTTGAAACAACGTCCGCACATCGCCGTGTTTGGTGATGACTATGCAACAGAAGATGGCACATGTATCCGCGACTATATCCACGTGAGCGACTTGGCTGATGCACATCTGCGTGCAGTAGATTATCTTCGCAAAGGTGAGAACAGTAATGTGTTCAACCTGGGTAACGGTACAGGATTCTCGGTAAAACAAGTGATCGAAACAGCTAAAAAAGTGACTGGCCTCGATATTCCGGTTGTACAGGAACCACGTCGTGCAGGTGATCCGGCTGTGCTGGTAGCTTCATCTGCAAAAGCAAGATCTGTCCTGGGCTGGAATCCAAAATGGACCAATCTGGAAGATGTTATTCAAAGCGCTTGGAGCTGGCACCAATCACGTCCTGACGGCTACGGAAAAAACTAGGAGGCGAACACCTTATGTCACAGACTCATATTGCAGCAGGTGCCACAGAGCGGACACCGGAGCAGCAGGAAGCACTGCATGCCATTGAACGTCTGGTTGCATTTGCCTTGCAGAAACAATTAATCGAGGAAGCGGATTGGGATTATAGCCGCAACCTTCTGCTGGAACAATTCGGATTCTCAGAGCCTTATGCCGGTGAGTTGGACACAACTGTGCCCGATGGCCCACAGGCGATGCTGGATACGTTGATCGATTATGGATTCACAATTGGACTCATTCCTGAAAATAGCGATACATTCCGTGATTTGCTGGATGCCAAAATCATGGGTCATTTGATGGCACGCCCATCTGAAGTGGTACGCGCATTCCGCCACACGGAGCAGACGGAAGGCATTGAGGCGGCCACATCTCAATTCTATGACTTGTCGATTAACTCCAACTACATCCGGATGGATCGGATCTCGAAGAACGTCTACTGGACACAGGACACGGCCTATGGAGACATGGAGATTACTATCAACCTGTCAAAACCGGAGAAAAGTCCAAAAGAGATTGCCATGGCGAAATTGCTTCCGCCTCCGGTATATCCTAAATGCCAGCTGTGTCGTGAAAATGTAGGTTACGCTGGTCGGGTGAATCACCCGGCTCGTCAGAATCTGAGAGTCATTCCGCTGGAACTTAACAGCGAACCTTGGTTGTTCCAATACTCGCCGTATGTGTACTACAACGAGCACTGCATCATTTTCCATCATGATCATGTGCCGATGAAGCTGACCAAAGATACACTGCGCAGACTACTTGCGTTTGTCGGGGAGTACCCGCATTACTTTATCGGATCTAACGCGGATCTGCCGATTGTAGGTGGGTCGATTCTGACACATGACCATTTCCAGGGTGGACGTCATACATTCGCGATTCAAAATGCACAGCCAGAGGCGGTCTTCCGCCATGCGGATGCACCTGGACTTACATTGAGTCTCGTTAAATGGCCAATGTCCGTAATGCGTCTGGCTTCACACGATCCTGCAGAGTTGCTTGAAGCGGGTAACGCCGTATATGAAGCGTGGAAGGTCTACAGTGATTCAACTGTGGATATCGAAGCGTTCAGTGAAGTAGACGGGGAGCAAGTACCACACAATACGGTAACACCAATCGTTCGTCGTAGTGCAGACGGTGGTTATGAGATGGATCTTGTATTGCGTAACAACCGTACGAATGATGTGCATCCAGAAGGCATTTTCCATCCGCACCGTGAAATGCACCATCTGAAGAAAGAAAACATTGGTCTGATCGAAGTGATGGGGCTTGCCATCCTGCCAGGTCGTTTGAAAGAAGAGCTGGACAGTATCGCGGATATCCTCGCTGGAGATGCCAAACTTGCTGAATCTGCCAAAGCTTCTGATCATGTGTTGAACAAACATCTGGGCTGGGCGGAAGAATTGATTGAACGGTTTGGTCCTAAACTGGACAAAGAACAAGCCGTTGCCATTGTACAACAGGAAGTTGGCTTGAAATTTGCCGAGATTCTGGAGCATGCAGGTGTCTACAAATATGATGAAGCAGGACGCCAGGCTTTCCGTCGTTTTGTAAGCAGCATGGGATACACTGAATAGTAATCAACAACCAAGAGCACTCGCCCAACCAGGAGCGGGTGCTCTTGGTTGTTTGTGCGCATTGGAATGAGCTTCCGGGCCAGTTATAATGGAGTGAAGTCCTAGAGTACCATGATGAATTGAGGAAATGGGGTTAATGATTTGGAAAAGCAGGCGCTGAATATTCCGTTGATTACAGATGCTGAGGAATTGCAAGACATGGTGGGTGAACCACATGAACATGTGCGTAACAAGGCAATTTCATTTGTGGATTCACATGTTCAGAACTTTATATCCATGTCACCATTATTTTTCCTCTCCACCTCCGATCGTGATGGAAAAAGTGATGTGTCACCTCGGGGTGATGGAGCGGGATTTGTGAAAGTCTATGATACATATCGTCTCGTTTATCCCGAACGCCCAGGCAATCGGCGGATAGACTCGTTGTTGAACATGTTGTCGAACCCTGGTATTGGTATGCTCTTTTTGATTCCGGGTATGAATGAAGTGCTGCGTATTAATGGCACAGCATCCATTACCAAGGATGAGGAATTCATCGCCAGTATGGGCTGGAGTGGTAAAACCATAGGTGCGGCTGTCATAGTCGATGTGGAAGAATGCTTTATCCATTGTCCGCGGGCATTTAAACAGGCTGGATTATGGGCTTCAGAAACATGGGTGGATTCTGAGAATTTGCCTTCATCGAGCGAGATGTTTCGAGCTCATTTGGAGATTAACGGGTTGTTATAAAGTGAGTGACTATCGATTTGTTTTTCTATAAACAGGGTACTATAATTGGAGTTGCACAAAAATACTAAACTCCATTGGAGGCGACAATAGATATGAGATCTTTCCAATTCTATAATCCAACCCGGCTGATTTTCGGCAAAGGACAACTGGAAGCATTAAAGACAGAAGTGCCGAAATACGGTAAACGGGTTCTGCTTGTATATGGTGGCGGCAGTATCAAACGCAGTGGTCTGTACGATCAAGTGATCGGTTTGCTTAAGGAAGCTGGAGCAGAAGTGACTGAACTGGCAGGTGTGGAACCTAACCCACGTCTTTCTACGGTGCATAAAGGGGTAGACCTCTGTAAAACAAATAACATCGACCTGATCCTCGCTGTAGGTGGCGGCAGTGTACTGGACTGCTCCAAAGCTATTGCTGTAGGTGCCAAATATGATGGCGATATGTGGGATTTTGCTCAGCGCAAAGCCGTTGCACAGGACGCTCTTCCACTCGGTACCGTATTGACCATGGCGGCAACTGGTTCGGAGATGAACTCCGGTTCGGTTATTACGAATCAGGATACACAAGAAAAATTGGGCTGGGGTAGCGCATACTCATTCCCTGCATTCTCTATCCTGGATCCAGTGAATACATACACTGTTCCGCTGGACCAAACGGTATACGGCATGGTGGATATGATGTCCCACGTATTGGAGCATTACTTCCATCTGGATGCCAATACACCGGTTCAACTCGGCTTCTGTGAGACGATTCTGCGTACTGTCATGGAAGCAGCGCCACGTCTGGTTGAAGACCTGGAGAACTATGAACTGCGCGAAACAATTCTGTATTGCGGAACAATGGCACTGAATGGCGTGCTAAATATGGGTCTCGCAGGAGATTGGGCAACACATAATATTGAACATGCGGTTTCCGCAGTGTATGATATCCCACACGGCGGTGGACTTGCAATCTTGTTCCCACACTGGATGAAACATAACCTGGATGTGAATGTGGATCGATTCAAACGTCTGGCAATTAATGTATTTGAAGTGAATCCAGAAGGCAAGTCTGACAGACAGATTGCCGAAGAAGGTATCGATGCGCTCAGCAAATTCTGGACATCCATTGGTGCACCTAACCGTTTGGCTGATTACGATATCGATGATAGCCAGATCGACGTAATGGCAGACAAAGCGATGCTGTTTGGCCCATTCGGTAATTTCAAGAAACTGCAACGGGAAGATGTTGTATCCATCTACAAGGCTTCTCTGTAATTCTATAATCACTGCAAAGTGAAAGGACACATCTGTTGTCCAATAACCGCAAGTCTCCTTACATGGGGGCTTGCGGTTTTTTCATGTATTCGGGCTGTACACGTGAATGATGGAGGAACATGAAGCAAGAAGAACAGAAAGTCGTGATAATACCCATTATCGGGTTCAGAATACATTTGAGGAAAGATTTTGAAACATTTTGATGTTAGCTACGTATTTATTTACATGTGGAATGCCCAGTTAGGATGAATTTGCGGCAGAGAGAGGAGGAACAGGGGATGGAGACAATTTATTGGGGGTGTCTGATCGGAGGAGCCATATTTGCGGTTGTCAGCCTTGTGCTGGGTGACTTGATTGACGGCTTGCTGGACGGAGCCTTCGAAATGCCAGGTCTTGATTTTTTCAAACCTGTTGTGTTAGCTGGCTCCATTACAACCTTCGGTGGGGCAGGCATTATGTTAACACGTTATAGTTCATTAAGTGCGATGTCGGGTCTAATATTATCCCTGCTTATAGGTATTGCTGCAGCTATGCTGGTATTCTTCGCATATATCAAACCGATGCGTAACAGCGATGTCTCGATTGCATTTTCGATGAAAGAGTTATCTGGGAAAATTGGGGAAATTACCATTCCGGTGCCGGAAAAAGGTTTTGGCGAAGTAATGATTCGTTTTGCATCCGGTAGTACGATTCAAACGGCATCCAGTTTTGAACACCTCCCCATTGCGGCGGGAGCCCGTGTTGTCGTAGTGGATGTTGTAGATGGTGTACTGCGTGTGTCGGAATGGGATGAAAATGTACTTAAAGATTTATAAAGTATTCTTATCACCTAAGTAGTCTAAGCACTCATTATGAATGAATAAGGGGAGAGATGTGGAATGGAAAATTTAGATTGGGATGTTTTGTTGATTCCCATAGTTGTAGTCGGAGTCATTCTAATTTTAGGTTTGGCTTTCTGGGCGAGATACAAAACGGTTGGACCGGATGAGGCAATGATCGTTACGGGATCATTTCTGGGTAGCAAAAATATCTCCGATGATGATTCTGGGCGGAAAATTAAAATTGTTCGTGGTGGCGGTGCATTTATCCTGCCGATATTCCAGCAATCCGAGTTTATCTCCTTATTGTCCCACAAGCTGGATGTCTCCACACCCGAAGTGTACACGGAGCAAGGGGTTCCGGTTATTGCTGACGGTGTAGCTATTATCAAGGTTGGAGGCGCTGTAGAAGACGTTGCTACGGCAGCTGAGCAATTCATCGGTAAACCTGTAGAAGCGCTGAGAAGCGAAGCACAGGAGGTACTGGAGGGGCATTTGCGGGCCATCCTCGGTACAATGACGGTGGAAGAAGTATATCGGAACCGGGATCGGTTTGCGCAAGAGGTTCAAGGTGTAGCAGCTAGAGATCTGAAGAAAATGGGCCTGCAAATTGTTTCATTTACCATCAAGGATGTTCGTGACAAACAGGGCTACCTGGATGCGCTCGGTAAACCGAGAATTGCTGCTGTGAAGCGGGATGCCGAGATTGCTGAAGCGGAAGCGATGCGTGATGCGCGTATTCAGAAAGCCAATGCGGAAGAACAGGGTCAAAAAGCGGAGTTGCTGCGTGATACCAATATCGCCGAGGCAGCCAAAGAGAAGGAACTGAAAGTAGCCACGTTTAAGCGGGATCAGGATACAGCCAAAGCGGAAGCCGATCAGGCGTACCATATCCATGAAGCGCGTGCGAGACAGATCGTGGTGGAAGAAGAAATGAAGGTTGAACTCGTTCGTAAAGAACGTGAGATCGATCTCCAGGAAAAAGAAATCGTCGTACGTGAGAAGCAATACGATGCCGAAGTGAAGAAAAAGGCAGAAGCGGATCGTTATGCGGTAGAGCAGGCGGCAGAAGCGGATAAAGCCAAAAGAATGCGTGAAGCCGATGCGGTACAGTACTCCATCGAAACACATGCCAAAGCAACAGCTGAACAGAAGCGACTTGAAGGTCAGGCCATGGCGGATGCGGAACTTGCCAAAGGTACAGCAGATGCAGAAGTTATTCGTTTGCGTGGTCTTGCAGAAGCAGAAGCAAAAGAAAAACTGGCCGAAGCGTTCCAGAAGTTTGGCGAAGCAGCTGTACTCGATATCATTGTCAAAATGTTGCCTGAACTGGCTGGCAAAATTGCAGAGCCAATTGCATCCATTGATAAACTGACGGTGGTAGATACAGGTAAAGGAGAAGGTGCCACGCGAGTGAGTAACTATGTTACCGAACTTATGGCGACCGCTCCAGAGATGCTCAAAAGTGTATCCGGCATCGATGTAGAGCAGCTGATTAAAGGCCTTACGAAGTCTAAAACACCTGCGCCAGTTGCCATTCAACAGAGCGAGGCTGTTACAACTCCTTCTATAATCGACAAGATTGTGGAAAGAGCTGGAGTTGACGAGTAAGAAGCACTTCGAATCTTGCATGGTTGCTCTATTGACCTTAAGACGAATTTTTGTTACTTTTTAAGCGAGACGTCCGGCGCGGTTTGCCCGCTCCGGGTGTCTTTTCGTTCGTAACAGGGTGTGACTTAATCACACCTAAGATGGTGTGAAAAAGAGGTGCAAACAATGAGCAGCTTGCATGTAGATAAAGCGCTAAATAATAATGTAATCATTGCACAGCATCCAGAACACGGGGAAGTCGTTGTTATTGGTAAAGGTATTGGCTTTAACCGAAAACCGAGTGATCACATTCCATTGATGGCTGTGGAGAAAATGTTCATTTTGAAAAACCAGCAGGAGCAAGAGCAGTACAAACAGCTTCTTCCACAGGTGGATGAAGCACTGATCGAGATTATTAACGAAGTTATTACGTATATTGCAGAGCGTACGGACGTTCCTCTGAATGAACATATCCATATTGCATTAACCGATCATATTTCTTTCGCGTTAAAACGCAAGGAGCAGGGCATTATCATACAAAATCCATTTTTATATGAAACCCGCGAGATTTATCCTGAAGAATATCGAATGGGAGAATACGCTGTTCGTATGATCAAAGAGAAAATGGGTGTAGATCTGGGGATGGATGAGATTGGTTTTGTTGCCCTCCATATCTATAGCGCAATGACCAATCAAAATATATCCCAGGTACGTGAACATTCACAATTGATCACTGATTTGGTGAACCTGGTGTCTGATCAACTCGATTATTCGTTTGAAACGGAATCGCTGGATTACTCTCGTTTGCTGACGCATCTTCGTTTTGCCCTTGAGCGTGTTCGCCGTGGAGACAAAGTGGAAGAGCTTCATAAGTTGGATTCCCTACTTAAGTTAGAGTATCCCGAAATGTACTCGCTTGCATGGAAACTGACCAAAGTAATGGAGAAAAGACTGAAACTGCCGGTTTATCCTGCAGAGGTAGGTTATCTGACCATTCATCTGCAAAGGCTGAATCAGCGGAAGGAAGAAGAGAATAAGTGAGATCATGCCAGTGATGGAATGTGGAATTTATTTTTTTGGTGTAAAGGCTTGCAATAGATTAGAACTGGTGCTACAATGGTTTCCGTAATCAAGCAACTGAATAAACATAAGCGACGTGTTACTGACTCGATCAGGCATGAGTTAATTAAAGTGTGATTGTTCTTTCCTTGTACAGGGTATGCTATACCCCAAGGTTGGCACAGTTTACTTTATTAATTCATGCCTTTTTTTGTGTTCCCTTGCTTGCATCACAACATATAAATTAGACGAAAGGGAGAAACGACGCGATGTTCAAAAAGCTTTTTGGTGTATTGCAAAGAGTAGGTAAAGCTCTCATGTTGCCTGTAGCCATTCTACCTGCGGCAGGTTTGCTACTTGGAATCGGTAACATGTTGGTTAATCCAGATTTCTTGCAATATGTAACGGCGCTCGACACCCCTTGGGTGAACTCGATCGCAACAATTATGATGAACGCAGGTCAGATCGTATTCGATAATCTGGCATTGCTGTTCGCCGTCGGTGTAGCCGTCGGATTGGCCGGTGGCGAAGGGGTTGCAGGTCTCGCAGCAATCATCGGTTATCTGGTCATGAACGTCACACTGGGTACCGCAGTAGGGGTTACTCCGGCAATGATCGGTGAAGTACCGGGTTATGCCAGCATCTTGGGTATCCCAACATTAAGTACAGGCGTGTTCGGAGGTATAATCATAGGTATTGCCGCCGCGCTGTGTTACAATCGATTTTTCAAAATCGAACTGCCGTCTTACCTCGGTTTCTTTGCAGGTAAACGATTTGTACCGATTATCACATCGGTAGTATCCCTTGTAATCGGGTTGCTTCTTGTGATTATCTGGCCTCCGATTCAAAATGGACTGAATTCCATATCTCACTTCATGGTAGATACAAGTCCGACCTTGTCGGCGTTCATCTTTGGAGTTGTGGAACGGTCATTGATTCCATTCGGCTTGCATCACATTTTCTACTCCCCATTCTGGTTTGAGTTTGGTGAGTATGTGAATAAAGCCGGAGATGTTATTCGTGGGGATCAGAAGATTTTCTTCAGCCAGTTACGTGATGGCGTTGCTCTCACAGCAGGAACATTCCAAGTTGGTAAATTCCCGTTCATGATGTTCGGTTTGCCAGCAGCGGCACTTGCGATGTACCATGAAGCAAGACCGGAACACAAAAAGTATGTTGCAGGGATCATGGGTTCAGCTGCGCTGACCTCGTTCCTGACAGGGATTACAGAGCCGCTTGAGTTCTCGTTCCTGTTCGTAGCACCAATCTTGTTTGCAGTACACTGTATCTTTGCAGGCTTGTCTTTCATGACCATGCAGATTCTTGGCGTCAAGATCGGTATGACCTTCTCCGGTGGGTTCATTGACTTCCTGATCTTCGGTATTATCCCGAACCGTACACCTTGGTGGGACGTTATTATTGTCGGATTGATTCTTGCGGTGATCTATTACTTCGGATTCAGATTTATCATTCGCAAATTCAATCTCAAAACACCAGGACGAGAGGATGCAACGCCTGAAACCGAATCTGGCGGAGGCTCTGGTTCAACGGATGACCTGCCACATAACATTCTCGAAGCTTTCGGTGGCAAGGAAAATATCAAACATTTGGACGCTTGTATTACTCGTTTGCGGATTGAAGTTAATGAGAAATCCAATGTGAAAAAAGATCGTTTGAAACAATTGGGTGCATCTGGTGTACTTGAAGTGGGTAATAATGTTCAAGCCATCTTCGGAACACGTTCCGACACGATCAAATCTCAAATGCAGGATATTATTGCAGGACGAACACCAGCACCAACGCCAGCAGCTGCCAAACCAACTCCTGAAGAGGAGAAGGCACAAGGTGAGCAAGGCGAGCGCATTGTTGCTGAGGATATCGTCATGCCAGTTAATGGTGAATTGCTGGACATTACAAACGTACCTGATCCAGTCTTTGCTGAAAAAATGACAGGTGATGGGTTCGCAATTTTGCCACATGATGGTACGATAACTTCTCCTGTGTATGGTAAAGTGTTTAATGTATTTCCAAGCAAACATGCGGTGGGCATCATGTCCGATGGTGGCAAGGAAGTGCTTGTTCATATAGGTGTTAATACGGTGAAGCTGAAAGGTCAAGGCTTTAACGTACTGGTACAGGAAGGTGATCTGGTATCGGCAGGTCAGCCGATTATGGAAGTGGATCTGGAGTATGTCAAAGCAAACGCTCCTTCGATCATTTCACCAGTTATTTTCACTAACCTGCCAGAGGGCTCCACAGTAACTCTGAAGAAGAGTGGAGTGCTGAAAGTTGGCGAACAGCCAATCATTGAGATAAAATAAGAAGTGTTACGACGATGGCAAGCAAGTGTAAATATATGCAATGCCTAAACCAAACTACTGAAAGTGAGATGATTGTAATGCAACAAACATTCAGAATTACAGACGAAGATGGTATCCACGCACGTCCGGCGACAGCCCTGGTTAATACAGCAAACAAATTCAAAGGTGCAGAATCCTTTGCAGAAGCTAACGGTAAAAAAGTAACTTTGAAATCCATTCTGGGTGTTCTTTCCCTCGGATTGGAACAAGGCGACACGATCAGCATCATCGTTGATGGCGAAGGCGAAGCTGAAGCTCTGCAAGCTTTGACTGACGTTATGGTTAACGAAGGGTTGGGCGAAATTAATGCTTAATGTCTCCGGGATCGCGGCTTCGGCGGGTATTGCTATCGCCAAGGCGTTTATCTTGGAGCATCCTGACTACTCTGTAGAAAAACGCCAAATTAACGACGTTGACGCAGAGATCGCGAAACTCGACTCAGCTCTGGGTAAATCCCAGGCTGAGCTTGAGGCGATCAAAGAGCGTACTTTACAAGAGCTTGGCGAGAAAAAAGCTGAAATTTTTGCTTCGCATTTGCTCATTTTGAATGACCCGGAACTGATTGATCCGGTTAAAGCTAGAATTACGGATGACATGATCAATGCAGAATTTGCTTTGAACGAAACGGCATCGCAATTTATCTCTATGTTTGAGAACATGAAGAGTGCATACCTGCAGGAACGTGCTGCAGATATGCGTGACGTTACCAAACGTGTGCTAAATCACTTGCTTGGTATCGACTTCATGAGTCCAGCTGAGATCAATGAAGAAGTGATCGTGCTTGCGGAGGATTTAACACCTTCCGACACGGCTCAATTGAATCGCCAATTTGTTAAAGGTTTTGCAACTAACATTGGTGGACGTACTTCTCACTCGGCAATTATGGCTCGCTCTCTTGAAATTCCGGCTGTTGTTGGAACCAAGGACATCTTGGCTCAAGCGAAACAAGGCGATATGATTATTGTTGACGGTCTAGATGGTCACGTACTGGTTAACCCTACTGATGAAGTTATTGCTGAATACCGTGCCAAACAGGAACAGTATGATGCACAACGTGCAGAGTGGAGAAAACTTCGTGATGAGCCAACGGTAACGGTGGACAACGTTCATGTTGAACTTGCAGCCAACATCGGTACACCAAATGATGTAACGGGTGTTCTGGAAAACGGCGGCGAGGCTGTAGGCCTGTATCGTACCGAGTTCCTTTACATGGGCAGAGACAAGCTTCCTTCCGAAGACATTCAGTATAATGCTTACAAAGCGGTACTGGAAAAAATGGAAGGCAAACCTGTCGTTGTTCGTACACTGGACATCGGTGGAGACAAAGAGCTTCCATACCTGGATCTGCCAAAAGAAATGAATCCATTCCTCGGCTTCCGCGCAGTTCGTCTGTGTCTGGACCGTCTGGATATCTTCCGTACACAATTGCGTGCATTGCTGCGTGCAAGCGTACATGGAAACCTGCGTGTCATGTTCCCAATGATCGCAACACTCGGTGAATTCCGTGAAGCAAAAGCTGTCTTGCTCGAAGAGAAAGAGAAGCTGGTTGCTGAAGGTGTTGCTGTTTCTGACAGCATTCAACTCGGAATCATGGTCGAAATTCCTTCGACTGCAGTTCTGGCGGATCAATTTGCCAAAGAAGTGGATTTCTTCAGTATCGGAACAAACGATCTGATTCAATACACAATGGCTGCTGACCGTATGAACGAACGAGTGGCTTATCTGTATCAACCTTACAACCCGGCCATTTTGCGTTTGGTTAAAATGGTTATCGATGCAGCGCATCGTGAAGGCAAATGGGTTGGCATGTGCGGTGAGATGGCAGGAGACGAAACAGCAATTCCATTGCTGCTCGGTCTTGGATTGGATGAGTTCAGCATGAGTGCAACATCCATTCTGCCAGCTCGTAGTCAGATCACCAAGCTGTCCCGTGCGGATATGCAGGAACTGGCTGCTAAAGCTCTGGATATGCAAACGGCTGAACAAGTCGTTGAATTGGTTCAAAGCATTCAAGCGTAATTTTGCCGGGGTTTCCTCCGGATTTGAGGTTTTTTTCTTTTTCCGATCATGAGCTGCATTGATGTAGCGATTTTGCCGGTATCCGCGATTCATTGTGGATATCGGCTTTTTTTGCTATAAACAGGACATTTTGAATCGGACTCTAGTATGTCTAGTATGTAATCGAACTGTCTTCAAACCTCGATCTGAGAACTGGAGGGCGCTTGAATGTGGCTAAAGCAAGCAAGCGTGCTGTATTCTGAATTGTCAGATGCGTTCTTCAGTACGAGAATGCGTACTTCATAAGCGAAAGTGCAGAGAACTAAGAGAGGAAAGCTAAGAGATTAGTACTGGGGGGTAAACTTTGAGCATTATACGTAGGTGCTCAGTGTTAAGGAATCTGAGACATCTTATTCCGGAATTTGAAGCACTCACAGAAATCTAAAGAACCTGAGGCACGCTATGTCGGAATAAACAGACATTTTTAGCATTTTTGTGAGGGAGTTTAGAGAAATAACGTGTCTGATGTTCCTAAGAATTGAAAAAGTGAACCTGGAGGCCAAATAAGACTTCCTGGATTCGTTAGAACATCTTCTGGCTTGGTACGATCCGTTTCAGGCATCCGAAAGTCTGGGCTTCCAGACCTCAGACCTGTACGCTGGCATACGTCGGAGCATCGCTTGCCTTACGTTTGAGACATGCTCTAGCATGAGGATGGTGAGCTGTAAGAGTGGCATCAGTAAACCGGGAAGGCAACAAGAAAAGCTCATGCTGATTGGAATATCAGCATGAGCTTTTTGTGTTAACAATGATTTGATTAACTGCAAGCACAATTCAGTACAGGTTTGCGTGCCGCGGTAGTCTCATCGAGTCGAGTAACCGGTGTGCCATAAGGTGCGTTGAGTACCAATTCAGGTCTCTCTTCCGCTTCTTTGGCAATCCGTATCATCGTATCAATGAATCCATCCAGCGTTTCTTTACTTTCGGTTTCTGTCGGCTCGATCATGATGCATTCCTCCACGTTGAGCGGGAAGTACACCGTAGGCGGGTGATATCCAAAATCAAGCAATCGCTTGGCAACATCAAGTGTGCGCACACCGTATTGCTTCAACCCTCGACCAGACATGACAAATTCATGTTTGCATACACCCGGATACGGAATCTCGTAGTGAGGTGCGAGACGGGCCATCATATAGTTGGCATTCAGTACCGCACATTCAGAGACACGGCGCAAGCCTTCCGGTCCATAGGTGCGAATGTAGGCATAGGCACGTACCAGAATACCGAAGTTGCCATAGTAGGCTTTCACCCGGCCAATGGATTGATCGCCCTCACGATCGAATGCATACATACCGTCATCATTTTTGATCACCATCGGCTTAGGCAGGAACGGAACTAAACGACTCTTCACGCCCACTGGTCCGGCGCCAGGTCCACCACCGCCATGAGGCGTACTCATTGTTTTGTGCAAGTTCAGATGCACCACGTCAAAGCCCATATCACCCGGACGGGTAATGCCCATAATGGCATTGGAGTTCGCGCCATCGTAGTACAGCAAGCCACCAGCCTGATGTACGATGGATGCAATCTCCTGAATGTCTTTCTCGAACAAACCAAGTGTATTCGGGTTTGTCAGCATCAATGCTGCTGTATCCGAACCAACGGCTGCACGGAGTGCGTCCAGATCGACCAGTCCGTCTGCACGGGATGGAATCGTCACAGTTTCAAATCCTGCAACGGTAGCACTTGCCGGGTTGGTACCATGAGAGGAATCGGGCACGATGACTTTGGTACGTTGTTCGCCACGACCTTCGTGGTAGGCACGAATCATCATAAGTCCAGTCCATTCTCCATGGGCACCAGCTGCTGGTTGCAGGGTCACAGCGTCCATACCTGTCAGACCTGCAAGGTCGTTTTGCAACGTATATAACAGTTCAAGTGCACCTTGAATGCTGGATTCATGCTGGTACGGATGGATTTTGGCGAAGCCGTTGTAACGGGCCACGTCCTCATTAATCTTTGGATTGTATTTCATCGTACAAGAGCCCAGTGGATAGAATCCGTTATCTACACCGAAATTGCGACGGGATAGCGCAGTATAGTGTCGAATAACATCTACCTCGAACACTTCCGGCAGTGCCGCTGCTTCCGAACGGAGCATTTCCCGGGGAATCAACGTATCGGCAGCCTGACGAGGAACGTCACATTCTGGCAAGGAATAAGCGACACGTCCAGGACTACTGAGTTCAAAAATCAATGTTTGTTCCGGAGCAGGAGATAAGGTCTGTGCACTAAATGTTGTATCCGTCTCAGGTTGAGCCGAAGTGGAGACAGAGGTACCTGTTTCCGATTGTCCATGTATCGATGTTGTCGTTGTCGTCGTCGTTTCCTGAGTCACAGCGATCCCTCCAATGCTCGTGCGAATTCGTCAATCTCTTCCTTAGTGCGCCGTTCCGTAACAGCAATCAGCATATGTCCGGCAAGCTCTGGATAATCACGTCCGAGTTCGTAGCCACCAATAAAGCCTGCATCCAGCAATTTCAACTGAAGGGCATCCACGTCGGTTCCTTCAGGAAGCTTAATCACAAATTCATTAAATGTTGGTGCATTAAAAGTAAGGCTAACTCCAGGAATCGCAGTTAATGTATTGAGGGTGTAATGACTCTTTTGCAAATTCAGATCCGCGACATCGATCATGCCCTGTTTACCCATGATGGACATATACACAGATGCGCTGAGTGCAAGCAAAGCTTGGTTGGAACAGATGTTGGATGTCGCCTTTTCGCGGCGGATATGCTGTTCACGTGCTTGCAGTGTGAGTACAAAACCACGTTTGCCGTTGCGATCGGTTGTCTGGCCTACAATTCGGCCAGGAATTCGGCGCATATGAGGCTGGGATACGGCGAAATATCCGCATGTGGGACCGCCGAGTGAAGCGGCGATGCCGAGGGGCTGCGCATCGCCAACAACGATGTCGGCACCCAGCTTGCCTGGGGCTTCCAGCAGACCCAGCGATAGCGGGTTGGCACTTACGACGAGCAGGCCCTTGTGCGCATGCACGAGGTCAGCGGCTTGCTTTACATTTTCCACGGCACCGAAGAAGTTCGGACTCTGGATCATGACCGCTGCCGTATCATCCGATATGGCGGTTTGCAGGGCATCCCAGTCAGTGACGCCATCCTTATAACCAATCTCGACAATCTCCAGACGGAGTCCGTGTGCGTAAGCCTGCAATACCTGACGAGCTTCCGGATGAACGGTACGGGATACGATGAGCTGTTTGCGACGTGTTGCCGCTGCGGCCAGATTACCTGCTTCTGCAAAAGCCGTTGCACCGTCATACATGCTGGCATTGGCTACAGCCATACCGGTTAATTCACAGATGTAGGATTGAAATTCGAAAATGGCCTGTAGTTCACCTTGACTGATCTCAGGCTGATAAGGTGTGTAGGCGGTGTAGAACTCGGAACGGGAAATGACATGATTGATGACGGAAGGAACATGATGATCGTATATACCTGCGCCGAGGAAGCTGGCGTGTGTTTCAAAATTGGCGTTGGCGCCAGCTTGTTTGGACATGTGACGTGTCAGCGCATATTCATCAAGTTTGGAGGATACGGGCAGCTCGCCCTGATAACGAATCTCCTGCGGAATGTCCTGAAACAGATCCTCCAGCGTATCCACACCGATGGTTGCGAGCATGGCGCTCTGATCTTGCTCAGTCATGGGAATGTAACGGTGCTTGCTCATGCTTGATCAGCTCCTTGAGTAGGTGTCTTCGACGTACGTGTCCGTTTATGAAAAGGGGTCTTTACGACCTCGGCTTTTAGTTTCTTGCCGCGGATCTCAATCTCAAGCGGGGTTCCCAGCGCAGCGTATTTGCTGTCGATGAGGGCAAGCCCCAGATTACGCTTCAATGTAGGTGATTGTGTGCCTGTTGTCACTTCACCAATCTGTACGCCTTCGGCGTAAATCGGATAGTGGGGGCGGGGAATACCGCGCTCCAACACTTCGATGCCGACCAGTTTGCGGGCGGGCCCGTCAGTTTTTTGCTGTAACAAGGCTTCGTGTCCGATAAAAGGTCCGGCATTCAGCTTCACAAACATACCTACGCCAGCTTCGAGTGGAGAGATAGTTGCCGACAATTCCTGTCCATACAGAGGGAGCTTTGCTTCAAAGCGCAGTGTATCCCGGGCACCAAGTCCTGTCGGTACGAGTCCGTAACCTTCACCGGCTTGCATTAATCCATTCCATACCACAGCGGCCTGATCTGCAGGAACATATAGTTCAAAGCCATCTTCACCGGTATAACCAGTACGGGACAACAGTAATTTTACTCCACAGACTTCAGCATCCTGCACAAAACGAAACGGTTCAATCGTGGATACATCCGTATCTGTAACTTTCCCGATAATGTCTAAAGCCAGTGGACCTTGCAAGGCGAGCAGCGCCGTTTGCTCCGAATCGTTGGTCATGCTTACGCCGGGGATCAAGTGCTCTTGCAGCCACGTCCAATCCTTATCGATGTTGGAGGCGTTAACCACAAGCATATAATGCTGATCTTCCAGCTTATACACGAGCAGATCATCCACCACACCGCCATCTGGATAACACATCAGGGTGTACTGGGCTTGACCGGGAACCAGCGTGGTCACATCATTGGTCATCATTTGTTGCAAAAAAGCTTCAGCCTGCTCACCCTGTACCGTGAATTCGCCCATATGGGATACATCGAACAGTCCAGCACGCTCGCGTACCGCTTCATGTTCTTTCTGGATTCCGCTAAATTGTACCGGAAGCTCCCAGCCTCCAAAATCAATGCACCGTACGCCTTCGTATTGCTGATATAGTGGGAAGAGTGGTGTTCTAAGCAAATCGGACATCAAATCACCTCGTCATAGGCCGTCATCCGGCCGGATATACAATCGTGGATCAATGAACCAGGGTGTTTTTAAATTTTCAGCTAGATATTTTCATCACATAAGTATGGTAAGGGCAGCTATGGCAGCGCCGTTCTACATCCTGTTTTTCGTTTTTTGGGAAAAAGGAAAAGGACAGGCCAAAGAATCGGCATGCCAAGTAGCACGCTGTATTCTAAGGCTCTGTCCCTTGTACCTGAGAGTTACCCCGCTGCGTTGTGCAGCAGGTTTCCCCTTGGGTGATCATAACGCCCGCACAGGGCGAATAGATGCTCTCCAGAGTTGCGTCCCGTAAAAGTCCTTTTGCCTGAGAGATTCGCCCCTGCTTATCGGTGGTTTACTCCTTCGGCGTTACCTCATGTACATCCCGAATCGGGTGTCACGGGTAATCTCTCCCTTTACATTCATCCGCGGGTATAACATAGTCCAATAAACACATTTACTCCTCTCATTAAAACGTGAATCCACTACTGATGTCAAGAACGATGTCATATATAATGATTAAAAACCGAATGTTTAATTTAATTTTTATGTTATTGTTCGTGTATTTATAAAGACTACGCTTACTATTCTAATATTAACCAGTATATGAAGAAAGAGTGTAATCCGGTTACATGATTTAGAGGTGTTCAGCAAATAAATTGTGAGGTATCTTGACATTTGATTCATAAATATCATACGCTATGTTCTGGGAAAAAGGTTAAGGTCAAAGAACGCATGTACTCATTAATGAAAAGCGAGGCGGATATCGATGAGCGAATTGAAAAGTGATTTCCTGTACAGTGAAGAGCACGAATGGGTGCAAACCGTAGGGGAGGATACTGTACGTATTGGCATTACCGAGTTCGCACAGCATCAGCTGGGTGACATTGTGTTTGTGGAATTGCCTGACCTTGAAACTAATGTAAAAGCAGAAGACAGCATTGGAACGATCGAATCGGTCAAAACGGTTTCGGACTTGTTCTCTCCCGTCACAGGTTCAATTATTGCAGTCAATGATTCTTTGCAGGACTCCCCTGAACTTGTGAACAGCTCTCCTTACGAGGAAGGTTGGATGATTGAGATCCGTGTTGAGGGAGATCTGACAGCAGCATTGTCTTCATTGATGAATGCAGACGCGTATCGGAAACATACGGAAGAATAGTATCAACGAACTTGTACTTATTAACATATATTTTATAATCAAATGAAATGAGCTTCATATTGTTTCGACCTGTGTGAGCCTGATGCTTGCACAGGTTTTTTGTGCTTTCCAAGAATGGTTTTGAATGTGGATTTGAGCAGATTGTGGATGTAAATCACCTGAATGGACCAAGCTATAGGTTGGAAAATGATTCTGGATATGATAAAAGTCATAGGCAAGAAAAGCCTTGTGTACCAATGGGTTCAGCCATTATGCATCAATTAAAACGATTACATAACCTAATGTTGTCATCATTGTTCATGACGAAAGTACGCTTTCATTTGATTGAACAGGAGAGCATTCTCGCTTAGGATTACAGCAGGGGAGAAATGATACCCCTTTCATAAATCATAATCACTTGATCCAAGGAGGATAATACAATGAGTAATTTGGACCAATCGTCCAATTCCAAAGGTGGCCTACGGGTAGGTGTTCAGCGTTTTGGCCGATTCCTGAGTGGTATGGTCATGCCGAATATGGGCGCGTTCATCGCCTGGGGATTAATTACGGCTCTGTTCATTCCAACAGGCTGGTTCCCTAACGAGACGCTTGCACAGCTAGTCGATCCGATGATCAAATATTTGCTGCCACTGTTAATTGGTTACACCGGGGGTACGATGGTGCATGGTCAGCGTGGTGGTGTCGTGGGTGCCATTATGACCATCGGGGTCATCGTGGGTAGTGATATCCCGATGTTCCTCGGGGCCATGATTGCTGGACCTCTGGCAGCATGGATTATCAAAAAGTTCGATAAATCCATTGAAGGTAAAATTAGAGCCGGATTTGAAATGCTGGTTAACAACTTCTCGGCCGGTATTATTGGCGGGATCTTGGGGATTTTTGCGCTACTGGGCATCGGGCCTGCTGTAGAAGCGATTAGCAAAGTATTATCTGCCGGGGTACAAGGTTTAATGAATCTTGGTTTGCTGCCGCTGGTCAACCTAATCATTGAACCAGGTAAAGTATTGTTCCTGAACAATGCGATCAACCACGGAATTCTGACACCAATTGCAACAGATCAAGCAAGAGAATTAGGGCAATCCGTATTATACATGCTTGAATCGAACCCGGGTCCGGGACTTGGTATCTTGCTTGCTTACTGTTTCTTCGGACGCGGAATGGCCAAATCTTCTGCACCAGGTGCCGTTATCATTCATTTCTTCGGGGGAATTCATGAGATCTACTTCCCTTACATTCTGATGAGACCAATTCTGATTCTTGCCGCAATCGCGGGTGGCGTAGCCGGTACATTAACATTCATGCTTACCGGAGCAGGGCTTGTTTCAGCACCATCACCGGGTAGTATTATCGCGTATTTCCTCTTAACACCAAAAGGTGGATACATGCCGATGCTCGCAGGGGTGCTTGTAGCAGCCGTCGTTTCTTTCCTGGTTGCAGCAGTGTTACTGAAAACGGGTAAACAAAAGGACGAAGATCTGGAGTCCGCATCCAGTCGGATGAAAGACATGAAGAGTCAAGGAACCGTGCCAAACGCTGGCATTACGGCTAATCATCGTGAAGCAGAGAGAGCCACTGATATGGCTTCTTCTACAGTGAAAACAGATGTGAAGAAGATTGTCTTCTCCTGTGATGCAGGCATGGGGTCGAGTGCCATGGGTGCTTCCATTCTACGCAAGAAGATGAAGGCAGAGGGGATTGACGTTACGGTGACCAATACGGCTATCAGTGATATCCCGCCGGATGCAGATGTGGTCATCACACAACAAGTATTAACCGATCGTGCCCGCTCCGTTGCGCCGAACGCAGAACATATATCCATCGACAACTTCCTAAAAAGCCCGGAATACGATGCGCTCGTTGAACGTCTGAAGTAATTGCACGCATTCGTTTTCCCTGAGCCGGAGGCTGAGATATGAGTATTACCAAAAGACAACGTGAAATCGTGGAGTTCTTGCTAGAGCATCCACATGAAGTAACTGCTGGCGAAATCGCCGTTGAAGTAAAGGTCAGTACCCGAACGGTTCACCGGGAGCTGCAAATGATTGAACAATGGCTTGAACCTTTGGGCATGAAGCTGGAAAAAAAATCAGGAACCGGTATCCGAATCGATGCCGGTTCCGATGATCTGGCTGTATTGCGCCAGCAACTAGAGGGTAAAGAATATGTAGAGTTTACGCCAGAAGAGCGTAAGCTCTTCATGCTTTGCATCCTGCTGGATGAACCGGAGCCTGTAAAGTTACTCGCCTTGGCTTCCGATCTGAAAGTGACCGTATCCACCGTAACCACGGATCTGGACGATCTGGAGTCACGGATTCGTCAGGCGGGACTGAAGCTGGTTCGCAGACGTGGATATGGAGTCAAGATTAACGGAAGTGAGACGATTCATCGCACAGCCATAGCTGCACTTGCTCTCGAATTTTTGGATGAGTCCGACCTGTTCGGAAGACAGCCAGAACAGGGAGGCTCCATCGTAAACCAAAAACTGTTGGATATGATCGGACACGGTGATGTGCTTACGGTCGAAAATGCATTATGGCAACCAGACATCGAATGGTTGGAGAACATCCCGGAACGCCAATACATGAAATTGCTGATTCAATTATCCGTAGCGGTTGTACGTATTCGTAAAGGCTTTGGCATTGGCCGTATGTCTCCACAAGAGAACATGGGAGATGCAGTTGCAGAGCAGGATGAGATGAAGGTTCCACCTTATATGGCTTCCCGCTTGTGTGGTGTATTATCCACCCAGCTGGGGCTCACATTCTCCCCAGATGAGCAAGCTTATTTTCACAGACTATTAGTTGAGACAGAGCAGCGGATTCACTCTTCGCGGCTGTTGCCAATAGACGATTTGATTTTACTGGACAGGGTACATTCACTGATTGATCAGATGCAGGCGAGAACGCATTACGCCTTTCATGAGGATCGTTTGCTTCGTGAAGGTTTGCTTGGTCATATGCAACCTGTCATGGAGCGAATTGAAGGACAACAGATGATTCGTAATCCGCTACTGCAGCAGATTCGCAAGGATTATGATTCACTTTTTGAAGATGTCAAAAAATCTGTGGGGCAAGCTTGGCCAGGCACAGACGTTCCGGATGAGGAAATTGGTTTCTTGGTTATGCACTTTGGAGCTTCCATCGAGAGGTTACGTGCATTGAAACGGGAGATCAGGGCGATCATCGTGTGTACAAGCGGAATTGGATCATCACGTATGCTTTCCAGCCGATTATCCAAGGAGATTCCCGAGATTCGAATCATGGATAGCGTGTCCTGGTATGAAGCTGCCCGGATACCTACAGATCAATATGATCTGGTATTATCCACTGTCGATCTGCCCATGGATGAGCATCAGTATTACAAAGTGAGTCCATTGCTTACGGCAGAAGAGAGCGAACGTCTGCGTCATTTTATCCGAACAACAACGTTACAACGACAGCATAATAAGCCCCGTGAAGCAGAGATTCAGACCACAAGTCGGTACTCGGACCCTGATGGAATGGAAGCTATTTTAGTTGAAATCGTCCGAATTATTGGCAAGTTTCAGGTGTATCCGCTGGATAACCAAGATATCGGTTTCTATAAAACCGTATATGCGATGTGCAACGTACTCCATGGATCTGGTGTGCTGAAGGAACCGGAGGAGATCGCAAAACGGTTGGAGGCACGTGAGGCAGTGGGGAGTCAGAAGATTCCCGGTACAAGACTTGCGCTGTTTCATACACGCAGTGAGGGAATTTACAGGCCATCCATTAGCTTGTTTCAGCTTACAGAGCCACTCCTTCGTACGCCGGATGATCCGGCAGGAGTTACCCATGTCCTCTTGATGCTCGGTCCCCGAGAATTATCCAAGGAAAGCCTGGAAGTTCTCAGTGAGATCAGCGCCCTGTTATTACAGGAAGAGATGGTTACATTGCTGGAAAAGGGTATCAGGGATGAACTCATTCATTACCTGTCCCAGGAACTGGTTGGATTTTATCGCAGTAAAACCGAAATTGGAGGTCAACCATTATGAGTATGTTAACAACAGATAAAGTCATCATGAATGCGACGGCTCAGGACAAATACGAAGCGATTCGTATGGCAGGACAGATTCTAAAGGATGCGGGACATATTACCGCTGATTACATTGAGAAGATGATTGAACGTGAAGAGATTGTCTCGACCTATGTAGGGAACGGCTTGGCTATTCCGCATGGTACAAAGGAATCCAAAGCTTTCATTTTATCTACAGGTATCTCTGTCATTCAGTATCCACAAGGTGTTGATTTTGGCGAAGAAAAAGCCTATATGGTGATTGGTATCGCGGCTCAAGGCGGGGAACATATGGAGATCTTGACTAGCATCGCGGTGATCTGTGCTGAGGATGAGAATATGGAGGCCCTGCGTCTGGCGAAAACAGCCGAAGAAGTTATTGCTATTCTGGAAAGTGAAATGGAGCTATGAAGGCCCTACACTTTGGCGCAGGTAACATCGGACGCGGATTTATCGGGTTGATTCTCTCCCGTGCAGGGTATGAGGTGGTTTTCTCCGACGTGAATCAGACCTTGGTAACGGCTCTCCAGCAACGGGGACAATATACAGTGGAATTGGCTAACGAGAGCAAGGATCAGGAGACCGTCACAGGTGTAAATGCAATCGATGGAACCCAGCTGGAGACGGTTGCCCAAACCGTGGTGAAAGCTGATCTGATTACAACCGCAGTGGGTGTAGGAGTACTAAAGCATATTGCACCAGGCATTGCGAAAGGACTTGAGAAAAGACTGAATTCCGGTCCTGCTCAAAACCCTCTTCACATTATCGCTTGCGAGAACGCCATTGGAGCCAGTACGCAATTGAAAGAGCATGTATATGCTCTGCTCAATGAAGAAGTACGTTCCCTTGCAGATCAGTATGTCTATTTTCCAGACTCGGCCGTAGACCGGATTGTGCCTATTCAGCATCATGAAGACCCGTTGCATGTACAGGTGGAGCCTTTTTACGAGTGGGTGGTGGATCGTTCCCAGATGGCTCCTGCATTCAAACCGGTTGAGGGCATTGTATATGTCGATGATCTGGAGCCGTATATCGAACGGAAGCTGTTCACTGTTAATACAGGACACTGCGTTGCTGCGTACATCGGTAATGTGCACGGGTATGACACGATTCAGAAGGCTATTGCTGATGAAAAGGTGAAATCCATTGTCTACGGCGCTTTGCAGGAAACTGGAAAAGTTCTAGTGAAGCGTTTTGCATTCAACCCGGAAGAGCATGAGCAGTATATTGTCAAAATATTGGGACGGTTTGTCAACCCGTATCTCACCGATGAGGTTACTCGTGTTGGTCGTTCCCCGCTGCGCAAGTTGTCTCCGAATGATCGTCTGGTTCGCCCGGCCCTTCAGGCATATGCGGATGGAAGCGAAACGACCTATCTGGCTATGGGCATGGCAGCAGCCTGCAAGTTCGATGTCTCCGATGATCCGGAAGCAGTTGAACTACAGGACATGATCCGCCAGAAGGGGATTGTAGCTGCGCTCCACCATTATACGTCCATGGATGAGCATCATCCGGTGCTTGAACAGGCTGTTGCCCAGTATAACCAAATGTAAGAACAGTGGTAGCCAGCTAACAGTATAGATGAGGCATAATGAAGAAGAGCCATACAGTTGTTAACTGTGTGGCTCTTCTTTTGGTTGACGTTTATTGGCATACTCGTCCAAACAACGTTGACATATGCACGATTTTCGGCGCTGCTCTGCCGGAATGCGGTCAAATACACCTTCGGGGAAAGTAGCCCGGTTACACCAGCATTCCGAATGGGGATGTCCTGCGGCATAGGAACAGCGATTAGCTTCCCCGCATAATGGGCAGACAAGAACATCGATATGGATGTGCTCTTGATCGTCTTGTTCTGCAGACATTCAGTTCTTCCCTCCCTGTGTAATAGCTACGAGCTGAAGTTAAACATACTGGTCCCAGTATAACAGAAATGTGCCGGTGATTATGGATTTCACTCTGTAAATATGACTTCCATTTCACCACATCTGTTTCTCCCATCGGCTATTCTTCAGGCGGTAATTCGATCTGTAGGCCTTCCACATGTTTGCGTCCCATCAATTTACGTTTCTTACGATTTTCCTTTGTTTCTAGCACAATGTCCAAATCATAATCGTCACCCGGATAAAGCTCATTGGCAGATATATGCAGAGTCAGGCGTTTCTTATGGATTTTGACTTTGCGTCCTCGCAGCATGACCCCGATATTTCCACGGCTATCCTCGACATCACAGACGATGCCCGACTGATTAAGATAGGCCGCATACACCCGGTCTCCTTTGCGAAAAGTTTTGGCAGGAGCAGGAGAATCCGACTCTCTGGTTGTTGTCTTTTTGTGGAGACCTAATGAATCTTTTGGTTGCTTCCACTTATCTCGTTTGGACAACTCTACTGGGCTGTCCGATACTGTAACGGCACGATCAGGCGTCAGGACTGGAGTTTCCAAAGGAGGTGACGTGAACCCTAATATACGATCTCTTGAAATACTTTGATCGGACAGGGACTTGGATCGCTCGATAATTCGTTGTGGCATGCCCAGCTTTAATGCGATGGAATAAGCATAGCTCTCACCAGCTTCTCCGATACGCAATCGATACAGCGGCTGGAGAGAAACGGTGTCAAATTCCATACGGGCATTTTCGAATCCTGGCGTGGCCGCAGCAAAATGTTTGATTTCACCAAAATGGGTTGTCGCCACAACGGTTGCTCCGCGGCTGTGTAGTTCCTCTAGCATTGCGATAGAAAGTCCAACACCTTCACCGGGATCTGTGCCGGAAGCCATCTCATCAATGAGCACCAGAGTTGACGGATTGGCCTGTTCCAGTATGCCAATCATATTGCGAATATGTGCGGAAAATGTACTGAGCGCTTGTTCCAAACTCTGCCCGTCACCAATATCAACCGCTACCTCGTTATAAACGGCCATCTCGCCACCCTCCTCCACGGGAATAAGCAGACCGGATTGCATCATCAGGGTTAGCAAACCTAGTGTTTTGAGTGCGACCGTTTTACCCCCGGTATTCGGGCCCGTAATAATGAGCGACGAGTACGTTCTGCCGATTGCAAAATCAAGGGGAACCATGGAAGAACCCATGAACGGATGACGTGCACGTTGAAGACTGATGTGGCCCTGAGTATTGACTCGAACGGTGCATCCGTCCATGGTGGCCGCATATTTGGCTTTGGCAAACAGGAAATCCAGCACACCTACCGTTTCGGTGTTCAGGGCGATTTCACGGCTATACGATTCGGTCAGGGAGGTTAAATCACCGAGAATTCTCATCTCCTCTCGGGACTCCTCCGCTTGTAGAGCGGCCAATTCCATCTGTAAACTTACTAATTCAACAGGTTCGATATATACGGTTTGCCCACTCCCGGATTCATCCAGTACACTGCCTTTCACCTGTTTACGGAACTCTTTCTTAATGGACAGAACCGTTCTTCCTCCGCGTTGGCTGATGACATGCTCCTGCATAATGGAGCGATGTTTGCTCACCAGAGAATCAAGCTTTCGTTTCATGCGTTCCTCATTCACCGTCATTTTTTTACGAATTCTAATGAGTTCTTTGCTCGCTTGATCCTGAATGCGTCCACTATGGATGCAGCGCTCGATCTCACTCAGCAAAGGTTCGATCAGAATCATGGATGCTGCATAGCGACTAACGGTGGGAGCGGCCCCAGATTTGCCCTCCATATATTTCATGAGTTGTGCACAGCTCCGCAGGAACTGAGCGAGATGACTGAAGTCACGTTCACTGAATAGATAACCGGTGCCAAGCAGATCCATAATGGTTTCCATGCCGTCGAGTGAAGGGAGGGGGATACTGGCCCCGAAGCGAATCAACGCAGCCGCTTCTGCTGTTTCTTCCAGGCGAATCTGAATCAGGTGAGCATCTACCATCGGTTTTAGTTCTCTGGCATAACGTTTGCCCAGATAAGACAGGGCGCAGTCTGCAACGTTTTTTTGAATTTGTGGATAGCCCAAACTGTTTAAAGTGTTCTCATTCATACGTAATCTCTCCTTGAATTGAATTGGGATTTCAGTTGACGCGCTGAAACATATTCCTGGAAAACGCAAAAAGGGCGGAGAATGAACAAACGTCATTCTCCGCCCTAAACGTATGGGAAAGCAAAGTCCACTACAGGTCTATATTAAAAAATCCGCGCTGAACACAGCGCGGAAATAGACCCGGACAATTACAATCCCGGAGGCGATTTATGATATCCGCTGTTCTTAACTAAGTACAGGGATCTGGCACATCATGAAATACACGTATGCCATACGGGCACAAGCGCAATGAAAGGCCAAACTCCTGAATATTAAACTTGGTTAGTTAAGAACATTCACCGACATTAAAAATCTCTCCTTTGATTGAGGAATATGCAACCAATATAAACTGGAATTTGGTTTAAAGTCAACCTTAGAATAAATGAGTGGACTTGAATAAGAATGGGTTTTAAAATAACAATAGTAAAATAATCCAATGAAAGCGATTTAATTTAATAAACATACATATAAAGGAGGATGCTCTTCTTGCCGAAGTATTTACTGCGTTTGCTCTGCTTTACCCTGATCCTCGGAGCCCTTCCGGTCATTGTTATTGGTTCGGTCTCGTATACGATTGCATCACGTGACATTGAACAGAAAGTGCGTGAGAGCAATCTTCAGATATTACATCAGACCCAAATGCGGGTAGAACAAGTTCTGCGCAGCCTGCAATTATCATCCATCCAGTATGTCAATTCGCCTCTGGTACTACAAGCGATGAAGAAACCCCTGGACAGCAGCGAATTTCAGGAGATTCGTGATCTGACATCCGGTTTTAACAACTTGCAAGCGGTTACGAACATTGACCAAGCCTATCTGGTTAATCTGGATGAAGATTGGGTTGTTTCGATGCGTTCTTTTGGCAAATTGGATGATTTCAGCATTCGAGACCGAATTGGCTCCTACCTAAGTTATACCAACAGCCTGTTCTGGGTCACTCAGAATGCCAGTTCAGCGAAAGAAAGTGTACCTGTGTCAGCAGGTATGGGTGAACTAACACCCGAACAGGCACCTGCTCTTATATCATCGGATAATGTGGTCAGTATGGTATTCAAAATCCCGATGATACCAACCAATGTGAAACCGAAGGGATTTCTTGTGATTGATATCGCCGATACGGAACTGAGTACCTACTTGAGCCGAAATACGAATTCTGGAGATATGTACGTTCTGGATCGGGAGCAGAAGTATTTTCTGAACGATATGCAGCAAGGCGGGAAATATGACGCACTGAATAAGGAAATTCATGAAATGGTGCAAACGACAGGCCAGCCAGAGGGTTTCTTCAGTGCGGAGGTGGAAGGTAACCAAGTGGCGGTTAGTTATAGGCAATCTCCGCTCAACGGCTGGTTATACGTGTCCGTTGTATCTCTTGGACAGATTACAGCCCAGTCACAGAAAATTGCATTGGTTACCGGTATCGCTACACTGGTCATGTTATGTGTAACGGGATTGTTCGCCATATACGGCAGTCGGCGGATGTACTCACCGATCTCCAGACTGCTGCAATTTACGAAGGGGCTGGATTCTCCAGTTACTCCGTCAGGACGCCGTCAGGATGAATTTATCTATATTGAGGAGCAATTGTCAACCTTGTTCAGTTCGGAGAAAACGATGCGTGAGCAGATGAAGGGGCAGCATGTGCACCTCCAGGAGTTTTTTATGACCAAACTGCTAACAGGCAAAATCTCGGAAGAGGATTTCAGATATCAGGGAGAATTGTACGATTTCCCGACAGGGTGGACGAGTCTTGGCGTACTCATGCTCCAGATCGATACCTTGGAAGGGACCCGATATGAGGAACAGGATCGCGATCTGCTGCTGTTTGCTGTCAACAATATGGTAGGTGAGCTCCTTCCTTCGGCAGTTCGGTTCACCCCGGTCATGCTGGATGATGCTCAGGTCACCGTACTTGCCTCCGAACTGACGGATGAGGTGCAGCTGAAGGAATGGATGCATACCCAGGCAGACTGGATTCGTGAACGTGTCGTAACTTATCTGAATCTGCCCGTAAGTATCGGCATCAGTCGTTCCTACGCTTGTATCGGAGATACGCCAAGAGCGGTTCAGGAGAGCCGCGAGGCTCTGCAAGGCCGGGTCAGTCTGGGCAGCCGTATTATTTTGCATTACGAAGATATTCAGCCACGTGGTCAGATGGAGGCCGCGTTGTATACCCAGTTACGTATGATCGAGGATCAGCTCGCGTCTGCGCTCAAGCAAGGAGATGAAGAGAAGACGGACACCTACTTTAAGCAATATTTGGGACTGCTTGCAGACAAGAAGCTTCATTTCAGTGAATACCCCGTCATTATGGTTCAGTTATTGTCTCGTGTATATCAGCTTGTGCAGGAACAAGGCGGGGATGTAGCCGAAGTACTGGGTGAAAAAGCATCCATGTCACATTTGCTGAAGTTGTCCACATTGGACGAAATGACCAATTGGTTCCGCAAGCGGCTGTTCCTGCCCGTCATTCGTTTCTGGCGAGAGCAGGAAGAATCCCAATACATGAATATTGCGAGACGTATGATTCGTTTGATCGAGGAACGTTATGATCGTGAATTGTCGCTGGAAGCCTGTGCCGCTGAGCTTAATTTTCACCCTGTTTACCTAAGTCGGGTATTCAAGAAGGAAGCTGGAGTCAATTTTACGGAATATCTCGCAGAGTATCGTATGGAAAAAGCGAAGACATGGCTGCAAACAACAAATCTTAAAATATCGGAGATTGCCGAGAAATTAAACTATACCAATCCAACCGCATTTATCCGTACGTTTCGCAAAATCACAGGAACAACCCCCGGCAAGTACCGGGAGCAGCAGCGATAAAACAAACCTGCTCTGCCCGCCATGGCAGGCAGGCTTTTTTATGTTCGGATGAAGGAAGAAGACCACTTTTCTCCATGAAGTTAAGACAGGAATATAGAGGTTGAAAGCAGTTCATTGCGCCTTTGAACTCTGTGATATAAATGAGCTAAACCCTTGCTACATAAGGAAAAACAAAAGGCTAAAACGAGACGATAGCCAGTCATTCGTTTATCCTCCACAATGAAGACATGAATTCAGGAAGTGATATTTTGTAATCGTTTCCAATGTGGGGAGGAAGACAATATGAAAGCCGAAACGGCGGCTCGAACACGGCCCGCTACCCGCAGTGACAAAAACCTGCTGTGGAGAGACATTATCAAAAACCGGTGGCTGTATATCATGTTGATACCGGGTGTGCTTTACTTTGTAATTTTCAAATACATACCCATGTATGGTATCACGATGGCTTTTCAGGATTACACGCCTTACAAGGGCATCTTGGGAAGTGACTGGGTAGGGTTCAAACATTTCCAGCGTTTCTTCGGAGAACCGCAGTTCTGGACATTATTTCGGAATACGTTTTTGCTTGCCATTTATAACATTGTGTTCTTCTTCCCACTGCCGATTGTACTGGCACTCATGATGAATGAAGTTCGCCGTGAACGGTTCAAACGATTTGTACAAACGCTCGTCTATGTTCCACACTTTGTTTCCTGGGTTGTTGTTGTCGGTGTGTTCTACATGCTGTTCACAACCGAGGGTGGTGCGATTAATGAATTGCTCTATAACCTGACTGGACAAAAAGTGGCGTTCCTGCTTGAACCCGGATGGTTCCGAACGATGATTGTTGGACAATCCATCTGGAAAGAAGTTGGTTGGGGCACAATTATCTTCCTGGCGGCGCTTTCCGGTGTTGATACACAGCTCTATGAAGCTGCACGGATTGATGGTGCCAATCGGTGGCGCCAAACCTGGCACATTACGTTGCCGGCCATTCGCAGTACAATCGTCATTTTGCTCATTCTGCGTCTGGGAAATTTCCTGGATACAGGCTTTGAACAGATCTTCCTGATGCTAACTCCGACAAACCGGGATGTGGGCGAGGTATTCGATACCTACGTGTACACAAAGGGTCTTACCCAGGCACAGTACAGTTATAGTGCTGCTGTCGGGTTGTTCAAATCGGTTGTCGGGCTGGCGCTTGTTCTTGGTGCCAATACGCTGGCCAAAAAATTCGGGGAGGAAGGCGTCTACTAACCCTCGGGAGCAGACGTTCTTCACCAGACAGGAGTGAACATTAAGATGCAACAGGATAAAACGTGGGGCAACCGGATCTTTGATTTTCTCAATCACGGCTTGCTGCTGTTGATTGGAATCGTGACGGTCATCCCGTTCATGTATATTTTGGCCGTCTCGTTTACCAGTCCGCATGAAGTGGCTAAGGGAGGATTCATTCTTTTTCCAAAAGAGTTCTCTCTGGCTGCGTACCGTTACATTTTCTCTACAGATACCTTGATTCGCAGTCTGGGTGTATCGGTCTATATTACGGTGATCGGTACCTTCATTAACCTGCTGTTTACGTCACTTATGGCATATCCGCTCTCCAGAAGATATTTGCGTGGACGCCAGCCCATTTTGGTGGGTGTATTGTTCACGATGCTCTTCAGTGGCGGAATGATTCCAACATACTTTGTCGTGAAATCCTTACACCTGACGGATACGTTATGGTCGCTGATGCTACCTACCGCTATTAGTGCATTTAACTTGATCGTACTCAAAAATTTCTTCCAGGCCATTCCCGATGAACTGGAGGATGCAGCCAAAATTGATGGATGTAACGATGTCAGCGTATTGTTCCGGATTGTACTGCCGTTGTCCATGCCAGCCATGGCGACATTTTCACTCTTTTACGCGGTGGCCCACTGGAACAGTTTCTTCAGCGCTGTTATCTATATCAACGATAGTGAGAAGTGGCCTGTCCAAGTCTGGCTACGTGAAATTGTTATTCTGGCACAGAGCCGAATCGGAGACACGAGTATCGAAGAGACCGAGATCCAGCCGCTGACCATTCGCATGGCCGTTATCGTGTTCTCCACGATCCCGATTATGCTGGTATATCCATTCCTGCAAAAGCACTTTGCAAAAGGAGTGATGCTGGGTTCGGTGAAAGGTTGAGTCGGCACATGGTTCAAAGTCAGTTCACTATGACTGCATAAAAAAAGGGAGGTTTTCATGTTATGAAAGCAACAAAAAAGAAAGCCGTAGCTGTCTTGAGCACACTGGCACTGGTGACAGGTTTGCTGGCAGGATGCGGATCAGATGAGAGTCAGGCTGCCGAGGGCGGCGTACAAAATGTGTCTATAGCCATTGCACAGGTGGGTGATGTGCCAAGCAAAGGCAATGAAGTTCAGCAAAAAATTGAAGCGTATACCAATACCAAACTGGATATCCAGTGGATTCCGGCTTCGGCCTATAATGACAAAATCAACGTGATGATTGCTTCAAGTGATATGCCGAAAATTGTGAAGGTGCAATATAACCCAACGGTGACCAGCGCGATGCGTAATGACGTGTTCTGGGAAGTGGGACCTTTGCTGAAAGATTACAAAAATCTGTCGGCACAGAACGAGCGTTTTTTTGACAACATCAAGGTAGAAGGCAAAATTTACGGGGTTCCTGTATTCTCCGATATTGCGCGGGCTACAGTGATCTACCGCAAGGACTGGTTCGAGAAGCTGAATCTCAAGGTGCCAGCTACACCGGATGAATGGTATGAAACGATCAAAACACTGGCAACCTCCGATCCGGATGGAGATGGTCAGGATAATACGTTTGGACTGATGCTTTTCAAAAAATATAATGAGGATCAATATTCCTTCACGACGCGCCTTGGCGTAAGTTTTGGTGCACCTAACAAGTGGAAGGTCGAGGATGATGGCAGCTTCACGCCGGAATTCATGACACCGGAATATATGCAGGTGCTGGATCTGCTGAAACGTTTGTACGATGAGAAACTGCTAAACCAAGATTTTGCCGTATTCGACTCAACGGAAGCGGAGAAAAAGTATGATTCCGGTGTTGTCGGTATCCGTGTTGGTGTTGCGCAGAACGGAAAAAGTCAGCAAGAGCGTCTGTCCAAAAACAATCCGGATGGTGTAGTAGACATCGCTGGTTTGCTTGGAGCGAACGGAGATCGTGTTGCAGGACAGACGGGTAACTCCGGCATTCTGGCATTCCCTAAATCAACGGTGAAATCGGAAGAAGAACTCAAGAACCTGCTCTCCTTCCTGGATAAACTGATGGACCCTGAGATGGCGACCCTGTTGATGCGTGGTATGGAAGACAAACATTACACCAAAGTGGGCGAAGATCAGGTGGAGATGAGTGACTTCGATGCATTCCAGCGTGAAGTGAAGCCTTACCGTGACAACCTTCCTTATGTCGAAGGGTATAACGTGCCGAGATTGAAGGATACCGAACTGGGTGAAAAAGGTACGGCACTTGCCAAGGAACTGGCGGAGCACGCTGTGCCAAACCCCGCGCTGACTTTATATTCTCCAACGTATGGTGACCGCGGGGCAGATCTGGATCAGGTAATTGCCGATGCACAGACGAAATACATTATGGGCAAGATCGATCAAAGTGGCTGGGAAAAGGAAATCGAGAATTGGGGCAATGCGGGTGGAAACAAGATTCGTGAGGAATATGCCGAAGATTATAAAAAACAGGCTCAATAAAGAGCCGGAAGCGGAGGCTTGATCATGAAGGAAACACTGCAACTCACATCGGCGCGCATGGCACAGCAATTCATGGAAAGTTATCGCAACCATGAGCTGTACTCCACGTGGCATTATGAGAACGGCTGCTTGCTGAAAGCTTTGGAGGAGCTGTATACGTACACGGGGGAGCAAAAGTATTTTGACTACATCCGTGAGCTGATGGATCATTTTGTTCAGGAAGATGGCTCCATTCGCTCCTATACGATCGAGGAATATAATCTGGATCAGATCAATCAGGGGAAATCACTGTTCCTGTTGCACGAGAAAACGGGAGAAGAGAAGTATCGCAAAGCTGCGGAGTTGCTTATGATTCAGCTTAAGGGACAGCCACATACGAGTGAAGGCGGGTTCTGGCATAAAAAGATTTACCCATTCCAGATGTGGCTGGATGGATTGTACATGGCTACTCCGTATCTGACTCAATATGGCGCAGTGACGGGTGAAGAGAAGTGGTTCGACAAGGCGGCTCTGCAGCTCTTGCTGGTGGAGCAACGTACACGTGATCCGCGTAGCGGTCTCTTGTACCATGCCTGGGATGAGAGCAAAGAGCAGCGCTGGAGTTCGGGTGAGACGGGATGTTCACCACATGTCTGGAGTCGGGCGATGGGCTGGTATGTGATGGCGGTTGTGGATACCTTGGATCACCTGCCGGTAGATCATCCGCAGCGTGGGCAGATTGTGGGTATCTTCGAACGCGTAGCAAACGCACTAGTGCATGTGCAGGATCAGCAGACCGGACTATGGCCACATTTGTTGGATCAACCGGGACGTGAGCGGAACTATCTGGAGGCTTCCGGGACCTCAATGTTTGTCTATGCATTGGCCAAAGGTGTGCGTAAAGGATATCTGAGTGGCAAGTTCAAAGCGGTTGCGGAAAAAGGGTATCAGGGTCTGCTACAGCATCTGCTGCAAACGGACCGTGAAGGCGTGCTGTCCTTGACGCAGTGTAACGGCGGAGCCGGTCTTGGAGGAAGCCCGTATCGTGATGGTTCATACGAGTATTATGTGACCGAGTCCATTCGGATCAATGATCCGAAATCGGTCGCTCCGTTCATTTTGGCGGGAGTGGAGATTGAACTTTACAAGTCCAACTAACATGTACATGAGAACGGAGAGGACAGAAATAACTTGAGGAAGCGAAGCGTTCGCCTAAAAGCTTTCTGAAAGAAAGCTGCATCGGAAGCATAGGCTTATCCCCGGATTTTCCCCTTTATTAAAAGGGAATCAAAAAATCTGGGGATAACAGCGATCTGAAGGTTGTTCTGTCATCGGAGTGGTCTGTGTACATAACCTTATCCAAAAGGAGAGATGGTTCATGAGTCCAAAAGGTCCAATGTCCCGTTTAGGCGGAATCGTTGTAATTGGTGCAATGTCCGCTGGATTGCTTGCAGGTTGCGGGGGAGAAAAAGCACCTGCTGCAGGGGAAGGTAAACTTCCCATTTCCATCTCTTTAATGCAGGTAGGAGATATACCGGCCAAGGAGAACGGGATTGAAAAGAAGATTGAGGAATATACAAATACGGATGTCAATGTACAGTGGATTCCGCAGTCTGCTTTTGATGATAAGGTGAATGTTATGGTTGCTTCAGGCGAGATGCCGACCATTATGCGTGTGAATTATGTACCGACAACGTTTAATGCCGCCAAAACGGGACTGTTCTGGGAACTGGGGCCGTACCTGAAGGATTATAAAAACCTGTCTGCCCAATCCGAGGCTTATTTTAACAATATCAAAATTGAAGGCAAGGTCTACGGTATTCCGAACTTCCGGGATATTGGCCGGACTGCGATCGTATATCGCAAGGACTGGTTCGATACGTTGAAGCTGGATATACCCAAAAAGCTGGATGACTGGTATGAAGTGATGCGCTCCATTCGTAAGGATGACCCGGACGGGAATGGTAAGGAAGATACGTACGGTGCACTGCTATTTAAAAAGTATAATGAGGGTGTCTCTTCCCCGCTGACGCGGATTGCTGTAAGTATTGGCGGCGTTAACAAATGGGGAGTGGATGATGCCGGGAAATTGACTCCGGAGTTCTTGACTACCGAATATGTGGATACAATGAAACTCTTCAAGCGACTGTTCAGCGAGGGACTGATTAATAGTGATTTCCCTGCTCTGGACCCTTCCGATGCGGACAAAAAAATGGATTCCGGCCTAGTTGGCATGAAGCTTAACGGTGTGGCTCAGAACGGAAAGTCCTCTCAGCAGCGGCTTACACCTAACGCTCCGGATGGAGAAATTGATGTGGCTCCGTTCCAGGGAACCGACGGCATTCGAATCGCCGGCGAGCCAGGAAACTACGGAATGCTGGTCATCCCGAAGGCATCCGTAACGGATGAGGAGCAATTGAAGCAGGTGCTCACGTTCCTGGACCAGTTGATGGATGAGGAATTAAGCGCGTTGCAGCTCCGTGGATTGCTCGATGTGCACTACACCAAGACTGCGGATGGGAAAACCGAACTCAAAGATTTTGACTCTTATCAGCGTGAAGTGAAGCCATATCGGGATAATTTGTTAAGCATTGAAGGTTATAATGTACCTGAACTGGTCGATGTTCCCATTGGTATGAAAGGCACGAAGATGGCGCGTGAGAATGAGCAATACGCCATCGCTAATCCGGCACTCACATTGTCTTCGGCGATCTATACCGAGCGTGGTCAGGAGTTGGATCAGATGATCTGGGATGCGCAGACGAAGTACATTATGGGTAAAATCGATGACGCAGGTTGGGAGCAGGAAATCGCAAGCTGGAGAAAAGCCGGTGGTGATCAATTGATCACGGAACTCGAAGCATCCTACAAGGAATTGAACGGAAAGTAAAGCTGGGTGAAATAAAAAAAGGTTGATCAAATGGAATGATATGGTTTATTCTATGAGTGAGTTCATTTTTCCAATATCATAAGAAAGACCACACCCTTAAAGCATAAGGCTATGAATCTGCGGATTCATGGCCTTTTTTTGTGTATTAGGCGAATGAAGTGGGTTTATGGAAGGAGGGGCGCACACCTTGAAGTGATGGGGATGGACGAAAAATAATACCAATAGCCTAGTACAACATGGTAGAATATTGATTATTATGTCAAATTTAGGTTTTGGTTATGAAGAGAAGTGACTAGGTTGTCCAAGTAAAGCATCCCCATACTAAGGTACATAGGAGCGTGAGTAGATTGAAGAAGCAGATTGAAGGACACGAGAAGAAGAAAAAACGGAATGTTTGGATCGTCGGGTTGGTAACGACAGCTGTATTGGCAGGAACACTATTGAACGTTGGAGCCGTACATCTGACCCCAACAGCGATAGCTGCATCTGGAACAAGTGACACGGCCCTTAGCAAGTTCAAGGATATCAAGGGCCACTGGGCTCAAGCAACGATTGCCAAAGCGTATGAAAAAAACCTGATCTCTGGTTACCAGGACGGAACATTTCGTCCCAATGGCAAAATCACGCGTGGGGAATATGCGACAATACTCGCCCGCGCGACTGAACTAGAGAAGGTTCAGGGGCAGAATCCCTTTGCTGATCTCAAGGGACATTGGTCTGAAGCGGCGGTTAGCCAGCTTGTCGGACAAGGATTCATTAATGCTGGCGATTACGCCAAAGGGTTCAATCCGAATGCGGAGCTAACGCGTTACGAGATGATGAAATGGATTGCCACTGGGCTGATTAAGTCCGGGAGCAGCTTCCAGGATGCTTTTAACGATACAAAAAATACGCTGCTTCCCACACCGGAAGTAAACCGTGGCACCATTCGTGCTGAGCAGATTCCGTATCTTGCTCTCGTTCGTGGGACAGGCATTGTAGGTGGCTTCCAGGATGGCACATTAAAACCAGCGGATTCCACCACTCGTGCAGAAGTATCAGCCATTTTGCTGCGTTATATGGACGTGGAGGGCACGGATGCCGGGAAGTACAGTGACCTGAATGAGATGAGAGAGGTCGGCACGACGGGGACGAATTTAACGACAGTATCAAATTACAAATATATTAAAGGTAACTTCGGAGATATAGTTAACACAGAGTACACGTTGAAAAATAATGTGGGGGTCGTAAGGTACCATAGATTTATCGTAGTGGATACCCGAGGGACTAAGCCCAAGGGACTATACGCCACGTTATTTGTAGATCAAAATAACTTGACTAGGGCACAAAAGGGGCGCTTCTCTACCTACGCTGAGATAACGTTTACTTCAAAACTTGATAAGTCAAATCTTTTAACTATTGCTAGAGCGAATGATAATATAGCTATTCCAATTCAACGATTATTTAACGTGAGCTATTTGAAAGAAAAAGGGTTTATTACTTTACCAGACGATTCAAACGCAATGTTGAAGCAAGGGGTATCTACCAAATTTTGGTCATCACATACTCTGGATCCTGTAAAGGGAGGATATATGTTGAAGAATGATGCTGGTAAAGAAGTTCAAATCTATCAATAGAACTTTTGGTGGTGTTTAAATTTAATATTAAACGTTATCTATTAGGTGGTTTAAAAAGTTTATATAGAATCTTAGTAATTATATTTATGATATTACCAGTCTATTACTGCACTTTTGATACTCTTAAAGCTAATGCCGTAGAAGAACAATATGGTTCCAAATCCATGAAAGGGCCAGCAGTAACAATTGATGCAAACCCAACTCAAGGAACACCGGGAGTTTACTGGTATCAACTTGATTCAGGAGAATTTAGGGCAGAATATCAAGGCACACACAAAGATGTGGATAACGGAGGAACTGATTATGATGCATACCCTGTAAAAACAGAAATTCCTGATAATGTTGATATGAGTAGATGGCCGCCACTAAGTTGGAAGCAATATAGAGGTATAGGAATTGATAAGGAAATGGTAACTGATATTAAGTTAAAGAACGATCCTGATGGTGTAAAATATCAGCAGGTAAATAGTTATGAAGGAATAGGTAGTCCAAGAGTTACAAGTGAAAAAAATGCGGATCTTAGAACATATACTGGCAAAGGGTTTGAGTTCTTTGAAAGGGAACCTTATGGGACTAGGCCAGGCAATAAACCCAAATATAAGATGGTATACCACACCCCTGTTAGCATCTTCTGGGAAGGTAAGATTCACGAAGAAAAAGAAATCGATGTAACCCCAGATTCTACCCTTACCATAGGTCAAACTCAGCAGATGGAAGCCAAGGTGAAGACGAAAGGTTATGGTGCGACAGCTTTTGGTGAGGGCATTGACGTATCGCGAAGGGAAGCGGAGATCAAATGGTTTTCTTCTGACGAGACGATTGCGAGTATAGAGCTCAAAACAGGGATGTTAACGGCCGAGAGTCCAGGCACGGTCACTGTGCGTGCGATCTGGAACAATGGTACATATCTGATCTCAGATACTGCCACCATAACAGTCACGTCTGAGCCAGGACTCGTTGTAAATCTGCCGAATGCTTGTAAAGCCAATACAACACCACTACAGGCGGAAGCAGTTCTAACCAAACCGGATCGCTCTGTTCATAAACTGACGGCTCATCCCAAATTGACGTGGCAGAGCTCGAATCCGACTATAGCCACGATCGGTGCTGATGGCAAAATCACGACAAAAGGGATCGTGGGTAGCACTACCATAAAAGCTCATTTTCTTGATTCTGCTCAGCAACTGGATGAACAAGGGACTCAGGTGCTTGAGGTGAAGGACTGCACGGATAATGGAGAAGGTGGTAATGATGGCGATCCGGGGGGCGACCCTGCGAATACTTGCTCTGTGACCATCAGCCCACCTAGTAGAGGCACGGTTATTGAAGCATCGGTTATGGACCCGTCTGTTCGAGGTGTGCTGAAGGCAGACGATCGGGGATCTGAGAAGTTCGATGTTACCCGTGGTATTCCAACTTCGGAAGATCTCTATGCCAATGTCTTGGCCCAGGAATATCTGTTTCAGCACCGTTGGGTTAACATGACAGGAACGGTGACTTACACCGTTAAAGTGAAAAGGGTTTATCATAAAACCTGGACGATCCCGGGAAGAGCCTCTAGTGGTGAGGGTGATCCAGGGACACCTCCTCAGCCCAGAGAACGTGATGTGCCTGGGGATAAAACCATGCAAGTAACACGGGCATATAGCTATTGGCAGATCGATAACCTGGAGGTATACAAGTTAAATGAGGCCAAGGTATCTAACTATGCGCTAGGCGGTTATGGTGACACAGTTACCCTGACGCCCAATGCATATACAGCACCGACTTTACAATCGGCTATGGATACTACGGTTACCAATCATGTGAAACCTGCGCCATGTCGAGAAATTGATCTTGGCATCCAAGGGGTTCCGGGTGGTTCTACTGAACCCTCTACGCCAGATGAAACGTCATTGTTTCAATCTGAAGCTGAAGCGGAGGTTAGAGAGAACACCGTTAATAACGACAAGGTAACCTTTAATGGAGCGACAATTATGAATCCTGCTCCTGTGACCAAAACCGCTCCAAGACCTGGGACGATCCCGCAGCCTGGCATGATCGGAGACGATGTTCTGTACCAGAACCGTCTGACGATCAAGAACACATTGATGAACAAAGCTAACCAGCCGACCACGGGTGAGATAACGTATGGACTTCTCCCTGGCAATGTTAACGGAGAACAGGATCAGAAGTTCCCCATTCTGGGCATCAACTCGGTGACAGTACATACTCCAGTTGTGAACTATGCCTGGGTGTCAGACGATCAGCCGCATAATCAGAAGACTACACCTGATCCGACCAGAGCTGCACTTATTTTAGAGCGTCCGTTTATTGTACGCATCCCAACTTCAGGGCAGCATCTGGATGTAGCGAGTTACCCTGGTTATGGAAACCATGATTATGCGAAATATTTCCGGATCAAACAGGTTCGTTTCCCATTCGATGTCTATAACGGTGCCAGAAGTCAGTTTATTCCGGCCATGACATGGGTGGATATTCCGGTAAATCAGTTGGACACCCCTTTTTATCTTCCTGTATGGGTAGATGAAGGGAATTACCAGGTTGAGTTTAGAAATATCGCCGAAAATGCACCTGCAAACTTCACAGAACAACAGGATGCCAACACCAATCTGACTCATCATGTCGCAGCAGATACCGTTGCTGTAGAGGTTATCGGACGATTGTATGATTTTCACATCACTGATATTTCAGATTACATTTGGGAGAATGTGTTCCGCAAGCGGATGGGCAGCCCGGAACCAACGGGTGTGAGCTACTGGACCGGAGGAAACAGTATAGACGGAGATCCCCGAGGTAATTTGGCTCCCTATGTCCTGCCTATTCGTCCCGGTAGTCATCCGGTACAGGGGTTCCGAAATGCTGCAGTGAAGACGGGTTACCATTTCAAGTTTGATCTGAAAACCAAGGGTAATATGTTTGGGAAACAGGATGGTATCCGAATTACGCCGACGTTCTCTTTTGTGAGTAAAGATGGCACCACCCGGCAAGAAGTGGATTTATACTACCATCGAGGACAGGAACGACTCATTCGTATCGGATCGGTACAAGATTTAGAAAAACGCTTTGTTGTGCTGAACTCACGGTTGCGGAATGTACCGGGTACGGAGTTAGGTGATACAGCGCGTTATCAGTATACTTATGAACTGTCAGAGGAGGAACGCAATCAGGGTACAATGGCGGAACATATGGTTCGTTTCGTGGATCAGACCTCTCATCATAAAACGTGGGTAGGTCGTTATGACTGGATGATTCTTCCTTCACAGATCCGTACACTCATTGGCCCAAAAACAGATATTCCCTCCAGTGTTAATGTGGATCGGGCGAATGCAGCGATTCAGCGCTGGTATGGGGAATATAGCTTGCCAGCAGATGTATATGCAGTACCCAAAGGAACCGATCTCGAGTCACTTGCCAGACTAAACCAGTTGGATGAGAAGACAATGGTATTTCTGAGGGACGGTTACATTGTGGTTAACTTCAATATCGAAACATTGCGCAGTGGCAATACGAGTGCACCGCATCTGCAATATATTCATGCACCGTTGATGAATCAATGGCAAATGGAAGGTTTTGATAACAGCCCGGTAGATGGTCAGGGGAGAAGCTGGCTGATGCAAGATGGGGACGTGGTTTTGTACCACGCGGATCAATCCAGCCGTAATGATTTTCAATCCCAGGTACCACATTAGAGAAACATCGTTTTACCTCTAAAGAAGGCAGGCGTGATGTGAATCCACATGACGTTTGTCTTCTTTTGCGTGATTTGGATTATGGCTGGGCAGCAGAACGGGTATAAAGGGTAAGGAGCACTCGTACCATCCATATTCATCAATTTTCTCAACGAGAGGGGAACAACACATATGATTGAAGAGGATAAGCAGGAACTATTGATTTCAGAAGATACATACAAAGGAAGAGATTTAGGTGTCACATTAGAAGCGCAAACCTGTCACTTTAAAGTCTGGTCACCGTTAGCCGTTCAGATGGAACTACTTCTGTACCCACCTTTGACAGGGGGGAGCCCGGAGGAAGAGCCCAATCAACGGAAACAGCAGGCGTTGCCTATGCAAAAGAAAGAACAAGGCATCTGGGCTCTGGAACTGGAGGGTGATTTAAGTAGCTACCGTTACATGTACAAGCCTACTTTCGAAGATGGACATTCAACCCATGCTGTAGACCCCTACGCACGAGCAGTGACCATGAATGGAGAAATGGGTGTAATTGTGAGACTGGAGCAGACACATCCGAAGGGATGGAGTGAGGACATTCGCCCGGAATTGACCAGTCCTGTAGATGCAGTCCTGTACGAACTGCATGTACGTGATTTTTCTATTCACCCATCATCTGGCATAACGAATAAAGGCAAATACATGGCTTTTACCGAGACGGGTCTGCGTGATTCGGAGGGCAACACACTGGGGATCGATCATTTGGTTGAACTAGGGATTACCCATGTGCATCTGCTGCCTGTATTTGATTTTGCGACGGTGGATGAATCCGGAGTAGATGTTGATACGTCTGATGGCTCCAACTATAACTGGGGATATGATCCGCTCCATTACAATGTCCCGGAAGGTTCCTATGCATCACGTGCAGATGATCCGGAGACACGAATTCGTGAGTTCAAATCAATGGTGCTTGCCCTTCATAACAAGGGAATAGGTGTCATTATGGATGTGGTATATAATCATACGTTTAATACAGCAGGCAGCTCTTTTGAAAAACTTGTACCAGGGTACTACTATCGTCAAAACGCCAATGGGACCTATAGCAATGGTTCAGGTACGGGCAATGAGGTGGCTACTGAACGCACCATGGTTCGCAAGTTTATCATCGACTCGGTCCGTTACTGGGCAGAGGAGTACCATGTGGACGGTTTTCGATTTGACCTGTTGGGTCTGATCGACACAACTACGATGAAACAGCTTGCAGCGGAATTACACACCGAAGTGTCACCTTCCATATTGTTATATGGTGAACCATGGGGCGCACTGGATTCGCCGCTTGGAGATGATATGACCCTAAAAGGAACGCAGCGCGGGGCGGGTTTTGCTGTGTTTAACGATAATTTCCGCGGAGTGATCAAGGGAGACAGTGATGGGATGGGTACGGGATTTGCGACGGGTGCGGACGGGAAAGAAGACGAATTGTGGACTGGCGTCCGGGGAGCCATTCAGGATTTTACGGATGGTCCATCCGAGACAATTAACTATGTAACAGTGCATGATAATCTCAACCTGTGGGACAAAGTCGCACGTACACAAGGACTCCACGATACCTTGAATTTCCTCACCTATGACGAGGATGGAAGTATTCGTGGATGCCAGAGTGTGGAAGAGGCAGTAGAGAAGACTAAGCCTTACCTGCAGATCGATTCGGAACATATTCTGGAGAATGAGACCGTTAGGCGTTGTCTGCTTGCCAATGGTATCGTTCTAACCTCCCAGGGTGTTCCCCTGATCGCGGCTGGAGATGAGCTGCTTCGCAGCAAATATGGGGACGCCAACAGCCACCAGAGTGGAGACGTGGTCAATGCCATACATTGGGAGCAAAAGAAGCTGTTCAAGCCGGTGTTTGATTATTATCGGGGGCTGATCCGTCTTCGGCGAGAGCATCCAGTATTTCGGTTTCGTACACGGGAAGAGATCGAGAAGCATGTTCGTCTAATCGAAAAAGGTAATGGGCTACTGGCGTATGAACTGAACGGTACAGCAGCCAGCGATTCGTGGGAACGCATTGTTGTGATCTATAATGCGGCAAAAGAAAACCGCGATATCTCTGTTCCGACAGGGACATGGAATGTGGTTGTAGAAAAAGGACAAGCAGGCGTTGATACGATACGTACCAAACATGACGGACAGGTAAATGTGAATGCGCTATCCATAACAGTGATGTATTCGAAGTCCTGATCGCCACAATGCTTGCCAAGAAATGAAGCGTCCAACAAACCATTAGTAAAATAGCTAACAAGGACACGTTCAAGATATCCAATCAAATCTAATCAAATAAATTGAGATAAAACAAATCCCCCTTTCCCGTAAGAAAGGGGGATTTGTTGATGCGTCAGAAACCATTGCCTTGGTCGCAGGGCTATACATTGTCATGTCTCGACCTTCTTTTATGCTGTGCACCGGTTAGTACATTTTGAATCTCAACCAAATGACATCCTGCATTATATTCTTGTATATTCCAAACTTTTTTTGTCAGGACAGGTACAAATGCTGTCAATCTATGGCGCTTGTTTTCATATCCTATATTTTGAAAGCGATTGCTAATTGAATACGCAAATTGGACCGATATGATGAGTACAGACAACCCCGGGTTGACAAAACACGTCCTGCTCCGTAACATCGGGACAACACGAAATCAATGGATATAAAGGCGGTGGGAACGATGCCGGAATGGATTTCTTTTCGTTACGAAGGCAACGATCTTGGCTTAACATATACTCGTGCAGCAAGTACTTTTAAATTGTGGGCACCTATGGCACAGCAGGTTTATATATTGGTTTTTGAAGATGAAGGGCATTACAACGATAGTGGTAAAGTACAAGATCATGAAAATGGGCAGGAACATACTTTGACGCGCGATGCGGACGGAATATGGAGTCTGAAGCTCAGCGGCGATTGGGCAGGACATTATTATATGTACCGAATTATCCATGATAATCAGCAGATTGAAGTGGTTGTCGATCCTTATGCCAGAGCGGTAACAGCTAATGGGCAACGAACGGCTATTATAGATCCGGAGACCACCAATCCAGTCGATTGGGACCTGGATGTCAAACCTGCTTTTCTGCGTCCTGTCGATGCCGTGTTATATGAGTTGCATGTGCGTGATTTCTCCTCGGATCCACATGCAGATATTCCGTATAAGGGAAAATATCTGGCATTCACAGCATCCGGTCTGACGGATAGAGCAGGCAATAGTATTGGTGTAGACCATCTTGCCGAACTGGGAGTCACTCATGTACATCTTCTGCCTGTGGCGGATTATCAGACGGTGAATGAACTCGCTACAGCAGATGTGGGTTCAAATGTCAGAGCACCATACAACTGGGGGTATGATCCCCAGCATTATAACGTTCCCGAAGGTTCGTATGCGACAGATCCTCGTGATCCTGCAGTTCGCATCCGGGAGCTCAAATCACTCGTTCAATCGCTGCACAGACAAGGCATTCGCGTTGTACTTGATGTTGTCTATAATCATACGTATAGCGTGGAAGAGGGACCTTTTGAACGGGTTGTACCAGGCTATTATTACCGTTATCGGGAGGATGGTACCCTCAGTAATGGTTCTGGTGTAGGCAATGAATTGGCAACAGAACGTCCAATGGTGCGAAAATATATTTTGGATTCTCTCCGATATTGGGCAGAAGAATATCATGTGGACGGATTTCGATTTGACCTTATGGCCCTGATTGATACGGAAACGATGAATGAATTGACACGCGAATTGCGGGAGCAGATCGATCCGGCGTTTCTGATCTATGGGGAACCCTGGATGGGTGGAGATTCACCTTTGGACCGCAAAACATTAAAAGGAACCCAGCGAGGTCAGGGGTTTGCTGTATTTAATGATCATTTTCGCAGTGCAATCAAGGGCGATAGTGATGGCAGTGGCAGAGGGTTTGTCACGGGTGCCGGAGGGCAGGAATATGAGCTTATCAGGGGATTAGCAGGAGCACTGGATGATTTCACATCTTCACCTGTGGAAGTTGTCAATTATGTAACTGCCCATGACAATCTCAATCTGTGGGATAAAATTGCAACAACAATGAACCTCAGACATGAATTAGGTTTTCCCGTATGGAAGGACGGACAGCCGGTGGGAGGCGGAAGTGCTGAGTCGGCGGTAAAAGCAGCAGATCCATATCGGTATGTGGATGCAGATGATGTTTTGAATCATGAGATGGTTCGTCGCTCGTTACTGTCCTCCGGCATTCTGCTTACTTCTCAGGGAATTCCGTTTCTGCATTCAGGGGATGAGATGCTCAGATCCAAAGCCGGTGATCATAACAGTTATCGGAGCGGGGATGCGGTGAACGCCATCACATGGGCCAACAAATCACGCTTCAGACCGGTGTTTGACTACTATCGTGGTCTTATTCATTTGCGGCGAACACATCCCGCTTTTCGTATGATTGATGCTGAACAGGTACGAAATCACCTTCGTGTTATTCGTGCGGATGGCAATGTAGTTGCCTTTATACTTCAGAATGGTGCGAATCAGGACACCTGGAATCAGATTATGGTCATCTATAACGGAACGGAACATGAGCAGCATGTTGACCTGAGGGAAGGGGACTGGCATGTTGTAGTCAATGATCATCAGGCAGGCACAGACCTGATCGAGACTGTTCGTGGTACTGTTCAGGTAGAACGATGGTCTTTAATGGTACTGTATGACACAGAGCATGCTGGAGGCGCTGAACCATCAACAGTGGAGATTAGTTTTCCTCGCCAGGTATATAGTCCGAAGGAGACCACTCAACTACGAGCGATCGTACGGGACAGTATTGGCAATGTGGTAGAAAAAGCTCCAGTTACCTGGACTTCTTCTGATCCGGATATTATTCAGATCCAGCCTGATGGAACAATCCATGCACTGGAACGAGGGGAAGCTTCGATTACAGTCCACTGTGGGGACATAACGGCAAGCTGTATGTTACAAGTGAATTATCGTCATGCTGAACGAATTGAAATTGTGGGCGAACCTGTCATGTACATGACTCGAATCAGTCGCTTCCGTGCCTTGGTTCTGGATCAATTCGGTCAGCCGCTTCAGGATTCGAATATACGCTGGAGCTCTTCTCATCCAGAACTTGCAGCGGTGAGTGCCGCAGGGATCGTACGTGCGATGACACCTGGAGCAACCCATATCATTGCTGAAGCTGGAGGAATCCGGGCAACGCTTGGCGTAACGATTCATAAACAGATTTCGCGAACCGTCACGCTTCGATACGAACGGGAAGACCAGCATTATGAAGGTTGGGATGTCTGGGTATGGGGCACAGGTATGGAGGACGGAGCAGTACGGCTGGAACAAGTCGGAAATGCCGCCGAAGCCCGCTTCCGCGTTGCTCCGGGTCTGCATCACCTGGGATTGATCATTCGATTGAACGAATGGGAAGCTAAAGATACGTGCGGAGACCGTTACGTGGACATTGTACCTGAAGACGAGGATGTACACATTATTGTCCGTAGCGGATCAGACGAGATGAAGATCATTCGTGAAAGCGAAAAAACAGAGGATCGTAATAGCGCATAGTTTCTTTATTTATAACGTCGAATGTAGTTCGTCAAAACCTTGATAAATCAGCAGTTGGAAGAGATTCCGACTGCTTTTTTGGTCTGATTATAAGCCGCATAACTTGCCAAAAAATAATTAATTGTCCTGTTTCGTGTTTGAGATCCTCTATCATTGGGGTAAATATAGATATGGCCCACGATTCGGCCAAAGGAAAAAAGACCATTATGGTCTATAAGCGACGCTTTAGCGCTTTCCAACAAATATAATGTAGTGATCCCTTGAAGGAGGATGTTCAATCATGAAATCCAACGGAAAAATGGCTCAACTTACAGCAACGCCAAGAACGGAAAAGAAAGGTGCAGCACTGCGCCTGTTAAGACAAGGCGGACGAGTTCCCGCAGTCGTTTACGGCCCGGGACTTGAAGGTGCTTCAATACATGTAGATGAAAAAGAAATGCTGAAAGTGGCACGCACAGGCCGCTCCGAAATGTTCAATCTGAATGTGGAGGGCGGTAAAACGGTTCCGGTGCTGATCAAGGATCAGCAAGAGCGTAACGGACGTTTGCTGCACGTAGACTTTTTGCAAATTTCCAAGAACAAGCCGATCAGCGTAAGTGTATCGATCGACTTCCAGGGAACAGCGGCCGGCTCGAAAGCTGGCGGTGTATTCCAGACACAGGAGACACAGCTGGAAGTAGAAGGATTGCCTGCGGATCTGCCAACCTCCATTGAAGTGGATGTTAGTGGATTGGATATTGGCGATCGTTTGACTGCTGCGGATATCAAGCTGGATAAAGGTTTGACACTCATAACATCACCTGAGTCCATCATCGCTTCCGTCATGCCGCCACAAGCGGCAGAGGAAGAGCCAACGGCTTCTGCTGAGGAAGCTGAACCGGCAGCTGAAGAAAAAGCTGCAGAAGAATAAGCGAAACTCAGGGATCTCAGCAGATCCCATGCTTAGCCGAAGCCCAGTCCCAGTGACTGGGCTTTTTATATTTCCAGGACAAGAGATTTCGATGGTCGCATGAAAAATGAGAATGTACTACAATACATGTTAAAGGGTTAGAAAGTAGGTTTATTTCAATGTTTGATCCAACGGTGTATGACAATCTGAAAGTCGGATTTGAGAATTATCTCTATGATATGGATAACCTGGATGAACGTATTCAGATTACGGGGCGTAAAGATCAGCTGGAGATGGCTGTGATGTCCAGAGAGTTCACATTACTATTCTGTCTTAGGGATCGCCCGGAAGTAACAGGAGAGGTCGTATTAAGCAGTTCCCTTGAGGAGCTTGCAGCGGAGATCTTGGAGACGCCTGGTGCGCATCCGGGTTGCCGTTTGGAACTACGGTTTGGTATGGTTGTGAAGGAGCCTGAGAAGCAGTGCCCGGTTATTCGTCGGATATTACAGAAGAGCTGGCCTGAGCAGAGGATGTGCCAGAACATCCGATATATCTTTGATGAACAGCCAATCATGTATAACGTCACGGCTCACGTTTATTTTGACCGCAGTGTGAATGAAGACCAGATGGGGGACATTGCTGAACTCTGTGAGCATATGGCGAATGTGATGAATCAATTATTACAGTTGCATAACCAGTAATTCCGAGAAAAGCTTTGACTCTTTGTAGAGATCAGGGCTTTTTTTGTATTATTTTAGAAAATTGTATAGGCTTTCAGGCTTAGGTTTGAGGCCTTTTGGGTTAATGTTTTACGCAAGCAAGTAAGAGAATGTATATTAAAAGGGGGTAAAAGTGCAATTGGACTATACAAAAATGGTGAAATTGCGAAAATAAAATTGGGACTAAAGATTTAGTTCTGTACTAAAGGAACTAGTTTTCCTTGCCGATAAAATATCGAAGGGGAGAAACTACATGACAGAGAAATTAATTCGTCTGCTGCGTATACTTCAGGCTATACAAGCAAATCCTGGAATTTCGGCCAAGGAATTGGCGCTGAAATGCGGTACGACTGTACGCACGATTTATCGTGATCTCCGGATTTTGGATAGGGTCGCCCCGATTATGAATGAAGGATACGGCAAAGGTTACCGATTTATTGGTGAGTTTGCGTTGTATCCATTAGATTTTACTGAACAGGAAGCAATGGTCTTCTCCTTGCTCCCGTCCGTAGTTGATACCTCCAAGTTACCTGCTGAGTTCGATTCAGCTTTTGACAAGGTCATGTCGGCTCATACCAAATTAAAATCAAGAAACAGTGACATTGTAGAGAATATTGCGGGAATTATTCGGATGGGCACGCCAGCTTATCGTGAGGAAGGAAAGGACCCTAATTTGCTGATTCCCATCATCGAAGCTATTCTAAGCCAGCAAACCATTCGTACTCAATATCATACGCTGACAAGAAATGAGATCACAGTTCGGGATATCAATCCCTATTATCTCATTCCACGTGATCAACGTTTTTATTTGATCGGATACTGCCATTTGCTGCAAAAAGTTCGATTGTTTCGGATCAGCCGTTTTTTGGATGTGACACGAACAAATGCCGGTTTCGACAAGGGTGATTTCAACATAACGCAGTACATGAAGAACACATGGTCTATTGACCGTGGCGACGAAAATATCCATTTCAAGGTAAGATTCTCTGAGAAAGTGGCCCCCTACATAAAAGAAGAAGAAATGTTTGTTCGCCCGCGAATGACGAATATGTCGGATGGGGGATTGTTATTTGAAGTGACACTGAATAGCAGCAGAGAATTTTTGAAATGGTTGTATCAATTTGGGGCCGAGGCAGAGGTACTTGAACCTCGTGAGTTTCGTAGAGAGATACGCAGGCAACTTGTCGAGTGGTTGGAACATTATGAAACCGATGTATCTTTGTAAAAATTTTAATCATGGAGAAATACAGGAAAAGGAGCAGGTAATATGAGCACCAAATTATTCGCAGCTATGTATGGGATGGACCTACAGGCTTTACATGTGGGGGATACCGTGTATCTCGTTAAAGATCCAGATAATCGTTTGGATTATCAAGCGATTAAGGTTGTTATTCCCCCGATTGGAGCCGTAGGTTATATCGTTAATGATCCGCTGGTCGTACCTCATGGATGTTGGACCGGGACGGCATTCTACGATGTATTTCATCAATTAACGTGTGCCAAAGTACGATTCATGATGAGAGATATGGTTATTATGGAGTTAATTGAGATGAGTCACATTCCTGTTCCGCAGATGGATTCTTTGATTAAGGGATGGCAATTTCGTGAAAAAGCTTGATCATCGTAACAGAAGAAGGCTCATTTACGGATGAGCCTTGTATAGGTCGCTTCCAGATGCATGGCTGTTCTGGCCCAACTGAAATGTGTCCTTGCGCTGTCTCGGCCAGCCTTTCCTAACTTCTCGGCAAAAGTGGGATTGCTTGCAAGTTTGTACAGGTAAGAGGCGAAACGTTGGGGACGCTTATAAGCGGTGACAAGGTATCCATTGATACCTGATTCAATAATCTCACGAATACCTCCGTTATCGGAAGCAATGACGGGTAATCCTGAAGCCATCGCCTCAACATTAACCAGGCCAAAAGCTTCATGTTCTTGAGACGGACAGACCAGACAATCGACTGCCCGATACAACTGATCGATATGCTCATGGTTTATCTGACCACGGAAGGAAACATGGACTTTTTGTTTATGGGCAAGTTCGCGAAGTTTACGCATGTAATACGGAGGTCCTTTGCCTGCAACAAGCAGTTGAACAGGCATCTGTTGCTGAAGGAGGGCAGTCGCACGAATTAATACGTCTACACCTTTTCCAGGGATTAGCCTGCCGACATACAGAATAGAGAATGGTTTAGTTACTCCAAATTGTGTACGCAGATGAATCTGTTCTTCGCTGGATTCAACAGGTCTGAAGCGGCTTAGATCTGCACCCAATGGAACAACACTCATCCGGTGTTTTACCAACGGAAATCTGCGGCCTAACCTTTGTCGCAGGGAATGACTGTTGACGGCAATCCAATCAGCTTTTTTCATTAATGTGAGTTTGGAAGGTCCGGGCTGAGCAAACGTTAACGAGTGAAGGTAAAGTACGACAGGTGTGCGTGGAAAAGCTCGTTTGATGGTCGCCATACTTCGTGGCCTGTTATCCACTTGAATTACATCATAGGGTTGTTGGGATAACAAACGTATGACTGCTTTGGTGTACCTGACAGGACTCGTTGCAGGGACACGTTGGATGGTGATCCCATCGATCTGTTCTGTGGCGGCGAGACCTTGCATTTGACGACTTATAATGGTCACCTGATGGCGATGGGCTAGTTCACGAGCGATGCCCAGGATACAGATTTCCACGGAACCATTACCGGGCAAAGGCAATTTCTCGGGTGCAACCATAGCTATTTTCATGATCAGGCTCCTCCTTGTCCGACATCTGTAACAATCTTCGTCATATATCTTATGAGAAGTTAAAGCATTTGGCTCCTGCGAAATGGTAGGTGAACCACCCATATAAGCGTGCAGGAATAATCTGCTGCATGGCACTAAGCGAGATATTCAGCTTTTGTGATATACTGTACGGGAACAATTGAATTCGTTACATGTATAAAAGCAGGAGGAAAATAATGTTACATTCTACGCTGGGGCGCTTCCGGCTGATGTTGTGGTTGCAGGGCATTTCGTACGTGTTGCTACTGTTTGTTGCTTTTCCGTTGAGAGATGCTGGGGTTATGCCGCAGGCTGTCACATGGTTTGGAAATCTGTACGGTTTTTTGTTTTTAATGTACTTGTTATTTATGGTGACTATGTACACCTCACAGAAGTGGCGTCTGCGCCGTCCAATTGCTCTGTTCTTTGTTTCTTTCATTCCACTGGGGAATATGATCTACGATGTTGTCGTATTCCGTAAGCTGTATCGTCAACTAAATAAAGCTTGACTTTATTTAACATTATGAAATATGATGAGTACAGGTTAAACAACCCGTTCCAACTAAAACTACATATTCCTGTTAAAGGGGAGTAGCTTTTACAGTAAAGTCGTCAATTCGGGATCATATCCCCGGCTTTATTGGCAGCAATTTTGTTGTTAGCGAGACCTTTACCAAGTTTTCATGCTCGGTAAAGGTCTCTTTTTGTGGATATAAAAGGACCTTACCAGTGATGGTAAAGGTCCTTTTTTTTGTACATCATAAGAATATTAAGGAGGAGTCAATGTTGGATGTTTCATTATTATTAGAATATGGGTGGGTGCTTGCTGTCTTAGTGGTCCTTGAAGGATTACTCGCAGCAGATAATGCATTGGTACTCGCAATTATGGTTAAACACTTGCCTGAAGATAAGCGCAAAAAAGCGTTGTTCTATGGTCTGATGGGTGCATTTGTTTTCCGTTTAGGTTCATTGTTCCTGATCTCTTTCCTCGTCGATGTATGGCAAGTACAAGCGATCGGTGCCCTGTATCTCCTGTATATTTCGATTAACCACATCGTTAAAAAGATACTGGGTAGTCGCAACAAAACAGATGAAGCAGCGGATTCAACGCCTAAGAAACCGAAAAAACAATCCGGTTTCTGGATGACCGTTTTCAAGGTTGAAGTAGCGGATATCGCATTTGCAGTCGATTCCATTCTGGCTGCTGTTGCTTTGGCCGTGGCGTTGCCACCAAGTGGATTGCCTCCAATCGGCGGACTTGACGGTGGACAGTTTATCGTTATCTTCCTCGGTGGATTCATCGGGCTTGTGATCATGCGTTTTGCAGCCACATACTTTGTGAAATTGCTTCATTCCCGTCCAGGGCTTGAAGTTGCGGCTTTTGTCATCGTAGGTTGGGTAGGGGTTAAGCTGGCAGTTATTACACTCGCACACCCTTCATTGGGTGTTCTGGATGAGCATTTCCCGGAAAATAAAATTTGGAAATTCGGATTCTATATTGTACTGATCACCATTGCGGTATGTGGTTGGTTCCTGTCTTCCAAAGTTCCTGAAAAAGAAGACGAAAATCCGGTTGAAGAGCTGGAAAAACAAGCAGGAGTGTAATAATCATGTTACGCTAACAACATCATTATTATTTAGAAAACAGGAGATTGTCCTAGGACAATCTCCTGTTTTTGTTGCATATGAAATATGCATCATGGTTCAATTTCCAAGAAAAGGGTTGACACATGAATTCTAGTCCCCTTAATATAAGACTAACATTAACGAAGGGAGGCCGAGAGACATGATGCTTGGTTATGATTTGATTCAAACAGGGCGAAACGTAGACATAATAGCATATCCGGCTCATCGTTTCATTGGCCTCATACGGTCGACATAGGGGATAGGCATATCGTTTAGCGGGTTTTAATCGATATGCATTCTTCGCTTATATTATAGCGATGGATGACAGACACACAGCATGTTTATGCTGTTCTGTTCTCCGTTATTGTCATTCAGTAGAAGTCATGGGCGATTAGCCTATGGCTTTTTTTAGTTTTATTTTACAGATGCAGCAAACCGAATTTGCTGAACGTACAGGAAGGAATAATACACTTTTATGAATACAGAGTTTAATTTATTTACCAAGCAGAACGAATTAGCAGGTGACTACCGACATGAAGTGAAATTGCCTGCAGGTGATCTAACCGTATATGCGGCGCAACAGCTCTTCTCCTCGCTTGATTACAAAATATTCGAGATGGCCAACAATAATCTGCAGATTCCGGGAATCTCTTATATGAGTTACACGCCAGACGTACACGTCGGTGTAGGTACGTGCATTGGAACGACAGCCATGTGGGATGCGCAGAGCGGATACGTTTCTCCCTCCATCGTGGGCAGTGACATCGGCTGTGGCATGCGAGTGCATATGACGAACTTGCATAAGGACGAATTGAAAGACATTAAGCTCCGCCGCAAGCTCGTCAAGGCCATTGAAAAAGTATTGCCGATGGAGGCGAACCAGCGAGGTCATTATTCGGATATCAGACTGGAGCATATCGTTCGTAAAGGGCTACATGGTTTACCCAAAAAGTATATTCCAGACAGCTATACACCGAAAAAATCAACCGCGATGACACATGTGGAAAGCAGTAAATTCAGTTACGATGAGCATGTGTTAAATCACGTTCCTGATATGACGTGGCATCGTTCGCATCGTCAGCTCGGAACACTGGGTGGGGGGAATCATTTTGCCGAGATCCAGGCGATTGAGATCGCTGAAGAGAATCGTGAAATCGCCGAAGCTTGGGGATTGTATGATGGACAGGTCGTGGTCATGATTCATTCCGGCTCTCGTGCATGGGGTGGTTATGTAAGTAAGACGAGTTCGTCAGCGATTGCGAAAGTCATGCAGCGGCTTAACCTGGGTACATCCGATCCCAGACTGGTATTTGCTCCACTTGAGCATGCGGAAGGTCGTCATTATGTGAACATGATGTATTCTGCATTGAATTACGCTGTTGTCAATCGGCACCTGATTGCGTATGCTATTCGCGAAGCATTCCGGGATGTGTTTGGCTCCAAATGTGAATTTCGTACGTTATACGATCTGATGCACAACTATGCCTGGGAGGAATCTCACGCAGACCAAGGTTCCGTTTTTGTGCATCGCAAAGGGGCGACACGTGCGTTGCCAGCAGGTCACTCGGACAATCCAAAGCCTTATCTGGCAACAGGGCATCCGGCGCTTATTCCCGGTTCCATGGGAACTGCTTCATATATCATGGTAGGTCAGCCGCAGGGTGCTGATAATTATTATTCAATATGTCACGGTGCGGGTCGTATCCGTTCACGGACGGCAACGAAACGATTGATTACCGTGGAAGATTTTGCTACGGCACTGGGTGTGGGTACAGAGGATGAGATCGTGGTAAATCAACGCTCACTTGAATCCATTATTGATGAATCACCTCAGGCTTATAAAAATGTTGATGAAATTATAGACAGTGTTACCGGCGCAGGCCTGGCTCAAGTTGTAGCCAAATGCAAACCGCTTGTAGCGGTAAAGGGAGCGAAATAATGACAATAAACGAACAACAAACAGATCCAACCCAGGCGATCTATACCTATGACGAACAACATGATACCCGAATTCGAGTGGAAGGGTACGCCATCTACTCAAGGCTGATTCGTGGAATCAGTGAGGCGCTCCATCAGCGCTATGGAGTTGAATACAAGCTGTATGCCAGTTCTGACCCGAACAATGAATATTGGGAGTTACTCCGGGAAGACCTGCAAAATGGCAGTGACGAAGTGGAATTGGTAGCCCGTATATTCGAGGATCTGGAGCTTCAGACTTTGCATTACGACGATGATGGCGATGTGCCGACTTATGGTGTCCATTACTCCATTCGCAACAACGTATTTGCCTATCCGAAATGGGGCGTTGCGCTTGTGAGGGTTCCATTTTTCCGAGATAACGGGATCTACAGTGAAGATTTTGTCTTTGCCGTCGGTGATGAGGAGATGAAGCAATTTCTGGGAAGTGTCCGGGAACGGGAACGTCAGCAAAATATGAAAAAAGTAACGGTTTACACCGATGCCCGCAATGGCAGCGATCGTCATGTGGAATCCATCACTCGCTCCGTGGGCAGAGAGGATGTTGTTCTCTCGGCACAGATCAAGCAGGATATTTTCCGCTCGCTGGATCAGTTTTTCGAAGCGGATCGTTCCTTCTACAGAGATTATGATATCCCGTACAAACGGGGCATTTTATTGTATGGGCATCCGGGGAATGGCAAGACCACGTTGGTGAAATCCATTGCGGGAAGTATTCCGGGACCGGCTGCGTATTGGCAGATTACGGAGTATACCAACAGTGAATCGGTGCGTGAAGTGTTCGAGGCTGCCAAGCGGTTGGCACCGATGGTACTGATCATTGAGGACATCGATTCGATGCCGGATGAAGTCCGTTCCTTTTTCCTGAATACACTGGATGGAGCTACGTCAAAAGAAGGGATTTTCTTGATCGGGACAACGAATTATCCGGAGAAAATAGATCCTGGCCTCATGAACCGTGCCGGACGGTTTGACCGAGCTTACGAAATTCCGTTGCCAGATGAAGCGCTGCGCCTGCAATATTTGCGGCAGCGGGGCTTCACCATATTTGCTGGTGAAGAAGGAACAATTGAAGCAGCTCGTCTGACCGACACGTTCTCTCTTGCGCAGCTAGGTGAGTTGTATGTGAGCGCTGCGCTGGAATGGCATCAGAATGGACAGACAGACATAGTGAAAGTCATTCAGTCGATGCGTGGCGAGCTGGACAAGAGCCATAAACATACTTGGTTGGCGCAGCCGGGTAAGGGTCGTACAGGCTTTTATTGATCAGACCTAACCCATCAATCTTATAATATGACGCAATTTTATAAATAATCCTACCTCAATTGGTGATACTAACCTTGTCTGCTCTAACATACAATGACTTTCGGGAGGTACATAACGCAGCCCTGAGCTGGTGAGATGCCGGAAAGTAACGCGATCTGTTTCCATACCTGACTAAGGCTTGTTTTGCAGAGAAAGATGCATCGAACAAAGGTAATATGCAAAAATTTTTATGCCAATTGTTTAAATGCTTCTGTAGCGGTTAATAGTAGACAGACAACAACAAAAACTTTAATTAGAGGTGAATGATATGGGTTGGTTATGGTCATTAATTATCGGTGGTATCATTGGATGGTTGGCAGGTTTGATCGTTGGTCGTGACATCCCAGGTGGTGTTATTGGTAACATCATTGCTGGTTTTATCGGTGGATGGTTAGGTGGAGTAATCTTGGGCGATATGGGTCCTGAGATGGGCGGATTCTACATTGTACCTGCATTGATCGGTGCGATCGTTCTTGTAGCTATCGTAAGCTTGATCTTCCGTTCGATGGGACGTAGTCGCGGGTAACTTAATCAAGATAATTTCTTGAATTAGTTGTCAGCCAAATGCATTACCAATGAAGAGGTTGATTGAGAGCCATAACGATGGCTTTCAATCAACCTCTTGTTGTTCTAAAATATAAGAATGTATGCGTAACTTAGCATCAGTTTCTATAGATAGTTTAGATAAGAGGGGATGAAAGGAATGGAAAAAGCTACATTCGCCGGCGGATGTTTCTGGTGTATGGTTACACCGTTTGAAGAACAACCGGGCATTCATGGCATTATATCAGGTTATGCTGGCGGCCACGTCGAGAATCCAACATATGAACAGATCAAAACCGGGGAGACCGGTCATGTCGAAGTGGTTGAAATTACATTTGATCCGGATGTATTCCCTTATGAACGACTGCTGGAGCTGTACTGGCCTCAGATTGATCCGACGGATTACGGAGGCCAGTTCCAGGATCGGGGGACACAGTATCGTACGGCGATCTTTGTGCATAATGAACGTCAACGTGAGCTTGCAGAACAGTCCAAACAGGAACTGGCAGCCAGCGGACGATTCAGTCAACCGATTGTTACGGAAATTCGGGATGCAGCTGTATTCTATCCGGCTGAAGATTATCATCAGGATTACCACAAGAAAAACGAGAAACATTATAAGGAAGACCGTGAGTTATCCGGACGGGACGAATTTATAGACGAGAATTGGAAATAGGATGATTCTATCCTGCCAATGCAATAAGCCGGGAGAGCTCCTTATGGAACTCTCCCGGCTTATTATTAGATCGAGTATTTCGTTCGGTTCATTGGTATACGATAAAGAGCCAGAAAGACTCTTTTGTTATTTTGCAGAATTGGACTTCAGTACATATTTGGACAATGTCTCATCGTTCATGGAATAGATGACATCATCGACATAGGTTGAAACACCTTCTAATGAAGGAACCGAGGCACTGGTAGTGTAGATATGCACGTCTTCCAGCGTCTGTGGATTAAGAATGTATCCTGTTTTGGCAAAATCAAGCTGATACTGACCATCCTGTGTCGGGTCAACACGCATAAGTGCAGGCTGTGCGTCCTTGAATGTACGCTCAGTCACTTTGCCTTTCATCGTGTACAGCTCCAGCTTCTGCCCTGTAAAGACTGTATAACCGTTGCCAGCCGTCTGAATGTAGGCATCACCAGCAATGGCACGTCCCCAAGCAAGCTTGCCATCGGTGCCAAAGCCCATAAGTCGGTTACCGGTGTTCTCGACATTGGCACGCATAAGGATGGAACCATCGTCCAGAATGGCCAGCGATTCACCGCCACCATCTCCTAATGTATTTGCATTGGCAGGGAATTGGTAGAAGGACAGACGATTCAACGTACGATCATAGATCTCTACTTTGGGATTAGCAGCTTGCTGCCAGAAGTTGCCTACCTTGGTTTGTTTACTGGCATCCACTACAATTCGACCATGGTCAGCCTTAAGCACGTTACCGTTGATGGTTTTTTCGGTAATCAGCTTGCCCTTTTTGTCATATAACGAGATGGCGGAGCGAACCGAACCATTTGATTGCACGCCCTGACTTGAAGCAACCATCAGCGTATCGTTATCCAATAGGGATATGCTTGCAGGTGAATTCACCGTTTTGACCCAATTGGTTTTACCGGATGTATTGAATGAGTACAATTTTTTGGTTTTGTCTGAATATTCCATATACACATAAGCTGTACCGTTGCTGGCATATACCGAATCAGAGTAGGTGGTATAAGGACCACTTTTCTCATGGAATATCGTATTCCACTTCAATTGTCCAGTTGTAGCATCGAATGCTTGAAGAGAGTCCAGTTGCCAATCGAGTGTTGTTTTGCTGCTTGTTTTGGTCACGGGCTGGGAGGCATGTACATATACAAGGTTTTTGGATGGCACGGCATGGATTCCCTTGATCAGGACATCTTTCTCTGTATTAGCCTCAGATAACATTAGGGAAGATGACGTCCACGCCGGTTTGGGCATGGATTCGGTTGAAGCAGCGGCGTAACCTGTTGTATTCATGGTGAAGAGGAGCATGCCGCTGAGAATGAGGGCAGCCCATGTTTTGGACTTGTGTTTTGTATGCAAGTGATAAACCACCTTTCTTCTTCGGTTCAAAACAGAACCGATTGTTGAATTTTACCATTAAAGTCAAGCTGAATTCAACCGAACACACTGTAACCTTTTATCATTGGTTTATCGAACTAACTATGTTTGGTGAAGTATAACGGTTACAGGGAATTCATCTTCTTTCGATGAAGGTGGAAGTCTGATATATTTAGTGCGGTGACAAGCCATATCTTCGTAAGACGTTGGATAGAACATAGGAAATGAAACAAGGAGAATAGCTATGAACTGGAGTGAAAATGTGACCCTATGGGTCATTGGATGTATCATCATATTGTTGCTGCTGGCCTGGATTATTCGGCGGGTTATCGGGCGTGGGCAGCGGATCCGAAGTGAAGCCAATCCTCGTAAGATCACAATAAAGGACATCGACAAGATGGAGGATGGTTCGGAATTTGAATTATATCTCTATCATTTATTCGAGCAACTCGGATATGACGAGGTTCATAAGACGACGAGCAGCCGGGATTTTGGGGCAGACCTGGTGTTTGTCGATAGACTCGGCAGACGAAGTGTGATACAAGCGAAGCGATATGGTGCGAACCATCCCGTAGGATTGAGTGCAGTGCAGGAGATTTATACATCCATGCGTTATTATGAAGCCGACCGGTCGATTGTATTAACGTCCGCCCGTTACACCGAAGCCTGTCGGACGCTTGCAGCGGTTAATGGAGTGAAGCTGCTGGACCGGGAAGACCTGATGGAATTAATCCTTTTATTCAAAGCGAGAAGAGTGGAAGAAGCATTGGAACTGATCGAAGAAGATGATCATGAACCAATCGAGACGTGGCAGTCCCGGCGAAAGCGGCAATCCCGCTAAGATCTTAGGTGGAAGCCTTTTTAATGATGTACATCTCATTCCAGTAGGAAGCACCTTCACTTGCGTAGCTGCACATGATATATTGAGTGTATATCAACCAAAGGAGTGTGTAATCCGATTATGGCACGTACACAAACACAAAAAGCATTACGCAAAGCAGAGCAGTCAGGTAAGTGGTGCTCGGAACAGAGCCGAAGAGTTAACGGAGATTATGGTGCGTTATCCCAGCATGTACGGCTCATGCCTACGAAACAGGAAAAATTGCAAAAGGTCAAACACAAGAAGCAGATCATCCAGGATGGTGGTGCTTCTTTTTATTTTGTCTATGAGGAACGGATTGCTGGGTAAGTTACGATAAAATTCTTTCTCTGGTTGTACACTAAATGAAGGGAAGAACCTATACATATGACAACAGCGCTGCACATGAATAAAAAATCGTTCGGCGTTTTTTGCTGCAAACGCAAGCTTTACTTGGACGTTGGCCCGCAGTTTCCTTACATTCGGGACCCGACCAAGTTTTGAGTTTGATTCGCTCCCTTGGTTGCGTGCAGATCGATCCTGTGGCTGCTGTAACCGGAAACCAGCATTTGGTGCTGGGGGCTCGTGACCCTGGTTATACTGCTGACAGCTTAAATACACTGCTGAGTGATCACAAGGTGTTTGAATATTTTGCAAATGCTGCTTGTGTCATTCCAATCGAGGATTATGCTCTCTTTGAACCTGTGCGTGCCCGATTAAGGGAGCGTCTGGCTCCGTCTTTGCAAGGTCTGGAGAAAACTGTGCAGCATGTGTTACAGCGTTTGAAGGAGGAAGGACCTTTACCTTCAAGAGCCTTCCGTGCTGTTGAGCGGGTAAGTGGTTATTGGGACAGTGCAGATGTGCCAAAGACGAAGGATACCACACTTGCTCTGAATTTACTGTTAGACTCCGCTGTGATTCGTGTGGTGGCGAGGCAGGGGAATGAACGTTACTTTCATATTACTGAATCTGAGTTGCAGCAACAGGTAATTACGATAAAAGAAGACATCGATTTATTTGCCCAGAGACAGGCTCTGCTGGATAAATACATTCATGCGTATCGTGTTGTAGATGCCCGTGATCCCCGTCTGGGTTGGCTAAAATCTACAGCGGCTGAACGACGCGCCGATATTGCTGCCCGTGTGTCAGATGGGCGAATGATCCCGCTTAAGGTGGAGGACGTGGCCACGCCTTATTATATTCGTGCTGAAGATGAGGATTTGCTAATGCATATGGAAAGGGAAGAGCCACACTATGATCCGTCAGGCCCAGTACGTTTCCTGCCGCCACTGGACAACCTGTTATGGAGAAGAGAACGTATTGTTGATTTATTCGATTTTCATTATAAATGGGAGATTTATACGCCAGAGGTGAAAAGAACCTACGGTTATTATGCCATGCCTATTCTTCACGGTGATCGGTTGATTGGACGTATGGACCCACGACTTGATCGCAAAACTGGAGTACTTACCGTTCGTTTGTTATCGATGGAAGAGACTGCTCCACCTGTGGAGGAATGGATTACGGATTTTCGGGAGGGGCTTCAATTTTTTGCGTCCATGCATGGAGCGCGTTCCATTACTATCGAGAAGACGGTACCAAAAGAGCTGAAAAAGCTGCTTAAATCAATTTGATTAGGGGATACATGAAAGAATGTGTATGGATACGGAAATTGGAATTGTTGAGCGGAATTAAAAAGGACAAAAAAGGAGGGGCCCTCTGGCTCAATGTCATTAAGTTAAGGCGCAGGACCAAAAATCAATAAAAAGAGCAGGTTATCGAAAAGATAGCCTGCTTTTTTTATTGTGAAAATAAGAAAAAAAACTTGACAAGCAGGTGAAAAGGTGTGGCGAAGCCCTTGAAAAACGAGGGGGTTACGCCAATGAATGAATATGCGAATTTGCTAAAAGAAAAACTGACTTCCCTCATACGAGAAATGTCAGTTGCACCAGCACCTTATGTCAAAAATCCTGAAAAAGATTTTACCCGCAAGAAAAAGTTACCCTTTGAAACGGTTATGCAACTACTGATCTCTATGGGCGGAAACAGTTTATACAAGGAACTCTTGGAATCACAGGGCTATGATGTAAATACGGCCACTTCTTCTGCTTTTGTCCAACAGAGAAATAAAATCTTGCCGTCTGCCATGGCATATTTGTTTCAAGAATTTACGCAATCGGTTACGGATCTCAAGAAATACCGAGGGTATCGGTTACTCGCCATTGACGGTTCGGATTTGCATTTCGCCACTGACCCTGCGGATACCGACACCTATTTTCAAAGTCAACCGGAAGCAAGAGGCTATAATCTCCTGCACTTAAACGCCACCTATGACCTTTGCAACAGACTTTACGTGGATGCGATTGTTCAACCGCGAAGATTAAGTAATGAGAGAAAAGCGTTAGGGGACATGGTTGACCGTTCCTGCATCGAGGGAAAAACCATTGTCATTGCCGATCGAGGTTATGAAAGTTACAACAATTTCGCACATATTGAACGCAAAGGGTGGAGCTATGTTATTCGAGTAAAAGATCTGGCCTCCAGTGGTATTCTCTCGGGCTTGCGTTTACCCGATAGCGGTTCGTTTGATCAGGAGGTTCATCTAGTGCTTACTAAAAAACAAACTAAAGAGGTCAAAGCTCATCCCGAAATGTACAAGTTCGTCCCTTCGAAGTCTACCTTTGATTTCTTAGATTTGAAGGAGCATTTGTACTACCCCATATCTTTTCGAGTCGTTCGGTTTGTCCTGCCTAATGGAGTTTATGAGACCGTTATTACGAATCTATCTGACGCAGATTTCCCACCCGATGAACTCAGGTCCATCTATAACATGCGGTGGGGAATTGAAACCTCGTTCAGGGCATTAAAATACACCGTCGGTCTGACCCATTTTCACGCAAAGAGACGAGAGTCCGTCATCCAAGAGATTTTTGCAAGAATGATCATGTACAATTTTGCAGAAATGATGACCTCGCACGTCGTCATTTCCCAAAAAGCTAAACAGTACCACTACCAAGTCAACTTCACGGTTGCCGTTCATGTGTGTAGACATTTCCTGCGCTCAAGAGACGATGACCCCCCGCCCGATGTTGAAGCACTGATTAGCAAAAACGTTTTGCCGATTCGACCCATTCGACCAGGGCAGCAGAATACGCGCAAAATACGTTATAAATCATCGGTTAGCTTCGTCTACAGAGTAGCATAAATTCGGTTCGTATGAACACTTTTTTAAGCGGATCCTCCATCCGTTTGTTTGCTGTACACTTTTTTCCTTGCATTCACAAAAAAACAAACGACACGGGACTTTTTCCCATGCCGTTTCAGATTTCATTTTATTCTCAGTCTTGTCTTTGAGCTAAACTTAATGACATTGGCCAATTGGCTCCTCCTTCATTGTTTTAAAATCATATCTTTAGCATGACATCCGCAGTTAGCTCTAACGAAAACCTAAGCTCACGTCCACGCCGAAACTTCTTTAGTTTACCAAATGAAGTACTTCAACGTTGGGATCAACATCTGCTTCATAATCTACACCATCGGTTTCAAAACCAAACAGCTGGAAGAATTCGCGACGGTAACCTTCCAGATCAGACAGATCGTAGATGTTCTCTGTGGTCAACTCATTCCAGAGCTTCGCCACTTCTTCCTGAACGTCAGCTCTCATCTCCCAATCGTCAATGCGAATACGGCCTTCGGCATCGGTTGGAACTTCTCCTCCCGCATACAAGCGATCAGCGAACAGACGTTGCAATTGCTCGATGCATCCTTCATGCAAGCCTTTTTCTTTCATGACTTTGTACAATGCTGAGATGTACAGCGGCACGACTGGAATCGCAGAACTGGATTGAGTCACCAGCGCCTTGGCTACAGTTAAGTACGCACGTCCACCTTTGGCACTTAGACGATCATTCAGCTTGTGTGCAGTTGCTTCCAGATGATTCTTGGCCTGACCGATGGAACCATCACGATAAATGGCATGCGTAAGTTCAGGACCGATATAAGAGAAAGCGATGGTTGTTGCATCATCGGCAAGCACGCCGCCTTGTTGCAGGGCATCCATCCACAGTTCCCAATCATCTCCACCCATAACAGTTACCGTCTGACGAATTTCCTCTTCGTTTGCCGGCTCAAGGGTAACGGAGCTGATTTCGCCTGTGTGGAAGTTTACTGTTTTATTCGTGTAGGATTGTCCGATAGGCTTCAGCACAGAGTTGAATACTTCACCCGTGTTCGGATCGGTACGGCGTGCCGAGGCTACGCTGTATACAACCAGATCCACTTGACCGAGTTCACTGCGAATCAGTTCAACGGCTTTGTCTCTTGTTTCGTTTGCGAATGCATCACCTGTAATGCTGTACGACTTGAGACCTGCTTCCTCAGCGGCTTTTTCGAATGCAGCGGAGTTGTACCAACCTGCTGAAGCTGTACGTTTCTCTGTGGAACTGCTCGGACGGTAAATGCCGATTGTATTCGCTCCCGCTCCAAAAGCAGAGACAACGCGTGAAGCCAGACCGTATCCGGTGGAAGCACCGATCACAAGTACATTACGCGGTCCTTTCAGTTCCGGCTGGGATTTCACATAATCAATCTGTTCCTGCACTTGCGCAGCGCAACCTACAGGATGGGAAGTGGTACAAATAAAACCACGTGTTCTTGGTTTAATAATCATTTATTTGCATCCTTTCATATTCAGCTCATGTTTCAGCATTTCGATAAAATGCTCGTATACATACCTCCTTATTGTAAAACAATTACCTCGGAAACGGAAACCGTTTCGTTTGATTTTGTCGGAAGGGTAGCGTTATATCTCCAATTTTGCGATGATGTGAATAGAATGTACTCGCTTGTTAGGATAGAAAGGACAGGGATACCATGCTGAAGGAACGAATTGAACTGCTAAGCAAGAGAAAACAGATCTCGCGTAAAGACCTTGTGGAAGGTCTGGTCACGCAGGCCCACTTTGCCAATATCCTGGCGGATCGTTATCCGCTCCCTGAGGACTTGGCAGAAGCCATCGCCGGGCGTCTTGGGGTATCCCCTTCCTATATTCTAAAGGCTGCGGCTCAGGACGAGGAAACAATTGAACGGGCAGAGGTTATTTTCGAACAAATGTCTGTTCCAGCCTCGGCGATATCCGAAGATACGGTGCATGCACTGGCAGATCGGGATGACACGTTGACCGTCGAGCTGACAACGGCCTTGATGAAGGCGGTCTATTATCAGCAATTAAACGATGTAACGGCTCATGAATATATACATACGTCCTACCTCAATTTTTACCTGGAGAAATACGGTCGTCCAGACGATATTGATCTGCCGCGTCCGTTAGTCAAGGCACTTTTATTCTATAAAATACAATATTATCGCTCCAAAATGGCCTTTGTGGATGTATTAACTCATGCAACCAGGCTCAGTGAGCTGGCGCTTCCTGGCAGTGAATTCTGGCTGTCTGTGCAAAATATCAAGATGGAGGCCTACATCCAGGTCAAACAGTATGAAGAGGCAAAACAGGTATTCGAGCTTACGATGCGTCATGTATATGATCAGCGGATGTTCCATCGGTTGTCCGGGTTATATGTGGCATATAGTGGTTATTGCTTCGCAATGGGGCTGGTTCAGGAGGCGCTCTCGGCATTAACCATGGCGGAGGCAAACCTCGTGTATGCTGGCAACCAGGGTGATCTGGTGACGGCGATTGCCAATAATCGGATTGTCATGCTGACGATGACAGGTGAACTGGATCAGGCACAGGCGGAGATTGAACGATTTGAATCGCTATTGCAGCAGGAAACGGAAGAAACTCAACTCGCGATGCAGCCGCTCGTCAGTGTGTATCGATGCGAAGTAGCTCTGGCACGGAAGAACTGGGGCGTGCTCGCGCAAAGTGTAGATCAACTCTTGAAATGTGCAACAACACAGGACCAGCAGATGAGCGCAACCTTCTACCACAGCCATCTGGCTCTTGCTCATGGAGATCGCGAAGTTTTCATGGAGCGGGCGCTTGCCTGTCTGCCTTATTTTGAATCCGCGCAGCATGTCATGCGGCTTGAACCGTTATATGAAGGGATGGCCGTGGTGTCTGAAGATCAGCGGAAATACAAGGAAGCGGCCATGTATTATCGAAAGCTGGTATATCTGTTACGCAAAAAATAGACTGGATTAAAAGTAATTCTAGTAATAAAAGGTGTTAATCAGAAGGATAAAAGAAAAAATAGAATTGAGAATGCCCTTCTGATAAACGTCAATCATGAGTTGGTTGTTCTTTGAAGCATTAAGGAATAAACCACCAAAAAATGTTGAATAACGCTACTGACATACCGTTGTCAGTAGCGTTATTTTATTATCAATTAAGTAAACATAAAGGGATGGAAGGCCGATTCTGACCCGAAAAATGATATGGTATTTTATTATATAACAGAAAGGATGGTATTTTATGTATTTTGCTTCTGTACGCATCATTACCGACGATGTGGATCGTCTTGTCGAGTTTTATGAGAAAGTCATGGGTGTTTCGGCGGTACGCCCCGCGCCTGTCTTTGCTGAACTTGTTTTGCCATCGTGCACCCTGGCGATTGGCCACTCCCAGACGGTGCCACTGTTTGGCATTGGTTCTGCAGTGGCGGCCGACAATCACACTGTCATCCTCGAGTTCCGCGTCCACGATGTCGATGCCGAATACGAGCGCTTGAAGCCGTTTGTGGATGAGTGGGTAAAGGAACCGACCACGATGCCGTGGGGGAATCGTGCTGTGCTTTTCCGTGATCCTGACGGCAATCTCATTAACCTCTTCCAGCCAGTGACCGAGGAAGCGATCAAACGTTTCAGCGGTAGGGGCTGATTCTAGGGGAGCACTCACTCAGTGTAAAAGGTTGAAAAAGTGTGTATTTTGAAAGACTTATGGGTTAAATCCCACTGTTTTTGGCATGATTTTGTGCATTGCCAAAGCACTTGGCACAAAATATGGCCGCCAATTGTGAAATGAAGATCGGATTAGCAGATCTTTTTTTGCGGAATTAGCATAATTTCTTACCCAAGAAACGATTATTCGGTGATTCAATTGCCGGATTTTTCGTTTTTTTTGTATGCCGCCAGAAGGGTATTCAAGGACAAGCCGCGGTGTTTATAATTTAACTATAAATAAAAAACAAATAAAATAAATGAGGTGCTCATTATGGGATGGTTCGGTAAAAAAAACAAACAGGAAGATGCGATTGCCAAAGCGGATAAAATGATGAATAAAGGACTCACTGGCATGATGATGAAAGGCTTTGTATCAAAGGAACATCGGGAGGCGATCAACCAAAGTCTGGATTCGGCAAAGCAGGCACAATTGGCGGCGAGTGGTTCACTTCCATTGACGGCAACAGCAACGGTGGTGACGATCACCGATACAGGCAAACTGATCAACTTTGATCCGATTGTTGTGCTTGTATTGGATGTGACAGAGACAAACGGTAACCAGTATCAGCGAACATTGGAGACACTGGTGTCCAAAATGCAGATTCCGCGAGTTGGAGATCGGGTGGGATTAGGTCAGAATCCAGCAAATCCGTCCGAGCTGATCTACATGGGGCTGTTGTCCATCTAGAAGGTATTTGGTTATAAGACAGTAATAATTCAATTAGATAATACGTATAACAACGATAAATAGATATATTAATAGAAGTATTATGAGAGGGTGGATCATATGGTGGGATTCCTGAGATTCATTGGAGTATTAACAGTGTTCGGAGTGGGGTTCTCCCCATTTCTGGCACAGCAGCTGTGGAATGATCCGTTTATGATTATGCAGACATGGTGGTATACTCCGGCAATCTTTGCGGGGTTTGCACTGATCTTTGTTCCTGCGATTTTGAGCAATATTTTTGGCGTAGGTCGAGTGAAGACAGGGTTACCAGCAGTTGGGGTCATTAAGACTATACAACAGACGGGCACGTATATTAATGAACAACCGGAGGTTCGATTGGGTCTGACAGTTTCGCTTAAAGGGCGAGAGAAATATGATACCGAGATGAAAACCGTCATTCCGCTGACCTCCATGGCACAGTTTCAGCCGGGCAGTTTCATTCCATTAGTGGTTTCCGTAAAGGATGAGCGCAAGGTAGGGCTTGATCTGAAAGGGCAACTGTCACAGGAAGATATGCAGCAATTGCTGGATGAAAAGATGGTACAGCAAGGGGTATCACCTGAAATGATGGATATTGCAAGAACAGGGGAAAAAGCAATGGCCAAGATCCTTGATGTCACTCCACTTGGGAGTGGAGGCAGTAATAAGATCAAACTTCAGCTCAAACTCAGCATAACAAAGACGGACGGTGAAACCTTCAATGTGACAACGCAAAAAGAAATTTTGTCATCTGTGCTGCCGCAGGTTCAGCAAGGTCATATCATTAACGTCATTTATTCAAGACAAGACCCAACAAAATTGGTGTTGGCATTGAATGTACAGGAGCGACAATTAAGTGACTTATTCTCTTCCTGAGGATGTAGACAAAAAGGAGGTCCTACAGGTCAAGTTTATGACGTGTAGGACCTCCCTATTTCATTTGGTATGTACGAGAGATGCAAGCAATGTACTGCTTTCAGACAATACCAAGGCGCATGCGATAAGAAAAGAGTACTTTTCTGGATTGTCCGTCAAAAACACGATTAGCCAGCGCTCTGAACTCGTCAGCAGCTGTTAATAGATCATCCGCTCCGAGCTTCAACGCCGTTTGCAGGCCGCCTTGGCTCAGGGCTAGATTGACATATCGATCGGCAGTGAATGTCTCGTGGTGATGAAACACGATTTCACGAACATATCGGAACAGGCCAGACTCCTGAATCTGCTGCAAATGCCCATCCTTGCTCCATTTGTGTGCCTGACTATCCTGGGGAGCCAGATTGGCTGCTCGTTGATCTGCTTCCTTATTCAGCTGCAGATAGGCTTGTTCTAACTGCCAGTCTAACATTGGCGGCCAGTCGCAATCGTAGGCTGCAAATATGCCCCCTGTACGAAGTACACGTGCAAACTCGCGTAGTGTGGGTTGCGGCTCCATCCAGTGAAATGATTGCGAGCAGGTCAGCACATCGACACTGCCATCTGGTAGTCCGAGGTCGTGAGACAAGCCGGACACGAACCGAAGGTTATCCGGCTTGCCGGCAGATTCCCACTTGGATTCTGCTACAGACCTCATGTCATCGCTGGGTTCAAAGCCGATGATACGTTCTGCCTCATTAAGCCAGATCCACGAGGATAAGCCGGTGCCACAGCCAATATCTGCGACCATACGCGGTGTGCTGCCAAGATATGTCGTTAGAATATCCACCACTTCAGTGGGAGCAGCTGGTCGGTTCTGATCGTATAACGTACCAAAACCTTTAAAACGTTCTACATTGTTGCGTCTAATGTCTTGCATGGATAAACCTCCTTCGGTCAGATGGATGACGGAGAGTCAGCTGTGATCAAAAGTTGTATAGGCCTATATTATATCATTCATTGTTGGGAAGTTTGTTCTGCAAATGTTCAACGGCTTTGATATGACGTCTGAGTAATTCCTGTCCAACATGAACAGGCTCGATTACGGTCAGTTCGGAACCAAACGACAGCAGGAAGGAGTAGAGCCATTCCCCTACATTCAGTTCGAGAGACACACGGAGCCTGCCATCAGGCTCTTTTTTAATGAGGGATGGTTCGAAAAAATCATACACTCGGTATGCGATGTTGCTGGAGAACGAGAGTGTCAGAGGGGTCAAGGTGATGGCTGCCTCTGATTCAGGGTCGTTTGATCCGGCAGTAACAGAGTGATCGTGTTTTCTCGCCAGAAAAGTCAATTGGGTGATCCGTTTCATCTTAAATGTCTCGAATTCTTTCCGCTCAGGATCATCATGAATATACCCTTTGAAGTACCATGTACTGTTTTTGAAAATAAGCTTCTGTGGCTCCACAGTCGGCATGCTTTCCTCACCATCCGAATTAACATAATGAAACGTAATCAGTTGATTCGTTAATATGGCTTGTTTCACCTGATTGAACAGTTCTCTCTCTTGCAGGGGGATGCTGCCCCATGGTGAGAAATTGAATTCGATCCAATCCAGCTTGTGATCAAACAGGGCGGTCAGGCGTTGCAGCATATGGGCACTATTAAGGTGTGGGATCGCACTGACGCTATAGAGTCCCATCAAAATTTCGTTCTGGTCTTCTTCCGACAGCAGGGATCTGTCCATGACATAGTTGTCCATCAGATGAATGCCGCCATGCTTGCCGGTCGTCGTATAGACAGGAATGCCCGCAGCGCTCAGCCGGTCGATATCGCGGTACACCGTACGTACAGAAATCTCGAACAAACGGGCGAGTTCGGGTGCAGTGGCTTTCTTTTTCTCCAATAACAAAAGCAACATTCGAAATAGTCGGTTATTTTCCATGCTCTGATTATACCATGACAATAGGTGTCAGGGTATGGATGGTACACTGGTTATATAGTCTTGTTGAGATATGAAGGAGGAACTGGTCATGACAATGAAAGAAGGATTTTACTGGGGTGGCGCAACGGCTGCCAATCAATTTGAGGGTGGATGGAACCAAGGTGGCAAGGGGCCAAGCACGTCTGACATGATGACAGGGGGAACCCACACGATTCCACGCCGGATTACACCTGTACTGGAAGAGGGCACGTATTATCCGAGCCATGAAGCGGTTGATTTTTACGGACATTACAAAGAAGATATTGCCATGATGGCAGAGATGGGCTTCAAAATGTTCCGCATGTCCATCAACTGGTCCCGGATCTATCCGAACGGTTACGAACTGGAGCCAAACGAAGAGGGATTGCAGTTCTACGATAATGTTTTTGCCGAGTTGAAAAAATACAATATTGAGCCGCTCGTAACGATCTCCCATTACGAAACGCCATTCGGTCTGACACAGAAGTATAATGGCTGGGCTTCCCGTGAAGTCATCGACTGTTATATCCGTTATTGTACAACCCTGTTCAACCGATACAAGGATCAGGTCAAATACTGGCTGACGTTCAACGAGATCAACTGTCTGACGATGCCAATGGGTGCATATATGGCTGCAGGTATTCTGTTTGAAGGCAAAGAGACACTGGTCGACGGAGTGGATGATCCACAGACTCGTTTCCAGGCGTTACATCACCAATTCGTCGCGAGTGCCAAAGCGGTGAAGCTGGGACATGAGATTAACCCTGATTTCCAGATCGGCTGTATGGTCGCTTTCATGACCACCTATCCAAACACATGTAACCCGGACGACATGTTGCTTGCACAGAAGAAAGACCAAATCTCCAATATGATCTGCGGTGATGTACAGGTTCGTGGAGCATACCCTGGATTCGCCAAACGTTTCTTCGCCGAAGAAGGTATCCAGATTGAGATGCAACCGGGAGACGAGCAGACTTTGCTTGAAGGCTGCGTAGACTTCTATTCCTTCAGTTATTATATGTCTTTGGTGGAAAGTGCGGACGAGTCTCTCGAGAGAGCAGAAGGTAATCTGCTGGGCGGTATCAAAAATCCATATCTCGAAGCTTCCGACTGGGGTTGGCAGATCGATCCAAAAGGACTGCGTTACACACTGAATCATCTGTATGATCGTTATCAGATTCCATTGATGGTGGTTGAGAACGGTCTGGGCGCTGTCGATGTGGTAGAGGAAGACGGCTCCATTCAAGATGACTATCGCATTGATTATCTGAAAGGTCACATTGAACAGATGAAAGAAGCGGTAGCTGACGGCGTAGATCTGATTGCCTACACCATGTGGGGATGTATCGACCTGGTTAGTGCATCCACTGGAGAGATGAAGAAGCGTTATGGCTTCATTCATGTCAACAAGGACAACGACGGAAACGGAGACTTGAGCAGAACACCGAAGAAGAGTTTCCACTGGTACAAAAAAGTCATCGAATCCAATGGTGAAGAGCTATAAATTGGCGTGAAAAAAACCAGCCGCCTGTTCCCTTAAAAGGGACAAGCGGTCCATGTGGTCCTGAACGAGTTCAGGACTACGATATATGAATATAGAAATACCCGGCTATCCTTCAGTTAAGGAAAGCCGGGTATTTTTATGTGTAGTTCAATAGCGGGCCGCCTATGCCAGCCTTCTGCTTTGCAGTTGGGACATGCGCTCCAAATGACGCCGGTAAAACCATATACATGTGGAGAGCCAGCAACCACTCAAGAAGTATCCGCCGACGATATCACTTGGATAATGCACCCCCAAGTAGATACGACTTATACCAATGGTCAGTATAAATACGGCGCTGGCAACAATCATCAGCACACGTCCGGTGACGGTGGGTACATGTTTCCAGATTAGAAAGGCCAGTCCACCGTACAGGCTAAATGCTGCCATAGAATGCCCACTGGGGAAGCTGTAGCCGCTCACTTCAATGATCCGGTTAATGGTAGGTCTGGCACGCTGGAATACCAGCTTGAGCAATGCATTTAACAGGGTTGAACCTGCGAGCACACAAGCCAGGAAGAGCAGTTCGCGTTTGTGTCGCAGGAAAATGTATAACACAATCATGGCGATGATGGTAATGAAGACCACTGGCATTTCGCTGCCGATCCAGGTGAAAAGGTGCATGAATTGTGTCATACCAGGGGATTCCAACCCCTGAATCCAGCCGATTAAGGTATCATCAAATCGATGAATTTGGTTGTCGCTGATGGACAGGGCGATGCTTATAAAGGCGATCATGCATAACGCTGCAACGAGCAGCGGGAAGGAGATATTCTTTTTCCAGTTGTGTATCAAATGTTGAGTTCCTCCGTGATGGTTGATTTCGTATGTTGTGTCTTTGCGTATCTCGGACATAACGATATTTGTATTGTGCTATAATTTTACAATAAATATAGCAGCAATAAAAATATGTAACCTTAACAACGTTTATTCAAGCAGAGAATGTAGGAGGGGAGCGGTCGGAATGAAACGACGTTTGGTGATGTGCATGTTGATCTTACTTTTGGTTACGTCTGGGTTAGCTCTATTTCCCAGAGAGAAAGTTTATGCTTGCAGTTGTGTCGAGAGTGATGTTCAAGAGAGATTGAAGACAAACACAACTATATTTACAGGAGAAGTGGTGAAGAAGGGACGTTCTCAACAGTCGAAGCATGATGGCTTATTAAGAGAGTATACCTTTGATGTAGATACTGCATGGAAGGGGGTTAATGCCAAAAAGATGAAAATCCTCGCGAGTGACGGTGGATCTGAATCCTGTGGCATTCAATTTGAAAAGAATCAGTCCTACCTGATCTATGCTTATCAATATGAAGTGGATCATAAGCTTCATACGAATCTGTGCAGTCGCAATGTTCCAATTGAACAAGCCGGAGACGATCTGAAATTGCTGGGTGCGGGAAAGCTTGTAAGTAAAGAAGATTTTGGAGAAACCAATGATGGTGGTGGGCGAACTGTGCCTTTCTATCTCATCTTATATGGCGGAGTCATTTTATTAGCAGCATTGGCAGTACTGTGGCTCTGGAGACGAAAGAAAAGAATCTGATTGCCCAACGGAAAAAAAAGCTATTCCCCGTACAGAACGTTAAGAAACATTGACGTTCTATACGGGGATTTTCAGGAGTGGCGTCAAAATTGTATCCAATTGGAGTCGAGATTATCGATCCGATGGAACTAGTTCAGCTGCAACATGTATTCATAAGCTGTGACACCAAATACCCGTTTGAAATGTCGATTCAGATGGGTCAGATCGACGAATCCGCAATCGGCAACAGCAGCATAGACGTCCTTCTGCATTTCGATGGATTGACGGGCACGCTCCACCTTGCAGTTTAAGAAAAACTGGTAGGGGGATATGCCTGCTTGTGCTTTGAATTCACGGATAAATTGAAACTTGGACATGCCAAATTCAGAGCTTAGGTTGTCCAGCTTGAGCACATCTTCGGTGCTGCAAAACATGATTTCCTTGGCTTTACGGACCAGGTTGTCCTGAGGCAACCAGAGCTTGGTGTCCATTTCCTTCTGAGCCAGAAGGTGAACCAGATCGAAGACCCGTTCGCTGCACTCGGCTTCGTTCTGTCTGAGTTGAACGGCATCGTTCAGCATCAGAATGTTACGTGCAAGCTCGGGGTCATAGACGATGGGACTTCCAAAACGCAATTCCTTTTTACCTATAATCTCCTCTACCAAATCCGGCTTCAAATACAGCATCACATAGTCAATGCCAGCCTTATCATAGGAGCTTCCATCATGAGACTGTTCGCGGTTGAACAACATGACACCATTTTGGTGAGAGGCCTGATATTGTCCGTCCAGGTTGTATTGTTGAATGCCACGCAGGGTTACGCCGACCGCATACTCTTCATGGCAATGTTTTTTGTATGCAAAATCAGTAAAGCTAGCGGATAGTGCCAGCACGTCTTGCGACTTTTTATAGTTAAACCGTTCCATGCAGCACACCTCCCAAGCTTTAGATTAATCCGGATACTATAATGGCTGAGTATAACAAAAAAAGTGCCATGAGAATACTCAGTAATTTTTGGTGGCGATTCAGCAACATTTTGAAAACCGTGCCAAAAACAACCCAACTGGAATAGGCCAGAAATCCAATGAAGGTAATTAACACCACGAACAGAAACGATGAGAATGAACTTTGATAAAAGGGCAATACATAACTTGGAATGACAGTGAAAGTAAACAAAACCACCTTTGGGTTCACAAATTGCATGATAAAACCGTTCCAGAATCCGGTAACTTGTTTCGGTGCATCCTCGGTGGTACCCATCTTATAGATCTGGTACGCCAGATACACCATGTACAGGCCGCCGACAATCTGCATCACCTTCAGAATTCCGGGTAACACTCCCGCAAGAAGATGATTAAGAAAAGCTGATGCGGTAAGCAGCAGACCAAATGCCAGCGTAGCTCCCCACACATATTGCATCGTTTGACGCGCCCCAACCTGTTGTACGGAAGAAAGAATTACGATATTGCTGGGGCCAGGGGTGAACGTAACGACAATACAGTAGATTAAAAAAGATGCGAGATTCATGATGATGCTCTCCTCTGGTTGTAGTTTAGTTTCATGATCATACGTCCAGAGGGAGAAACCATATAGTACATTATTGCAGCAGGTACACGGTTGGCAACAGGAGCTTGCTTATAAAAACTAAGGGGAGTTTTCTTTTTGAATGATTGCGTTTACAATTTAAACGAAGTACAAGGTGATCAGACGACTTGAGGAAGTGAACGGAATGAAAAAAATGCTACTTGTTTACATTTTGCTAATCTCAGCATTTGCGTTGTATGTATTGAGGTTTGAATACACCAGTCAGGTAAACAGTTCTTGGGAGGACCGGGGGCTGCGCGGTGATATCGGAGAGACGTATATCATGATTACATTCCAGTCCGGGCTGGAGTATTGGAAGAGCCCGCTCAAAGGTTTCGAGGATGCCGCGGATGCGCTTGGCGTGACCGTAGAATATCGCGGGGCTACCCGGTATGATGCGAAGGAGCAGACCATGGTAATCGAGCAGGCTATCGCTCGCAAGCCCGCAGGCATTGCTATATCTGCAATCGATCCTCAATCGTTAGTTCCAGCGATTAACAAGGCAATCGACGCAGATATCCCTGTTGTATTATTTGACGCGGATGCACCCGATAGCCAGGCCTATTCTTTTCTTGGGACAGATAATTACAAGTCGGGTGTAATGGCTGCCGATAAAATGGCTGAACTGCTGGGTCGTGAGGGAGAGGTCGCGGTATTAACCTTGCCCGGACAACAAAATCATGAAGAGCGCACGAAGGGCTTCCGCGATACGATCAAGGAGAGATACCCTTCCATGAAGATTGTTGAAGTTGCAGACGGACACGGTGATGCGATGGTATCCAGAGACGAAACAATCAGAATGATGAAGGAACATCCCGAGCTGTCGGGTATTTTTGTGACTGAAGCTACTGGAGGGGCAGGAGCGGGGGAAGCCGTTCAAACTGCCAGTGACAGACACCCTTTGCAGATTATTTCGTTTGATACAAATAAGACTACATTGGATATGATCAAGAACGGTACGATCTCAGCTACAATTGCACAGGGAACCTGGAATATGGGATATTGGTCACTCCAATATTTGTTCCATCTGCATCACCAATTAACGGTTCCTGCCCCATCCTCATCCGGTGAAAATGCGCCACTTCCCGTGATGGTGGACACAGGGATCTCTGTGGTGACACGCTCGGATGTGGATGATTACTATGCCAAATAACAAGGGAGATCTCAAGAGTTCAAGGCCTTGGAGCAGGAAAACAATTCTCTCCACTTTCAGGAACGGGATTCGGCGTTTACGCTTGCGTAATATGCCCCTTCGGTACCAGCTGATGCTGCTTTTTCTGTTATTCGCCATTGTACCTTCCGTAGGGCTTGGGTTGCTTGTGAACTGGACGGTGGAGCGGGTTGTTGAACGACAGGTTGAAGGGCATACCATGCAACTGATTGGCAAAGTGAATGAAGCTCTTAACAGCAAAATGGAGAATTTGCAAAACATGACCTATCTGATTGCATTTGACCCGGAGATTGATGCTTTTTTGAACGACAAAATGCCACTGAATGATGATGCCGGCATCGAACCGATGAACATGGACACCCATGCCGAAACGGAGCGAAATCGGTTATATGGCATCAAACAAACCTTGCAGGGATTCACAACGTTGTATCCTGAAATCGCCGGGATTGTTCTTGTCAATGGAAGTGGTGACTATATTAGCAACGAGATGTATCCCCGAACGGAACAGAGCCTGATTCAGGAAAATTGGTATCAAAAAGCTTCGGCCAATCCGGGCATCTTCATGGTATTGGGTCAGCCGAAAGAGCGTAATCTCACGACACATGTACGGTACAAGGATGATGAGATTGTATCGGTTGCACGTTCCATAACGGATGAAGCGTCAGGGCGTGTGCGGGGGGTTATTATGATTGATCTTAAACTAAGGTCCGTCTCTCAGGCTGCCCGTAATGTAACCTTGGGGAAATCCGGTTATGTGATGGTGACGGATGCAGAAGGTCAAAGTGTATACAAGCCGGAGCACCCGCTAATAGAACACATTCCCACAGACTGGTTCCCCTCCGGTGAGAGTGGAACATTTACCGCCGATACAGAAGGTGGAACGTTATTATTCATGTATCAGTTGTCTACCTTTACGGGTTGGAGAACGGTAGGGGTATTTCCCACAAGAGACTCGATATCCGAAGTACGCCAAATCCAGTTTTACGTGGTTAGCTTTGTATTTGTAGTGTGTTTGTTTGGCCTGAGCGCCTCTTTATGGTTCTCCCGTTCCATTGCTCAGCCCATTTTCCGGCTCATGTCCTACATGCGCAGGGCGGAGACCGGCAATCTCAGACCAGGCCGCTGGAGCGATAGGGCTGATGAGATTGGCATGCTTGGCAACAGTTATAACCGAATGCTGGCACAGATCAGACAACTTATATCACTTAATGAATTGCGGGAGCGGCAGAAACGCGACGCTGAAATGCGAAGTTTGCAGGAGCATATCAAACCACACTTTTTGTACAATACCTTGGATACGATTCATTGGATGGCACGCAAAGAGGGTGCAGAAGATGTGTCCGGCATGGTTGGCGCGTTATCTCGATTATTTCGCATAGGGCTTAGTAAAGGACAGGATTACATTCCGCTGCATTCGGAGATTGAGCATATGACCAGCTATCTGCAAATTCAGCAGACACGATACCGCGATCGTCTTCAGTATACATTGAATATTCCAGAGGAAATGCGGGACCTTTTTGTGTTAAAGCTACTGCTTCAGCCGCTAATAGAGAATGCAATTTATCATGGAATCAAGGGCAGGCGTGGGCCGGGACACATTAGGGTGGAGGCCAGATTGGAACATAACAGACTGCTGCTGACCGTTCAGGATAATGGAGCAGGCATGTCCAACGAACGGCTTGCCGAGATGCAGCATCTGCTCGAAGCTCCTTTGGCAAGTTTGGAAGCGTCTTCGCCGGGGATAACAGGTAAAAGTTATGGAATGTTGAACGTGCAAGCCCGTCTTCGGCTGTCCTTTGGTGATGAGTACGGAATTGAACTGGATAGCCAGGAAGGGGAAGGAACGAGTGTGACCATCATTCATCCGTTGATGCGAGAGCTCCCACCAACCAAGCAAATCAATAACGAAGAGAGGCAGGAGAGTGAATGGGAAAATTCATGAAATCGACCGTGACAACTTCCACTGAAACAGATGAGACATCCGCATCGACCACAGTAATGGAGATTAAGCCGGATAGCCATGTGGCGAAGAAATTCCGCGTGCTCATCGCTGATGATGAACCGATCATTCGTGAGGGGATTCGAGATGCAATTGACTGGACAACTCTCGGGATGGAGGTTGTAGGTGAAGCCGAAGATGGCGAGGAAGCGCTGGAACGCGCGGCTGATCTGGGTGTGGATATTGTTCTCGTCGATATGAATATGCCATTCCTGAACGGAATCGAACTAATCCGTGCCCTTCAGCAGAAGTGCCCGGGCTGTCGTTACCTGATCATCTCGGGACATGATGAATTTGCATATGCGCAGGAGGCGGTTCGTCTTGGCGTAGAGGATTACATCTTAAAACCTGTGCAAGCAGAACAATTATATGCTGCACTTGAGCGATTGCATCAGCGACTTACTGAAGAGCACCAGAGAACGGCATATGTACAACAGGCAGCTCATCAGATTGAACGTAATATCCCGTTGCTTCGCCAGCGATTTATGCTGGAGTGGCTGGAGGGGCAGGCTGAAGGGAGGGATCTGACGGAGCAGCTTGTGTTTTTACGGCTGCCCGCCGTCCCACCTGTGCAGATCGGGATCGTACGCTGGCCTGCCGCTGAAGCTCGTCAGACGATACTGAGAGAGAATGATCGTCAGTTGTTTCTGTTTGCAGTGGAAAATATAATTAGTGAACTGCTGGGGGACGTGCCACATGTCCTGTTTCGGGACGTAAGCGGCTTGATCGGCATGTGTCTGTGGCAGGAAGCCCCTGAAGAAATAGAGTCCCTTCTGGAACAGCAGATTAGTTCTTGCCTGAATATTGCCATTCATGCTCATGTGGCGACACATGCAGGGACACTGGAAGAAACGTCGGATACGTACCGTCTTTGCCGTGAACGGGTATACGGGGAAGTGCAGTTGTCCCCTCTGGTTCGCCGGGCAAGACAACTTATTCACGAAGAATATGCCGAGCGGGAACTGACCCTGGAATCGCTCGCTTCCCGTCTACAAGTATCTGCCGTATATCTTAGCCGTGTGCTGAAGAAAGAGCTGAATGATTCCTTTGTCACACTTGTCACCCATGCTCGCATTCGCAAGGCTATACAGCTGTTGGACTCAACAACACTGCCGATCCACACCATCGCTGAGCGTGTAGGTTATGATACCCAGCATTATTTCAGCACTGCATTTAAGAAAACAATGGGCATTTCGCCTGCGCAGTATCGAAAAGACGGAGGGACGGCTTATCGTCCTTCAGTGAATCGAATGTAGTATGTAGCATATGAGGACAATCAAAAGACTTACCTCAACAGATATAACCGCAATACTTGATCATTTAGATGTGTGATGAATGAGATGGATGTGTTCTACTTCGTGTGAAGCGAAGTGGAGCATGTCCTTTTTTTTGACTGTGGAATGGTATCTCATGGATCACACTTGTACTTCAAGCGTTTCCATCAAAAGTTAAATTTTTATAAAAAAGGTTCAAAACGTGCAAAGACCTTACGGCTTCTCCAATGCTACCATTGGTCTCAGATAGGAACAGCAAGCAACAGGATGCACTACATGCATTGTAAGCGTTATCTTATAACTCATTCAGAACCGGTTGACGTGAGGAAAGGGGGAACTTCATATGAAAAAAGGAGCAATGCTCATCTGGCTTCTGGTGATGACCTTGATGCTCTCGGCCTGCAATCTGGCAGAGAGTGGGCCAGGCAGCAAGGAAAAGGGATATGTCGGTATATCAATGCCAACCAAATCATCAGAACGATGGGTGGGAGACGGGGAGAACATGGTCCGTCTGTTTCAGGAGCAGGGGTACAAAACCGATCTTCAGTATGCTGAGGATGTGGTCGAGAATCAGATTTCGCAGATTGAAAACATGATCACCAAAGGTGTGGATGTGATGGTCATCGCGTCCGTGGATGGCAACACATTAACGGATGTAATCAAGAAGGCGCATAACGAAGGGATACAAGTGATCTCGTATGATCGGCTTATTCGCAATACGCCCTATTTGACCTATTACGCCACGTTCGACAATTTTAAGGTGGGTGTGCTTCAAGCCTCCTACATCGAACAAAAGCTTGGGCTCAAGGCTGGAAAAGGACCGTATAACATGGAGCTGTTTGGTGGCTCTCCTGATGATAATAACGCCTATTTCTTCTTTGACGGTGCGATGTCTGTGCTGAAGCCGTACATCGATTCCGGCAAACTGGTGGTACGGAGCAAGCAGATGGCGATGGCCCAGATTGCAACCTTGCGCTGGGACGGTGCATTGGCCCAGTCACGGATGGATAACCTGCTGAGTGCTTATTACTCGGGTGATAATCTGGATGCAGTATTATCTCCTTATGATGGAATCAGTATTGGTATCATCTCATCCTTGAAAGGGATTGGTTACGGTACTTCGAACAAACCGCTGCCCGTTATTACAGGACAGGATGCCGAACTTGCCTCGATTAAGTCCATTGTGGCCGGGGAACAGACGCAGACGGTGTTCAAGGATACACGGAAGCTAGCGGAGAAGACGGTAGAGATGGCCAATAGTATTTTGCAAGGAAAACAGGCGGAAGTTAATGATACAACATCATATAACAACGGAATTGAGGTTGTTCCGGCGTATCTCTTGGATCCCATCTCGGTGGACCGTACAAATGTGGAGCAGGATATCGTTGGTACACAGTATTACACGAAGGAAGAAATCGGACTGAAATAATAAATGAAAGGAGCACATCCCATGGCCGGAATCATTCTGGAAATGAAAAACATCACCAAAACCTTTCCTGGCGTCAAAGCGCTGGAAAATGTCAATCTGAAAGTCCGTGAAGGCGAAATTCATTCCATATGTGGTGAAAATGGCGCAGGTAAATCTACGTTGATGAAGGTACTGAGTGGTGTATATCCACATGGCACGTATGAAGGCGACATTTTATTTCAGGGCAAAAATTGTGAGTTCAAGGATATCAAGCAGAGCGAGGATCTGGGAATCGTCATTATCCATCAGGAGTTGGCCCTGATCCCCTACCTTTCAATCGCGGAAAATATATATCTGGGCAATGAGCGTGCCAGCAGAGGAATTGTCAACTGGAAGGAAACTTTTGTAGGTACACGGGAGTTGCTCTCGAAGGTGGGACTGAGCGAAAATCCAAACACGCTGGTATCCAGCATCGGGGTAGGCAAGCAGCAACTGGTCGAAATTGCGAAAGCGCTCTCCAAAAAGGTTCGGCTGCTTATTCTGGATGAGCCAACCGCTGCGCTGAACGAGGACGACAGTGAAAATCTGCTGCAATTGATGCTGGAATTCAAGAAACAGGGCATCGCCTGTATCCTGATCTCACACAAGCTGAATGAGGTATCCAAGGTATCCGATTCGGTGACTATTTTACGGGATGGCAAGACAATTGAGACGTTGGATATGAAGAAGGAAAAAGTGACCGAGGACCGGATTATTAGCGGAATGGTAGGACGTGATCTCACCAGCCGTTATCCGGAGCGTCATGCCACCATAGGTGAAGTTATCCTTGAGGTAAAGGACTGGACGGTATATCACGAACATCATGCCGAGCGGAAAGTACTGGATCAGATCCATATGAATATCAGACGTGGTGAGATTGTAGGTATTGCCGGGCTGATGGGCGCTGGGCGTACCGAGCTTGCCATGAGTATCTTTGGCAAATCCTATGGCCGGAATATTTCGGGGCAACTCATTAAGAATGGTAAACCGATCCACAACAATACCGTCACGGAGGCCATTCAGAATGGCTTTGCTTACGTGACAGAAGACCGCAAGGAATACGGACTCATTCTGATGGATGACATCAAGCGTAATATTTCCTTAACGGGTCTGAGCAAGCTGACGCGAAACGCGGTAGTAAACGAGCGCGAAGAAGTGCTGGTAGCGGAAGAGATGAAGAAAAGCATGAATATCAAAGCACCAAGTATTTTGCAGAAGACCGGTAATCTGAGTGGAGGCAACCAGCAAAAAGTGGTGCTCAGCAAATGGATTTTTGCCGGACCAGATATTCTTATCCTGGATGAACCTACCCGCGGTATTGATGTGGGAGCGAAATTCGAAATCTATACGATTATTCATCGGCTTGCTGCTGAAGGCAAGGGTGTACTGGTAATCTCATCCGAGCTTCCGGAGGTTCTTGGCCTGTGTGACCGGATCTATGTGATGAATGCCGGGCGAATCACCGGTGAAGTCAGCCGGGAGCAAGCATCGCAGGAAACGTTGATGAGATATATGACCAAGTCTGGAGGCGGCAAGCATGGAAATGATAACAAAGCTGTTCAAAAATAATATCCGTCAATACGGCATGATTATTGCCCTGGTAGTGATTATGCTTTTGTTCGAGGTACTTACAGGCGGGCTGTTGCTTAAGCCGATTAATATTACAAATTTGATTTTGCAGAACAGTTACATTTTGGTACTGGCGATCGGAATGGTGCTGGTCATCATTACCGGGCATATTGACCTGTCTGTTGGTTCCATTGCAGCCTTTGTTGGTGCTGTTGCCGCGATTATGATGGTTGATTGGCAGCTTCCGGCTTGGCTTGCAGTCATCGCTTCTTTGCTGGTTGGCGCTTTGATCGGTGCATGGCAAGGCTTCTGGATCGCGTATGTACGGATTCCGGCATTTATCGTGACGCTGGCAGGTATGCTGCTGTTCCGCGGCTTGACGATGATTGTCCTGGAGGGGCAATCGATCTCTCCTTTTCCGGGTGGTTTCCAGAAAATAAGCTCTGGCTTCCTGGCGGACATTCAATTCTCAGGCTTCGGTCTGGTATCTATCATTGTGGGTCTTGTGCTCACCGTCTGGTACATCGTCAATGAACTGCGGGAACGCCGTTCCCAGCGAAAATATGGATTCGAGGTCGTGTCACAGGGACTGTTCTTGCTCAAGTTGATTGTGGTGGCTGTCGTGACGAATCTGTTTACGTTTGTACTCGCAAGTTATGCAGGTATTCCGAATATTCTGGTGCTGCTGTTTGTCCTGATCGTTGTGTACTCCTTCGTTATGAATCGTACTGTCATGGGACGGCATGTGTATGCGCTTGGAGGTAATGAGAAGGCCGCAGGTCTGTCCGGAGTCAAAACAAAAAAGGTAACTTTCTGGGTTTTCGTGAACATGGGTACACTTGCCGCGGTATCCGGGTTGATCTTCGCCGCACGTCTGAATGCGGCTACACCAAGAGCAGGTACCAACTTCGAGCTGGATGCCATTGCAGCCTGCTTTATCGGTGGTGCTTCCGCTTCAGGGGGCATAGGTACGGTATTTGGTGCCATCATCGGTGGTTTGGTTATGGGTGTGCTGAATAACGGGATGTCCCTGATTGGTCTCGGTATTGACTGGCAGCAGGGGATTAAGGGATTGGTACTGCTGCTCGCGGTAGCGTTTGATATCTATAATAAAAATAAAAGATCAGCGTAACACTGGATAAAATGAAAAAACAGACCTTGATCTCAGGATCAGGTCTGTTTTGCTGTATGCTCAACTCATTTACATCAAGGCATCGAGGAAACGTGTGGCGATTCCAAAATAGATAAACAGGGACAAGATATCATTCAATGTGGTGATTAACGGGCCAGAGGCAACAGCTGGGTCGACTTTGAAACGACTAAGTAGAAGCGGGATGCATGTACCGGTCAGTGTACCAATGACAAGAGTGAGGAACAGAGATACCCCAATAATCGCGCCCAGCAGCCAGTCTCCTTGCCAGAAATAAGCGATGACAGTGATCAGCAATCCACATACCAAGCCAATCATGGTGCCTACCTTGATCTCCCGACCAATCAGTGCGAGTACGGTGGCTTTGTCGAGTTTGCGTCCGATCAGTCCGCGTACCACAACAGCCAGAGACTGCGTTCCTGTGTTACCGGTCATACCGGCGATCATGGGCATGAAGAAAGCAAGTGCCACCACCTGATTCAGTGTATCCTCGAAATAATCCACGATACTTCCCGAGATTAGGCCGATGAACAGTAATAGGATGAGCCAGGGAAGTCTGCGTCTGACGGCCACGAGTGGTTTGGTATCAAAGTCGATATCCTTGCTACCGCCCCCCATCTTGGCCAAATCTTCACTGGCTTCATCCATAATAATATCGATGACATCATCCATCTGAATGATACCGCATAACCTGTGATTTTCATCCACCACCGGAAGTGCAATGAACTCATAACGCTGCAGAAGCTGTGCTGCTTCTTCCTGGTCCATATCCACCGTTGCATGGATCACCCGCCGGGTCATCAGTTCTTCAACCTGGGTCTTATCGTCAGCCAAGGCGAGGGATCGATAACTCACGACACCGACCAGTTTGCCTTCATTATCGGTTACATAGAGATAACTGGAGGCTGAAATATGCATGGTACCTTGCGATTGTCGTAAGGCTTCCTTGGCTGTCTCATGAGCGAGCAGGGTCCGATATTGATCTGTCATGATGCGTCCTGCCGTCTCCGGCGGATAATTAAGCACGGATCGGATAATGGCAGAGTGATCCAGGTTCATGTTGGACAGCAATTCTTCTCTGCGTTTGGCGGGTAAATCGTGCATGAACCGGATCAGATCACTTTTGTCCATCTGCTGCATGACTTCAAGTGTTCGTTCCGGCCCAAGTCGTTCAAACAGTTGAATCTGTTCGTGCAGCTTCAAGGTCTCGGCGAGATCCGCCAGAGCATCAGGTTTGAACAGGAGAAGAAACCGATTGGTTTCTTCTTCAGGGAACTTTTTATATACAAGTGAGAGGTCGTAGGGATGCAGTTCTTTCACCAATTTATAGAAATCGGGAAGGTTCCGGGATTGTACATGTTGCACGAGTTGTTCGGTGATCTCCTCCACAGAGAAATCTTTCTTGGTATGAGGTCCGTTCATATCGACACTCCTTTCTATTCGGTCAGCTTCATATTTTTAAACGAAATGGGTTGGGAATTAAACAAATGGAGAAAAAATGAGAGTCCCAAAATGATATTGTAATCTTGCTCAAACATTCGATATAGGCTTACAAAAAGCCGCTGCAAGGATATACTTGTTGTACAGCAACAGACAAGGAGGACATGCGCTAGTGGAAGTAGATATCAGAACACAATTGCTCAGCATGGTTGAGCTGGAATATCAGAAATTCTCGGCTGCACTTATCCCCAACATCACGAATGTACTTGGTGTAAGGTTGCCAGCCTTACGAAAAATTGCCAAGCAACTTGCCGCCGGGGACTGGCGCACGTATCTGGAAACGGCAGAGGATGAATATTTTGAAGAAGTGATGTTGCAAGCGATGGTCATTGGACATGTACAGGCAGATCTGGACGAACTGTTAAAGGTAATTGAAACATTTGTACCGAAGATTGACAACTGGTCGGTGTGTGACAGCTTCTGTGCGGGACTGAAATATACGAAGGTTCATTCGGAGCCCATGTGGGCGTTCTTGCAGCCCTATCTGAGATCAGAGCAGGAATATGAGATCCGGTTTGGTGTGGTAATGCTGTTGAATTTTTATCTGGATGAGAGATATATCGATCAGGTTCTATCCGCATTGGATCAGATTAGGCACGAGGCGTATTATGTGAAAATGGCAGTTGCTTGGGCCATCTCAATGGCTTATGTGAAACAACCTGAAGTGACCATGCGCTATCTGAAGCATAATACCTTGGACGATTTTACGTATAATAAGGCACTTCAGAAAATCACGGAGTCTTATCGCGTTGATCCGGAGAGCAAGCAGATGATCCGCAGTATGAAACGTAAGGTGAAGAAGCAGGTTACCTCCTAGTTCTAGCATTAAGCATTCCACCAGGGAGAGGGCGGTAAACGAATGAGAAAAAAGTTGATGTACACTACGATGCAGTTGGACGGTCGTCCATGGGTGCTGCTCGCTACGGAACAGGGATTGTGCCGAGTGGTCATGCCCAACGAAACACTGGAGGACTGGAATGGCTGGATACAGAAAGTTGCACCTGGCGTGGAACTGGAAGAGAACGAACCTGCTCTGAAACGGACAGGTATGATGGACTGGTTGCAGTCCTATTTTGCAGGGGAACCGATGGCTTATACAGATGCAATCCCACTGGACTTGATCGGAACGAACTTCCAGCAGGAGGTATGGAGAGAGCTAGGGCGTGTGCCTTACGGTGAAATTCGGACCTATGGTGATATAGCTGCTGCGATTGGAAGACCATCGGCTGTGCGAGCGGTTGGTGCTGCAAATGGGGCCAATCCAATTCCGGTTCTGCTACCCTGCCACCGCATTATTGGGGCTAATCGCAAGCTGACCGGGTTCCGGGGAGGTTTGGAGATGAAGCGCAGACTGCTGGATATCGAACAGATTGAAGGCGTGACCGATGGAGGGCATGCGCGGTTTCATTTTTAATGGAAGAGGGAACATAGAAGATTAAGGTGATATGGACAGGGCAGGCACTTCATTGTGCCTGTTTTTTTGCATGTATTAAGGTAGCGTAATACAAACGTTCCGCATATGGAACACCAACGTTTTACGTGTTTTTGCCCGGTGAAACCGTATGGTACCATGGATCATAGATTAACAATCAGGATCCGGGGGACGTAATGCCGGGTAAGAAAAGAGGGATGACATAATGAAGCAGGCTTATTGGTTAACAAACGTGACTGTGGAGCGGGGGTATGTTCGGGAGGGGGAACAGGTGACGGGGACACGGACAAGCCCCGCTCATCTGCGGATTGAAGATGGAGTGCTTGCGGAGATTGTGGAAGGAAACAACCCGCTGTCTAGCGATCTCCCACAAGTAGATGGCAAGGGACTTCTGCTGCTGCCTTCGTTCGAGGAGGCACATATTCATCTGGATAAAACGTACTACGATGGGCCGTGGACAGCGGTTAAACGTATCTCCAGTATTTTCGAACGTATTGAAGAAGAGAAGGTTCTGTTGCCCAAGTTGCTACCAAATGCGAAGCGTCAAGCGGAGAGTATTCTGACCTTGATCCAGGGGTACGGCTCGACTCATGTACGTAGTCATTGCAATATTGAACCCGTCAGTGGCTTGAAAAGACTGGAAGCGACGCGGCAGGCTCTGGAATCATTTACGGGCAAAATCTCTTCGGAGATCGTGGCTTTCCCGCAGCATGGACTGCTTCGCTCCCATTCAGTGGAGCTTATGGGCCAAGCGATGAAGGAAGGGGCAACACATGTGGGCGGACTTGATCCTCATACGGTGGACGAACAGATCGAGAAATCACTGAACGCCATGGTTGAACTGGCTGTTCAGCACCAGGCGGGCATAGATATTCATCTGCATGATGGCGGGCAGGCTGGCAAACAAACGCTGCTGGAGCTCGCGAATCTGACCGAAGCAGCAGGGCTTCAGGGTAAAGTTACGGTAAGTCATGCGTTCTGGTTCGCCCGCGCAGAGCAGCAGGAAGCAGAAGACATGGCGCAGCGAATGGCCTCGCTCGGGATGAGCATTGCTTCCACGGTGCCCATTGGCAGAACGATGATGCCTCTTCCCATGCTCCACCGTATGGGCGTGAATGTGAAGCTGGCCACAGACAGCCTGACGGATCATTGGTCTCCTTTTGGTAATGGGGATATGCTTGAGAAAGCGGGACGATTCGCAGAACTGTACGGATATAGTGACGAACTGTCCTTGTCTCAATCTTTGGCATGGGTAACAGGGGGTATTACACCGCTGGATTCACAAGGGGAACAAGTCTGGCCGAAGGTAGGCGACACCGCGAGTTTTGTATTGGTGCATGCGAGTTGTTCGGCGGAAGCCGTTGCACGGCGATCTGCGCGGCAGGCCGTATGGTACAAGGGGCAATTGATCAGCGGATCAACAGCGGATTGAGGAAAATAGAGCGGGTGAAGCCACGGGAAACCGTGGTTTTTTGGCATGGGAGAAAAAGAGGAAAGAACTGTTCGCATATACCACATTCTGGGTTATGATGGACGTAGTTAATGAAGGGAGTAATACAAATGAAGATTGAGTATGCAACGGAAGCTGACTACGACTATATCATTGAAAGAGATCGGCATATCCATCAGCCACTTGTGAAAACGAAGATTAGTGAGAAAGAAGTATTCATCCTATGGGACGAGGAAGAGGGATCAAGAGTTGGATGGATGAGGTACGGTTACTTTTGGGACAACCTTCCCTTCATGAATATGATCTGGATTGATGAACCCTATCGAAACGGCGGATATGGAAAAAAAGTGGTGCATCACTGGGAAAATTTAATGAAGCAACAAGGCTTCGATACGGTGATGACTTCAACACAATCAGACGAACATGCCCAACATTTCTATCGAAAGCTGGGGTATGTTGATGCAGGGGCTCTGTTGCTGGATACACAACCTCTGGAGATTATGTTAATCAAGAAAATTTAGTAAATAAGCTGCAAGGAGAGATGATTGTGGATATAGAGCAAGTGACGTTACAACCTATAACCAAAGAAAATGAACTTATGTGCATCTACCTTAAACCACGGGAAGATCAGCTGGATTTGGTCGCAAGCAATGCAGATTCATTGATTCATGCGACGAAGGAGATTACGTCCAAACCATACGGCATTTTGGCAGAGGATCAGATGGTTGGTTTTATTTTATTTGATAACGAGATCTACAATGACGGGTATTACTGGATTCTGCGCTTCATGATTGACGAGAAGTACCAGGGGAAGGGTTACGGTAAACTTGCTATTCAAGAAGTGATTCGTATGTTGCAAGAGAGAAGTGACTGCCAGCAAATCAGGGTATCCCATGTTCCGCATAACATTGCGGCAAATGCGCTGTATAAGCGTTGCGGGTTTCAAGAAACGGGTGAGTTTGAAGACAACGGTGATATCATTTTAAGTTATCAAGTGAGGTAACAGGGAGGGCAAGCTTGATGATAAGAGAGGCAGAAGCTAGGGATGCAGCGGTTATTGAAAGGCTGTATACAGAATTATTGCCGAACAACTTAAACACGAAGGTACTGGCAGAACGGATTGAAGAAGTTCGGAATAACCCAAACAGTTTCTTGTTCGTGTATGAACTGGGTGATCAGGTAATCGGAACGGCTCATTTACATATTTGTCTGGATGCTTTGGTGGAAAATAGACCATTCGGCGTAGTTGAGCGGGTTATCATTACGGAACATGTGCAGAGCAAGGGATATGGATCTGAATTGATGAAACATATAGAGCATGTATGTGAGCAGAAAAATTGTGTGAAGTTGTTTCTTACGAGCGGATCATCCAGAAACGAAGCACATCACTTTTATACGAAATTGGGGTACAACGGAGAATCCAGCAAGGCATTTAAAAAGTATTTATAACTTATAACATTCATCAAGGAAAAGGAAGTAGAAGCAAAGAAATGAAAGATAACAAACATCCAGTTCAAGATCTCCGACTCATCGTTACCTTGCTCGTGGCTACTCTTTGTTGTCTAGGTGTTGTGATGTATTTACGTGCCCAAACAGATACGAATATGTATCGATTTTTAAGTTGGGATATGTTCCTGGCATGGGTACCATTCATCATCTCATCCTGCATTAGATACATATTCAATAAGAAATTAACCACAACGTGCATGATATGTATGGGGCTGATGTGTGGAGTATGGCTCTTTTTTCTGCCCAATGCGGCCTATCTTTTTACGGAGATTCTGCATTCATTCAGATATTTTGATGCTCAAGGGGAGGTTAGATTTTGGGTTAATATTGATTTTTGGTATGGACTCACCTTGACGTTTGCCGTAGCGATCATCGGATTGCTGCTCTCGACTTGTTCGATCATTCAAATCCATGGCATGTTAAACAAATTAGTTAATAGGTACATTAGTATGATGGTTGTCGGTGTTATTTTGCTATTGAGCAGTATAGGGGTCTACATTGGTAGATTTAATCGGTGGAATTCGTGGGATGTATTATCCCGACCTGGGAAGATCTTTGTGGATCTTGTGAATGATTTTAATGCAGCGAACAGCATAATGGTTGAGTTTGTCGTCATTGTATTTACGGTTCAACTTTTTGGCTACGTTATCGTATCTTTGCTAACCGCAAGGTCTAACAGTTCATCTTCATTTGAAAGGGCAAAGGATCTGAAATTATGAAGGTGATAACGCAGGAAATCACGGAAGAATTATTGGCTGTGATGGATATGTACCAAAGAATCGCGCGGCAATTGATCGACCAACTGATATTGGAAACCGATCAGCCTGATCGGACGGAAATTCTCGAAGGTGCGTACCATTTGCTGACCAATGCGGATGTAATCTACGGAGAAGAAGAATTAACGGGAAATTGGTATTTTGATGTTCACGGCGAGCATTGTATGTTCAAGAATACAGAAACAGGGCAGACATTAGAGGTTTTCCTTGGTAGTCTTCGTATTTCGAGAATCCGTTTAAGGACATGTTGGATTTCTTCGAACGTATGGAGGCACAGCATGTGTTAATTCATGTTCACGGGGTGGCGTATAGAAAAATGATTTGATTGCTTGCCATTGAATTAAAACTGAGGAGGAATTACGTATGGGTTTAACTGAGTGGTCTACAGATATTCTTCAATATGATCTGTCGGATGAATATTCGATTCGCAAAGCTGATTTTGCCGAATGGGGATTATATTGCACGGTTTATTATGATATGCGTTATGTCGGATTTTTCAGGGAAGAAGAGTTCAGTTCTTCCAAGATCAGTGCCTACTGGATTTACAAGGGGGAAAGCAAAATAGGTGGCGTGAGAATGGAGCCTAACCGGATGTATCATTTGTTTTTTGTCCCGCCATTCCAGCAGTGCTTTGAGGTATTGAAGCTTCTGAAGCATAAATTATTACAGTGGTCGGATCGCACCAAACGCATTCTGACCTTTGAGATTCTTCCAGACCAAGTTGATCTATACGCAAGAGCTGGATTCTGGCCAGTAGAGTTCAGATGTCGCTGGATGCAGCGGCCTACAGATCATTTTGAAATCGAATGGGACAGCAGGGTAACCGTGAAGAGTCCAGAGATTATTGAAAGTGAAACCGGCAATAGAAAATATGTGAATGAAGATGAGATTGCTCAATGTGACCTGGAGAGTTTTGCAGGAAGTCTTGAAGCTACACGAAGAAAACATACCACGCTTGCAGATTTTATTCCAAATGATGACCCTAATTATACGAATGAGATTCTAACTCAGGCATCTACACTTGTATACGATAAGGAAACGGGGCAGCTTATTGCCAACTGTCGTCTTTGTCTGCAGGATAATCAGGCTGCCGTATATAGCATAGGGGTTCGGCCGGCATATAGAGGAAGAGGGCTTGCTACACTGATGTTACAGAGAGCTTTGAATGCGCTTAAGGGTCAGTATCCCGTGCTGCGATTGTATGTGATGCAAGGAAATGATGCGGAGTCCGTGTATCTGAATCTGGGCTTTATTCCGGGTGTGCAGGAGATTCAGACGATGTATATTCCTGAGGAGGAATCACAATGAAGGTTGCCATCTTAACCGATATTCATGGGAATTTTCCTGCGCTTCAAGCGGTATTGGCTGATATCGATTCCAGAGAAGACATTGAGCATACATTTTGCTTGGGGGATATGATCGGTATTGGCCCTTACTCCAATGAAGTAATCGAGATGTTGTACAGTCGTAAAAATATGATAGCGATCTCAGGGAATCACGAAGAGGCCGTATTGAGTTTGCTCCAAAATAAGGGGCCATTAGAAGGGCATAAAGGCATAGCCGAACATCACGAATGGATTGGTCAACATCTAAGTGCAGAATCGATCAAGAGAATACAAGCTCTACCGAAATTTGTTGAAAAAGAGGTAGAAGGACATCGGTTCCTTTTGACTCACTATCATATGAACAACGACAAGCTGGATGTCATCGATAAAGAACCATCCGGAACCAAATTGGATGCAATATATCAGGGGACGGCCCATGATTTGGTTTGTTTTGGTCATTATCATATTCTTCATTATTATAAGACAGATCAAAGAGTATATATGAATCCGGGCGCTTTAGGCTGTAACGATCTTGCTATTGCCAGATACGGGATCGTGGATCTCCAAGAGGGCAAACTGAATGTGAAATTCATTGGCGTTCCATATGACAATAGAGAGTATCTACAATCGTATGAACGGTTGAACGTTCCGGATCGGGCTTTTATTTTGAAGGCATTCCATGGAAATCAGTTGGAAAGAGAGGACAGTGAACGTTCGTAGCAATGTGCTGCTACTTTGGAAAGGAGAGATGTCATGGGAATGATCATTATGTTGGTGGTGTATCTGTTCCTCGGTATTTATGTTGTGAAAGTTGGAATAGATAACTCCAAAAATAGCCAGCACACCAAAGAAATATTATCAGAGTTAAGGGAGATTAAGGAACTGTTGAAAGAGCGAAGGTAAAGATTGATTAGGCTTGTGCTTCAAAATTAGCTGAGGAGCAGCATTTTCGGATGCCTCCCTCTCCTGTAGGTCAGGAAAGGGAGGATTCTTGTGCAGCGCAGCTAGCCACTTTAACCCAATACACGAATAACAATATCCTGATCATGGTTACCAAAACCGGCACCATAGATCGTTAATCCCCCTACGTTGGGGCTTTCCTCGTCAACTGTGAAGCGTAGCGTCCAGAACGGTTCGCTAAGCTTAATATCCGCGAGAGTAATGTCTGACATCGACTCACCATCCATATAGGTACCGGAACCATCAATACGAATGGTCTTCAATAAACCATACTGATTCACATTACGATGCCACCATTCTGGTGTATATTTGCCGCGTGCTGCTCTGCCAAAGTCGGCAGGGCTTGTCCACGTTCCAAGTGAAATGCCATTGAAGGTGAAACGAATATCGGAAGGCCAATGATCTCGCAATCCCGGAGCTTCAGACGCCAGTTCCATCGAAATTTCAATAGCATCGGTTGTCTGGTCAGGAAGGACAAAGTTGGGTGTTTTATATTCAACATAGCCCTTCCCAAACCACAAGATAGCGGCGTGAACACGTTCAGGATCAAGGAAGTAACGCGGATCATCCCATACACCGATTTCTTTCTCAAGTGTCCCTAGCCCACAGGTGGGGTGGATATCAAAAGCAGTATAGTGTCCTACGGATATTGTCTGCTCTCTGGTTCGTGAAGTTTGGCTTGCGGATGGCAGCTCGATCTCAATCTGATCTTGCTTGAGGTAACATAATTTGTGCGTCCCTCCGTTGATCCGAACTCGCCTGCTCCCAATTAGACCCACATCCTCCAGTTTGCGAATATGCATCGTGACAATAGAGGGGCTAAGCTCTAAGGCTGCGGCAATATCCTTCACATTCATTTCGCGATCTGCAATCATATCCATGATTCTCCATCTGACTTCGCTTGCAAGTGCCTCATATAAAGGAAGGAACTGGGGTTCCCCATTTGCTTTAATCATCTGTACAACTCCCTACCCTCAATCTCCTAAAATCACATATATATTAATTTAATAAAATTAACTCCAAGATGCAATCCAAATTCATTGCAAGTTTACACTCAATGGTGTTTAATTTTTTTAGTTGTTACGAAGTTGAATTCTTATATTTGTGAATTTTATAATAAGAGGTGGAGTGGAGTAATGAAATACAATAACCCTGTTGTAAAAGGTTTTTATCCAGACCCTAGTGTGATTAAGGTGCACGATACATACTATATGGTGTGCAGTTCTTTTCAATATTTTCCGGGCGCACCGCTCTTTGAAAGCAAGGATCTGCTGAATTGGAAGCAGATTGGTCACTGCCTGACTCGTAAAAGCCAGATTCAGCTCGAGACGGTGAACAGCTCCGGGGGTGTATTTGCCCCAACCATCAGGCATAATGACGGGCGTTTTTACATGGTCACAACGAATGATACGACGCATCAGAATTTCTATGTCTGGACGGATAATATTTACGGAGAATGGTCTGAGCCTATCTATGTGGATCAAGGCGGAATTGATCCGGATTTGTATTTTGAAGATGGAAAAACATTGTTTATGAGTAATGGCGTGGATGATGAAGGCGTTGGCGGAATTGTCCAGTGTGAGCTTGAGATTGAAACTGGCCGCAAACTGACCCCGAGTCGTTCGATATGGAACGGAACAGGTGGACGATATCTGGAAAGTCCGCATCTCTATAAAATGAACGGTTATTATTACCTGCTTGCAGCTGAAGGCGGCACCGAATATGGTCACATGGTAACGTATGCCCGGGGAAATTCATACTCAGGACCGTTCGAAGCCTATGCGCACAATCCGGTTCTAACCAACCGTAATCTGGGCGGGTATGAGCTCCAGGGTGTGGGGCATGGTGATCTGGTTCAGGATGATCTGGGGAACTGGTGGCTCTTCCACTTGGGATTCCGACAGATCGGCAGATGGGCTACGTACCATCATCTGGGTCGAGAAGTATTTCTGACTCCAATTACGTTTGGTGAAGACGGATGGTTTACAGCCGGGCATGAAGGCACAACGCTGACGAGTTTTGAGACCAATCGTATCCCAGATACGGTGATCCAGCAGGATAAGAAGACTTATACGTTTGCAAATACAGACTGGAACCTCGACTGGTGTTATCTTCGTCATCCAAATGCAGAGCATTATCAGCTTGAATCAGATAAGCTTACGCTAACAGGAACCGATGTAACGCTGGACGTTCCGGCATCCCCAACGTTCATTGGGTTACGTCAAAAAGATTTTAATGCAACAATTTCAGTCGATGTCAGTCTGACGAGTGGAGAAGCCGGGATCACGATCTACATGGATGAGAATCATCATTATGAAGTGGCTATTCGTGGGCAACAGGACGGTTATAAGGTGATCGAGCGTCTAAATATCGGTGATATCAAATCGAGAGAACATGAAGTGGATCTGGGAAATAAACAGCATGCAACGCTGGTGATCCGCTCAAGTCAGGAACGCTACAGTTTCCTGTTTCAAACAGATGGTGAAGAGATTCTGCTAGGCACGGCACAGACGAGATACCTATCCTCGGAGGTGGCAGGAGGTTTTACAGGCGTACTTATTGGGTTATACGCGAGCGGGCAAGATACTTCAGCTGAGTTTACAAATTTCAAGTGTGATTATCACTGAGAAGTTAAGGGAAGGGCCTAAGGGTCCTTCTCTTTTTTTTAATTTGTGTAAAAATATAGATATATTAATAAATGCCGACAGAGATTTAAACTTGGAAAAAGCTGCTGTTATCTATATGGCATCACTAAATAATCTACATGTAACAAAAGGTTAAAAGAACGTGTTATTTAATTATATAGCTTGATTGGATAACAAGGAGGAGTTGTATGGAGGATCAATGGAGAATCGCAAAGTATGACCCGGCATGGCGTGATTTGTTTCTCGAAACGGGTTCGAAATTAAGAGAAGCGTTAGGAAAAAAGGCCGTGCGGATTGACCATGTTGGGTCCACTTCAATTGTTGGAATAGATGCCAAACCCATCATAGATATACAAATATCTGTTTCTAATCATGAGAATCTGTTGGACTACAAACATGAGATCGAAACAGTCGGATTTGTATTCAGAGCAGAAAATCCAGATAAGACTAAACGTTACTTTCGTGAAGAGCCCGGAAGCAGAAGGATACATATACACGTTAGACAGGCAGGCAGTTTCTCCGAGCAGATGACCTTGCTGTTCAGAGACTATTTAAGGGAGCATCCAGAAGATTGTTTGAACTATGCAGAAGAAAAGCACAGACTCATGTCATTGTATAAAGATGAGCGTCCCAAATATGTTGAAGGAAAAGGGCCAATGGTGTGGAGCATATTAAAGAGAGCACATCGTTGGTCTCAAGAAATCGGATGGCAGCCGGCAAAATCTGACGCATGAGCACATCCAATGAATAGAGATAACTGTATTGGAGTGATGAGATGAACATGGGAAGAAAGCTGATGACAACCGTTCTAACCATCATTGGTTTTACTTTGGCTGCAAGTATCATATCGATGAATGAATCCTATAGTTTTGATTTTTACATTCTTATTTATCTGGTATACGCGACTCCCCTGATCGTATTGATTGGGCTACCTTTATCGATATTGCTAGACTATCTGCTCAGCCGAATACAATTCCCTAATCATGTGTTGTATCTAAGTACGAGGATATTAGGCTATGCATGTGCTGGAGTTTTAGGCATGTACATCTATTATCTGGTCATGGGCGCAGGAGAAGCAATCTTGGATTTCAAAGAGACGTTAGTTCTGACCTTATTTGGCGTTCTTGCCGCTATCCTATTTGTACTGATTGATATGGGATTGGAAGTTTTGTTAAAGGTACGAAGAAGAAAGATTTGAATTAAATTGATTTGTCAGGAGGAAAGCAAGATGACAACGCATTGTGCACTTCTAATCATTGACGTACAGGTAGCGATGTTTGATGAAGCAGATCCCGTCTATCAGGGGGAACGATTGCTTCAGAAGATCCAGGTGTTAATTGCCAGGGCCCGTGAAGCAGGCCATTCCATCATATATATCCAGCACAGCGAAGGGTCAGGCAGTCCACTGGAACGAGGAACTCTGGGGTGGGACATCCATCCGTCCATTGCACCTATAGCTGGTGACCTCGTTATCGAAAAAGAGACACCGGATTCGTTTCACAAAACCAATCTGCATCTGAAATTGCAAGAAGATGGCGTGACGGAGTTGATTCTCACGGGTATGCAGACTGAGGTATGTGTAGACACGACTTGCCGCAGAGCGTTCAGTCTGGGTTACATGGTCAATCTGGTTCAAGATGCGCACAGCACATGGAATTCAAAGACGCTTCAAGCAGAGCAGATTATTGCACATCACAATACGGTACTGAGACTGTTTGCCAATGTGGTGGATACGGAGAATGCGCTGTAATGCTAGGAAAACGTAGGCGATTCTGGTTTTTCATAGGTGCGGCAATCCTGTTTCTGTATTTTTAATCACGAGTAACCCTGATCCCAATAAGCCGATCTCGAGAAATCAAGTGATAAGCACAGAGATGAGCATAGTATTGTTTGGTGAAGATACCGTTAGTGTTGAATAAGGGGGAGATGTATTGACGATTAACAAAAGAATAATGAATCTATCAGCCTGGCTTGCTGTAATAGCCATCCTATGTATTCCTGGAACTTTACATACTGAAGATGGACCGCTCCGAACAGAGTATGGTTTCCCGCTCCGATTCTTTACGGATTATCATTATGCCAACTCGGATGGAACAATCTGGTTTATATCTGGTATCTATTTAAATGTACTTCTATATTTGTTCAATGTCCTGTTTATTTATGCAGGAATTCATGTAATCTTGTATATAAAAAAGAAATTAACTAAATAAATTCAACAGAATATTTACACGGAACGGAGAGGACAGAAAAAACCTGAAGAAGCGAAGTGTTCGCCTTTATCCCCGGAGTTTCCCATTATAAAATGAATCAAAAAAATCTGGGGATAACAGCGATCGGAAGGTTGTTCTGTCATCGGAGTGGCCAGTGTAAATATTCAATAGTTTAATTTATTTAGAATATCAAGACGGAGTGATTACGATGAAACAACTTCCAGTAGAATGGAAGTCAGACCGACTTATTATCTCGAATGTGGAAGAATCCGATATTCCTGAACTCGAGTCCATATATGAGACCAGTCGGTACTTGCATCAATGGGATGGACAAGAGCATGATCGGAATTATGTGAAAGAATGTTTTGAAGAAGGCCACCTTCCGCCGGGAGGCAGGCTGGAGAATTATCGAATTCAATCCATTCGCACGAATGAGGATGACCGCTATATTGGTTTGTTAAGTGTGTACCATGGGTATCCCTCCGAGGATTCAATCTATCTCGAATTTTTATATATCCAGAGCGAGATCCAGAAGCAGGGATATGGACAAGAATTAATTCAGGCGTTGACGCGTCACTTTTCCGAACTTGGTTACAAGGAAATTCGAATCAACGTAGCGCTCAAAAATTGGACTGCATTACGCTTCTGGATCAAATCCGGATTCAATCAGATTAGTAGAATTTATGGTGATCTTGAACATTCGGAGGATACCTTTGCCCATACAGAATTAATCAAATCTCTCTGAAAAATATAGCCGATATAGGGGAATATACCAATGGAAACATTCTTTCGTTATAACTGGATGGTGCGTGAGCAATGGTATGTGTGGTGTGAGGATGTACCGCTTGAAGAATTGCTTCGGCCTCGCATGGGCGGAGTAGGCAACATATTACAAACATTATTTCATATCATTGATGTAGAGTGGAGCTGGGTTCAGTTACTTCAGGGCAAACCGGATGATGCGGAAGATTTTGCAAACTACCAGAATCTTGAGGCGGTAAGGCGATTCGATCGTAAGTTACGTCCTGATGTGGAGGTATTTGTTACAGCATGGGACTCGAGTATGGAAAAAAGAGCTTATATTGATCATCGCTCAGCTGGCAAGACCAGTACATATTCATGGGGAGAAGTTATGCGACATGTGATCGCCCATGAGATTCACCATATGGGCCAGCTGTCGGTATGGGCCAGAGAATTGGGCAAACAGCCAGTATCCGCCAATGTCATTGGCAAAGGACTTATTATACCTGACTAACAGGGAGATAGCGGTATGAGATGAATGAACGGAGGAGAAGTATGATTCATTGCAGGAGAGCTACGATTGAGGATGGCGAAGTGATGAGCCAATTATCCCATCAACTGGGTTATGTCAGCACAACTGAAGAAATCAAGGAGAGATTAACTCGTCTCTCTTCCTTACCAGACCATTATGTATGTGTGGCTGAGATTGATTCGGGGGTTGTAGGCTGGGGGCATATACAGGGAAGGCACTCCATTGAGAGTCCATCTTTTGCCGAGATTGGTGGACTAGTTGTGGATGGGATTCATCAAGGGATGGGGATTGGTAAGATAATCATGAGCGAATGCGAGGAATGGGCTCGGGTTAACGGCTTTGATAACATTCGGGTACGTTGTAACGGGAAAAGGGAATCTGCACATCGGTTTTATATAGCTATCGGATATGAAGAGAAGAAATGGCAGAAGGTATTTGATAAACGATTATAATCTAATCTTGTGTATCATGGAAGGAGGAGAACGATGACGATTCAACTTAGCCAGGTGAATTGGGTAGAACTGGATGAACGTATTCAGCAGGTGATGGAACAGGAGTATCAGATCATTCCCTTGCCACCCGGACTGGAAGCGAGTGTGATGAGAATCGAAATGGAAGATCAGCGGTACGTATTGAAAGTCTGGGACAAGGATTCTAAACCGGATATCGCCAAACAATATCGATTATTGTCCAAGCTTTATCAAAGTGGAATTCGCGTTTCCAAACCCTACGGTTGGGGATTAGACGAGCAAGAGAATCAAGTGCTGTTAACGAGCTATGATGGAAAGCCGGTTAACCAATTAACACCAACCAAACTGACACATTTGGCTGAGCGATTAATGGAGGTCCATCGTTATCCGGTGAATGAAGTGGGTACTGGAGCAGATGAAGAATACATATTCAGGTACGATTTTGTTCAATACTTTTTTCCACAAATTGAGTTACATGACGATATAAATGATCTTCTGGCAAACTTGATTCAGCAGGTCCAGATCAGACAGGATCGCTTGATTCATGGCGATTATAATCTGGGAAACATTCTTGAGATGGACGACGATTACACCATCATCGATTGGACTAATGGGCAATATGGTGATCCAAGGTACGATCTGGCATGGTCTGTGTTTCTGATCACCGTCTATAATGGGGAAAGTTATGGCGAGATATATCACGCTCAATTTGCACGTTCTGCAAGTTATACGTACACGCTGGAAGAGGAACAGATTTTTGAAGCTGTAGCTTGTCTTCGCTGGATTCTGTTAAGGCGCGTTGGCGATGTACCCATGGGGTCAAATGTAATGGAAAGGGTTCACAACATGGCTGTCCATAATCCATATTTGCATGAGAATCTGCTGTAATCGTAATACGAGGATATACAATGACAACAGTATACGATTAACCCATAGTAAGGCAGCGTTTTTCAAATAATATAAACAGCCAGTCCTAAACTATCGATCCTCGCATACCTATGATAGTAGAGGAGCGTGATCGATATGGAGCAAAAAGTGCAAACTTACTTTGAACTGAAACAGCAGCAAAAAGATATTGAGCAGCAGTTGTCTGTACTACGAGATGAGATTGTCGCGTATTGTGCAGAACAAGGGGTGTATGAGACGCAGGTTGGTGGTTACATCGTGAAAACAGTGCTTCAGAACCGGAAGGAATACGATGATCAGAAGCTGTATGCTTCTCTTCCAGACCCGGACATCTGGCGATTGTTGTCCAAGGTAGACAGCCATAAGCTGAAAAGCCTCATCAAGCTGAACATTCTGTCCGAGGAGCAAATTAACCCGGCATGCACCGTGAAACAGGTGACCTTGTTACAGGTAGACAAGCTGTAACGCTTCATATCCTCTTGTATATGAGATGATTTAAATAACCATCACGATCACAAACACCTTCCGAGGAATGTTCTGTTGCGATGAGCAGTGGAACATACGTGGAGGTGTTTTTTGTTGCGTGAACAGGGCCCGGGATCATAAATAGTTAAATATGAGGGGCAAGAAGTATAATTTGTTCATTGTAAGCGTATTCAACAAACGATATGATGGATAGAAAATGGCAGGGAGGAATTGTAAATGTCAACCGAAATTCCATCACTACATGCTGCGTACGCTAATACGTTTAAAATAGGTGCTGCTGTACATACCAGAATGTTGCAGTCCGAAGGGGAATTTATCGCCAAACACTTCAATAGTATCACGGCTGAAAATCAGATGAAATTTGAAGAAATTCACCCGGAAGAGGATCGTTATACATTTGAGGCGGCGGATAAAATTGTTGATTTTGCTGCTGCCCAAGGGATTGGGGTTCGCGGACATACTTTGGTCTGGCATAATCAAACATCAAAATGGGTCTTTGAGGATACCTCAGGTGCTCCCGCTTCCAGAGAGCTGGTATTATCTCGCTTGAAGCAACATATTGATACGGTAGTAGGTCGGTATAAGGGGCAAATATATGCGTGGGATGTCGTCAATGAAGCTGTTGAAGATAAGACCGACCTGTTCATGCGGGACACGAAGTGGTTAGAGCTGGTGGGGGAAGATTATTTGCTGCAAGCGTTCAGTATGGCTCATGAAGCTGATCCGAATGCCCTTCTTTTCTATAATGACTACAATGAGACGGATCCGGTCAAACGGGAGAAAATCTACAATCTGGTTCGTTCTTTGCTGGACAAGGGAGCGCCTGTACACGGGATTGGGTTGCAGGGGCATTGGAATATTCATGGTCCTTCAATTGAGGAGATCCGAATGGCTATTGAGCGTTATGCTTCACTGGATGTGCAGTTGCATGTTACGGAGCTGGATATGTCCGTGTTTCGTCATGAGGATCGTCGAACGGACCTCACCGCGCCAACTTCGGAGATGGCTGAGCTACAGGAGCGTCGATATGAAGAAATCTTTAATTTGTTCCGTGAGTATAAATCATCCATTACCTCTGTGACGTTCTGGGGAGTAGCGGACAATTATACCTGGTTAGACCATTTCCCGGTACGCGGACGCAAAAATTGGCCCTTTGTTTTTGATCAGCAGTTGCAGCCTAAGGAATCATTTTGGCGTATCATTAACCCTATGTCCTGAACATCAGGGAAGTGGAGAGAATCGGTCACGATGTGGCCGATTTTTTGCTGTACTCAATATAGATTATACAGTACGGTTATCTCGTTCGTGATTGAGGCGTTGATTTGTGTGGATGATAAAAATATGGTACAAAATGGAATTTTGTGATAGGGTTGAAGAAATGGTGAACCAAATTCTTTCCTGAAATGAGATGAGAAGATGGATTGCATCCGAAACTATTTAATTACTTTTTCCGGAAATTTTATATTTAGTTATTATATCTTTGAAGAAGGTACTTTGGCCAAACCGCTGATGTTTGCAACATTGATGCTGTTGCTGTTCATGACAATCGATTACATGAAAAGTAGAAACAAATATACATTGGATTAGGACATGTCCATGTTTTTAAACGATTCTGGAGCATAGGGTCGTTTTTTTATTGTATATAGAACAGCTTCCATTTACATCATGACCATTGTTCATTACACTTGATGAGTAACACCTCATTAACTCAGTTTTCGTTAAATCACTTCAGATCATCAGGAGGATATCATTATGCATCAATCCGCACATATTCAGGAAGCAAGAGATTACATATTAAACCGAATCCATACCAAACCTGCCGTAGGCATGATTCTGGGTTCGGGACTGGGAGCGCTCGCGGACGAGATTGAAAATGCGACCGTTATCCCGTATACAGATATTCCGTATTTCGCTCAATCGGAGGCTATCGGCCATGCCAATGAATTGGTTATTGGTGAACTCATGGGCAAAACGGTTGTAGCGATGAAAGGCCGCCTTCATTATTATGAAGGTTTTACATTGGACGAAGTGACTTTCCCCGTTCGGATCATGAAGGCGCTGGGTGTCGAGCAATTGCTTATCACCAATGCCTGCGGAGCCATCAACACAAGCTTTGAGCCGGGTCAACTGATGCTCATTACAGATCATATTAACCTGGTAGGCAATAACCCGTTGATGGGACCGAATAATGCTGAACTGGGTGTTCGTTTCCCAGACGTATCACAGGTATACAATCGCGAATTGCGCAGCATTGCCCTTAAGGTTGCAGAAGAGCAGAATGTTGGCCTGCAGCAAGGTGTCTATGCATGGTGGAGTGGCCCGGCATATGAGACACCAGCGGAGATTCGCATGATTCGTACGATGGGTGCGGATGCAGTGGGGATGTCCACAGTACCTGAAGCCATTGTTGCCATTCATGGCGGTATGAAGGTACTAGGCATTTCCTGTCTGACCAATATGGCCTGTGGTATTCTGGATCAGCCGTTAAGTCATGATGAAGTTATTGAAGTGGCTGCGCAAGTGAAAACAACCTTTATCGGACTTGTAAAAGGCATTTTGAAAGAGATCTAATCACGAGATGATTTTTATCTAGGCCGCGATGGATAGGATAGAGTTTTCATCCAACCAAATCGAAACCACAAAAAAACGTATGTTTCACGAGTTGTTACTCGTGAGACATACGTTTTTTTATTTTGCAGAACTATGAACCATCTGAGAATGATCGGCCATGATTGCTGGTGTGGACTCCCTGATGATGGGTTTGGTCACAATGTGTGAGACCTGATACGGCTGTGTCGGGCTATTAATCCGGGATAACAGCATCTCCGCAGTCTTAATGCCCATCTCATTGCTATAAATATGAACCGTCGTTAATGCTGGCTCAATAATTCGAGATTGGGGTGCATTATCGAATCCGCATATTGCAATATCCTGTGGCACAGCGACATTTCTGTCTTTTAACGCCCTGATCAGATCAACTGCAATGAAGTCATTAGCACATACGTAAGCGGAAGGTAGGGAGGCCAGCTCTGCCACTCGCTGGTTCAACCATCCTGGCTTGGAGAAACACAGGCGATCATTATCTACGATGCAATGGGACAGGTCGACCTGCAACCCCGCCTCCAGCATAGCACGCTGATATCCAACCCATCGTTCATTAAAGCTCTTGCAGTGATTGTAATCTCCGACGAATCCAATACTTGTGTAGCCGCTCTCAATTAATTTTGTGGTTAACTGATAGATGCTATGTTCATTCTCCATGAGTAGCAGATCTGCTTGGAATTCGGGATAACATATGTTGGAAGCGCAATCGATAAAGATGGTGGGAATGCCCAGATCGGTAATCAGCTGTGTATATTCCAGATCAAATAATTCAATGCAAATGATGCCGTCTACTTTGGCTATATCAAAATTGTTGGGAAGTGTAAGTGTATCTTGATCGTCTTCACGCACGATATGAATCGAGAGATTGTATCCCTCCGCACTGATTCTTTTCTCCAAACCACTGATTAACAACGAACCAAAGTGAGATGTATTAGGCAGGTTTTCAGTTAACAGGGCGATATTGCCCGGAGCCTTGGTTAGAACATGCTCATTGTCCATATAGGCAAACTGTTTATATTTAAGTTCAATTGCTTTTTTAATTACACGATTTCGGGTTTCATCCGGGATGTTTCCGCTATCATTTAATGCTTTGGAAGCCGTATTCCTGGAGATCCCCAAAGCATCAGCAATGTCTTGTATCGTGACTTTTTCCTTTGCCATCTAATGCTTCACCTCTAATCCTCAATAGTTATCCATATTCTTCTCTAAGTCAAATGTATAATAGAACGGGACAAATAGCAATCTCTGTTTTACAAATGCACAATTGCATTTACATTTAGATAGTCGAATTCTATTTTCATAATTGTTCCAGAAGTTTCGTTGACTAGTGTAACAATGATGATCTATTACAGTAATAATATAGAAATATCTATGCGGGTATTAACGATTCAGTGCTGTATATATGCAAATTTAATCCTCTTTAGTTACATTAACGCAAAGATAAAATGATCAAATGCACAAATGTTTTTTTACAAAATGTATTGACTAAATCCGTTGAAACCTGATAAATTGTAAATTATTAAATAGGCAATTGTAAATATTGAAAGCCCTTACTGAAAACAATTGTCAACTTCTAGAATGAACGGGGGTATCGTGTTGGATAACATAGCCGACAGCAAAAAGGGCGAAGGAAGGGTACTGAAAGTGAGGACGACAAGCGGTCATAGGTTACAGCAGCTCAAAAAAAATTACTTTTTATATATGTTGCTTGCACCAGCCTTAATTTTGACTCTTATCTTCAAGTACATTCCGATGTACGGAGCCATCATTGCGTTTAAGGATTTCAGTCCGATCAAAGGCATCATGGGCAGTGATTGGGTAGGACTGAAGCATTTTGAGAAATTTATAGCTTCACCCAATTTCGATATCATTTTAATGAATACGCTTAAACTCAGCTTTTTGGGATTGATATTCAGTTTCCCGGTGCCCATTTTACTGGCACTCATGCTGAATCAGGTACGCAAAGCTGGCATCAAGAAAAATATTCAATTGTTTCTGTACGCACCCAATTTCATCTCGGTTGTTGTTGTTGTGGGTATGCTGTTCATCTTCCTCTCACCGACAGGGCCGGTTAATCAATTAGCTACATGGATTACAGGTCAGCCAATCATGTTTATGTCTGAACCGGAATATTTCCGCTGGATCTACATTTTGTCCGATATCTGGACCGGAGCGGGCTGGGCTTCCATTATATACGTCGCGGCTTTGGCCAATGTTGATCCGGAGCTTCACAATGCGGCTAATCTGGATGGAGCCAATCTCCTTCAGCGTATTCGCCACATTGACCTTCCAACGATTCGTCCGATTATGGCCATCGTCTTTATCCTTGCAGCTGGCGGGATTATGTCCATTGGATTTGAGAAGGCCTATCTGATGCAGACGTCCATGAACCTGCCTTCCTCCGAGATTATTGCCACGTATGTCTACAAGGTGGGGTTACAGTCTGGAGATTACGCTTATTCTGCGGCAGTTGGATTGTTCAACTCGGTTATCAATGTGATTTTGCTGGTGACGGTGAATCTGATCGTGAAGAAATTGAATGAAGGCGAAGGCCTCTATTAGGAAAGGAGTATTATCCATGGTTGTTAAACACACGGGAATGGATCGGTTGATCCTCACACTCAATGCCATCTTTCTCACCTGTGCTGTACTGGTTGTGGTTGTTCCCCTGATTTATATTGTTATCGCCTCATTCATGGACCCCACGGTGCTACTGAATCGTGGACTGTCCTTTAATGTATCGGACTGGAGTCTGGACGGATATCAGATGATCTTGTCCAATCCAGCCATGATCCGGGGGTTTGCAAATGCGGTATTGTACTCGGTTTCTTTTGCACTGATCACCGTGACCGTATCCATATTTGCAGGTTATGCATTGTCGGATGATAGGCTCGCGGGACGTGGATTTTTCATGATTATCTTTATCATTACCATGTTCTTCGGCGGGGGATTAATCCCTACTTATCTACTCATACGTAATCTCGGCATGCTGGATACGGTGTGGGCGATCATTATCCCTGGAGCCGTTAACGTTTGGAACATCATTCTCTCCAGAACCTTTTTCAAAGGAGTCCCTCGAGAACTGAAAGAAGCTGCAAACGTGGATGGCGCCTCTGAGATGAAGATTTTCTTCCAGATCGTCATTCCGTTGTCGAAACCGATCATTTTTGTACTCGCACTTTATGCGTTCGTTGGGCAATGGAATTCCTATTTTGATGCAATGATCTATCTCGATAATCCGAACCTGCATCCGTTACAGCTCGTTCTGCGTTCCATTCTAATTCAGAATCAGGCTGCACCGGGCATGATCAGTGATCAGCTCGCGATGGCAGAACTGAAACGGCTCTCCGAGATGATTAAATACTCAGCGATTGTCATTTCGAGTCTGCCACTCATCATCATGTACCCGTTTTTCCAGAAGTATTTCGAAAAAGGTGTCATGGTCGGTTCCCTCAAATAGTGAACAGCCTGCGATACAGTAAGTTGATCCAATCCAACTCATGGAGGTCATTATTATGAAAAAAGTGAACAAGTCCAAAAAAGCCGTTACAACGGCATCCATTTCCATGTTATCTGCAATGCTCTTTCTAACCGCCTGTGGCGGAGGTGGAGGAGGCGCGGCAAGTGAGGCGCAATCCCCTGATGGCAAGGTGACATTGAATTTTATAACACAGAGCTCTCCGCTGGCTCCCGCTGATCCGAACGACAAGCTGATTAACAAGCGACTCGAAGAGAAAACCAATGTGCATATCAACTGGAAGAACTATACGAGTGATGTGTTTGCAGAAAAAAGAAATCTGGCGGTTGCCAGCGGTGATTTGCCGGATGCCATTTTTGATGCAGGTTACGGGGACTATGATCTCCTGAAACTGGCGAAGGACGGGGCGATCATTCCGCTTGAGGACATGATTGAACAACACATGCCCAATCTGAAAAAGGTGCTGGAGGAAGCTCCCGAATACAAGAGCATGATCACGGCTCCAGACGGACATATTTATTCATTCCCATGGATTGAAGAACTCGGAAGTGGCAAACAACGGATTCAGGCAGTGGATAACTTACCCTGGATTAATATGGAATGGTTGAACAAGCTTGGACTGAAGATGCCAACGACAACCGAAGAACTGAAAGAAGTATTGATCGCGTTCAAAACTCAAGATCCAAACGGCAATGGTAAGGCCGACGAAATTCCGTTATCTTTCATTAACAAACCGGGCGGAGAAGATCTGACATTTCTCTTTGCGGCATTTGGACTCGGAGAGAACTGGGATCATACCGTGGTAACCAATGATGGGAAAGTGGTCTTCACGGCAGCTGATGAAGGCTACAAGGAAGCGGTTAAATACATTCATGAATTGGTTCAGGAAGGTCTCGTGGATGTGGAGTCGTATCAGCAGGATTGGAACACGTACCTGGCGAAAGGCAAGGACAACAAGTACGGCATGTACTTCACCTGGGATAAGGCTAACATTACAGGCATGAATGATACGTATGATGTTCTGCCTCCGGTTGCCGGGCCTAACGGAGAGGTCAATGTCACAAGAACAAACGGAATTGGGCTTGATCGTGGTCGCATGGTCATTACCAGCAGCAATAAAAACCTGGAATCCACAGCGAAGTGGGTAGACCAACTGTATGATCCGCTCCAATCTGTGCAGAACAACTGGGGTACCTATGGAGACGAGAGTCAGCAAAATATTTTTGAATTCGATGAAGCCAAAGGGATGCTGAAGCATCTTCCGCTGGAAGGATCTGCACCTGTGGAACTCAGACAAAAAACCAGTATCGCAGGACCATTGGCCATTCTCGACAGTTATTATGACAAATACACAACCAAACCGGAAGATGCGGCTTGGCGGATGGAACTTCTCGACAAGGTAATGGTTCCGCATATGAAAGCGGAGAATGTATATCCAAGTGTGTTCTTCTCCATTGATGAACTGGATCGATTGTCCACGATTGAGACCGATCTCTTCGCCTACGTGTTACGTCTGCGTACAGAATGGTATCAAAACGGGAAAGTAGATCAGGAATGGGATGCTTACTTGAAAGAGCTGGATCGCCTTGGATTGCAAGAATGGCTACAGATTAAACAAGCGGGATATGACCGTAATAACAAATAAAGAAAAGTACGGAGGAGAAACCATAATGTCGACAATTCTTAAACAAGATTACAGAAATGAATACCATTTTTCGCCGAAAGAGAAGTGGATGAACGACCCGAACGGCATGGTGTTTTTCAATGGGGAGTATCACTTGTTCTATCAGCATCACCCACATGGAACCAAATGGGGCCCCATGCATTGGGGTCATGCAGTGAGCCGGGACCTGATCTCCTGGGAGGAACTTCCGATAGCTTTACTCCCCGATGAGAATGGCACTATATTCTCGGGAAGCGCCGTAGTGGATTGGAATAATACGACCGGATTCTTTGAGGGTGAGCCAGGATTGGTTGCTATTTTCACCCATCATCTTGAAGTTAAAAACCATGATGCCATACAAACCCAGAGTCTGGCGTATAGCAAAGACAACGGCAGAACCTGGACTAAGTACGAGGGTAATCCGGTATTAAAGCATGAGTCCTTTGTTGATTTCCGTGATCCCAAAGTGTTCTGGCATGAGCAGACCAAGGAGTGGGTTATGATTATCGCTTGTGGTCAAACGGTATGTCTGTATCGTTCCCCCAATCTGAAGGATTGGACGCTAGGAAGTGAATTTGGCGCCGGGATTGGTTCACACGATGGCGTATGGGAATGCCCCGACCTGTTCCCGCTTGCAGTGGATGGAGAATCAGGGCAGGAGAAATGGGTGATGCTCGTTAGCATCGGTGCAGATCCTGCTTTTATTGAAGGCTCCAGAACACAATATTTTACCGGAGATTTTGATGGAACTACATTTGTCCCAGACGAGGCATCCCATACGGTTCGCTGGATTGATTATGGTCGGGATAACTACGCAGGAGTTAGTTGGTCTGACGTTCCTGAGGAAGATGGAAGACGCCTCATTATCGGCTGGATGAGCAACTGGATGTATGCCAATCAGACGCCAACCAATAATTACCGTGGAGCAATGACCATTGCCCGGGAGTTGACACTGGAGACAAGAGCGGGAGAAGTTATATTGATTCAACGTCCTGCACGTGAACTTGAGCAAGCCCGTACGCCAGTATTGTCCTTACAGGATGCTTCGATTCAGCAAGTGAGTGAGCAGTTGAACGCTTTGCAACTCGTGAACTATGAGATCGATGCAGAGTGGGCTCAGGATCAGTCGTTCCATTTTGCGCTAAGAAGCGGTGCAAATCACGAGACGGTCGTTGGTGTAGACTCGATCCGAAGTGAAGTGTACGTTGATCGTAGTCGATCGGGCATCGGCAATTTTCATGAACTTTTCCTGAGCCGTCATACAGCTGAGTTAAAAGAAGTGAACGGAAATCAAAGTTTGCGTATATTTGTAGATCATTCATCTGTTGAGGTATTTGCAAATGATGGTCAGGCCGTTATTACGGATCTGATCTATCCGGATGCGGATTGCCAAGGCATCTCTGCTCATGCGGAAAATACCGATCTGGTCTTCTCTTCACTTCATATTTATGAGATATCACCAACCAAGGCTAAAGGTTAATTGTAATGAAGGAAAGGAGCCCAAAACGATGCGTATTGGAGCCATAGAAGCGGGCGGAACGAAGTTTGTATGTGGTGTAGGTAATGAGCATGGACAGATTGAAGATCGGATCAGCTTTCCAACAGAACATCCGGAGACCACTCTTGCCAAGGTGATCGACTATTTCAGGGATAAAGATGTGGAAGCCATAGGGGTCGGCTCCTTTGGTCCGATTGATCTGCAACCGGATAGTCCCACCTATGGTTATATTACGACCACACCTAAGCCTGGGTGGGGAAACTGTAATGTGGTTGGAACCTTGAAGCATGAATTTCCGGTTCCTTTTGGATGGGATACGGATGTGAATGCTGCCGCGCTCGGTGAAGCAACGTGGGGAGCGGCGCAAGGACTGGACAACTGTGTTTATTACACGATTGGTACAGGAGTTGGGGTCGGACTTGTGGCAGGGGGCAAACGAGTACACGGATTGTTACATCCCGAGGGTGGACATATTCGCACAAGACGCCATCCAGACGATCACTTTGCCGGATTATGCCCATATCATGGCGATTGCCTGGAGGGAATGGCAGCAGGTCCAGCCATTGAAGCTCGCTGGCAGATCCCTGGCAGTGAATTGCCGGCAGATCATCCGGCGTGGGAGATCGAATCCTTTTACATTGCGGAGTCGATTACTACGGCCATCTTGCTTCATTCGCCGCAGAAGATCATCCTGGGCGGTGGTGTGATGCAGCAAGATCATCTGTTTCCTATGATCCGGGAGCAGGTAGTCCGGAATCTCAATGGTTATGTAAATGCAACCCCAATCACGCAACATATCGACCAATATATTGTGCAGCCCGGATTGGGCCAGCATGCAGGCCTATGTGGTTCGCTAGCATTGGGTCTGGAAGCATTGCAACATACAGCACAAGCTTCACATGTTTCATAGTTCTCTTAAATAATCTACATCCCGGAAGGGATGGCTGCGGGTTCGCTTATTGGTATAAGCAAGACTGCACCGTCCTTTTTGGGCTTTTTTATTTTTTTGAGGAGTTCAATAGGTTTGAAAAAAAATAGTGCGTTCTAAAATCCGGTGTTGCTCAAGTGAGCTGCCAAAGGTATGATTTTTAGTGTTCTATAGTGCGATATGACATTCAAAAATTAACGTGTCTCCACTGGAAAGGAATTCAACAAATGAACCCAATAACAATGCGTCAAGCTGTACAGGCAGATCAAGAGCAACTCGCTGATTTGCGAGCCTTGGTATTATACGATGATCTAACCAGACTGGGAAGATACGATGATGTGAAGGTGCGTGAACGTTTCCGGAATACATTCAAACCTGCCCAGACACAGATTATTGAAGTGGAGGGTTCAATGGTAGGTTGTGTAGCGTTGAAGCCCAAGTCTGAGGCATATCTATTGGAACATTTCTATATACATCCCGATTATCAAGGCCAGAGAATAGGAACTCAGGTACTAAACATGCTGCTGGAACAGGATGAAGTTCAGGGGAAACGGATTATTTTAAATGTTTTGCAGGGAAGCCCTGCTCGGCGATTGTATGAACGATTTGGATTTATATTGGACAGTGAAGATGAGGTCGATGTATTTATGTCAAAGCGCCTTGGAGAGAATGAATCCTTGTCGCAAGATAGGGATATCATCTCGAAGGTGGAAACCTATTAAATATTTGTGAATACATGGCAATAGTGATTGCTTGACTCAGGAAGATTATGATAGTATCGAAGTCAGAGAATATATGGAATATTTACAAAATGTAGGACTTTTTTTGTTCCTATTCCTATACTCTTAGGCAAACGTTCGAACAGATTCTGATCACAGAAATGGTGTCACAAAAATGGATTTTCAAAGATTACATGTCTCATATGGAGGAGGAATCTTTTTGCAAGAATATCCTGTGGCTTATGATCAGTTTGATATTCATTTCTATCAGGTCGTGGAAATGTTTTCTGAACAAAAGCTGGATGTAAGTGCGTTGGATGAGGATTTAAGAGTTCTTGGATTAAACTCCATTTCATTTATTAAACTGATCATTGCCTTGGAGAACGAATTCAATATTGAGATGGACGATGAGTATCTTGAATTGGAGAACTTCACAACATTGCAACATCTGAAAGACAGTTTGCGTAAGTGCATCAATTATGAGATTCCCAATGAGTCATAAAGGGAAAATGACGACACAAGCTCATATCAGACAATCACAGCATCGAGTTCCGTTTATTGGACTTATAACCTCAAAATCAGGAGTGATATGTGATGAAAGTTGAACTGAATGCGGAGCAATTGATGTGGCAGGAACAATTCAAGGATTTTGTAGACAGCGAGATTATTCCATATGCTAGTTTAAATGACAGCGAAGAACGAATTCACCCGGAACTCCTTGCGAAAATAACAGAGGCTGGTTATCTGGGCTCCATGTTGCCAAAAGAATATGGCGGGATGGAACTGGACAATATCACTATCGGGATTCTTAACGAAGAGGTTGGACGTGGGTGCTCCTCTGTCAGAAGTTTGTTAACCGTTCAGGGGATGGTGGGTTTAGCGATCTTGCGTTGGGGAACGGAGCAACAAAGACAGTACTGGTTGCCTGCATTAGCTACGGGGACAACTTTGGGTTCATTCGGATTGACAGAACCGAGTGTTGGAAGCGATGCCAAAAGCATTGAAACAACGGCCGTATTAGACGGAGACGAATACATACTTAACGGTCATAAAAAATGGATAACCATGGGGCAGCTTGCAGACGTATTTTTGATTCTTGCCCAATGTGAGAACAAGCCGACAGCGTTTATCGTGGAGAGAGATTCCATTGGGTTTAGCGTTGAACCTATGAGCGGGTTGCTTGGAGCGAGAGCATCGATGATTGCTGAACTGAAAATGGATTCTTGTCGTATTCCCAAGGAAAACCTCCTGGGTCAAGTCGGTACAGGGTTATCACATGTTGCTTTACCTTGTCTGGATTATGGAAGATACACAATCGCTTGTGGCTGTGTCGGTTTAGCCAAGGCGTGTCTGGATGCATCGGTACATTATGCCAATTCCAGAATCCAATTCGGAAGAGCTATACGCGAGAATCAAATGATACAAAAAATGATCACTGAAATGTCAGTGAATATGAAAGCGGCACGGATGCTGTGTTACAGAGCAGGATATTTAAGAGATGTGGGTGATCCAGAGAGCATTATGGAAACTTGGACTGCCAAATATTTTGCTTCAACCATGGTGAATAAAGTTGCCAGTGATGCGGTGCAGATTCATGGTGCCAATGGTTGCCATCGAGACTATCCCGTAGAGAGATATTATCGGGATGCCCGAATCAATGAGATTATCGAAGGCACGACTCAAATGCATGAAATTTTAATCGCAACACAGGAGGTTGTAACACACCGCCGTGAAATAAGACGTTCAAATAAAGCAGAAAAAGTTAAGGATAGCGCGAATCGAAACGTTTAGATTTTGCATTGCAGGACCTAAGGAAGAGCCCTTTTTTTGCATTAGGCAGGATCATTCATTATGCTATGAAAAAAGGGCTTGATCATTAGGTTCTTTGATGTTTTACCATAATTGATTTAGGAAAGATACGGAGTTGATTAGGATTGAAACGGATTGGGCAGGGACAGACAGCGGAAATATTCAGACATGGTGAAACTTCAATTTTGAAACTTTTCAGAGAAGATTTCTCTGCGGAAGCGATTCAGCATGAGTTTGATAATACTCGAATCGTTTTGGAACTTGGAGTTAAATGCCCACAAACAATTGATATGGTGACGATCAATAATCGTAAAGGTATCATATTTGAGTTGGCTAGTGGAAGGACACTTTTGGAAGAGATGATTATTAAACCATGGTCCATTGAGCGCAGAGCAAGGCAGATGGCAGCACTTCATCATCAAATACACCAGCAATCGGGTGAACGGATTCAACAAAAGCATAAGACTGTATTAGAGAAGAATATATCAAGCGCAAGTGATCTATCGGACATTGAGAAGCAACAGATTATGGACTATGTACATAGTTTGCCGGAAGGCAGATCTCTATGTCATGGGGATTTCCATCCCAATAATGTGATTACAGGCAAAGAATCCTGGATCATAGACTGGATGACAGGCGCATCGGGCTGTCCAGCAGCAGATGTGGCAAGGACGCTAGTGTTATTAAAATACGGAAATTTGCCCAAAGGAGCTCCATTGATGATGAAAGTTCTGCTGAAGATAATCAAAAGCAGGATGAGTAAAGCGTATATCGAGTATTACTTGTCCCTCTCAGGCATGGACATTCGCGAGATACACCGATGGGTTCTTCCCATTGCTGCAGCCAGACTAACGGAGTGGATACCACCTGAGGAGAAAAAAGATTTATTGGATTACATTCGTAATCAGCTTAAAAAATTTAATACAACTTAGATTAAGATTTGGAATGAATGTATAGCACAGTACTTGTCAAAACCGTCCGAAAAACAATCAGGAGGTTAACGATAATGGATTTCCAACTACGTTCTGTTGTTTCTTATGATATGGTCGTCCGTGAAAAAAAACATCTATTTGACTTGTCTCTCAGAAGACAGATTGCCATATTTGAGGTTATGGATGCATTGGAAATCAGTGTGTTTAGCAAAACGGTACAGGTTAAGGCAGGGGCTGTGCTGCTGGCAAATAAAATAAGACTGCAAAACTACGATAAACCTGTTCTGAAAATGAGAGGTATTATTTTTGGATCGGATCTGCTTGAGCGACTGCCAAGCTGTCACATATTAAGTGAGAATGGTAGTAAACACTATGATCTTGCTGTAAGTCTGTTGAACCGAACGGTAGAGAGTAGAGAGGACATCGAAATAGCTGAAAGAGATTTTCTTGAAGTATACTCCAGTTACTATCAGACGAATCTGGCTAATATGATGCGACCGGAAACGGATCGGGAGGACTCGGTCAAACGGAACTTGGTCATGATATGCAAGTATATCCAAAACAATTATGAGAAGCCAATTACTCTGCAATTTCTGGCGGATATGGTTGGTTATAATCCAGTGTATCTGTGTAATCTGTTTTCTAAGGTTTTCAATGTTTCGCCACTGAAGTATCTTCAGCAGATTCGGGTGGATAAGGCACAGGAGTACGTAACCAAGACGGATCTTCCAATCTCTGAAATTACGACGAAGCTAGGGTACAGTTCTAGTACACAATTTAGTGCAATGTACAAGAAAAAAGTAGGCAAAAGTCCGACCGAACATCGCAATCAATTCAGAAGCAACAAGGGAGATTTGCCCCTATCTATTCAATCTACATAATGTATTCAATAACACAGAAAATATTGTATTTTTTTACGTAAAATGATAAATTACGATAAAAATAAGAATACGAGGAATGATAGGGCTAATGAAGAAAATTCAACTTTTTTGTTTGCCTCATGCAGGTGGATCAGCCATGATTTTTCATCGCTGGAAATCATCTTTAAGCCCTTTTATTGACGTAATACCGATCGAATTAAAAGGAAGAGGCGCTCGGGTGGGGGAACCATTCTATGAAAGCTTTGAAGAAGCGATTGAAGATATCTACCCCACGGTTTCCTCACTAATTCATGGGCCTTATGCTATTTTCGGACATAGCATGGGAAGCTGGATGGCGCTCGAACTATATTACCGACTTGCACAGTCAACGAAACAATTGCCTGAACATATGATGCTTTCAGGCAATCGTGCACCCCATATTTTCAAGGATGAGAATATTCACACATTACCAGACGAAGAGTTCAGAGAGACGATTCAGAACATGGGTGGAACGTCGGATGAGGTCTTTACTAATAAAGAGCTCTTTTCGTTATTTGCACCTGTACTTAGAGCCGATTTCAGGATTGTCGAACTCTATCGTTTTCAGCCTAAACCTTTCAAGGTTCAGAGTGATATTACCGTGTTAACTGGCAGAAGCGATACCCGAGTGAAATCTAGCGATCTGATCGGATGGAAAAAGTACGCTGGTTCACAATGTGACATTGTCAAATTGGATGGAGGGCACTTCTATATCCAGGAAAATATTCAGGAAACAACGAGAATTATAAATGAAAAGCTGCAACCTTACGTAATCTAGTTGACAAGGAGTGTGTTCCAGTTATGAGCATGGATAACTTGGCTCAATTATTTAACTCCCTTGGTTCAGTCACAGACAGAGGTATTACTTTTCTGAATGGCAGCAAAGAAGAAAAGGTTGTATCGTACCAAACCCTTCTGCAATCAGCCAAAATCCGATTAGGAGAACTTCAAGCATTTGGGATGCAGCCGGGTAATGAATTGATCTTCCAACTGAACTCGGAAGAAGAGTTTATTGTCACCTTTTGGGCTTGCACGCTTGGAAAAATCATACCGGTTCCGATTACCGTAGGCGGAAATCAGGAGCAAAGAATGAAGCTTTACAATGTGTGGAGAACGTTGAACCATCCGTTTATTGCTGCTGATCAGGATCTCACGGAAAGCTTGGACAAGTTTGCCCGGAAGAATGGATTGGAAGAGGTTGTCCGCGAAATGCATGCCCGAATCTTTATAGTACAGGGCATCTCGAACGTACGAGAGGAACCTATTGTTGAGGGAATTGAAGCTAGCATCCAGCCGGATGACATAGCCTTTATCCAATTTTCTTCAGGTTCTACAGGACAAACCAAGGGTGTAGTAATTACACACCGCAATGTCATGATAAATATACAAGCTATGAATATAGCAACCCAAATCTCCTCTAACGACCGTTCTTTGAGTTGGTTACCCCTGACCCATGATATGGGTCTGATTGCGTTTCATCTTACAAGTACCTTCCAAGGTCTGCAACAGTTTATTATGCCGACTTCCTTATTCATCCGTCACCCTACATTATGGTTAACCAAAACTTCTGAACACCGTGTCACCCAACTATATGCTCCGAATTTTGCTTATAAATATTTTCTGGATTCATATAATCCACTAACCTTTTCATCAACCGATTTGTCTTCGGTACGTTTTATTATGAACGGTGCTGAGCCGATATCTCCGGCACTTTGTTTCAAATTTTTGGAGGCGATGAGTCCTTATGGACTGGCTTCCAATACAATGCTGACGGCGTACGGCTTGGCCGAAGCAACCGTTGGTGTTTCCTTTGGTAACGTCGGTGATTTGACTTGTTATGTACTGGACAGAAGATATTTGGTGACCGGGAAACCATTCATAGAAGTTGAACCGGGCTCAGAACATGCTGTTTCTTTTGTGGAAGTAGGCAAACCGGTTCAATACTGTGATGTACGAATATGTGATGATTATGATAAGCCGGTCGAGGAATTGGTGCTGGGCAGTATTCAAATTAAAGGATTGAGTGTTACGAGCGGTTATTACAACAATGCGGCAGCTACGGAAAAAGCAAGTACAGCCGATGGATGGATTCGTACTGGAGATATTGGATTTATGAATGATGGCGCAATAGTCATTACGGGCAGAACCAAGGACATTATCTTCATCAATGGTCAAAACGTATATCCGCATGATATTGAACGTGTAACGGAGGAGCTGGAGCAGTTTGATCTGGGGAAAGTCGCTGTATGTGGTGTCTCCAATCCACTTACAGGATCGGAAAGCGTTGTAATGTTTGTACTGTATAAAAAGGACTTGCCATCTTTTGTTCCAAGAGTTGGAGAAGCCAAAGCACATATTCAGCAGCGGATGGGGATTGAACTCAAGTCTGTGCTACCCATTAAGCAAATTCCTAAAACGACGAGTGGAAAATTTCAACGTTACAGGCTTCAGGAGCGGTACGAATCAGGAGAATTTAGTGAAATGGAACAATCCATTCAGAGCATATTAAGCCATATGCAGGAGATCAAAGAAGTACAACCAGCCAGTGATCATATCGAACAAAAGCTGATTGAGATTGTTGAGTCCGTAGCGGGACTTAGGAATGTCGGAGTAACGGACAACCTGGCTGAAGCTGGATTCGATTCGCTAAAAGTAACGCAGATTCATCAGGCAATCGATGATGCATTTCCAGACAAAATGGCAATTTCCAGCTTGTATTCACATACCTCTATTGTCTCATGGGCGAATCTGATCAGACAAGACAGAGTGGAACTGGAGCCTGTACGGATGGATCGGAGCTTTTTCCATACGGATCGAGGTTACGAAGCCTTGTCGTATCAATTCACTCTCCCAGCTTCATTGGTACAGGATATGCGACTGATTGCACAATCTGAAGCGATCAGTATTCATGTATTGGCATCAGCTATGTATGCTTACTTGTTACAGACTTTGTCAGAACAACCCTCTATTGATATGCACGTATCCTATGGTACAGCGAGAATGATCACACCTGTACGATTGAATTTCGATCAATACAAGACAATGAAAGAGCTCTTTCAAAATGTTCATCAACAGATCATAACCACGCCTTCGGATCGAGTGTTTCCCGTCGAGCAGATGAGCCAGATCAGAACAAGCAGCACGGAGTGGGCAATTATTCCTTTATATGGTGAACAGCATCTGTTCAAGGCATCGGACGATGTACTGAACTATTATGATCTGATTATCCTAGTGTCGGACGAAGGTGATATTCTGCAGTGCAATTGTCGTTTTAATGGACGTAAATTAAAACAGAGCCGTGTGAAGCGTCTTATTGCCAATTATGTGAGAGGACTTCAACTATTGGTACAACCGGAATTGAAATGAGATTTCATAGGGGGACGGCCATGCTTGATCAATTGTTCGACAGAGAGCAATGGGAAGAAGAAGATGACCAGGATACCACTAATGAACTGGATATAACAACGTATAATAGACATGATATAGCTGTTATAGGTATCGGTGCAAAGTTGCCGACCGGAGAGTCGCTGGATGAATTTTGGAAGATGCTTGATTATGGAATTGATTGCATACGGGAATTGCCCAATCATCGAAAGGGCCAGTTGGATCAATACTTGCTTCACAAGCAAGGTTCATTGGAGCATGTACGTTATTTGAACGGAGCTTATCTGGACGAAATCGATGAATTTGATTATTCCTTCTTCCGTATGAGTGCACAGGAAGCCAAGCTGATGAGTCCGGTCCAACGATTGTTTTTGCAAACGGTATGGCGTGCGGTTGAGGATGCAGGTTATGGTGGTGACCGCTTGGCCGGAAGTTCAACAGGGGTATATGTGGGTGTAATCGGAGATCAAGAAGGTTACAAGTACAAACAGATGGTCGAGGAATTAAGTCCGGACATGTTACCAATCGCCACCGTAGGCAACCTTTCGTCTATCATTCCTGCGAGAATTGCGTATCTACTTAATCTGACGGGGCCAGCTATGGTTGTAGATACAGCATGTTCTTCTTCGCTGGTTGCTCTGGATATGGCAGTACGTGCGTTACGTGAAGGAAGTTGTGATATGGCTATCGCTGGAGGGATCAGGCTGAATATGATTCCACTGGATAAAGAGTATTACAAAATCGGTATTGAATCCAGTGATGGAACAACAAGAACCTTTGATGAAGATGCCGATGGATCGGGAATGGGTGAGGGTGTAGTAAGTGTTGTACTTAAACCTGTGGAACAGGCATTGCGGGATCATGATCATGTGTATGCAGTCATAAAAGGCACAGCTGTGAATCAGAATGGATATTCGGCAGGGATCACAACGCCCAATGCGGTAGCTCATGAAAAAGTACTGACTCATGCTTGGCGTGATGCTGGAATTCATCCAGAGAGTCTTTCCTATCTGGAAGCACATGGAACAGGTACACTCATTGGGGACCCGATTGAACTGGAAGGTATCCAATCGGCTTTTCGCAGATTTACGGACAAAAAACAATTCTGTGCGATAGGATCGGTTAAGTCCAATGTGGGCCATTTATACGACAGTGCAGGGTTAGCGGGTCTGTTGAAGGCGATTATGGCACTCAGATCCAAACGTATTCCCTCTACACTTCATTTTAATAAGCCAAACCCAAAATTTGAATTTGATAAATCACCAGTCTATGTCAATGTCATTTCAAGAGAGTGGGAAGGAGCGGCCACTCCTCGAAGATGTGGAGTTAGTTCATTTGGGTTAAGCGGCACCAATTGTCATGTTGTACTGGAAGAAGCTCCAAACATATCAGTGGAATTGGGGCGCGATGACCATTATCCCTTTTTGATCTCCAGCGTATCATCCGGAAATCTCTCCAGTCAGGTGCAATCATATGTGAAGTGGATCAAAGAGAACCCGAAGGCCGATGTGAGGGATGTATGCTGCACAGCAGCTACTGGAAGACAGCATCATGCACACCGAGCGGTGTGGGTGGTCAATTCGTTGGATCAATTGCTGCAGCATTTAAACGACTTTCTTGTAGAACCCAAGACCGGTAAATATGAACAAGATACATTCAGGAAAAGGAATCAGTTATTCACTACAGAAGAACTTATCTCGAACTGGCATATCGAAGGATGCGATAGAGCAACCGTGCTAGAGGAGTTGTGCACACATTATCAAGGCGGTGCTCAGATCAATTGGTCAAGAATCTATCCAGATGTGACCTATAACAAGTTGAGCTTGCCCACATATTCATTTGAGGAGAGTAAGTGCTGGATTGATACTCATCCCGATAATTCGGTACAGACTGAGGAAGAAGCGATGTATTATTCATTGTCATGGAAGCCTTGGAGCGAGATCGGCAAGACTAACTCATCCAGCATCCATAATGTTGAACGTGTTTTATTAATACGAGATGATACACAGCTACATGCAACCCAGTTGGTGAACCAAATTCGTGAAGCTGGAGTAGCAGTTATCGAAGCTATATTGGGAACATCTTACCTTCAACAGGATGCACAGACATATGTAATTCGAAATAACGAGAGTGATTATATCAAACTTTTGCAGGAAGTGTCCTTTGGAGGTCCCTATCGGATCGTGCATATAGCATCACTTGACCATGTAGAAAATAAGGAAAACACGCTGGACAAAGGTCTTATGTCTGTATGGAGACTTACCAAGGCATGCTCACACATCTTTGCAGAGCAGGTTGAGATGATTTTGGTGACAAGCTTTGCTAATGAAGTGACGGGTGACGAGAAAGTTCTGTATCCGGAGAATTCGGCGATGCTGGCTTTCGGACATACGGTACAGCGTGAGATTCAGAATCTCGAATGCTTCTGTATAGATGTTGACCAAGATTGGGATACCTCTCAGTATTTGCGTTACATTTTGGGGCCGTTGGAGAAGAAGTCTTTGGCGATTAGAAATGGACAAGCATATCAAGCTGAATTCGCCCCTGCTGATGTGGGTTCCTTGCCTGATGTTGATATGAACTGGAAAGAAGACGGCGTATACATTATTACAGGTGGACTTGGTGGTCTGGGGATGGAGATTGCTGAACGCTTGTTATCATTTGGACGTATGAATCTGGCTTTGATTGCAAGAACGCCACTGCCCAAACGTCACAATTGGGACATCATTCTAAATGCGAAAAATACTTCACCAGTTCTAAAAAGTAAGCTTCTTCGGTTGCTTGATATGGAGAAACGGGCCGGACAGATGATGTATCTTGGAGCTGATGTTGCCGATGCGGATCAGTTAAGTCAAGCCATTGAACAATTAAGAAGTCGATTTGGTTGTATACGTGGCATCATCCATGCAGCAGGCGTTGGGAGTACACAGCATGCTGACCAGATGACTGAGGAAGAGTTTACAGCAATGCTGGCTCCGAAAGTGAAGGGGGCTCATCTGCTGGATCAGCTGACAGCCGAAGATCAGCCAGATTTTCTAGTCATGTTCTCGTCCGTCGCTACGTTATTCGGTTCTACTGGACAGGCTGCTTATGCCGCCGCGAATGCATATCAGGATGCCTATGCCCCAATGCGGAACCGCAAAGGAATGCGTACGATAACGCTGAATTGGACGACCTGGAAAGAGGTAGGCATGGCTTCCAGAGCCGGGTTTGATTTTGACACCTTATTCAAAGCGATGCCCAAAGAGTGGGCATTGGATCGATTGTTCGAGATAATGGGAAAACAGACCGACCGTCTGCTGGTGGGGGAAATGAACTGGAATTCACCCTATTTAAACATTTTGAATAACTACCACTTTCATCTTGATGCCAGCATCGGACAAAGGTTACAAAAATGGATGAGAATGCCGGAGAGAGCAAAACAAATATCAATGAAGAAGGAATCCGCTTCTTCTGTTCAGATCCCAACGGAAGAGTATGAACTTGAATTGGAATCTTGCGTGGAGATGGACCGGACTATTGCGAATATAGTTGGACCATATTTAGGCATTAAAGAGATGAATGTACATGACAGCTTTTTCGAACTCGGTGCAGACTCTATTATGATTAAGCAGATTTTCTTGAAATTGGACAAAACTTACCCTGGAAAACTCATACTGACCGATCTGTTTGAATATCCAAGTATCTCCAGACTAACTACTTATATGAGCACCACAGAAAAGCAGAAGACTCACCAGTCTCCTCAAAAGGAAACTTTCGAAGAGGAACGGGATACAGATCTTGAGAATCTGTTCGATGAGATCGAACGTGGAGCAATGGATCTGGATGAAGCAATCATCAACCTTCAAAAGATGTAGGGGGACGTGAAGCGTGGAGAAAATTCTGAAGCTCCTGGTAGAGAGTGTCAAGGACCAGAAGATGAACAAAACAACGGCGGCTCAGATCGTGAAAATGCTAAAAGAAGGGGAAAAGAAACCCGTCAAGGATATCGCCATCATCGGTATTTCAGCCAAGTTGCCCAATATGGAAACACTGGATGACTACTGGGATAATATCCAGAGTGGTGTAGATTGCATACGTCCCATTCCCAAGACACGAAAATCGGATATGGATGCTATTCTCTCTTATATGGATATTCCTGAGGGAGATATTCAATATTACGAAGCGGCGTACCTGGACAATATTGACCAATTCGACCATGAATTCTTTCGTTTGCCTCCCAAAGAAGCCAGTTTAACGGATGTTAATCAGCGTTTGTTTATGGAGACGGCATGGGATGCCATGGAGGATGCAGGATACGGTAACGATAAATTATCGGGCACCAACACAGGTGTCTATGTGGGCTTTTCCAACAATATCAAAGATATGTATATGCGATATATTACCGAAACGATGCAGACAAGTGCACTGTCCATCGTTGGCAATTTGGCTTCCATATTATCCAATCGAATCTCGTATCTTCTGAATCTGAAGGGACCCAGTATTGTTGTTGATACAGCGTGTTCCTCTTCGCTCGTAGCTGTCGCCATGGCATGCCAGGCTATCCGGAGCAAGGAATGTGATATGGCAATTGCGGGCGGTGTGAAACTTCATCTCATGACACGCGAGAATCAGAATGAGAAAATCGGGATGGAGTCTCCAGACTACCGGACCAAAACATTTGATGATTCTGCAAATGGGGCGGGAATGGGCGAAGGAGTCACTGCTTTATTGCTGAAACCACTAGACGCTGCAATGCGTGATGGTGATCAGATCTATGCGGTAATTAAAGGTTTGGCCGTCAATCAGGATGGAAGTTCTGGCGGATTGACTGTACCGAACCCGTCCACTCAGGCAGAGTTAATTGTAAAAGCGTGGGAGGACGGTAACATTGATCCCGAAACGATCTCGTACTTCGAACCGCATGGTACGGGGACGGAATTGGGGGATCCCATTGAGATTAAGGGAATTCAGAATGCATTTAAGAAATATACTTCCAAGAAACAATTTTGTGCGATCGGTTCGGTTAAAACCAATATCGGTCATCTGTACGAAGCAGCTGGAACTGCTGGCTTAATTAAAGCAATTCTGGCGCTGAAAAATAAAAAACTCCCTCCAACCTTGAACTTTGAAAAGCCAAATAGAGCCATTGACTTCAGTGGATCGCCCGTTTACGTGAATACTACACTGCGAGAGTGGACCACGGATGGCACAACTCCAAGACGGTGTGGTATCAGCTCTTTTGGCATTGGGGGAACCAACTGTCATCTAGTGCTTGAGGAAGCACCGGATCGGGCAACTGCAGAGCATAAAGCGAACACTTCTGTAACAGATCCATCCATTCTGACGTTGTCCGCCAAGACTGAGGAATCGCTGCGTCAGATGATCGGTAAGTATATCTTTTTTCTTGAAAAATATGAACTGCCAACATTACAAGATATATGTTATACCGCCAACACGGGAAGAGGGAAATTTCCATATCGGGTAGCAATCATAATGAACAGCAACATCGATTTGCATCAGAAACTTACCCAGTTGGAGCGTTCAAAACAGCTATTTGGTACTTCACATGGTTCGCACATCTATACCGGTTTTCACAAGCTGGTTCAAGATGAGGAGGCAGCGGATCAGGAATTCAGAATGTCGCTCTCATCCAGGCATGAGATGAGCGTATCGCTGGGACAAGCTCTTGGAGAATTCATGAACAGTGGGCGGCAAGACGTCAATGCGTTACATCAGGCTGCTTCATTCTATGTCTCTGGGGGCGATGCTGACTGGGAAGCGCTTTATGCGAATCAGAGCGTATTCAAGGTCAGTTTGCCATCCTACGCATTTCAGACGCACAGATGTTGGATCGACATTCCAAAACGTAACAGAAGATCGGAAAAGGTACAGGCAGAGGGCATGTTTTATCAAGCTGTATGGCAACGATACACGTCTGTATCTCGAGATTCTGTCGTCTCAAAAATGAAAGGCACCGTACTTCTCTTCCGCGGAAACGATCAAGTCAGTGCTGCCCTGACGGTCCGATTAGAGCGTGAGCCCGAAGCACGAGTCATTCAGGTAGCCTGGGGGGATCGTTACGAGAAGTATGATGATTCGCACTATGTGATTCGTGGCGATGAAAGTGACTACATTCAGTTATTGGATGATATTAAGGGTCAGGGGCTAACCCGTATTATTCACGGGTTTACTCTGGCAGAGAATGATTCAGATGATTATTTACAAAGCGAGGAACAATTGAAGTTAAGCCAGGACCGTGGAATTCAGAGTGCATTCTACTTGACCCGTGCGATTCTACATCATCATATGACAGAGGGACTTCAGCTTCAATTCATATCCTCTCTAGCGAATGCAGTTACGGGTTATGAAAATCAGGTAAGACCGGAGAATGCAACGCTTAACGGATTCGCGAAAGTCATTGAACAGGAGTATCCGGAAATATCCTGCCGATTCATTGATGTGGACTCAGATACCGATGCGGATACGATCTATGCAGAATTGAATAGCTCCCATGACCGTTTCCAAGTGGCGTATCGACATAATCAGTCATACGTAGAAGAATTGGATATTGCCAATATTCTGGAAGCCAGTCATGAGGAAGTGACTATTCGTGAGAACGGTCTATATCTTATTGCTGGTGGAACAGGCGGAATTGGCTTGCAATTCGCGAAGCATCTGGCTGATGAACGCTGCATTCGTCTGGCACTAATCAGTCGTACGGCGATGCCTGATCGCACTGTGTGGGACAAGCTTATTCAAGAAGAAGATCCAAAGATAATATCCATAGAAATGATTGAACGATTGAAAACCATTATGGAGCTTGAAGCCGGAGGATCAAGTGTTGAATTAATCAGTGCAGACATCTCCGATCTGGAGCAGATGACTCAGGTTGTGCAGAGGTTGAGAACAAAATATGGGCAAATCTATGGGGTAATTAATAGCGCTGGTGTTGCCAATGATGGCTTGATTATCCGTAAGGAAGAGACTACATTCCAAGAGGTTCTGCGACCGAAGGTTCAGGGAACCTGGGTTTTGAATCAAGTAACAGCTCAGGAACCACTGGATTTCTTCGTTATGTTTTCTTCTGGCATATCCATGTTAGGAGAACCGGGTCAGAGCGATTATGTTGCTGCAAACTGTTTTCTGGATAGCTTTGCGTCTTACCGTGCAAATGGATCGGGCCGAACGCTAACCATTAACTGGCCTGCCTGGAAGGAAACCGGGATGGCTGCCAGATTTGGTCTGAATGTGGATACAGCATTCAAGACGTTAGCGACTCATCAAGCGATCAGTGCTTTTGACATGGTATTGAGCCGTCGTATACGCCGAGTGTTGATCGGTGAGCCCAATTATGCGAGTGAACTCCTACCGTTGCTAGAATCGTCAAGGGTTATCCAATTTTCGGAAGCCATGACAGCTCGAATTCAACAGGAACGTAATCATTTGAATTATCATAACAACCAGCTGACGAGAACTGAATATGAACAGAAGGTTGAACTGCACGGACGAGATAACGGTATATATACAACTACGGAGAAGGAACTTGCTCAACTGGTGGGGCATGTTCTCGGGTTTACCGGGTTAGATGTATACGACAACTTGTTTGAACTCGGCGTTGATTCAATATCAATGATGCGCATTATTACTGAAATACGGGTACGCTACCATGTTCACCTAAACTATCACACGTTCTTTGAAGGTATGAATCTGGCGAAGCTTGCAATTCATCTGATTGGTGCACTCAAGGAAACCGGAGCGATATCCGAGTATCCCCAGCAAGAGCCGGAACCGGCGACCTTGTATGAGGACTTCCCTTTGACAGAAGTACAGATGGCTTATCTGTTAGGTCGAGACGAGCGGTTTGAGATGGGGGGAACATCCACTCACTATTATCTGGAATTGGAAACCAAATTGAACATGACGCATTTCCAGACTGCATTGCAAAAAGTGATTCAGCGCCATCCAATGCTGCGAGCGGTCATATTGCCGGAGGGCATACAACGAATATTGCCACAGGTACCAGACTATCAACTGGAAATCGTTGATGTGTGCCATCTGAATGAGCAGGAAAAGTGGAAACACATTGAGGTGGAACGGGATCGAATGTCCCATCATGTGTTTGAACCGAGCCAATGGCCGCTGTTTGAATTCAAAGCTTTTAAAATAGATGATACACGGCATTACCTGTTATTCGGTTATGATCTGCTGATCTGTGATAGTGCGAGTATCCAGATCCTTGGAGAGGACCTGGTGCATTATTGCCGTGAGCCGGAAAAGGAACTTCCTGTACTCAAGTTTTCGTTCAAGGATTATATGATGGCATACGGAGAACTGAAAAAGGGTGAGATGTACGCACGTGACAAGAAGTACTGGATGGATCAGTTGGACACATTTCCTTCCGCTCCAGCACTTCCGCTGAAGCAGGAGCCCAGACATATCAAGAAACCGCAATTTTCACGGCTAAGCTGGATATTGGAACAAGATCCGTGGGAGCAATTAAAGCATAAGGCGCAGCAAAAAAATGTAACACCTTCCGCGCTTCTGTGTACTGCCTTTGCTCGAGTTTTGGCCCGTTGGAGCAATCAGGATCGACTTGCCATCAATCTGGCGGCGTTCAACCGCTTTCCATTTCATGAAGAAACCAATCAAATTATCGGTGATTTTACATCCATCATGTTGCTCGAAATTAACGAACAAAAAAACAAGCCTTTTTGGGAACAAGCAAGAGACGTGCAGAGTGGCATGCTCAATATGTTGGAACATCGACATTATGACGGCGTGGAGTTCATTCGAGAACTGGCCCGTCATCGAGAAGCGGGTACTTCCGCCATTATGCCGATTGTATATACCAGCACATTATTTGTGGATGCCATCGGAAGCTGGCAGCATATCGGAGATCTGAAAATGGGTATCAGTCAGACTTCTCAAGTCTACCTTGATAATCAGGTAATGGAGACTGGCGGGAGACTGACCATTAACTGGGACTATATTCAGGATCTTTTTCATTACGATACACTTTCCGCCATGTTCGATGATTATACAGCGATAATTACTCATCTGTGTGAGCAAGAGAATATCGAGTTTGTACCAGAATTGCCCGAACAGGATAAGGCCATCTGGAATGCATTTAATGCAACAGCACAATCATTTCCTATATCTACACTGCATGGGTCTTTTATAGAGCAGGCGACCAAGACTCCTTATCAGACAGCATTGATTTACGGTAATCAGCAATTGACTTATCAACAGCTGGATGAACGTTCCAATCAGCTCGCTCATTACTTGACGCAACAAGGAATAACACGGGGAGACCGGGTGGGGTTGTTAGCCAAACGTGGTATGGAGACAATTGTGAATACCATCGGCATTCTCAAAGCAGGAGCGGTATACGTGCCTGTTGATCCCGATTATCCTGAAGATCGTCAGCAATACATTTTACAAAATAGTAACTGCAAAATGCTGTTATTACCCGAATTTTATACGTTTGAGGGACTGGCTGAATTGCCGGTGGAGCCACTGGAAAATAACGCAGCACCTGACGATCTTGCCTACATTATTTATACGTCTGGCAGCACGGGAACTCCAAAAGGGGTAGCTACTGCCCATGGCCCGGCAATGAATACCATTCGGGATATCAATATGAAGTTTGAAGTCACGGATCAAGATCGGATGCTTGGTATCTCTTCAATGTGCTTTGATCTGTCAGTCTATGATATTTTCGGTGCACTTGCGACGGGTGCAGCACTTGTGATCATTGCTGATCAGCGTGATATTCATGACATGTACGACGTGATACAACAGCATAAAGTAACCATCTGGAATTCAGTTCCAGCCATTATGCAGCTGATGGCAGATTACGTAACCGATCAAACCAATGAACAATTAAGACTCATCCTGCTCAGTGGGGACTGGATACCAAAGAAATTGCCAGAGCAAGTACATGGGCGTTTTCCTTCGGCACAGGTTATCAGCTTGGGAGGTGCGACAGAGGCATCCATTTGGTCTATCTATTATCCCATTGATACTGTCAAGTCTGATTGGAAGAGCATTCCTTATGGAAGACCACTTGCGAATCAGACATTCTATACGCTTGACTACACGGGTTGCCTGAGTCCAGTCGATGTCATTGGTGAGCTCTGTATCGGTGGAGCAGGATTGGCTCAAGGATACTTTAATGATCCAGTGAGGACCGACAATGCATTTTTTAATCATCCGGAATGGGGACGCTTATACCGCACAGGTGATTTTGGAGTCTTGCGAAGAGGAGGGTACATTGAATTCCTTGGGAGACGGGATTCCCAAGTGAAAATCAGGGGTTATCGGGTTGAACTTGGAGAAATTGAAAGCCGACTATCTACAGTTCCAAGCGTGAAGCAGGCTGTCGTTATAGATAAAGTGGACATGCAAGGAACAAAGGTACTGGTAGCCTATTACTCAGCGGAGCGCAGCTATGACGAATTGGAGATGAAGCGTCTTTTGGCAAAAGCACTTCCGGATTACATGGTTCCTCAGCATTTAATCCAGTTGCCTGAATTTCCACTTACACCCAATGGAAAGATTGATCGGAAAGCGTTACCGGAACCAACCTTTGGACAACAGTCCAGTGCACTTGCAGGAACGGAAAGCCCAACGGAGCAAAAGCTAATTGAACTCTGTGAATCGGTATTTGGTATGAATGGAATAGGAACTCACGACAGCTTCTTCCAGATGGGGATCAATTCAATTCTAATGGTGCAGCTGGTGAATCGGATTGGGCAGGAATTCAATCAACGTCTCAGCTTCAAGGAATTTATGGCCCTGAGAGATATTTATGAACTGGCGGCTCTGCTGGAGAGCTCTGTGGAAAATGAAGAGTCAGTGGGAACAATTCATTATCCGCAGCATGATCCATGCCCTGATCCTGAAGGCCGACCATTCCCGCTGACTGAGGTACAGATGGCTTATGTCGCAGGAAGAAGTCAGGCTTTTGAAATGGGAGGCACTTCGACACACGGGTACCTTGAATTCGAAACTCAATTGGAGATGAAGCGCTTCAATGAAGCACTAATCAAGCTGATTGAACATCATCCTATGCTGCGGGCAATTATCCTGCCTACCGGAGAGCAACGAATCCTGCCACATGTACCGGTATACCGGATGGATATTGAAGATATCAGCGGTTTGAGTCCTGACGAGATGGAACGGGTGATCATAGCCGAAAGAGAACGCATGTCTCATCATATTTTTGAATTGGAGCAATGGCCATTATTTGAGATACGTGCGAAAAAAATATCTAAGGATACACACCTGCTGTTGTTTGGATATGATCTGCTCATTGCTGATGGGGCAAGCATCCAGATCTTCAATAATGATCTACTGAAATTCTATCATCATCCCGAGATTGAGCCGGAGCCTAATCCATTTACATTCCGCGATTATATTCTTGCTTACAATAAATTCCGTAAATCGAATACGTACCTGGCTGACAAACAATACTGGCGTGCCCGAGTAGAGGATTTCCCAGCAGCACCTGCACTCCCATTGAAGACAGATCCTGCACAGATCAGCGAACCAAAATTCAAGCGACTTAATGAAGTGTTTGAACCACAGCGTTGGGAGATATTGAAAAAAATTGCTAATGGACACGGGCTAACACCTTCAGCGCTTCTCTGTGCAGCCTATGCCCAGATCTTATCGTACTGGAGCAATCAACAGAAGATTGCACTGAATCTGACAGTCTTCAATCGTTATCCATTCAACCCAAGCATACAGGATATCATTGGGGACTTTACTTCCATGATTTTAATTGATGTGGATATGACTTCAGGGAATGATTTTATGGGTCATGTGCGCCATGTTCAGAACAGTATACTGGAGGCGCTGGAGCACAGGCATTATGAAGGCATCGAATTCATACGTGATCTCTCCAAGCATCATCAAATGGGGAACAAGACCGTAATGCCAATTGTCTTCACAAGTATGATCTTTAATGAACGTGAGACATCTGAAGCAACCCAGGGACTGATTGGAAAGGTTCGAACTGGGGTCAGCCAAACATCGCAGGTATATCTGGATCATCAGGCTTCGGATGCGGGAGGGCAGCTAACGCTAACCTGGGATTACGTGGATGACTTGTTTGACCAACAGGTGATCGAAACGATGTTTGCGCAATATATTGCACTGCTGGATGGCCTAATTGCGGGAGAAACGATTACGGGGCCTGACATTCCTTCAGTCGATCGCAGCATTTTGGAAAGGTATAACCAATCAGAAGAAAATATCATGCCAACAACATTGCAACATTTGTTTGATCGTATGGCCAAACATTATCCAGATCAGGATGCATTGTTGTTTGAGGATGAGCGGATGACGTATTCGGAGCTGGACCGAAGATCCGGTCAACTGGCAGGATATTTACTTGAACAGGAGATCGGGCGAGGGGATCGAGTTGGCGTTGTAGCAAGGCGCCGCATGGAGACCATTGTAAATGTAATGGCTATACTTCGTTCTGGTGCGGCATATGTACCACTTGATCCGGATTATCCAGAAGATCGGCAAGCTTACATGCTTAAGAATAGTGATTGCCGAATTGTATTGGACGTGGATGCCTATGATCAGGTCTCGGCTTCAGGTTATCCTCTACTCGAAGGTGAGCCATCTGGAACACCTGCTGACATTGCATATGTAATCTATACCTCGGGAAGTACGGGTAGACCGAAGGGTGTGGCCATTACTCATGGGGCTGTAACGAATACGATTCAGGATATGAACAGAAAGTTCGGTATTCATGAGAAGGATCGCATGCTTGGCGTATCTTCCATGTGTTTCGATTTATCCGTATATGACGTGTTCGGTGCACTTTCCTCGGGTGCAGCTCTCGTAATTGTATCCGACCAAAGAGATATCCGAATGATGAAAGAGGCCGTTGATCGCCATCAGGTTACAATCTGGAATTCGGTTCCAGCGATTATGGATATGTTCATGGATCGACTGGAATCCGATGCTGGACGAAGCTACCGTTGGGCAAGTGATGAAGAGATTCAGGCGTCAACCCAACTGGCTGTGGAGAAAGAGTCAGTAGAATCGGTGTACCACTGGTCATTCTCCACGCTGTGGCGAATGGATGGAAAGCATATCTACGTGGATGAGTTCAAATGCCCTGAATATGCAACAGGTATGTTCCCTGAACTGTATTTCTTGGCACAAAAGGGGATTCGGCAATCCGAGATTGCTTCTTTCTTCCGGAATGTACCTGCTAGTGAAGTGAATTCGCTCATGGAACTGCTCATTCGCAAACGTGCTTTGGTCAGCGGACTTATGGAGCCAACGGAAATTTTCAAGAAGCAGACGCAGTTATTCCGCAATCCGTATGACGAAAAGGTGGCATACGATGCACAGGCATATGAGGCATTCAAAAAAATACAGTTGCATCGTAATTTCGGTGAGAACACCACACTTGAGGTCTCACTGGAGCGTGGTGTTGAATATCCTGATTTCATCTCCAAGCGACGTTCTCATCGTTCCTTTAAGGAGGACCAGCCTGTCACCATGAAACAGTTCTCTGATCTGATGGGAGTACTGGGTCAGTATGATCAAGGACAGGAAATTCGGTATTACTATCCTTCTGCGGGAGGACTATACCCGATAGATGTGTTTGTGTATGTGAAGGAAGGAAGAGTTGCGGGAATGGAGGCGGGCTTGTACTACTTTAGTCCAGTGGATCACACGGTACGCCTTATTCATGGGAACCAGTCATTCTCAGATGAAATGCACTATTACACGAACAGGTCCATTTATCAGTCTTCAGCGTTTACTGTTTTCTTCATTTACAACGCGGAAGCAACCATGCCGAAATATGGTGCGCAAGGTTATTTATACTCCCTTATTGATACCGGAATTATGGTATCCACACTAAACAGTGTTGGAGAGATGCTGGGCATTGGGATGTGTTCGATCGGAGATATGCCTTTTGATAAAGTAAAACCGTTATTCAATTTAAATGAAAATCAGATCTGGCTTCACACGGTGGAAGCAGGATTGAAGCCAGACGATGAAATGGCTTCTACGGAAGAATGGAGCAGCAGAAATTATATCAGACAAAGTCCAAGCGTAACGGTATCCTATGACGAAAATCCAATGGTTGTTGACCGTTCCCTATTATCGGAACGTTCCGTAGCAGTCCTGGGTGCACAGACCGCTCCGCTGGCTAAGTTAAATGTCCAAAGTTCTGATATAGAAAGAGCAGTAAACATCACAAACGAGGGTAACCATCAAAGCAGTCTTCGTCTTATACTGCTCAGCGGCGACTGGATACCTCTATCGTTACCGGGCAAAGTCAGAAATCTGTGTCCTGATGCAAGCATTGTGAGTCTCGGTGGTGCAACAGAGGCTAGTATTTGGTCCATTTATTACCCTATTAATTCAATATCTGATGCGTGGAACAGTATCCCTTACGGGTATCCGTTGGCGAATCAAACATTCCATGTGCTCGATTATAAACTGCGTCGATGTCCGGTTGATGTTCCAGGTGAGATGTTTATCGGCGGAGTGGGTCTTGCAAATCAATATGTGAATGACTTGGATAAAACGGAGAAAGCATTCATTCAGCATCCGCTCCTTGGTCGATTATATAGAACGGGAGATCATGGCGTCATGCGCAAAGAGGGATACATTGAATTTTTGGGCAGAAAGGACAACCAGATCAAAATCAGGGGGCATCGCGTGGAACTTGGTGAAATTGAAGCCATATTCATTCAGCACCACGCCTTGAAGCGTGTGTATGTAATGGACAGGCAGAACGAGCAAAAGAAAAAATATCTGTGTGCCTATTATGTCTCTGATCAAGAAGTTTCCATTGCTGAATTGCGAGAGTTTCTGATATCCAGATTGCCGGAGTACATGGTGCCTGCTTTCTTTATCCGGTTGGAAGCCATCCCTCTAACAGCGAATGGAAAGATCAATCGTAATGCACTACCTGAACCAACAGCTCTACACACGGCTCAGATCCAGTACAAGGCTCCCGCCAATGATATTGAGAAACAATTGGTACAGATATGGAGCGAAGTACTTGGCAATGCTCACATTGGTGTGAATCAGCATTTCTTTGAGATCGGCGGCGATTCTGTTCTGATGATCAAAGCACATGCCAGACTTGATGACCAATATCCGGGAATTGTGAAAATAACCGACATGTTTAATTTGCCAACTATTTCGGATATTACCGCATTTATCGAGAATCAGTTGGACGAGATGGATGTAATCCATGTATCACGATCCCGCATTCCCTTGTCCATGGATTATTTCGTGGAAGAAGATTCAACATCGAACGAAACAGAAGAGTTGCAGTTTGCCTTATCAGCAGAACTCTATGATCGTGTGGTGAATGCTGCCAGCAGGTGGGACGTAGAGGTGGATGATATTTTATTTGCGGGCTTTGCGTACCTTCTCGCACAGACATCCAACAGTGATCGGATGAGTATGCATGCAGCCATTGGGCAGTCCGACTATATTCAAGTATTTGATCTGGACTTCGGCTCGTTGGAACAATTTAATGAATTATTCCAGCTTATCCATCAATCCAAGGATCAAGATGGCATGGAGACATTCCACACCAAGCATGTTAGTACCCTCTTGCAGGAGCCCGGTACAGGAACATTACCTTTGTTCTATAACGCTGGTGCAGTTGCTTCGGGAGTGCCGGTGTCTGAACTGTACGACTTAACGTTACAAGTGGTTCATCAGGAGGAAAGCCTACACTTTGTATGTGGATTCCGTTCAATGAAATGGCGGAAGAGCAAGGTCGAGTCACTCTTGCAACTCTACTTTAAACTACTGAACCCGATACTCGAATGATCTCAAGCCGACTGTAAAGGAGAGCAAAATGAGAAAAGGATTAATGGGAAGTATTAAACTGGATGATCTCCTGGAATCCGGGGCAGAATCGGTCGATATCGAAAGTGTTTCGACTAAGGACATTGCCATTATTGGAATGTCCGGCAGATTCCCTGGTGCAGAGGAACTCGAGGCATATTGGAGCAATCTGGTTAACGGTGTGGACAGTATCAGCGATTTTCCTGCAGAACGACAATCTTTCACAGATTATTATATGAAGACACGGGGAGAGTCGGTCGCGTATACCAAAGCAGGGTTTTTGAATCATATTGACCGATTCGATTATCGTTTCTTCAACCTGTCTCCTCGTGAAGCTTCTCTCATGGACCCCAATCAGCGGTTGTTTCTTGAAACGGCCTGGCACGCCATTGAGAATTCGGGATATGGAGGCGGGAAACTTAAAGGAAGCAACACAGGTGTGTACGTTGGGTTTCGTAACGATGAAGTATATGACTACAAAAGATTAATCACTGACTTGGAACCTCAGGCAGATCCCAGCGCAGTTCCAGGTAATCTGGCCTCCATTCTGGCTAGCCGGATTTCTTATTTGCTGGATCTGAAGGGGCCGAGCCTTTGTCTTGATACAGCATGTTCATCTTCTCTCGTAGCCATCCATCTCGCGTCCCAGGCCATTCGAAACGGGGATTGTGATCTGGCTGTCGCTGGTGGCGTAAAGATACGTTTGTTTCCCCTGGATGAAGGGAACAAGCTTGGTGTGGAAGCGCCAGATGGCAAAGTGAAGGCGTTCGATGCAGATTCGGATGGGACGGTCTGGGGTGAAGGCGCTGCCGCTATTATACTCAAACCTTTGAACAAAGCACTCAGGGATCGAGACCATATTTACGCAGTAATTAAAGGAAGTGCTGTGAATCAGGATGGAACTTCCGTAGGCATCACAGCGCCGAATACCGCTTCACAGACAGATTTGCTGGTGAAAGCATGGAAAAATGCGGGGATTAACCCGGAGACGCTAAATTACATTGAAACGCATGGCACAGGGACAGATATGGGAGATCCCATTGAGTTTGAGGCCATTCGAAGAGCGTTCCAAAAGTTTACGAATAAGAAACAATTCTGTGCTATCGGTTCAGTGAAGACAAATGTGGGCCACTTGGATTGTGTAGCTGGCATGGCTTCGCTTTTCAAGGTCATTATGGGAATGCGTGAAGGCATGATGCCACCCACACTTCATTTTCAGCGTCAAAACTCAAAAATCAACTTTGAAGATTCTCCAGTCTATCTCAACATACGCCCTAGAATATGGCATGCCGAAGGAGCTCCACGCAGATGTGGTGTCAGCGCGTTTGGTCTAAGTGGAACCAATAGTCACATTGTAGTTGAAGAGCCGCCACGTTATCACAGGGCAGATACCGCAGTGACCCCAGATATGCAAATTTTAACGATCTCTGCCAAAAGTGCTGCCAGCTTAACAAAGCTGGTGCAAGCCTATCAGGCCTTGCTCGTTTCAGATCCTGAACTTTCGCTGGCAGATCTATCATTTTCAGCTAATACCGGAAGAGGGCACTATACTCAAAGGCTTGCGATCACTTACAGTGATCGCAAGGATTTGGAAAGAAAATTGAAGCTTGTATCAGACGCAAATTTTGGTCCTGATCTTGAGATAAACGGAGTACGCACAGGCATGCATCGGATTATAACAGCGGGTGCAGGGGAATCCACGCGAAGTACGGGAGAGATAACGGAGCAGGAGGTCAAGCTACTTGGCCAGAAGGCACTGGGGTTGATTTCGGAAGCGCATCTTCACCCGAGGACCGTACTGTTGGAGGCCATTTGTGATTTGTATGTTCAGGGAGCCGATGTGAGTTGGGAAGATCTATACAGAGAAAAGTCTGTGCGCAGGATTCCACTTCCGTCATACCAGTTTGAACCGAACATATGCTGGCTGGACTGGAAATCGGACATGGATCAACGTCAGACAGATGACATGTATCGGAGCATGTATAGAACACGCTGGATCGCGGATTCTTTGGAACCGCCCAAACCCGATGAGGCGCAGCAGCCAATTGATGATGGGATCGTCCTGATATTGCGAAAAGATAAGGACCTTGAAGGCGAAAGGCTCGAAACCACCTTGCGTAATCTGGGACGAAAGCTGGTATCCGTGACATTTGACGGAGATGTTGCCGTTATGGAAGGACTCTCAGGTCTAGTGCAACTTTCTTCAGAAGATGTTTATGAGCACCTGCTTGGTGCACTGCCTTTCAATGATGTAACCCGGATTATTCATCTACTGAGTTCAACGCCCAGAAAGCAGGTGCATAATCTGGCGGATCTTTCTCAGGCGGAAATAGAGGGTCCTCTGAGTCTGTTCAGACTGGTCAAATCCCTTGTGCAGCGAGCAGTGTCTGGCCCTGTAGACATATCAATTGCTACGACAACTGCTTATCAAGTGACTGGGGACGAAGTGGAACTGTATCCTGAGCACGCTGCCTTGATCGGCTGGGCTAAGGTTATAGGAAAGGAATATCCGCATATCCGTTGTCAGTGCATTGACAGAGATGAACATAGTTCACTTGAATCTATTCCGGAGTTGGTTGGTGGTATAGGCATCTCCAACGAGAATTTTGCCTATCGGAATGGGATTCGTTATGTTGAACAGCTGGATGAATGGAACACAGAGACTCAGGAAAATAGGGACTGGCAACTAGTTGAAGATGGAGTATACATCATAACGGGTGGAGCAGGGGGGATAGGTTCAGAGATTGGGAGATGGATGGCTGGTCAGGCAAAGGTACGAATTGTCCTACTGGGACGGACTGAATTACCCAACAGAGAGCAATGGCCAATGCTTCGTAAGAATGGGAAAGACCAACCTGCTGTTCAGCAGATTATTCGTGAAATAGATGCCATGGAAAGTCTCGGAGCAATGGTAACTTATTTTAGCGTAGATGTATCTGATGAAATGCGTCTTACTCATACGTTGGATGATATCAGAAGAACGTTTGGTTCTATACGTGGAATTGTGCATTGTGCAGGAACGGGCAGTGATCTGTCTACCGATCAGAAGAGTGAAGATGACGTCAAGCGCACGTTGGCTCCCAAGATCAGAGGGACATGGCTTCTTGATCAACTTACCCGACAAGATCAGCCTGATTTTATGCTGTTATGTTCTTCTGTTGCTACAACATTCAGCACGTTGACTATGGGAGATTATGTTGCAGCCAATGCCTACTTGGATACGTTCGCTGCACAACGAACCAAGCAGGGACTTCACACACTCGCCATTAACTGGGTGACCTGGAGGGAGAGGGGAATGGCAGCACGTTCGGGTTTTACGGCGGATACTATATTTAAGGCCATTTTGCCTGAACAGGCGATCCATACTCTCGCAGACGTTGTTACTCAAAAAGTAGACCGCGTTATTATCGGGGAATTAAACATAGATGGTGGGGGCATTCCTTTACTCGAACGTTCAGGGATTCGGGTTGCTCCACATTTGCTCGAACGATTGAAGAGATTGAAGTCTACGATCAGGTCTATAGCAGATATGGCTTCTACCCGATCACTTTCACAACATGGCACGGGACAGGTGATCCTCACGGGAAAAGAAAAAGAGGATTACACCGAAGCAGAACGACGTGTCGCTGATGTTTGCAGACAGGTATTGGGTTTCGAGGAAATTAACATCCATGAAAATTTCTTTGAACTGGGAGCCGATTCCCTCTTGTTAAAAACGATGCATGCCAGATTGGAACTGCTTGATCCAGGTTCACTTATGATTACGGATTTGTTTGAGCACGCAACAGTTTATAAACTGGCCCGTTTTCTGGTAGATAAACGCCAGGGAAGCAACAACATGACACATCATGCAACGATGAAAGGAACGGAACAGGACATAGCCATTATTGGCATTTCCGTCAAACTGCCTAACGCCAACAACACTGATGAATTCTGGGACAATATTCGTAACGGGTTGGATTGCAGGACCGCATTGTCTGCAGAACGAAAGGATGCCATTGATCGCTATATTCGATATAAACAGTTTCCTGAGGGCAGCGTTGCTCTTGTGGAAGGGTCGTATATTGATGAGATTGATAAGTTCGATAGTACCTTTTTCCGTTTGTCTCCCAAGGAAGCAAGCCTGATGGACCCGCATCAGCGTCTCTTCCTGCAGGCATGCTGGGAAGCAGTTGAAGATGCCGGTTGTGTAGATGACATTAGTGGAAGTTATACCGGGGTATTTGTTGGATACTCGCCGAATATTCGCGATATGTATTCACGACTCATTTATGAAACCAATCCAACTCTGCTATCCAGCGCTATGGTGGGCAACACAGCAGCAGTTACCTCTGGAAGAGTATCTTATATGCTGGACTTGAAGGGGCCATCGATGGTCGTAGACACAGCCTGTTCATCTTCCCTCGTTGCTGTAGATGCAGCATGTCAATCGATTCGTAGCGGCAAGTGTGAAATGGCTATAGCTGGTGGGATTAAAATCCATACCATGCCAATTCATCACACGAATACACGTATGGGAATAGGCATGGAATCCATGGATGGAATCACGCGTGCATTTGATGAGGAATCGGAAGGAACCGGATTTGGCGAAGGCATTGGTGTAATCATGCTCAAACCACTCGAAAAAGCTAAACAGGATGGCGACCAAATCTATGCGGTCATTAAGGGATCAGCATCCAATCAGGATGGCAGTTCTGCCGGGATGACAGCACCAAATCCTGCAGCTCAGGAAGACGTGATTCGCAAGGCATGGGATGATGCTGGCATTGATCCTGCGACCATTGGTTATGTGGAAGCCCACGGGACGGGTACACCTTTAGGGGATCCGATTGAAGTAAACAGTTTGACGAATGCATTCCGTATGTTCACCGACAAACGAAATTTCTGTGCGATTGGATCTGTCAAAGCCAATATGGGTCATCTGCTTGAGGCAGCGGGAATCGTCGGGTTGATCAAAGTAGCGTTGGCACTTAAAAACAAGGAATTGCCTGCAACGATTCACTTTAATCGACCGAATGAAAATATCCCGTTTTACGATTCTGCCATATACGTCAACACCGTTACTCGTAAGTGGGAGGTTGAAGGCCATCCGCGGCGAGCTGGCGTCAGTGCGTTTGGCATGAGCGGAACCAATGCCCATATTGTGCTGGAAGAGCCACCTGCAGAGTATACCCATAAAGAACTGCCTGACCATGATCCTCACGGTGGGCCACAGTTGTTCATGCTTTCGGCCAAATCACGTGAGAGCTTGCAGCAACTTGTTACGAGGTACGTTGCATATGGTCCGCAATTATTACAAATGGATCTGCAGGATATTTGTTACACGGTCCAGGCTGGGCGCAGTCATTATCCGCATCGATTAATTTTTGCAGTGAATACGACAATGGAGCTTGTTTCCCGTTTGAATGAATTGAACCGGCTCTACTTTTGGGAGTCAGAACTGGGTGACACCGGCAAGGTTTTCTATCGTTATGGAGAACACCGATTGGTATCAGGTACGGATGGGATTAGACGTCCGGATGATCTAACTCTGGTTCAGAAGGAAAGTTTGAACGCCGAAATTCAAGAAGTGTCATTAGCGTGGAGGGACGGCCTGTACAGGGACGAATCCATGCAGGTCAAAATTAGTGAGTTGTATTCGGCGGGCGCAGATTTGCCACCATTATTATGGAATGATGGACAGGCACCTCGTAAAGTGCGGCTCCCGGTGTATGCTTTTGAGCGTAAGACACACTGGCTGGACATACCCGACGTCACCCCTGTAAAAGTGGAACGTATGGAACAACCATTTCATGTTATTCGTTGGGTTAACACGCCATCCAACGATGGGACATCATGGGTGTCCTCCGAATCTGGAGATGTGTTATTGTTCACAGGAAAAACCGCTCTTTCGGCATCGATCTATGAGAGATTACTAGCTGCGGGTCGGAAGGTTGTAAGAGTAGAGGTTGGACTTCAAAAGGATTCTACTCCAGGTGATGGATGGTATGGCGTTGATTCAAATAAACAGGCGTACGAGGATTTGTTAACAGATCTTCAATCCGAGTATCAATTCACACATATTATCCATATGTCAACGACTGAACAAGCAGTATTTCCCGAGAGTATCGAGCAATTAGAGGTGACCCAGCAACGTGGGGCTCGCAGCCTGATGTATCTTACACAGGCACTGGCACATGTGGGTTATGAGCGCGGACTGAGCCTTACGCTGATATCTGATTATGTGAACGAAGTGACAGGCAATGAACGTGTCCTTCAGCCACAACAAGCTCCTTTTATGGGAATGGGACGAGTTGTAGGTCAGGAATTGATGGGCATATCCTGCAAGTTTCTGGACGTTGATGATGTTGTCTCTGCTGAAGATGTGTTACAAGAGATCGGCCGAAAGTCTGATTTGTATCTTGTTGCTTACCGGGAAGGTACTCGTTATGAGGAACAGTTCGAGACTTTGGACGATACGACGGTGATCGGCCATGCGCCAGCAATTCAAAATGACGGTGTATACGTGATTACTGGCGGCACGAAAGGCATTGGACTGGAAGTTGCCCAGTACTTGGCTGACAAGGGAGCAGGACATGTTGCTTTGCTTGCCCGTTCACCTTTTCCGCCGCGTGACCAGTGGACTGAATGGCTTGATCAGAACAGAGACAGGGAAGTGTGCGAGACGATAAACCGGGTGATGGATCTGGAGAAGAAGGGAACGTCATGTTCATTTTATCAAGTGGATATCGGTCATCTGGATAGGCTACGTGAGGTATTTGATGAACTTCGACAAAACTACGGTTCCATTCGTGGCGTAGTCCACAGTGCCGGTGTACCTGGTGAAGGCATGCTGATGCGCAAGACGGAGGAACAGTTCTCAGCGGTGATAGGTCCCAAAGTCCATGGAACATGGGCGCTTGATCAGGTCACGCTTGAGGATAATCTTGACTTCTTCCTGCTCTTCTCCACGATCTCTTCGGTGTTTGCTGCTCCTGGCCAGGGGGACTATGCTGCTGCCAATGCATACCTGGATGCGTTTGCTGCATATCGAAGCAAGCTCGGGAAACGAACACTAACTATGAATTGGAACACATGGAGAGATACGGGTATGGGCGTTCGTTACGGCATCAATGTGGATGGCGTATTCTCTGCCATTCCTACGGAGCAGGGCATTGAATGGCTGGATCGTGCGATGGGAATGACCTTGAATCGGGTAATCGTCGGCGAGATCAATCGTGAAAGCAAATTGCTTGGCATGATGTCAAGTGTTGCTGTGAGACTATCTGATGACCTGAGATCCCTGGCTACTGATGAGAAAACTGTGTTTACTGAAACTCAGAACCAGACCGGTTATGCAGAAGTTACTCTGGATGGCAGGACAGGAGAAGGAGCATATAGCGATGCTGAGGATCTGATTGCCAAAATCTTCGGTTCGGTACTAGGGTTCGGTGAAATCAATATTTATGACAGTTTCTTCGAATTAGGGGGAGATTCGATCATGTTGGGCCAGATGCATGAGTTATTGGATCGGCATTTCCCCAATAAGATCAAACTGGTAGATCTGTTCGAATATACAACTGTAGACAAACTCAGCAATTACATTGCAGGCAATGAGCAACATATCCTGCAAGCTGCACCGATAACATCCGCATCAGAAGAGCAGGACGGAGATTGGAATGACTCATTAAGCCATATGCTGGACAAGTTGCAGGACGGGGAAGTATCTGTCGAAGACATTCTTCATCGTTTGGATGAAATACGGCCAGGGGAGTGAGCTTGTGGAGAAAGTCTACAAACATGTTGTTGAAAACATAGCCTCCGGCAAAATTGACAAAGTGACGGGGATTCAGGTCATCAATCTGCTGAAGCAGGAAGAAGCAAATCATCAAGAGGATATAGCAGTCATAGGCATGAGCCTTAAATTTCCCCATGCGAATCGTCCGGAGGAATACTGGCACATTGTTGAGCAGGGGATTGATTGCATAGGTGATTATCCATCTGATCGAAAATCTGTAACGGATGAGTACCTCAGACTAAGCGGATATTCAGACGAATTCCTTCAATATCTGGATGGTGCTTTTCTGGATGAAGTGGATCAATTCGATTATAAGTTCTTCCGTCTCTCGCCAAAAGAGGCCAGTCTGATGGACCCTTGTCATCGTTTATTTTTGCAAACGGCATGGCATGCCATCGAAGATGCCGGTTACGGCGGGCAAAGGCTTGCAGGAAGCAATACCGGCGTCTTTACCGGATTTGCCAATAGCAACAACTACAAGGAAATGATCAAGGATACCAACCCGGAAGAGTTGTCTATTGCGATGACTGGAAATATCGCGTCAATGCTTCCAACCCGCATCTCGTATCTGCTTAATCTAAAAGGACCGACCATGGTAGTGGATACTGCTTGTTCGTCCTCGTTAGTATCCGTTTATCTGGCTTGTAAATCGCTGATGAACGGGGATTGCAATATGGCGATTGCCGGAGGAGTTAAGCTGGATATTTTGCCAGTGGATAATGATTTTCTGAAGATTGGGATTGAATCCACCGACTACCGGACAAGAGCTTTTGATAAAGAAGCAGATGGGTCCGGTATGGGTGAAGGTGTGGCTGCAGTAATTTTGAAGCCGCTTCGTCAGGCTCAGAAGGATGGAGACCACATCTATGGTGTCATTAAAGGCATCGCCTTGAATCAGGATGGAACATCCATGGGCATCACGGCCCCCAATCCGGTTGCTCAATCCGAAGTAATCGAGGAAGCGTGGAAGCGAGCAGGCATCCACCCGGAATCCCTGGCCTATATTGAAACCCATGGAACGGGAACGAATCTGGGTGACCCTATCGAGATTCAGGGGCTGGAACGTGCTTTTCGAAAATATACGAATAAAAAGCAATTTTGTGCAATTGGTTCGGTGAAAACCAATGTTGGGCATCTGTATGAAACAGCAGGTATGGCCAGTCTGATCAAAGGACTTTTATCATTGTATCATCGGAAACTCCCACCTTCCCTTCATTTTAATTATCCAAACCTGAATATTGATTTCGGGAATTCACCCGTCTATGTCAATACAAGGTTAAGAGAGTGGGAGCGAGGTGCTGATCCGCGTAGATGCGGGATAAGTACATTTGGTTTGAGCGGAACAAATTGTCATATCGTGCTGGAAGAAGCTCCTGTACAGGCCACTTTGACCGTTACGCATGATGGGCATACGGGTGTTCATCCATTCACGTTGTCTGCGGGATCAGATCATGGAATTCAAGTTCTGATGAAACAGTATCTGGACGGAGTATCTGCCTTCTCCGACAGGTATTCATTACTGGATGTGTGTCGAACAGCCAATGCATGTCGCGGACATTATGCTCACCGAGTGATCATTTTGGCTGAACATTTGGAGGATTTGCGCATTAAGTTGACCCAGGTTATATCTGGAGACATTCACACGTTCACAGCACCTTGGTTTCATTATGGGGAACACCGACTGATCAGCGACAATCGGGAAGTTTCAGGGGGACATGATATTACCCAGAAAAACGTTCGTGCGTTAAGTGAAGAGGTCCGGCATGAATTGAACCAGATGAATGAGGCTACATTCGACTGGGGGCGCCTGTGTACTCTTTACGTGCAAGGGGCATCCGTGGACTGGTGGCGTCTGTATGAGGGCAAGTCTACGAAGACCGTACCTCTGGCGGGTTATCCCTTTGATCCACAGAAATGCTGGATTGACATGGGAAGCAGACCTGCAGAAGAGAGTGTCCACCAGGACAACGGATTGTTTTCTCTCACGTGGCATGAGCTTCAGGGAGAGTACGAGGATAACGAAGTTCATTCAAGCGAGAGAGTTGTACTCTTTACGGCTGATGACAAAGGTGGGGCTGACCTTGCATTGCTTTTGCAACAATCGGGTAAGGACGTCATTATGGTTTGCCCGGGAGATTGCTTTGAACAGAGACACGATAGTGATTTTCGAATTGGTTCAAAAGAGGTCGATTTTGATTCTTTAGTCAATGCTTTGGATTCAAAATCATGGTCACAGGTCATCTACGCACCTACCTTTGCTTCGGACACTTCTGTTCAGAATCTGGTGGAGTTGAATGAATCACAGGAACGCGGCGTTTACAGCCTGCTGTATCTGGTTCGTTCATTGACCAGACATGGTATTGATTATGATATGGATATGGTGATTTTGACCCAATGTGTCCATCATGTCACAGGCAAAGAACAGGTTCTTAGACCCGAGCTCGCACCGCTAGAAGGTCTTGCCAAGGTCATACGCAAGGAGCATCTGAACATACAATGTCGAGTTATCGACCTGGAAGATATGCTATGGAGCAAGGGGAGTGCAGAGTCTGTTTTCAGAAAAACAGATCACTTCCTTACCGCCATTCGAGCCGGAAAACGGTATGTTCAGTCATTCGGTACATTCCAGCCTGTTGCAGAGTCGGACAGTAACAATGGACAATTTCCGGCTCTTCATTCAGAAGGGATATATCTTGTGTCTGGTGGAGCTGGAGGTATCGGGATTGAAGTATCCAAATATTTGGCTGGCAGGGACAAGGTACATCTGGCCTGGATTAATCGTACTGCCTTTCCACCCCGGAGAACATGGGAAGCAATTTTGGAAGCACAGCAGGATCAGTCGTTATGCCGAAAGATTCAGGGAGTTCTTGATATTGAAAATATGGGAGCTATCGTTGAAATATACAGCGCTGACATTTCCAAAAAAGAAGAGGTAGTTCCAATTGTAGAAGAGCTGCGTCAACGTCATGGGAAGATCCGGGGGGTTATCCATGGTGCGGGAATCGGAAGATCCGACTTATTGATGAATCGTACGGATGACCAGTTTAAAAGCATCTTCAACCCGAAGGTGATGGGTACACGTATTTTGGATGAAGTTACCCATTCGGATGATCTGGACTTCTTTATTCTGTTTTCTTCGGTAGCAACGATGTTTAGCGGAGCCGTTCAAGGAGATTATACCGCAGCCAATGCTTATCTGGATGCCTACGGTGAATATCGGAACAAGCTTGGCAGAAGGACACATGTGGTGAACTGGACGACCTGGAAAGAAACCGGCATGGCCCTTGAAGGTGGTTTCACAATCGATACCATTTTTAAGACGTTGCCAACGGGTAAGGCTCTTGAAGGGTTTGAGCAGGTGTTATCCCATAATGTACCGAAAGCACTTGTAGGTTATCTCAATTATGAGAACGGTGGAGTCTTCCTGCTCGAAAAATCAGGGGTGATGCTATCTCCTGTGCTGACTGCACAAATTGAACTATTCAAGGAAAAAAAGAAGCAGGAAAAAGCGAACAAAGCAAAGAGTGTAACGACAAATCCAGCAGGAGAAGTAAGTCTGACAGGAAATCTCAACGAAGAGTTTAGTGATACGGAAAAACGTGTGGCCGAATGTTGCAGAAAAATATTGGGTTTTGATCAAATTGATATTCACGACAACTTCTTTGAACTAGGTGCGGACTCTATTCTGCTGATGAAAATTCAAAGTGAGATTGAACGGATTTTTCCAGGAGCCATTAATGTTACGGACCTGTTCGAATACTCCAATGTTCATCATCTCGCAAAATTTATCGGTGGAAAAAACAAGAAGGAGGAACAGCATCCTTCTCCCGCGATGCATCTCAAGAAGCGTACTGCGGCGGAACGAGATGGAGATATTGCGATTATCGGCATGGCTGTGAATGTGCCGCTTGCGTCCACACCTGAGGAGCTATGGGAACATCTCGTCAACGGCACGGATCTGGTTCGGTCGTTTCCGGAATCGAGAAAAGTGGATATTGACAAGCATTTTGCGTTCACAGGTCATGACCTTGTACAGATGAAATACAACGAGAACGCGTATCTGGAGGACATAGACAAGTTTGATGCAGGTTTCTTTCGGTTATCACCCAAGGAAGCAAGTCTTATGGATCCCAATCAGCGATTATTTCTTGAAGCTGCGTGGACTGCAATTGAGGATGCAGGGTATGGCGGTACCAGATTGAGTGGTAGTAAAACAGGCGTATATCTGGGATATGCGGCAACCTTGCGAGATCTGTATGCACGTCTCTTATATGAAGTTGATCCTGGGAGCGGATCAAGCTCCATGGTGGGTAATCTGACAGCAATGATGTCTGCCCGGATCTCATATTTATTGGATCTAAAGGGTCCAAGTATGGTTATTGATACGGCCTGTTCATCTTCATTGGTGTCTGTAGACATGGCTTGCAAAGCTATTCGTAGCGGACAAATTGATTATGCACTGGCTGGCGGAATCAAGATTAACCTGTGCCCGGTGGATGATGAAAATATGAAACTTGGCATCGAGTCTACAGATCATCGCTCCAAAGCTTTTGATGATGAAGCAGATGGAGCAGGTATTGGAGAAGGGGTTGCAGTGGTACTGCTGAAATCACTTCAGCAGGCATTGGATGACCATGATTCGATCCATGCTGTAATTAAAGGCGGGGCTGTGAATCAGGATGGCAGTTCAATAGGCATCACGGCACCTAATCCGGCATCTCAAACAGAGGTAATTATATCTGCTTTGGAGGATGCAGGAGTCGAACCGGAGACAATCACCTATATTGAAACACATGGCACGGGCACGACATTGGGAGATCCGATTGAAATTAAGGGCATATCCGATGCACTGTCGAGCTACACAGATCGCAAGCAATTCTGTGCGGTGAGTTCCATCAAGACCAACTTGGGGCATTCTTCGGAGGCTGCAGGAGTGATTAGTTTGGTGAAGGCGGTTATGGCGCTGCGTGAGAAGAAGCTGCCTCCGACACTGTTCTTTAATCGACCTAATCGAATTATTGAATTTTCCAATTCACCGGTCTTTGTGAATACCCGTCTTCGTACTTGGCATTCCGAGGAAGGACCGCGACGTTGTGGGATCAGCGCGTTCGGGATTAGTGGAACCAATTGTCACGTTATCCTGGAAGAGGCCCCGGTACAGACATTTGTCCAAGCAGAGGAACGCAGACCTTATATTCTGCCTCTTTCCGCCAAAAGTAAAGACTCTCTGTCCAGATTGATCGCAGCTTATCGTGATTATCTCGATAGTTACGATGAACTGGATTTGTTAAGCCTGTGCGGAACAGCCGCTCAGGGAAGAGGACACTACAAGTTGCGTATCGCCATTGCTTTTAAAGACAAAGAAGAGCTGGTATCCCGATTGGACAAGCTGCGTGGATGCCCGTTTAGCGAGATTAAACCGCCCGTTGCTTATGCATCTGAACATCGAATGGTTCCCGAGACGAAGGAGCCAGGTGTTGGCGAATTGACGGAACAAAAACTTCGTGAATTAAACGAGCAAGCAGATAGGGTACTGAAGCTCATTAACGAGCATGGATGGGAAGATCAGCACCTGGAGGAAATATCGATTCTTTATACACAGGGAGCCGATATTGACTGGTCAAGATTGTACGCAGAAGAGGAAACCTTCCGGCTCCATCTTCCAACGTATCCTTACGAGCGCAATCGTTGCTGGATTGATATTCCCGAACGAGTTGCGGTTCAACCATCCGTTGTGCAGAAGGAAGAACCAACGATGCATTACACCATTGGCTGGGTGGAAGCGACTAATCCTGAGAGGCTCATTCCGAATCCGCAAACCGTCTTGCTTTTGAAGGGGACAATTCCGTTATGTGACAGTCTCTCCCGGGAACTTACTGAACGTGGAGCACATGTAATTGAAGTTACTCTTGGTGCAACATATGCGAAGATCTCTCCGGTTCATTATCAGATCGATGGTTCTGAGGATCAGTATCTGCAATTATTGAACGCTACGAAGAACCACAGAATAGATCAGATTATTCACACCTTTACCATAAATGGTCATACAGCACCCGAGAGTCCGAAGGAACTGGAGGATGCCTTATGCCGAGGTGTGCATAGCTTGTTTTACCTCACAAAAGCCATTGCAGGTGCAGGATTGCGAAATCGAATACGCATTGTGCTGTTATCCCAGTACATTCACGAAGTTAGCGGCCACGAATTGCACCTTGCTCCTGAATATGCAACGATGTTTGGCCTGGGCAAAGCGATTGGACAAGAGCATCCTCAGCTGGAATGCAAGGTCATGGATATAGATGATGACACCGCTATTCCTATTTTGCTCAATGCAATGAATGCAGATGATGTTTTCTACTCCACTGCTTATCGGAAGGGTCAACGATATGTGGAAGAGTTTAGGAAAACAGATCTGTTGGGAGCTGAGCTCTCTGATGTAACCATTAAGGAGCAGGGGGTCTATCTCATCACCGGTGGAATGGGCGGCATTGGCCGAGCATTCGCAGAACATTTTGCCAACAGACACAACGTTACCTTGATTCTTGCAGGCAGATCGGATTTCCCTGATCGGAAAACATGGCCAGCCATTTTGGAGGATAACAAGGATCTGGAGCAATGCAACAAAATTAAATGGATACATTCGATTGAGAACAAAGGTTCCACAGTAGGTCTCTACAGCGTGGATACAGGTGATCTTCAACAAGTATCAAGACTCATGGAGAACATCAGAGAGCAGTACGGCAAAGTGGATGGCATTGTTCATGGAGCAGGGGTAGCCGGTGAAGGATTCCTTGCGTCCAAGGATGCGGAGACCTTTAACCGTGTGTTGCTTCCGAAAGTCCAGGGAACCTGGAATATGGATCAGGCAACAGCCCACGACTCTCTGGATTTTCTTGTTCTGTTCTCAACTACTTCAACATTATTCAGCTCTCCGGGTCAAGGAGATTATTCAGCAGCGAATAGTTATCTGGATGCTTATGCAGCGTATCGCAATCGCAGGGGCGGACGAACGTTAACGATCAATTGGGTGGCCTGGAAAGAGACCGGGATGGCCAAAGATTTTGGCGTAAATGATGACATGGTGTTCAAGTCTGTTTTAACAAAGTCTGCATTAAAGGCCTTTGACCAGGCTTTTCAGCGTAAAGTGCCTCGATCTATCATCGGCGAACTGAATTATGATTCGGAATATATGGCCTACGTAGGTGACATGCCAATGATGATGTCGGAGGAAGTATACAACACGATTCAGGATCAAAGTGCCAGCGTGATTGCTGAAGTGGAGATGAGAAAGGCAACGCTGAACAAAGAAGTCTTGTTACACGGCCGCAATGATGGTCAATATACAGCCATGGAACAGATGTTATCCCGGATTTGGTCACTTCATTTGGGACTGACAGAAATGGATCTGTATGATGATTTTTACGAATATGGTGGAGATTCCATTATTGGGCTCAAGATGGCATCGGATATATACAGGGAAACGGGGATACAGGTTAATCCCTCGGATGTGCTGCAATATCCGACGATCTGGGGACTGGGAGTTCACCTGCAATCTCTGGTCGATGTGGAGAATGCAACAGTCGGACAACAGTCTATCCCTCATGCAGAAGCCAAAGAAAAATATCCACTTTCATCAGCTCAAAAAAGGATATTCTACCTTTGCACTCAGGACCCGGACAACATCAGCTATAACCTGAACAAAGCGTTGATTATGGAGGGGAATTTTGACCCATTCACGTTGAACGGTTATATGAACACTCTGATTCAGCGCCATGAATCGTTCCGTACATCATTTCACTGGGAACAAGGAGAGCCGATTCAGAGAATTCACGAGAACGTGGATTTTTCGATCGAAACGTTGCCAGATGTCATTCGTGGAACGGAAGCAGTGGAAGATGTAGTGAAGCAGTTTGTCCGACCGTTTGATCTGGAAGCGGCACCGTTGATTCGCATGATTGTCGGTTCGTTGGATGACGGTCGTCATCTGTTGATGTTCGATGTGCATCACTTGGTTACAGATGGTATGTCGATGGACAATATGATGCACGAAATCACGTCAATGTACAGTGGTTCACCTCTACCTGATATTCCTTATCAGTACAGGGATTACTCGGAGTGGAGCAACCATTATCAGCAATCGGATTCGATTGAATCACAGGAAGCCTTCTGGCTGGAAACGCTGAAGGGGCCATTGCCCACACTGCAACTTCCAACAGACTTTTCACGGCCTGATCGAAAAACCTATGATGGAGCCAAAATGACTTTTTATGCCGACGGAGTACTCACTACTCGTATAGGCAAGCTCGGAGCACGTACAGGAACCACGCTATACATGTTGCTCTTATCCGCCTTAAATGTCCTATTGCATAAATATACGAACCAGAGTGATATACTCATTGGTTCACCTGTAACGGGTCGCCAACAGGGTAACTTTGATGCCACCATTGGCATGTTTGTGAATACAATCGTCCTGAGAAACGAACCTGTGCCTGATGACTCATTCAGGGAGTTACTTCTGGACGTGAAGCAGCGTACGTTATCGGCTTTTGCGCATCAGGACTGTCAATTCGACCGAATTGTACAGCTTGTGAATAGTACACGTGATCCGAGCAGAAATCCGCTGTTTGATGTGTATTTTGCACTGCAAAATGTTGGGATGTACACCGGAGAGATTGAGGCTTTCAAAGGCACATTAATCGATTATGACAGTGGAGTTTCAAGGTTTGATCTGGCACTGGATGCGATTGAGCGGGACGGTACGATCGAGTTTATTCTGGAATATAATACAAGCTTGTTCTTGCCTAGCACAGCTGAATATGTCGCCAAAGATTTTGTGAAAATTCTTGAGATAATTTCAGAGCAGCCGGATACATTGATCTATGATATTGAAGTTGATCGTGTCACGGATATCACGGATGAAGTTGTGGATGAAGAAGTGAATTTCAATTTCTAGCCAGATCACAGAGGGGCGTTGATAGGAATGAAGGTTGGTGTAATCGGAGCAGGCGTCATGGGAAAAGGGGTTGCGCAGAGCCTTGCCCAGTCCCGGCACAACGTGGTTTTGATCGATGTGAGTGATGAAGTTTTGGATCAGGCGAGAACAGCCTTGTTTACCAATATCCGATTTTCGGGATTCTACAACAAGGATACCGAGGCCGAAGACCCGGAAACTGTGCTCTCGCGTGTGGAGTTTACGACACATTACGATTCGCTCAGCGATGCTGATTTTATTATTGAGAACGTGCCTGAACAATGGGATGTGAAAAAAGAGGTCTATGCACAGCTTGAAAACTATTGCCCCGATTCTTGTATTTATTTGGTCAATACATCATGCATTTCGATTACAAAAGTTGGTTCCAACACCAGACGGCCTGACAAGGTCATCGGTGTACATTTTATGAATCCGGTCCCATTAAAGCCCGTAGTCGAAGCTATTCAGGGTTATCACACTTCGGAGACAACGATTGAAGCGACCAGATCCTTGCTCCATACCATGGGCAAAGAAGCCATACTGGTACAAGATCTTCCCGGTTTTGTATCTAATCGAATATCCCATCTGCTCATGAATGAAGCTGCCTTTGTCGTTCAGGATCAGGTAGCTTCACCGGAAGAGGTTGATGACATATTCGTCAAATGTTTCGGACATAAGATGGGCCCGCTTCACACAGCGGATTTGATTGGTTTGGATACTGTGGTTCATTCATTGGATGTACTCTATGAGAGTTATCAGGACCCGAAATACAGAGTATGTCCCTTGCTTCGCAAGATGGTGGATGCCGGATTGTTAGGAGCAAAAAGCGGTCAAGGCTTCTTTGAGCACGTGATTCTGTAAGTGTATCGACTATAAATTATACGAGGTGACTGTGCATGGAGTCCAAAGTCAAAGTAAAAACATTTCTGAGTCGTTTCTATCGCAAACGTGAAATTCAGGATGATGAGGATATTTTTGAATTGGGTTTTGCCAATTCCCTGTTTGCGATGCAGATGGTGATGTTTCTGGAGAAAGAATTCAACATTCGGATTGAGACCCAGGATATGGATCTGAGCAACTTCCGTACCTTGAACAAGATTAATGAACTGATTGAACGAAAGACAGCATAGACTGCCTGACGGGCTTGAAGCAATAGTTTGGAACAATATGCCAAGGAGGGGTTCAGGTATGGGTGATCCATCGGTAAGTTCGGTAATGGACAAGCAAAAACAAGAGAAGGTGAAGCTGGTCGTCTGGGATCTGGATAATACAATCTGGGAAGGTGTCCTGCTGGAAGATGAGAATGTTGTCTTGAGAGAAGGAATTATTGATGTGATCCGGACACTGGACGAGCGTGGGGTCCTGCAATCCATCGCCAGTAAAAATGACCATCAGACAGCCATGGAGAAGCTTGAGGAATTCGGAATTCATGAGTATTTCCTATACCCCCAGATTCACTGGAATTCCAAGTCGAGCTCCATTCAATCCATCATAACTTCCATTAATATTGGAGCGAATACGGTTGCTTTTGTGGATGATCAGATGTTTGAGCTGGAAGAGGTACAGTTTGAGCATGCTGAAGTTCGATGCATAGATGCTGCCCAGTACCTGGACATTCCCGACATGGAGATGATGAATCCCCGTTTTATTACGGAGGACTCCAGACTTCGCCGTTTAATGTACAAAAGCGATGAGATCCGTAATAAGGCGGAAGATGAATTCACAGGTCCCAAAGATGACTTTTTGGCTTCACTTGGCATGACATTTACGATTTCACCCCTCAAGGGAGATGATCTGCAGCGTGCAGAAGAGTTGACGGTGCGGACTCATCAGCTGAACACTACAGGGTATACCTATTCCTATGAAGATCTGGAACAACTCAGTCAATCTCCTAATCACATACTTCTCATTACAGGACTGGAAGACAAGTATGGAGCATATGGAAAAATTGGACTCGCTTTGCTTGAGATGGAAGAGGAGTACTGGACCGTGAAGCTGCTGCTGATGTCTTGCCGTGTAATGTCACGAGGGGTAGGCACGATTCTCATGAATTATATCCTGGAACAGGCGAAAGAAGCCGGGGTCAAGATACGGGCTGAATTCAAAATGACCGATCGTAATCGGATGATGTATCTGACCTATAAATTTGGCGGATTCAAAGAAATCCATCAGGAAGAGGACCTTGTCATTTTTGAACATGACATGAGCTATATTCAGAAAATTCCTTCATATGTGGAACTGAACATTATTAATAATTAATACACCAACCCTATTAATGGAGGTTACGACATGGAAAAAATAGCACTGCTGTTTCCGGGACAAGGTTCTCAGTATGTAGGTATGGGAAAGAGTTTCTATGATCAATATAGCATTGCCAAGCAAACGTACGAGGAAGCGAGTGACGTTGCAGGTGTGGATCTGGCAAAACTATGTTTTGAAGGAAGTCTATCTGAACTGAATCAGAATGAGAACATGCAACCTGCTCTTCTGGCAACGAATGTAGCGGCATTCAGAGTGTATATGGAAGAAGTGGGGATTCGACCACAATTCTGTGCAGGTCACAGTATGGGTGAATATTCGGCGTTGGTATGTTCAGGCGCCATGACATTTTCCGATGCTGTTCGAATCACCAAATTGCGTGGTGCAATGATGCAGATTCATATTGATCGGGGCACAGGATCAATGACCATTATGGACGGTATTGACGCATCCATCGTGGAGCAACTCTGTGAACAATACAGCGGCGAGCAGGGTGTAGCTGTAGTCTCCTGTTATAATTCGCCAACACAAGCTGCCGTATCCGGTCATCAATACGTACTGGAGGAGATCGAAGCAGCTGTATTGGATGCCGATGGTCAGGTTACTCCCCTAATGTCGAGTGCACCCATTCATAGTTCGCTGATGGCGGAAGATGCAGAGCGGCTCGGCCAAGAACTGGCAAAGTATTCGTACAATATGTTCAAATGGCCGGTACTATCCAATGTTACAGGTCAACCTTATGGTGATGTGGAGCGAATTCCGGGATTGCTGTCAGATCAGATGGTCAAACCTGTGCAATGGACACGGATTCTTCAATACCTTGAGCGTTTTGGTGTCACACTTGCCATCGAAATGGGACCCAAAAATGTACTGAACAAATTGACCAAAACGAACTGTCCTGATATCAATTCGCTCTGCTTTGGCGAAAAAGCGGAACGTCAAAAATTGATCAGCATGTTTCAATCGGATGGCAAGAAGAAAAAAGGAGTACCCACAGTCATAACTAAATGTTTAGCAATTGCAGTGGCAACACCGAACCAGAATTGGGATGAAGCAGAGTATCAACAAGGTGTTGTTCAGCGTTACAAACGAATCCAGGCAATTCAGGAGCAGGTTGAAAATGCGGGGGACAAACCCTCAAAAGAGCAAATGATAGAAGCGTTGGAACTGCTCAAGGGCATCTTTGAAACCAAAAAGTTACCTGTTAAAGAAAGAAATCAGTGGATGAATCATATCATTGATGATACTGGACATCACTACGAACTGGCGGAGTATCTGGTACACGAAGCTGTCGGCGTAAAGTGATTACATTAGGGGCGAAATGCGCTGCAATAGCGTATTCGCCCTTCCATGAATTCAGCAATACAGGCAATACATAAAGGGGGAGAACAAGTGAGGGTACTATCCGCTGAGAACGTAACTAAGTCCTATGGTAAACACCTAGCGTTAGATAACATGTCCTTTGAGCTTCGCAAGGGTGAGATCCACACAATTCTGGGGACCAACGGTTCAGGTAAAACAACATTTATTAAAGTTCTGGCGACTCTGTTGACCAAGGACTCCGGAATTGTCAATATCGGCGGCTACGATTTGGATACCGATGCGAACATCATCAGGAGATTAATCGGATACGTGGGTCAAGATACTGAACGCTCTGCTTATGCGAGATTAACTGTTCGAGAGAACTTGATATTCTTTGGAAGACTTACTGGACTTAGCAAACAAGAGATTTCAAACCAGATTGACAAATTAAGTACGTATCTGGATTTCTCGGAACATCTGAACAAGCAATTTATGCAATTATCGGGAGGCCAAAAGCAAACCGTTGTCATTATGCGAGCCCTGCTGCATGATCCTGAAGTGATATATCTGGATGAACCGACCAAGGGCCTGGACCCCGTGATCTCCAGACGTGTACGTGAGTTCATTAAAAGTTATGTGCGGGATGAGGGGAAATCCATTATTCTGACCTCTCACATTCTGACTGAGGTAGAGGACATGACGGACCGGGTGTCCCTGATGCGCAAAGGAACGCTCCTTAAAACAGGTACAATTGCCGAACTAAAATCCAATCTGGGCGCAGTCGAATTCATCGACATTCCCAGAGCAGACTTGCCCCCTTCCATTCAGGAGCGAATCACTGCTCTGCCGGAGGTAACTTCCACCATTATTCGTGAGGAGGAAGACACGGTTTCCTTCGGAATCACGAACCTGTACGACGGGATGGGCGCGGTTATTAGTGAATTAAAAGAAGGCAATATCCATACGACCATTCAGCATAGACAACTAACACTTGAAGATTTGTTTGTTCAGCTCTATGTGAAGTCTGATGAAAATTTAGAGTACACATTGGCAGGAGGCAGAGAACAGTGAGTATCGAATATGCTAAAACCGGGACAGGTCAGGAAACGCTAAAGCTGCAAGCCATAGGTAAACCTACCGGATTTTTCGCCGTCGTGTGGGCAACAACCGTGAAGGAATTGCAGATTGCTGTAAGGTATCTGCCCAACTTCTTCGGTAACTTCCTACAGTTGGGTCTACGAGTACTCTTTTTCCTGCTGATGTCCACGTTTGTTGTATACGAGGGAGAGAATGTACTTCAAGGAGATAACCTGTTTATCTTTTATCTGGGTGCAATACTTGTATGGCTGTTCTACGGAGTAGCGTTAAACGCTCCGCTCGGCGCCGTGACGAATGATCTCCATAACGGCACATTGGAGTATCTGTACTGCAATCCAATCTCTCGTTATGCGTATTATGTAGGGACGGTTGTAGCCAGTGCATTAATGAATGTCATTGTGTTCATACCGATGTATATCCTGCTTGTTCTGTATGCAGGTCTCAACTTTGCTGAATCCATGATGATTCTAGTCACCTGTCTTGTGGTCATCGTTGCATTAATGGCGCTTGGCGTCATGATTGCACTACTGGGGATTCTGTACCGCCAGGTCTCATCCATTGTGGGTATTTTGTTTATCATGTTTGAATTTGTAGCAGGTGCTTATTTCCCAGTGGACCAGTTTCCGGCAGTCGTTCGTTGGATCGCATATCTCCTGCCTTATACCTGGGGGTATGATATGGTGCGTTATTACAGTTTCAAAACAGATTGGGTGCCCCTTGCACCAATCTGGATGGAATGGTGCATCCTCATCTTTTTCGCCATTTCGTATACAATCATCTCAATCGTTATGCTGCGCAAGGTAGAAAAGATGGCAAAGAAAAAAGGTCTCAACCTGATCTGATTATTCTTGATCCCAAAGAGAATGGGAGGCGTGCTAATTGTCAGCAGAGCCAGGTGCATTCATGCAAAATTTGCTATTATCGAGCCGAAAGTTCGAAGAGGAGAAGCAATATTGGCTAAACCATCTCTCGGGGGACCTTCAATTCAGCATGTTCCCTAGTGAACAAACGAGGGGAACATGGGGTGAGCAAGTGTTTGAGGAGATGCAACTTGCATTTCCTCAACTTATTTCAGAACAAATATTTCGTATCTCCGGGAACACCGAAGCAGGGGCATTTATTCTTCTTCTGGCAGGTGTTACATACGTGTTACACCGTTACCTGGACAATGACGATATAACTGTGGGTATTCCCGCTTCGTCAGGTGCAGCAAATTCAAGTCAACTACGTGCTATTCGCATCAATTTTGGTGAAGAGTGTTCTTTTAAGGAACTCGTTCTTCAGCTCAGGACCCTTGTGGGTACAGCCAAAAAGTTTAACCATCTTTCGCTGGAGAAAATTCTTGAATTGCTTGGTCATGAGGGGACAGACTTGTCAAGGGTGGCCACTGTGGTTCGAATGGACAATATGCAGGAGAATATACAGGAAACAGGCCCCCTAGGCGATATGGTGTTTTCACTTCAAATGTCTAAAGTGGGGCTGGCGTTACGCATGAATTACAATGCCGCATTATATTCTCGAGAAACCATTGAACAGATCGTAGACCATGTGATGCATGTGCTCTCGATGTGTACAGCCCTTCCAGATGAGGGATTACATCATATAAAGATGCTCTCGTTTAAGGAAGACCAGGTTATTCAACATCTGAATGATACGGAGATACGTTTTCCTGAAGCTCGTTCAATCATCCAGATGATCCAGTCTTGGTCTGCGCAACAGCCGGATATTCCCGCAGTGATCTGCGGAGATCATATTCTTACCTATCGAAGCTTGGATTGCAAATCAGATCAACTTGCGAAATACCTGTTAGCTCAGGGAGTAAGATCAGGTGCTATTGTAGGAATTCTGTTAACCCGATCGGAAGACATGCTCTTGGCTATGCTGGGTGTACTTAAGGCGGGGGCTGCTTACATGCCGATGGACCCCACATATGCAAATAATCGTTTGCAGTTCATGTTGGAGGATAGCCAGGCTGCGATTTTGCTAACGAAGCCCGATCTGATCGGCTCACTCATATACACAGGCCAAATAATCGATATTTCTCACATGGAAGAATGGGATGACCAACATATCTCACTGCCAGTTGTTTCGTCGGAGCAGTTGGCTTATTTGATATATACTTCCGGATCTACAGGCAGGCCAAAAGGGGTCATGATTGAACATCGGGCACTAAGAAACTTTGTGGAAGGTGTATCCCGCAGCATTCCTTTTGAAGCTGGCAAACGAATTCTCGCCCTCACAACATTCTCCTTTGATATCTTTGTACTGGAGACGCTCGGGGCACTCGCTAACGGGTTAACACTGATAATGGCGGTAGAGGAGGATCAGTTAAGTCCAAGCCGTATTGCGCATCTAATTGTTACTCACAACATTGAATTAATACAAATAACTCCTTCTCGACTGCGGATGCTTCAGATTGGGCTTACAGTAGATTCACCGGTATGGAGCGTGATTCAAATATTGATGATCGGAGGGGAAGCTCTACCGTATGCCTTGTATGAGGAGGTCGCGGGGATGACCTCTGCCCGCATCTACAATATGTATGGCCCCACAGAAACAACAATATGGTCGAGCATTAAGGAACTTTCGCCTACCTCGACAATTTCGATTGGTTATCCGATTGCCAATACCCGTATTTATATTCTGGATAAGCGGCAGCGGCATATGCCAATCGGAGCAACGGGAGAATTATGCATCGCAGGAGATGGAGTAGCCAGAGGTTATTGGAACAGACCTGAGCTTACGGCCGAGAGGTTTGTAAAAGATCCTTTTCATGAAGGCGCTTATATGTATAAAACAGGAGATCTCGCACGTCTCAATGCTAATGGAGATCTGGAGTATCTGGGTCGTTCCGATTTTCAAGTGAAAATACGTGGTTATCGGATCGAACTCGGGGAGATCGAGAACAGGTTGCTCCAGTACCCGGCGATCTCGGCTGCTGCGGTCACAGTTCGGTCAGATCAGGATGGGCAGTCCCTGTTATGTGCCTATTACACAGTAACGGAGAGCCAAAGTCTCAATCAGGAGCAATTGCGATCTTTTTTGCTGTCAGAGTTGCCTGAATATATGCTGCCCTCCAGATATACTATGTTGGATCATATGCCATATACGGCCAATGGGAAGTTGGACCGAAAAGCTCTTCCAGATCCCTTGCTTTTACAGGGAGAAGGGACAGATATTACACTTCCACGCAATGCATTAGAGCAGGTGCTCGCCGAATTGTGGTCGGATCTATTGCAATTGAAAGAGATTGACGTTCATGCCCGCTTCTTCGAAATTGGAGGGCATTCACTAAATGTCATCAAACTTGAGGCCAATATGGAGAGGCAGAGTATTCCGCTTACTGCTGATGAAGTGATGCGGTATGAGACTATTGCATCACTGGCTGAAGTGCTTCGAATCAAGGGATATGAAGTGGATGAGCATAACTTTGAAAAAGAGATACTTCTTGAAGAGCAGGATATGCCAGAGACAGATGGTGCAATGGAGCAATTTACCGAAGAAGTTGGGGCAACGGCGGAAGCGGATCATCTTATATTACATCATTCCCATAGGCCAATAGTTATCATCGCAGGAATAGAGCCGTTTAACGATGTTTTTTACAAAAACTGCTTCTATAATTCACTCTTTCCTGTATTGAACTTCTATTCTATTGGTGTACTGCCTGTGATGATCAACGACCGAATGCACTATAGATTCGATGAACATCAGAGCATACTCCGATTAGAGTATCAAGCTGTATTATCAGATGACCAGCTAATTGAGCGTATGGGGATAACTTATGAAACGAAGACCTACAACGAGGATGTACGAAAAGAGATTATGGAGGCGGTTAATTTGAACCGCCCAGTAATTATCCGAGTGGACTGTTATTACGAGTCCTTGCGCAAAGACATGTATTTACGTACCCACTGGCCTCATTCCTTATTAATCTATGGGTATGATCTCCAGCGGCAAGTCTTCCATGTAATAGAACATGATCACCGGGACAATCTCACGTATCAGCCGATGGAGATGCCTATGAATGATATTGTACAAGCTTACGAAGGATTCGTACGGCTTTTCATGGAGGAAGAAGAAGTACCCACGTTCTACGCATTTTCAGCTTGTGAAACTGTCTCACATGAAAGAAACAACATCATGCTGGGAGAACTGCGAGACATGTTTATTGATCATGTGCGCGTTACACAGGGAGAGATTAATCAGGAACTGAGTCATCTTCTGTCCTTCATACAGAAGACGTATCAGTTCAATGAAGAAGAAGATTCACCTGATATGGCCTATGCTGAACTTGTTCTCCAATCCATTGTAGACATTGTGAATGCCAAAAAGGTCGAAACCTATCGTATGCAACGGTTATATGAACATCATACCGATCTTGTTTCTGCTGCTCAGGCAATACAGGATCATTGGAGTGAGTTACGTAACGTGCTGGCGAAGGCGGTATATCGGGAGAATATGACACATAATCAGTGGAGAAAATTCACAAGCAAGCTGGAAGTCATTCATGAACTGGAGAAGCATAACTTAATAAATTGCTCAGGATTGGAGATCAGTCATGATTAAAAAATTGCAAGTGAACGAGCCTTTAATGACTACCTACCCACATCACGCGAGTCTCTTTTCCATGCTGGATTTGGACAAGCGTTCACGTAGCTGGATTTATCATAATTTTCTATTGGTCATCCTGCATCACAATGATGAAGGGGGCTATGGATTGGACGTCTGTTCACAATATTATCCTTGGCACAAATTCAAAATGTCGACATGCCCCATGTTAATTACAAGGGTGTACGATAGAGATATGATTTTAAAACAGTGGGAACTGCAAGATTTTATAGTGGAACTAATTCAAAAGAATAATTATATTTATTTCCTGAGAAATATTCCTGGCGGTGGTAAACATGAGGTATTCATCTCTGGATTCGATTCGGATCGTAAAGAGTTTTTGTGCCATGATTTTTGGGATGGATTCTACGGTGAGAAATGGCTTCCCTATGATGAGATCACTGTTATTCAAGATTCGAATTTCGATGCTGAATGGTCTACGGATTACCTAAACGGAATATGGGCCATTGAAAAGACAGATGAGTATAAGGAACCCAGTGAATATTATTATGAAACGGTTCTCCAGTTTTCCAAAGAGGATCTAATGAATATTTTGAAAGAATACGTAGGAGAGACTAATCAAGTTCGTAGTATTCTGAGAAAGGATCACCGTTATCTTGGAAGTGAAATATACGATAAGATGATTGATATGCTGGGGATGCAGAAGAAAGGGATGCAAAATCAGCCGTTTGCTATACATCCTTTTCACCTGCTTTACGAACATAAACAACTGCTTGCTCAAGCCATACTTGACTTTCTCCCCGATCCTTCGATAAAAATAAGGTTAGAAGAGCTGGTTAGCGAAGCTTTAAAACTCCGTAATCTGGTCATGTATATGAATCAATTCATCATGGAGCAGGGTGTATACAAAAAGTATGATGTCATGCTTGATAAAATCATTGAATTGAAAAATATGGAATTGGCTATTATGAAACATGTATTCGAATACGAGTATCAATCACAGTTAGGACAATAATTAAATACGACGTATCGCCGATAAGATAGACTCATTCATTTAATTCTTGAATGGGTCTATTGAACTTTGCGGTCTATCCGGTGCTTAATGCGCTAATCATCAAGTATGCTGATCTTCCCGGGCATCGGTCCCATTGTGAGCAGAACGGAGGAAGAGGCGGAGCAGAAGTATCAGGAAATTGCCGAACTGGTGAGTATTGATCAGGCGCTGAAAGCGCGGCCTGTTACGTACCGAGTATGAGCATGAGACACTGCGCGGTAATCTGGGTCTTGAGATTCCACGCAATCGATATACATTGGAGACGGTAAAATAAATAAAATCACAATGATGGTACAGCGAACTTGCTTCCAGTTCATAATGCTTTAAATGCGATCCAGAAAGCCCCTATCCTAACGATCGACACGAAGAAACCAGCATGTCACCCATCATCTGGGGACTTGCTGGTTTCTTCGGTTAAGCTGTTGCAGTTATAGGATTATATTCTCAGATCAATTTCAAACGTCTTGATTTCATAAGGTTCAATAGCAAAGGTTATCGGTGTATCATACAGGATTTCACCCTCCGGTACTTCCATAAGATTGCATTCTCTCCACGCGTGAATCCGTAGATCGCTTGTCAGTTCAAGCGTATTCATGCTGCCTGAATAATCATGAATGCGTACGATGACACGCTCGGAATCCTCCGCCTTCTTGACTGCCGAGATCATAGCTGTGCTGCCGGACAAGGTGAACATGGAGCGACTTGGCTGCTCTGATACGCCCTGTGTATATCGAGCTGGAGCATTCAGAAGCCAGGCCTGTTGCACGGTTCCGCCAACGAGCCAATCTCCCTGATGCGGAAGAAGAGCATAGGTGAAGCTGTGCAGCCCCTGATCGGCATGTGGGTCAGGGTGCGTAGCGCTCTTGATCAGGGTCAGCCGCATGACGTTATCTTTAATGTCATACCCGTACTTGGAATCATTCAGCAAACTGACGCCATAACCTCTGTCGGACAGATCTGCCCATTGATGGCCAACGGATTCGAAACGCGCCCAGTCCCAACTTGTGTTCCAGTGCGTGGGCCGTTTAACGTTACCGAACTGAATATCATAGGTGGCTTCAGTGGAGCGGATGCCGACTGGGAAGGCAACCTTCAGCAGTTGCTGCTGTTCATGCCAATCCACCTCAGTGGCGTAATCGATTCGTCGCTGCCCCGTATATACAGTCATGTTCTGCGTCATGGTAGAGCCAAGGTATTCCCAAGCGAAGCGAATCACGGCCTGGAGTGGCCCAGTCTCTACCACTTCAATGCTGGTGCATTTCGTAATCTCTCGCATGTCCTCCTGATAGAAGATATCAATATCCCATGCCTCATGGGCAAGTGGTTTGTCCTCGAACACCTGAAGCACATTGCCTCTAGCGCCTTTGGCTAGCACCTCACGGTGTGACTCTTTATCGTAAAGGCGGGTCAAATGCCCATTCTCATTCCACTCGAGCAGATAGAACGGTGTCTCAATTCCATTGGCTGTGTGGATGAATGGCGAATGCTCAGGGATATCGTTTACTGTCTTGCTCTGGAAGTGAATGGTGGTATACCCCAGCGAAGGAATATCCTTTACCTCGACGGCCCAACGTGCATTCTGGTATTGAGCGTTCAGGATCTCACCGGAATCGCTCAGCCAAGTTCCCATTTCCAATTCGCCTGATGCCGCGGGAATGCTCACGATTTCTGTAACGACCCATGGGGAGGAGTTCCAAATGGTGTACGTATATGGAGATTCTCCGCTGCCAGCGATAGCCAACCGAGCTTGCGTGTCTACGTGACTGCCAATCTGCTCAGCTTCTGCATATTCAATTCTGCTATCCTCATACACCTCTGTGATGGAGGAACCGGGAATGATGTCATGGAACTGGTTGCGCAAAATGATTTTCCAACCCGCAGTCAGGGACTTCGCTTGATACAGATTCCAGTCATTTTGCACGATACTTTGCAATGCATTCAGCCATTCCGCTTCGCGGTAAGCCAGCTCAAGCTTGCGGTTCATCCGTTTGTTGTACGCCTGACTGGTATACGTTCCGCGGTGATACTCCAGATACAGTTCGCCATCCCATGTATGGATGTACGAATCGGTTTTCTCCACCGTCTCTTGCAGCTTTTCAAAATAATCATCTGCGCGTCCTGTCTTGACCTTGGGCAATCCGGGCAGTTGATCCAGCCGCCGTCTCATCTCCAACATTTCGCGGTTAACGCCGCCTCCGCCGTCCCCGTATCCGTACGACAGCAGCAGATCCTGGTTCATCTCCTTATCACGGTAGGCATCCCAGATGCCTTTAACCGTCTTCGGAATTATTTTTCCGTTATAGGTATAGAACCATGACCCCGGCTCGGACCAAGGCTCAGGTGTAGTAATGAAGTGGGTCAGCACCTCTGAGCCGTCAATGCCGCGCCAGTGGAATGTATCAAATGGCATGCGGTTGTATTGATTCCAGCTGATTTTAGTCGTCATGAACGTATGAATACCGGATTTTTTCAGAATTTGCGGCAGTGACCAGCTGTAGCCGAATACATCGGGCAACCAGAGATATCGGCAATCCGTCCCAAACTCTGCTTTGAGAAAACGAGTGCCAATCAGCAATTGCCGGACCAGGGATTCGCCCGAGGTCAGGTTGCAGTCAGCCTCCAGCCACATGCCGCCGCCCGCTTCCCAGCGACCTTCAGCGACACGTTCCTTGATGGATTCGTACAGTTCCGGGTAGTCCTCTTTCACATATTCGTACAATTGGGGCTGTGTCTGAAGGAAAACATACTCCGGGAACATCTCCATCAGGCGCATGACCGTAGAGAAGGAGCGGGCGCATTTCTCGCGCGTATGCTTCAACCGCCACAGCCAGGCAACGTCAATATGAGTATGGCCGATACAAGTAACGGTCACATCAGAGGCCTTGTCCATCGCATTCAATCGGGAGCTTAGGTCATCCCTTGCCTCATGCACAGAAGAATAGAAGACATCGGACTTAGGCTGCGACCAGTCGATCAGGCGGAAGGACTTCTGGAGCGCATGAAGAAGCTTTGTGCGTTCCGGTGCATGGGCATCCAAAATATTGACCGTTTCCAGAATCGCCGACCCTGTAAATACAAGATCATCAACAGCTTCATCCAACCAACACAATTCTGCTTGTCTGAATGTATGCGTCTGGTTGCGGGGCTGACCGCCACCTTCCAGACCGGACCATAAGCGAAAGACTAACTCGTTGGTGCTGCCTGCGGCAGAGGCTGGAAAGAACACTTCCTTGTGGTTGGAATCTACGCCTTGATACGGCTTGCCATCCCAGTAGAACAGGGATTCAAAGCCGGAATTGTTTCCACCCCCGGTATCGCCAAAATCAAACCGTCCGACAATCCGTTTATCTTTCCAAGAGGAAGGGAACTCGACTTTTGTACGCAGCCACAAATAAAGATCTCGACCGGACCAACTTTCTCCTGTATACATAGGCTTCCAATGGCTATCATCTGCCGGAAGGACCGGGTTGATCTCTTCCCTGCGGTCTTCGCAGGCGAGAAAATGATTTAAAGGCAAACGATCCCGGTAACGGAGCTCGGATAATTCATGAATACGTGCGTGTAGTTTGTTTTCAGTAAGAAACATCGTTAAAAACCCCCAGTTCATTTTATCGGGGAGTGATTCATATATTGAGAGCATCCAAAGCGAGTATGTATGACATAACTTTATAGGGGAATGCGCCCATTATAGCGCTTCCATTCGCTTTTGACAAACTAAAATATGGATTGCTGGTCCTGTGCACTGGTGATTGTCGAATTTAACCAAACGGTGATACACTGAGTTGGAAATGGGTCTGGAGGAGGTGTTCAGGCGTGAATGTCCAGGATACGAACCATGTATAAGAACTACTTGAAGAAAAAAATGTTCAACAAAATCTTACTGTTTTATTCCATGGTCATGGTCCTGTTGTTCATCAGCATCGCGGTATTGGCCTACCGCTATTATGAACAGCGAGTGGTACAGGAACGAATGGATGCGAGCTTGCAGGAACTGGATATTGTCAGTATCAACCTGAATCAGCAGTACGAACGGCTGTATAACGCCGTGCAGCAGATTTATACCGACGCCATGATCGGCGATGATCTGAAGTATTTTTTGACTCATGAATACGAGGATTTTCTCAATTGGCGCCTGAATCAATACGCTTACAGCTACCGTACGGAGCGAGGGAACTTCGATTATCAATTACGTCTGCTGTTAAAGGATGAGGCTTCGATTGCAAATGTCGTGTTATACAGCACGGATCAGGATTTCTTCTATGTTCTTAATCGGGAGACCCAGCACTTTTACTATCATCCCAAGCTGTCTGCAGGGCATCAGGGCTGGTTCCAGCGGCTGAGGAATGCACCTTGGCAGTACATGGGCAGCGAACCGCTTTTCGAAGGGAAAATGGCTGATGAGCCTACCCCGTATAGCTACGCGAATGTGCTCAAGGACTCCGTCACATTGAAGCAGTACGGTGCAATTATGTTTGAACTGAATACAGACCGCATCCAAGGGCTGCTTCGAGATAGACTCGGCGGCAAGGACAGCCGGGTCATGCTGATGACCGGGGAAGGCCAGGTCATTTTCGATTCACTGGGCAAGGTTGACAACACCGTCTACCCGTACTGGGGGAAGATGAATTCGCCGGAGGATTGGGTGGATCTGGAGGAGCGCTCCAAGGTGCAGCTGCTGAATATCGGGAATACAGGAATGGTCGTGGCTTCTATTATTCCGGAGTCTCACATCAAACAGAGCCTTCAGGCGATTCGTTTCAGCCTCATTGGAATTGTGATTCTGTGCATCATGGTTAGCATCGCAGTGACGTTCACTATCATCCGCCGTTATTCCAAAAAAATTCACAGACTCGTGCTTTACATGCGTCGCTGGCAGGAGGGTGATCTAAGTAAACGTATTGAGATGGAGGGGGAAGATGAGCTGCAGCAGATTTCGCAGAGATTTAATCATATGTGTGATCGGCTGGAGTCTTACATAGAAACGGTATATGTGTCGGAGATCAAACAAAAGAACGCGCAGCTTGTGGCTTTACAAGCCCAGATCAATCCCCATTTTCTGTACAATACGCTCGAAAGCATCCGCATGAAAGCCATCAGTTTGGGAGCCAGGGATGTTGGGCAGATGATTTATATTCTCGCCACGATGTTCCGTCATTTGATCAAAAAGCAGACACATGTAACCTTGGCAGAGGAAATAGAGCTGTGCGGTATGTACCTGGCATTGGTCCAATATCGATATGAGGACAAGCTGCACGTGGAGACCCATATCGAGAATGCAGCGGCGGGAAGCATGGTCGTCAAGTTGCTGGTCCAGCCGATTATTGAGAATTACATTGTGCATGGTTTTCGTACGTACGATGATGATAATCGGATCTCCATCACAGCCGAAGAAGAGAACGGCGTGATTCGTATCCGTGTGAAGGATAACGGAAAGGGGATTTCCGCGGAGAGATTGCTTGAACTGCAACAAGGGTTGCATAAGGGCGATGAAGCTGCTGAGACATCTGACCGATCTTTGGGTCTTAAGAACGTGCACGACCGCATACGTCTGAATTACGGCAGTAATTATGGTCTGCACCTGAACAGTGTGGAGGGCGAAGGATGTGAGGTGACCATCAGCATTCCAGTTACAAGGGAGGAAACGGGATGAGAAGTGTAATGTTGGTCGATGATGAGCCGCTTATTGTGAAAGGAATGCAAGCCATCATTGATTGGGATCAGAATAATATGGAGATTGTCGGAACGGCTTGCAATGGGTTGGAAGCGTTATCAATGATGGACGGGGGGCCTGTCGATCTGATTATTACGGATATCATGATGCCGCAAATGACCGGACTTGAATTGATCCGGGAGACTAAAGCGCGTAATCCATATACTAAATTCATTATTTTGAGCGGTTACGAAGAATTCCAATATGTGCGGGAAGGCATCTCGCTGGGGGTCGAGAACTACCTTCTCAAACCAGTCAATATGGAGGAACTGGAAGCGACCATCAAGCATATGCAGCGGGATTGGGAGCATGAAGAGATGCGCCAGATTCAAATGGATCAGAGCTGGAGAATTCTGCGCAACAATATTTTGCAGCGGTGGGCGAACGAAACCATTGACGCCAAAGAATTCCGTGAGCGTGCGCAGCTGCTTGAGATTCCCATGAACAAGTCCACATATTGTGCGGCTTCTCTACGGATTGTAGGAGATGACCAGGGGGATGATCCCCAGATGTATCTGCCTGGAATTACTGAGCAGTGTGAGCAGATCGGGAACAAAGACCTCCCGGATGGCTGCGGTATCATCTGTTTTCCCGATCAGGAGGGAGACATCATGCTGCTGTTCGTTTCAGCCGGTACGGAAGGTAATGATGAATGGCAGATTCAGGCACTCACCAGGATGAAGCAAGCGGTTACCGAGGACACAGATGCACGTGTATGGGGAATTATCGGTCAATCCGAGTCGACATATCTGGGTTTTCCGAAGAGCTGCAAGTCCGTAAAGCTGTGGCTTAAGAATCATTTGTTTATGGATTGTAATACCTTCATCATGCAAGTAGAGAACGAAGAAGAAGCTACGAATCAGCATCAGAAGAAACCTGGGCCAGCGATGGAGCAGTTCCACAAGCTGCTGCGGGATGGGGAAGTTACTGAGGTGGACCGGTTCATCGACGAATTCTTCAATGTTGAGGGGAAGGAACTCTGCCTTGCGAGAACACCGTTCTTCAATTCTGCGATCCAGCTTATGCTGGCCGCCAAGGAACTGGAGAAAACGCCGGACTACGGAGATATTTTCGGGCCACTGTCCAGAATTCATACGCTCAACAAACTGAAACAATTGGTCAGAAAGGTTGTTCATCGCACGCTGGATACATATCATACCGCTGAGAAAACGTATAGCCCGCATATCATGGCTGTGCTGGAGGTGGTGAAAAATCACTATCAGGATGAGCTTTCACTTAAGACGCTCAGTCAGAGGCTGGAGCTTCATCCGAACTACCTTGGCCAATTGTTCCAGCAAGAGGTCGGTACCACTTTTTCTGATTATGTGAACCAGTACCGGATCGAGCGTGCTACCCATTTGCTGTTATATTCGGATAAAAAAACGGCAGAAATAGCGGGCGAGGTGGGTTATTGGGACTCCACTTATTTTTACAGACAGTTTAAGAAATATGCTGGCGTTTCGCCTACGGAGCTGCGCTCGATCTACATGAAAAAGTAAGCCGGGCGCTCCGGCTGAATGAAGACACTCCGCATGTGGGGGTGTCTTTTTTGTTATGCAATGAATGCACGATCTTTGATTAATCCATCAATTTATTGGTTTTTTCAACTATCTCAAAATTGGTAGCGCTTGCATAATGAAGGTAGGAGTGAACGAGGAAATCCAAAGCAACAAAAGAGCTAAGGTCCAGTGTTGATTATAGGGGATTAATGCTGGATGCAGCTAAAAGCGATAATGAACGAGATCATAAGGAGGGACAGCCGTGCAGGACATCTTCAAAAGTCTGATGAAGAACAAGGCGTTTCTTCTGTTGGTACTGCCGGGAGCAGCTTGGTTTATCATTTTTGCCTATTTGCCAATGTTCGGAACGATTATTGCTTTTAAGGACTTCCGGATTCATCCGGGCGGATTTCTTGAAAGCGTTCTAAAAAGCGAATGGGTCGGGTTCAAAAACTTTGAGTTTCTGTTCTCCACCAGTGACGCCTATATCATCACACGTAATACCATTCTGTATAACCTGGGTCTGATCTTTCTCGGGTTGGTGCTTGCGGTGACACTTGCGATCATCATGAACGAACTGCTGAACAAACGGCTGGCGAAGATTTACCAGACCGCGATGTTTATGCCTTATTTCCTGTCATGGGTTATTATCAGTTATTTCGTCTTCTCGTTTCTGAGTGTGGAAAAGGGTGTGTTCAACCAGATCATTACCTATTTTGGTGGAGATCCGGTCAGTTGGTACAGTGAGACAGGGTATTGGCCGTATTTTCTCATTCTGCTCGGCCTGTGGAAAGGTGCAGGTTATGGCAGTGTAGTGTATCTGGCGGCAATTGCAGGTATCGACCGTTCTTATTATGAGGCAGCGATGATCGACGGCGCTACGAAGTGGAAACAGATCCGGTACATTACGCTGCCACTGCTCAGACCACTAATGATCATCCTCACCATTCTGGCGATCGGAGGGATCTTCCGTTCCGACTTTGGACTGTTCTATCAGGTTCCGCGGGACTCTGGTGCGCTGTATCCGGTCACCAATGTCATCGACACGTTTGTATACCGCGGCTTGACCATTATGGGTGATACAGGAATGAGTACAGCTACAGGATTGTATCAATCGGTTGTTGGTTTGATTCTTGTCCTGCTGGCAAACTATGCTGTGCGTAAAATTGAAAAGGATTATGCCGTATTCTAGGCTTGCGGCAAGGGGGTGCTGTCCATGAGTAATTTAAGCGAACCGGTAAAGCGGGCATCAGCCCATGCGAAGAGGACCGGAAAGAAATCGAGAGATCTGAATGCCATTTCGCCATTATCCAATGTGATTTTTAATATAGCTATCGGTCTGTTTGCCTTATCTTGTATCTTTCCGTTTCTGTTCATCGTTATCATCTCATTTACCGATGAGAAGACGCTGGCGATCAATGGATTTAAGTTATTCCCTGAAGTCTGGACGCTGGATGCCTATCGATTCCTTATGGAATCCGGGCAGCAGATGGCCCAATCGTTTGGGGTTACCTTAACGGTGACGGTTGTCGGTTCCGCGCTCACACTGTATTTGGTCACCACGTATGCGTATGCCATTTCGCGCAAAAATTTTGCACAGCGTCGGTTTTTCAGCTTTTTGGCCTTCTTCACCATGCTATTTTCCGGCGGTCTCGTTCCCAGTTACATTGTGGTTACGCAGGTGCTGCACTTGCGGGATTCGATCTGGGCGCTGATCCTGCCGTCGATCATGAACGCTTTTTACATTATCGTTATGCGTACATTTTTCACGACCACCGTGCCGGATGCGGTTATTGAGTCGGCCAAAATCGACGGAGCTACTGAATTCGGGATCTATACGCGCATCGTACTGCCGATTTCGTTGCCGGGTATTGCGACTATTGGATTGTTCAGTACATTAGGATTCTGGAATGACTGGTTCAATGCGCTGCTCTATATCGACAATGCGAAGTTGATTCCACTCCAGACATTACTGATTCGAATACAGAACAATATGGATTTTGTTGTGCAAAACAGCAGCCGGGTTGTGTCCTACGACATTGCCTCGACACTGCCAACGGAGACCGTCCGCATGGCGATGGTTGTCTTGGCTACACTGCCGGTTGCGCTGGCGTATCCGTTTTTCCAAAAGTATTTTATACAAGGCCTGACCATCGGTTCGGTCAAAGAATAAGTTTGGTTGTGCCTGCCCTCCAAGGGCAGTAACAATAACATTGATAAGGGGGATACACATGAAGACAAGAAAAATCGCTCTGCTCATGGTTACTTTACTGCTTGCTTTTTCTACTGTTCTAGCAGGCTGCGGTGGTAGTAATACCAATGATACAAGCGGGAATACGGCATCCGGGGGAGAACCAGGCGATAAGGATACGGTGAAGCTCAAGGTATATATGATTGGTGGTCCACAGCGCGATCTGCCAATGGTGCAGGAAGAAATGAACAAATACTTAATGGAGAAAATAAATGCAACCGTCGACATCACGATGATTGACTGGGGTGATTATTCTAAACGGATGCCAGTCATTACCGCTTCGGGCGAAAATTATGATATCGCTTTCACCTCTTCTTGGGCTTATGACTATCTGCCAAATGCGACCAGAGGAGCATTCTTGCCAATCAATGATCTGTTGGATAAGTATGGTCAGGGCATTAAAGAGCAGCTTGATCCACGATTCCTCACAGGATCGCAGATCGATGGCCAAAACTATGCCGTGCCGGTTAACAAAGAGTTGGCTTCGCAATGGGTATGGCGCTTCAATAAGCAGTACGTTGATAAATACAACATGGACATCACCAAGATTCGTACATTAGAGGATCTGGAGCCTTACCTGCAGCAAATCAAGGACAATGAACCGGCCGACATTACTCCGCTGGCTGTTCCGAAGGGCTTTAAGCCTTATCTAGCGTTCGACTTCCTGTTGGGTGACGAATTCCCGGTTGGTATCAACATGAATGGTGACACCGGTAAATACGTTAATATGCTGGAATCCGAAGAGCTGAAAAGCTCGTTGAAAACCATCCGTAAATACTATCAGGCTGGTTATCTGCGCAAAGATGTAGCGACACTGGAGGGCATCGACAACATCAAAACAGGCAAATGGTTTGTTGACCGTGAACAGACACAGCCGTACGCTGAACTGGGATGGTCCAGAAGTGCGGGCTATGATATCGTGACTACACCGATGCAGGATCCGGTTATTTTCACTGGCTCAGCAACAGGCGCTATGCATGCAATCTCGGCGAACTCCAAGAACCCGGAACGGGCCATGATGTTCCTGAACTTGCTCAATACCGATCCATATCTGCGTAACCTGATCAACTACGGAATTGAGGGTACACATTACAAAAAGGTATCGGATAATGTCATAGAGGATCTGCCAGCGATGAAGGACGGGTTCCAGATGCCTGGTTTTGCCCTGGGTAATCTGTTCCTGACCTACATGCACAAGGAAGATCCAGCCGATAAGTGGGAAGCGTTCAAGGAATTCAACAATTCCGCGAAGGTTGCTCCAAGCTTTGGCTTCAACTTCAATCCTGATCCGGTGAAGACGGAAGTCGCTTCCATCTCCGCCATCGTGAAGGAATTCTACCCATCGATCATGACGGGAGCTGTTGACCCGGATGAGCATCTGCCGAAAGCGATCGAGAAGTTGAAAGCGGCAGGTCTGGATAAAGTGATTGCAGAAGCGCAAAAGCAATACGATGAATGGAAAGCTGCAAATCCAAAGTAAACCTGAAATAAAGAAGACATGGAAACGTCTGCCCGGTTGACGGGCGTTTCTTTTTACCCTGATTGGATTGCCAAAATTGGATTGGAGGGTATGGCATGAAAAAGCTTGGTGCGAGTCTCCTATTTGTAATATTGGTATGCGCTGTTCTTTCCTCGGCGGCCTTGGCAAAACAACCTTATTCATCCTATTGGCTGCCTGAACAATTGCTTAACTGGAATCCAGCTTCCGACCCGGATGCGGCCTTCAACCGGAGCACCATTCCGCTCCAGAGCCGATTCACGGGAGAGGCAGTTAACCCGAACGCAACGAAAGATCCCAAAGTCATGGCCTTGTCTGCGTTGAATAAGGGAACCAGCGGTGTTCCATCACAGGGCTCGGATACATTTTTCGCAAATACGTTCTCTTACTGGCAGTATGTCGACAAGCTCGTATATTGGGGTGGCTCGGCGGGAGAAGGTATTATTGTGCCACCAAGCGCCGACACGATTGATGCGGCACACCGGAACGGAGTGCCCATCATGGGCACAGTGTTCTTTCCGCCATCCGTATACGGTGGCAAATATGAGTGGGTGAAGCAAATGCTTCAGCAGAACAGCGACGGCTCCTTCCCGGCTGCGGATAAACTGATTGAGGTAGCGGAGTACTACGGTTTTGACGGCTGGTTTATCAACCAGGAGACTGAAGGTGGAACAGCCACTGATGCACAGTTAATGAAGGCATTCCTCCGTTATCTTCAGGATCATAAGCCCGCGGGTATGGAGATCATCTGGTATGATTCCATGACAAAGGAAGGCAATATTTCATGGCAGAATGCGCTGACGGACCGGAACGCGATGTTCCTGCAGGATAACGGGAGCAAGGTATCAGACAGCATGTTCCTGAATTTCTGGTGGAATGATCTTGGCAGTTCTGCGGCCAAATCCAAGAGTCTGGGCAGATCACCATTTGACCTGTTCGCAGGTATTGATGTGGAAGCGAAAGGATACGATACCAGTCTGAAATGGAATTTGCTGTTTCCTGAGGGGAAACCGGCTGTGACTTCCCTCGGCATTTACCGGCCGGATTGGTCGTTCAACAGCGCGGACAGCATGACCGATTTCTTTGCCCGTGAAAATAAATTCTGGGTAGGGCAGAACGGCAACCCGGCCAATACGGCGACAAGCCAGGCCTGGAAAGGGATTGCGAACAATGTGATTGAATCATCGCCGGTGGACCAACTGCCATTCACGACCAACTTCAACACGGGTAGTGGCGAGAAATTCTATGTGGATGGCACACAAGTGCGGGAGACTGGATGGAATAATCGAAGTTTGCAGGACGTACTTCCGACATGGCGCTGGTTAGCAGAAAGTAAAGGCACGGCGCTCAAGCCTTCTCTCGATTGGTCGGATGCCTATTATGGTGGCAGTTCCCTGAAGGTAGCGGGTACGCTAAGTTCGGCAAATGCCACCCATCTGAAGCTGTATCAAACCGATCTGAAGATTGAGCCAGCTACCAAGCTGTCGATCACGTACAAGACACAGAGCAAGCCGGGTATGAAGGTTGGCCTTGCTTTTGCAGACCAGCCGGACCAGTTCGTCTTTCTGGATGTGAAGAACGAGAAGGCAACCGACTGGACGACAGACGTGATCAATCTGACGCCTTACCAAGGAAAGCAGATTGCGGCATTGTCTTTGTATTTTGACAGTACAGAAACCGTATCGGATTATAACATCCATATTGGGCAGTTATCTATCCACAAGAACAGTGATCCATCGAACCCTCTTGAGGCCGTTCAAGCATTGAATGTCACCCAATCCGACTTCCGCGGCGGTATTTACGGTGATGCAAGGTTGCAATGGAACGCGTTGAACGAGGAAGTTCAACAATATGAGATTTACCGTGTACTGCCCGACGGCAAAGAGACTTGGGTGGGTGCGACAGCCAATAACGTGTTCTATGTGCCTGAGATGAAGAGAATCAACGCGGAACAGGCGACTGTACTGAAAGTCGTGGCAGTGAATGCGAAGTATGAGCGCGGCCAGTCTACCAGCGTGACCATCCAGTGGCCAGCGTATCCGAAGCCGGAAGCAGGATTCAAGGCCGATGCAACACTTGTCACACCGGGTCAGCAAGTGCATTTCATTGATCTTTCTTCCGAGGTGACGGAAGGCTGGTCGTGGACTTTTGATAATGGCAGTCCGGCTGTCAGCACGGAGCAAAATCCAGTGGTAATGTATGACAAGGAAGGCACGTACAATGTGACGCTAACAACTTCCAACAGCTCGGGGCAGGATACGGTGACGAAGGAGTCGCTGATTACCGTCAGCAAGGCTGCTTCTGGAATCCAAAATGTCGCTCTGGGCAAAAAGGCGACAGTTGACCACGCCTGTGGATCCGCGGAAGGTGCAGAGAAGGCGATCGATGGCAAGGTGACTGGCAACAGCAAGTGGTGCGCACTGGGTAACCAGCCGCATTGGCTGCAAGTTGATCTTGGCAAAGAACATCAGATCAGTGGTTTTGTCATCAAACATGCGGAGAGTGGTGGGGAGTGGTCTGGTTTTAATACGAACGACTATTCGATCCAGGTCAGTGCTGATGGCGTGAATTGGTCCGATGTAGTTCATGTACAGGGGAATACCGCAGCCGAAACCTCGGATGCAATTTCACTGGTCAAGGCTCGTTATGTGAAACTGAATGTGCTTAGACCTACGCAGGGCGGCGATACGGCAGCCCGAATCTATGAGTTTGAGGTTCATGGGTTGCAGCCGTAGTTGGCGGTTGAGAAGTGACAAGTGTAGCTGTGAAATTAGCAAAAAGGAACCATGCGGCCAATCTGGTTTCAATGACAGCTGGATATCCCTGAAGTATCCCATCTTCTAATGGGTGTACCGCATTGTATCAGACTACGACTGAATAGGATTGAATATGAGGCTCACAGATCATTGGATCTTGTGAGTCTTTTTACGTTTATGCTGGATTCGCTTACAAGGGTTTTAAATTCGTTGTTTTAGATAAAAAATCGGTTTTGCAATCAAATACAATGCGAATGAAAAGTCTTATATTGTAGTTAAAAAGAGTGGGGTTGACTATACGCTTCATGGCGGAGAAGATAAAATAAAAGTAAAGATAGATGCCATAACGAATGGAGCCGGTGTAGTGAATGACGCTTCCCGGTTGAGCCGAACGAATTCGTTAAGCATTCTCTGGTGAGAAATTCGAACATTGTGTTTGAACTGATGTTAAAGAACAAGCTGCATATCGAACCATTGATCAGTCATGTGATGAAGCCGGATCAAGCGCAAGAAGCTTACGAGGGTCTGAGATTGAATAAAGACCAGTATAACGGAGTACTGTTTGACTGGTCCTAGGAGGAGATTGGGATGATTAGAGGGTTAACAAGTGCAGGCTTAGGGAACATCGAGTCCAATGAACAATATATCACGAATGCTGCAAAATACGGATTTCAGTCTGTAGATTTGAATCCGCTCTCATTGATTGAAGAGGTTGGTAAGGAACAGGCCATACTGCTGTTGGAAAGCAATCAGGTGATCATCGGTTCATCCGGTCTGACCGTGGACTGGAGAACCACAGATGAACAGTTTCGTGAAGGACTTCAATCGCTGGTTCAAATGGCAGAAGCCTCCGCTTCGTTGAACTGTTACAGCTGTTGCACCTATATTTTACCTTCCACGGATCAGCCAGCAGCATCATTTATGGCGGCAGCTACCAAACGATTGAGATTGTGTGCAGATATTCTGGACGCCTATGGAATTCGACTAGGCCTGGAGTTTGTGGGTTGCCATCATCTGCGCACGCAATGGAAGAATCCATTTATTTGGAGTGTGGAGGATACGCTTGACTGGATCGAAACAATTCATGCTCCGAATGTAGGTTTATTGGTGGATTCCTATCATTGGCATACAAATGGATTAAAGATCGAAGAGGTGTTGGATCTTAAGAAGGAACAGATTGTCCATGTTCATATCAATGATGCTTATGATTTGCCTATTGAAGAATTGCTGGATCATGAGCGGTTATACCCTGGCGAAGGAGTAATCGATCTGCAGGGGTTCTTGAAGAATCTGAAGATGATTGGTTACACAGGTGTCGTATCTCAGGAGGTGCTGGCCCCAACGCCAACCGTCGATTCAAGTGAATTGTTTGCCAAGTCCAAAGCAGGCTTCGATAAAGTGTTTGCCAATATATAAACCGGATCAGTGAGAAGGCAGTTGGGAGGAATAGATGTGTATGAGCTATGGATGAATAACATTTCGCCATTCGTAAGAGCGGCAAGAGTGACGGAATCATTTTCTTTGGCAGGGGAATGGATAGACCACGATCATGTGTATACATACATCGAACAAGGGGAAGCGGAGTTCTTCTTGAGTGGGAATAGGCTGATAGTTGTCAACTAAACATAAAAGATATATAGTATATTTAGAAAAGAAATAGTTAGGATGAATGCAATGGCATACTCTACAGCCTTATCACAGGGAATCTCGATTCTGCTCTATATTCACGCTCTATCCGAGGAGAACTGTTCAAATTATTTGTCCACCAAGTTGATATCGGAGCAGCTAAATATTCCGGTTCCTACGACGGTAAAAGTCATTCGCAATCTGAATAACGCCAAACTGACAATGGCCAAAGAAGGTGCCAAGGGCGGCATATTGCTTGCTCAGCCTTTATCGGAAATCACGATGTTGGATGTATTCCTGGCGGTTGAACCCGGCAAAGACTTGTTTAAAATTCATACTGATGTAACACTCCAGGGACAAGACGTGGACGATGTGAAACAAAAGGTCATTCATCATCTTGAAGGCGCTGAGATCGCCATGCAGAATTATTTAAAAGATATACGGTTAACCGATTTGTTTCATAAAGAAAGAAAGGGTTAACCTCTTTTTTTGGCTTTAACTAGATATAATATATATCAAGTATATCTTGTTTTTTTGAGAGGAGCAGTTAAAATGAATTTGCATACTAAAGTGGTTGAAGCCAGAAATGGAGTTCCCATTCCCCAACTGGGTTTTGGAGTTTACAAAATAACGAAAGAAGCAGAATTTACAACAGCGACTCGCGAGGCTATTCAGGTTGGCTACCGACATTTTGATACTGCCCGAATCTATGGGAATGAGAAAGCGCTGGGAGCAGAGATCCGGCATAGTCAGATTCCGCACGAGCAATTCTTCATCACGTCGAAAGTCTGGAATACAGATCATGGCTATGAAGCGACCAAGAAAGCTTTTCAGAAAACGATAAACAAGCTGGGTGTTGATTACCTCGACATGTATTTAATCCATTTTGCTTCGCCGAAGTATATCGAAACATGGAAAGCCATGGAGGAATTATACGAGGAAGGCAAGATCAGAGTCATTGGGGTCGCGAATTTTGAGATTCAGCATCTGGAAGAATTAAGGAAGCATGCAAAAATCTTGCCGATGATCAACCAGATCGAAACACACCCGGAATTTCCACAGAACGAACTGCGTGCGTATATGGATCAACATCAGATTTTGCATGAGGCGTGGGGTCCGTTAGGTCAGGGGAATCAAGTATTATTACAGCATCCGGTATTGAAGGAAATCGCTGATCATCATCGTAAGACAGTGGCTCAAGTGATTTTGCGTTGGCACCTGGAACGGGGCGTCATCCTCATTCCCAAATCATCCAATCCAAAGCGGATCAGAGAGAATAGTGAAATCTTTGATTTTGAGCTGTCCGCTGAGGAAATGGAAAAGATCAGTCGTCTGAACTCGGGCAAAAGATATTCGATCCATCCGACAGGTTATATTGTGAATCCGATTTTTAATACCTTGATGAAACTTTTTATTCGGTAGAACGAAGCGATCCGTTGCATCGGCATATCTAATTTTATATGAATGAACCATTAACGCTAGGGATGTCCCATACGTCATGAATATGACAGGGGCATCCCTTGTTAGCGTTATTTTGTTCGAATGAACCTGAGACACGCTATCCGCACCCATTTGCCCAGAGCTGAGATCTAACGAATTACAGAGACGTTATTTCGTCGATTCGGTCGATTTTTAGGTTTTGATACCTTTTTATGACGAAATAGCGTGACTGAGGTTCGTTAAATCTTACAACCGTTGATGATCCGCCTTTTAAGATTAGGTAGGTTCGTTAGCGCTTGGAGGGAGCAGCAATTCCTTTTTGAGGCAGCCCCATCGTTTTTTTATGAGAAAAAAGATCCTCTCTTTTATCTATAGGTTCTGAGGTGTTCAGTGATTGTTAAGAGCTGTTATGTATATTGAAACAGTAAGTCATCAGAAAGGTTAAGGAGGAGAACATTTGAGTCTATACATTGGAAGGGGTACAAGAGTGAAGTTTATACGGTGGACTGTGATTGCTCTTGTCGTTACATTACTCACAAGCGTGGGTTTTCCATCTTCATCGGCATTGGCCGCAACAACACCCATTTCGTTAAGCCAACCTACAGATATCGAGTTCTATAAGACGGCTGATGGGGAAAAAGAGATGCTGATCGCAGACAGCGGCAACAATCGGGTTATTCGGGCTACAGCGGAAGGCGAAGTGCTGGCGACCATGGAGGTCAACCAAGTAACGGCGGCTACGATGGGCAGTGATGGGTTGATCTATGCTGCTGAATCAGGTGCAAAAGCACAGGTACATATTTTTAACCCGGACGGTACAGTGAACGCGCCGCCTATAGACGTTATGCGTAAATTTTCGTTGTATGCGGGTCAAGACGAGGATAAGCAACCCTATATCCGAAATGTAATTCGGTACAAACAGAACAACAATGAAACCTTGGCCCTGTTCTACAACGAGTACAGAGTGCATAATAACGTTCCACAGAGGTATGCCACATTAGCCGACATGAACCTGGACAATTCAGGCTGGGGATCACAGAGCGGAGGATTCACAGAATACTCCAGTGTAATTCTTGGAGATGGAAATCAGAAATGGTATACATCTAATAGTGGAGTTATGCTCTACCCCTTGGTTGGTATACAGAATTCAACAGACAAGCTTGCAGATCTGACACTGGATGTAGTAGACAAACGTTTATACGTTGTGAGCGAGAATCAGATTATGCGCACAGGCTACGAAGGCTTTGTCTATCCTGATCGGCCTGTCTTGAGTACGTGGGTGAGTGGATCGGAGACCTATCCCATTGACATAGGCAATCAGATCAGCGTTGGACCAGAAGGTGAATTGTACATGGCTGATACGGCGAGGGACCGGATCGTCATTTTCAGTTCAGACGGAACTACTGCTCGTACTCTGGGTCTCAGCAAAGATGACACCCCTAAGCCTACAGCAGGTGCATTTTCCAAAACAGTTATCAAAGGGCTACCAATAGCCTTTACATCTACTGATTTTGACAGTAATTATGCCGACCCAGAGAACCGACCTATGACGGATATTCGCATCGTATCCCTGCCTGACAGTGGCACATTGCAACTGAATGGTGTTGACGTTGTGAAGAATCAGGTGATTCCTGTCGCAGAGTTGAATGCATTGACCTTCATTCCTGCTTCAGCTTTTACAGGGATAAAGACAACGTTTGGCTGGCAGGCCAACAATGGAACTGTTTTTTCTGATAGCGTGGATGTAACGATTATGCTGCGAATTAAAGGTGATGCTACTGGCGATGGTGTGCTTACACCAGCTGATGCGTTATTGGTCAATAAATATATCAAAGGGCTGATCACATTTACACCAGAACAGATTGAAGCACTGGATATGAATGATGACGGTGTTCTGGATATGAAAGATTCAGTGCTGATTATGGGCGTTTACTTGGGCATCAACTCATTAACCTAGGAAGAGGTGAATACCTTGCATAGCAAGAATTTATATCTATTTTCAGCAAACTCCAAACGAACAATGAAGACTATTCTGGCTATGCTGCTTATGGTCTCTATGATATTCTCGTGGATTCCTCAGGCAGTAGCCAGCGTAGATCCTAATATTCATATCGGTGAAGTCTCCGGGAAACCAGGAGAAATCGTCGAAGTGCCTGTATCTTATGATTCAAAAGGCTCAGAATTTTCTTTTTATCACTCTGAACTGTCCTTTGCCTATGATTCGGCTGTGCTTGAACTTGTGGAAGGGGACGAGGTTGTAAACCAACAGGCCTATGAAAACTATCAGGGAGTTAGCCTGACCAAAGATACGTCTGTTCTAGGTTTCATTCAGATTGTGACGACGAATCAACAATTCATCGATCAATCTACAGTGCTGTATTCCCTTCATTTCAAAATCAAGGATAGTGCGACTGCCAGTGCAAGTTCAGTAATCCTTCATTCAGGGGTACTGATTGCGCAAAACGATCTGTTTCAGGTGACTGGGGAAAATGGAAAAGTTACTGTGCTGTCAGATGAGAAGCCAGTTGGAAATGTACTTGTTTCGATCGGATCAGCGCAAGGAAAAGCAGGTGACAAGGTCACGCTCCCGGTGGATACCGTGTCGCTTGATCAACCGATTGGGTCGTATGGGGTACGCTTGAAGTATAATCCTACAGCCCTTCAGGTGGTTAATGTTACAGGTAACGTTCCGGGAATCCAGTATAACGCGAATAATGAGACGGGATCAGTCATCGTGGGCTGGAGTGATGAGGACGGAGGACAGAGCCCAATTCCGGCATCGGAGAGCCCGCAGGCGCTGTTCAAAATTGAATTCACGATTGCTTCCGGTGCTATTACAGGAGATTATCCGGTTCAGGTTGTCGACACAACCCTGCCTGAACATTTTACGGTGACAGATACTGATGCAATGGAGATGAACAAGCAGATTGTACCGGGCAAAATTTCAGTCGTGGGTTCACCAGTTACGCCAACAACACCATCCAATCCGGGTTCGTCCGGTTCAGGAAGTTCATCCGGTGGTTCGTCAACACCATCCACGCCTGCAAGCACTTCCGAGAAGATTACAGTAAATGTGACTAATGAACGGAACACCAATGCCGTTGTTTCGGCAACGATTATAGAGAGAACAACAGGGGCAGATGGACGCAAAAAAGACGAGGTAAATCTGACGGCTGAGCAGACTTCTCGTGCAATTGAAAGCCTGAAGAAGGCCGGTTCGAATATTGCCCGGATCATGATTCCGGATGAGAAAGACGAGGTATCCGAACTGAACGTGAAGCTGCCAGCCAAGTCTACTTCACTGATGGCTGATGAGAAGATGAATCTGTATATTGAAACGGATAATGCTTCCCTGCAACTGCCGGCGAATTCTTTACAGGGACTGGGCTCGGATATATTCTTCCATCTTGTGCCGATCAAGGATACTGCAGGGCGTGAAGTGGTGGAGCAGCGTATCCAGAACGATCCATTAATCGTCAAATCATCATCAAATACCGCGGACTTCCGTTTGGTAGGTCGTCCAATGACCATTGAGACAAATATGAGCAGTCGTCCGGTGACAGTAGTACTGCCAATCCGAGAGACAAACCTGACGCAGAAGGAAATGGACAAGCTGCAAGTATTTATTGAACATAGCGATGGAACCAAGGAACTCGTTAAGGGTAAAATCGTTAAATTTAATGGAACTGATCAACCGGGAATTGAGTTTGAAGTTACCAAGTTCAGCACATTTTCCATGATTCTCATGAACGGCACTTCTTCCTCAGCCTACATTCAAGGTTATACGGATGGCACGTTCAGACCGAATCAGGCGGTTCAGCGTGCTGAAATGGCTGCTTTATTATCTCGAATACTTCCGTCTGACAGCGATGAAGCAACGCTTGATACATCATATCGGGATATGCCTGCTGCAGAATGGGCACGCGAAGCGATTACCAAGGCGACTGCAGCAGGTTATATGCGTGGCAATGCTGCCGGGGATTTCATGCCGGAACGTTACATCACACGAGCTGAGATGGCGGTCATTATCGAGCGGCTTCTGAATCGCAAGGATATCACGGGGGCAGTAACGACAACAGAGCTGACGAAGGAAGCTACGGACATTACACTGCACTGGGCCCGCGAGGCGGTTCAGCGTGTATTGGCAACGGGAGTCATGAGTGTGTCTCCGGACGGAGCATTTCGTCCAAACGAAGCCGTAACACGAGCGGAGGCGGTTACTTTGCTGAATCGTCTGGTTCATATTGAACCTGAACTGTCCGGCACTTCCAGATGGAAGGATGTATCTGTAAGTCACTGGGCTTATGGTGCAATCCAGGCTGCATCCCAGAATTAAAATGTAGAGTGCTGATGCTGCTTGTTCCTATCTTTCAGCTGGGGACGAGCAGCATCAGATGAAATCCAGGAGGCATCTGCGGATGCCTTTTTTTCATCGTTATATTGTGGTTTTCAAAAAGGATGGACAGCATCTGGTGTGAGTGGGAGAATAACGCTATATTGCAAGATAGACGTTTACTTGAGAAAGAGAGATGACGGTCATCAGAACGGATCGATTTTTGTTAGGGATCGGATGCATGACCCTGCTGCTTGCACTGGTGGTTGCGTGGCAGATCACAGATGGACACGAGAAACCTTTGGCCAGGCAGGGTATTCTGGACATGGCAGGTGTGGAGTGGACGAACCAATCTCTCATACCGTTGGATGGAGAATGGGAGTTCTATCCGGAGCAGTTGCTCTCACCACAACAGATTAATCTCAACCATAGCCAACCTGTCATGATACAAGTGCCGGGCAATTGGGACGATAAAAGGATTAGTCAGGTATACCCCATGAATGGCAAAAGTTACGGAACCTATCGCTTGATTGTACGCAATGTGCCGCAAGGTGAACTTCTGGCGATTGCCAAACGTTATGTACGCTTCTCGGATGTGATGTATGTTGATGGGAAATTGATGAGCCGTTCCGGGCAGCCGGGTACATCTGCCGCATCGTACGTCCCCCGTAATGAGCCCTATACAATCTATTTCCACCCTGAAAGTACAGAGATTGAAGTTGTGCTACAGGTAGCCAATTTTGATTTTCGTAGTGGTGGCATCTATAACTCGATTGATCTGGGACAAGGCAGTCATATGGAAGCGAGAGCGATCATTCAATCGGGACTTGAGCTTTTGATTATGGGCATTGTGGTGATCTTTGGATTGTTGTTCTTCTATCTGTATGTGCGCTTGCACCGTGATGGAATCCAGCTGCTGTATGCGTTGTTCTTTATTGGTTTTGCATTGACGGTGGTGACCAACGGGGAGCGTCTGCTGTTACAGCTGATGCCGGACATTTCCTTTGAACTGGCGTACAAATTGAAATATATATCGGTATATGGTGTATCTATTATTACAAGCATGATTACCTGGAGACTTACTTCTGATCTGAAGCCCCTGTTGAAAAAATGGCTTCGGGTACCAAGCATAGTGCTGGCTTTATACGTGGTGTTGATTGTGATATCTCCATTTCGTATCTATTCGTTCATCCAAGAGAGCATGTATGCCGTCAATCTATGTGCCTACGCCTTGGCTTTCATTGTAATTATTCATCAGTATATTCAGGCAAGGTACGGAAACAAGAGTCGATCCCAAGCTCAATTGCTGATCATCTGCATCTGGCTTATGTTAGTAAACTATGTGCTTGGAATCATTGTTACGTGGTATCCAATCAGTCAGGTGCTGCTGAACTGTACAACGCTTGTGATTTTGTGTACCTTTGCCATGTTGCTGATCTATCAATATACACAGGCGTATGCCTCGATGCAGCAACTTACCCATCAGCTTCAATTGTCGGACAAGGCCAAGGATGAGTTTTTGCTATTAACTTCGCATGAGTTAAACTCTCCGCTTCACAGCATTATTCATCTGTCCCGTTCTGTGCTGACAATGTCACTGAGGCGTGCTAATGAACAGGAGATCCGGGGCAAGCTTCAGCTTATCCGCAATACGGCGTACCGGATGTCCAATCTGGTCAATGATCTGATTGACATGTCAAGGTTCAGGGATGGCAGCATAAAGCTATCCGTGGGGACCGTTGATCTGGTATCCTGCCTTTCGCTGGTCACGGAGGTGCTGGGATTTCTGGCTTCTGGCAAAAGCATTGTTATGATTCGCAGGTTAGAGCCTGAAGCACGCTACGTCATGGCGGATGAGAGTCGGCTGCTGCAAGTACTGTATAACCTGGTCTATCACATGATGGGACAGCATCATAATGGGAAGCTGGTTCTGGCGTGCGAGAGGCATCAGGATAATGTGCAGATTATCCTTTGTCTGGAAGCTGATCCAGATCGGAGTACTCGGCAACGTCAGGAAGTGGACTCCGGTTCACAGCAAGCCGATCGAATTGCAGCGGGGGTGTCTGTTGCAGCGGAAATGGTTAGCGCAATGAGAGGAAAACTTGTGGTGAACGATGAAGCTGCGTCCATCATGATTGAGCTTCCGTGTGCTGCTAGTATCGACATGGAGGATTTGGCGGAGACAGCCGTAACGCAGGAGACCGATGTGAGGGAGGAGAAAAAGGTGGGAAGCGTGATTTCAGCCCACGTTTTAATTGCGACGTCTGATCTCGTAGACATGGAACAACTGAACACATTGCTTGCTACGGAAGGCTTTCATCTGAGCTTCGCAGACTCTGATGTCAAGGTTCGGACTGCATTGGCTGGCGGAAGGTTGCCCGATCTTGTGATTGTCGACGCCATGCTGCCTGAGGTGACCGGCTATGAGCTGTGCAAGCAGATTCGGATGGAGTTCAGCCAGGTGGATCTCCCGATTCTGTTTATCAACATGCGCAGTACACCTGCGGATATTGAGGCGTGTATTCAGGCCGGCGGCAATGATTTTATTACCCGTCCACTGGATGCTGGCGAAATTCTTGTCCGAATACATACATTACTTGGCATGAAACAACTCGTAAAAGAAGCAGCCAATAACGAAATGGCCTTTCTGCGATCACAGATCAAGCCGCATTTTTTATATAATGCCTTGGGAACTATCATGTCATTATGTTTTACGGATGGGCCGAGAGCTGGAGAACTGCTGGGCAGTTTTAGTCGTTATCTGCGTATTCTCTTTCATCTGGATAACTCCGAGGAGTTGATTCCACTCAGTAAGGAGATGGAGTTAATTCAGGCTTATGTGGAGATTGAGCAGGAGCGATTTGGTTCACGACTTCAGGTTCAATTGGACGTTGATAGCTCGTTATATTCTTGTAAAGTCATGCCACTCCTGATTGAGCCACTGGTAGAGAATGCCATACGGCATGGCGTATCCAAGAAGATTGATGGGGGAACCGTTCGTTTGTTCATTCGAAGATGTGAAGATAGCGTTCAAGTGGTGGTTGAGGATGATGGTGTGGGCATGTCTGGTGAGCAGGTTACCTTTCTTCTGAGCAAAAGTCATACAGAACAAGGCATTGGCCTCCAAAATGTACAGAGACGATTGAAACTTATGAACGGTCAAGCACCTGTGATCAAGAGCGAACAAGGTCAAGGTACCAAGGTGACCATCGAGTTTCCTTATCAATAATAAAAAGAGGGGGAGAGAACGTGTTGCAGGCCTATTTGGTGGACGATGAGCCTCATGCTCTGAATATGCTGGAGATGTTTCTGACTCGAACGGGAGAGGTCCACATTGCAGGTCGTTCGGTGAATGGATTCGAGGCACTGGAGGCACTTCAGCATACACGACCGGATATCTGGTTCCTCGATATTGAGATGCCGGGCATGAGCGGATTGGAGCTTGCAGCGAACATCCATGAGATCGAACCGGATGCGGTGATTGTATTTACAACGGCTTATGATCATTATGCTGTCTCTGCTTTTGAACATGAGGCTCTGGATTATCTGCTCAAACCGATTGAGATGGGCCGATTGTCCAGAACCATTGACAGATTACTGAAGGATAAGGGGAACGCGGTCAAGTCATCTGCCGAGCAACCGGACCGGCAATCTCTGATGAACAGTGATGAGCCGAATCAATTATTTGTACAAATGCTTGGAAAGTTTCGTGTCACGCCTACGAACGGTGAAATCGTCATGTGGCGTACAGCGAAGGAGAAGGAACTGTTTGCATATTTGCTGTTGCATGACCCGGCCACCGGTGTTGTTCACCGGGATCGCATTATTGACCATCTGTGGCCTGATGAGCGTTACGAAAAAGCCAAAATCTATATGCATACATGTGTCAGTCTGCTAAGAAAAAACCTGAATAAAATGGGTATGGAGCAGATGGTCAGCTACAAGAATGAACATTACATGCTGGACAAAAAGCGAATCCGGGCTGACGTATATGATGTGCTGGAACTTGTGCTTCGAATGCAGCGCGGGGAGGATGTTCCACTGGCTCAAATGGAGCGGACTTTGCATATGTATCAGGATGAACTGCTTCCGCAGGAGGATTATTTCTGGATGTCTGAACTGAGCCAGAAGATGGAGCGAGGTGCGCTGGAGCTGATGTTGAAGCTTTCCGAGAAGTATCTGGAGCTGCATAACGGCAAGAAGGCAGCAGAGGCAGCGGAACGTGCAATGTGGCATTCCCCTTATGAAGAAGAAGCGTATCGTTGTGCCATGCAAGCCTATTTGTCCATGGGAAACCATGATCATGTCTTGCGCATCTATCGCGATCTAGAGGCACGATTAAGTGAACTTCATATTCGACCTTCTGCTGTGACCACACGTTTGTATGAACAGATTAAAGTCTGAACGGTGAAGAAGTAGCTGCAATGAATCAACGCATATGTGACTATCTGAAATTCCAATAAAACGTGTCCTGGAGAATGCCTTCCAGCGACACGTTTTTGTTTATATGACGGATTGTCAAACCAAGTGCGACAGTTCCTCTGTGAAAGATTCATGAGCGGTTCACCAACCCAAGCATTTTCGTGGTCTGTGATTCATTAGATCGAGTGAACGGGCGAGATCTTCATCCTCCACTTGAGCAAAATCGGTACCTTTAGGGAAAAACTCTCGAAGCATCCCGTTTGCATTCTCATTGGAACCGCGTTGCCAAGACGAATACGGATCAGCAAAATAAACGTGCAGGCTATGGGTCGTTTCCAGATTGGCATAGCATGCAAACTCCTTTCCTCGATCAGCCGTGGCTGTGAGGAAAGTCCCTGTAGGGTACTGTGAGATCGCTACACCGAGCGCAATCTCCATCGACAAAGCGGTACGGTCGGGCATGAGAACAGCGGTATACAGGCGTGTTTTGCGTTCAATCAACGTCCCTACGCAGCCTTTACTTTTCCCACGACCTGATACGACGGTATACAGTTCCCAGTTGCCTGATAGGGATGTGATGCAGCAACACGATCTAACTCACGGTAAATCATCGATGGATGCCTACCCAGTTCTTGTGCAATGGCTCTCGAGCTTTTGCCTTGACTGTGGAGGATTTCTAGCTTGCTGCGTTCGATTATGCTAAGATGTGTGTAGCTCATGGTGGATTCTCCTTGTGTGAATGGTTGTTGTGGTGACTTCATTCTACACGAATCCGGCCATGGGCCCTTTTTTATTTATTTCCAGTAGGTGTCGCACTTCATATTACAATCCGTCTAGTGAATTCACCTGTTCCATGGCCCATATTAGATTCATTGTAATTCTCAAAGGCGACACCTCCACCTTCAACTAATGTATATGTATACTTGCCTTTTCCTTGCCGCTTACCACTCACCCAATCTCCAGAGTAAACTTCGGTTTCTTCCCATCTCGCGGTTCCTTTACCATGAGGTTTTCCGTTTAAAACTTCACCATAGTACGTCCCTCCATCTGACAATTTTAAGTTTACTTTCTTCGATGCTGCTTCTGTTGGAGTAGAGCATGATAATAGTCCAATGATAATGGTGATCGTTAATCCAAAACCTAGATAGAATCTTTTCAAAAGTGTGCAACTCCTTCAATGTATAATGATCTTTGCGTTGTTAGCCATTTCCAAGATTATCGGTTTATGTATCGTATTTTTCCAGCTTAAATATAAAGTGGAGATAGGTCGGATTTCACAAACAACTCGCCCCCATTTTATAAAAGTAAAGATGTAAATGCTGAAGCAAAATCCCGCTGAATCCAAATTACCTGCGGCTTCAGGGTATATTATGCCTGTAGTTCGTGGGTGCTTTTTTCTATACTCAGCGTATACGCAATCCTGATTTTTTTACAAAACCCACTATCTTCTCCACTTCATCATTCCGCCTACGCCAGTTCTCCTCCTAATGATCCACAGCAGTGGTGGAACTTTCCTGAATCGTGAACAATCTCTGAATTTTGTATCACCTCCTATTTGCAGCGTTATCCCTAGATTCACTCCCCCAATATGGAGCAGTATAGAGTATAACTTCGTTAGGATAAGTTAGAAAAACCTTTAACGGAATATGAAAGAATGCAGGTATATGTAAAATTTTAAATACATACTTCCAGGCCGTTGACCCTGACCCCAAAAGTCTCTTATATTTACTCCCGACACAACAACTCAGAACGGGTGGTGGGACGATTTTGTTCATTAATAAAGGCAAGAAAATGCTCGCTATGCTTACACTTATACCCTTGGCTACAGGGATGGTCATGGGAGCTTTCCCTGCTGCGATAACGTATGCAGATGCGGGGGATAACACATCAACCAACAACTCGGCAACAGGTTCTTGGCAAACGGGAGATTTGCATGTACATACGTTTGAGTCCGATGATGCACAGGTTTCACTGGAGAACGTGCTCGACGCGGGTTTAACCAAATATGGGCTGGACTGGATTGCGCTTACGGATCATTTGCGGTTATCCAAGCGAGATCACAACGGCGTAGACATTCCAAGTGGGTCAATACCCATGTCCCAAGGAATGAATGAATATCAGGTACCACAGATCAAGGCCCTTCAGGATGCAGGCAAATACGCAGGTAAAACAATCTTCTCCGGTTTCGAATGGGACATGCCTACACATGAACACGTTGGGGTAGGGATTCTCACGGATGAGCCGAACTCAACCGAAGCGCTGAACGCTGCCAAGGAATTCGAATACCGTTTCACGAATCGCGCAGCGAACTTGTTTAATACGGCTGACGTAACAAAATGGGATCAGAACGGAGGGCGTGCCTACACGACTCATCAGGATGCCTTAACCGCCATCAATTGGCTCGCAACGAACTATCCAATGACAAGTTATGCGATGATCAACCATCCTTCACGCGGTAAATACAAATATACCGTCGCCGACTTGCGTGATTTCAACGATCTGGCTCCACAAGTGGTATTTGGTATCGAAGGCATGCTGGGTAACCAGATGGAACCGGATCGTGGAGGGTACAACACAAGCTACAATGTAGCTAATCCGACCGCAGATGATGGATACAAATACCGTACATACGGCGGTGTAGACTATATGGTCGCCAAGGTTGGCGGACTATGGGATGCATTGCTGGGAGAAGGACGTCACTTCTGGAACTATGGCAATTCGGACTACCACTTCAAGACAATTGGTACGAATTCCAGTGGTTATTTTCCTGGTGAATATGCTAAGACCTATTCGTGGGTTGAGGGTACAGGCATGCAGGCAGTACTGGATGGACTGCGTTCGGGAAAATCATTTTCCGTATTCGGCGACCTGATCAACGCACTGGACTTTACAGCTTCCGGAGCGGGTGCTCAGGTTGAGATGGGCGGAGACCTTCATGTGACTCAAGGCGATGAAGTAGAGCTGAAGATTCGCTTCAAGAGTCCAACGACGAGCAACAACTATGAAAATCCAATCAACAGCGGCACGTCCGCTGGACAAGTACCCGTGGTGGATCACGTTGATCTCATCGCTGGGGATGTGACAGCCAAGGCCCAGAAGGGTACAGCCGCATATACCAAAGACACCAACGACTCTACCAAGGTACTGGCTACCTTCACATCCAACGATTGGACGACAGATGCCGAAGGCTATAATGTCATCACGTACAAGATCAAAGCTACAGACCAGGACAAGTATTTCCGCCTTCGCGGTACCAATCTGGGCATGAACGTGACAGGTGAGACTGTAGACGGTGAACCACAACTTGATCCAAAAAATACGACAGCTGATGCAACGACCCGTTTTAATCAAATTAACGATAGCAACTATCGCGATCTGTGGTTCTACTCCAACCCAATCTTCATGAGTGCCACACCTTACAGTGATGCACAGGCGGTAACCGATACACTTCAAGCAATCGATCTGGGCGATCTGAACGCGGTCCATTCCGATCTTACCCTTCCTGTTGAAGGGAAGCATGGTGCAACGATTAGCTGGTCCAGCTCCAACCCGGAACTAATGAATAACGAGGGCAAGCTGCTAACGCAACCGGACAATAATGAGCGATTGGAACTGACGGCAACCGTGCAACGTGGCACGGAGTCACAACCCAAAACGTTCACTGTCATTGTGGAAGGCAAGAATAATCAGGCGCTGGTATTAAAAAGCAACATGACTACCGCTGACGGCCAGCCGTATCACACGGATACATGGACGAACCAGTCCGTAACGGTTAGTGTAACCAGCGCAGTATACGCGCCTGCTACTTCCGCAATTATCGAGTTGTCCCGTGATGGAGGGCAGACGTATGAACTTTATACAGAGAATACACCTTTGGAGGTAACGGAGCCGGGAGAGCACAACCTTTTATTCCGAGCAACAGACGATCTGGAACAAACGTATACTTTACCTCTGGTCATTAAAATAGACCGTGAGATTCCCGTCATCACCCTGCAAGGTAGCAGCCAGATGACGCTGAACGTAGGAGATACGTACAACGAGCCTGGAGCACAGGCTTCTGATAATGTCGGCATCCGTGGTTCCGTGCAGGTGGATGGCACGGTGAACACACAAGCAGCAGGGATCTACACCCTTCGGTATAACGTGAAGGATATCGCTGGTAATGCGGCACAGGAAGTTATCCGTACCGTGACTGTACAAGCACGCTCAGGCAATGGTGGCGGGGGTTCAGGTGGAGGTACTGGAGGCAACTCTGGTGGGAATTCTGGAGGAAACACACCAAGTGTGCCAACAACGCCTACCGTTCCAACCACACCAACCAATCCGGAAACGGGGTCAGATTCATCCACTGAAGTGAAGGTAGAGGTGGAAGCGAATCAGCCGGTCCAAACGGGTTTGAAAGACATCGTGCAATTCAATGTTCCATCGGGAGCCATTGGTTCCAAGGATACGCTGCAAGTGTCTGTGGTTGCCAAGGACAAGTTGCAGAATACAGCTTCCCTGAATGTACTTGGACAAGCTGTACAGATCAGCCGCAGTGGCGGAAGAACATTGAATGATCAGGCTACATTGAGCCTGAATATGGATTCGGCAGATCTGCCTAACGGGACCCAACCTGCAATCTACTATTATAATGAAGCTCGTCAGAGCTGGGTATTTATTGGTGGCAAGATGAATACAGCAGGAAGCATAACGGCCAATGTTAATCATCTGGGTACATTCGTTGTGTCCAGTTACACACCGGTGAATCTGTCTGACCTGAATGGACACTGGGCTTCCGACTATGCAGATCGTTTGTTGGGCATGAACGTGATTCAAGGTTACACAGATGGTACGTTCCAACCATCGAAGAAGATCACACGGGCAGAGTTTGTTACGTTGCTCAGTAAGGCGCTGGCATTGAAGTCCGTGGAGTCCGATCTGACATTTGCAGATCAAGGCAGTCTGCCAGACTGGGCAAAAGGTGATATTGCCGCAGCCGTGCAAGCCGGAATCGTGAACGGCTACGGTGATAACACATTTAAGCCTGATCGCACGATTACCCGTGCCGAGATGGCTGTCATGATGGCGAATGCGCTGAAAGTAAGTTCAGATGCACAAGCCGGAATGTCCGGTAATACCTCCGTTAAACCAAGTTTCACCGATGCATCGCAGACACCATCTTGGGCACAAGAAGCACTGGATACCGCGGTGCAGGCCAAGATTGTGAGCGGATATACGGACCATACGGTTCGTGCAGGAAGTGAAACGACAAGAGCGGAAGCTGCGACGATGATCTATAACTTGTTGCTGGCCATGTACGTGTAAGAAGTAACAAAGAGAATTAACTGTATATAAAGCAGATAAAAAAACTGATATCCTTTTGGGGTATCAGTTTTTTTGGGATTAAGACTATCTCATCTTGGATGATATTTAAGACGTGCCATTGCTGTAATTCACGAAACGAAAGGGCAAGTTACTGTGATAGAATAAGTTAGGTTTGGATGATGAAACGGTGGGGGCTTAGAGAATGAACAAGACGGAGCGGCAGCTTGCGATTACGCTTGAATTGCAGCGAAGAAAGATGCTAAGAGCAGAAGATTTAGCTGCTCAATTGGAGACAAGTGTACGTACGATTTATCGAGATATGCAGGCATTAAGCGAAGCTGGTGTTCCGATTATGGGTGCTCCGGGTCATGGGTATTCCCTCATGGAAGGATATTTTCTGCCCCCGGTAAGCTTCACCGCAGAGGAAGCCGTATCCCTGCTCATGGGAGCTGATTTTATCGAACAGAGATTGGATACAGAATACGCGATGGAGGCTAAGTCGGCTCAACGAAAAATTGAAGCGATTTTACCAGAAGCCGTTCGAAACGAATCAATACGTGTTCGGGAAACGATGCGACTGCTTCATACGGTTGAACCTTTAACCCGAACGCGGGTGAAAACATACCTTAACCAGATACGTAATGCTATTTTGGAGCAACGTAAAATCAGTTTTATGTACCTGAAAAAAATGCCAGGAACGGATGGCAATCGGTATAATATGCGTGAGGTTTCACCCTACGGACTCTCACTGGTTCAGGAGAATTGGATGTTAATTGCACGTTGTGATATGCGACAAGACATCCGTCATTTTCGTTTGTCACGGATGACTGAACTTTCCGTGCTGGAGGATCAATTCCTTTTGCCACCGGATTTTGATCTAAACAGTTATCGACCTCCTGACGACCGTAACGAACAAGTATTAATCAGGGCTAAACCTGAAATTGCTGACAAAGTTATGGAGGCCCTTCATTTTTATATGGATGCATTTGAGGAGCAAGAGGAAGGTGTTGTTTTTCATTTTCGTGTCCGCTACCCGGAAGAAATATTGCATTATTTACTTGGATGGGGTGGAGATATCGAGGTCTTGGAGCCGGAGTCTTTGCGCTTCCGAATGCAGGAAGTAGCCAAAAACATCTTAAAACACTACTGACATACACCTGTCAGTAGTGTTTTTTTATACTTTGATATATCACAGATCAAGAGGAGTGGGTTGAAGGATGAGAAGTACAACGGAAGTATTGACATCATTTGAAACGGCTGTAGAACGATATTTGGCAGAACTGAACAAATTGGATATGTCTAGCTTATATAAAAAACAGAGTGAAGAGGAATGGTCCATTGGACAGATGTATGTACATTTGATTCAATCAGCGCTTTTCTTACATCTGCATAATATTGAGCAGTGTTTGAGCAGCGAGGATTCGACATTAAACTCGGGGGAGGAAAAAACAGAACTGGGTAGGCAAGTGTTCGAATTAGGACAATTCCCTCCCGTTCCAATTAAGGTTCCTGCTTCCCCGCAGTATACCCCGCAACCACCCGAGAGCATGGAGTCCTTGATTGATGGGCTTCACATGGTCGTGGACCGGATGAGGAGTACAGAACCTCTTGTATACCAAGTGTCGGTAAATAACAAAATACATCATCCAAGGCTTGGCGCTCTAAATGCTCAAGAGTGGTTTTTGTTGATAGAGATGCACTACAGACATCATTTTTTGCAATTAGACCGATTGAAATCGAATCTGGAAATGTAAACGAGAGAAGGGAATGAGATATATCCATGAAACCAAATCAGGACAGCAGATATTGGATTTGTGTTGTATCTGCTTCTCATGTAAATGTAGCGGTAGAGGGAGGGTTTGCGCAGTTGTGCCATGGCAAGTCAGCGCTGTTGCGACAGATGTCCGCGGGTGATTGGCTGATATACTATTCTCCACGCACAGACATATCAACAGGGCAGCCACTTCAGGCGTTTACCGCTATTGGTCAAATTACCGATGACAGGATATACCAATATCAGATGTCGGAATCCTTTATACCCTTTCGCCGAGATCTCCGTTATCTTCCATGTCGAGAAGTAAAGATCGCAACGTTGTTAGACCAACTTAGTTTTACACGCGGAAATCGCAATTGGGGGTTTCCATTTCGTAAAGGTCAATTTGAAATTGGGGCTGAAGACTTCATGATGATAGCTTCCTCCATGTTGGAAGATGAGACACAGTCACTACTGGATATTAGCTTAAGCCAGGGATGTTAACCAAAGCAAAAGGCCCATAGATTGTCTATGGACCTTTTTGCTTTATGGATAATCATATCCTCCACCGTTGATATTACATTTGCGAAGACGATGGATGCCTAAGGAAAGACCTTTAATTGCCCCGTATTTCTCAATAGCTTGAATCATATACACAGAACAGCTTGGTTCAAAACGACATTTGTTCCTCACTTCAATGGGGGCAAAACGTTGATAAATTCTAATACTCCATATCAGGATTGCTCTAACACGTCGTAGAACGATGAAGAACATACTTGCTATGAAAACAATCTGGGCACTCAGCAAAGCATATACTGGAATGAATGGATTCAAGAGATAGAAACAGATCATAGAGATGATTAGCCCTGCGAATAATGCAAGTGTAACGTTAAGCAAAGACTTCAACCAATCGATTTCTGGAATAACATGAGTTCTTATATAGAAACTGCTTCGAGGGTCGTTTTCTTCATGATGTGTATGTAAGAGTCTAATAAGTTCTTCTTCGGATGGCATGTTATTATATATCAGTTCCTCAGATTCTGAGTTTCTCATGATTGTTGTACTATTATTAAATCTCTCTGTAGAAAATCAGCATATAATGATGTGTTGTAACAGGTTGCTGGAGACAACCGGGTTTCTCAGTGACGGATAGCGACTCCATGGATTGATAGGTCCATCCAGATTGTGCTTTGTGATTGATGATATCCGCAAATAAATTAACAGCAGCCTGAGTATCACCTCGGTTTACTTGAACATTTTTCGGACCTGGAACAACTGTGTACTCTCTCATTTAAATCATCCTTTCGTATGTTGGAATTATGGCAATAGACATTCCATTATTTTACTATGGGTATGGTAAACTGTCGATTGAAACTTATTAGATGAGATTGGATTAAAATATAGGCCATCTAACAGGATGGTCTTTGTTGTTATTAAGGTTTAAATTCAAGTGGAAAAGTCAATAAAAGCTCTGTAAGCAACGCTGTACAATCCACTGAAAACCAGTACAATTGAACCTATAAGAACATGAGATAAAGAGAGGAATTTCTCCATGACCGATACAAGTGGGAATCGCAAAGTTGACGGCTATCTAAAGAAACTCAAAACGTGGAAGGAAGAGTCCACAAAGCTGAGAGAGATTATTCGGGATTTTGAACTGACAGAGGATATGAAATGGATGCACCCTTGTTACATGCTGGATGGGAAAAACATCGTTTTAATCCATGGATTCAAAGAATACGTGGCTATTTTGTTCTTCAAAGGTGCTCTGCTGAAGGACTCGCACGGCATTTTGGTCCAGCAAACGGAGAATGTACAGGCAGAACGCCAGCTTCGCTTCACCAGTCTGGAGCAGATTGTGGAGCAGGAGGCTATGATCAAATCCTATATCCAGCAAGCGATTGAAGTGGAACAAGCTGGACTGCAAGTGGAAATGAAAAAAACTGCCGAATATAGCGTTCCTGAGGAACTTCAACAGCAATTCGATGAGAATCCTGCTTTCCGAGATGCATTTGAAGCGCTGACACCCGGACGGCAGCGGGCATATCTCTATTATTTCTCACAACCAAAGCAATCCAAGACAAAAGTGTCACGAATCGAGAAGTACATGCAGCCGATCCTGGAGGGCAAAGGGTTGAATGATTAATTTATAACTAAATATTTGAGGGGAATTAAGAGTTAAAACGAGTTGAAAGCCTTTCAGATATAATCCGAAGGGCTTTTGCTGTTTTTGCTAAAAGTAAAGATAGCAGGAGAGTGTCCCATATGATTCGAACTTACCAATACTACGCAGTTTTTAATTTTGCTGAGGATGGAATTAATGTTACATTTCCTGATCTGCCCGGATGTATCACCTGTGGCGAATCAATTGATGAAGCATTAGTGATGGCGAAAGAAGCACTTGAATTATTTTTGGATGGAGAACCTGTTGAAGATATTCCGCCACCTCAAAGCATAATGCCTGAATTATTGAACTTTAAAGATAAAGCGTACTTAATTGAAGCAAGTATTACGTATTATTGATGAATTCTATGTTTACATATCGGAATTCACCAAACAGAATTTAGAACATCGTCGACTTCTTTGATTCTTGTGACAGATGGTGTTTGAATTAGATTTCCTTTGACCATAACCATAGAGATGCCTGACAAGGCCTCGATATGTTCCAGCGGATTTTGCTCCATGATAATCAGATCAGCATGTTTCCCGATATCCACCGTCCCTGTAACATCGTCAACACCGAGGATCTTCGCATTGGTTCGGGTCACCATGTCGATGACCTGTTTGTTGTTCAGGTTAGCCTGTCTCATGTAGTGGTCCATTTCTCTCCACATATCATAGTGAGTCACGTAAGGCATGGCGGCATCAGTGCCTATACCAATGATGATGTCGTTTTCGATCGCTTGCTTGACGCCCTTGAGCATGGAATCGTAGACGAGTCTTGAATTCTCTTTTACCGTTGCACTTACCTTCGTTACGCTGGTATCCAGTGAAGCGGATGGATAAGCGGCTTGCAGTGTGGGAATGAGTGCAGTGTAGCCATTCAGGGCATTGGGATTATTTTTGTACAAATGAATGATTTCGTCGTCCATCTCCGAACCGTGCTCGATGGTATCGACGCCACCTTGTAATGCAACCCGTACGCCTTCCGTGCTCTCCACATGCGCTGCCACCCGCAAACCAATCTTATGCGCTTCATCGCAGATCGCTGCAACTTCGTCCACCGTCATCTGTAAAAGTCCAGCTTCGCCCACCATCTTCGCATCCGTCACGCCACCCGTCACACAGATTTTGATCAGATCCACGCCATGTTTCACATTGATGCGAACATTTTTTCGTGCTTCCCACGGGGAATCGCCCACCAGAGCGAGAAAGGGAGCACCATGTCCGCCCGTTACACTTAGGAAAAACCCGGAGACAAGCAGATTAGGGCCGACAAAGTCACCGTTGTTAATCTCATCCCGCAGCTGGACGTCCGTGTAAAAGAATTCCCCCACACTGCGCATCGTTGTTACACCCGCATGGAGTGCAGTCAGCGCGTTGCGTTTCATGCGTTTTTTCAAAACGTTTCTGCCAAACTTCGTGTTCAATATCCGATCATAGGCAAACTGCAACAAGCCTTCACTGACCGAGAGACTGAACGGTTTACCATCTGCAAAGAGATGTACGTGGGCGTTGATTAGTCCAGGCATTACGTATTTCCCTGAGAGGCCAATTGTTGTGTAGTGACTAGGGATAAGCAGTTCATTTTCTTTGCCGATATCCTGAATAAGTCCTTGTTCATTGACGAGAATCGTTATGTTTTTTTGCAGATTGCGGCTTGAGTCGCCGTGGATCAGATTGACGTTTTTTAATGCGTAAGCGGTGTTCATGTTGTGTTCCTCCTTAGAATGTGGGTGAAGCGAGTAGTTAAGGTAACGAAGATACCTGTTTCAATAATGAATAATTAATTCATTTTTAGGTCAAAAAAATAGGATGATCTATGATGGATTTTTTTTTGCGTGCAAACCAAGTGAAGTTGAGCTGATCTGCACGCTTTGTATACCCGGCATTAGTGATGAGATGGAACGTTATTCGTTGAGACTCTTCATACCGTAAAGTCTGTATACATACAACGCTTCGAATATTTGCTTCCGGCTGTCCTCACTCATACCCCGCTTCAACAGATCCAGGTTCATGTCGATTACGTTGTGCGCGAGGATGTTCAGCAAGATCAAATTCTCCTCGGTTCCGATCTCATATCGTTTATATTGATTTTTGAGATACGCCTTCTTGGTTTCGATCATCAGCTCAACAAGCTCGTTCTTGGCGTTGGTGTAGATGGTTCCTTTATTCTTTTCAAAGATGATGACAATCTGATTCCGGTATTTACGTAATACGTCCACCTGTTCCTGCAACAGTGCCGACTTTCGCTCGCTATCCGTTTCCTCGAACAAGGTCTGATTATCAAAGTGAATCGTCTCCACTAGCACATCTTTCAAATAATTCACCAGATCCGGCGGCACGACTGCGTAGAATAGTTCTTTCTTGTTCTTAAAATAAGTATAGATATTGCCCACGGAAATATTGATCTCATCCGCGATATCGCTCATCTTGGCATCCACATAGCCTTTTTCAAAAAAGACCTTGAGCGCCGCGTATTCAATCTCTTTCCTGACTTCGTCTTTCTTGGCTTGCACCATCGGAAACGACTCCTTAATAATGAATGATTGGTTCGTTATTAGGATAGACCTTTTTTGAGGGGGTTGTCAATAAAAAATGGAGCATAAATAGGTCTAACAAGGTTTCATCATACCCAATTGAGATGATGATTACGGAAAGCCTTTTTGGCATTGTGTTATTCTAAGAGCGTGATTTATTTATGCAATCTTATGTTTCTAAGTAATTTACATAAAGCAAGTGTTTCTTGCTCCTTTAATTCCTTTACATATTTGATTTGTGAGCTTAAATCAACTCCTGAAACTAAATTTTTTAGAGAAGAGTTTCTCATTACAAGGGACAAATGATATATTTTTTCAAACATATTATATAAATTTTCATCATTAATAATTTTATGTTCGTATAAATATTTAATTCTGGTTAACATTAGCTTTTTATGATCGGAAACAATATGAAATGCTTTTACCATGCTTGCACTAGGCGGCATATTAATTATCTGTTCTGTTAAATCATCATAAACATTCATCCCGAACGTGTGGTCAAGAGTGTAACTGTCTATTAAACGATAAGTTTCAAATGTTTTATTGGAGTGCATATATTCTAAAATGAGTTTTTCAAAATAGGATACATCAAATATATACTTTTTACTCGAATTCAAAGATAGTAATTGTATAGAATCAAACTCAACATTTTTTTCAGGGTATTGACTATAAAAAGCATTTTCAATTTCTTCAAAGCTGGCTGAACAGAAATTATATTTTCCATTCTCGAAAAAATCAGCAATATAAAATATATTTTCTTTCGTTGAATAACCATATATAAATAAATCATGGGCATAATGTTTTGTTTGATTGGAATAAGCTGAAATATAGTAGGTGTCCACACTTAAATAAATATAAAAATTCTTGTCTAGGTTAGTGGTTAAGAAGTTAATAAGATCAATTTTTAAGTCGACAAAAGTTTCTTTTTGTAATTCTTGTTTGTTTAATAATGGATGGTACTGTCTTGAAAGCGGTTCATAAAAATAAATCCAAAATTTTTGTTTCTCATCAATGGTCGATGCCAATTGGATATGATTCATTAAAAGCCAATCCTCAAAATAAGGGTGCTGTCCACTAAGTATCGCTATGAAATTTGCATTCCTAGGATATGATGTGATGATGGGTATTTCCATATGTAGTATTTTATCCATGGTGAGCTCCTTTTTTAAATCGTCATATAGGTTCTTGTTTAGCTGATAGTTCCTAAAATATCATCTTCCCAACATAATCACCGCGGTTCTGCCGCATGCTGGTTCGGTCCATTCGCCATCTGTAATATCCGCTCCGTGATACTTGAAAGGTACTGCACATCTTCTCCAAAGAAAACTCGGAGCGATGGTCTTCCACAAACTGAAATCTTAGCTCTTTGGTTTGCTGAAGATGTGTACTGCTTTTTTTACAATCGCCAGTTCTTCTTGTGTATCCGCAAGCGTGTGCTCTTTCTCTTGAAGCAACCGGCGCATCTCTTGGAGCTCTGCTTCCAGTTCCTTCACTCGATCTACGCTGGCAACAGGCTCATGTTTTAGTTCTCGGTACTTACTCATCCATTGGTGCAACGTACTTTTTGGAATGTTGAGTTCTTCTGCCAAATCTCCAAGTGTCTTCGTCTGCTCTTGAATGAATTTGACCGTTTGTTTCTTGAATTCTTGGTTATATCGTTGCCGCTGTTCTCCCATGTGGACACCTCCGTTAGTCTTATTATCCTTCCGTCCGTTAACGGGTGTCCACTTTTTATTCTAGCTCCAAACAGAACAGCAACCTCGGTAAAATGTTTGTACTCCTACAAACTCCAAAAGGCGGAGGTATCATGAAAAATTCTATCCGATTTTTCTCGGTTCTTCAATCCTTTCTCTCTATCGAAAAAGTTACACAGGCTACAAAGGATTCCGGATGTCAGGATACATCACGCTAATTTCCAGTTCCTCGGTTACTTGGGTTCTGGACACTTTCGGTTGTCACAGATGGAAAAGTTATCGAGGCGAGAGCCGAATTCATAAACCGACTCGGTTGTCCGTCATACTATTCCCGTATATCCACGAAAGCGGACGAGGTTCCTGTTGGGGTATTTAAATAGCTGTTTCATCAGTTGGTTTCTTTTTTAACGATGTTTAAGTCTTTTACTAAAGAACTTTTACTCGACGACGATTACCGTAGGGAAACTCATCTATTTTGGGCACCGTACGAAGGTGAAAAAATCCGGAATTAAGATCCTCGATGCACTGCGAGAAAGTGAACATTCGCCTCAAAAGGTCGCAGAAACGCTGGGATCACTTCAAGATGGACCGAACTCTGAGCAGTTATCCTGATTTTATCATGGTGATGGATTGAGCATATGTGAAAATCGAGCGACTGAATCGGTTAAAAACCAGCAACCAATCTTATACGATAAGGCTCAGAATAAAGTATATTTGCACCAGAAGCACGCCTTGCACAGACATTAATCCAAGGACTCGCGCGTAATCCGAGAAATAACGTGTAAGGTGGGTAGGAGCCAAGAACGTCACCAGGTGGTGATTTTTCATGATTTTGGGGGCCAGAAATTTGAGTGGACACCTATTTGATGAAGGCGAGTAGCGAGCAAATTGCCCAAATGTATAAAGCTCGCTGCAAGTTGAAGTCTTTTTTCGCTGGATCAAGCAAAACCTAAATGTGCCTAACTTATTTGGTACGACCGAAAATGCGGTTTATAGTCAGTTATATAGCGCTAATCTCTTATGTTATTATCGAGAGCCTCTTTGAGTCGGCAAAAATGCTATACCCAAGCATGTAGAGATTGCATTTATTAGTTTGTTTCTTCAGAGCAATTGCCCCTAAAATGTAGAATAAGGATGCAACAGGATCTTTTTTTAAGTTGGAGTTTTTCACCAAAATGGATTTACTTAATTATGATATTTAACAGGCTTAATTTTGAATAATCCATGCTTTCGAGCCATCGAGTTTCCCGCATTCATTTTTTTGAATAATATTAATTTTTTCAAATGTTGTATGCTTCTTTTTTTCAATAAAAATGCTCTCCATACAGTAGCAGATTTTTATTATTTCACCTGTCTACTATATGGGGAGCATATCACTTTTGGGACAGGCCCTCTTTTTATATACAGATATTAGACTCAAAGTTTAACCAACTAGACATATTAGCTGTTCCAATAGATACTGATTTGTTATACCTTTTACACGGGAAAAGGTACAGTGTATTGATTCCGACGCTGGGCAGCTAACGGATCCAAAAACAAACCTAGGACTTCAACATGCATTCTACTCAAATTAACGAATTATTAAATCACTTTTTCTATCTTAATCATCAGTCTAGATATCGCCAAATTCAAACATGTGGCTCGTGCGCAAGACTACCGCGGAGTCGAATTTAGGAAATCAATTCTCGAGAAGGATTTGAATACTTCGTTAGCAGGTTTGAATAACTGGGGGCAGAGCAAGGCTTTCAGGAGGATATCGTCAGCATAGAGCCTACAGACCACTACTGGCTAAATTTTGCTCATTTCTTAAGAGAACAGTAAGTAAAGTATGCTTGGTTAATCCTCTCCACGTAAAGAAAAACAAAGAATTTGATGGCAATTCGCCAACCGAAGATAAGGATCAAAGTCGCAAATATAATTTCTCAACTGGGCAAAGACGGAAGGCACACCGTGCCCAATCTTCCTCAGTGTATCTACGCTTTACTACAGGAAGCGGTGAATCTTACGGTAAATACGATTGCATGTATTGGATCTAAAGATCGCTTATGGAGGTCAGCTCCCATGTCTGATGTATGAGTAGTGTTCAGGTAAGCAATTTCCTATGACAAAATCCTATTCGAAAGATGTGTATTATAAATGCTTTATACTAATTCCCAGATTAGAACTGCAAATTTTACAGAATCTTTAAAACACATATTGAAAGTGGAAATCGAAAAATATAAAATGATGTTAAATATTATGGGAAATGAAAATTAAGACTAAGGGGACATAATGAGTGTTAGTTATATACAGTGATGTATAGGTAACTGAATCTTATCAAAATATTCAGAAACTATTGGATGATAAAAGTCTTCCAATAGTTTCTGAATTTAATGGTTATATATCTAATTCACAGATTACTTTTTATCTCTAAGAGATTTAACGGTCATCGTAAAAATGATTGAATAGAAAGATTAATTATAGCGGGGTGATGCTATTGATTTTGAATAGTGAGAATCAAGGAGAAATAAGCTTTCTATATTGTTCTCCTAGATGTGTAATGCATCAAATAAAGGGTATCCCTGATGATATAAGTTTTGCTGGTGCAAGTAAAAAACATAATTTAGGCGTGCGATTTAAGAATAAGTTTTACTTAGAGCGTTTGGCTCAAAATTGGGATGCAAATATTCATGATTTTGGAGTCACTGTAGTGAGAGAAAAAGTTGTTGAAACTGGTATTGTATTAAACAAATTAAAGCAAATCAGTCACCCAAATTTATTGAAAATAATAGACATGTGTCTTTGCACAGTTGTTATTGAATACGTTGATGGTATACATCTAAGTACAAAAAAAGGGGAATGGATACTTGGACCGTTTTCTAACACGATAGACTACGTTGATTTGTGTAATGAGGAAGATTTGTTTTCGGTAATTAGAAAATTGGGACAAGTGCTACTAGTATTACACGAAAATGGAATCTGCCATACAGATCCGACTGACCACAATGTTATGATTTCAAACCTCTCAGGTGAGCCAATACTAATTGATTTAATAGGCGCGATGCCCTATACGAAGGAACTGGAATTGCTTGATAATGTGGTTTTTTTGAATCACTTAGTAATTCCTTTGGCGGCTCGAAAGGGGATTCAATTGCCTGATTCAATTGTTCGACCAAAATTAAACAATTCTATTATAGAAAGACTTGTTACATATCTGGGTGAAACCATCGGACGTTGAAAGGACCAATTTAGAAATGGAAGCTTGGGAGAAATTAAATATGAACATTGAAATCTTCTCAGAAAGTATCAAAAAACTCGCTGATCAATTATCTAGATGCAATCTTTCTTTTCATAGATGGAATGATCGGCACTTATTGGATAGTAATGACGTTGAAGAGATAGCGCAGTTCTTTTTCATTGGAAACTCTATAAATTATAAATTTTGGTACAATTCATCTCAGCAAAAGTATAAATACAAAAATTATACAGGCTCAGCAGCAATGTGGGCGTCGATGAAGGATAAAAAAAAATTAATAAATCTGGAAAGTATCGCTTCGGGTAATAATATTGAGATGATTCTTGATCCATTACTTCCCATGAGAACAGAAAGAACAAAATCGCTCTTAGAGGCGGGGGAAGTTTTGCTTGACTCATTCTCAGGCAGTGTGTTGAAACTATGTGACCAAGCAGAATGGCACGCGCCAACAATAGTAGAAATTATTACAGAACATTTTCCTATGTGGAAAGATCAACAAAGGAAAATTAAATTTAATAAACGAGCACAACTATTTGTTGCAATGCTGCATGGAAAATTGGGTGCAGAATCAAAAATCCGAGATATTGATAAATTGAGTTGCCTCGCAGATTATCAACTTCCTAGGGTACTGAGACATTTTGGTGTTTTAAATTATTCAAATAAATTAACGCAAACCATTGACAACGAAATCTTAATTTGTAGAGACAGTGATCTTGAAATTGAGATACGGTTGGCTACGATCGAAGCGATGGATTTAATATGCGACGAGTTAAAGATTAAGCATAACTTGCGTGTTAGTCCAATACAACTGGACTATATTCTATGGGCACAAGCAAAAGGAATCTCAAAACCACACCATCTCACACCTACAATAGCCTATTAAGGTATTAAGGACTAAGGAGCATATAATGGAACCTAAATTATCAATTGTCGTTACATTAATCGAAAGAGACGTTGATGATTTATGTAAGCTAATTAATAGTTATTTATTAATGGAACGCATTAATGAAACTGAACTATTAATTATGTTTAAAACGCTTTCAGTTGAAAATGAAACACGGATTCAACTGGTCATCAATAATTATAAAAATATAAAAATATTTGTGAGGGAGGGGTACTCCAGATGTCAACGCAAAGACGAGGGATTGAGGCTTTCATCAACTAAAATGGTAGCTTTTGTAGATAGCGATTGTACATTTGACAGATCTTTTACGAATGAGATCCTCGAGATTTCAGGCCAGAAAGTCATTAGGGGTCGAAATATATACATTCATGAAAAGAATCGGTTGTCCAGATACAACGCCATTTATCGAACGCTGTGTGACGAGATTTTTTTTAAAAATGAGACATTTTCCCCAAATTTAATTTTTGATAAAGAATTTCTAATACAAGCTGGTGGATGGTCTCATGATAATCTTGATAGTCAAGATGATTTTATTTTGAGTCAACGTTTAAAAAGTAAATATGATTTTGAAATATACCATGCTTCAAATGCTGTATTAAATTGTAAAAATAAAGCTGATGATAAAATTAAAAAATTGGTAAAAACGTGGTTTGGATATGGGGTAGGTTATGGATATCGTCTTTGGAGGGATAATGAGCATATTTTAGTAAGGCTGAAAAGGTACGTCCCCCCGATCGTCTACACTAAGGACAATAGTTTAAGTTACTTTAGTTTTTCGATATTTCAATGGACTATAGTTTTATGTGGATATATCGTTGGAATATTTAGACACCAAAGTATAAGGTGAGGGTGCATATGAAAACTAATATTAAAACAGGCAAAGATAAAACTCTTTTAGAACTTGAAAAAAAATTCACAGTAATTAAAGAAAAAGGTCATTATCTTCATTTATATGGTCCTGTATATTTTCCTATTATATTAAATTACAAAAGATATGTGTTTAATTGGTATGTATGGCACAAAAGTGAATATAGTATGACGTTCCAAGAACTGTTAATGGAGTTAAAGAGTCATGGGGCAGAAAGGAACTATAACTCGATTCTGACTTACGGTAACTTTCAATATTCTGATAATCCACTAGTTAGAATTCATTCGTGCTGTTTTACCGGCGATGTATTTGGCTCTACTAGGTGTGATTGTGGGCCACAACTACACCATTCATTAGGGCGAATAATAGATAATGAATCTGGTGCAGTCGTGTATCTTGATAATCATGAGGGTAGGGGCATAGGTTTATTTGCTAAAGCGATTGCAAATACACTACAAGAGGCCGGTTACGATACATATGAATCAAATAATATTTTGGATTTTGAAGATGATGAAAGATCATTTGATGAAGCCGTAACAATTTTAAAACATTTTAGAGGACTTCGAGGTATATCGTTACTAAGTAATAATAGAGATAAATTATTATCTTTGGAAAAAGATGGGGTTGTAGTTAATGGCCTGATTCGGCTTTGCGGATTCGAAAATGAAGATAACAAAAGATATCTATATTCCAAACAACAGCGAGTTATGAATTATATATAACGATTAAATAAGTCTTAAACACGTATTATTGTTTTATTTCGAATTATAAGCGGAGCATAAAGCACCAACAGGAGGTAACTTATAGTGACTTCAAAGGTCGTGAAAATTTGATCGATTTGCATCAACACACTAATTGCTCGGACGGACTGCTCTCCATAGAAGAAACCATACATCGTTGTATAAATAATCATGTAAAAACTATCTCGATCACTGATCACGACTCATTTCAATCACAGAATGATGCAATATTGATTTGTAAGAAAAATAATATAAAGTATATTTATGGGGTTGAGTTGTCGGCTGTTTATGAGAATCAATCTGTTCACGTATTAGGATATTTTCCAAATTACCCGTCTAGTTCTTTGGAACGGTACGTTGCGAACCAACGAATAATTACTACTGTAAAAGCAAATAGATCCAAGTCAAAGAGCGTACCGGTTGGATATTATCCAATTGAAGAAATAACTAGATTGATTCACGCTAGCAATGGTTATGCAATACTGGCCCACCCAGTAATTTACAGTCCCATCATAAATGAATTAGTATCTATGGTTGATGGTATAGAGTGCATTAATCCAAGCCAAGATCTTGAATTTACTGAAGAGATGATTCAATTATGCCGAGAATTCAACTTACTTTGTACTTTTGGGACCGATTTTCATGGGATCGAACATGAAAATATTCATAATTATAATTCTTTATGCGAACAATATTCTCATGTAATTGAACCATTTCTTTCAAAAATACATAGCAGAACCTTATAAAGGGGGCACCAATGTTGGATGTTATGTATGTCATCAAACTCTTTCATAGAATCGATAGAAAAAATTTAAACGTATATATTTTTACAAGCTTACTTACTGCACCCTTGTTATTTATCGAGTTGTTTTTCACCAAATATGTAATCGATATCATCCAGAATTATCATGACTTTCAATTTTACCACATATTAATTACGGTTACACTACTTATGATCTTGTTGTATATCAGCGGTTTTAATAGTTCTATGAAAGCGATAGCATCTACGAATCTTACAATTACTAGCCTTATAGAATTAGAGAATAGTATTCTGTTAAAAACATCTAAGCTCACAATGTTGGATATAGAAAATCCACAAATTAAAACTAAACGAGAAAAAGCAAGACGTTTTTCGCTGTTCGGATTAATGGATCAATGGTTTTCCTTTATTATTAACTTTTTTATAGTGGGAACATTGGCGCTTATAGTATGTTTATACGGTTTTTACTATTTAGTTATTGCAATTTTTATTGTATTAATCATCCAATTAACTATTTCAAGCTATGTATCAAAGAAGGTTGAGTACATTCGCCAAAGCCAAAGCTCCTCTCAACGAGTTATTAATTATTTAGTCGAATTGCTTACAAATAGAAATACGACTCAAGAAGTTAGGATATATGGAATGCAATCTTATTTATACAATGAAATAAAGGGGATTTTTATAAAAAATTATGAGGTAATTCAAAAAAAAGTTATATTCTCGGAATCCATAAATTTCACACAGAATTCAATTAACACATTATTAAATGGTGGCACGCTTATAGCGCTTGTTTTAGTACTTGGAAGTAATGGGAGTAGTGTTGGATTATTTGTAATATTATTTCAAATTACAAATCAATTGTTTGTTACAATTCCATCATTGAAAAAGGGGTTTACAGATTATACAGCAAGTAGATTGCGCTTTCAAGATTATCTATCCTATATAAAATTAGACGAACAAACTACTTTGATGCAAGATATCAAAGGGAAAACGGGTCTTATAGGAGTGGAGATAAATAACATTAATTTTAGTTACGGTGATAAATCTAAAAAAGTCTTAAAAAATATTGATATAAATATTAATCCTGGTGAACGAATTGCTTTTGTAGGTGATAATGGATCAGGCAAAAGTACACTTGTTAAGTTGATTTTAGGTTTATATAATCCAACCGATGGAAATGTAGATTGGATTAAAGATGGCCATAGACTGAATGGAAACCAAAAGAATATAAGAGTTGTATTTCAAGACTTCGCACAATTGCTTAGACCCATACGTGAAAATGTTGCATTAGGTGATATTACAGCAATTAACGATGATTCAAGGTTAATAACTGCAATAGAAAAAGCAAAAACGGATATTAACGGTACAGATCTGGATAAAATGCTCGGACCTCAGTTTGGAGGAGTTGATTTATCTGGCGGGCAATGGCAAAAACTCGCCATTGCAAGGGCGTATTTAAATGAAAGTTCTCTAACTATCTTTGATGAACCAACTGCCGCAATGGATCCATATTCGGAACAGAACGCATTTAACACATTTATTTTGTTAGGGGATAAGCAAACTTCAATTATAGTTACGCATAGACTATATATGGCTAAACAAGTAGACAAAATATTTTTATTTGAGGATGGAGAGATCATTGAAAGCGGAACTCATGAAGAACTAGTAAAAAAGAATGGCAAGTACAAAAAAATGTATGATTTTCAATCTTCATTGTATATTTAAGGAAGGAGAGTCTATGCTAAAAAAAAATATTTTTAATATCCTTCTGATAGTAGTGAAAATTTTCAGGAAAAACAAGCTTGTTTCTTCACTTGTTTTAGTGATTCCTTTGATCAGTGGTTTATTAACATTCTTTTCTTATAATGCACAAGTAAAGTTAATTGATATAGTTACTATGGGGTCGAAAAATTATAATCTTTCTCAAGTTTTTGAACTAGCTCTCATACCGGTATTATTGTACGTAGGAGTTGCTGCCATTCAAAACTTATTAGCTAGTATAACTGAAATTGTTAAAAACAAAATGAATGCAAGTATTACTATTTCATTCCAGTCAGATATCATTGATATTGCGAATAGTATTGATTATGAAAATTTTGATGATGAACAATTTACTAATAAACTACAAAGAGCGAAGAACTTTGTTGGAGAAGATCTGGATGGAATAACTGGTTTTTTGGTTTCCAGTGTAGGGATAATTTCATCTCTTTTTAGTATTATATGGCTGTCAGCTACATCAGGATATTATTTGATTAGCCTACTAATTTTTATCATGATAATCGTCACATTATCAATTCGTCTCTTTTCTGAGGTGAAAGTAAGAAAAGTTGGAAGGGAAATAACTTTAGACGGAAGAATGGGTGACTATCTTTCAAAATCTTTAGAGGAACATAGCACTCTTCGCGAAATGAAGATTTATAGATCTGTAGATTATTTTATCGATTTATGGAAAGGAACTATGAAAAAACAGCACAACAAGAGATATGGAGCGAGAAAGTTTGAAATAAAAACAGGGATGATTGTAGCTTTGATACAAACTGGAACCATTTATATTGTATTGGTTTATCTGTTGAAAGGAATTAAGGAAACAAACTCTGTTTCTATAGGTACTGTTGCTGTTTTATTTTTAGCTTTATTAACATGTGGTAATAAGATAATGAGTCTAACCTGGCCACTTAGCAAACTTTATATTAGCAGCAGTAAACTATACGATTTAAATGAGGTACTAGAACTTAAGAAAAATATTATTAAAGAGAGTAATACGAACAAAAAAACATTATCACTGACACCAATCGATCTAACAAACATCTATTTCAAGTACAAAAATTCAGAAGAATTTATACTCTCAAATATAAATATGAGAATTAATCATGGGGAAAAAATAGCGATAGTAGGTGAGAATGGAGCTGGAAAATCAACTCTAATTAAATTGATACTAGGTCAGTACAAATCAACTTTAGGTACTGTGTTGTGGAACGGCAATGATAAACCTCAAGGAAAAGTTTCTGTTGTCTTTCAAAATTTCATAAAGTTTGAACTATCATTAAGAGAAAATATTATATTGGGAAATGTGGAAGAGGAAATTGATGATGACAAAATTATAATGATATTAGAAAAGTGTGAGCTGATGGACCTATATCATGAACTTGGTGGGTTGGATGTTAAACTAGGCCAGATATATGAGGGGGGTAGACAACTATCTGGTGGACAGTGGCAGAAATTAGCAATAGCGAGAGCGCTATATAATAATGCAGACTTGATTATTTTAGATGAACCTACTTCAGCAATTGATCCGATTTCCGAATTGCAAATTTATCAGAAATTGTTGGAGCTTTGTGAAGATAAAACAGCAATTTTCATTTCACACAGATTAGGATGGACGAAAAATGTTGACCGAATATTTGTGATAGAAAATGGATCTATAGTTGAGGTAGGTAACCATAATGATCTAATTTCTCATAACGGAATATATGCTAATATGTTTTCTTTACAAGCTTCTTGGTATAAATGATGTACTGGAGGAAAACTTATTGAAAATTATTTTACCAATAAACAGGAACATACCTTATGGCGGAATGCTTAGAGATATGAATCGAATAGTGGCGATAACCTCGAATTCTCTCGCGTTACCGTGGTATATTAACAATTTTATCCCCCAGTTAATGTACGATACTTTTAATATTCATTGTTATGATGCTGAAAATACTTATGAAATTTTCAATATTTACGATGAAGTAGCAGAATTTAAATTACTCGAAATAGGGGATGATTTACAAAGCATTATTGAATCTTTAAAAAAGGAAGAATATGTCTTAGTGAATTGGGACAGATATTACGTTAAACAATCAAATGATTATCTGAAAAAACATCAGTATCAAGAGGCACTCATTTATGGATTTGATTCAGGTAAGAACAGTTTTAATTATCATGAAAGTTTAATTAACAACAAAGATTATGATACTAGTGAAATCGCGTATGACGATTTATATCTAGCTCTTAGGCAAAGCCTCGAGAAAACTCAGCAGATGGAGGCGCGCAATTGGCAATTTGCATTTTCTCATCCCTTCTCATCCTTTTCGATTAAAAAGCAATTTCCAAAATTGAATCTGCGGAAAATGTATCATAATTTCTATACACAACTTCAAGGAGCCGAGATCGAATTCTCTTATGGAGGTAACGTTAAGAAAAAGTACTATAGTGGAATGATGATTTTTAAAGGGTTACAAACTCTTTTAAACGATCTTGAAAACAATGAATCATTAGAAAGATATAACCAAGCAATATGGAGTATTAAAATATTCTCACAGCATATGAAAAGTCATGAAGTACGATTTAAATATGTAATGGAGCAAAATTATATTTTTTTTGAGCAAGATATATTCGATCAGATTGAATTAGTTAGTCGCAAATTGATGATTTTTTTCTCTTTATTACGTAAGTACGCAGTAACGCTAAGTAAAATTGATTTATCTCGAGCAAGGGAATTACTGATTGAAATTAAAGAATTATATCTCCTTTTTCTAAAAAGGGCAAATATCTTGATTGAAAATGCAATAGTAAACACAAAGAATAATTATGGAGATGAGTGAAAATTATGAAAGAAGCTGCTATTCAAACATTTATTTTAGAGTGTATTAACTTTAAGAATTATGATAATGAATTACTCAAAAATACTATCGGTGAAATTTCAGATTGGGATTTACTGCTGGATATTATTAACCACCACAGAATAGGCGGTATTGTATATAGTGTTTTAGTGGACTCGCAATTATTAGACCTTGCAGATTCCTCATTTAAAAGTAAGTTGTCAATGGTTTTTGAGAATAACAAAACAAAAAATGATGACCTTACAAAAATACTCAAACATCTTGGAAGTGAGATTGAAAATGAATCATACAATTATGCTTTTTTAAAAGGTTCATATCTAATTCCTAAATTATATGCAAAAGGGCAAAGAATTTCTAACGACATTGATATATTAATATCTCAAAAAGACATTGATAAAATTGATGTTTATTTAAAAAAAATGAATTTTGTTCAAAAAGTTTATAGAGATAAAGCAGGATGGGTAGAACCAACTAGAAAAGAGAAAATTTTTGCTAGAATGAATTATGGTGAGTTGCTTCCTTATTTTAGAGATTATGGGCTAAAAGGGATTGAAACTGCGATTGTTGACGTAAATATTTCACTTGATTTTCAAGCAAAATACAATTTGAGTTTAGTAGATCGCATGTTAGAGAATACTTTTTCTTATGATATTAATGGAACATCCCTTTGTACATTAAATAGAGAAGATTTTCTGATTCACTTGTGTGCTCATTTGTTTAAAGAAGCAACAATTTACGATTGGGTGAAAGAAAATAGGGACACTCATTTATACAAATACTGTGACATATATGCATTTTTGCTCGAAGTAGAAGAAGATTTTTTTGAAAAATTTAATAATAAAGTTTTGGAATATGGATTAGAAAAAGAATGTTATTTTACCTTGATTAACTCAATAAAATTATTTCCATACCTTGCTAAGAGAAAGGGGATAAACATACTATTAGAAAACATTAAACCCAATGACTTAAATTATTTTAACATAATTTATTGGCCGCTAGAGAAAAAGTCATTTTCCCACAATTGTGAATTTATAAGTTGGGTATTCTGTGACGATAAGCTTAAAATGCTGAGGGAGATCGAAAATGTCACAAGTTGATGTCTTAAGGAAAAGTGATTTTGATGACTTACTTTCATTTTCTTGTGTAGAAAACTATATATCTGCACATCTAAAAAAAGAAGGATTTAATATTTCTTTACTTTATTATTTGAGTTTTGCTCCATTCAAGAGCCTTTATCAGGACTTTACTAATAATCACATTGAGTATGCCCGCTTAAGTAGCATTACACGTATTCAGGATTTGGCAGTAAAGGAAAATATTATTGATATGAATTGGAGTAATGAGACAGATATCAATGAGATGTTTAATGCAAATAATCACAATTTACTAGTTGGGGTGAATCTGAAATACTTCCATGATAAGTACAAAATTTACCCTTGGCGTGATGATCATTACGTATATATAAGAAAATTAGACGAAGATATATATCATTATTTGAACGACAATCCCAAGGATGAAGGCATTGTCACGAGGGAGCAGTTTCAACAGTTATATAACGGTCAGTGCATAAAATATCATTTGATCAATCATGATAAAATCACAAAAAAAGAAGATTTGCTGTTTAAATTCTGTAGCACTTTAAAAATACCAGAAAATTCAATGGATATTAATGTCTCATTACTGGGCAAAACCGATGCTGTTCAAATAAGGGACTTTCTTGGAGTTATTCGTATAAGCAGAATGAGAGTAGAACGGTTCATGAATAATTATTTTCAAGTAGATTACATTGGCCCATATATAAACGAAATTTCAAAATTATATGCACTTGTAGAATACCAGCGTCTAAGAAAGAAACTAGATTTGAATTATATTAATGAATCAATTAAAAAGCTTTATTCCATGGACATGGAAATTTCCGAAAAAATTAAGAATACAATTGGGGGAGTATACAATGATTGAATTAGTAACTGAAAGAGCACTAAGCTCTATTGAATCACTTTCTATCCAAGGCAATGGTGTTAATATAACTGATACATTAGCCTCGATTGGAATTGACTCATTGAAAATGGTTGAGCTAATTATTGCTTTAGAGGACGAGTTTCAAATAGAGTTTAATAATTCTACATTAGATCCTTCGAAATTAATAAAGGTAGAAGATGTTTTGGAATTAATTTATCATACCTTAAAAGTATAACGATTTGGAGACTATATGAGAAAGATGAATAGAATTTGGGATTTTATAAGTACTTATATTAATAATCATTCAAGTTCAATTATTTCCGATCACTTAATCTCTAAAAGCTATAAGGAAATTCTTGAAACTGTAGATTTAGTTGGTAATAAATTGAAGTTAGCTATTCGCCCAAAGTCGAAATGCATTATTTTGTGCGAGCGAGAATTTAATACTATGCTAGCAGTCCTCGCCTGTTGGAAAGCAGATATTGTTCCTATAATACTTTCAAATAACTATGGAGTCGAGCACGGTAAAAAAATAATTGAGAAATCCCGTCCGCATTTATTTATATGTGATAATAATAAGAATTTTGTTGATCCAGCATTGGATACTAACTTACCCGTATTTTCCATCACAAACGGAGAATTGACTGGGAAAATAGATACCCATGCGCCAGAGTACATCCTTGAGGATGTAGCGTTAATTATGTTTACCTCAGGTACTACTGGGGAGCCTAAAGGTGCTCTTATCACTGAAAAAGGATTAATTGCAAATGTAGACGATATTGCTCACTATTTTAATATTAATGACAAAGATAAAATATTAATTTCGAGGCCCTTATACCATAGTGGAGTAATAACTGGGGAACTTTTGGTGTCATTGGTCAAAGGAGTAAACATCCAATTTCTGGACCAGAAATACAATCCACGAATTATCATGGAAGAGATTCTAAAGAATGAAATTACTGTATTTGGCGGTACTCCTACTTTATTGCATCATTTAGCGTTTTTCACAAAAAGAAGCGCTAAAAAACTTGGAATCAGAGTAATTGCCATAAGCGGTGAGTGCTTATCAGCCTATATCGCAAAAGAGATCAGGCATGTATTTGGGGGTATCGATATTTACCACGTATATGGACTTACAGAAGCCGCTCCCAGAGTCAGCTGCTTATCGCCAAATCTATTCGATCAATATCCTGAATCTGTAGGCCAGTCTTTAAGATCAGTAGAATTGAGAATAGTTGATGATATGGGAAACACCGTAGGTCCGAATATTGATGGAAACTTGCTTGTTAGAGGTCCTAATATAATGAAAGGATACTACAATAGTAATAGTACGCCAATAATTGATGGATGGTTATGGACAAAAGACATTGCTTGCGTAGATGATGCGGGGTTAATATTCATTAAGGCTCGAGCTGATGAAATGATTATAAAAGGCGGCATGAATATATATCCACAAGAAATTGAAAGATTACTTATGATGAATCCTGATATTAAAGACATTATAGCATATGGGATTCGTAAAAAAGAGGGAATGCGTATTGGTATTAATATCGTTTTATCGGAGAATGTTTCTCTTGATAAACGTGAGATTATGTCAATATGCTCGAAGTCACTTTCCCCGTATCTATTGCCTGATGAAATAAACGTTGTTAAGACTATTGATAAAAATGCTTCTGGTAAAGTTATCAGACCTAAAATCAAAGTGAATTGGATGGGATCATAAATGGAAAATTATGAGGAGAAATTAAGAGAGATTATAGGATCTGTTGTTCCATTAACAATTTCAATTTCAGAAGTGGATCTGGATACTGATTTTCGAATGATTGGTATGGATTCATTAGCCTTTATAAATTTAGTGACAAGGATTGAAGATTCATTTGAAATTATATTTCCAGATGAAAAGCTAATAATCGAAGAAGCATCGACAATACAAAAGTTATTAGTCATTATTCAAGAATGCGAAAATAACGGCTAAAGAATTTAATTAAACATGGAGGTGCTACCTTGCATATTGGATTAGTCTTACCGGATATGGCTTATAATTCTTATCTTCATGGAATGATCTGGGGCGAAGAAATCGACGCAAACGGTCTGAAAGCGGCTTTTGAAAGAATACCAGGTATTAACGTTGATATTGTTTCGCCAAATATTTTGAAATATATAGAAGAATCTGACGGTAATATGAGATATGATATTTTGATTCATTTTGATTTCCCTACTTTTAAAATAGATAGTGCCTTTAATATCCTTTTTTTTCAACAGTATTATGATGATAAGTTGATAAATCAGGCTCAACCATCATTTTCTTTATTTGATTTAGTTATTACAAACAGTAAGTCTACGGCTGACAAGTTTGATAATGTGTATTATTTCCCTCTCGCGGTTGATGAAGAAAAGTTCAGTGCTGGACCATCGATTGATGACTATCAGTGCGATGTAGTTTTTATAGGTAATACTAGAATGAGAACTCTGGAACAATACAATCAGTATTTATTACCGGCAACAGATTACAACTTACAGATTTATGGATCTGGATGGCGGGATCCTTTATTCGATGAGTACCATCGATATTATAAAGGGAGCGTAACAATTGATCAGATGATTGAAATATATCGATCAGCGCGGATTGTTCTCAGTATTCATAATGAAAATTATACAAATAACTTTGGGCTCGTAACGAATCGAATATTCCACACAATTTCAACTGGTGTGGTACTCATTTCTGATATTCATCCTGTTATGATGGAAATGTTCCCCGAGGGGTGTGGTGTTATGTACACTGAAGGGAATGATCACACTAGAGATATCATAAGTAGCCTATTAAATGATCCTTATAGACAACAAGAAATTATTGCTAAAGGACGCGAGATTTTATATAAAGAACATACGTGGGGGAAGCGTGTCGAATACTTATTATCGCTGATAGCATATAACAGTAATAAATTGATAACTCGACTTTTATAAAAGTATTGCCCTCGACAGTCTTTCTTTTTTGAAATTTTTTCAAAAAAGAAAAACTGTCATGGGAAAATACCACACAAGGTTACTGGGGTGACCTATATATTCCAATTGAGTTATTTTTTTATTGTTTACTTAATACTACATCGAAAGCTTATGCCTTATCTATTGTAGGGATATTATCATGAAATACTTAGTACAGACTAACTTTTTTAGACTGAACTTTTGAATTACATTCGTTTATAAAGTCAATCTATGAACTCCATAGGACTGGTATTGAAGCGTTTCATAAAGGGCAGCTACGTAAATGCGAATGTGGTAAAACTTCTTGTAAAAGACTTTGTGAACAACATCGCTTTTTAGCCATCTCCATAGCCCTTCAACTAGGTTGAGCTTGAGCAGGAAATAAACTGCTAAAAAGACCTGAAGGCCAAATAAGACGTCTCGTATTCCTTAGAAATTCGTCTGCTCATTGGCCAGGATCAGCCAGCATGGGCATCAAGATTTTTTTGGACGCTGAACATGAACATCCATTATTGTATAGCTTGCCTGAGTTTGAAGCACACGCTCTAGTTAACAAATTCAATTGTTAATAAAAACTTAAAATGAGGTTGGTTATGGAAATAATTTATTTGCAAGAAAGTCATATAGAAAATATGCCATTAGCTATTTTTCTTTTAAATATTGAGCAAACATTAAACGATATTAAACATAAGAACAACAAGGAAATAGTTGTCTTTGGAACAGGCTTAGAAGGTTATATAGTAAAACAAGCGTTGGAAAAACAGGGGATAATTATAGATAAATATTGTAGTAATAACGACAAACAATGGGGGCAAGAAATAGAAAGTTGTGAAATCCTATCACCCTATTTCGTCATGGACAATGCAAGTGAATATTATTTAATTGTAGCGGTGGAAAAAGATCAATTATCCACCGTTCGGGCGCAATTATATCTAAATGGTGTTGAAAACTATAGTATAATGTTGCATGAGAAATTTATCCCTTTTTCCAGCAATAAAGAAGTTATCTCACTTTATATAGATACAATTAATCAGTTAATTAATATTTATGATAAGCAAGAGCTTTTATCTCTACCTATTGTTGGAACTGCTAATGAGAGTATGATTCAATTTCTGATTGAATCAATAACTTGGTGGTCTCCGGTATTAAAATATTTACTTCAAAATTTAAAAATAAATAGTAATGTATTAGAGATCGGACCGGGCTATGGTAACTTAATGGCCACAATTATATCAACTTTTCCTAACTTGAGTTATGACATACTCTCCTATGCAGGTTATCGTAGAACATTAAAGACGTCAAAATATATTAAAGAGAAATATAACAAAAGTCTCCACCAGGTTATTCATGGAGAAATTGAAGATCCTAGTTTGATGCTACCACATAAATATGATTTTATCATTTTAACAGAGGTTTTTGAACATTTTGTCTGTAATCCGGTACAAACGATGATGAAGATCAAATCATTCTTGACTCTGAAAGGAAAAATCTGTTTAACCACACCGAACTGGGGACGCATTCACACTTACAAATCATGGAAGGATATGCCTAAATTTGAAGAATTTGAAACAAAAAAAGATTATTTTAGTCATAATTTAGGCCATAATTATCAATATAACAAAGATGAATTGTTGGAAATATTCCAATCTAGTGGATTTTTTGTCGATTTTTATGAATTGTCATCGCGTAACAATCATAATTTCGTTTTAAGTATCCGATAAGGTGATTTGATAAAACCTTTTATTCAATGACATAGAACAAATCCAAGAGCCTAGAATTGCTGATGATTAGGAAAAATAAGAAAAACAGTATACTCAAAACATAATTGAAGGTGAAAACTATGGACGAAAACGATTTTTTCGAAAATACATTGTTATTAGTGAAACCGGATGGTATAGAGAAAAATTTAACAAATATAATTTTATCCTATTTAGATGAGCAAGGGGGGTTAAAAGAAGTTCACAGAAATACATTTAGACTAAGCGTGAGTCAAGTGTCAGATACATTTATTCACTTATATAATGATCGCAATTATAAATCTTATATGACTAGAGGCGAAGTAACTGCTGTCTTATTGAGAGGGAAAAATGCAGTACAAAAATTAAGAAATTTAAAATCTAATATTCGAAAAATGTATGCAAATGACGCAATGCAAAATATTATACATTCGTCAGAGGTTGGAAATGAGTTTGATCTGCAATTTCGAACCTTCTTTCCACATCTTGATATAAATCATTACAACATGTACGCAGATTTGTATTCAAAAACAATTTTTCCAATGCAATATGAAAATTTTTGTAGAAAAGTTGAATTAATAGAAAAAAATGCATCCGTGAAAGTGTGTGCGCATATTTTTAATAATGACATATTTCCTTACTACTCCAAACTAATTCAATCTTATTACAATAATGGTGGATTCAAGAAGTTTACATTCATTGGTTTGGAATACAATACTGTGGTTGATAATATCAACATTAAGGTTTTAGGATATTATAAGCTTAATGAATCTCTAAAATTGTCGAAGGATCATGATAAATACTTTTACTCTAATCTAAAAGACTTAACTCAACTTATAAATCAAGCTGGTGGTACGGCCTTTTTTAGTTATACAAATCAATTAAATCAAATAACAAAGGAAATTTTAGAAAAAATGTCTGATATAGGGATACGAGGTGGGGTTGTATATCATCCTCAATATACATTAGCCCAGACTGAGTTTCTTAGAGAGAATATTTTAGCATGTAAAATGATTACAACTGGTGGTAGCGGTGGAATAACTCAAAGTGGTCGATTTAGTGTTTCTTATGAGATCTTTAATCAATTATTTAATCTTTTGTATGGCGAAGATTATTTTGATTATGGTAAGGAACATCCTCAGTCGCTTGGTTGATAGTATAAAGTTTGTTTTCGGAATGTATATGTTTGGTCACTTTCCAGTCGGAGGGGTTTAACCCATTAAGTTTGGACATATGCTCTCTTAATATCATTCTTTCATAGCTTTTCAAATTACAAACGGACCGCTTGAATGGCAATGGGCTTAATCAGGTTCTCTGCTTGTAGAGCTCATGAGGAGCAGGTCTGTAATACTGTAAGGCATTCTTCTTGCTTATAGAAGATCATGAACGCAATGACTACCTCATACTTCTCACCATAGGTGGTAAAGTCATTCGGAGATATAGATAATCATCTTGAAGAATGCGATGGAAGGACTCGATATGATCGTTCGTATTAGGCAATCATGGTGGAATTCGTTCATGTAGGGTTCCGAAGTCCTCACAAGCCATTTTAAAGGTATGAGAAACGAACTGTGTACCGTTATCTGAGCGTACCACGCGAATCCATAGCGGACGTTTCAACAGGGCTTGATGCAGAATCCTTACTATATCTTTGACTTCACAACGAAGGCCAATCAGTAGGCAATAATGGAGCGATCGTATACATCAATGAACGACTGAATAAAGAAAAAGAGATTTTAACTTGCGATATAGCCATATGTTATGTCCGTTTCAAATTACTGATTGGAGCTTGTAAGGATTCAGTTATGAGCCGTTTTTCTGGGGTGTTTCGTCTTCAACTTACGTTGAGGCCTCAGCAAACTAAGATTTTTACAAAGCCATTACACTTTCTTCTTATTAATAATCAGCTTATAGGCACGCTTTAGATTAACCGTTAATATACGATATCTGTAGTTGTAGCGATCGTCTGAAATCAGCTCCATCAGCTATTCTTCATTCAGTTTATCGGCTACACTTACGCCACATTCTTGGTAGGAATAGTCTGGTGCAGGGCGTCCCTCACTTACTGTTTTTATAGTGATAGTGGCTTGATATCGGGATACCCACTAGCCGCAACACAAGCCGGATCGCAGTGTGAAAACCAGTTAAATCCATTTTTTTAGAAAAACCAGGGTTTTTCTTTTTTTAAGTCACCGAAAATTTGTGATCTCAAGTATCTGTTTTCCCAAGAGAAGCAAAGCTGATTTAGTATTTTCATATAGGACTGACGCGTATCTTTAAACTTCGAAAAGATACATTTTTAAGGAATACATCATTTGAAATGTAGTCTCTGTTAGCCAGGCATGACTGCTCGTGAAGAGTCGCGATATAATTCATATAACGGTTAGTTTATCAAGCTTTATTTTCCAAAAAATTTCATCCTATTTACTGTGTGTATAGTGTGATTTAAGAAGAAATAGGTGATTTAGAATAGAACGAGTCAAAAGGAGGTTAAGTGATTGAAACTAGTAGTGCTATCTGGTGGATCAGGCAAGCGGCTGTGGCCTTTGTCCAATGATGCTCGATCTAAACAATTTTTGAAGGTAATAGAGAACGAAGAACAAGAACTCATATCTATGGTGCAGCGGGTATGGAGTCAAATTAGTAAAAGCGGATTAGCCGAATCTAGCTACGTCGCAACAGGCAAATCCCAGATTGAAATGATGCATGACCAGATTGGATATTCTGTACCGCTTATTATTGAACCAGAACGTCGAGATACCTTCCCGGCCATAGCTTTAACAGTCTCTTATTTATATTCTGTTGTAAAAGTAAATTTGAATGAAGTCATAGTTATCTTACCAGTGGATCCTTATGTAGAAGACCACTTTTTTTATGTCATTAAACAGTTGGAGAAGACTATCTTAACGACTCAAGCTGATCTAGCCCTAATTGGAGTAAAACCAACTTACCCGTCTGCAAAGTATGGATATATTATACCAGAGCAAGGACAATTAGCAACCAACGATATCTTGAAAGTAAGTCATTTTCAAGAAAAGCCTTCTGAAAAAGTTGCTGCTCAATTGATTGAGCAGCAAGCATTGTGGAATTGCGGAGTGTTTTCCTTTAAATTGGGGTATCTCATTAATATTCTTGAAGAAAATGGATATCCTACTCAATATGAGCAACTTGTGAAACACTACCATGAAATGCCAAAAATTAGTTTTGATTATGAAGTTGTTGAGAAGACCGATAATATCGTGGTGGTTCCTTATGAAGGATACTGGAAGGACCTTGGTACATGGAATACACTAACGGAAGAGATGAAACAGAGCAAGATTGGAAAGGGTATTATTAGTGAGGATTGTATCAATACGCATCTTGTTAATGAGCTTGAAATCCCAGTTACGATACTAGGGGTTTCTAATGTGGTAGTCGCAGCTTGTCCAGATGGTATTCTGGTTACTGATAAGAGTGTTAGTCCACGAATTAAAGATTATATTAATTATGATCAAGGCCCAATGTTCGAAGAGAAAGAATGGGGCACTGTTCGGATTCTTGACGATGAACGTTTTGATGATGGCCGCAGTGTTATCACGAAACGGGTAGCCATTAAAGAAGGAAGATATCTGAGCTATCTCATGCATCTGTATCGTGAAGAGGTATGGACTATTGTGAAAGGTGAGGGAGAGTTTGTTCAGAACGGTATTCAGATGAAAGTGAAAGCGGGTAACGTTCTGCACATTCCAATTAAGACCTTGCATGGCCTGCGAGCCATTACAAATATGGAGATAATTAACGTCCATAGTGGTTATTCTGAGCAAGATCAGGTTATGGAGTTGTATTCATCATGGTCAGAAATGACCGAGCATTGTCTTAACATTTCAGTGGAATCATGAAGACAGTTATTCAATTATCCCTAGACATGGTCGCTGAAGAAGGAGCTTTTATTGTTCCTGAGGTAGATTGACAGAAAATTAATTATTCAGAATAAGCAGGTGATTTATCTAGAATAAGAAGAGAGTTGTAAATTTTCGAATTGGAATGATATTAGATATCCCTATTTATTCAGCTCGATTCGATAGATCACTCCTGAATTAACGTTTTTAAAATGCTTAGATTTCTAAGTCATATGTCCAGCGAAAGGGAACCAGATTTTCATTGATCTCTCGAAGGTGAATTACAATAAGTTGGTGCAATACTTCTTTAGACATAATGCTAAGGATGAGCACTCATGCTCCTCAGGTACTGCGTGATTCCGCACGTGTTGCACTGGCAAACGCTGTGTGTCAATTTAAGTGAGACAGTTCCATTGAAAAAGATTCGTGAGCCGTTTTGCATCCCAAACATTTACGAGGTCTGTTTAATGAGATCGAGTGAGGAGGGCGAGGTCTTCATCCTCGGGAAAAACTCTCGCAGCAGCCCGTTCGCATTCTCATTGGAATCGCGTTGCTAGGATGAATACTGATCAGCAAAATAAACGTCTCTTTGGGTACTTTGAAATGGCTACAGCAAGTGCGATCTCCATTGACAATGGGTAGAATTGGACATAAGAATTGCTGCATACCGACGCCTTTCGTTCAACAAGCGTGGCTACGCATCCTATACTTTTACCGCATCCCGAAAATATGGTATCCGGCTCCAAGTGTCCAAACGTTTTACGAGAATAGACTTACTTCGGATGATCCGAAATGAATTAGAAAATGGGGAATTGACCGCGAGTTTCAACAGGTTTCTGACGCTTTACTTTAACCAGAAGGATGTATACCACGACTCGAATCAGTCTTCATGTATATCCAGCGATAGATGGTTTTGAAGGAGAACACAGGCAATTCATCTTCGGTAATCTGTTCCGGAGACCATGTGGCCCTCAGCTTGTGCCCCGGTGAAGTAGAGTTAGCCAATCGGACCATTTCACGGTGGGTACGGAAGCCTTATTACGTCCCTGATAAGATTCGGATGAAACGGCTCATTCTAATTCACGGCAAATAGTCGAAGGATGTTTGCCCAGTTCCTCAGCAATTGCTTGTGAGCTTATACCTTGCTGATGGAGGATCTCGTTTGATTATGCTATGATGTGTGTATCTCATGGTGGATTCTTCCTTTTCTTGTGTGAATGTTTGTTGTGGTGGCGTCATTCTACACGAATCCGGCCATGGGCCATTTTTTTATCTATTTCCAGTAAGTGTAGCGCTTCATATTACAATCCGTCCTATAGATAAAATGGCTGATTACCTTGTCTTCTGTTTGACAATTATGCGCTCCGAAACCAGCAGGCCGATTCCCGCAAGATGCTCCATTCTTCCTTGCTTCTTAACCGTTCAAACTCTTCTGTCACATAGCAACTACCGTCTATGATTTTTGCATCAGGGGCTGGCGAATTAACTGTCTGCTGTTCGTTGAGTCGTAACTTCTGTTCTCCAGGTAATAGGAGATTTCTTCTTTCAGCATCTGTTAATTGTCCTTGACCAGCAGCCAGTATTTTCTGCTACTTTTGATGATTGTTTAAGTGAGGTCTTTTTGCGTTCCCATCGTTTCGATGGTTACGATGCAGCCTTTGAGATATAGCAGTTTGCTTTGGCCAAAAGCCTAAGCACTTAACACATGTAGTTAACCTTTAGTGTGAACCGTATCTTTGCTTCGTTGGGTATTTTCCATCTTTGGATATAGCCTCCAGGTTATTTTTTCACGAACGGTATCGGCCCACTTTTGAATAGCATATGCAGGTCTTAGGAATAGCGCTAATAGAAAGGTATCATGGGAGGGGCAAGGGCTGGGTAACTCCCAAAAAGTCCGTAGCCATTCTTCGTGTAGTCGAGTAAAAATTTACATTTCGACAAATTTAGACAATCGCTGAGAATGGAAAGGACAATGGTAAATATCATTTATTTTAATTAATGGTAACTAATGGTTGTTACTCTCACTTCGGGGATTTCTTCAAACAAATTCAATAAACTTCTCGTTTCCACAAGCTCAGCTCCTTGCTTTCATTTCATTGTTGAGTCTGGTGTATTTCCCTGTTTTTTCACTCATTTTAGAAGCGACTGCTCTACAATGTGTGTTTGGTTGACGAACTATGGATAGAATGTTAAAGTTATTATATAACTTAAATGTTAAATATTAATGATAATACTTATTTTTGTAGAGAGATCATATCGATATCAATACAAAGAGCGATGAAGTATGAAAGTTGTTCTTTTATTGTGTTATCCTATCGGTTTTTGATACAAAATACTCTGATCTGTTTGTAGTGGTCTCTCGAAATAATAAATTGGTTATTAAAAAATCTAATAATTCATTGATGCATTAAATGTTTAAGAGTTTTTTAAAAATATAAAATGAAAGCGTTATTAGTTTATAACCTGCAGGTGAATGATATGGAGTACGTTACTTCTATAAGAAATCATGAGATTATTCTTCCTATTAGTTCATGCCAGATGGAGTTTCAACAGAGTGACTTGGTTCTGCTTGAAATGGGTGGATTGCTTAATTTAGGTACAAGAAGCCCTGTTAAACTTGGCGAGGGAGATATTGTTATTGGGAGAAAAATTACTTTAAGTAACCCTAGCGTTAAAGATTTCATAGTTGTGAGAGGTTTTGGTTTTAAGAAAACCGAACATTCTCAACAGCTAAAAATTCCGATCATTGTTAAGCGGTCAAATGTAGATGAACGCATATCAAGTGTACTTGCCAGCTTTACATATATCACTAACTATCAAAAACTTGCAGCAAATATAGAAGCTATTATTCCACTTATCAACTGTATAATAGAAAATGCAGGCTGTGAGATAGCGATATCTGATAGAAAAGAAACGAAAAACGGAAAAATTGACAAAAGATTAATTTTCGTTAATCGGTATATTCGAGAACATTATAAAGAGCCGCTAACGCTCCAACTGCTCTCCGAATTAATTAAGTGTAATCCCATTTATCTAAGTAACACTTACTCTCGTGTATTTAAAATACCTCCCATGAGATTCTTACAAGTTTATAGAATGAAAAAGGCACAGCAATTTTTGTTGGAAACAAATTTATCAATTTGTGAAGTAGCGGAAATGATAGGTTATGTTTCGTATTCCCAATTCAATGAAATATTTAAGAAATATTACAATGTGACACCTGGCCAATATCGCATCAATCATCCCTCATCAAGAGCGGGGATGATTAGTGGTGGAGACGGAATGGACCAAAGTATTAAAAGTAAACAATTCGATATTTAATGCAGAAGAAATATTAGTACTGCTTTTCCACGAGAATGGAAGTTGAAAAACCATAGTTGCTTGGACATATTCTATTAAACTGCCTAATAATTTGAAACACCTCTTTCGTTTTATCTATGTGAGGCTATGGAAATGTCGGTTGTAGACAGATAGATAATGGTTGAGAAATGGAGTTTGATGAAGGATAGAGTGTAGAAGAGTTGATCTGGAAACAGGTCATATATTGTATGGTCAAACAATTATCAAAGCAGCGAATGTGTTTAATTGGCAGAAAAAGTAAAATTTTGATATCAGTCTGTTAGTCTTACCTGTTAATCCAACCTACAAAAAACTCGAATTATTTTGTGTTAGTAGTTGTTGGCATGAAGAAGGGATTCTTTACTGCTGGTTCCACAGACATACGACCAATGGTCTGCTCTAAGGAATTAATGGCCATGTGCAAGTCTCCAAAGGCCGAGCTCGTGGCTACCTCAATGTCGGAAATCTCATTGTAATGGTCTATATGATGGTTAACAAAATGCGTAAGTCACTGCTTGCTGCACGGAGGAGCTAGACCTGTGTTTTCCCTTAACCTGAATCAAGCTTTCCGAGTGGTGGGTGTTCAGGTCGGGGGCAATGAACTCTCTGTGGGCATCATTTTTCACAAGCTGCTTCACATGTATCATAAAATCGGTTTCGTTCCGGGGAGGTGCCATCTACGCCCCTCACAATTTGCCCCGTGATCACATTAAAACTAGCAATAAGGCTTAGTGTGCCATGACAGAAATACTCGAACTATTTGCGTTTCAACAAGCCTGATTTCATCGGCAAGGTCGGATGAAGTCGTTCCAGTTTTTGAATACCTCTGATTTCATCAAAGGACACCACATGTAAGCCAAACGAGTGAAGCAGTGGAGTCGATCGATAGAGTAGGAAATTTCTCGGGCCTTTTGGGAAAAACAGCAGGATTTTCCTGTTTGACATTCATCCATACTTGGTAGCGGTAGGGACTGAGATCCGCCTCATTTTAAAAAGATGACCGACCTGTCGGACGAAAATAGACAGTACAACGCCTTGTTGGGACTGTCTTATCCCTTACTTAAAGCGCAGTCCAGCAACTCACGGGAAGTCCGCAAGCCTCAGGATCTTGATTGGCAATCTCTTTTATTTGAATCACTTGCTGCTAGGTAAAGGTTGGCATTGTAGGGTACCAGGTTGGGGTTCGTAGTGAAAACCTGAAACACCACAGCCTAGAGTTCTTCGGGATGATATTGTTCGATGATACATAGTCTGGGGTACTGGCCTAGCGTTCCCACGCTAGCGTGATTTGTAGAGGGTGAAGAGGAAGCCACCGGCTGCTGATCTCACTGTTACTGATTCCCTCAGTAGATTCCGAAAGATTCAGGTAAAATGACCAAATTTTGATGCGTACTTCATCGTCGGATCAGTTGTTTAAAGAGATAGCATTGCTCTCCCCTCACTGCATTCAGGAACATTTCAATTTCAAGACTTATTTAGCTTGGCTGTACTAGTTCCTATTTCCTGATAAAATATCTCCTAATAATACACTCTGAATCCTATAATACTGTTTTAGCGGGGTTAAAACCGGTTGGAAATATATACAAAACAGATTTTTTTTAAAAATATTTCAAGTTCTCGGGGTGGAATCACCAAATAAATTCATTCACTGGAAACTCAAGGTTGGAATTAATGGTAGACACCTTTGCTCAATAATTTTTTATGGTTTGAATTTAAGTAACCAAATGATTGAAAAATAGTAACAAAGGGATGATTTTATTGAATACAAAAGTACTTCCTATACATTATCCGCTTATCTCCAATTACCCGCAGCATGCATATTATTTTTCTATTATATCTAATAACGAAAAATTTCTTCCATGGATTTACAGTAATTATTTAAATATGTGTTTTATGGAATCGAGTAATAATTGCTTTCTAGATTATTATGCACAAACACCTGAACATCACTTTCATCCATGTTTCGTAGACTCTCAAAGATTACTAAGGTCAACGATATTGAAGTATATTCCAGATATAGTTGAATTTCTAAAAGATCAAATCCATTTTGAAAATTATATTTGGCTGCATGTAAATGAATATTATATTCCAGGCTCGCCAGCATATAAAAAGTATTCATTTCCACATGCAATATTTATAAACGGATTCGATGATAATGAGCAACGGTTTAATATTTCTGGTTTTTTGAAGCATAGAAAATATATGTGCTCCTATGCTTCATACTCAGAAATAGAGAAGTCATTTTACGATTTTGGGAAAACACATATAGATAGTGATGTTACTCAACACGTAAACTATATGCACTTATTGAAATTACATCCAAATCATCATCTAGGATTACCATACCAATTTGATATGAAATTTGTTGCGGAACAAATAAAGGACTATTTTGAATCGAAAAATCTATCACTAAATTTTAGATCTTTCTATAGTCATGAATTATATTCGGATTGGACTTATGGTATTAATATCTTACCTAGATTGAAAAGACAGATTAATTTGCACTTGGAGGACAACAAGTTAATAGATGTTAGACCATATTATACGCTTTATAATTATAAAAAACTCATGGTTGCAAGAATAAGATATATACAGGAAAATAAATTCTTTGATTTTAAGTCTATTTTTCGCGAAGGATTTAAAACGCTCGAGAATAAAAGTGAAATTTTACTTAATCTATATATAAAATATAAAATATCGAAGGAGAAAAAATATATTTATCAATTAATGAATCTTCTTGATGATTTATATCTCATCGAGAAAGTGCTTCTAGAACGTTTGCTTAATGATTTCTCTGATAAGAAGTTATTATAAGTTGTATTGCATGAGCTCCAATAGTTAAGACGCGGAGATAAATAAATAATGTTATAAAACAATGAAAAAAAGAGAGTCTGTCAATGATTTTGTGTAAAATCTTTTAAGTATATTTTCGCCTGAGGGGGAAGACTCCGAATTTACCCCGAGTGTTGACCGACCCGATTCCGATCCGGTAAAAGACCGAAAGCTGGAGCAGTATTTGCCCCCAGTGGCCAGATAGAGCACTTTTAATTAACTCAACTTTCGCAGCTTAAATCTTTAAACAAACCCTTGATATAGCTGGGTAAACCGGAGATCCATTCTTGTAGTTGACAAAAAACAGCCGATTTGTTCTTTTTCGTTTTCGCTTGAGACATGTCGAGAAATCATCAGTTGCTGAAGCGCGGATTGAAAATACAGATCGCGAACCTCATCGGCAAAGAGAAAAAAGAGCCCACCCAGTGTCCGGTCATCACTGGTTTCGCGTCGTTCGTATTCCATCGCTAAATAACGGTTGAATACAACCGTTGTGTGGCTAATCAGTTGGTCGAAGGACGACCCTGAAATTCCGTTCCCAGTTTCAAATAGCTCTTGGTGACTTTAAAAAAGGTCTCAATACTCCACGCATAACGTAGATTCGTACGATTTTCGTCTCATCGAGCGTGACGTCTGTGCTTAAAATGGTAAGCCACTCTCGTCTTTTATTCCGGTTGTGCACAAAAACAAGCTTCACAGGCAGACCACACGAAGTATGTACGACCACGGAGCCTTTGATGTCTTTTGTCCTCGATTTGGGCAGGGTTTGAAACACGGTACTTAGCGTCATATGCTGTCCCTGTACGAGATATCGCTACTTCATTTCTTTAATCATTCCAATCACAGACAGACCTCTGCCTGTGAGCTGGCGAAGCAGTGGAGCTTGTGTAAACCAGCTGTCCATCAGCACGTAATCCGCAGTGAATCCGGCTTTTAAAGCCCGATCTAACAAGCCTACAAATGCATCGGGCTTACGAGAAAAAGACTCTATTCGTAGTTTGTATCCATGGCTCCGCTTGGAGAGATGGGATGCCATTTCGCAAAAACGATTGGCCAGTTTGGCAGAAGAAAGCATGACAGAATCCAGCGGCACAAAGGTAAAACCGTCCGACCAACCGAGCGTGAGCATCGTATAACCTTTGATGTACCTGCCTGCGGAATGGTCAAATACACGTGCCAAGAGCTCTGCTTTTTTACTCCGGTTTCGGCTGAGCATGAAGCGTCAATGATAAATACACGTACCCGGTGGGAGGAAATGAGCGATTTAAAATGGCGTACGATCTGAAGACTTAACGTCTGCAAAAATCGCTGCCAGGCAAAGGAGGGTTCATTTAGAAACCGATAGAAGACATCTTTACCTGGCAAATCGGCTCCGCGGTCACTTTCCAAAAGGCGAAACCAGTTCTTTTCTTCAAAAACCAACGAGAATACGATTCGAAAAATGGCTAAACTCGAAAAACCAAATGATTTGGAAATGCCTGCGTGCCTGAGGGCTTTTCCGATATGGAGTGTAGCAAAAAGTTTAGAAAAAATGAGACTGTTCAGACAAGGAATGTTTTTGTAATATAGGGTTACACCCCTTTCTTGTTGGCATGGTTGGTCGCACTTCCATGATACCAAACAAGAAAGGTGTTTTTTTGTCAATAGAAACAGTGATGTTTAAATTTTTTTTACGCCCACAAAGGGTTGACTCGATATTCTAGGTGAGAAAGTTGAGTAATTAATAAAGTTCTTGGTCTAAACCCATTAGATTTCAGCCAGTAAATCCCTCCAGAACTAGCAGGCACTTTAGTGCTTTCCGGGAGGTTTGACATACTAAATTAGGTTGAGAAGGCATGGGATACATCCAAAATGGAAGCCACACGAGGTACGATATCGAATATCATATCGTGTGGACGATAAAATATTGATACAAAGTGTTACAAGGCGCAGTAGCAGAATGGTACGAGAATTAATTCATCAAGGATGTTAAACAAGAAATTCAAGGATTATCCGAGGTAGTATAGGAAAATAACACGTTCATCTGTTGGTATCATGTCCGTCGACGATAGTACCCAGTAATTTGTTTCAATATATTTGAAAGGTCGATCCTCCAAGGTGTTGCAGGAAGAATTTCAGGAACTCAAGAAGCGTTTCTAGGAGCAACATTTACGGACAACCGGATGTTTTTTAGAATGGTAGGAGCAGTGACGGAAGAAATGATCAAAGATACATCGAAAAGTGAGTTACAGTCACGAACTTGAGCTGCCTTGATGAGAGAACACTTCAGTGTATTTGAGTGTAAAAAAACTTAGCCAGCTCTAGTGCATGGTGGTTTAGTAAGAATTCATCCGTAGGCAAGATACTTTTCCCTTTGATTTCCTTACGAAGCTGGCGGTGGTAACTATCGTTCATATTGTTAGTATAGATGGGTTTGCAAATCTCAGGCGGGTACTTGAAAAAGTTAATGAGCTCATCCTAATTGTTTCGCTAAGAGCGGATATTTAACGCCCCAGACTTCCTTGAAAGGTTGAGTTCAAGTAAGCCTCCTTCGAACCCAGTCAGGTTTGTTCATACAGATGATGAGGATGTCTTGAACTACCCGATTATTAGTTCGTTCAGAACGCTCAGTCAGAACTTGCAGGACTTATTCTCACCAATCCACATCCCTAAGACATCCTTGTTTCAATCCAGATAGATCCTTGCGAGGCCGATTATTAATTTTTCTTAACGACAAGCCCAAACTCACTGACTACTGCTTTACGGCTCTTTCCATTTTCGGCTGTTGGGAGTAAGATTTGCCTTCACTTCATGCTCTCCGTAGACCAAGTGGGTATCCATCTTGGCTTCCAGCATCTCCTGAATGTTTCTGCAAATAGATCCTTTATTGCATTCTGTGCATCTTGCGCGCTTACCAGATTGTTCTTCTTAATGAATTCCTGAATTTGCTGTTTTGACCAAAGTCCCATGTTTTCTCCTTTACTCTCTTCTTTCTTCCATTTAAATGGGTTTGAGAGCTTACACAATATATCTTACAGACGATGGATTGTAATATTGTAGTAGAAAAGTGGAACAAAAAAAGAGTCATTTAAAATATCCTGATCTACCAGAGCATTTAATTATACATAAGAAACTTACTTCATTTCTTGACAGATTGAAGGCGGTTGCTGGGGGAGAAGTATTCTCATACTGTAGTCGCTCATATATCAAAAGATGGTCATCATTATATTCACCCAGATATAACGAAAAAACGTTCTCTTACTGTTAGAGAAGTATTTTTAATCCAATTATTTCCATTTGGTTTTTTTTGAAGGGCTGAGGACTTCTAATTTTGTGCAAATCGGCTATGCAGTTCCTCCTTTGTTGGCTAAGAGACTAGCAGATTGGTTTAAAATTAGATTGGAGATATAAGACTGTCGATAAGGTATAATAAACAGGGTTTTTTTGAAAGTACATTGGTTCTTTAAAATAGTCACAGTATTTTTCAACTAAATATCCCGAATCTCAATAATCTCCCTAATATCATCAATGTCCAATGCTTCTGCGATCCGTTCAATATGAGCAAAGTTGATATTCTCACGTTTCCCAGACTGCAACTCACTCAACGCAGCGTGACGTATATCAGATAATCGTGCCAGTTCGCGCAGTGAGATATTATGTTTTTCCGTGAGTTTATGAATATTAACAAAGACTTTCTTTGCCATGCTAAATCACTCCTAAATTTTCCATATGGTCTTGACGTTACGCATGAGCGTACCATATACTTTTTGTATATCTGGTACTCTTATGCGTACCAATTTTAGGAGTGGTGACATGACAAGTACCAAAAGCGGAGACCTCGCTTTGCAGTACGCACAACTTGTCCAACAAGAAGACGATTACGTTGATCAACTCGTTACATGCAACAAACTCATATTGGACGCCATGGACATTATCGCCAAGCGAGCAGGGGTACTGCACATGGACACGGTGAAACAGGCTGCGTATCACCTACATGCAATGGAACAGGATCTATACCGAAAGTTATTTGAAGTAAGGCTGGAGAAGAGCATCTTGGCCCATCAAATGAGTCAGTCTACATAAAACCACCTCAACTAAAGGACAGTGCAGGATCACACAAGATGATCTTGAACTGTCTTTTTGCCTTCCCGTCCAAACTTTTTGGCTCCAATTAAGCATTGACTTTCCCCACAAATCCACCTAAACTTCAATTATTAAAATACTTTTAAAAACATTCATTGAATGGTTCGAAATGAACGAAAGGAGGCATACAACTAACCATGTTACCTAGATCACACAACACCCAACAGGTAAAACGGATCAACGTTGAACTGGTGAAGAACACGCTTCGATCCATGGGCGTAGGTACGAAGGCTTCCATCGCAAACCTGACCAAACTTAGCGTGGCGACATGCGGCACGATCCTGAACGAATTACTCCAAACGGGTGAGATTATTGATCTGGGCCCGGATGAATCGAGCGGGGGGAGACCGGCGAGTCGGTACCAGTTTAATGCGGACTACGCCAGTGTACTGTGCCTGATTATTCGAACGGAGGGCGGCATTCACTCGATCACACATACATATGCCAATCTGAACGGAGAGATGGCGGACGAACAGACTCTCATTTTGGATGAGATTAATGTCACGATGGTAGAGGATCTGATTGCAAACCTGATCGAACAACACCACAATGTGCAAGCGATTGGTATCGGCATACCTGGGGTGGCACACAACGGTGTGATTGGCATTTGCGACGTACCGGATCTGATGTATCAGCCACTCGGGCCAAGGCTTAAGGAGCAGTATGAAGACGTGGAAGTGGTCATTGGCAACGACATGAACCTGACAGTCTACGGACTGTACAACCAGCAGCAATTTGAGGAAGAGAAGAACTTTGCGGTGGTGACGTTTCCCGAGAACCATTTTCCGGGTGCAGGTTTTATCATTGATGGTCGTCCGCTGACCGGGAACACACAATTTGGGGGCGAGGTATCTTTTCTACCGTTTGGCGTGTCACGGGAAGAGCAATTGCGCATGTTGAAAACGACAGAGGGTTTGAAGGAACTCGTCGTACAAACGCTTGTATCCATCATCGCGATCATTAACCCGGCTACAATTGTGGTTACAGGCGATACAATGGACCCAGCTATGCGGGATGGCCTGACGCAAGGTTGTTTGGATCGAATGATTCCACTGGAGCATATGCCGGAGTTGATTATCCAAAGAGACACTCGGCGCGAATATGTGACTGGGCTAGTCACGGTGACGCTGGAAAGCCTGACCTACCGCATCCAGGTGATTGAGAAGCAATGGTAAAGGAAAAAGGAGCTTTTACGAGTATTCTATTTTTAGGAATAAAGCTTAACCATGTTTCCTATTTCAAATGTACAAATCATTGAAACGATAACGTAGAGGGCAGAACCAATCTGAAGAACGCCTTTATCACTGTATTTTCACCTTTAGGAACAAATCAAAAAAATACAGGGATAACAGCGGTCGGAAGATGGTACTGCAATCGTAGTTATAACGTGCAATCATTTTCCTGAACACAATGGAGGAACTTATTTTGAATCAGCAAGCAGGTACACAAGGCAACAAACGAAAGTTTAACAAGCTGTACGCCATGCAACTGGCAACGATATTTCTGGGATTTATCGTATTTGGCATATCGGAAAATATTAAGGGGCCGGCCATTCCGCGAATTCAATTCGACTTCAATTTGGATGAGAAACAGCTAGGGACGTTATTGTCCCTGAACGCACTGGGGTACCTGATCGCCTGCTCCTTCACGGCTATTCTGGTTCGCAAATGGGGCATTAAGGCAGTTAGCATCATATCGTTTGCATCTATGATCCTATCGGGTGTGTTCATTTATGTGTCTCATACCTATCCACTCTTTGCTTCATCGTACTTCTTCATGTACATCGGTAACGGCATGCTGGAGATTGCCTTGGCGATTTTGGGTGCGCGGATTTTTGTGAAAAACACAGGTACGATGATGAACCTGTCCCATTTCTTCTATGGGCTGAGTTCAACGGTAGCACCTTTGCTGGCGACGGGTGTCATGTCCTTGAAGGTGTTTGGACACGAACTGGACTGGCGCGGCATGTATCTGGTGATGTTGTCACTCTGTATGTTGCCAATCATTGCGGCGCTGCGCAGCAAATTTCCGGGAGATGATCTTCCTCATGAAGATCGGACTTCACTCAAGACGTTAACACGTGATCCTGCCATCTGGCTGATGGTGCTCATTCTTTCTTTTGGCGTGGTATCGGAACTGGCGGTTGGAGGTTGGCTCGTTAACTTCCTGGAGAAAGCCTACACCTGGGACACAGTCAAAGCATCTGGGCTGCTGTCTGCGTTCTTCCTCAGCTTCTCGCTGGGACGTCTGCTGCTTGGTCCATTGACGGACCGAATCGGATTTGTATTGTCATTGATTCTGTTCTCGGCTTTCTCGGGAGTATGTACGTTCGTGGCGCTTGCAGGGGGAGAACGACTTGCGATTTTCTTTGCGATATCTGGCGCTGGCATAGCGATGATCTATCCAACAGTTATGGCGTTTATCGCACGCAGATATCCGAACGGCAGTGACACCGCGATTACGTTCACGGTTACCTTGATGGGGGTTGGTAGTGTCATTGGTAACTATGTGATTGGCTGGGTGATTGAGGGCGTGAAGAATTTGTACGGTTCAACGACTCAGTTGGGACTGCTACGCGGACTTCAGGCAGGGTATGGATTCATCGGTTTATGTGCTGTGATCTGTGCGGCATCGGGAGTAGTGTTGTATGTGTATTTGAAAAGAAGGCAGGAACTGATTTAAATACTTGAGGTATAAAAATATTGAAGAAACATGTGAGAAAAATATTTTAGGATCTTTAGATGAACTAATTACCTGCAGAGAAATAATTATGGATTGTTGTATAAACCAAAGCAATAAATAATTTTTAATGGCTCTTTTCTCACTTAAACATTAGAGTGGGAAAAGAGTTTTTTTTATGAACAAGGAAGGAAGTGCAAAATGAAAAGGATAGGATTATTGTTTTTAATTTGTTTATGTCTCCTTATCATTGTAGCTTGTAATCAAAAAAACAATGACGATGTTGTGGCAGAGATAGAATATCATAAGGAAGGAAATGTAATCAAAATCACTCAAAGAGACACTGTTAATCAAATTCTAAATATTTTAGAATCTGCTCAAAAGAACAAGAAGGTTATTGATGTAGGGAAAACAGACGAAAAAATAGTTGTTAATTACAGTAGCAATGATATCAAAATTTTTGATCTATACATCGATTTTGATAAGAGTGTCGGTATGGTCGTAATGGAATCTGACAGTAATTATGCTTATGAGCTATCAAGTCAGTCTATAAAAGACTTAAAAACAATTCTAAAAGGGACTTAAAATAGAAATTAATTTTTCTATCAGTATCTTATTAGTTAGATAGTCATTAAATAGTCATTAAACCGATAAAACCCCACTGATCCTTAGGATCGAGTGGGGTCTTACATATAATCAGATGAATTTTAGCATACGACTATTTCAAAAAATCATCAAATTGCGCATCTCTTTTCCTTACTTCAACAAGACTATGACTTGTTCAAAGCCGTTCTTCTTTTCCAACGTTTCAAAAGCACGTACAATCCAAAAGCGCCTAAGAAAACCACCGCTGCCGGAACGATATAAGGCTTAACAATCTCATCCACATGCTCCCATTGAGAGCCTAATTTGAAGCCTAAGTAAATGTACAATGAGGTGATCGGAAGCATGGCCAAGAATGTAAAGATACTGAATTTAAACACATTCATTTTCGCCATTCCACATGGGATTGAGATCACCGTCCGAATGCCGGGTACAAAACGTCCATAGAAAGCTACCCCGCTGCCATATTTCTCGAAGAACTTATCGGAAGCGTCCAGATGGTGGGGGCGAATCAAGAAATACTTGCCGAATTTTTCGACCATCGGTCTGCCACCGTATCGTCCCAGGGCATACAACGTCAGAGGTCCAAACGTTCCGCCTACGGTACCAGCCAGAATAGCCAGCCAAAGCTTCATATCCCCAAGATACACCCAATATCCCGCCATGGGCAGCACAAGTTCAGCAGGTACGAATTCAAACGACAAGGCAATAACGAGACCTGCGTATGACAAATCTTTAAAAAAGAGTATAAATTGCGTGATCCATTCTGTCATGCTTTCCCTCCATGAATCTATCTTTTTTATATATAAAAGAAACACTCCTGTACAAAGAGTAACAATAGCGAATAGAGCTTGTCAAAGTTCACATGTATGTCCATTTCAGGGCACACTGCGGCAATATGTTTACCCGTACATAAGGCATGGATTCATTGACACTTAATACAGAAGTGGATACCAGGCAATGATATAATTATCTGAAAACGCTTCCAATTATAGTATGATAAAACTATCACTAGCTTCTTCACCATCCTGTACATAAAGAGAAGGAGATCAGAACATGACCGTAACTTCGATTATCAACCAAATCCTTATTATTGAATACGATCCCTCTTACGCTGCTGTGCGCAAGACCGTGGAGGCCGGATGGCCGACGGGAGTGTGGTTTTGATTTCTTTGACTATACGTGGAAAAAGGGAGATGTCTCCCTGCGGGCTGAATTTGAAAAGTCGGGTCGCGGGCTGACTGCCCTCGAAACACCGGATTTCGAAATCTCTACAGAGGTCGATGATCATGATCTGGTTTTCGGTTCCAGCTATAAGGTTCGCTATCGCATTAAGAACACTTCTGCGTCCGAACTGGCAGTCGAGATCAAGGCATATTATACAAGGGTAAGCTACCGAGGGACTATAGCTCCATAAAACAGGGGCAGTCTGGACTTCATTTTTTTCGTCTAAGGCTTACAGCTGTTTTTCATTGTTGGAGATGATCTGACTGGGAAACCTCGTTTCGACCAAATAAGGTTTTTTTATATGCTTATTTTGCTTTGTACCAATGGTATATCTATTCATAACCATAGGCTGTACAATCATTATTTTATGGTTGAATACAATGTATCCTTTTACTGTTTCATGTATATCATATAGATATACAACTGTAGGGAGGTGAGGTATAATTGGAGCATCAATCAAACGAAAGGCGTGGGATTGCCATGACTACAGCCACACTTAGCAAATGGGGAAATAGCAGTGCAATTCGCATTCCTAACCAATTGCTTAAGCGTCTTAATCTGGAAGAAGGCTCGGAAATCGAGATTTTGGTGACAGAAGATAATGAATTGTTGTTGCGTCCAAAAACCAAGCCTGTAGAGTCCAATGAGGAACTACGTAACCATCTAAAGACTTTGCTCTCTAAAGTGAAACAGGATACAAGACATGAAGAAATAGACTTTGGTACTGAAGGGAACGAGTTACTTTGATTATTCCCAAACGAGGCGATCTGATATGGCTTGACTTTGATCCTCAAGCGGGTCACGAGCAAGCCGGGAGACGACCGGCTATTGTTCTATCGGAACTTGAATTCAATGAAATAACGGGTTTTGCCGTTGTATGTCCCATAACGAGCCAAGCCAAGGATTATCCTTTTGAAGTTACACTACCAGAAGAGCTGCCATTTTCAGGTGTTGTTTTAACGGATCAGTTGAAGAGTCTTGATGTGCGACAACGACGTATCCAAATTGCGGGGCATACCGAACCAACCTCTGAATTTATGAAATCAGTTCTACGCAATGTCCGTTCTATATTGGCATAATTGAAAATTAGTAGCTGATCATATTCCTAAATCCACGTCTAACTAAAAGACGTGGATTTTTTCTTTCATGCCTAAATAGATTCGTCCATCCTTGACGCTTCTAACAAGAGCTTCCGAAAGGCACATATAAGTTGGAAAGAAAGATTTTTAATTCTCTGAAAATGCTTCCATTTATAGTATGATAAGACTATCGCTAGCTTCTTCAAACATGGCCTGTATTATCTCTGCGGCTATCGGGCAAAGGCCATATCGAAAGTTCACAAAGACCATCCTGTACATAAAGAGAAGGAGATCAGAACATGACCGTAACTTCGATTATCGATCAGATCCATATTATTGAATACGATCCCTCTTACGCTGCCGCACTCGCGGATATGTGGAACCGTAGTAATGAAAGCTGGGGAGGCGGCACCAATCTTAGAACAGAGGAAACGGTTCGCCGCGAGATGGAGAGTTCGTCCAATCTTTATGCATTTCTAGCTGTTCATGAGAAAGAGGTTGTTGGCTTCTGCAGTTTTGCTCATTACCGCTATGACGAGAGAGCGCTATATGTACCGCTACTTAACGTATGCCCCGACTATCACGGGTATAAAGTTGGACGTAATCTGATCCTGAATGCTGTGCGCAAGACCGTGGAGGCCGGATGGCCCCGCCTGGATCTGTTCACATGGGCAGGCAACACAAAGGCTGTACCGATGTACAAGAAATGTGGATTCTTCTGGGAGAAAAAAGATGATAATGTGCATCTAATGAATTTCATCCCTACCATTTTGCAGACCGAAGCACTTGCTCCATATTTCGAGGAGTTGGATTGGTATGCAGACAGCACGCGTGAACTCGTGGTCGAGCCGGATGGCCGACGGGAGCGTGGTTTTGATTTCTTTGACTACACGTGGAAAAAGGGAGATGTCTCCCTGCGGGCTGAATTTGAAAAGTCGGGTCGCGGGCTGACTGCCCTCGAAACACCAGATTACGAAATCTCAACAGAAGTCGATGATCATGATCTGGTATTCGGTTCCAGCTATAAGGTTCGCTATCGCATTAAGAACAATTCTGCGTCCGAACTGGCGGTTGAGATCAAGGGTGAGGATAACAAAAACATTCGATTTGCGCTGGACATTGCACAAGCAGTCGCTCCGGGAGAAACCATCATCGTGGAAGGTGAGTTTCACCTTGATCCAATTACAGAGGAACAGAATAACAATAAGACCCATCCCGTTGTTGCCAGCACATGGTTGATCGGCGGTAAGAAAGCGGAGTTTAGGTTGGGTATCGCCCCGAAATTCCCGGCCAAGATCAAGACTATCTTGCCTGTGAAGGAACTCTATCCAGGTATTCCGGCGGAGTTGGTTCTGAACGTGGAAAATAATGTGGATGCCGAAACGGAGTTCAGCTTGGACTTGCCTGAGGATGAATTCCTTGAATGGGCAGAGCGTTCGGTTCGCTTTACGGTGCCAGCCAAAGGTAAAATGTCTGTGCCTGTGCCTTTCACCTTGCGTTCATATGGTCTCTATTCCCAAGAAGTAGAAGTGACGGCTGTCCCAGTGGGGAACCATGCGATCTCTTTTACAAGCAAAATTTCTGTCCTGATGAAGGGAATCGAAGGGAAATATGGAGGGCAGATTGAGGATCAATGGGTGGCTGTGAATGGTGCATTCTCTATTCATATGAGCAAGCAAGATAATAACATGTGGATTGAATACCCGGGCTCCCGTCATTCATTCTGGTGGACTTATCCGAAGCTGGGTAAGCCGTTTGCCGAAGAGTTATCCAAGAAACAAGCAAAAGAAGTGAATATTTATCCCGAAGGGGAACGTCAGGTTCTTGAAGCACTGTATGACTCGGAGGATTTCCCTGGCTTGCAGATCAAGTCCGTGGTCAAGCTGTCTGCGAATGGAGTCGCCGAATTCCACCACGAGGTTGAAAATACACGAGACACCGCCTGGGAAGAGGACCTGTATCTAATGAATAACTTTGGGTTCTATGGTAGCAGGTTAATTCTCCCGTACCAAGATCGTTTTGTGGATATGGGGGATTCTTACGCTGGCGATCCGAGTCATTGGGACAGTGCACAGATTACGGAAAACTGGCTGTTTTGCAAGGAAGAGTATGGTGCCAGCGGTATCTATTGGGACCCTTCTCTGAAGCTGCTTCGCCCGGAATACACGCTGGGGTTTCAGCATGAGCTTGGCCGTATTCCCGCAGGAGCCGTTGTGCGGACCAAGGCAACTGTATATGCTTTGAACACGTTTGCGAAGTGGCAGGATTTCCGTGCGTTTGCGCGGAAGCAGCATAATCCGGTCATTCCGTTGCTGGACAGTCATCTGGATCTGACACTGAGTGAGGGGAATCCATTTGCTCAGGACGTGCTACAAGCAACGTTGACTGAACACAAACTGGTTCCGCTTGCGGGCAAGCTGGAGCTGTATGTGCAGCAGGGTGGCGAACCGGAGGTTATGGCCAATGCGAAGGAATTCAATCCGGAGCAGAACCTAAACTCCGCCAAGCTGACATTCTCACCAGACGAAGCGGACCGAGACCAGCACGAGAGTGGTTGGAAAGTTCGTGGGATATACCGGGGCGAAGATCGGATTCAGGAGCGAACCGCCCTTTGGTTCCCGCAGAGCGGAACAGAGGTGAAGCAGAAGATTGAAGAAGGTTCATCTGGACCTGTGTACACCGTAAATAATGGAGTGTTGTCGATCGCCGTTGCTCCTGAATTCGGGAGTGTAGTACACTCCCTGAAATATGCAGGAGAAGAATGGCTGGATAGCTCGTACCCTGAACCGGCTCCACGCTCGTGGTGGAATCCGTGGTATGGCGGACTGGGTGTCGGGGTTCCAGGCATGAATGGTTTCAGCCGCCAGTCGGAACAAAGAGTCGCTTCCTGGACAGAGCACAATGATCAATATGGAAACGTCTGGAAAGGTATAAAGCTGACCACCCGGATTGAAAAGCATGAAGCGAATCGTGGAATCACGATCCACCAGCATTATCTGATGCTGCCCGGTGTTCCTGTGCTATGCACGATGCTTGCCGTGACCAACGAAAGCGGTCTGACGCTGACGGATTACTCGCTTGCGGAGGAACGTTTCCTCCAGCCTTCATCTGTATTTGCGGAAGGTTGGATAGAGCAACCGGGTAAAGATCGATTCCCGCTGGGCAAGGTGGATGTGGGCCTGCCACTTGAAGACCTTTTGCGAGTAGGATCGGTTTCGCGTGAAAACATGCTGCATGCGGTACATCGTTACCCGAATCAGAGTGCATGGGGGTTTGCCAATAATCAGGTGACGGGTCTGAACGTACATCATCATCTGACACTCCAGCAGGGGGAGACGGTCTGGACGGAGCCGACATATCTGGTTCTGGGACCCATCCCGCTGAGTTCAGCGGATGTGCATGACCTTCTCAAACTGAATTTTGCAACTTCTACCGATGAAAAGGAGGCTTCACATGCCGATCATTGATATTCACATTCATCTGTCGGACATCGACAGCTTTCACCGAACAGCGATCGATCTGTCTAAAGTGGATTACTCTGCCGCTGGTCTTAAAGCGGAGTTTGATAAAAACGATGTCATAATGGGTATCGGAATGGGGGTTACGGAGCAGACGAAGGGAGCATTCCCGGATTCCAGTTCCCCTAACCCGATGGGACTTGACCTGGAAGAGAAGGTTCCCTCATTCCTCATGGAATGTGTGGGCATCAATCCTAATGCGCTAGACGGTAAAAACGCTCAGGACGAGCTGGACCGGATTGAAGCAAGACTGCAATCCCCTGAAGTAGCCGGAATCAAACTCTATGCCGGATACTATCATCATTATGTGTACGACAAAATCTATACCCCAGTCTATGAACTCGCAGCCAAGTACAACTTGCCTGTGGTGATTCATACAGGAGACACGTACTCCATGAACGGGTTGCTCAAGTATTCGCATCCACTGACGGTGGATGAATTAGCCTTGCAGCAACGTGGTGTGAACTTCATGATCTGTCATCTGGGTGATCCCTGGGTGATGGATGCAGCTGAAGTGGTAGCGAAGAATCCTAACGTGTACGCAGATTTGTCTGGTCTTGTGGTGGGGGATCGGCCCCATTTTGAACGGTTCATGAACGAGCCTTTGTTCATGGATCATTTCCGCCGGGCCTTGGTCTATTCGGATCATTACGAGAAAATGCTGTTTGGCACCGACTGGCCGCTTGCGCCCATCGATCTGTATGCCGAATTTGTCCGTCGACTTGTACCGGAACAGCATCATGATAAAGTCTTTTACGAGAATGCCTTTGGGCTGTTTCCTCGTATTGGACAGCGGATTGCCGATCTGGGTTAGAACCTAAATATCGAATTCTTAATATCTGAGGGGACGTATAGCATGCCTGTCATGGAAGCATGCGATGGTTATATTGAATTCCTGTGATGTAAGCTCCTGCCACTTTGCTGGCAGGAGCTTTTTTGTTCAGGAAAACAGTGTTTAGCCATGACAGACTCCATACTGATCTGTTATCTCCTTCTTGTCTGTATTTGTTTTTACGAATAAAGAGAACTATAATGGTGGATACACAAAATTTCAGACTTCTTTGGAGGAACATACGTTATGAGATCTTTTCAGTTTTATAATCCGACCCGGCTGATTTTTGGCAAAGGGCAACTTCAAGCACTACAAACCGAAGTTCCAAAATACGGAAAGCGTATTTTGCTTGTATATGGTGGTGGAAGCATCAAACGCAGCGGGCTGTACGATCAGGTAATCAGCCAGTTGAATGAAATCGGAGCAGAGGTTACGGAACTGGCTGGTGTGGAACCTAACCCGCGTCTGTCTACGGTTCATAAGGGTGTAGAACTATGCAGAACACATAACATCGATCTGGTTCTTGCGGTTGGCGGCGGCAGTGTACTTGACTGCGGGAAAGCCATCGCAGTAGGAGCCAAATACGATGGAGACATGTGGGCTGTTGTTGTGCGCGAAGCAACCCCGGAAGGCGGACTTCCACTGGGTACAATTCTAACGATGGCAGCGACAGGCTCCGAGATGAACAACGGTTCAGTAATAACCAATCAGGATACGCAGGAAAAATGGGCATGGTTCAGCGAGTATTCTTTCCCAGCATTCTCCATTCTTGATCCGGAGTACACATACACCGTACCACTGGATCAGACTGTATACGGCATGGTGGACATGATGTCTCATGTGTTTGAACATTATTTCCATCTGGATACGAATACACCGGTTCAGCTTGGATTCTGTGAGACGATTCTTCGTACCGTTATTGATACGGCCCCTCGTCTGATTAAAGATCCAGAAAACTATGAACTGCGTGAAACCATTCTCTACTGTGGAACAATGGCGCTTAACGATGTCCTGAATATGGGTCTTGCCGGAGATTGGGCTTCTCACAATATAGAACATGCCGTATCGGCTGTGTATGACATTCCGCATGGGGGAGGCCTTGCGATTCTCTTCCCACACTGGATGAAGCATAATCTGGATGTGGATGTAGATCGATTCAAACGTATGGCCGTTAATGTATTTGATATTAATCCTATTGGAAAGTCGGACAAACAAGTTGCTGAAGAAGGCATTGAAGCGCTGCGTACATTCTGGACTTCAATTGGTGCCCCTAGCCGTTTGGCTGACTATGACATCGACGACAGTCAGATTGATGTGATGGCTGATAAAGCGATGCGATTCGGTCCGTTCGGATTCTTCAAAAACTTGCAGCGTGAAGATGTAGTACAAATCTATCAAGCTGCACTGTAATTGTAAATCTTACAATCACTTTGTATAGTGAGTCACATTAAACAAGGACCTTCCTTTAATACTAAGGAACGTCCTTGTTTTTATTATGACATCATATCTTATGCGCTCCACCGTGTATCTGGACTTCAATATCATGTGATCCCCTTTTCGAATTAATTCTTCGGTTCAACTACGGCTTCATTGACAGGGGTATCCTTTTGTTTCAGATACATCTTGCTTGGACGATGCAAGAGCACGATGAGCAGGGCGAAGAGATGAATCAGGGTGAACAGGTTACTCTCATTCGGAATGGCAACGAATAGCGCCAGACTCAGAAACGTCACGGTGAGCTTGAACTTTCTTTTGGTGATGAATATAACAGCAAGCAGGCTGGGACCGATGATAAACAACATTCTGGCTAAGATTACGCCAGAGGCGTAAGCCAGATCATCTCCTTTGCGTAAGAAACCCAGATAGGTCTCCATGTTCTGGTTGAAGTCAATGAGGAACACGATAAAGGACACAATCACGTAGATCAGTTTCACACTCAATAAAATGCGCACGACATTTAATAGCGTAGGTAATGCTGTTTTTGCCATATCACTTCTCCTATTCGACATTTAATAAAGTAGGCATTTTCGGATTCAATGCGTTGTCCCTCTTCCTGCACGATATGTATTTTATATATTATACGATGTTGATGTCATATTTTGTATTAACCCAAAGTCTTCATTTTCCAATCGTTTGCAGTGGCCTTTGACCTAGAATAACTGGGGAAACAGCTTACAGATTATTTGATATCGACCGATATAAAGTAGATACATAGAATTTGGACTTCATAATGATGAAAATGAAAATGGATGGTGAATGTAATCATGGTATTTAGCAAGGCAAGAGAACGCATGCGCAACATGTCGTTCAGAGTCAAACTGCCACTTATGATCAGTCTGCTGGTGTGTATCGTACTGGCGGTAACTGCGGTAGTATCCTACACTGTAGCGGCTGTTATCACACTCGACAAAAGCAAAGATGAGATTAAAGCAACCTCTGACCGGATTGGTGCGGGGCTGTTTACCTCACTGAATCTGGAGGAGCAGTCTACGTTTCTGATTACGACACATCGCACATTCCGTGATTTGCTGGAGATTCGACATACGGCAGGACAGAGTGATGAGTTATTTTTTTCTGAAAATAGTGAATTGCTGGACAAGGCCAATGGGATATTGGCAGACAGCCTGACAGGAATGGAGGGCAACAGCGTTCTTATTTTGCTGGACCGAAAAGGCGTCGTTGTTGCAGCAAACAATCCTGAAGTGGTCGGGGGAGAACGCGCCAGTCGTACGTATTTCCAACAGGCGCTGCAAGGACAGAGTGTCATCAGCGAAGGTGTGATTTCCGAATCTCTGGGGACGCTGGGAATCGTCTTTGCCATGCCGATCTACAATGAGAATCAAGAAGTACAGGGCGTGCTCGCGTCTACTGCTTCTACCTCTTTCTTCGTCAATCAGCTACAGAATATCAATATTAATGATGAGGGAAAAGTGATCATTCTGGACCGTGTAGGTATGGTCATCTACGATTCAGCGGATGAGAAGTTGGCAGGCCAGAAGATGGAGTCCGGCGAATACCAATCATTGATTGATCTTGCTCCTAGCGCTGAACTACAGCAAGGGGATATCAGCACAGATGAGAAAGTGGCGTATTATTCCAAAATCCCAAGATCGGACTGGACCGTCGTTGTTGAAGATAAACTGAGCGATGTGCAGAAGCCTTTGCGTGCGATGGCAAAACAGATGTATATTGTTTTGTTTAGTGCTATTGCGGTTTCCGTCGTAGCGGGTATTCTGATCTCTTTGCTGGTAACCAGACCAATTACAAGACTAACTGTGTTGTTCAGACAGCTTGCGGGCGGCGATCTGACGGTGCAGGCTCAAGGTAAATATAGCGGAGAATTCAAACAATTGGTGGACAGCTTCAATACTATGGCAGCAGGCAATAAACAGCTGATTTCCAGCATGAACCATTCCATCGGTATCCTGAAAACAAGTACATCCGAGCTGGAACAGTCCACTCAGCAAACTTCGACCACGATTGCCGAAACAACGACAACAGCATTTGAGATTTCACGAGCGATGGAGTCCCAGGCGAACGATACGGAAGCCATTGTGGACAAATTCATGAATGTTGGTAACAAGATTGCCAACGTGAATGGAATGTCGCAGGCAGTGAAGTTCAAGGCAGATGAAATTACGGATGCATTCAAAAATAATCATGAAGTTATTGATGCACTCATTGCGGTGAACGGGCAGAACGAGATTGAAGTTGGCAACATCTCCAAAATTACAGTGCAACTCGCCGAAAGTTCTTCGGGCATTCACCAGATTACAGGTACGATTGCCGAAATCGCAAATCAGACGAAATTACTTGCGTTGAATGCTTCAATCGAGGCGGCGAGAGCTGGTGATCAGGGACGTGGCTTCGCAGTCGTTGCTTCTGAGATCCGCAAGCTGGCAGAGCAGACGACAGCTCAATCGGAGGATATCAACCGAATTGTGATGCAGACCATTGATCACGTGGAGCAGAATAACCGGAGTGTTCAGGCTATTGAAGCGATTGCGGAACAGCATAAGAGCAGTGTTAGCCAGACGAAGGAGACATTCAATTTTGTCACCGAGAATATGAATGAGATGATGAGCCAGGTTCAGGCTATTGCCACGGAGATCGAATCCATTGAACGTGATAAGGATGACGTCATTGGAGCTGCACAGAACTTGTCCGCTTCCGGTGAAGAGGTGTCGGCTTCTGTTGAGGAAGTCACAGCAACAATGCAGGAGCAGTCCGGCATGACGGAACATTTGACAGATATGGTGCAGAGAATCGATGAACTGACCAAACAACTTGCCGAAGAAGCATCTCGCTTCAAAACAAAATAGGAATACGTAAAGAAACCTGTTTCTCAAAAGAGAACCGGGTTTCTAGACACAAAGAGCACCTGTACCCATCTATGGCTACAGGTGCTCTTTGGTGATGTGTTACTCTCCTCGAATGGATGGCGCATACGCCAGCACTTCCATTTCAATTAAATAAGGTCCTAACCCGCTGAATACGGTAATACGGGCGGGATAGGGCTGTTTAATCATCTGCGCATACACTTCGTTGTATTCGGGCTGATCCTCGACTCGGGCCAGATGAGTGGTTACCTTCACAATATGATCGAGTGTAAGTCCGGCTTCTTGCAGGATCACCTCAATATTACGAATGCACTGCTCAGTCTGCTCCTTAATGCCGCCAATGGGCTCAAGCGTCTGTGGATCGACACCTACCTGACCTGCGACGTAGACCAAATCTCCTGCGCGGACAGCATGGGAGAAAGGAAGCGGGAACTTGGGTGCTGCACTTGCATGTATGATGGTAGACATCGTAGCTGTCATTCCTTTCCTAATGAGTGTGTATGATTGGTGTTAACTGATGCCAGTTCGTAGCCTGCTGATAATGATGAGCGATGGACAACAAGCGGTCTTCTCGCATGAGTGGACCGGCAAGTTGCATGCCGATAGGTAATTGCTTCCCTGAGGTGGTATCGAACCCAATGGGCACGGTGATGGACGGTAGACCCGTATTGGTGAACGGTCCGTTGAAAATCGGGCTGCCTGTTTTGTAGCCATGTGGGGCCGCATATGGTGTTGATGGAGTCAATAACACATCTACTTCATTGAAAAGCATCATCATCTCACTCCGGAATATCGTTCGAATGCGTTGTGCCTGCAAATAATCAACGGCACTCGTCTGGTAACCGAGTTCAAGCTGTTCCCGCATCGTGTGGCCGTAACGATCAGCGGCTTCCGCGAAGCGTTCCTGATGGAAGGCGGCAGCTTCTGCCCGCATTACCGTACGATGAGCAGCAACGGTCTCTTCTATATAAGAAGGCAGGTCAACTTTCTTCCATTGCATGCCCAGCTTCTCAAGCACAGCGATGGCCGACTCTACCGCTAACAAGATCGCCGGTTCATCAGTCTGGAAGAAGCTGCTCGGTAGCCCGACCATCATTTCTGAAATAGGATGCTCAAGAGCATTTGTTAAATCTGGCTTGCCATGAGGGAGCGTGAAGGGGTCCAGCTCATCTTGTCCGACCATTGCTTCCAGAACGATTGCGTTATCTTGTGCCGATCGAGTGAAGGCGCCAATATGATCCAGGCTCCAACTGGCTGTGATGACACCATTACGGCTAACCCTGCCGTAAGTGGGTTTCATACAGGTTAATCCGTTGTAAGCTGCGGGTCTAAGCAGAGAGCCAAAGGTCTGTGTTCCGAGTGTGAAGGAAGCCATGCCAGCCGCTACTGCAGCGGCAGAGCCGGAGCTGGAACCGCCTGGGGTATGTTCTAAATTCCATGGGTTGCGGGTTGGCGGTTCTCCTCCCTGAAAGGCGTATTCCGTCGTTGTTGTCTTGCCGAGCAGGATAGCACCTGCAGCTTGCAACTTATTAATTACAGTTGCATTCGTTCCAGGTACGAAGTCTGGAAAGGTACTTGATCCAGCCGAGGTGCGTATGCCAGCGGTATGGATAATGTCTTTGGCTCCATAGGGAATGCCATGCAGAGGACCGAGATATTCGCCATTCATCAGTTTCTGTTCAGACTCTCTTGCGGCCTGCAAAGCCTGTTCGGCGGTGACCGTAACGAAGGCTTGCACAGCAGGCTCTACTTTCTCAATGCGATTTAAATAGGATTTCGTAAGCTCGACAGGAGATATCAACTTATTTTTAATCAGTGTTGCGGCTTCAGCAATCGTCAGCTCGTTAAGTGGTTTCGTAATCATCGCAGAGGCACGCTCCTATGCGGGGGATTGGGCCCTACTTGTTCTGGCAACTTGAATTTTCGAATCAGCTCCAAGTCTGCTGTAAATAGGGCAAGCTCCTCGCTTGTAATAACTCCGTCCGCATATTTGGCGCTTTCTGTAAGGCGGTGTGTGAGATAGTCGTCCTGGTTCAGAGTAATCACCCTTTCTCTCTCTATTTGGTGGTGAAGCTTGAATCGATAATCTCCTCGTAAGCGAGGTCTTCCTTCAGATTGCCGATGAAGCGCTGCATATTGATTGCGGTCTCGAATGCTGATTCATTGATGAGCCCCTCCGCAGGATATACTTTGCTGTCGATCATGCGTTGTACCGCTTGCTCCACGACGTTTTTATCTAAATTCGGGAATTCCTTCACGGCAACTGCTTTCGCGCCTTCGGGGTTCGATTGAATATACTCCAGGGCTTGCTCGATAGAAGTGACAAAACGCTGGGTGAGATCAGGATTTTTCTCAATGAAGCTTGCAGTTGTATTCATCGTTGCAAAGGCAAAGTCAGGATAATCCTTCGTGAAATCATGGACAATATGCAGCCCTTCTGTAATGCCTTGATCCAGCTGAGGCTCGTAAACGATAGCAATGTCGGCTTTGCCGGCTAATACAGCACCAAGCTCAGAGCCATTTTGGACCTCAGTGATCGTCACATCCTTATCGATATCAATGTTGTTGTCAGCGAATAACTTCCGCAGTAAGCTGTTCGAGCTTGTAGGTGCCAAGCCAACAACGATGGTTTTACCTTTGAAATCCGCTGTTGAGTTCACGGTTACTCCTTCTCGCGCAACAGCCCATACTGGAGCGCTGCCTGATAGAAGGACGAGTGAACGGGCGTCTCCGCCCTTTGCATTAGCAAATGCGACATGCTCCGGACCGTGGAAGGAGAACGCAGACTCACCTGAGATCACCGAAGACAATGCTGTTGGACCGCTTCCGGCAGCACGGATGGAAGATAGCTCAATGCGATTCTCCTTTAGAAAACCTTGGTTGTTCGCTACATACAAGGGAAGGTAGAGCAGGTTGTGATACACCTCGGAGACCATAATTTTGTCCACCTGCGTATTTGCTTGCCCCCCGCTATTAGATGCACCTGCACCACTCGCGGGTGTTGTGGAATTGCTTCCGCATGCACTGAGCAGTGTAGTCAAAATAACCGTCATCGCTGTTAGAAAAGCTATCTTTTTGAATGTACGCATTAGTCATCAGTCCCCTTTAATCGTTGTAGGTCAGCTATACAGATGTGGATTTGCTGCTGGTCTTGTTGTCATTCCATGGAAGGAGACGGGATTCAATATAACCGACACAGGTGTAGAGGAGCATGGCGACCAGCATAAGCATGAACACGCCGACCCATACGGCCGGAAGGTTGAACAGGTTACCTTCGACGAATACCATGTGTCCAAGTCCTTTATCTGAAGAGATGAATTCTCCACCTACAACAGACACCAATGCCAAACCGATATTGATACGGAAGGCTGAGATGATCCATGGCAGAGAGGAAGGAACGATAATTTTGCGGAAAATTTGTGATTTCTTTGCACCGAAGGATTTCATCAGATTAATCTGGGATTCGTCGATTTGATGAGTAGCTTGGTAGGCGGACAACAGCGCTACGATAAATGTTGCTACGGAGGCCAGAGCAATCTTGGAGAAGATGCCTGAACCAAACCAGATGATAATCATGGGAGCAAGTGCGATCTTCGGAATACCGTTCATCGCTACAATGAATGGATCGAGCACACGGGCAACGGACTTGGAATACCACATGAGCAGTCCTGCCAATGAGCCGATTAAGCTTCCGGCTACAAAGCCGATAACGGTGGCATTCACCGTTGCAAACGCGTCTGTAAGCAGTTGCCCTGAGCTGGCCATCGTGATGGCGGCATCGAGAATGGCGCTTGGTGATCCCATGAGGAATCCGTTAACCAGTTTCAGACGAACGGCGGATTCCCAGATCACCAGGATGACCGCTACAATAATGAACCGCCACAGCATCGTCATCAGCCATTCTTTGGAGAAGGTGGGCTGTCTGCGTTTGCTTTTGCTCTTCGTAACTCCAGCAGGCTTTCCGGCAAGGGTAACTTCAGGTGATGTGCTCTTCATTAGCTGATCCTCCCCATTTGGATATCAAGCTCTGACCAGATTGATTCAAAATACTGTTTGAACTTCTGGTCGGAGCGGGCTTTCAGTGCTGAGCCATATTGCGAGGCGAGACCAATGTCATACACCTGCTTCACGGTTGTTGGTCGTTTACTCATAACGGCAATACGGTCGGAGATGGCAATCGCTTCCTCAATGTCATGCGTGATCAGGACGCCTGTTTTGCCCTCGGATTTCAGGATAGACAAGATCTCATCTTCCAGAATGAGTCTGGTCTGATAATCAAGTGCGGAGAAGGGTTCATCCAGTAATATAATATCGGGCTGGGTAACGAGGGTACGAATGAGGGCTACACGTTGGCGCATACCGCCTGATAGTGTGGAGGGATAGGCTCCTGCGAATGAAGCCAGGCCATAACGATCCAGATAATCCATGGCAATATCGCCACGATCTTTTTTGGACATGCCCTTCACTTCCAAGCCTAACGTGACATTATCCAGGATGCTTCTCCAAGGAAGTAACAGGTCCTTCTGCATCATATAACCGACATGTCCGGTGGTCTGATCGATCTCTTCACCACAGACGATAACCTTGCCATTTGTTGGCTTAAGCAGACCTGCGATAATATTGAAAATCGTACTTTTGCCACAACCGCTCGGTCCCACGATACTGAAGAATTCCTGTTTCTTGATTTGCATCGAAACCTCAGCCAGGACCTGAATATCTTCTCCGGTTGCACTGACAAATGATTTGGATACGCCTTGTATCTGTATAGCCATGATAGGTAGCCCCTTTCCTACAGCCTGATGTTTTTTCGTTTCTTGATGTAATTTGATGTTAATTAACATGACATTAATGAATATATTCCTAATCATATAGACTGTTTGCATAATTGTCATTAGTTACTCTGAACATAAAAATAGAATTGAATCAGTTAAAATGCACAAATGAGTTTAGGCTGGGAAAAGAAAAATTAAAGAACGTGTCATTATACATGACACGTTCTCGGTTTAAGACGTATGATTAGCTTCGCTAGGGGCTGGATTAACATTCAGAAGGGACTCAAGTGCGAAGGCAAGTCGGAAGCGCAGGCTCTCCATCGGGTCCTTAATGTTCCTGCCGGTTAGTTTCTCGCATTTTTCCAATCTGTAGATCACTGTATTGCGATGTACGAACAGCTCTTTCGCTGTATCGACGATCTGGCAATGATTCTCATAGAAGGAGGACAAGGTTTTCATAAGCTCGTTACGCTCGTTTGGTTCTCGGTCGTTGAAGGGCTTAAAGGTTTCTTGATGGAACTGCATCATCTCATCGTGGGGGATCATGCGCAGCAGACGGCTTATATCCATGGTTTGATAGGAATGAGCGAAGCGTGTCTTACGCATCTGATAACCGGATTGGAGCGCCTTGACTGCCTCCTTATAGGAGAGTCCAATATCCAATACATTGGTGTAGGGATTACCTATTCCGAAGGATAGGCTGAGCTGCGACTCCGAATACAGATTGTTCGCCATCCGCTCAAGCTGCTGAACAACGGTGTGTTCGTCCCAAGACGATTCGGCCAAAAAGACAAGTATGCCGAACTGGTCGTTCTTAGTGAACATGACAAAGGAGAGATCCAATCTGGCGAATTCCTGTTTAATCAGCTCGTAATTAGCGTCTCGTTCCGAGATGAACCGCTCTTCCCCGGAGGAAGTAGAGTCCTGCTTAGGTATGCCCGCTAAGGATTCATCCGTTTTGGCAATGATGAGAACAGAACTTCCTTTGGCTTGCAGCCCATATTTCTTGCCGCGATGCAGCGCTTCTTGTTCCGAACGAATGAAGCCCTGAATGAGATCGGAGAAATATTCATTTTTGTAACGGCGGGAGCGCTCCTTGACGGCTTGTTTCTTGGTTAACTCCAGACCGATCACATTGACCGCTTGCTCCAGTGCCAGAGTGGAGAGCTTAGAGCTTGCGGAACTGTCGTATAGTGCGATCAAGTAGCCCTCGTGCCGATCCGTGAAGATGGGATGAAGCTCAGCATGCCGATATTTATCAGCAGTAAGTAGGCAGATCGAGGTTGCGGTATGGAAGGAAGGGTGCTCATCTATAAATGTCAGTAAGGGCGCGGCAAGAGACTGGTGATCCATCTGCTGTGCATAATGGGAGCTTGCCGTAATCTGCTTCTTCGAACCAAGTAGCAGTACAGGTGAGGATAGCAACTGAGACAACGTATCTACGATGGAGGGTATGCCTTTTCCCTGCATAACCATCGTGGAAAATTGCTTGTGAATAGACAAGGCGTAGTGTAGCTCATGGGTTTTGTTCTGAAGGATGGCACTGATCGAATGTTGAAATATTTCACCAAGTGTATTGTCTATCTCAGACAGTTCGATGATCGGGAAGCCCAGTCTGTTTGCTGTCTCAAGCAGTTGCGGAGATAATTCAAGAGAGAAACGCTGTGTCTTGACAGCAAGCGCCGCACAGCCAATAGTATGCATGTCTGTAATGAATGCAAGATGAGCATCGGGGCGGTCTTTGAGGATATAACCGTTGGTCAGCAGCATATCTCCCGGCTTCAGGAATTGGACAATATCTGGTGCGTCCATAATATTAATCGATTGCACCAAGCGATCTAGTCCGCGATGTCCGGCAATAACCTTTGCTTTGGAGAGAATGGGGATAGTCAATAACTGTTGCAGATCCATCTTCAACCCACTCGCTTTCATAATGATATGTTATAAAATCTAACATTAAGTGAGGTGGGCGTAAAGAAGTGTTTGGATAAAGAGGCTGAAAGATAGATGTAAACAAATTTCTCATAAATACAAAAAAACTTTCCAATAATTCAATGCGTTATACTAAATAGATCTAAAGAAAATTTGATCACTATTACCAACTCTATCAACTCTATCACTAAAAAGGAGTTCTCAATCCATGAAACGAAAAGGATTAGTATCGCTTTTACTTGCCAGTGTTGTTGCTGGTTCTATTTTAGTAGCATCGACTACAACTGCGGAAAGAGTCGTAGCCCAAACTCCGATGGAAGCAGCAACTGAATACTTTCAGGCTTACATTGCTAAGGATGTGGAGGGAATGATGTTCTATTCTAAAGATACAAATTATTTGGATGAGAAAAGTCGTGAAGAAGGATATGTTAAGGACTCTATGACCAATCCAACTACAGGGTATGAAATTGTGGAAAGCAAACAAATCAACAAGGATGAAGTTCAATTTTATGTAGTTCAAAAGTATTCAGGACAAGGATATGAACAGTCGCCACCACTTCCATATAAAATTTTCAAAAGCGAAAATGGATGGAAGGTTTTAGTAGAGCCACTAGAAATCAATACATTCACAGGTGAAGTCACTAAAGGTACACCGATTCACGCTTTGCAGTATACAGATCATTAGTTGTTGTATCTGGTTTCTACTAAAACACAGGTCCCATTCTATAGAAACGATTGAGGAGTGACCTCCAATGAAAAGATTCTTTATCAGTACGGCATTAATAATGACTGTTTCCGCATTCGAGCGGAGTATCTGGATCGAGATCATCTGAGAGGCATGGAGGATGTGTTCCCTAATTTATCAGATCCACAACGTGCACGGGACGAAACATTAAACACGGTGGTTCGAGCATCGAATCATTACCTGCAACAAGCAGAGCAGTATCAATTAAAATGGTTCATGAGAACATCTCAGTCCAATAAAGATCAGATGTTATTGGAAGTTGAAAAGCATTTCGGTTTTCGATGACTGAAGTGTCAAATACTGTCGGTCGTCATTTGTTTATACTAAAAGTATACGGTACTCAATAAACCCCAGAAAGTAGTCGATCAACCTGATCGGCTACTTTTGTTCAGTAACGGGCAGGTAACTCAATGCCATCTTGTGAATTATAGGTGTAACTTTTATTGATTGATAGCGTTGTTCATAACGAGGAACTTCTATAGGTTTTTGGAATAACTAAAAGAATACGAGGAATGAAGTAATGAAGAAAAAGAGACTTTTTTTACTGTCGTAGCATTACCTTTAACAACAGCGACCGTAACTGCCTGTGATTCAACAAGTCCAACTCAAGAGAATATGTCTACTCCAAAATCTAGTGTATTATCAAGCAAGTCCGAAAGTGCAACCCTTTCTAATTCTTTAAGCGAACAAGAGAGCAAGCCCTCCCACTATATTGTTTCTGGAGGCGCAACGGTACAGCAACCCTTTTCCGTAAATCCGGAATTTGTACATATAAAACTGCTTATGAAGAACAATAGTAGCCATGAAGTCAATGTTAGTTTAACGCACTTAGATACTAGTAAAGTGTATTTCGCTAGAACGATTGCTGCCGGGGAATCTTTTGATTGGATAAATAGTAAAGAAGGTTTCACCCAAGGTATGAATACTGGAGGTTACTTGCTTCAATGGAGTGGTGGCGGTTATCGCGTTGTAGGGGAAGTATGGGGATCAGCTGGTTCAGACCCGGACGATACTGTTCATCTAACTTATTGAACTAACAGTAAACGATAGTCCAGGGGAATTAAGGAACAAATTGAGGAACCCTTTCTATACATCATTCGTTAGAGTATGAGAGAGGTGATATGAAATTAATAAAATGAGTAATAACATCTTAATGTTGGTATTAGTGATATCCATGATATTTGCGGGATGTTCACCAAAAGAAAAAAATGAAGATACAATTACTGAACGTGTAGTAGCATCTGATTTTATTTTCGAAGTAACAACACCAACTGTTTTAGGTACTGGTGAGGCACTGAAAGTAAAAGGAACTTTAAAATATACAGGTATTAAACCTGTTGAAGTATCTCATGGAAAACCAATAATTCGTTTCTCCTTCTCCGGTAGTAACGAGGAGCGTAATTATGCGGATGTGGGATATGTAACTGAGTTTAAATCAGGTCAAGTGATTGAGGTTGAAGATGAATTTAAGGTAACCAAAAAAGGGAAACAAAATCTCTTTGTGGATATGACCGCGGATATCTCTATGACCATGAATTCAATTGAAATTGTTGTGAAGTAATCTTAGTAACTGTACTTGCCCAAAACTAGTTCCATGAAATGTAAATAGAGACACGCTTGACTCTCTGCGTAAAATAGAAGTACGACCAAATACTCTACGC
>NZ_JAGIKV010000008.1 GCF_017874615.1 Paenibacillus xylanexedens
GCCAACCGTCGCTCGCATATGGACTCCCGCGCTTAGGGCTTCGGCGAAAAGCAGCATTTTGTGATGGGCTTGACAAAAACGTTCATAGCAACGAACCTGATACACGCTATTTGGTCCTTTTAGCATGAATCTAATATCTAACAAATCTTAGGCACGTTATTGTGCCTGGATTGGTTCTTTTTCAAGCTAAATAGCTACTTTTCCGAAGGATAGCGTTCCTGAGGTTCGTTAGAATTTATATTTCAGATTTTCACCCTGAATAGGTTGTCTCAGGTTCGTAAGCGCTGCGGCGAAGGTTTCCTTGGGGTAGTATCACCTATCAAAAAGAGCTAACCTAGACGTAAGTGTCCCGGTTAGCTCTTTTTAGCTCTTTTTAGCCCTTCTTGGTTCTTCTTAGCACTCTTAACTCTTCTAGGCTCTTATCACTTCGTCCTTCTACTTTCTAATCCCTTATCGCTTTTGCTCTTGCTCTTGCTCTTACTCTTGCTCTTGATTCCTTGATTCTTTGGCTCATTTTTTTCCAATCGCTCTCTGTACGGATTACATTAAGTTTTCTTGTAAACCGTCCCTCTCAACGTAATCCACCTCTTTTCTTTCCTTCTTTTACTCTTTTATTCTTCAGTTCTGCTGCAACTTCTCAAACAGCAACCGACCTCTTCCTCGCCGTCTTCTTCTCTCGAAACAGCAGCGTCCACAGCAACACATTCGCTACGATCAGTAGCGCACCATAGATCCATACGCCCCCTGACACCGAGCGGAAAAAGACATGGACTCCCCATAACATGGCAAGCACAGGGAGGGCGGCGAATACATACCAGCCATCACTTTGCTGTGCCATACTGAAGGATTGGGAGAACGGCGGCTTACGCAGCAACAATTTGCCTGCCAGTGGGACAAGCGCCGTAGCTGTCAGCATAATAATTGCAATATCCGGCAGTATCCGTGATCCAAATGTCCAGGTAAACAAAATGGCATTTGCCAGAAATATAGGCAGGAACATGTTGCATAAGAAAGCCTTCAGAGCGCCTTTATATAACGCGCTATCGTTCGCCATCGGTGCAGCGCGAAAGGTCCAGAACGCCTTGTATTGTCCCGAAAATTTCAGCATGACCACCACCGTTACAACCAGCATCAGCACGATGTAAAAGGTGTATACAAACGAACTTTGTCTAAACTCCGCCCAAGTAGAAGATTGCAATTCGGTAAACCAAAATACATAAGGTAAAACAAATGATAAACCAAGCGATGGATACACCTTCAGCTTGAATTCCCGTTCATTACGCATCATGCTGGCTGACAGACGGAAGCATGCTTGCTCCTCTCTGGAACGACTGACCACCTTGGAGATCAAACGATCCCATCTTCCGCGTCTGCGTCCGGAGGACTGACCCGAATGTGCCATTTTTTCCAAATACAATTCAAAGGAAGGCATAAGCTTCACATATACGATCATACTCACCACAGGAACCAAGACTGCCAGTGCTGTGAACGTATAGATCCACACATTCCCGCCCCCTGCAAACAACCATTCATATGCGGCCGCATACCATAACGGAGGCAACAGCAACTGCCACCATGCCGGGGTAAATACCATACCAAAATCAATAATACTGAACGAACGGATGACCAGCTGATAACCGATTGCAATCCCCACGGAAAGCAGAATCTGTACCATATTGATCATATCCTTCAGCTTCTCACCATCCAGAAACTTCATCATGAACAGATAGATCAAGGACGTTGTCACCAGAATCAGCATATTGATCAGAATCAGTTCTACAAGGAAAATCAGAAAAAATCCGATCCCATGCGTCACCAACGCGGCAATTAGCGGTATACCGGTTAATGAACCGGTCAGTAATAGCAGATATATGCCCGCATGGATGGCTCGGGCCATACCCACCGTTCGTCCATTAACGGGCTTGGTCATAATGATATTTCGATCCCTAATGTCCAGCAGCACAGAGGAAAAATCCGAGATCATGGACGTCATGATCATAAACATTAATATGCCAAACACAAGGCCCATCTGAAGCATGAAATGCCCCGTATCCCAGACGATGAAGGGAACCATCATCAGTCCCATTAATCCATACAACCACAGGGATCGAAGAAACTGATTCCCTTCCTTGCGCTCCTTTTTCCCTGAATTGTTGGACAAAATGGTAGGTACTCTGCGTTGATCCATCTGGAATTTCACCCGCAAAATCAGGCGAAGCACATCATAATCCGCCCCTGTTCTGGCGATAATCGGACGAAAGCGATCCAGAATCTTGAGTGTGCGGAAGTCGGAGGATTCCTCCATATCAGTACACCTCCTGCACAATCGATACAAATCGCTCTGCAATGGCTTTGTGCTCATTGAAGCCTGTCAATTGATTAAATACTTCCTCCAACGTCCCTTCCATGGACTGCTGTTGGAGCTGCTTGAACGTACCGTCTGCCACCACGCGTCCTTCAGCGATCAGTACAATTCGACTGCTGATCTTCTCCACCACATCCATGATGTGTGACGAATAGAAGATCGTTGTGCCTTTGGCTGACAATTGTGACAAAATCTCTTTGACCACCATCACACTATTGGCATCCAATCCGCTGAGTGGTTCATCCAGAAATAGCAGATCCGGGTCATGCAGCAGCGCAGAGATTAACAGCACTTTCTGACGCATACCTTTGGAAAAGGATGCAATGCGGGAATGATATGATTTTTCCAGCCCAAAACAATCCATCAATAGCTTGGCTTTGTAATCCGCATCTGCATAGGACATACCGTATAACTCTCCCGTAAAAGTCAGATACTCCGCAGGCGTTAATTGTTCGTACAATTCCGCCACCTCCGGAACATAGCCGATTCTGCGCTTATACTCTACATCCCCATCCGCAATATCTTTACCAAAGATCCGCACCGTGCCTACATATCCTTCAACCAGCCCGAGTAAAATCTTAACCGTTGTACTTTTGCCAGCCCCGTTTGGGCCAATATATCCAATCATCTCACCGCGATTCACTTCCAGATCGATGCCGTTCAACACATAACGTCCGTTGTATCTCATACGCAAGCTTTCAATGGATAGCACTTGTTGTTCACTCACTTCGTTATCCAGCTCCTGTCTCTATCTTTTTCTACAATTCTACTAGTTTACCACAGATTGGGATGGTAATGATCGGAAATAGGTCACGATATGAGCCATCAGCTGGATATCCCTTTCGAGTAAAAGCATCACGTAACATGCGTGAATACAGCACAAAGCCCCTGTCCCACCTTATGGTAAGAGACAAGGGCTTCCACTTTATGTTGAACCTTATTTTATAATATCTAAAACGTCTTATTGCACCTTAACAATCTGAAAATGCTGATTCGTGCCGCCATTATCCGTCCACTGGATGGCCGCAGCCCCATCTGCCAGGGATTGACTGGAGATGTCCAAGACCTTGCTTGTACTGCGGTTCTTCAGTTTATAATAACCACCACCTACACTGACGAGCTGCCATTGCTGGCTGGCCCAGCCACCATCATTCCACTGTTCAATGACAGCCCCGTCGTTCGTGGAACCATTCTCCACGCCAATTAGCTTGCCACTGGAACGGTTGATGATTTTGACATAACCGCCACCCGCATCGGTAATCTGCCACTGTTGACTTGTCATCCCCCCATCTGCTCGCTGCTCCAGATCCGCACCGTTGGCGGAAGAACCCCCGATGACATTCAGCAATTTGTTACTCTTACGACTAATCAGCTGATATGAAGCATTCGGGTCCCAGACATCCGGTGTACTCACTCCGGTCACAGTCCCTGTTGCTGTATCAATCGTAATACTGCTGGCCCAGTTCATCGCCAGACTGGTTGCGCTAGGGAACGATAGGGGCAGCCAAACATACTTGGAATCCTGCACAGGTCCGCTCCATGCACCAGCCCAGCGATCACCCATGTAGAGATAGGATGTGGTCTGTGAACCTTCTACTGGAACAACATAGGTGGATTGAGAACCATATGTTGTGCTGTCTCCAAAATTGCTTAGGCCGCTCCATGTGCCTGTAATGCTAGAGGCTGTCGCATATTTGGCCTGATTTGGATTCCAGCCGGTTGCACCTGAGGTAATCAGGAAGTAGACACCGTCTTTTTTGAATAGGGCTGGTGCTTCACGATATTGTCCGGGCCATAGTGTTGTGACAAGGGATTCAACACCCAGGAAATCTGGGGTCAGCTTATATATATTCAGATCTGCATTCACTCGGGTCGCGGAGATCAGATAAGCGGTTCCGTTATCGTTGTACACCGTCATATCTCTGGAATCATACCCAAGTGGACGATAACTGCCCACATACGTGTAGTTGCCATCAACCGTATTCGAAGTAGCTACCGCTACTCGGGCCTCGCCATAATCCAGACCATTCTCCTTGTGCATCCACAGCACATATTTGCCGGTAGCACTGTTATAGATGACTTTTGGACGTTCAATGTTGGAGATATTTAGCTCGGCTGCCGAGCTGCTGGTGAGCACATCATTGCGATACTCCCAGTTCTTCAGATCCGATGAACGATACACGGATACGGCCTTGAACGTTCCATTCGTATTACGGTTCTCCCCAAACCAATAATAATACCCATTTGCCTTGATCATCCCGCCCCCATGAGCATGAACGACATTACCATTGGTATCCTTGAACTGTATCCCGTTCGTTACACTGAGCGGAGCAGCTGAAGCATTCGGTCCGGGTGCGAGCAGCATCCCTATTGATTGCAGCGCCAAAACCAAAGCAAGCAGATAACTTAAGCGCCGGGTAAAGCGACGTGAATGTGTATTCTTTTTCAACCATCCATCGTTCATAGCCATATCGTAATGCACCTCCATGTTTTTTGTGAAGCGCTTACATAAAAGAAAATCGATATGTCTCATCTGCCTCCGATCGATGATGCATTTCAGCAATAGAATTCCTGGCAATAATGGCTGAGCGTTCACCTCCCTGATTCCGATTGTATCCGCCACGTTCCTGCTCGAATAGTGAACAATCCGGCGGAAGATGTACAATTTTATAATCCGCTCTCTCGATCAACAGCAAAAAGACGCTTCCCCCGAAGCGTCCTCTGCTATACCTGCCCTGCCCCTCCATGATGTAACGATCTCTAGCTGTGTGCGGCTGTTCATAGGCAGGTTTTTATATGATGTTTTATCGGCGTATACTCGCCCTTATTGCTTAATCTTGGTCGTCAAAATCCTGGTCAAACGATAACACTTTACCTGTGTTGGCATCGATATCTACATCTGCTTCACCTTGAGCGGTTCTCAGCTCGATCTCATACACATAGCGACCATCATCATGATCCAGCTCGACTTTGGTTACTTTGCCACCCGTAACTTGTTTCAACGCAATGTTTGAAGCTTGGGTTGCCGTCAATTTGACCTGCTTGGAAGCAGAGTTATTGGACGTGTTGCCTGTTGCAGTACCTTTATAATCGTCGTCATCATCGTAGTCTTCATCATTCACAACCGCAAGAATTTTGCCTGTATAAGCATCCAGACGAACGACAACATCATTGGTTCCTTTTCTGTCGATCTCAACTTCATAGAACGTTTGGCCGTTTCTACGCTCCAGATCCACGTCATCCACTTTACCATCGGCTGCTTTTAACGCCAACGCTTTCGCTTGTGATGCATTCAGCATTTCACCTGTGCTGTTCTGATTCTGTGTTACAGATTGTGTTGTTGACGTTGGTGTAGTTTGCACCGATTGTCCGTTCACATTCCCGCTAGCCGCTACGGCCGATCCACCAAGTAATACTGCTGCTGACAAGCTACCAATCCAAAGTTTATGTTTGTTCATCATCATCATTCATCTCCTCGTTGTTGTTGTTTTCGTTCTCGTCTACATTTATAGAATAACCTGCAGGAATGAGAGATCAGCGAGAGTTAGATTAGAATTTGATGAGAAAATGAAGAGAATGCTCATTTAACAGGTATTCATTGTTCATCTAATTGAAAAAGATGACCCCTAAACTAGGAATCATCTCTCTAAAGCAGTTTAACACTATATTTAATGTGTTCCTTGTAACATGTTAATCATCGTCCTCATCCCAAGTCACCGAACGAATTGCTCCTGAGATGGCATTCACTTGCACAATAGCCTCCCGGCCATCCTCCAAATCAATTTCAACCAGATAATATGGATTCCCGCTGTTGGTTCCACGCAGTTCGATGTCGTCCACTTCCCCCGGAACCTCCGCAAGTGCCTTCTGTTTGGCTTGTTTCTCGCTCAGAAACTGAGGTTTGGGATCATCCTTGGTTGTTTCAGTTGTCGGGGCTGCTATTGTTTTGGAAGCTATCGTCTCTCCCGTGTATGGATCAATCGTGAGTTCTTCTCGGCTGTTATCCTTTGCCTTCACTACCGCGGTGTATACCGGACTGCCTTGCTGCTCCACAAGTTCAAGCGAGACCAATTGGTTATCTGTTTGTTGTTTTAACAACGCCGTCTTGATCTGCTCTCGGCTCCATAACGTCTTCTCTTCCGCTTGCGGGTTCGACTCCAGCCGTTTAATGGAATTCACAGCAGCTGTAACGGCATCCACTTGCACATCATATAGGCCGGTCTCCGAACGGAGCTGCATGATATACGTCCCTTCCTTCAACGTCGAATTTACAATCTCTCCTGGATATTGATCAAGCACCGATTGTGCTGCCGCATCTGCCGTAAGTACCGCACCAGTTGATTGCCAAGGCTTCCACCACACCACAACTGCCACAATCAGCACAACGAGAAGCCCTGCACCCCACCAGAGTGACCTTCGCGATTTCGCCCATCCAATGTTCCCTTGTTCATGCCGTTTCATCTCCGGTGGTCGCTGCTCATGCTCTGTCATCACGTTTCCCCCTTATAACTCTCCCAATAGCCCGAGTTCATCTGTTATATATTCGGTCTGGAGTTTAGTTACCAATGGCTACTACATAAAATGAACTAATCTTTTACACAGTAACGGAGAGGACAGAAATAACCTGAAAAAGCGAAGCTAAAAGCTTTCTGAAAGAAAGCTACTTCGAAAGCATACACTTCGCCTAAAAGCTTTCTGAAAGAAAGCTACATCGGAAGCATACGCTATCCCCGGATTTTCCCCTTGAGAAAAGGGAATCAAAAAAATCTGGGGATAACAGCGATTGGAAGGTTGTTCTGTCATCGTAGTGTCAGTGTGAACAATCTTTAGTTCAGTTTATTTAGTATATAAGAGAAGAATGAGAATTTCATGAGAGCGGCCCGTTCTGAACCGATAAAGGCAAAATAATTGAAGCCTCGGTGCCTTCACCCTCGGTGCTGGTCAGTTCGATCCGTGCTCCAACTGCCCCTGCAAGCTCTTTGGCAAGTGACAATCCCAGACCTGAACCGCTTGCGCCTAAGCTGCGTGTCCTGGCCGGATCAACCCGGTAGAATCGGTCAAATACCTTCTCCAGCTCGTCCTCCCGCATACCAATCCCGGTATCCACGATCCGAATACGGCACTCTTGCCCCTTGGCTTCCAGCCTGACTTCAATTGCATCTTCACTATACTTCCGGGCATTATCCAGCAAAATAAACAAAAGCTGCTTCAGCTTGCTCTCATCGCTGATCGCCCAGATTGGACCTGGATCTTCACACCGGACTTCGCGGTGATAGGCTTCGCGAAACGCACGTGTGGAGTCTGTAGCCAGTCTTGTGATATCCACACGCTCCAACTGTACATTCCACTGCTCTGGCTGCTTTGCAAGCAGTAACAGTTGCTCGGTCATCTCTCTCATGCGAACCGATTCGGACAGAATCGCTTCCACCGCTTCATCAAATACCTCGGGCCGCTCTTTTCCTCGCCGCTGTAGCAGACTAGCGTAGCTCTCAATAATGGTCAGCGGTGTTTTGAGCTCATGAGATGCATCGGATACAAATCGCTCCTGTCGCTCAAAGTTGGATTCGAGCAGATCCATCATCCGGTTGAACGTCTGTCCCATCGTTTTCAGTTCATCCTTCGATCCTTCCTCCAGTGGAAGACGCTTGAATTGTCCGCTGGACTGTATGTCAGTCATCGTGCGTGTCATCTGCTGAATCGGTCTGGTCATCCGGTTCGCCAGAATCCGACTGGAGATAATGGCTGGGATGAGAGCAACAATCGTGACCGCCACAAGCACAGTTCGCAGTACAGACAGACGATTCTCCGTCTCTGCAATGCTCTCGGTGACCTGTACATTCACCACCTCGCCATCAGGCCAGATGACCGGGACTGATACCCACACATAACCAATCTGCTCAACCTGGGTATACTCCGATTTCTTCTCACTTTCGTACTTATAGGGCAGCTTGCTCAGCTGCTCGGAAGCTGCTGTTGTCGTCACCGGGGAACTGGTGCCGTCTTCATTAACAATCCGAAGCATGCCGTTCACAGGCGCGTAGGCCCGCAACAAGTCATCCGGCGGAATGGAGCCGGCAGACTGACGCACTCCTTTGACAATAGACTCCGCTTCCGCTTCCACCCGATTAACCTCGTTATCAATCGACATCCGCTCAAACACGATGTAGACCGACAGGTTCACCGCGATTAACAGCACAGCAAATAATACAGACGAATATCCGTAGATTTTACTGCGCAGGCTCATAACTGTTCCTTCAGGACGTATCCAACGCCCCGTACGGTATGTATTAAGGGCGGTGTGAATCCGTTATCCACCTTTTTGCGCACATAACGGATGTACACATCCACCACATTGGTATCTCCATAATAATCGTATCCCCACACGGCCTGCACAATCTGGTCACGACTGAGCACCTGACGTTGATTCTGAAGCAGATACACGAGCAGGTCGAACTCACGTGGAGTAAGCTCAATAGCCACACCATCTCGGGATACCTCTCGCGTTCCTTCATTTAGTTTCAACCCGGCAGCCGTCAACCAGCCCGCCTCAGCTTCTTCCTTATGCCCTGAAGAGTCATTCCCCATATCAGCAGGTGTAGACGAAGAAGCGGAAGAAACAACAGACGCCACTACACTAAGCCGCAATGCAGCCCGAACTCTGGCAAGTAGCTCTTCAATCTGGAACGGCTTGGTGATGTAGTCATTGGCTCCGAGATCCAGGCCGGATACTTTGTCTTCTACAGAATCTTTGGCAGTGAGCATAATGATCGGAACCGTAGCATCTTTGGCCCGAACTCGCCGCAACACTTCAATTCCACTCAGACCAGGCAACATCACATCAAGCAGAATTAGATCCCACTGTCCTTCTGCATACTTCTCCAGTCCTTCTGTTCCACTACCAGCCTTGCCCACCTGATATCCCTCATACTGTAGTTCCAGTTCCAGCAGACGTGCTATTTTGGGCTCATCCTCTATGACCAGCACGGCTTCGTTCATGCAGCGCTCCCCCTCATCCCCATCATTTCATTCTCCCGTTATCTTACAATAACATCTACAATTTGCCCAAGGCATCTTCAACCGGATGCTCCCCCGCAATTAGATCAAAGGCCATCCGGTACGTCTTCTCTTCCTGCAAAGAAGCCACGATTACGCGGGCTACATCTTCACGCGGGATGCTTCCTGGCTCCAGATCGGTTCCAACTGCAATCTTGCCTGTGCCCGGTTCATTCTTGAGACCACCTGGACGTATAATCGTGTAATTGAGATCACTTGCGAACAACACACGATCCGCATAATGTTTCGCCACGTAATAAGGCTTAATGGACTCTGACCATTTCTCCCGTTGATCTGCGCCATACGCACTGACCAGAATATATCTGGAGATTCCCTGCTGCTCTGCGGCTTCCATCGTCTTGACCGCACCGTCGAGATCAATAAGCAGTGTTTTGTCCTGACCGGTAGATCCGCCAGAACCCGCCGTAAACACAATGGCATTATGATCCTTCATTGCCTCAGCCAAGTCCTCAACACTACCCTCCAGATCACCGATCACCACATCGGCACCGAGTTCCTTCAGTGCGTCCGCCTGCTCCGGTTTGCGGATCATGGCCGTTACTTTATGTTTGCCTTCCTGTACCAGCTGCTCCACCACAAACTTACCGATTTGTCCATTTGCTCCTATAACTAAAACGTTCATACGTCATTTCTCCTCTCAGTTGAACGGACCGTTTGTTGCGGCTCCCCGTTCCTTTTATTTAAAGATGCTCATCCTATAATTTAAACGAAAGCCGGCGCTTCTAAGCGCCGGCTTCATGTCCATGCCCGTTCAGTACATCTATGAAATGTGAAGTCTTCCGTTGTCCCATTAATATGCCATATACCCTAGGTGGTTTATACGCCACCTCACATCGACCACTTCTGCCGCGCCCATTTACATCTGGATATCTGCAATTCTCTATAAAAGTTACAACCAAAAAAGACGCCCAAAAGGGCGCCCTTGAATGGCATTAAGATTAATAAGCCAGTGCGAACAAACCGTGAATATGAGCCAGGTAACGGATGTTACTTGCTTCTTTCATCATGGTTGCAGGCAGACCTTTCAGACGAGTCTGGTTGCCACCGATCATGCCGACAGCATCTTTACGACCCAGACTTCCCAGCGTACCGGAGAATACTGGTGTGAAGGATTCCATTGCGCCACCTTTGAACATTACGCCCAAGTTGTGACCGATGGTTTCACCCATTTGCCAAGCCAATTGTGCTGTTGGAGGGTACGGGCGAGCGCCTTCACTAGGGAAGACCACTGCGCTGTCACCAGCAACAAACACGTCTTTGTGAGAAGTAGATTGCAGAACTTCCGTAACTTTCGCACGGCCACGATCCACTTCAATTCCGCTGTTAGCAACAACCACGTTGCCTTGTACGCCACCTGTCCATACGAGCGTGCTCGTAGGGATGGAGCTGCCGTCTTTCAGCAGAACTTCGTTTTCTTTCATCTCAGTAATCGCTACGCCAACGATGAAGTTAACGCCACGTTTCTCAAGACTTGATTTAGCACGCTCAACCAGCTCTGGCGGGAATCCTGCCAGGATGGAAGGACCTGCCTCAACCGTGTGCAGGGATACTTCTTTGAAATCGATCCCTTTTTCTTGACATACTGCAGGAAGCAGGTCAGCGAATTCGCCAACAAGCTCAATACCAGTCAAGCCGCCGCCACCAATAACAAACGTAGCGTCTGCTTTGTTGCCGGACTGTTTGTAAGCATCAAGACGCGCTTCAACGTGTGCACGAATACGGTTTGCATCGCTAACCGATTTGAGCGTGAAGCTGTACTCTTGCAATCCCGGAATTCCGAAGAATGCCGTTTCGCTGCCCAAGGCAACGACAAGTGCATCGTAAGAGTATGTGGAGCCGCTGGTCATCAGAACTTTTTTCTCGTCCGGCTTGATTGTATCCACCGTATCGATTTTCAAGTTCACGTTTTTGCCACGCAGCAATTTTTCGAGTGGAAGAGCAACTGCTTGTTCAGCAATGCTTCCCGCTGCAAGACGGTGCAGTTCCGTGATAATTTGGTGTGTAGGGTAACGGTTCACGACAGTAATTGTCGCTTCTTCCGGAGACAAGTATTGACGCGCAGTCAATGCAGTCAACAGACCGCCGTATCCTCCACCCAAGATCAAAATTTGCTTCGACATATCCATCCTCCGTTCTTCTAAGTCTTAACGTTTCGGTTGTTGACGCTCGTTCAAGATGCTCAAGAAAGATTGAGCAAAACGAAGCGATTGTTGTACGTTTGGATCTTTAAGCATTTTCAGCATAGCGAACAAGCCAACTGAAGTTTGCTCTGTTTGCGCACGGTCATTGGCTTCGATAGCAGCAGAAGCTACACCTTTAGCTTTGTCTACAACAGGCTTAGCGAACTCGCCCATTGCGCTCATTGTGTCGCTGATCAGAACTTTGTCTGTTGCTACACTTTGTGCAAAGTCATAAGCTTTTGTCATAGCAGTAACCATTTCAGCCAATTTAGGCAGGTTCTCCACCAGAACGGTTAAAGACTCCTGTACCTCAGGCTTCATCAGTTGATCCAGAACGTCCAAGGACTGGCGCTCGGAAACGTTGGCACCTTCTGTAACTGGCACCTCTTGTTGAGTAGGCGATTGTGACATAAGAGAAAGTCCTCCTTTACTTTGGGATAGAAGTCCGCGACTTTCATGATGCCTGTCAAGCAGAGCCGAACCACAAAATACATCGAATACATCTAAATGTACCAAATTTCACACAATAGGATGAGCGTAGCTCAGGGCCACTCCCATATCATGCATTGTATCTTGGATCTATTGCGGACAACATGTGTTGACGCACAAAACGACAAGCAGGCCGAAACCGAACTCTATACCCTTATATTACACCTCTTACACATGAACATGAAAAAGAAATTTTTTACACTTGTGAAGATATTGTGAACATTGTAACAAAATCGATTTTTTTGTCAACCCATGAAGGCAAGCTAACGCCGTCGATCCTCCTGTCCAAGATCCGTATTCCTACCACATGTGGTATGAAGACAAGATCACATATGACCAGATATGCGATATGTACACAAGGAAGGATTCGTTTATCCAAAATTTCAGGAATTGTTTTCCAATATCACAATTTTCATGCAACGAAATTGGTCACTGTCGTTATTATGCAGCGTTGGGCTCAGCCTTATTCCATCATTGAGACATCTTTTCTATTTCAAGTATGAACCTCTTGCGTTACGAATGCAAAACTTGGAACAAAGCCATTGCGTTTAGAATGCGGACATCCCGGTTAATAAGGACTACACCAGAAACGAAGGAGATGTTCGATATGAGTAATTCAACTGGCGACAAAATCAAAGCAGGCGTAAATAAAGCCAAAGGCGAAGTGAAGGATCAGATCGGTAATGCAACCAACAACAGATCCCTTCAGGCTGAGGGTAAAAAAGACAAAGCCAAAGGTGCTGTACAGGATAAAATTGCCGACATTAAAAAAGATCATCACTAGATCCTTTTAATGTGAGGTCCAACAGCACGAAGATTTCGTGCAATAGATCGTTTTAAAATAGCCTGACCGTCCGTGTTCGGATGAAATTCGAAAATGAGACGGAGGCGCAAAAAAGCCAAGGAAGGTGTTACTCAATACACCCTTCCCTGGCTTTTTTTGTGCATTTTATACTGCTGGAACTGCGTATCTTGCCATATCGATAATGAAACTGCGCGTTTCCCTTGTTGTATGGTATTCACGGCTGAACTGTCTGACCCATTCGGGATGTTCCCGATACCAACGGAAGGTTTTTTCCAATCCCTTTTCCAACGTGGTTTGTGGTAACCAACCCAATTCCGCTCGCAATCTGCCTGAATGTACGACCAGACTGGACCCTCTGGACTGGGTTGGTTCTTGCTCCCGAATCTCTACAGCAGCTACGGATCGATCCATTGGTTTCAATATCTCCCCGATCTCCTGCATGGTTGTTCCAAGCCCTGTTGATATGTTGTAGACCTGTCCGTCTTTGCCTTTCAGCATGATCTGTTCAATGGCCCGGAGGGCATCATCTACATACAAGAAATCACGCACTGCCGATCCCTGGATATCCAGAGGCAGTCCGTCCAGCATCCGACCAAAATTTCGGGGAATAATACGGTCTGGCAACTGCCATGGACCATAGAGGTTGGTCAAACGAAAGAGTTTGACTGGAAGCTGGTAACATTGAGCATAGGAGTGAGCCAGCATTTCACACGCGACTTTGGACGCGGAATAAGGAGAGACGGGTGCATACGGATCTGATTCGTGATAAACTCTGCCCCAATCGCCGCCATACACTTCAACGGATGAAGCCAGCAAGACTGGAATGTGATGTTCCGTAGCATATTGCAGGACAGACTGTGTGCTGAGTGTATTATTGCGGAAGACTTCCCCTGGCTGATGATACGAATAATCCACGTGTGGCATGGCCGCCAGATGGATAATGTAATCTGTTCCTGGAGGTAGATGAATCCGGTCTGATGCAAGGTCACAACAGATGAACGCCATCTCATGCAGAGGAGAGATATGAACAAGCCTCTGACAATAATCATCCCGATCCAGAAGGGTAATTCGATGCCCCTTTTGCGCCAAATACTGTGAAAGATTAAATCCCACAAATCCAGAAGCCCCTGTAATCACAATGTTCACACACGATTCCCCCTTGCGATTTATACAACGAGTGCATTGAAGAGAGTTTATGTACTGAGTATACCCTTAAAATGATACATTTTGTATCATTTTACAATTGTTTTTTGTTCGTCCTTGAGGTTATCGGGTAATTTATAGGGAGGTGATGTGAGATGAATGAACGGAAAAAGGACATAGAGACGTTATTCTTTCAGGATGACGGTGTAATTCCCAATCATCCGACCCTGCCTGTGCTTTTGTATAAGAACGTATGGGCTGAAGAGGCCCTTCACGCAAAATCGTTGCTGAACCGTAATGGATGGGGAAATAGCTGGTTGAATGGTGTGTTCAACTATCATCATTATCATAGTAATGCTCATGAGGCTCTTGCTGTGGTGAGTGGATTCGTTAAACTGATTTTAGGTGGAGAAAATGGTCAGAAAGTTTACCTTCAAACAGGCGACGTTGTCGTGCTTCCCGCTGGAACAGGGCATAAACGTCTGGAGTCCAGTACTGATTTTCGTATTGCCGGTGCTTATCCTGGCGGTATGAGTTACAACACACGCACAGGTGAGGAAGACGATCGTGCCAAGGCTCTTCAGGAAATCCGAAAGGTCCCAATCCCGGATACCGATCCGGTCTATGGGCAGCACGGACCGCTACTAGAAATCTGGAATGGTAAGAAATCATAATAGATATGAAGATAATTCAATCCCTTTCAGCGCCCGGCAAGCCGAATACTGTAATACCTCATTGCAAGTGGCTTTCCATCCATTTCAAGTTGGCCTTGCAGCACCAGTTGTCGTAGACGGTACTCCACAAACGCATCACTTATATGCTGGCTACTTGTACCAATCACTTCACCCACAATACGAGCTGCTCGGATATACTTGCCTGACTCCCAGTTCGGTGTCAGTTCCCTCACCTTCTGCATAATGTACTCGTCCAAAGCATCTTCAGTTAAGCTCCGAATCACGCCATTCTCCACCATACGTAATAGCCCAGGCTGTACCGAAAGTTCCAGCCAATCCTGCTCCAGTTGGCGGCGCTCTTGCTTGGACAATGGCTCTTGCTCAGAGCAAACGTGCCACATCGCCAGAAGCTTTTCCGGAAGAATCTCGCCTGTGTGGAGCACATCGTATTGAACTTCAGGTTTATCAAATAATTGCTTATATAAGCCACTCGTTTCGATAAGATATATGGGACTCCCGGTGTTCCGCAATAGATACATGGCATAGAGTAGTCCCGTCTTCTCCCGTGCATTATTCGCATACCAGATAATGATCGACGTCTTGGAATCAAAGGACTGTATTGTGGCGTTGAGCTCAAATAATGATTCCAGTTCATGCATGCCATATGCCTCACGGTCATTGAGACACATTCGTTCGGTCAGCCAGAGATGCCTGCGTTGCAAGTCTGCACGCCGGGTGAGATCACCCAACGGACCCACAGCATAATCATCATCATCCATAGAGAAAAAACTCCGTTTTTCCTGATCAGGTAATGTACTCATCCCCATTTTTAGACTACCTAGAGGTGAGTCTCCAAACGTGATATGAATTTCATTTGGCTTCTCGACCTCGGCCAAAGCCTGTTGCTCTAGCCTACCCAGATCCAGAGGTGTATCCAAATCCCGAAACAGAGATTGCATTGTTTGCGCGAAATCTACTCTTTCTCCTTGCTCTGCCTGCCGCTTGACCACGAGTTCTGATTTCATGTAGAGCACACGCAGTAATGAACGAAGTTCATCTTCATTCATGCGATTTAACATTCGACTGAATGCAAAGATATCGTCAATCATGCTGATCCTCCTTCCTGCCAACGTCAATATTGTCAGAATCAATTCTGCGCACTGATAGTTCTTACATTTATGAGGAAATTGATTTTCCACCGGGTTGATTCAGATCATGCAGCTCTTCACCATCTGACGATGAACGGGTAAAATGTCGCTCCAGTTTGCGGCTTGCCCACAGGGATACCGCAATGAACAGCAATACGCCTACCCAGCGTACAGGGTGCTCCAGAAATTGTTCCACATTGGAACCGATATACGTAACTGAGAAGATCATGATCGCTTTACCACAGCCCACCGCAAGCAAGAAGGATAATAATCGCATTCGTGCGATACCTGCCGCCACATTAATAATGACGAACGGACCTACCGGGAAGATACTCAGCAGAAAAACATAACTGAATGCATTCCTTCGAATCCATACCATACTGCGTTGCACACGGGGTTTGCGTGCCCATCGCTCTACAAAAGCGGATTTCCCGATCTCCCGTACGATCAGGAACGTAACGGTACAACCGAGGACCATACCGATCCATGAATATAAAAACCCTGCCCACAGACCGTATACCGCACCGTTCACGCCTACAATTAATAGCGTTGGAAGTGGCGGTACAAATGATTTCATAAACGTAAGCAAAATTCCCGGTAACGGGCCCAGGGAGCGAAACTTCTCCAGCCAGAAACGAATATTTTCTTCCGTAATATATGACATAATGTCCAATGCTGCCGGGGTCATCTGCATCCATCCAATCTATACAGTCTAAGTTCTTAGGTTTGATGTTCACTATACATTTCATCATTCATATGGATGATGAAGCTTCTTTAGCAACTCCCTCCCAGTATAACGTACATCTTCGATGAACACCGTTGTCAATTTGAAGAAATTATTGCACAGCGAACTCACCTCCCACCCAAATCAGAATTAAATCAAAAAAGCACACCTCGACCTCTGTGGTCTTGGTGTGCTCTTTATATCAAAACCCCAATTCCATCTTCGGGGGCATTTATCCTTCTTCCAGTTGCGCTTCCTGCATGGCCAGTTCAATCAATTCTGCCTGATGGGCAGCATTCCATTCGGGAATACCGGAACGCATGAACTCTTCGGCATCCATCGCTGCTTTGGACTGGTTGCACAGATTACAGGCGCAGACACAGTTGAGCGGGGTGGTATGTCCACCTTTGGCACGCGGCAATAGATGGTCAATCGTATCTCCATACGATCCACAGAAGTAACAAGTGTAGTGATCCCGGGTCAGAATATACCGTTTGAAATCCTTGTTGCTGAACAATCGGCGAATCGTGTACCGATTGACCACCACAGCTGCTTTTTCCTTGACCAGCGTGGCCGCAAGCTCCATGTCCACTTCTTGATGCCAACGTCTGCCCTTGTCCGTCTTGCCCCTCATCCGTACCATGCCTTGCCGGTTGGTCCGGAGCGAAGCCGGATCTTCCGGGTCGATGGCTACCGGGGCCGACGGGGTCTGGCGGCGGGGACGGCCATCCGTGCCAGCCCCGTGGCTGCGGCTGGCATGCGCGGGTCGCTGCCCGGATGCAACGCGGGCAGCGTCTTCGCCGCTCGCCTTGGGCGCACGCGCCTGGCGCGGCTTGGACCCTGGCGAGCCAGGCTGGCGCACGGGCGCAGGAGGCCCTGCCTCCGCAGCAGCCCCCGGCGCTTGCCCGGGCTCGCGCCCGGCGGCGGCAGGCTGTGCCTCCGCCGCCGTAGGTGCAGCGACCGTGGTGGCATCGCCACGGTCGCTCAGTGCCGGCGCATGGGCCTCAGCAGCTACGCTGCGGGCCTGCCCTGCGCCGGGCGCGAGCGCGGCAGCACGCTTGCGGCGCCGCTTGCGCTTGCGTTTGGCTGCGGTCGGTTGATCCGCAGCCATGGGCTCTGCTGCCGGGCCTTGCGGCTCAGCCGGCAGCAGAGCTTGTTGGGCCGCCGCAGCTTGCTCGGCGGCCTGCACTGCAGCGGCAGCTCGCGCGCCTGCCCGCTGTGCACTGCCCTTCTCATTCGCAGCAGCATGCCCCCGCGAATGCCCTTCTTCCCCACGCCAGTGCTCACCTGGCTGTGGCTCATCTCCTACCTCACCTGCCAAACCATCATGCTCCAGACTCGTCTCTCTCAGCTCATTGCCCGTTATGCTCTCTGATCGCTTGCTCTTTCTCCGTCTTCTCCTCTTCTTCCGAATACCCGAAGAAGAGGGGGAGGAAGTCACCAAGTCAGCATGTTCATCGTCATTCGAAGATGACGATTCTACTGAAGGTTGAGACACCAGACTTCTTTCAGACTCAGACACCGTAGCAGATACCTGCTCCATACCATGGGAGGTACGACCTGCCTCATTTCTCGCAGATGCAGAGGGTCTGGCAGTAACAGCACGTGTCTCCAAGCCATCCCGTTGATGCTCGATCCGTTCATTCGTTCGTCCGCTCACGCTTGAACCTGACTCGTGGTCAGCCTGTCCACCAAGCTGGCGACAGCTGCGGCAGGCTCCACGCCTGGCTCCGGGACCTGCCCGCTTTCCGGTTCTGCGCCGGAATTCGGACATCGGCCGCTGTTGTCCGCAATACATACACGTTTTGCTCAGTCGCGCTTCTTGTTCCGTCTTTCCTTGCCGGAAAGGGGCTGGCCCCGTCTCCATGTTGTCACCTCGGTTCCGTATGAATCCGGTTTCTTTCTATTGTATCACATCTGCTCGTGAACACCCTCATGGCCATAGGCCTGATAGTCTTTCGAGTTGTACTCCTGTGTCTGTTCACTGCATTCGTGAAGAATGTGTTCCACATATTCCAATATATCTTGCATCGGTCTCCCGCATTTTTCGCATGTTGTCATTATATTCACCTTAATCCTGTCATCCATAATGTATTATCGTTCCGCCTTATGATTACCCCGCATACATGAAAAAGAAACACTCGTTCCCCACATCCAGCATATCTGTATAGACGAATAAACCGCTCCCTGCTCTCCCCTAAGGTAGACCAAGAAGCGGTTTATTATTCCTGTGTTGGAAATACATCTTATCAAGCGTCCAGTTGGCCCGAGTTCTGTTGTGGGACCAGACGTGGTTTGGGTTTTGGCAGATTGCCAAAGATGACCCATGCATATGGAACAAACCTTGCCGTCAATCCAACGACGATCCACGAAGCGATTAGAGCTACACCGAATCCTCCGGCATACCATAGATGCACTAACCACGATACTCCTGTTTGAGGTGGATAATTCCGATACACAAGCAGGAAGAATGGATGAATCAGATAGATGCCAAAGGACAATGCCCCAAGCCGATTCAGCGGCTTGACGATAAGTGACGGCCCTTTGCGATAGAGCAGATAGGCAATCTGGATAAGCACCAGCGCACAAGCAAAGGTATGCACATTCCAGAAGAATTCATACCACAGTGTGTTATATGTTGCGATCTTCAGACGCAGCAGGTAATAGATATACACATGGCCAAGTCCAGCAATGATCCATACCGCCCAGAGCAGAATCCATGAAGCTACGCGTCCTTTGGTTGCATTGGCCCGACTGATGACAAACCATTGCTTGATTTTAGGGAAATATACCCCGATAAAAGCACCCAGCATGAAATAGGAGAAGTATGAGAACGCCCAGCTTCCCTTGTTGGGTACCTGGAATCCATATTTATTACTTACGATGAATGCCCATTGAATCAATAGTCCAATCGGGACAGACCATTTCACCACAGAAGGATACTTCTTAAGCAACCATAACACCAATGGGAATAACAGATAAAATTGCATGTTAATAAACACAAAGTACAGATGTGTATAGGCCTTACCTGTAAACAATTTCGTGATAAAACTTACTGCCGATTCATTAAACGGACGGCCCTGATAATGCGTGAAATGCAGCAACACAAAATACATCAATGAAAACAGGAAATACGGAAGCAAAATATACACAAATCTTTTCTTGTAGAAGTTACTCACGAGTTTCTTGTCCAGCGGACGGGAATAATAGTTATAGAACAATACGAAACTGCTCATAAAAATAAAGGTTGGCGTACCATATTTCATAAAGATATTAATAAAGTTGTACAGCCAGTAGTAGCCTGAGCCCGTCATGTCCACCGTCGCGTAGGACGTAGAATGCACGCTGAGTACGCCGATAATTGCCAGGGCACGCACCAGATTCAGCTCTGGAATTCGCTCTCTTTTCAGTGTTTCACTCATGTTTACGTTTCTCCTTAATGTGTTCGTCAATAGGTCAGATATGACTTAATACAATAAAGCTCTCTACTATTAAAAGCCATAATGCTTAAGATGGATAGTCCATTTTCTTAACAATTCCTAAATTTTCAACACATTTCACACTATTTTCATGTCTATATATGTAAAAAAGACCGCGAGTACGCGGTCTGTGGAACATCCTGCTCTCAACCAAATGAATATTGGATCAACCGGATGAGAATGGTAAATTTGGATTTGAACATCATCACGCCCCTGACTGAGTCTACTTCCCACGACTCGCCAGAATCTGTTTATACACGTCAATAGCTGCCTGTCTCGATGCCTTCAGATCCACAATGGCATCCTTGCGCGGCTGATGGATGTCCTTGCTATGCAGATCCTTCAATTCAGGCAACCACTTGCGAATATAATCACCTTGCGGATCATACTTCTCGGATTGCGTTACCGGATTATTCACGCGAAAATACGGGGCCGCATTCTCACCAAGTGAGGCACACCATAACCAGTTACCACGGTTTTGAATGTTATCATAGTCACGCAACTTGCGCCTGAAATAGGTTTCACCCAAGGTGAATGGGCATTGCAGGTTTTTGGTGAGAAACATCGCCGTGAGAATCCGCAGCCGGTTTGGCATATGTCCGGTTTCATTCAGTTCCGTCATGGCTGCATCAATAATCGGAATGCCTGTCTCCGCCTTGCACCACCGTTCAAAGTGATCATCATGGAGAGACGAGAGATCGTACACCTTTTCATATGTAAAATAGTGACTCTCATAGACTGCTCGATACAGATAGAAGTCGCGGAAGCACAACTGCCTGATCCATTCCCCAGCCTCAGCCGTGCGATTCGCCGCATCATACATTTTGCGAATGGATACAGCCCCCACAGCTACGTAAGAACTGAGATGACTTGGCTCGTACGCCTCATATTCATCCCGATGATCCCCATATTCAGCAATTCGATCCGACAAAAATTGATTCAACAGCAGATGCGGGTCCTCGTCATTCGAACCACTGCCCTCCAGCAACTCCGAAGGTACCTGCATTGCATCCGGCCATTCAATCTGACGATCACTCACCTTCAACTCTGCAACCGTTGTTGCCGAAGGAGGGTTGGGATGTTCATTCATGAATTCCACCCACCTCCGATGAAAAGCCGCAAATACCTTATAAGGCTCCGACTTGCCTGTAAAATTGGCAAATCCATTCAGATCCATCAGCAGATGATCCGTCAGTTGTGTGAACGAAACCTCGTGCGCCTCACTAACTTTGCGTATGGCCCTATCCCGCTCGATTGCATATGGCGTCATCTCCCGATGCACCACAATCTCGTCAATCTCGCCTTTGAATTCGTTCAGGATGAATTCAACCACTTCAGCCGGTTTGCCGTAAGCAACATGCAGTTTTCGTTTGGCTTCAACATACTGTCTGCCTAATTCCGCTGCATGCTGCCTGAAATTCACACCGCTGTGTTCCTTCTCTCGGCCTTGCCGCAGGAGGAATGGATCATAGATGAGAACATGCACACTCTCTTCTTGGTGTTCCCGCAAATAATCAAATGCGGCCAGATCATCCGTACGCAAGTCTTTGCGGTGTATGAATAGCTTCATGCCTCACCCTCCTGTCTGAACTTAAGTTACATACGTTTATTTGTCCGTCAGGTTCTGATATAACCTGCTTGTTTCCGGTTCCGGCTGATGTCCCAGATCCTCATTCAATGTCAATTTAAATGAATGATATAAACGAAGTATGCCTTGCTGATCATCCATGGATGCATACACTTCCATCATGAGTCGACAGATCTCTTCCGAATAAGGCTCCCGTTCCTGCAATATCGTTAATTGCTCAATCACTTCCTTGCCACGACCATGCTCCATGTCCCATCTCGCGATATCCATAACCAGCCCTGTATACTTGCGTCTGAGTTCCCTTGCTTTGGCCTGTGCCCAACGATAATCATGTTCTTCCAGATAATCACCACGATATAGCGGAATCATATGCCTCAAGTCATCGACATTGTCTGATGTGATGACGTGGTAAACCATGGATTTTTCAAATTGATCCACATCACTTACCAGATTGCCTGATAACAGACGATAACGGTTCATATTGTACTCCAGCTTGCCTGTCATGTTCCATTCCTTAAGCAGCTTTCGAATCTGGTACACGGAAGTATGTAGATGGGTTAATCCCTTTTCCTGGGAAACATCACCCCATAGCTTATCCAGCAGAATCTCCTTGCTTACCCATTCTTCCCTGTGATGAAACAAAAAAGCAAACAATTCCTGTGATTTGGTTGTGCGCCACTTATGTTTCTTGGCACCCTGATCCAAGCTTCTGTAGATATCCAGATGTTTGAACGTAAGCAGCCCCGGAACTTCAGTATCCAACTCCACAGGTTCAGGTTCCGATCCCTGTACCTCTGCAGTGGCTGCAACTTGAGAATTATGCGACATTATGCCCGCGATTCGATCAACGGTTTTGGCCAATCGGGTCGAGCTGACCGGTTTCAGTACATAATCCAGTGCATGCAGCTCAAATGCTTCCACTGCATGGTCCGCATAAGCCGTAACAAAGATAATACGAATACTCTGATCCAATTGCTGTATATATTCAGCCGCTTCCAGGCCATTCATCTCCGGCATTCCAATGTCCAAAAATACAACATCTACACGTTCCTTTGCCAGAAAATGAAGACCATCACGAGCTGTTGAAAAACATTGCACGGGTGTAATTCGTCCGTCCGTTCGTAGTAGTCGCTCCAGATGAAGCTGCGCTGGCTTCTCATCATCGATCACAATGGCTCTCACCGTTCTTTCAGCCTCCTGCCATGAAAGATTCAATAGGAATACCGATTTTATCGGCATCCGCTTATTAGGGCGTGTCTCAAAACTCTGAAGTGCATCTTTTACCGCCTTTTCGCCCCCTGCTACGTCACTTTCCCTTGACGTGCCCCGGCACGCCTGCGTAAAACTTCCTGGCTTGGAACGAAAATTCGGCAAAATCTGCTTCCTTCGGAGTTTTCAGACACCCCCTAGTCTGTTAACCATAATTGCTTCACTTGGCACACTAATTGGAATAATCCACCTTTTGCACAGGGATACGGAATCGGATCTGCGTGCCTTTACCCACATGGCTATGAATCTCCAGCCCCTGACCATAGAGAGACATCAGGCGACGGTTTATATTTTGCAGCCCCACACCTCCCGGACCTTCCGTACGCCCAGACTTGACCTGAGCCATACGCTCAGGAGGGATGCCTACACCATCATCCTGGACCTGTACGACTACATGCTCGCTCTCTTGGAAAATCCTAAGATGAACTGTCCCGCCGGCTGCCCGCTCCATCACACCGTGGCGAATGGCATTCTCCACAAGTGGCTGAATACTGAGAGGTGGCAGATACAGATGTACGTCCAATTCCACCTCATACTCAACCACCAGTCTTTCCTCAAATCTCGCCTGTTCCAGATGCACATAAGACTCCACCAATTCCAGCTCTTTGGTCAAAGGAACAAGCTGCTCCCTGTTCTGAAAGTCAAAGCTTCCGCGAAGGTAATGACTCAATTCAATCAGCAGATCGGTTGCTTTGTCGGGATTCACTGCACAGGTCGCGATAATAACATTGAGTGCATTATATAGAAAGTGTGGCTTGATCTGGGCCTGCAAAAAGGCCATTTCGGTCCGAATAGCCTCCTGCACAGAACTCCGCATCTCAATTAACGTCCGAACCCGGGCACGCAATTCACCGGCATCCACCGGTTTGCTCAGGAAGTCATTGGCTCCCGCCTGGAATCCGTGTTTGATATCCTCAGGCAACCCACGGGCGGTCAGCATCAGAATCGGTAACTCCGACAAGGAACTGTGCTCGCGCAGTTTGCGACACAACTCAAGCCCTGACATCTTAGGCATCATCCAGTCCGTAATAACAAGATCAATGGACGGGAACTCCTCACGAAGTTTCAATGCGGTGGACCCACTGTCTGCTGCGATCACACGATACCGCTCCGTCGATAACAGATTAAGCAATACCTGTCGATTCACGGGATCATCGTCTACAATCAGAATCGTATGCTCCGCTTCCGTAAGATCATCCTGCTCATCTGACTCTCTTGTCACAAGCTCCTTCGCCCCTGCCCCCTGTGCAGCAACATATCGGGCGGCAGCTGGTTTTGAATGAGTTTGCAAAAGCGGCATCTTCATAACAGGCAGGGTGAAATGAAAGGTCGAACCCTGCCCCGGCTCCGATTCAACCCAGATCTCACCACCGCCAAGCTCAACGAGTTTTCGCGTAATACTCAGACCCAGTCCGGTTCCATTATTCAATCGCTCAATCGTGCCGTTACTCTGCTCATACGCCTGGAAGATATCCTCCTGTTTGTCCAAGGCAATGCCTACCCCTGTATCCGTGACCGATACCTTCACCCAGTCCCCTTCAACGCTGGCGTATAATCGAATCTCACCCTGCTCAGTGTACTTATAGGCGTTACCCAGCAAGTTATACAGAACTTGCCTTAGGCGATCTTCGTCTGCCTCAACAAGTGGCAAGGACTGGGGCCATTGTTGAATCAATATAACCGGCTTGTCCTCAAACGTGAAACCCGAGACTTCAACCACAGTACGAGCAACGGATTCCAGATCAACAGCTACCCGTTTTAACTCGATTTCACTATTTTTTAATTTGGCAAAATCCAAAATATCGTTAACCAGTAGTGAAAGGCGCTTACCGGTTGAAGTAATCATGGAGAGATTTTTGGCTTGCTTGGGCGTGACTGCTCCAGCCGCCCCTTCCAGCATCGATTGCGCAATATTAATGATGCCATGCAGGGGAGTTCGCAGCTCATGAGACGTGTTCGCCATGAACTCGTCCTTCAGGCTGTCGATGGCAAGCAAGCGCTCAGACAGAGCTTCCACGTCTCGGAATGATTGTGCGAAGCGGATTGCGGTCACAATCATCTGGGCAAATACAAATAATAAAAGTTCAATCAGCGCAAAGAACGCTGTGTCTAGGGTAGTGAACGCACCAAGCGTATACAACACAACAACCATGAGTATGCTCATCATACTCACGAGTGCAAAGTGGCTATCATTCGGTCGTCCTTTCAACCAATAGAAAATGGCTCGCAGCGTATATAACATGACAACAAGTGAGATCAGCAACATGGGAAGCTCAAGATACGAGAAAAGCGTTGGAGGAAGCGTAAGACCCACAATAGTCTGGGTAACGATTAGCACTACAGCCAGACGAACAAACCACTGATGAACTGCTCCTGGTACACGGGCATCCATATACCGAAGCAAAAAGTAATAGGCAAAGGCTGAACTAAGGAGCTGAATCCGAAGTATCTCATTATTGGTCAGGAACGGTACAAACGTACCCAGTAACTTCTCCCCATGTGTCAGAGCGTACACCGCACCAGAAAGGCTGAATAATCCGAGAAAACGAAGCTCCTTCTCCGTACGTCGTAATCTGAACAGAAGTAGAAAAAAGGCGGCTGGCAAGATAAAACCGAATAAGGCCATCAGATCCCTGAGCCAATCTTGTTGCTGACTTTTCAGAATACTATGCTCGTCTCCAAACAAAATGGGCGCTACAATGCCCCCGGAAGAATAACTATAGTTCGATACCTGAATGATAATGTCAGCCGTGTTACCCTCAATGGACGTGAATCCTGTAAAGGGCAGATTTAATTGTATATCTGTCGCCTTGGTCTTTCCTGGCAGGCCTTTGCCGCCAATCTCTTTACCATCGATAAATACCCGGTGGGCCATGCGTATATTCTGTGTGCGTATACCATAATCATTTTTCATCGTCCGGGGTGTAAGCTGGACTTGCAGGTGATAGGTTCCATACCCATGGGCCTGCCCCAAAGATTTGTTCCATCGGGCAGGAACCTGAGTGCCCGACGAAGCCGGCAATGGCTTGCGACCGGATACACTTGCTTCAATATCTGCCGGGCTCAGCAACTGCCCAGGGTAGAAATCCCAGACCCCCTTTAGAGACGCTGCACCCTTGCGATCAAAGTCCCATTGGGTCAGGTCAATTTTTCCATCTGTAGCCTGGGGGTTACTCTGCTCGCTAATTAACGTCTGGGCGATCCAACCCAGTGGAACAATGACAATACATATGAAGCTTATGGTCAGCATAATCCAGTGTTTTCTCATCTATGTATTCCTTCCATCCACAATGGCGAGAGACGTCTAATTTTGTCGATTTATCACTAAAATTCATGTTACACGTTTCTGATGCTCACGGAAATAGTTTCCGTATCATAATCGGTCAAATTCGTTATAATTTGAAGGATTTCTATCTTTTCCACCAGCTCTTGGCACACCAAGGAACCCCAGGCCGAATTTCACCGAGAAGAACGGGCGAAATGGCCTGGGGTTGATTGAATGAAGATTTATTTAACAACTTGAGCAAGCTTCTGAATGATTCCGGCCCATCCCTGTTCCATACGTTCGCGTACGATAGCGTGGGCCTGTCCAAACTCGGTTAGTTTATCCGCATCCCAACCGCTATGAATCAGTGTAAAATCCGTACCTTCGGGCTGTTCATTCAGTTGGAACGTCAACGTCCAGTCCTTACCCCAGCGGAATGACAGCTTGTGCAGCGGAAGAACTTCCGTCACCTGACATGGTGATTGGCCGAAAGGGCCTGCTTCCAATATAAACTCGTGACCTTCCACGGGTTCCAGATTGCCCGGCATGAACCAGGTTTTCAGTCCCTGCTCGGTCGAGACCATTTCCCACACCTTCTCTACAGGTGCATGGAGCATCAGTTCCTGCCGGATATCTGGCAGTGCACTTGATGAACTTGATGATGAATCCATTCGAATCACCTCCTTATACATTTCATTTCGTATAACTATCCGAATAGAAGTTGACCTCCGCTTTATCTCCACCCTATAATTGGAACATATTACATAAAAGGTGCGTGATTCCTATGATAGTCTGCTCTGAAAAATCCAATTCCAACCGTTACCGGAAGGGATAATCCTGCTCATTCCCCTTCCACGTTTTCATTTTAATACATTTACATGTGGGGGACACCTATACTATGTCATTCAGTTATTACGGTCCATTATGCACCGCCGTTTATGATCTCACGAAACCTGTGGGACACTCCTTGGGAGGAGACATTGAATTCTATCGCCATTATCTTCAGCGCTGCAAAGGACGTATCCTTGAAGCCATGTCGGGATCAGGCCGAGTGCTCATTCCTTTGCTTGAAGCAGGCTTGAAGGTGGATGGAATTGATTATTCAATGGATATGATCAACTCTTGTCGTTCTCGTTGTATGGAGCGGGCATTACCCACGCCTGAGCTGTTCGTTGCCGATCTGGAGAAGCTTGACCTTCCATATCGATACGAGGCAATTATCATTCCCGGAGGTTCTCTGCTCCTCATCCAAGACAGACAGGCATCGATTAACGTATTACGTAATCTATTTCAGCATTTAGAACCTGGCGGCAAGCTCGTGTTTGATCTGTTTCTGCCCGATGTGACACAACCCTCTTCTGTAGAAACATCAACCGTTTCATTACCCGATGGTGATACGATCACGGTAGAAGTGAAAAACATTGAAGTGAACCTTCTACACCAATATAAAGTGAGTCTGATTCGCTACGAACAATGGCATCAGGGTTCTCTTGTTGCTACGGAGCTGCAACAGCTTACCTTGCGCTGGTACGGCATAGAAGAGTTACGCCTAATTCTCGAACACATTGGTTTCTCTGACATTAAAGTGTACGCCGACTTTAACCGGGATCAACCACCCACGCAGTCGAATCAAAAATTCGTCTATGAAGCAACTCGAAGAGCGTAGCCATCCGTAATTGGATCGATATGCTGATGCTTCTCATTATACAGATAAGGCCACAGCATAAGGTTTAATCCATGCTGTGGCCTTTTTACTATATAAGATTTGCACTAACATTTACACGAGAACGCAGAGGGCAGAAATAACTTGAAGAAGCGAAGCTACAAGCTTTCTGCAAGAAAGCTACATCGAAAGCATACACTTCGCCTTTATCCTCAGATTTTCACCTTTGAAAAATTGAATCAAAAAATCTGAGGATAACAGCGATCGGAAGGTTATTCTGTCATCAGAGTGGTAAGTGTAAATGTTATTGCAAGTTAGTATCCACGAGAATATTGCTCCGCAATGGCAGCTTGATCCTTGCTGACACCCAGTTCCAGAGCGGCATGGTTCGCCCAGTACGGGTCACGCAGCATGCCTCTACCAACCGCGACCAGATCCGCATCACCGTTTCCGATCACCGCCTGAGCCAACGCTGCATCCTCCAGCATACCCACTGCGATTACAGGAACGTTCAGTTCTTCACGGAAGCGACGGGCAAATGGTACCTGATACCCCGGATAGTTCCCCGGTTTCCGCTGTCCCGAAGGTCCTTCGCCACCTGAACTGATATGGAACATGTCCACGCCTGCATCTTGGTAGGCGCGAGCGATATTGATCGTGTGGTCGATGTCATACCCGCCATCTGCGTATTCTACAGCCGAAATCCGCAAAATCAGTGGCATATCTGCTGGCATTTCTTTTTTCACTGCACGAATGACTTCAACGCCAAAACGGGACAGATCCTGCCCATATACATCCTCACGATGGTTCATCAGCGGGGAATGGAACTGGTGGATCAGGTATCCATGGGCGCCGTGCAGCTCAATGGTATCGACTCCAGCCTGTACTGCGCGGCGAACACCGTCTGCGAACTTCTGCACCATGGCTTCCACCTCTTCGATACTTAACGCGCGTGGCTCCTTGTATTTTTCTCCCGGGAATGTAACTACCGATGGGGCAACCGGCTGCGGAGCATCCTCTGCTTTTCGTCCTGCATGTGCGATCTGAATAGCTACTTTGGAGCCGTAGGCATGAATTCCATCTACAAGTTTGGTGAAGGCAGGCACATGCTCATCTGACCATATACCCAAGTCATTATCGGTAATACGTCCATCCGGATCTACATCGGTCATCTCGATTACAATCAGTCCTGTTCCTCCAACCGCACGGCTCACATAGTGAACCTGATGCCAATCGTTCGGAATGCCGTCCTTCGCAGTGACAGAATATTGGCACATTGGTGCCATGACGACACGGTTATTTAATTGCAGACTCTTGAATTGATAAGGGGAAAATAATTGTTCAGTCATTGATGTTGCATCTCCTGTTCCATGATCATGATATATATGAAGCCTTACTTATTTGTCTAAGTCCGAAAACAGTTTTCCGTTCTTGCCGTAATTGTCCTTCTCCAAATCCTCAATGAAGATAAAGACTTTGCTCGGATCAACATCCAGTGTCTCACAAGCCACCTGAGTCATACGTTCAATCAACTGACGTTTCTGCTCAGTCGTCTTGCCTTCCAGTACCTTAACCGTGTTAAATGGCATGTCTTGAACACATCCTTTCTTCATCATTTATTATGAACCTGACGTATAGAAACACAAGTACGTACATTTTTGTGCCTTGGTACCCTTTTTGATACCTAGTCATCCTCACAATTTCGGTTCTGCCCCATTCTGGAAATGACTGCAAAACATGATATGATAACCATAGAGAACCACAATAATTACTATACCCAATTTACATAAGTTGTGACTAACGGTTACACGATAACGGAGAGGGCAGAAATAACCTGTAGAAGCGAAGCTAAAAGCTTTCTGCAAGAAAGCTACTTCGAAAGCATACACTTCGCCTAAAAGTTTTCTGAAAGAAAGCTGCATCGAAAGCATACGCTATCCTCAGATTTTCACCTTTGTAAAAGTGGATCAAAAAATCTGGGGATAACAGCGATCAGAAGGTTATTCTGGCCTCGTAGTGGATCAGTGTAAAACAAGTAGCTCAACTTATATACTACTCAAGCTAGGGAGAGGTTATATATGAAAGATATATTAATTCAAAGATTGAGTACTTATGTTCAGATGGATACCCAATCCGATGAAAATAGCGAGACATGCCCTTCCACACCCGGCCAACTGGCCTTGGGCAAACTGCTTGTTGAAGAATGTACCTCCATTGGTCTGCAAGATGTGACGATGGATGAGAACGGATATGTCATGGCTACACTGCCATCCAATACCGACAAGGATGTTCCTGTAATTGGTTTCCTGGCTCACCTCGATACAGCGACCGACTTTACTGGCAAAAATGTCAAACCACAGGTTATCGATAACTATGATGGTGCTGATATTGTGCTGAACTCGGAGCTGGATGTAGTACTGTCCAACAAGGATTTCCCGGAGCTGCACGAGTATAAAGGCCACACCCTGATCACAACCGATGGTACAACGTTGCTTGGTGCAGATAATAAAGCAGGCATTGCCGAGATTATGACGGCGATGGCCTATCTGATTGAGCACCCGGAAGTGAAACACGGTAAGATTCGGGTTGCTTTTACCCCAGATGAAGAGATTGGCCGTGGACCGCACAAGTTTGACGTAGCTGCTTTTGGAGCTAAATATGCGTACACGGTTGATGGCGGACCGCTTGGTGAACTGGAATACGAGAGCTTTAACGCAGCTGCCGCCAAAATTACCGTACGCGGCACCAATGTACATCCCGGTACTGCGAAGAATAAAATGGTGAACTCTCTGAAAATTGCGATGGAATTGAATCGACGACTGCCTGTGGAGGAAGCTCCTGAATTCACGGACGGTTATGATGGTTTCTACCATCTGTTGTCTCTGGAGGGTGACGTTGAACTGACAAAGATGAGTTACATCATCCGTGATTTCGACCGGGCGAAGTTTGAAGAGCGCAAAACAAATCTATTGAATATCGCAAACGAACTGAAGACCAAGTATGGAGAGAAAAGCATCACGGTTGAATTGAATGACCAGTACTATAACATGCGTGAGAAAATTGAACCCGTACGCCAGATCGTCGATATTGCCCATGAAGCCATGACCCGACTGGACATCGAACCTGTTATTCGCCCCATCCGGGGAGGAACAGATGGTTCCCAGCTATCCTATATGGGCATGCCAACACCAAATATCTTCACTGGTGGCGAGAACTACCATGGCAAATTCGAATATGTATCGGTAGACAATATGGTGAAGGCAACCCGTGTCATTGTAGAGATCGCTCAATTGTTCGAACAACACGGAGATATCTAATTCACTTGAAGTGCAGTGCAAGAAGAGCACCCCTCGGTATATTCGGGAGGGTGCTCTTTGTTGTGCAATATTGTATTTTATTGTGTCGCGTCATGTCGCTTAGATATGCAGGCTTGGTCTTTATTTTAAAATACCATCACTCATATATATTGCCTCCTGCGATGACACGCAACTGTTCCAGATCACAGATCACTAGCTTCCGCTGCACTTTGCGAATAATATCTCGATTACACAGATCTTGAACAACTCTATTAAGATGTCTATAGCTGGTGCCCAGCATATCCGCCAGTTCGGTGAGCTTGGAGGTCTGGATCTCTTCCGTAGAAGATTCGTCCTGGCCCATTGTGGACAACAGATAGCTGGCAAATCGGCTCTCGACCGGATATAACATATTCAGACTCGACAGGTTGGAAAAGGTATACAATTTATGCGTAACTTGACCGAGCATGAAGTGGAGAAACTTAGGGTTCTCTGCATACGTATTCTGGAGAGCGCGGTAGCTGATACCCAGCAGGAGGCTTTTGCTCACAGACTCTACCGTATTCATGGCCTCCTTGCCATTTACCAGTTCTAAATCTCCCACGAGCGCCAGTGGTGTACTGAAACGAAGCAACAGAGACTTTCCGTTAGGCAGGGTGGTATAGATCTTGAGCTTGCCCTGCACGAGAAAATACAACCGCTCGGGTCGCTCACCTTTAGCACATATCATCTCGCCCTTCGCAGCCTCAAGTAGTCGCAACTCAGCGAGTGCAGGCTCGTCCAGCACCTGATCCAACCCATTCTCACGGGCGAGTTGCCGCACAAGTCCAAAGTCCATAATTTCTTTCATTCCGACTTCCCCTCCGTTGTCGTATATAACGTATGTAAAAGGACATATGTCCCATAATTAATATACATTCGTACAAATATCTTGATATAAAAATAGTTACAACTAACACTTATATCCAGTAAAACAGTTCAACTGGGAAATATTTTAAAATTTAATCATAAAATGTTCATTCTTTCATGCAAAATGCCGTTCACGAAAAGCCATTTCCGTCCGATGAAAGATAGAGCATTCCATAGATCGTTAAAAATAATACATTCAAATATTGAAAGGATGGTCCTCTTCCATGAACGTTGTAGATTCCCTGCTTAAAGTAATGCCTTATATCAGCCTGATCCTCAGAGAACCAGCTAGTTTAACTCTTTATGATCACGAAAAAGTATTAGAGGTCATTATGACAGATAAATTTGATCTTGGTTTTGAAAAAGGAATGACACTCTTGGAATCGTATCAAAACTTTGCCATCTTAAAAAATGGAAGAGAAGCTACTCTCGCTACTCTCTCCAAGGAAGTTTATGGTATCGAACTGGATATTTTGAACATTCCGATCTTTGATGATCACCAGAAAGTTGTTGCTGTTTTCTGTGTATCTTACGACCAGTCTAACCAGAACCAACTTGAAGATATTATACAAGAAAATCAAACCATCAATGGTAACCTCGTTGATATGGTACAACATGTCGCCGCTCATGCCGAAGAATTGCAAGCAACCAGTGAACAGATCTTGCAGAACACAAGACTTGCTGTTCAGAACTCTTCCCAAATCAACAAAGTAGCCGGGTTCATCCGTGAAATCTCTGAACAAACCAACTTGCTTGGCCTCAATGCCGCTATTGAAGCCGCTCGTGTTGGTGAAGCTGGTGCCGGCTTCGGCGTGGTTGCTTCCGAAGTACGCAAACTCTCCGTGGATGCCAAACAAGCTACAAGTGACATCGATACCAGTCTGAGAGATGTACAACAGGTCATCAAGCAGATGGAAGTTGAAGTCTCCCAGATTGCAGCCTCTTCACAGGAACAAGCAACACTTGTAGCATCCTTTACGGATGTGATTGAGCAGCTTAATGAAACAGGGGAACGAATGAAAACTCTGTCCGAACAACTGATCAGCTATTCGGTTAAAAAGTAATCAAAATATATCTTTTGATGGACTTTGAGTAGTGCAACGATACAATTTATATGCAACAAACAGGACTCGGGTTGCCCATGATGGATAATCCAAGTCCTGTTGTTTGTTGTGTCCATTTGTATATAACCAACTACGTTCAGATAAAATCTTAATTGGCTACATGTATTGATTTATCTCCAATAACTTCTTCTTCCGACTGCCAGCATTCCACTTCACCTGGAATATGAATCCGGTCCCGGGTAAAGACGGGATCACGTCCTTCAGCCTTTTGTTTCTTGTAGTCCTTCAACGCTTCGAAAGTCACCTTGGACAGCATCAGAATTGCAATCAGGTTCACCACCACCATGAGCCCCATGAACAGGTCCGCCAAATCCCATACCAGCTGTACTTTGGCTACCGCCCCAAACACCACCATCCCAATAACGCAAATGCGGTATACCCACAGCCAAACTTTGTTGGATTTGATAAACTCAATGTTAGTTTCTCCATAGTAATAATTACCGATTAGTGTACTGAAGGCAAACAGGAACACCATAACCGCCAGGAATCCCGATGCCCATGAACCAATATGTACACTTAATGCAGCCTGAGTTAATTCAATGCCACCCAGATCGGAACCTTTGTACACCCCGGATAGCAAAATAATCATGGCTGTACTTGTACATATCACTAACGTATCTGTCAGCACGCCAAATGCCTGAATAAGTCCCTGTTTCACCGGATGTGTTGCATCCGCTGTTGCAGCCGCATTCGGGGCGCTACCCATGCCCGCCTCATTGGAGAACAATCCGCGTTTCACACCGTTCATCAGCGCAGCGCCTAACGTTCCGCCAGCCACCTGTTCGATGCCGAAGGCATTTTTGACAATCAACGCAATCATGGCCGGAAGCTGAGTAATGTTCGCCAGCACCACAAAAGCCGCTACCCCAATGTACAATACGGCTAGTACAACAACGATGTATTCCGATGCTTTTGCAATCCGTTTGACACCACCCATGATAATTCCTGCAAATATCACAGCCATAATGATACCCACCGTTAACCGATCCGTGCCAAATGAGTTCTCAAATGCAACGGTAATCGTGTTAGACTGCACCGCATTAAAGACTAAACCGAATGACAACGTAATGAGAATGGCAAATAAAATTCCCATCCAGCGTTTGCCCAACCCACGTTCCATATAATATGCAGGACCCCCGCGGAATCCACTCTTATCCTTCACTTTATAGATCTGAGCCAGCGTACTCTCCACAAAACTGGAGGCTGACCCGATAATTGCAATGATCCACATCCAGAATATAGCACCAGGTCCACCCAGTGCGATAGCTAGTGCAATACCGGTAATATTCCCTGTACCTACACGGGCCGCCATACTAATACAGAATGCCTGGAAAGGTGAAATTTTGCCTGGTTCCTTGCTTTTCGGCTCTAGAAGCACCTTCACCATATCTCCAATCATGCGGAATTGCATGAATCGGGTCTTGGTGGTGAAGTATATACCACATACTACCAATAGTATAATTAACACTTTGGACCATAGAAAATCATTGAAAATGCCGACAATATCTTGTATTGTTTGCTCCATCGGTATGCTCCTTTTTATGGTGTATTTCAAGTACAGAGATGAGTCACGTGAAAAGTTTGTACCATTCTGCACAACACTAGCCCCAGACTTCGGGATGTTACTTATACTACAAGGACATCTACGAAAACCGACAAATACCTACATGCAATTTCTATATTTATTTTAAAAATGGGCTTTGATCGCCCAATCATTGTCATTTAACCTGACATGTCAGGTTCTATGCAAGAAGGAAAGGAACGATTACACTGGAACGAGAGTTCACCATTCGCAGAGAAAGGGAATGACTGACATGCGTTATTTTATAGTGGATGATGATCCTGGCGTTCGTTCCATGTTGATGGATATTATTGAGGATGAAGGCCTTGGCGATATTGCCGGGGAAGCTGAGGACGGAGCACAACTTCACGCGGAACTGTTGGAACTACATAAGGTGGATATCCTGCTGATTGATCTGCTGATGCCCCAACGAGACGGGATTCAGACTGTGCGAGCGCTTGAAGGAAGGTTTGAGGGCAAGATCGTCATGATCTCCCAGATCGAGTCGAAAAATATGATCGGAGAAGCCTATTCACTAGGCATTGAATATTACATTACGAAGCCGATTAATCGGTTGGAGATTCTGTCTGTTCTGCGGCTGGTGAACGAAAGGCTTCGGATGCAGCAGTCCATCGCAGATATTCAGCGGACATTGCAGGGATTGTCCAGTTTGCATCCTAACGAGCGCACTGTGGCTCCGGTTCCGGACAAAACAATCACGACAGCCGGACATTTCCTGCTGTCCGAGATGGGCATGATCGGCGAAGCGGGCAGCAGAGATCTGCTGGACATGCTGGAATATCTGGAGCAGGTAGAGACAGATGAGCATAAGCTGTCCCCCTATACGTTCCCATCTCTCAAAGACATCTTTCAGAATGTAGCGGTACGCAAGCTGGGAGAGAACGCCTCACTCGCAGAGATTAACAAGGAGATCAAGGCATCGGAACAACGTGTTCGCAGGGCCATCTTCCAGACACTGAGTCATGTGGTGTCTCTGGGACTAACGGATTATACACATCCCAAGTTCGAGAACTATGCATCCAAATTTTTTGATTTCACCGAAATCCGCAAGAAAATGCTGGAGCTGCAAAACAATGTGGAGCCTTCCTTGTCCCAGACACGCATTAATACAAAAAAGTTCGTGCAGGTCCTATATTTGGAAGCCAAACGATTGCTGCATTAAACAGATACATGATGAATACGATGCAAAAACAAACGGGCATGAATATTACGCCGGTAGGATACCCCCTCTTCAACTGAGGCTGTCCATACCGGCTATATTCATGCCCGTCTGTACGATCAAGCGTTACAATCTATGTGATTTGTTCCGTGTATAAAATTAAAATCGCTTTGGGTTCAAGCCCGTGAATGGTTTCGGCTAATTCGGTTATACTCATTAATCAATTCGTCCAATGCCATAGACTGCCGAATTACATCGGGATGCCCAAGACCACCCTTGTTATGCTCTACCAGCATATGAAGGTTATGTCTGGCCTTCTCTATTTTATTTTTCAAATCCAAACTCATAACCATGACCCCTGATACCTCCTTATTCTGTGAACCATTTTAGTTTTTCCTGTCAATCTATAGTTGGATTAACATATGGCATAGGAGACAAGGATGTTTTGTATTCTTCTCCAAATTTTGATAAAGATTATTTTATCACACTAGAGCTTATCCGAAAATGGCTGATATGACGCAATTTTAGTGGTATTATCGAGGGTTGGATTCTAACGTCTGGCCTCATCATTCACCGCCAGAACGGATTGTGTCGTAAATGTGTATATTGAAAAAACAAAAAGTCTATTGGTTCAAAAGGTAATAAAATCCCTTTCCATAACGGGGTCATTCAGGTACAATAGGGCGATGTGTGTGTCCGGACCCGGCGGATACAAATGATGTAATTTAGAGGACGGCCAACGACGGCCATGGATCCTGATTTGATATTATTGGAGGCTTATCATCACCATGCAGACCGATTCACAGACTAAAGTCAAAATTGTTAACGCCGATCCCAGCGCAATGGGATTATTTGGGTTGGCTATCGTAACCCTGGTCGCTTCTTCCCAAAAGCTTGGTATTACGGATGGACTTAGCTACGCTATTCCTTGGGCGATCTTCCTGGGTGCTTTTGCCCAGCTATTCGCATGTATTCAAGATTCCAAACGCAACAATACCTTTGGCACAACGGCTTTTGGCGCGTACGCATTCTTCTGGTTCGCCATGGCTGCCAACTGGATGATCAAAATGGGCGTATTCGGCTCCACTCTCGCTGAACAGGCCGATGGCAAGCAGCTCGGATTTGCTTTTGCCGGATACCTCGTATTCACCCTGTTCATGACGATCGGTGCGATTGAAGCGAATAAAGTATTGCTTATCATCTTCATTCTGATTGACTTCCTGTTCCTTGGCTTGACCTTTGACGCTTTCGGCGTAGCTCCTCACATTTTCCACACCATTGCAGCATACGCTGAAATGGCGATCGGAATTGTGTCCCTGTATGGTACAGGTGCTTCGGTACTGAACGCTCACTTCGGTTATGCGTTCTTGCCGATCGGCAAACCGTCCGGCATTTTCAAGCCCAAGGCTTAATATACAGCAGCAAACCGCCAGCGCGCCGGTCCGCGCCTGGCGGTTTTTTTTGCAGTCCAACTTCATTTGAATATGTATCTGACCGACACCTATACTAGGGATAATAGATCAGAAATATATCCTGCAACACCTGAAATGAAATGTCACAGCAGCCATACTGTCAGGAGGAAAAAAGCATGAGAGAGATACCGAAACCAACGGAGATGGATCAGGTGGAGAAAAAATATGTGCGCGAAACACGTTGTTTCAAGACGGCACGGGTGTTCCCAACCGATGTCAACAATCATAATACGCTATTCGGCGGCAAGCTGATGTCCTACATTGATGATATTGCATCCATCGCCGCTTCCAAGCTATGCCGGGTCAATACCGTAACGGCTTCAACCGACTCTGTCGATTTCCTGTACCCGATTAATCCAACGGATTCGGTTACGCTTGAATCGTTCGCGTCCTGGACAGGACGAAGTTCCATGGAGATTTTTGTGAAGGTGATTCGAGAGGATCTGAAGACCGGAGAGAAGAAAATTGCAGCGACTGCATTTCTGACCTTTGTGGCCTTGGACGAAAATAATCGGAAACTGATTGTACCTCGTATCATCCCCGAGACGGAAGAAGAGAAGAAACTATACGAGACCGCTCCGGATCGGGCGGCCATGCGGAAACAACGACGGGAAGAAAGCAAAAAATTCGCTGACTTCCTGACCGTTACTTATCCTTGGGAATAAAAACATGTTAATCCAACAGCATACGCTCGTGAATAGTCCGACCCTTCTGCCCTGGTTCAATCAGCAGACGGGTCGGTTTGATGTTAATCAGTGCCGTAAGCTGCTCTCCCATATAATGCGCAGAATACTTGAATCCAATCTCCGCCCAGTGCATAATCACGCCCACCGTAGCAGATACCAGATAACTTAACATGATGTCATAATTAATGGTTTGCTCGCTATCTTCGGTCACTAATACAAAATCTTCGGTTAAGTACGTTCTAAACATATTGCATAGTCGGGAACCCATATCTGAATGCATCGTTATTAATGCACGGAAAATATCCTGATGGGCCTCAATATATTCAAATACAGGCATCGTGGATGGCAGCAATGCAGTCATGTCCACTTCTTTGAGCTGTGCGTATGGTTCTGCATAAGCTCGCCCCACTCCCTGCATGAAATCATCCAGAATGAACTGTAATAACTCCGGTTTGCCGGGAAAATGTAAATAGAAGGTTCCCCGGTTGTAATCCGCCCGCTCCGTGATGTCCCGAATGGTTAAAGCGTCTGCTCCTTTCTCCAATATCAAAGAAACCGCCGCAGCGATGATCGCATCCTGCGTTCTTCGTGCTCTCCGGTCCTGAGGATGTTCGATGATCAACATTTTCGCCTCCTTTGTTCATTATTGTAATATAAATGAACACCGCTTACATCTCTGTCCGATAGCTGACATATGCGCTGTCAATGATTATTGTCACACTGCTATGTATATCTTAACATTGAGACAGGAACGATAGACGACAGGTTGAAACTTTTTTTGAAGAATACCTGCCAATAATGAATAAGGAGCGGATATATCATGAGTACATCCTATACACATACAGCCGTTATTACAGGAGCAGCCGGAGGCATTGGTAAAGAATTGGCACGCCGCCTCGCTGAGCGCAAAATCAACTTGGTTCTGGTGGACCTGAATGAAGAAGCTATCCAGCAGACAATTACCGATCTGAACCTCGACAAAGAGCACGTAATCGCCGTAAAAGCGAACGTATCCCAAGAAGCAGACGTGAAAAACTATGTGCAAAAAGCACTGGATGCGTTTGGCCGAATCGATTATTTTGCCAACAACGCCGGGATTGAAGGTCCAACAGGACTGATCGAAGACCTGAGTGTTGAAGCACTCGACACTGTATATAACGTCAACATTCGTGGGGTATTCCTGGGTCTGCAAAATGTCATTCCAGTAATGAAAAAACAAAAATCCGGTGCGATTCTAAATACCTCTTCTCTCGCGGGTCTGATGGGTGCACCTGCTGTATCTCCATATATTATGTCCAAACATGCCGTGGTTGGCCTCACGCGTACCGCTGCAAATGAACTTGCACCTTATAATATTCGGGTTAATGCTGTATTGCCAGGTACAATCAACACACGCATGATGCGCCAGATTGAAGCAAATTCAGGTAACGTGGAAGATTATCAGTCCGCTACCGTATCCAGCATTCCAATGGGCCGTTATGGTGAACCGGAAGAAGTAGCAGCGGTCATGAACTTCCTGTTGTCCGAAGAAGCATCCTATGTAACAGCTTCTCTCTACACCGTAGACGGCGGCATGATGGGTCAATAAGAAGCTGTACACTGTAGGATGGTTCCGATAGAACTTCAATTCCATCCTTAGAAAAGTTATACCGACAGGTGTTCCCGAAGGAATGCCTGGTCGCTACAATCTAAAAAAGGCCTCAACACCACAGTATTGTGGAGTTGAGGTCTTTTTGACAGTACAACACTTGCCATGCATTAGGCTGCATCTGTGAGATTTCACTTTTGAAACAGCCATTTAACGCCTCGTTGCAACTTGTGATCACTCTAACGAATCTAGGGCACCTTATATCGGCTAAAAGCGCTTATTTCCCGAACTAAGGAATCTCAGACACGCTAATTCCGCAGAAATGCTGCAATTGCACCAAAAAGTCCTGAAATCCAGAGAATAACGTGTCAGAGATTCGTTACATTCCCAATCGAGCGAGAAATACCCGAATAAGGCGTGTCAGGTTCGTTAGATTTTGCCTACACTTAACTTAATCGACGTACCCTGCGTGACCCTTGTCCATCAAGTAGTCCATCTCAGCATCCAGGATGCTTTCTACGGTCAACTCATCCAGCTTCACATCTTTGCGACTAAGGATGTAATCCGCCAGATCATCGCCGTCAATATCCACATCGTTACCTTTAGTATTTTCGTGCGCCTTGTTGATATACGCTTGCTCATGCTTCAGCACAAGAGCAATGTTCGCCTGGCTTGCCTTCGTTTTATCTGCAATATATTGCATCATTTCTTGTTCATTAATTGCGTTTGCTTCTGCCACGTTCAGTTCATCTCCTTGATTCATACATACTGTTGCCATTGTAGCATAGGTTAACCCATTACAGGCAGAACTTATGCCTGACGAACGATTATAGAGCGGTAGCGAAGGTTAGTGTGGAGCCGGCTCATCACTCTGCCCCTACGACAACCGCACGTAAAATGTAGCACCCTCTCCGACCACACTTCGAGCGTACAGCTCTCCTTTGTGCTGATCCACAATGGAACGAGCAATCGCCAGCCCCAGACCATGCCCACCATGTTTGCGGGCTCTTGACGAATCCGTACGATAGAATCGATCGAAGATCCGATCCAGATGTTCCGGTGCAATGCCTTCACCAGTGTTGGATACGGCCAGCACGACATCATTATTCTGTTTCTGGAGGGTGACGTTTACCGACCCTTTGGGACCAGAATACTTCACCGCATTATCGAGCAGGATCAGAATGACCTGTTTGATCTGCTCACTGTTCCCATGAACCGTAAGATTCGGCTCAATGTTGTAATCAAGGGAGATGTTTTTCTCAAAAATAACGGCCTCCATTGGTAAAATAATACTCTCTACAGCGTCGCTCATATTAAACTTCGCATGAATCATCGTGGAGCGTGAGTCGTCCATCTGTGTCAAATAGAGCAGATCATTCGTAAGTCCGGTCATGCGCTCGGTTTCCGACTTGATATAGTGCAGCCACTTCGCCTGGTTTGCTATTGTATCCTCCTGATTCGCAAGCAGTACGTCGGTATTGGTACTGATGATCGCCAGAGGTGTCTTCAGCTCATGCGAAGCATCACCGATGAATTGTTTTTGCTTCTCAAACGCTTCCCTGACTGGCGCAATGGAGCGATTCGCAAAATAACGGCTCAGGAAGTAGATCACAATCAACATGATTAATCCAACAACAACAAATGTATAGATCAGATTCGTAAGAATACCTTGTTGCGCCGTCACATCAATGAATACGATCATATGCCCGGTACCACTCGAATCAACCACATAGGCCCAGTCCGTTCCATCCAGTGCAAATTGTCCAGTATGCCGTTCCGAATCACTAACTTTATTCTGGTCAACCTTTTGCAGCGCCTCCGTATAGAACGTATCTTCCATATCAAATTGAGAATGCGTATCCGTTACCTTCCACTGGTCATCCGTCTTGATCATGAACGAAACGGAACGTGCCGGAGGTGAGTTGAGATCACCCCACGGTCTTACATTATCACCACCCATGGCATCGGAGGGCAACGAACCTGAATTTGAACCTGTACCTGAGCCCGTCCCCATCCCCCCATCTTCCCCACGAGGCATCTTGGATGAATTATAAGGGCCATGATAGAAATCAGACATCTTGTACAACTCCATATTTGTCTCACGTTGCACATTCTGATACGTAATCGTATAGATCGTAGCAAATGCCACCAGCATCAAAATGGATATGGAGACCAGATTCACGATCAGGAATCGATTTCGGAGTTTCTTGAACATCAGGACGTCACCTCAAGTACATACCCGACACCCCGAATCGTGTTAATACGGACGGCAGAGTTCAGGAAGGTTAATTTTTTGCGCAAAAACGAGATGTACACCTCCACATTGTTATACTCCACTTCCGAATCAAATCCCCATAACTTCTCAATAATCTGCTCTTTGGAGGTAATCGCCTGTTTGCGGGCAATCAACAGCTCCAGCAGTTCATTCTCCTTCAGATTCAGCTTGATTTCCTTCCCCTGAACGCTCAGCTTCAACTGCGTTGTGTTCAGCTCAATGTCACCGAATTTCAGTCCGTCCTCGGGAACCACTTCGCCCTTCCGTCTTAAGGCTGCACGAATCCGCGCCAGCAATTCCTCTGTAGCGAAAGGCTTGGCGATATAATCATCGGCACCATAATCGAGGCCTGTGACTTTGTCCGATAGTTCACCTTTGGCCGTAAGCAGAATGACAGGGGTATGATTCCCTTCACTGCGGAGTTTCTTCAGGACGGTGATCCCGTCCATCTCCGGCATCATGATGTCGAGTAGTAACAGGTCGTAGATACCGCTCTGCGCATAATCGAATCCTGATCTGCCGTCGTGGACCATGTCCACGGAGTAGTTGTTTTTTTTCAAAATCTGCGATACAGCCTCTGCCAAATGAACCTCATCTTCCGCAATTAATATTCTCATGCTCTATTCATTCCTCTGCTTGAATTATTTCTCTCAACGGATCTGTTCTACATGTGCTTATTCTATTAATTAAACCTTGAATCAATCTTAATGCATTTTGTGCACGCGTACTATTATAGGAAGGTAAAAAAATGTTAACGCAATGTAAAATCATTTAAGATTCATTCAAGGTTGGCGCTCTAAGATACAGACATGGAAGCAATACACGATGCAACAAAACATACAACCCACCAACGAAAGGAATGAGTCCCACATGGCTATTGAAGTATTCAATCGATACGAGAGCAAATACCTTCTGACGGATGAACAGTACGCACATTTCTACAATGACCTGCTGAAATACATGGAGCTGGATGCCTACAACAAGAAACATGAGTACTACTCCATCAGCAACCTGTACTTCGACACTCCACAGGATTCCCTGATTCGCGCCAGTCTCTCCAAACCAAAATACAAGGAGAAGCTGAGACTACGGGCTTATGGAGTACCTGAAGAGAATGCCAAGGTGTATCTGGAGATCAAAAAGAAAGTATTTGGCCTGGTGAACAAGCGCAGAACAGCCTTGAAGCTGGATGAAGCTTACGAATTTGTCCGTTCGGGACAGGCACCGGAGCTGGCGGATTATATGAACAAACAGGTTGTGGAGGAGATCAAATACTTCCTTCGCCTCTACGATCTGGAACCGAAAGTGTATCTGGCGTATGAACGCAAAGCACTCTTCGACAAGAACAGCCGGGATCTCCGCATTACCTTTGACACCAACATTCGCAGTCGCAGATACGATCTGAAGCTAGAACAGGGAGATTACGGTGAACCGCTGGTGAAGGACGGTCGATGGCTGATGGAAGTGAAAGCCGAGAAAACCGTTCCGCTGTGGCTCTCGCAACTGCTCTGTGAGCATGGTCTGTACCGCACCGGATTTTCGAAATATGGCAACGAGTTCAGACATCTGGTAAGAACGACGAACCTGAATTACCAGACGGAGCGCATTCTTGTAGCAGGTACCGATTTCGACCCATCCATAGAACAAGAACAAGAACAAGAACAATTAATTAGAGAAAGAGAGAGTGTAATATATGCTTGATTCCATCTTCAACTCAGCTTTGACCGATACCAATTTGACGTTTAACAACGCCGTTATCACCATTGGTCTTGCCATCATTCTGGGGTTGATCATCAGCCTCACCTACATGAAGACCAACCAAAGCACATACTCCCAGAGCTTCACCTTAACGATGGTCGTCCTTCCCGTTATTGTCGCCATCATCATCCTGCTCATCGGCAGCAACATCGCTCGAGCTTTCAGCTTGGCAGGTGCCTTCTCGATCATCCGATTCCGCAGTGCTCCTGGTGATCCAAAGGACATTGCTTATGTATTGTTCACGATGGCTTCCGGTCTTGCCTGCGGTGTAGGCGCTTTTGGATACGCGGTGCTGTTCACCATTATCCTGTGTGTGCTGATGTTTGTTCTGAGTCGCTTCAACTTCGGCGGCAAGAAGAGTCAGCTGAAAACGCTGAAAGTCACCATCCCTGAGAACTTGAGCTATGAAGAAGCACTTAATGAAGTGTTCCATAAATTCAATGTACCATTTGATCTGAAAAAAATCAGAACGACAGAACTTGGCAGTCTCTATGAGCTGGTCTACAGTGTAACCATTCACGAAAGTGTTAGCCAAAAGGAATTCCTCGATGCCATCCGCACACGGAACGGCAACCTGGATATCTCCTTAACCATGAGTCCAACAACGGATTATTAATTTTTTTATTCGAAGGGGATGATCCATATGAAGAAGAACATCATAACAGGCAGCAAACTCTGGTCCATCGCCCTGATTACCAGCCTACTTGCAGCATGCAGTTCACCAGCAACGACGAGCACAACCGCCAATGCCGCAACGTCAACGACAGGAACAACCAAAACGGTATCTGTCAGCGAGCAAACTTCTGTAAAATACGCGGATCTGGTCTCTCTGGATGCTGACGATACCAATATCAGCTGGACTGAGGCAGATTCCACAGCGATTAAACTGAACGGCACAACTGCAACGGTAACCGGTTCGGGCGCCAAAGCAGCCAATGGCTCAGTAACCATCACTGAAGCAGGTACTTATGTACTCAGCGGTGAGCTAACCGACGGCCAGATTGTGGTCAACGTTGCCGATAAGGGCACCGTACATCTCGTATTAAACGGAGCAACAATTCATGATAACGACAGTGCTGCAATCTATATTCAGAAAGCCGGTAAAGCGGTAATTACACTCGAAAAAGGTACCCAGAATACCGTTTCCGATGGTAAAACGTATGTGTACGCCGATGCTACGACAGACGAGCCGGATGCTGCGATCTTCAGCAAAGCGGATCTCACGTTCAACGGTGCAGGTCAATTGATCGTCACAGGTAACTATAATGAAGGTATTACGAGCAAGGATGATCTGAAAATCATTAGTGGTAACATCAGTGTCAAAGCAGCCGATGACGGCATCAAAGGAAAGGATATGGTCGCCATTCAAGCGGGCACCATTACCATTCAGGCCGAAGGTGACGGCATCAAATCGACCAATGACACGGATACCACTAAAGGCTTCGTTGCCATCGCAGGAGGTACCTTCGATATTCAGAGTGGCAATGATGGTATTCAAGCCGAAACCGCACTCGTGGCAGATGGCGGCACATACAACATTGTAACAGGCGGCGGTAGCGCCAATGCACCAGCCAAAGTAGAAGAAGGTCCATTTGGCGGCGGTGGCGGTGGATGGGGTGGCGGAACACCTCCAACCGATATGGGCACACCACCGGATGGCGAACCTCCTGCAGATATGCCGGAGATGCCTAATAACAGCGGTATGAATACAGGTGCTACTACAAACGGCGCAGGAGCATCCAACTCTGCCAATACACCAACAACAACAACAACAACGGATAACAATGCCGATGCGGACACAGCAACAACAGCAACCGAGTCCACAAGTGCCAAAGCACTCAAAGCAGGTACAGACCTTACGGTTAATGGTGGTACGTATACCATTGATTCCATGGATGATTCCCTGCACAGTAACAATAACGTGACAGTCAACGACGGAACATTCAACATTGAATCCGGTGATGACGGCATTCATGCCGATCAGGAGCTGACGATTAACGGCGGAACCATCACGATTGCGAAGAGCTATGAAGGACTTGAAGGTGCAATCATTACCCTGAACGATGGGGATGTGGATGTAACGGTATCCGATGATGGCGTCAACGCTGCAGGTGGCGAGACGGAAACAGCTGCGAATACAGCGGCAAGTACAGATAGTACGACTACAGCAACCGATGCCGCAACGACATCCAACATCTCTGAAACGACAGGTACAACATCAACTACCGATCAGGCATCCCAAGGTACAGATGCTACTCAACAAGGACGTGGACCGGGCGGTATGGGCGGTGCAGCAGCGAGCAATAACGAATTCCACATTAACGGCGGTACACTCACTGTGAACGCAGGTGGTGACGGACTGGATTCCAATGGTTCCATTAACATGACTGGTGGTACGGTTATTGTGAACGGACCAACGGATAACGGCAACGGAGCATTGGATTATGACGGTACATTTGAGATTAGCGGTGGGTATCTCGTGGCTGCCGGAAGCTCTGGTATGGCACAAGGAACATCCGATGCTTCTACGCAAAATACCATTGTGATGACATTCCCTGCAACGCAAAAAGCTGGAACACTTGTACATGTACAAGATAGCGAAGGCAACAACATTCTGACATTCGCTCCGGCAAAAGATTATCAAACCGTGGTTGTCAGCTCCCCGGATCTTGCGAAAGACGGTTCCTATGTAATCTACTCCGGTGGTACGTCTACAGGTAAAGCCGTGGATGGACTCTACACAGATGGTACCTATAGTGGCGGAACTCAGGTGGTTGCATTCCAATCGACTAGTAATGTGACTTGGGTGAATGAATCTGGTGTAACCACTGCCAATACAGGTATGGGCGGTCCTGGTGGTGGCGGTGGACAAGGCGGATTCGGAGGCGGCAGAAACAGATCCCAATCCGGTACAACCTCTGAGAGCACTGGCGCTACTGATTCTGCAAAGTAATACGTGCGGTAAGCACTAATCAAGCAATCTCTTGCCCCAACTCAAAGGCGAGACAAAAAGGCCCCGAATCACTTCATAGTGAGTTCGGGGCCTTTTTCGTATCCTCATTCTTACGTGGTATCTGCATTACTATGATATGGAGCACACTCTTTCATCCATTAACGTTATGGCAGAAGGTTTACAGCACTCCAGCTGAGCAAACCTGATGATCACTTTCCTGTTCTTTTCTTTAAAAGGAATACACATACACCTTGGTACGCAGGGCATCCCGACATGTAATAGTGCGTAGCGGTTCTTTCCCTGGCAGGGCAAAACAGACGCTAATCACCTTGGCACCCGGCGGAAGCTCCCGACTGAATTTGTCCAGAAGTCGGGTCATCGCTCCCGGAAACAGATAACAGATCACACAATCCGCATGTTCATAGGAACTGGTGTAGATATCCCCGCGCATGAAGCGCAGCCTGCCCTTGAGAGAGTGCTTTTTTCCCTTGGCTCGACGTAAGCGAACACTGAGATAGGCAATCAGTTGGGAAGACCATAAGGGAATGATCGAATTCTCAATCCCGGTCAGCCTTTTACCAGGGCAATGCCTTACAACATCCAGTCCCAATGTACCCCATCCGGAGCCTGCTTCGAGCACATCCACGTACCCTGGAATGCAGTTTACCTCCTGTATAACCACCTGTCTGACACGACTGGATGTGGGCATCGGGGAGATCCCGTTTTTCCAACTGACAAGTACGATGGATATGACACCTATCAATGTCACCACGGCAATCAGCCATGGAATCAGGTAAATGATGAACATGAACTCATCCCTTTGTTATCACTCATTCATTCCGGCACATGAGACTTCATATATACCCCTTTTTTGTATACAGACTTAATGGTAAAATGTACACCCAGCTTACGATTCGTCCGATAGATTAACGAGTTAATCTCGTCGATCCCTACCGCTTCACTCTCCAGCATGCTCCGCTCCGGCCACACCTGAGCCACAATCTGCTCTCGGGTCACAAAATGGTCCAGTTGACTATACAGCAGCTTGAACAGCTGGTACTCCTTCTTGGACAGCGGAATCTCCACTTCACCGATCTGAACATTTTGCAGGTGATCCTGCAAGCGTACACCCTCACCCAGCAGATCCGACACACGATATTCCCTCGTCTCTCCAAGATCCCCTTCAGCGCGGAGCTGGATCAAACCGTTGACCAGCGTCAGGCTATCTCCTTCGCCAAACGGATATTTCTCATAGGGAACGAGGCGTTGCCCGTTCAGTTCGGTTCCATTTTTGCTATCCAGATCCTCGATCCATAGCTGTTGCTGTACATCATAATGGATGCGGCAATGCCGCTTCGATATCATCTGATTATAAACAGACAAGTCCAATTCACTACCGCCTGTGTAACGTCCCACCGTAATGGAGCGACCCTGGCTTACATAAGCGAACGAGCCGTCACTTTCCTGCCCTGGCGTACGAATGACGATTTTTGCCGTCTCCCGCATATTATTCTCCCACCTTCAACGATCACTCGATCTCTATAAGAGGTTGTTCAAAAAGCCCGCTTTTGATTACTACGGATGCCTAACGGCATCATCAGCATCGAAGATGGAATTCAGCCGAATAAGCATATGCTTACGAAGTATGTTTCCTTCGGAAACATTTTAGTTGCTCACGTAGTTTCCCTACGCTCTGCTACTCCATTTCTAGCTTCATCCCATCTTCTCGGTACTGAAAACCGGTCTTTTTGAACACGTACTATAAACATTTCGTAACAATAATGATAAGATCATCAGATTTGTTCCATTGTTTGCACCGCTATACTTCAATATAGTGGTATACAGGAATGATTTATGTTCGGTTCTACTCACTCTACTATACCAGACGTTGTGCTTTTTTTCTCATGACGGCCGGTTGTCTACTTTAGCTCATTCAACAAGAGAGGTACCTTCCAATGAACAAAAAAAACATTTTCATATACGTGCTGCTCGCCTTCGCCTTGTCCATGACATTAACCGTGCTCTCTCGTATGAGTGATGATGGCGGAGAATCACTGAAAGGCACCTCGGCTGCCGAAACCTCATGGTTACAAATGAAGATCCAGCCCTAAGTCTACTCTATTATAACGTGATCTCCGCGCAAAACGTTTCACGAATGTCATATTAGGCTAAGCCATAGACTCACATCAATAAGGCCCCAGATTGCTGGTAACAGCAGCCCGGAGCCTCATTTTAATCCAAAAAATCTATATTACACGACTTATTTCCCAAAGCGAAGTGAAGTGGACAGCGGACATTCCCACCATCTCACTCACACTCACGTCATTGCCGCTTCTTTCTGGCGCCCAATTTCCTCCACCCATATACAATGAGAGCTACAGGGCCAGCGAACCATAACAACTGCCAAAGCATAATTTTCAGGTCGAATCCCATCTTACGAATCCCTCCCCATATGATCGCAAAGGTAACTACAATCGTTCAAAACCCAAATCAATCTTGGTCTTCCTCCGGCACAGTCGGTTCGTCGCCGGGCTTCGCTGTCTCTCTCGACTGTACTTCCTCCATCCGGCTGGACACCTTCTGGTACAGGTAAGAGATCCCAAGCAATATTACGCCAAAGCTGAAATAGGCAAAGATTTTGCTGCCCGAGGTAAGCATCCCCACATCATAGAACACCATCTTCCCCGTAGCGAACAACGTTAGGCCAAGGCCGAGACGCCGAATCATGACATATTTTCTACGGAATCCATAGGCAATATAGAGAATCGCCAGCAGCAGATAGATCAGGCTGAACATCAGCCCCACATCACCCCAATGGAACTGGATCGTCAGAAATACGGTGATAACACCTAGCAAATATACTCCTGCGATAACCGGGTACCATTCAATGCTCTTGAACTGCCCGCGGATGCCTGCAATCAGCAGATCCCTTCCTGCAAAGAATACCCCTACGTTAAAGATAATTAGCACCAGCAAACCAACAATCTCCGCCGCCGTATGCTGCTGAACTTCCGGCTGAAGCGCTGGCATGGTTAAGGTTACGGCCAGTGCAATACAGCAGCCAATAGCATGCAAGAAGGTGGTATACACCTGCACGTATCGATCACGCAGCAGCTTCACCTTGCTCAGCCCATAGGCCAATGCAATGGTGAGCGCTGCAAACATGAGCAACGTGTAGAACATGTATAACAGGAACGTCCCATCGACAGCTCTGGTATACAATTCATTCGACTCATACAGCACGTATAACCACAGATTCGCAAGTGTCACATACTTGAATCCGTTCAGGAAGCCCAGCTCCAGCAGGTTGTAGTGCAATCTCTCCTTGGAAAATGAACTGCTGCCAACTGCCCAGGCATAATAAAGTGTAATAAGCAGGGTCCCCAGCGTGATGCTGGTGTATTTTAGCATAAAGTAAGAACGTTCCCCGATGAAGAATAGCGCCAGTAGATCGTAGTACACAAAAGTGATTAGACATAGAAGCACGATGCCCCATCCGGCACGTTCCACCGATTTGAGCCGTTTCAGATGTCCAAGCGTAACCAACAGAACCCCTTCGATTAACCAACCCATCGATAACCACTTGGCCCCGAATTGGAACGGAATAATCAGAATGGCAAAGGTCAGGGAAGTGATATAGAAGAGCAGAATCGTCTGTTTCTCCTGAGCCATATGGCGCTGGACGAATCGTGCGAGGCCCAGATACACCACGCAGAAGATCAACGCCAGCAAACCCTGAGCATCATTCCAATCCGCCACATCAAATAACACGTATAACATCAGACAACTAATGCTCGTATTCATGGCGAGTAGAGCGAAATCCCACCAGGTTAACTTCATCCGGTGTTTGAATGGATATGCCAGCGTGATACCTAGATATAATGCAAACGTCACAATGGAATACAACATGCCAATCTTCTCACTTGGCGAAAGCCATAATAAGATGAGCATGGATGGTGTGTTGAACATGAAACTGATATAGTGCACCACCGGCCACCGTTTGCCGAATGATATGAATACAATAATGCCGTTTAAGAGTAGCAGATAGATCATGGCTACATAGACAGCAGTGCCCTCAAGCCCGAACGAGAACATGTAGGAGAATAACGGAAGATATCCGCCTACCAAACCTAGTGAACAGATGGTCTTCGACTGGTATCTCAAGGACAACAATACGGAGATTGCCGATACAAATACAGACAGGGCAAGTCCCGTATATAACCCGATAATATGCAGTAAAAAGTAACTATAGAAGACGGAGCCGAACAACACGGATATCCCACCGCCGAGCAGCCCCATCGCAAACGTCTGCCTTTTGCGGCGGAACAGCCACTCTCCTCCAGCAAGCATTAGCGCACCGAGCAGGAAAAAGGCTCCGCTCTTCATCTCGTCATTAAACCAGGTCGAGTACGAATATTGGAACGCTGCTCCAACCCCCAGAATGAGGAGCAGGATGGCTACCTTGTTGATCCAGCTGAGTCCAATCTTCATCTCCATGCGATTCTGCTTGATCCGACGCTGAATGGTCTCTTCGCTTAATCCCTCTTCCGCCATCTGCTCATATCCACGTTCCATGTGCCCACGCAGAGCCTCTTCTCTCTCCTGTACGGCTCGTCTGTGCGTTTCAATGCGCTCTTTCACCTCAGCCGCAAGGTAAGCAATCCTCTCCTTCACCTCGTGGGAATCCTCTTGCAACTCCTGTGCGGCCTGGTTGTACAGCGCGTTCAGATTGGATTTGGTTCGATGTTCATGGAATGCAATTCGATCATTATGTACCGCTGTTTTCCCTTGAAAATAGGTCTCCATCTTCTCCCGGGATACCCGGATCAGATTCAGCTTCTCATCCAGCATCTGCTCGGATAACGCCGTGCGAAGACGTGCATTCTCTTCTTCCATCTTGCGCGAGCGAAGTTCGAGCTGTTGCAGCTTGAGTTTGTGAGCTTCATACTGTTCCTGTAACTGTTCATTCTGAACGATCAGGTCATCGGACTGGTATTCTTGGAGCAAGGCGTGATACTCCTTCGCCAGCTTCTTCTGCTGCTCCTGAACCTGTTGAAGCCGATCCTTAAACTCCTTCATGAGCTTCCTCCGTTGGTTGATGTTTAATCTTTTCCCTATATTTTACTATATGTATGCCATTCACTACAGCCCAAGCAACAAAAATAAAAAACATCAGCATTTCCGGTTTTTGCAATCAAAAACACAAGAATTTGCTGATGTTTTCTAAAATAGAAGTTAACTTCTCATTGAAGGGAATTAGTGAATTGCTTTAGCGATTGGTTTTTTCAAAAATACTCCGTAAGAGACGGCGCCCATGAGCAGCAGACCCGCTCCCAGCAAAAATACATTGTTGAAACTGCCTGTTGTATCCAAAATGTATCCGGTTACAATTGGAGCGAGTGCTGCGCCCAGAAATCCACCAAAGTTCTGGATGGCTCCAAGTGAAGCTACCTGTTCACCCGGCGCAATGTCTGCTGCCAGAGTCCAGATTACACCTGATGGCAGTTGGGATGCGAAGTAACCTACAGACAGAAGGACAATGCTCACCACAGTACTGTCAATGAACGGAATAGGTGCTACCGAAGCCGCCGCCAGAATAGCGCCACCTACGATGGGAACTTTCCGCGAAGTGACCACATTGACTCCTTTTCGAATGAAAAAGTCCGAGATAAATCCGCCTAACAGCACGCCGATAATACCCGCTACGAACGGAATGGAGGCAATCCAGCCTGTCTCTTTCAACGTAAAGCCCTGCTCCTTCTCCAGATAGCTCGGCAGCCAAGTCAGGTATACCCAGATCGTGAACATGATGCCGAAATTACCAATAATCATAAACCAAGTGCTTTTATGCTTGAACAGCGATCCCCAGTTGGCTTTCGGTGCATCCGCAGCCGCTTTTGCGTTTAAGGTCTGCTCCGCAACTGCATCTGTTCCTTTGATCATCTGCTTTTCCGCAAAAGTAGGGTCACGATATACTTTGAGCCAGATGAGCATGATAATCAGACCGATTACGCCGACAAAGATAAACATACCTCTCCACGTCATCGTTAACATCAGAACGGTCAATAGCGGCGGTGCAATCGCGTTGGCAATCTGTGAACCGGTGTTGATAATTGAGGTTGGGAGTCCACGCTCATTTTTCGCAAACCAGCGTTCTGTGACCTTCAGCCCAGAGGTGAAGAAGGGAGACTCGGACACACCGAGCAACATACGCATTGCATACAACAGAGAATATGTATTCATAAATGCACTGAGTATGGTAGCAATGGACCAAAGTCCTGATGCCCAGGCAAACATCTTTCTGGGACCGAACTTATCCACCAACCATCCGGCGGGCAGGTTCGCTAACGCATAAGGCCACAAAAAGGCGGACAACAGCAATCCCATCTGCGTGGAGGACAGCCCGAATTCGGCTGCGATGGTTGTATTGGCAATACTCAGGTTGGATCTGTCCAGATAGTTAACCACTGCACCCAGCAGCAATAACAGAATAATTCCCCACCTTAATCCCACTTTTGGGGCTTGAGGTACCGAGGCAGGGGACGGTGATGTCTTTAAGGTTGCCATGTAAACTCACTCTCCTCAACACATATAAATATAAAGATACTAAAATTATATATTATGAATAAATATGGTAATTAAAGGGCGTAGATAAGAAGATCCGTCCTGTAAACCTTAGACAGACACTTTTCAAGTATGCGTTTTCATAATGCAACATCCATTCTCATTATCCCAAAAGCACCCCCACTCCGCACCATGCATGTTCACAACGATTGGCGTGAAGTCTGCCCTTTATCGCTGTGAACTTCAACTGCAGGGTCAATCCAACCTGGATGAGAAGAATCAGCGTGCCGCGGCTACGGCCTGTAAAAATTCCTCAGCAGCCTTGGTTACTCGCCCATAATCGCCAGTATCTTTTGCTGCTTTGGTGATGTAACTCCCCACGCCAACCCCGACACAACCGGCATCCAGCCATTCATGTACATTTTGCGGCGTCACTCCACCAGTAGGGGCAATCGCTGCCTGTGGCAGAGGGGCCGAGATCGCTTTGACATATTGCGGACCTACGGACTCCGCCGGGAACAGTTTGACAATATCCGCTCCCGCTTCAAGGCTCTCTACAATTTCCTTGGCCGTGAACGCACCACTGACAGTAACCGCCTGGTAGCGGTTAGCTACCTTGATCATGTCTGGGTTGAGCTGTGGACTAACCAACATCTCCGCTCCAGCCAATATCGCTGCACGAGCCGTCTCACCATCCAGTATTGTGCCCGCGCCAATCAGAATGCCTTGGGACGCATATTTGCGAGACAACACCTTAATTACATCCAAAGCTCCCGGAACACTCATCGTAATTTCGAGCGCCCGAATCCCACCTTCAATTGCCGCTTCGGCGACGGACAACGCTTCTTCTTCACTTTCCGAACGGATAATCAATACGATTCCGGTTTCAGCGATGATTTTCATGTTTTCTAGCTTTCTCCACATCCAAATAACCTCCTGATTCCCGTTGTACCTTTTATTGGGTTTGATTCATTTCGATTCATTTCGATTCACTCTTCTGTCCTGGGATACAGTCGATCACCGCTATAACCCAGTTGGCCTGAAAGCTTCCAAGCAGCTTCCTTAACCAGTTTTACAATGTTCTCCTCGCGTTCCGGAGTCATATTGGAATACATGCTGGCAACACTGATTGCGGCGACGGGCTCATCCCACTGGTCATAGACAGCGGAGCCGATGCAATACATCTCCAGATGGTCCTCCCGGTCATCAATCGAGTAGCCGCGCTCGCGAATCTCCTGCATATCTTGCAAAATATCAGGAATGGTTACTTTGGAGAAGGATGTACGCGAAGGGAGCTCACCGCTACCTATAATCTCCAGCACCTTGCCGATGGGGAGCGCCGCCAGCAAAGCTTTGCCGAGCCCCGTTGTGTGCATATATCTGCGGGAGCCGAGTTTCGCTGTTGGTCGCATAACCGAATAACTCTCGGCCTTGTCCAGATATACAATCCGGCCCTTATCCTCAATCCCGAGAAATGCAGTGCTTCCCGTCTGGCGATTGAGTTCTTGAAGCAGAGGTCTTGCCATATGGGGGATACCCATATTGGACAAGTACGCCATGCCTGTCTCAAACACAGCAATGCCTAGCCGGTATGTTTTGAGACGTACATCATCCATTTCAATAAAACCCTTGTGCAGCAGTGTCTGTACCAGTTCAAACCCGCTGCTCTTGGGTAAGCTCATTTGTTTGCAAATTTCATTCAGTGTTAATGGAGCGCCACTTTTGGCAAATAGAACGAGTAAATCCGCGACTCGTTCAGCAGATTTATTCATGCGGATATTGTCCATATTATCTCCTTTAAATCTTCGACGTCGAAGTTCGCATATGTGAACTTAATTCACATCACCGAACGATGCCCTCATTATAGATCAGCCGCACTGAAAATATCAACCGCTTTCTTAAAACTTTTTTTGCATACTATTTCTCCAAAAAGGATTGTATTTCGGTTGAAAACGGTATACTCTAATAGCAAATGTTCACTAATGCGAATAAGGTTCGTATATGCGAACTTCAATTGGCGCTATAATACCGTTCATATTCATACGATCTTAATATTATGTAGAGGAGGGACCGTCCATGAAACCTGTCCTGATTTTTTTGATTGGCTCTGCCGGCTCGGGCAAATCCACCATTGGCAAAAAGCTTGCTGCCGAGCACCACTTTTGTTATCTGGATAAAGATGTCGTGTGCAATACGTTTACAGGGAAGCTTCTGGAAGCACAAGGGTATTCCCCTCATGATCGCGACGGCAACACCTATTACCTCGACACCGTTATGGACCTCGAATATGAAACGTTGTTAAACGTGGCGAATGACAATCTTCAATTGGGTAGATCTGTCATCTTGGATGCACCTTTTGTCGGTTACTTTCGCGAAAGCGATTACATTAATCATCTGGTTGCCAAATATGAGTGGCAATCTGTCCTACCCGTGGTGCTGAGAGTGGATGTGAATGTTGATGTTCTTCAACAACGCTTGAAGAGTCGCGGTCTGGAGAGAGACAGGTGGAAGCTGGATCACTGGGAGACGTTTGTACAGGGGATACAAGCCAATACATGCATGTGGGAGAATATCGAGGTCATTTCCGTGGACAACAGCTCAGATGAATTCGATCTCACACATCTGACCGCTTTGCTGCCTATGTCCGCTGCCATGTCATCTTAAAGTCCATATAACGGTAACTACTGAGGAACTGGAGTCGAAGCAAGTTAACGTAGCACCGTTATGCCATAAAAAAAGTACACGGAAAGCATAGTGCCTTCCGTGTACTTTGGTATATTCTATCGTTGCAGCAACCTTCTTCTACTGCTTCTATTCTAGGTTTTATCCGCTGCGGCTGAATCGGTTGACTCTGGTTCAATAATCTCAGTCGCATCCGGGTCCAGCCAACTGGCGATCATGCCACGCACATACTGCAGATCGTCCTCCGACAGATCATAGTACCATGTGCCACTGCGCGTTGCACCTTCCCCCTTCAGCATGTAATTGCTGATCGTTGGTATGCTATCTTTCATATATAAGGCCTCGGCAAATTTCACGATAAAGTCCGAGGTCATATTGGTTGTAAAATTCGATCCGGCAATCTGGATTACATCCGGGATCTTGGTCAGATTTTTGACCTCCAGCGCACGATTCATGAAGGCACTTAAGAAAATCCGGTGACGCATCGTCCGATTGAAATCGGAATCTTCCCGGTAACGCACATAACCAAGCGCTTCTTCGCCGTTATAGATCGGTTTATTCGCTTCAACAAACAGCTTCTCATGAATTTTGAGCTTGTTCTCAATATTTTTCTTGATCGGCAGTTCCACACCACCCACCGCATCAACAATATCCTTGAGCCCGTTAAAATTAATCGCGGCATAGAAATCAACTTTGTTCCCCAGCAAATTCTCCACCGTATCCATCGCCATCTTGGCTTCACCATGGGCATACGCTGAGTTGATCTTTGACTTCACATCCCGGCCGACAATCTCGGTATAGGAATCACGTGGAATGGACAGCAGCAGCACTTTATTGTCTTCTGGACGCACGACGGAATAGATGATGGTATCCGAACGGCTTGGTTCGTTATCTCGTTGGTCAATCCCTAGCAACAAAAGCGAGAATGGGTCGGTATGTTCCACGACAGGGGCATCCTTATCGCCAGCTGGTACAAAGGAGTCATCCAAGGCTTCCTTCACCGTAGCTGAAGCGAACATATTAAAGGCAAACACGACGAGTTGCTTTCGATAGATAAATCCGAGTCCTCCCAACACAAGCAGCACACTTAGGGTGATGATTAATGGCTTCTTCCATTTCTTCTTCGGTTTCTTCGGCTTCCGTCTTGTTAAATGTGCGGCACTGTTTTCCATCATATCTCCTTTAATAACGGGTTCTTAGAATCATTTAACTATATTAATAACACGTTTTCAATAGATTACGTTATAATCTGCATTACATAAATGTACATAAAGGGAGCGATGAATGATGGAGTATCGACGTTTGGGCAATAGTGGTTTGCGTGTGTCGGCACTGGGGCTTGGCACCAATGCGTTTGGCAAACGCGCGGATGAAGCAGCTTCTACCCGCATTATTCATGCAGCGATGGATCAAGGCATCAACTTTATCGATACCGCCAATATCTACGCAGGCACGGAATCGGAACGCATTATTGGACAGGCTCTCACAGGTCGACGGGAAAACGCGGTGCTTGCTACCAAGGCCGGATTACCCCGGCATGATGGTCCTCATGGGCGGGGTTCCTCCCGCTACCATCTGCAACAAGAGCTGGAACATAGCCTGCGGCGCCTGCAAACGGATTATGTCGATCTGTACCAGATCCATACCTTTGATCCGCATACACCACTGGATGAGACACTGCGCACACTGGATGATATGGTCACTTCCGGCAAAGTCCGTTACATCGGAGCCTCCAACTACGCAGCCTGGGAGCTGATGAAAGCTCTGGGCATCAGTGAACAGAAAGGTTATGTGCGCTACATCTCCACCCAAACCAGCTACTCCCTGGCAGACCGTACGCCTGAGTTGGAACTGGTGCCGATGTGTCTCGATCAGGGTGTAGGCATTATCCCGTATTTCCCGTTGGCAGGTGGTATTCTGACCGGTAAATATAACGGACAGACCAGTGTGCCTTCTGGTTCCAGAGCAGACACCGATCCGTCCTTCAACCGTTTCCTGCTGGAGCATAATATCCAACTGAGTGAACAAGTGAGTGCTAAAGCTGCCTCATATGGCTGCTCCCCGAGTGTGCTGTCACTCGCATGGCTGCTGACACGTCCAGCTGTATCCACAGTGATTGTCGGGGCTACACGCACCGAACAGCTGGAACATAATCTGGCTAGTCTGGACATGTCACTGCCCGATGAGCTGTTGGCCGATCTGGACCAGATTAGTGACTCTTTCCGTCGCCGCGAGCCGTTTGCGTCCTATCGAATCGATTGAGCAACCAAAATAGACCTCCCGACAAGATGAAGTCAGGAGGTCTATTTGTATTTTGCAGAGGTGCTATAATTATTAATAATTAGAAAAATTTCCATTTCCACTACATTCTGTAGTTTAATAAATTAAAAAAAGATATATTACGGATCAACTCTCTGTTTTTTGGCGAAGAAACTCCTGCATGATCTCCATATACTCTTCCTTACGATGATCCAAAGTTTCGAAGAATGCCTTGTCCGATTCCTCGACCAGATGAATTCCCTCCACAGCCAATCGGGTTCCTTCTTCCGTTGTTGTGATAATATTGGCACGCGTATCTGTCTGATGACGAGCGCGGGTAATTAATCCCCTTTTTTCAAGCGCACGTAGAACCTGAGAAGTCACGTTAACATCCACCTTGGCAAACTGAGCAATTTGAACCTGAGTAACTCCTTTGCCTTCCTCATCGTGTTCATTGAGCCATAAACAGGCGTGCAACAATACAAATTGAGGTTGTGTCAGTTCGAGGGGCTCCAGCACCCTGCGTACTTCCTTTTGCCACATGGCTGTAACCTGCCATAACAGATATCCCGGACTTTCTTGTGCGTTTTTATACCGTGAGCTTGTCATCTCATACCTCCATGATGTGCGACCTTATGCAACAGAATATATACCCGTCAGTCAATGAAGTAAATCCATTATTCATATAACGATGATGGAAACATATCCGTTGCAACTCTGTGTGTTCTTTCTCAAAAAAAAAATTAGCGCGCAGGGATAAACTGCTTCACCCATTGTCCGAATCCTTGCGGATTGCGGCTCTGTATAAGAATGGTTCCTTCTCCCCGGAACCGACATACCAGTCCTTCTCCACTTGTAACACTGGATAACCAGCCCTGTGAAGCTTTCTCAATACGGTAATCTACATAATGAGGCCATGCCACCAAATGGGCGTTATCGACGATCATTTCTTCACCTGCTGCCAGATTAATCGCATGAATGGCACCATAGGAAGACAGAAATACAGTTCCACGTCCGCTGATCTCAATAATGAAGAAACCTTCTCCTGAAAAGAGACCTTTTTTCAGGTTTTGCATTTTGGTATTCACCTGAATGCCTTCGGTTCCTGCCAGAAATCCGTCTTTCTGCACATAGAGTGAATAGGAACCGTCCAATTCAACAGCTTCTACATCGCCCATGCTTGAAGGTGAGAGCAGAATCTCTGCCGACCCGCCCGCAGCCGTCAGTTCCTGAAAGAAAAACTTCTCCCCGCTCAGCATCCGACCGAACCCGGCAAACATCCCACCTTCTGCTGAACCCTTCAGCTCAACCGTAGGAGTCATGGATACCATCGCACCACTCTCGGCCTTGAACCGCTCTCCCCGCTGCAAATGTACCTTGAGCATCGCAAAAGCACCATCATATAAAATCTCATAGTTCACGGTTGCACCAGCTCCCTATTGTCAGAGTTAAAATCATTGAGTCCATTATCTTCCAGAACTGCTGATTTGTCTCCGTATTCCTTCACAATATGTTGATCTCCCCAATTGCAGAGCGCATTGAGAATCGGTTCAAGACTTCTCCCGTAATCACTCAATTCGTATTCTACTTTGGGAGGGACCTGATTATATACGATTCGATTCACGATCCCGTCGTTTTCAAGCTCTCTCAGTTGCTGTGTTAACATTTTCTGTGTAATTGCGGGCATAATACGCTTAAGATCACTGGTTCGTCTTTTCCCATGTGTCAGATGACAGAGAATGACGCATTTCCACTTGCCACCGATTACCTCTAAGGTAGCTTCAACCGAGATGTTATATTTTTTTCTAACCATAACTTGCTTCCTCCCTGATGAATTGAATTACATCCGTCACATGCTGTATAGGCACCAAAAAGTACGTAGGGTACTAAAAAGTACGTACTATTCAATCTATACCGAATAACTCATAATAGCATTTGCCGGTACGTAAATCTACATTCTGGGGAGTTGAACAAGAAATGTTACAAGATTCAAAACGCAGCACATGGGCACTGCTAGCACTGGCCATTAGTGCATTCGCGATCGGTACCACAGAATTTATCAGCGTTGGGCTACTGCCCCTCATTGCAGATGACCTGGGCATTTCCGTAACTACAGCGGGACTGACCGTTACTTTATATGCATTAGGCGTTACCTTTGGGGCTCCTGTTCTGACCTCACTGACGTCTACCATATCACGCAAAACGCTACTGCTTGCGATCATGATTGTCTTCATTGCGGGTAACACGATGGCTACACTATCGACGGGCATCACCATGTTACTCATTGCTCGAGTAGTATCCGCTCTGGCACACGGGGTGTTCATGTCCATTGGCTCCACGATTGCAGCCGATCTGGTGCCTGCCAACCGTAGGGCGAGTGCCATTGCCATCATGTTCTCGGGTCTAACCATTGCCACAGTAACCGGTGTACCTCTCGGTACACTCATCGGCCAACATTGGGGCTGGCGCGCTGCCTTTATCCTGATTGTTGGGGTTGGCATCATTGCAATGATCGGAAACCTGATACTCGTGCCATCCACGTTGAAGCGAGGAACACGGACAGCATTTCGGGATCAGCTGAAGCTCGTTACAGGTGGACGCTTGCTGCTTGCTTTTGCCATCACTGCTGTTGGGTACGGAGGAACATTTGTTGTCTTTACGTATCTGTCCCCGTTGTTGCATGATATTAGCGGTTATTCTGAGAAAAAAGTAGCGTTCATTCTGTTGTTGTACGGAATAGCCATCGCTATTGGCAACATCATCGGTGGCAGAGCAGCCAATCGCAACCCGCTCAAAGTGCTCTTTTACATGTTCATCATTCAGACCATCATTCTCGGCGTGATGTACTTCACCGTCCCGTTTAAGTTGGCAGCACTGCTCACCATTATGGGTATGGGCCTGCTAGCCTTCATGAATGTACCTGGTCTTCAGATGTACGTTGTAACCTTGGCTGAACGATATGCACCACAGGCCAAGGATGTAGCCTCAGCCTTTAACATCGCCGCATTTAATGCAGGGATCGCTATAGGTGCCTATTTGGGTGGAGTAATCAATGATTCCATCGGTTTGATTCACACGACATGGGTCGGTGCCTTGATGGTTCTCGTAGCTGTAATCCTGACCGCCTGGGCTAAAATGCTGGAAAGCAAAGATCAACATGCATCCGTCAAAATGGAGAAAGCTTCGTTCTAATTTCCATTCCGACCATGGGTCTCACTCTTATATATATCAGTTCCAGTCTTCGAGGGGAACCGGTTTCACATGGTATTTTATTATACTATAATACGTTGAACCCAATTTGATCTACTATGATTTAATTTTGTATGATAAAACAACAAAAATTCAGCTTAATATGACTGATTTTTACACACTTTAAGGAGGAAATCTCATGACAACAGCTCAAACCGCACAACATTTACAATCCACAGTAACTCTGCATAACGGTGTTTCTATGCCTTGGTTCGGACTTGGTGTATTTAAGGTAGAAGAAGGATCTGAACTGATTGAAGCCGTGAAAAATGCGATTAAACATGGATACCGCAGCATCGATACTGCTGCAATATACGGCAATGAAGCTGGTGTTGGTCAAGCGATTGCAGAAGCTTTGCAAGAAAACAACCTGAAACGCGAAGAACTGTTTGTTACATCTAAAGTATGGAATGCAGACCTTGGATATGAAGAGACACTTGCGGCTTTTGATACAACCTTGAACAAACTGGGACTGGAATACCTGGACCTGTATCTGATTCACTGGCCTAAGGCAGGCAAATACAAAGCAGCCTGGAAAGCAATCGAGGAACTGTACGCAGCCGGCCGCATTAAGGCCATCGGTGTGAGTAACTTCCAGATTCATCATCTCGAAGACCTGATGCAGGATGCCAAAGTGAAACCGATGGTCAATCAGGTGGAATACCACCCTCGCCTGACTCAGGTTGAGCTTAAGGCTTTCTGTGAGAAGCATGGTATCCAGCTTGAAGCTTGGTCGCCTCTGATGCAAGGTCAACTGTTGGACAACCCAGTGCTCACGGCTATTGCTTCAGACAAAGGCAAATCGGTTGCACAAGTCATCCTGCGTTGGGATTTGCAAAATGGAGTCATTACTATTCCGAAGTCTACTAAGGAACAGCGGATTATCGAGAACTCCTCCATCTTCGACTTTGAACTTTCAAATGAAGAGATGGATCAGATCAGTGCTCTGAACGAAGATGTACGCGTTGGACCTGATCCGGACAACTTCGATTTCTAATGAACAGCCTTTTTGGAGCCTACTTTGTTTAACATAACATAACGAAAAACCACCGGACCAGGGCCGGTGGTTTTTCGTTATATTCTCTTCCCTATAGCCAAGCCTCGCTAAAACTGCACGTTTCAATTCAAAATGTTGTAATTCATTTTTTAACTATTGGACCTGCCACAATGCAGGGACATTGGATGGTTCCCACCCAGACAAGGATGTGTGGGATTGCAAACATTTATACGTCTTACCGCTATAGGTGACCAGCTGTCCTACAGTATAGGCTGTATTCACCTGCCAGGCGGAAACGCCCGGATTTGTCGTTCCTGCTGTTGTTTTCACGGTCACCGCATTGCTCGCAGCAGAACCATTACCCGCCGCATCCTTTGCTTTTACCGTAAATGTATACGAGGTATCCGCTGCAAGCCCGCTGATCGTTGCTGTCGTTCCGGTCACGGATGTCGCCAGAGCCGCTCCATTGTACACATCATAACCCGTTACACCCACGTTATCCGTGGATGCCGCCCAGCTCAGCGTTATGCTGGATGTTGTTTGCGCAGTTGATGCCAGATTGGTTGGTGCAGTTGGCGCTTGCGTATCACCTCCCGGCTGAGTCGTAGTGCTTACGGTTACAGCATTACTGGCTGCAGACAGATTGCCGGCCGCATCTTTTGCTTTGATCGTAAAGGTATAGGAAGTACCCGCGGACAGGCCGCTGATTGTTGCGGTCGTTCCGTTGACGGAGGCAGCAAGATTGGCACCATTGTAGACGTTATACCCAGTAACCCCCACATTATCCGTTGAAGCATTCCAGGCCAGCGTTACCGAGTTTGCCGTCACGCCTGTCGAACGGGCATTTCCCGGTACGCTTGGCGCCGTCGTGTCTGCTGGAGGCACTGTACCTCCGGTAGGCAGATCGGCTTTCAGTTTATTTTGAAGTGTTTTATTCCGGTCACCGCTAAGCTCCCAGAACATCGCTCCGCCGAGTCCTTTGCTTTTGATATAAGCGGTTTTATATCCAACAGACTCCGCATCATCATAGCTAATAAATCGCTTGTTGGTCGCATTATAGAGATATGGCACCTTGGCCGTGTCATTCCAGTAACGCGTGTACCCGTTTTTGTTAATGTAGTTGGTCTCCAGATCATAGAAATCAAAGGAGCCTGCTTCCCATGTTCCAACGGAAGAACCTCCCGTGCAGGTCTGATACTGACCATTGCTTGCCTGTGCGCATCCATCCCAGCCACGGCCATAGAATGGAACACCAAGCACAAGTTTGGCCGCTGGTACCCCAGCATTCAGATGCCCTTGTGCTCCGGCAGCCACATTAAATGTATTGGCATCTGGCACCCCAGCAGCCGAAGCCGCTGGGTCATAGTTCAACGGCGCGTTATGCGCGCTGACTTTTTGCCAGGCCCCGTTAAAATCGTATGTCATAATATTAATCCAGTCGACGATGGCAGCTATATTGGCAAGCTCTGTATTCGCAGCATAGGTCGTCGATGCACCGCTTGCAATCGTAAGCAGATACTTCTTGCCGTCCACAGCTCCGGCAGCATCCAGCTTCTCACGGATTTTGCTCAGAAGCAGTGTGTAATTCTGCTTATCCTCAGGACGTTTGCTGTTACCATCAAGTCCGCCTGATACCGGGTACTCCCAGTCCAGATCTACCCCGTCAAAATTGTATTTCCGGAGGAAGTCGACGGCAGAGTTTGCAAAAACCTCTCGCGTTGCAGCAGTCGCAGCTACATCAGAGAAGCGGTTGGACCATGTCCATCCTCCCACGGAGATGATTGTCTTCAGATTAGGATTGATCTGTTTCAGCTTGTTAAGCTGGTTGATATTGCCTGCAATGGGCTGATCCCACGTATCCCCTGCAAATGTCTTGCCGGTATCAATCCATGGATCGCCAAGCACAATCGTTCCATTGGGTACATTGATTGTCTGGCTCTTCTCATTCTGACACGTCCAGGTCACCGGGTTAGGGCCCGAAGGGTCCGGATTTCCATGAATACCGTTCCAGCAAATATCGGCAAAAGCATAGTTGATATGCGTGACTTTGGTTGGGTCGATATCCGTTACATTATAGGTTCTCCCATACGCAGCCCATGACGGGTAATAACCAACAATTTTATAAGAATCTGCAGCTGCTGCCGTAGCGGGTTGGAGCACAAAAGAAGGAATAATGACGGATAAGAGCAGGGATAGACCCAAGAGAAACTTTGCGGTTTTCTTGAAAGCAGTGTGTTTATTTAAATGTATCATCTAATACACAACCTCCTTTGTCGTTTGCGTACTCAGCCCGTTCAGGAACGGACGATGTGCGCTCGAAAACTGGTTATTCGTATATGCGTCCCAGTTGATTGACCAGGTCATAATCCCTTTTATCCCCGCATAGCCCGTAGACTGGTGCAGGAAATAGGAACCGCCGTACGACACACCTTTGATTAGATAATTCAACGCCTTTTGCAGATCGGCTGGCTTTGTATAACCACCTCCAGCAGCCTGTTGGGAAGCCGGTACACCGATTGCAATCTGATCCGGTCGCAAGGGACTAAAGAAAGGGCCTGTGCTGCCGCCTACATGAAAGCCTTGAAGCAACATCTCCGCCATGGCCACATGGAAATCAGCTGTTCCTTGGGCGTAAGAGCGCCCATCCAGCCCCACCATGGAGCCCGTGTTATAGTGCTGTACATGAAGCAGGGTCAGATCATTACGCAAGGCATGGATAACTGGCAGGTATGCTCCCCAAGGACCGCCGTAGCTCAGATATCCACCCTGTACATAGGCCGTCTCCGGCGCAGCCGTCAGGATGAAATTGGCGCCGAAGTGTGACTTAACCGCTTTCACGCCTTGGATGAGGTTAACAATTTTCGGTGTAGTTGGACTACGGAAATCGGTATCCCCTGCATTCAGAGACAGGGAGCTTCCTTCCAGATCGATATCTAGACCATTGAAACCATACGTGGAAATGATTGATTTTAACGAATCTTCGAATTGCTGTCTCTTGGTCGCATCGGTGAGCTCAATGGTACCGTTGGCTCCCCCCATGGAAAGCAGTACTTTTTTTCCTTGGCTCTGAAGGTAGGCAATATCGGATTTGAATTCGGCTACCGTTGCATTGTATGGAGTAAAAGCAAGTGTTCCGCTGCCATGTGAAATGGGTTCGGCAAAGGAGACATTAATGACGTCATAGGCTGTTGATACGTTACGAAGTCTGATGTTCGTTGAACCATTGTCGAAGTTATGCCAGTAACCGATCAGCCATTTGCCGCCGGTTGGCCCCGGATTGGAAGATCCATTGGAAGTTGTCACACTGAGGGAGTTGCTCGCAGTGGATATATTGCCTGCGGCATCTTTGGCTTTTACCGAAAAAGCATAAGTCGTGCTAGCTGTCAGTCCAGTGACTACAGCTGTTATAGTTGAAGTACTTGTCACAAGAACGCCGTTCCGGTACACCTCATACCCCGCTACGCCCACATTATCCGTGGATGCATTCCAGGAAAGACTCACGGAGGTGTCCGTGATGGAGGATGAAGTCAGACCCGCAGGAACAGAAGGTGGTGCCGTATCTGGCGTTGGCGTTTCCCCGTCCGAACCTTCCCCGACATATTTCCACAACGCGGGCACAACAGAGGGCTCCCATCCGGTCAAAGCTGTGTGTGCCTGAATACACTCATAATCTTTATTTTGATATGTTACGAGGTCTCCTTTCTTGTATGCGGTGCCTGCCTGCCACTGGGCGGCGGCATCGGCTCTCGGTGCAAACCACGAAATAAGTAGAAGAAATGCCAAAGCAAATGTAATGACCGGGCGGAATCGAACAGCTTGATTCAAGCAAAATCCCTCCTGTACTAAGGATACGTTCACCTTGCAAACAAAACTTCAATTGTCCACCTGCATCTGATCTGTGATCGATTAGAGCCAACCTCATTCAGTCATCTGATGTTGCGTGTCACTTCACTCCCTTCCTCCAAAATGGACCTTCCCTCTCGTGTTCTTTTTTTGCAGGCACCATCCAAATTTTACAGGGAATTTACAGATCCTCACCCTGTATTTAATCAGTAAAATGCAAAAGAGATAAGGGATAAAATAGTTCTATTGGGGGCGAAAAATGTAATATAGCGCACAAAAAAGGTTTTCTTTCAACTCCTTAGGAGACTTGAAAGAAAACCCTTGTTAGATATTGCGCAGAGAAGAGGGCGTATCTTACTGCCGCTGCTCCCCTCTCCTTTCCAAAGGCTGCCATCCATCCACGCCGGACAGAATTAGAGGTACAGTGTACTCGGCCGCTTCCTGATCGGTCAGTATTTTGGCCCAAGGCACACGATCAGCAGCACTTCCGGCACCAGGCCCGGCGCTGTTATATTCCGTATACTGAACGGTCTGCTCTGCATCCGTCTTGTTCCAGTTGTGCCATCCCTCCCGCTTCACATGAGCGCCGATCCAGCAGTTCAGAAAACAGACTTTGGCATGATGACGCCACGGTCTGCCCAGATACACCGACTGCGGCGGAGCATTGCTGGTCAGATCACAGTCCAGAAACACATAGCCGTAACGCACATCCTCCGGCGTAGAGGCTGCGGTAATCCAACCGTTCACTTGTCCATCCGCAGCCTCCGCTTCAGTCAGACGATTCTTCGTAAAGATCTCGCAGCCCTTAAACACCACCGTAGCCGAACCAAAAATAAAATCGATATCACCTTCGATGTAACAGTCCTCGAAATACTGCCGCAGTTTGCGCCGCTCGGCACCATCGCGTGGCCCGCCAAAATAACTGCGATCCATGGGCTGCTCCGGCAGCGGGCCGGTGAAGATCGTATCCTGATGGCCCATAAAGCGACAACTGCGGAAGGCCGCGCGGTCTCCATCCACGTACACCGCCAAAGCCTGACCCACTACCTTTCCCGGCCCGGCTGAGTTAACAAAAGAAAGTCTCTCTGCTGTAAAATCGTCTGCTCCGATGAAGGCTGTATAGGAATAAAAGGTATGATACTGCGACCCATCCGGGAACTTCTTGAGCGCATAATCATCATATGTAATGACAGTATGCTCCGCCCCCTCACCGATCAGATGAATCATAGGCTTCTCAATATCCAGCTTCTCGTAATATACGCCTGCCTTAATTCGGATCGTGAAGCTTTCGGTTCCGTTGTCCGGAACGGCATCAATCGCGGCTTGAATGGTAGGATAATCCCCCGTCCCATCCAGAGCAACGGTATAATATCGCGTCGATTGATCCATATCTATATTCGGTGACATCTGCTTGCTCATGGCAATCGCTCCATTTCCAGTGCAGCCAGCAATAGCGGAGCCATGCCCATAAAGGAATCGCTTACAATTTCTTCGCTCACATAGTAGCTGTAAGAGCCATCCCGATCCAGGCTTAGTCCTGCGCCATGACAGATCCCGTTTAACCGAACGCCGTCAGCCGTCTCCTCCACCAATCTGGACGAGAGTCCATGCCATCCTTTCTCCGCCGCCTCTCTGAAATGTGGCTCCAGATAACGCAACCGCACACCCTTCGCAAGTGCATATACAAACATGCTCGACCCGGATGCTTCCAGATAGTTTCCTTTGCGGAAGCCCTGATCCAGCACCTGGAACCATAACCCGCTCTCCTGCTCCTGCACCCGTACCAAAGCGTGGCACATCCGTTCGAAGATACCAATGATGGTTCCGCGCTTTGGATGATTAACGGGGAAATGCTCCACGCTGTCTACAATCGCCATGGCATACCAACCCATCGCCCGGCTCCAGAAGTGTGGCGAGCACCCTGTCGATGAATCTGCCCAGACCTGTTCCTTCGATTCATCCCAGCCATGATAGAGTAGCCCGGTCCGCGGATCACGGGTCTGGCGTTCGATCAGCAGAATCTGATGTGCAACTTCATCCCATAACTCGGGATGATGAAATGTCTTTGCATACTCGGACAGAAAGGGAGACGACATATACAGGCCGTCCAGCCACATCTGGAATGGATAGATTTTTTTGTGCCAGAAACCACCCTCCGACGTGCGGGGTTGCCCTGCGAGCTGTGCTGCCAGGAGATGCGCCGCTTCTGCGTAACGCTGATCTTCAGCACCATCCAGTAATGCAAACAGGTTTTTCCCCTGATTAATCTGATCCAGATTATATTCTTCCAAAGTATAGGTGCCAATAGAGCCGTCCGGCTGGATATACAGGTCCATATGTTTTTTCATAAAATCAACATACTCTTGCTTGCCATAATACTGGCCGGTTCGGGCCATCGCCATCAAGGTCATGCCTTCCACGTATGCCCATCGTCCCGAAGGGAACGCATGATAACCGTCCCCGTCACATTGCTGGATGATCGTTGCTGCAATTCGCTCAGACCAGGATAACTGTGTCTGTACCTGCATAAGCAATTCCTCCTTGAATGTTGTACTCACCTAATACATACATGTATGACTAACGGATAACCGCTTCACTCTTCAAAGGTTGCTGTCCTTATTGCCGGCACATTGCCGTTGAATTGCGAAGGTTCAGCTTGGGCTGAATAACTACCGGAACGTCGACCTGTTCATCACGGATTAACGAGACAATCAGCTCTGCTGCCTGTACGGCCAGTTCATCCAGAGACGGGCCAATTGTAGTCAAGGCCACTTCGGCATATTGCATATCCGGCAGATCATCATACCCGATTAACGAGATATCGCGTGGAACGCTGTAACCTGCCTCAAGCAAAGCCCGTAGTGCACCTCGGGTGACCAGGTTGTTCAGTCCAATAAAAGCTGTCGGCGAATCCGCCCCAAACGCATGATTACGTATGGCAAAATACCCGTCTTCCCAAGAGGAATGCGCTGGCAGCACATGGTCTTCGTTAAAAGCCAGACCCGTACGCTGCAACGCTTCCCGGTACCCCTCCAGCTTGACGTGCTGGGAGTTGCCGATGAATCCGATTCGGCTGTGGCCCAGCGATTTCAGATGCTCCACTGCTTTGAACAGCCCTTCTTTGCGATCAATCTTGATGTAAGGAGAGTTCGGCGCTTCATCTGTACCCAGCACAAAACATGGCATGTTGAGTGTTGCGAACTTTTTCCAGAACATCTCCCGATTGTCCAGTGCATAGTCCCACAGAATACATCCGTCCACGCGCAGCTGGCTGAAGACATCCACGCCATCATCCGCCACAACCAGGATCATCTGGTATCCCCGCTTCTTCAGCTCGGTGTGCAGACGGCCGGAAATGTTCGAGAATAACGGATTGCTCAGCTCATCCAGCACAAAACCGATGATGTTGCTCCTGCCGGTCGAGAGCTGCCGAGCCAACATATTTTTCCGATATTGATGTTTCTCCGCGACCGCAAGCACCTTCTGCTTTGTTGCCGGTTTGATCGCGGGATCATCATTCAGCGCCTTCGATACCGTGCTATAGCTCACCCCCGCCAGTTTGGCAATGTCTTTAATGGTTATCAAAATCAATCAACACCTCTCATACGCCTAAAACCCTATTTCCTATTTCTGTGCAGATTTATAACGATCATATTGTGCCTGTCTGCCCGCAATAACCTGCTCTATATTCATCTTCTTCAACGTCTCAATATAACTGTCAAACTGGTCCAGACTGGCGTCACCGCTAATAAACTTAAAGTTCATCTCTTCCACATATGTGGTGATGTCAGGCATCGCCATGCTTTCCACACTCGCTTCATCCGGCAGGGCATAGACAAACGGGAACGGTTCGCGCACATACGGCTCCAGTTCCTTATCCATCTTCGCATGCCAAGGGGCTACGACGGAATCGGCAGAATCGGTGGATTGGATGTTCGGCAGATTCACCGGACCAATGCCAAGCTTCTGGATGTATTCATTGTCCTTGCCTTTATCCGTGAATGTCTTCACGCCATTCTCTTCCGTATACGTGTCATCCTTGATGCCCCACGTATAATACGTCTGTGCTTCCTCACTTACGGCATAATCCAGAAAGCGGAAAGCAAGTTCGGGATTTTTACTATCACGTGTAATGCCAAAGATGCCACTCACTGGTGTACGTCCTACATAGAACTGATCCCCGTGCGGTCCTTTCAGTGGCAAAATGCCTTTGATGATTGGCTCTTCCGGATTGTAATCCTTGAACAACGGACTGTAGACCATCGACATATACCAGCTAAAATTAAACGTTGCTCCTGTCACATCCTGAGAGATGCGCGATGTGACCTGATCACTCGTGGTACTCGCATAATCCACCCCAAGCAGACCTTCCTTGTACAGTCCGTTCAGATAGGTCAAGTACTCCTTATAGGTAGGCTCATAATAGCTGAAATGTACTTTGCCCTGATCGTCTGCATAGAACTGGTTGGACAGATCAAGTCCAAACGCGGGGCCAAAGGCCATGGACACAAATTTTGCTTCCATGGACAGCGGAATCTCATCGGCTTTTCCGTTGCCGTTCGGGTCGTCTGTCTTGAACTTGCGCAGCATCGCCGTGAACTCATCCAGCGTGGTAGGCTCGCTTAATCCCAACTTATCGAGCCAGCGCACATTAACCATAAATACCGGCATATAGTTGCGGGTTAACGTCTGCTGCGGAATATAATACATTTTACCATCTGGCGTCGTTAAACTGGCTTTAACCGAAGGCGACTTTTCATATATTTTTTTGAGATTCACGCCGTACTTCTCTACCAGTTCATTAATCGGAATGAATAGACCGCTGTTAATGTACTTCATCAGCTGATCCTGATCCGGCAGGTACACGATATCGGGCAAGCCGGTACCGGCAGCCAGCCTCGGATTGACGGCATCCGCATAGTTCTGCGGCGGAATCAGATCCCAATCCACCGTCACACCGGCGTTGCTCTCAATTTTCTTAACGATGGCTGCGGTGGACAAGTCCACATTGGTCGTCCAAGCGTTGGTGCCGAGAATAGACAACTTGGCATCCGGTTGATCCGTCACCGGCCCTGCTCCGGTATAATTGAAGGCTGGCTCCGAACTGGACGGGGTGCTCCCCGCATCCGTTCCCGCCCCTGTTCCGCCGCTACATCCCGCCAGGCTGATTGCCAGTATCGCTGCGATTACACTTTTTCTTCCTGCCCCTTTAAATCTCATCCATCATTCCTCCTTGGTATGAACCATTTTGAACTCCCTTGAATGACATGACACTTAAGTAAGTAAAGCTATCCTTTCACGGCTCCGAGGGTAATTCCCTTAACGAAGTACCGTTGGATAAACGGGTAGATCGTAACAATAGGCAGAATGCTGACCACAATGGATACATAACGAACCTGAAGGGAGGAGACCGCCAGCGCACCGGATGTCATCGTACCGCCCATCTTCTGCATCACTTCCGGCGAAGCCATGATCAGCACTCTTCGCAGGAACATCTGTAAGGGCTGCATATCCTGTTTGCCCAGATATAATAGGGCCGAGAAAAAGTTGTTCCAGTGGAATACCGCATAGTACAGCGTGAGTACAGCCAGTGTTGGCTTAATGATCGGAACCGCCAGACGATACAGCATCGTCATCTCGTTGGCCCCGTCTATACTGGCACTTTCGAAAATTTCATTCGGAATGCCTTCGAAAGCTGAGCGGCAGATCATGACGTTAAACGTAATCACCAGCACAGGCAGCACCATAACCCAGCGAGTGTTGTACAGCCCAAGCGAGGTAATAAGCATGTAGACCGGAATGAGTCCACCCGAGAAATACATGGTGAAGGCGATGAAAAAATTCAGCTTGCGACGTAAGAAAAACTGCTGTCTGGATAATGGAAACGCGGCAAGACATGTTGCCACAATGTTCAACAGTGTGCCTACCACGGTGTACCAGAGGGTGTTGTAGAACGAAACCCACAACTCCTTGTATTGCAGTACCATTTGGTAACCTGACAGGGTAAATCCAACGGGCCACAATACAACTTTTTGTTTGTCGATGGCATCCACCGAGCTGAATGAAATACTAATGACGTACAGAAAGGGATACAACGTGACAACAACCGCCAGTATGGTCAGCAGGTAGACACATCCGTAGAACAAACGGTCACTTCTCGATTTTTGCATACAGGTCTCCTTTGGTCCGGGGTATAGTCTTACCAGAGTGACATCTTGGTCAGGCGGCGGGTCATGGAATTGGCAGCAAACACAAGGATAAAGGTGATGATGGAGTTGAACAGGCCGACCGCTGTGGCGAAGCCGTAATTCTGGCCCTCAATCCCCATCCGGTATACATAGGTGGACAAGACATCTGCCGTTTCGTAGGTGGCTCCGTTGTAGAGCAGATATACCTTCTCGAAACCTACACTCATAATACCGCCAAGCGACAGAAGCAGAAGAATGACGATGGTTGGTTTGATACTGGGAAGGGTCAGGTGCCATAGCTCCTGGAATTTGTTGACGCCGTCGATTTTGCCGGAATCATACATCTCGGGGTCGATCCCCATAATGGCTGCAATGTAGATGATGGAGCTGAAGCCAAAGCTCTGCCAGATGTCGGAACTTGTGAAGATGGTACGGAACCAGCTGGCATCCATCATGAAGTTCACTTTTTCCATGCCAAGACTCGCGATGAGGGTGTTCACGATACCGTCTGTTGGTGACAGGAAGTTAATAATCATGCCGGCTACAACAACAGTGGAGATGAAGTGAGGAAGGTACGTAACGGTCTGGGCAAATCGTTTGAATGTTCGGTTCTTGATCTCCACGATGCAGACAGCGAATAAAATCGGAATGGAGAAACCGAACAGGAGCGGCAAGAAGGCAAGCAGAAATGTGTTACGCAGCAGTCGCCAGAAGTAAATGGAATTCACGAACTGTTCGAACCAGCGCAGTCCCACCCATTCCCCGCTGAGCATGCCCTGCCCCGGCAAGAAATTACGAAATGCCAACAGCACGCCAGGCATCGGAAGGTACATGAAGATGAGGTAATACAGAAAGATAGGCGAAAACATCAGTAGCAAATATTTATCCCGTCTGATCAGGCTGAACAGCGTGGACATGCGTTTTTTCAACGTGAAACACTCCCCTTCACTACATAATTACAACGTTTGAATTTTTGAATAAAAAAGAACTGTCATTTCACTGACGTGTTTGTTATTCATCTCATTCACATTTTGTAACAACCTATATTATTATACGTAATAACAAGATATTAACTTGGAATAGTCCTCCTTACACCGTATTTCTTTCTTTTCAATGCTTGCCATAACCATAATTACAACGTTGTAATTTTAATCTAAATGTATACGCTTACATAAACTTTTTCCCATCTTAGCAAAGTCTTCAATGTTTGGCAACAACAAAAATCAGTGGCATGCTGTAACCTACTAAATACAGTCTCGCATATGCGAGACTGCCTGTTAAAATCTACACATGATTCCGATATTCCATCGGTGTCATAACATACACTCGCTGAAAGGCTCTGTAAAACTGACTGACGCTGGAAAATCCCAGTTCATAACTGATTGTGGTCACTGAATCTGTTGTATGGCGAAGCCTCCTGGACGCTTCTTCTACGCGCAAATTCAGCAAATATTGATACGGTGTTGTTCCCGTAAGAGCCTTGAAAGAACGCATAAAATGATACCGGCTCTGATGCGCGACCATCGCCATCGAATCAATATCCATTGGGCCTGTATAGGCACTGTGAATGTAATCCAGCACTCGTTGGAGATGAGGATCAATGAATGTACCGGGATTTACAGTCTTTTTTCCATTTTCCTGCCCCGTCAACATACGTTTTAGATACGTCTCGATCGCCATTTCTGTTTCCTGCACTTGCAGTATTTCGGGCACATCATCTAACAAAATGGAATTCCAGCCTCGAAACAGACTGCTGATCTCAGCAGGATCAAATGTCTGGGTAGGTCGAAACTCAGCTCGCCCCCCACTTAACTCCGCACCTTCGAAACTGCCTAATGGCGGTTTACGGAACTTGATTACAATGACAGCCGAATCCGACCCTATCTCAAAATAATGCTCAGTCTGGGGATGAGCAATAATCCCTATGCCTGCTGTTAGCGGGTATGCATGCCGTTCCTGTACCAGATGACACTGGCCTCTGACCGGCAGCGTTAACTGATACCAGTCGTCATGTACATGCGGCTCATTCGCAAACCCTCCGGTAGCTTTCCATAATTCTAACCCATTTAGCGTCATGTTTAATTCCATCGTTTGCTCACCTGCTGACATTATAGCAAATCGTGCTCACTTTCCAAGCACTTTTCACAAAGACATGATCTGCCCCCATCTTTTATCATAGAAAAAAATAATTCGAGGTGATCTCCCATGGCTCAGGCCACTTTAAGCAAAATGCAAATCAACTCCTCCGCCAATTGGGCGCTTGCCGGAGTCAGCTTCGCCCATCTGCTGAATGATGCGATGCAGACAGTGGTTCCGTCTGCATTCCCGTTATTCCAGCAGACCATGCAACTCAGTTTCGCCCAGATGGGCTGGATTGCCTTCACCCTGAATATTACCGCATCTGTCCTTCAGCCACTGGTCGGTTATATGTCAGACCGCAAGCCAATGCCAATCCTGCTTCCCGGAGGCATGTTATTCTCCCTGATCGGTGTTCTCGGCTTAGCCTTGTCTTCCGAGTTATGGATGCTGCTTGTTGCGGCAGCATTGATTGGTATAGGCTCATCCATCCTCCACCCCGAATCCTCACGCGTGGCTCATATGGCAGCCGGCCGTGGACGAGGAATGGCACAGTCGATCTTCCAGGTGGGAGGCAACACAGGACAGGCTATTGCTCCATTACTGGTCGCCTTCATCCTGCTGCCACATGGGCAGCGTAGTTTTCTATGGCTGATGGGCTTTGCCCTGATCGGCATCTTCATTCAGTCTTTGGTCAGTCGTTGGTACAGAGACCAGCTTGCCGAGACTCACATTCGTCAGCAACGCCCTCTAAAATCAAGCGGCCCAGAGCCAGCAGCTCGGCCTGTAAGCCGGGGATTCATCGCTTTTACAATGGGAATTCTCATCCTGCTGCTGTTCTCCAAATTCGTATATATTGCAGGCATGACCGGATACTACGCCTTCTATTACGCCGATGCATATGACTTGCCGCTCTCCCAGGCACAGATCTGTCTATTTGTTCTGCAATTTGCAGGCATGGTCGGAACCTTGCTCGGCGGCCCACTTGCTGACCGCTATGGACGTAAACCGATGATCTGGTTCTCCATTGCAGGCACTGCACCGTTTTCCCTACTACTACCTTATGCGGGCCCCGTCCTGTCGATGGTGTTGTGCGGAATGATTGGACTCATCCTGATGTCCGGCTTCAGCGTCATCATTGTTTATGCACAGGAATTGCTTCCTCGTCATATTGGAACGGTATCCGGATTGTTTTTTGGCCTGTCATTCGGCATGGCTGGACTTGGCTCGGTTGTGTTAGGTTCCTTAATTGACGTGACCAGCATTGCGTTTGTTATCAAGTTATGTTCGTTTTTGCCACTGCTTGGTGTGTGTGCTGTATTTCTGCGCAAGGACCAACCAAGAACAGCGTGATAACCGTTGAAACCTCTTTCGTTTTGTGGCTACAATACATCTAGGAGAATTGAGGATAACAGAAGGAAGGAATAACGCATGATTATTGATGTACAGCATGTTACTTGGAAAAGGGGACCACTTACCCTATTGAACGATGTGAACTGGCAGGTGAATGACGGTGAACACTGGGCGTTGCTCGGCCTGAATGGCTCCGGTAAAACAACACTCCTGAACATGATCACCGGGTATCTCTGGCCGACCGAAGGCAAGATATCCGTGTTAGGCCATGAATATGGTGATGTGGATCTGAGACAGCTTCGCAAATCCATTGGCTGGGTCAGTTCATCTCTGCAAGAGAAATTGCATGGCACAGACCGCACACAGTATGTCGTGATCAGCGGCAAACACGCCACCATTGGCCTGGATGACAAGCTGTCAGATGATGATCTGGATCAGGCACAGGAATTGATGCGAACGCTGGGCTGTCAGCACCTGTGGGATCGCGAATATCGTACCTGTTCTCAAGGCGAGAAACAGAAACTTCTTATTGCCCGAGCACTTATGGCCAATCCACGTGTACTTATTCTGGACGAGCCTTGCAATGGACTGGATCTGTTCTCAAGAGAGCGATTGCTGGAGAGCATCCGTGAATTATCACAGCGCCCAGATACCCCTTCACTCATCTATGTCACCCATCATACCGAGGAAATATTGCCTGTCTTTAGTCACAGCCTCCTGCTTCGCCGAGGTAAAATAGTCCATAGCGGATTAACTAGCGAGCTGATGAACACCGAAGTGCTTAGCGACTTCTTCGAGGCACCTGTGGAAGTTGATCGGCATGGAGAACGTGTCTATGTCAGAGCTGCGGCGGATTTATAATTGCGGGGTTATACACAGCAAACGTAACATAGCTGAAGAAACTTAACAGTAAAAAGCCCAATATCTTATCCACATGTGGATAGATTTTGGGCTTTTTACTCCTATATCTAGTGTTATCCACCGTTTTCTGTGTAGAACTTTCTAATTTATGAGTATAACTTTACGGTTCATCTATTTATCTATACGTTTCACCACTATCCTATTTTCGCACACCTAAAAACAGAAATAGCGGAATGCGTTGCCTGCGCAGATAGGTTTCCTCGTTTACAAAATAAGCACGTTGTGGTGCTGACTCGCGCAAATGTTCTACATGGAACCCTGCCCGCTGCAATGCCATAAAATACGATTCAATGGAACGATGCATCTTTTTCACAGAACCGCCCAGCCACTGCTGCTCCCGATATCCTTCTACAAAATACTGATCAACCACCCAATCCGTTCGAGTCCCGGAGGGTTGCAGTGTGGACGTGATCACAGGATGTTCTACCGAGAATATGAATGTGCCATTTTCATTTAACGTGTTATATATCTTGTGGAATAGGCTCTCCACATCCTCGATGTAGTGAACAGCCAGTCGGGATATAACCAGATCGTATGTACCTACCGGATAGGTCCAGTCTTCCATGAATGCCTGTTCAATCTGTGCATTCGTGCCTTTAACCGATTCGTTAGCTGCCCGCACCATATTCAGTGAACCTTCAACTCCCGTGTAAGTTGCACCCTCTTGACCAGAACGGAGCAATTCTACGCCAAACCTCGCATCCCCGCAGCCAAGATCCAGTATGCTCTTGCCCGCAACGTCTCCGATCAGCTCTAGCATAACGGGTTTCTCTAACGTATCATTGGCATTCTCCTGCCACTGGCGGCGTTCCATATACTTCTCAAAGTTTTCCTCATTATCGTAAAACTCAGGTCCCCTGTAGCCCATTCCACACGCCTCCGTTTCCTTTATGCAACGTTCAATATGTACAGCCTGAAAGAGTATACATAATGCCAACCAATCTTTCCATAGTAAAAAAGACTGCCTTCTGAACGAATCCAGAAAACAGCCCTTCATTTATAAGTTGATGTTTCTCAGCCAAAACGCTGCGTTTTGTACCATTTGGTTTCTCTCCGGAATAGCTTATCTCCAATAAGCGAGATAAATGCTTTGACGGATATGACCAGAAATAACTGGGCATATGTGAAATAGGAGAGGCAGGCCACAATAAAATTCTGCGTATTGCTTTGCCCAATATCTGCTGATAGTGCGAGATTAATTTGTAGTACATAAATGTAGTACATTAATGCCCATGCTATTACGAGATACACGTAAACATCCCCTGAGAACTGGAAGGGAGAAATGACATTCGGATTAAATAATGCAATAACCTGATACACTAGATTCGAGACAAAAATAATATCCGATACAATAATAGCGATCATAAACCAGAAATAACTTGCAGCATAGTACAGAACATGCAGTTTAATTCTCCAGCTAGTACGGTCAAATAAATGCTTCACATTGTCGATAACAACCTGATAATTTCCCTTGGACCAGCGCTGGCGCTGTTTCATATATACCGATAATTGCTCAGGTTCCTGCTGGTAAGCCTCTGCTTGTGGCGCTAATGCAATAAGCTGACCCCGAGTAAGAATATCAAACGACACGGCCGTATCTTCCGTGATCGCATCAGGGTCCCATCCACCAATCTCACGGATCAGTGCTGCCTTGATAATATAGTTCGTACCAGGAATCGTGCCCAGTTTGAATAACTCCCATAGCCCCGTATGGTGAACACGTTGGACCGTTACAAGTTCCAGATTAATGCAACGGGAGAGAAAATTCTGACCCCGATTACGAGCTTTGTTTCGACCAAATACAGCACCATACTTCTCCGGGTTTTCCAATGCTTTTTGTGTCAAAAACATCAATGCATTCCGCTCAGGCGCCGCATCTGCGTCATAGATACATATCCATTCTCCCCACGCCAGTTCAAGGCCATCATTCAAAGCTCCCGACTTCCCACCTGTACCGGCACGCTCCAGAATGGTAAAGTCACGATCTGCATAACTCGTCTTGGCCTTGAGTTCCTTCAGGCGCTCTGCTGTATTATCTGTACAATTATCTGCAATAACAATAACTTGAACTTTATGCTCAGGGTAGTTCAGACGCAATATATGCTCAACGGTAGACACGATAACTACCCCTTCATTATGCGCAGGCACCATGACAGTCACAGTGGGGTAATCATCCATACTTTCAGGAATTTGAATTCCCTTTTTTTCTTGTTTGTTAATGAAACGAATAGCTCCAGCCATAATGACAATCGACTCGGTGACGGATATCCAAATACTGAGGATGGACATCAACAGCAGGAAATCAGCCATTCAATTTCCTCCGATCATATTTCCTGTTAATTTTCCCTCGAAAACGAAGAGTCGCAAAGGTTAATATAAGAATCGTAATGGCAAAGAAACTGCTAACTACAATACATAATGGAACAAACCATGTTAAATAATTCACAGAAATACTCCTCCCCCATAGCATCTAGATGTATTCACCAATGAGATCTGTCTCTGTGTTCCGTTCCAGTGCCGCAATAACAGCATCGATATCCTCATACTTACTGAATTGTTCCTTCTGGAATACCAGTGCACCCGATCGAATAACCGTCTGCAACTCATTTCCCTTTTTATCGATGATTTGCAGATCCATCATGGCTTTTTTGATCCGTTGTGTCAGGATGGGCAAGTACTCCACATTGGTCATTGGACAGATAATCACAAAACGTCCTCGATCCACAAAAAATTTATAATCCTCAAACCGAATCTGCTTCTGTATGGTAGTGGATAGTTCAAGAAGGAACTGTGCATAACGTACGGAACCGAGTGATTCCAGTACCAACGGCAAAAACTCGATCTTGAACATCGCCATGCTGAATCCATATTGCTCCGAATAACGTCTGGCTAGATTACTTTGCTTAACAAGCGTATCCGCAAGTGCATCCTTATTGCCCAGAGAGGTATCCAGATCAATCTCCGGATTACGCTCCTGAAGCTCCTGCAGACGCTCCATGACACGCGCATTGCGCACAAGACTTGCCTTGATAAAAGCAGCCACAGCCACATTGGCTGGAATGAGCAGCCACCAAGAGAACGTAAGTACACTTACATCCGCGTAGGTAACAAGCCATACAAAATAAGAGACCAGATAGATAAATCCGGCGACGACAGATACCCCGACAGGTATCACAAAACCCAGGATCAGCGCTCCAAGTGACACAATGCTAAACACCACATCCAGTGTAGTATAACTCTGATTCATATAAATCTTAAGATAGACAACGAGCTGCTGGATTACGGCTAATCCAATCAAACTCGCATATCCCCATGCAATACGAAGGATGGGTGCTTTATTCCTCATAGGTTTCTTCTCTCCAGTAGATTGGTTAGTGATATTTCGAGTAAACAATATATGACATGAATAGACAAACATCATGTTAACACATTGTTGAATATATTAAATGACATTTTTATTACTTTTTAAGTAACTTTTGTAATTCAGTCTCCCCAAGCAAAGGAAACAGGTTATCAAACATATGTGTGTTTCCACTAAATACATATCCGCCTGGATAACTGGCGTCCAGACTACGCATGCTGATCATATGCTTATACAGCTGTTTCGCCCATTTTGGATCACCTGACTGAACCGCAAGCAGCATCGCGAGTCCATATACGGATGGAGATTGGTAAGATACCGCAGGTGTGCGAGTACTACGCTTATATTGTCCCGGCAGCTGATGACGGGTATTGAATTCTTTTTTCAAAAAAGCAATGAGCTTGTCCGGTTTGCGGCTGGTCGCAGTTAGATGGTTCGCTACGATCAGCTGATCAATCAGATTCACTGTGTCATCATATGTATACTCTTTCGTCCCCACATTGAATGTTTTCGGATAAAATATCCCGTCATCCGGCATACTCTTCAACATGGATTCGTACTTGGCATATGTGCCCGGCTCCAGCATTTCATGCTTCTCCATTAATTGGAGAGACGGTAGATCCACATAAACCAGGCTTAACATATCCGCGGAGTAACCATTGCCAAAATCGTGAAAATCAACATAATATCCTTTATTCTGAACCGACTGCGTCAGTGTACGGGAAATATCCGAGGCCGTTGCCAGTTTGGCTTCTCTTCCCTGTTGCCATTGATCTGCTGCCTTTAATAAGGCACCGACAATTCGGAAATCATCACCGAGCGCGTTGGTGGTCACGTGAGATTTTCCCTCAGCATCCAGCTTCCAGGCAATATATTTTTGCGGCATGAGGAAATAGGTCGTCAGCAGTTCATAGCTTTCCTCGAATAACGCCTGATCATTCTTGGCTACAGCATATTGCATCCAAAGACCAAGTGACTCAGATAAAGCCTCTCTGCCTGCTACGATGTCCGCTTTTTCGGATTTGGCATCCTGCAAATAGGACGCAAGTAAACCATTGGGATTGGTCATATGATCTTGGACAAAGGATACTGTAGGGGATAATTCATTCATCACGAACCGCTCCTTCATGAAAATAATGAACGCTGCTGCAATACTGACCACCAATATGACCAACCACGTTACTGTTTTCCGGTTCATTCTCTTCATGATTCCCTCCTGTACTTTTGCTATTGTGAGATAATGACTCTGCTCCTTGAGATCGGTTCGGCTAGGGTCTGAGATGTAGGGGTCAAGGATAGAGGTATTGTTCATTCTAAGATATCCATGTAGGGTCGCCGTCCGCCCTTTTTGACAAATTTCCAGTCCACCTCGATATTATGTCGCATTCGGCGGAGAAGCATGACCGCGGTCTCGATCTCTTCCTCCGTCAGACCATCCAGAGTCACCTGATCCGAATGCACGCCCTCTTTACGAATGAATTCCCATGCTTCAAGCCCAGCTTTGGTGGGATACAACACCTTATTCTTTTTATTACCCATTGCTGGCTGTTTAATAATGAACCCATCGGATTCGAGTTTGCTAATAGCTCTGGCCGCCGTTGTGCGATCCACTTTGATCAGTTCAGCAAGCTGATTCGGAATAATGCCCGGATTCTCACAGATTCGATACAGATATAGATATTGTCCACGGGACAGGTTCAGATGCTGAAACTCAACATTACTGATTGAATCCAGACAGCGGGCAATCATACCAATTTCACGCAGCACTTCTTTTTTCTCAGTCAACACACTCACGCCCCTATAAAATTGTTGCATTCACAACATAAATAGTGATATAACTACAGTTAAATTGCATTAAATTTTAACCATGATACTCACATGGAACGGCTGCAATGATTATGCTATATACCAGTTTATCACGTCAGGATAACATTACGATCACCCAAAGGAGAAACATTCATGAATACAACGATTGTTGAAGTTACTAATCAGGAATTGCTTGATGCGTGCTTCGCCATTCGCACCGCTATTTTCGTCGAAGAACAAGGCGTACCCGCATCGGATGAATTCGATGCTTATGATACATTAGACGCGGAGGCGCGCCACATTCTGCTCTACGTAGACGGTGTACCTGCTGCTTCCTCCAGACTGCGCATTGTGGAACAAGTCGCCAAATTGGAACGGATCTGTGTCATGCTCGATTACCGCAAACACGGCCTGGGCCGTGTGCTGATCGACAAGCTGGAGCAGATGGCTGTTGCCGATGGTCTTGAGAAAGCCAAGCTGCATGCACAGGTACAAGCTTCCGGGTTCTACGAACGTCTCGGATATGCACCCGCGTCGGAAGTATTTATGGAAGACGGCATTCCCCATCTGCTGATGACCAAAAAACTGAAATCATGACATTCCAAAAAACGCCTCCGTTATCACTTCTCAGTGATATACAGAGGCGTTTTGCATTCAGGCAACGCATTCGCGAACCCAACAACGGTAGATGGCACGTACAAAGTACAGGCACTGATTATAACAACCAAGTATCCTAACTTACTTGCCAGATCCGCGTTGTATCTTATCCCAGTGCCAGACGGCCTGGCTCGGATTCGGCAGTGTTGTTCTTCATTTGTTTACTGCGCAACTGTCCGCAGGCAGCATCGATATCCGTACCATGTTCCATACGTACAGTGGAGTTGATGTTGTTCTTTTTGAGCGTATCATAGAAGCCCAGAATCGACTCTTCTGTACTCCGTTGATACTGACTGTGCTCATCCACCGGGTTGTATGGAATCAGGTTCACACTGACCATACTTCTGCGACTGGATAACAGTTCAGCGAGCTCCGCGGCATGCTCACGTTGATCGTTAACATCACGTAACAGGATGTACTCAAACATGATGCGTTTGTTGGTTTTAGCCAGATAATAATCCACCGCATCCATCAATTGCTCGATCGGGAAAGCCCGGTTGATCTTCATAATGTGCGTACGCAGTTCATTATTAGGTGCATGCAGAGAGATCGCCAGGTTGACCTGCAGACTACTGTCTGCAAATTCCTTGATCTTGTCCGGAAGGCCACTCGTGGACACAGTAATCCGTTTGGCGGCAAGTGCCAGTCCTTTGCGATCCTTAATGACTTCGATGAAATCACTCATGTGCTGGAAGTTGTCGAACGGTTCGCCAATCCCCATCACAACCACGTTCGTTACCCGCTCGTCTTGACCCGCTGCATCCAAATGTCGCTGTACATGCATAATCTGCTCCACAATCTCTCCAGCAGTCAGATCACGGCTCTTCTTGATCAATCCGCTCGCACAGAAGCTACAGCCAATATTACAGCCGACTTGTGTGGTCACACATACGGTAAGTCCGTATTTTTGTCGCATTAATACCGTCTCAATCAGGTTGCCGTCCTGCATCCGTAGCAGAAATTTCACGGTACCATCTGCCGATTCCTGCTTCACATGTTCGCTCAGCGAGTTCATTGTGAAATGCTCAGAGAGAACGTCCAGACATTCTTGACGGACATCGGTCATTGCCGGAAAATCGTGTACACGCTCGTGATATAACCATTCCCAAATCCGGGATGCACGGGATTTTTTCTGCCCATGCTCCGGTAGCCAGGAACGTAATTGCTCTAATGTTAATCCATATATGGATGATTTGTTCATTGTATAATCCTCTTTTCGCAAAAAAGCATATGGCTTATCGGTCCTACCCAAAAAACCTCTACTCCGTATTGTCCCAAAATTGACGAGGGAAAACAAGGGCTTTTGCATTTCTTCCAAGAGGCTTTATCCATGGTAAATCTGCACAACAGACCATATTTCACCCTATCGGGTCTTCACCATTAGAAGTGAATGATGCCGGATGTGTGTAGTAGAACCAGCAGAACCAGGATCGGAGCTACGTAACGCAGCATGAACAGCCACACCCGGAACCATCCGGAACGCAGGCCGGAAGCTTCAGCAGCCGTTTTCCAGAAGTATCCGGCAAAAATCGTCACAAGCAGTCCACCGACAGGCAGCAGGATGTTGGATGCTACAAAGTCCATCCAGTCGAACACACTCTTCGATCCAATCGTCCATTCAGGCAGCAAGCCGAGCGACAATACCGAAGGAAGTCCCACGATGAAGACCGCTAGAGAGATAACCCACACCGAACGACTGCGGCTCCAGGACAAACGTTCCATGAAATATTTCACCGGAACTTCCAGCAAGGATACCGCCGAAGTCATTGCCGCAATAGCCAGTAGAATGAAGAACAGTCCACCAAACAGGAAGCCGAGCGGCATGGCCGAGAATGCCGCCGGCAGAGCCACGAAGATCAGTGACGGTCCTTGGTCTGGTGCAATACCAAACGAGAATGTCGTTGGGAAGATAATCAGACCAGCAATGAACGCATAGATCAGGTCACCTGCACCGACGGCGACGGTTGCCGCACCGAGGGATTGATTTTTATCCACATACGAACCGTAGGTTACAAGAATACCCATCCCAAGTGACAGGGAGAAGAAGGCATGTCCAAGCGCCACCAGTGCAGATTCAGTTGTAAGCTGCGAGAAGTCCGGATTCAGGAAGAAGGAGACACCAGCTCCTGCACCCGGCAATGTAACTGCACGGATCATCAGGATAATAAGCAGCACCAACATCGCCGGAATCAGTACCTTGTTGAACTTTTCGATTCCGTTGGATACTCCTTTGGCTACAATCCAGCCTGTAATTAGAACCGCAACCAGTTGCCATACAATCGGCATATAGCCACCTATGAAGGAATCGAACTGTCCGGCATAATCCGGATTGTTAAACAATGTGCCACTGAATGACGTAATTGCATATTGCAAGGTCCAGCCTGCAATAATGACATAAAAGGACAGGATGATAAACGGCGTCAGTACCTGCAGCAAGCCGGCTGCGAGCCAGCCCTTATGTCCACCTGCTTTGATAAAAGCCGTAGCTGCACTACCTCTGCCACTGCGGCCAATCGCGAGTTCAGCCAGGAGCACTGGCAGACCGATGAGCAGCAAACAGACGATGAAGAGCAGGAAAAACGCAGCCCCTCCGTTCTCACCCGTAATGTACGGGAATTTCCACATGTTGCCCAGACCAACCGAACTACCAATGGCTGCCAGGATAAATCCAGCTTGGGAGAAACGTTCTCCTTTGCCAGCGTTGTCTTGATCTAGATTAGGCTTACTAAAATTCATCGTATCTACTCCATCACTTTAAAGTTTTCCCGTAATTATATACTACTCACCTTGTCAGGTCATTCGAAATTCGAAATTTGTCGAAATGTTATTTTTTTTACATAAAAAACACAAGGAAATCTCCATCTCATAAGTTCCTTAAACACAGTATGTGATAAAGTCCGTTAGTCCAACCGTATGAAGTTTCAACAAATCCATATTCCCAACCATTCAAAGCCCAATAGAATAAAAAAGAGGTGTCCCCTCAGCCACTTGGATGACTGCGGAGCACCTCTTTTTTTGAATTACACTTTAATTTGAAGTAACTCGTACTTGATAACGCCCATCGGAGCATTGACATGAATGACGCTGCCCACTTCTTTGCCCATTATCTCCTTGCCCAGCGGGCTCTCGTACGAAATTTTATTATCCGCAACATCGGCCTCTGCAGGACCAACCACTTTATATTCAATCTTCTCGGCGAACTCAATGTCATTAAGCAACACCGTCGATCCAATGCTCACTTTGTTGGAGTCTATATTATCTGAAGAGATGACTCTTGCTTTTGTCAGCATCTTCTCCAGAATCAAAATCCGGGTCTCCATAAAGGCCTGATCATCTTTGGCTGAATGATACTCACTATTTTCCTTCAGGTCACCGTAACTGATCGCCAGTTTTAGACGCGCAGCCAATTCCTTACGCTTCACCGACTTCAAATCCCTCAGTTCGTCCTCCAGCTTTTCCAAGCCTTCCTGTGTCAAAATCACTTCATCATTAGCCATTTTTCCATCTCCTAATCCTGCTATCTATCTATATTCTAACCTATATCCACTCCAAAGGGTTAGCATACCCCAGAAAAAGAAATAGCCCATCCATATATTGTATTTCAATGAGATCAGAACCATGCCCATCTCTTGAGATGAATTTCAAGGCTTTGTTCAATAATTGTACCGTTACAATCTGCGCAACTGATGATGTTGTTTTCATCCGTTCACTTTTACAATGAACTCAGGGCTGCAGAAGTTTATAAAAATGTTGGCTGCAGCCCACTATATGACGTGAGGTGATCTGAATGATTGAACTATTGAATACAGCTGAAATACAGGCCTATCTGAAACGGATCGGCATAGATGATATAAAGGAACCTACACTGAAATTCTTATTTGAACTCCAGCGAGCACATGTACAATATTTATCCTGGCAAACGGTCGATATTTTTGCAGGTCGTCCTGCGGAAATCAGTCTTCAAGATTCAATTCAGCTTATATTACAGGGACGCAGCGGCTACTGTTTTCATCTAAATGGTGCATTTAGTGTTCTTCTCCGCTCGCTGGGTTATACGGTTGATTGGCATCGCGGTGGAGTACAGCCTCATGGGGAACAACCCCGCGTGAACTCATTCCATCTCGGTCTATCTGTGCTTCTGCCAGATGCTGACCCGACAGTTGAACGCTGGATTGTAGATGTAGGTCTCGGCGGAATGCCCTTTGAACCTCTGCCACTTCGTTATGGAACCTATGGTTCAGCTCCGTTTACGTACCAATTGATGCCATCATCTGTTTTGGCTGGGGGATGGAGGCTTGAGTACGAGCCGAATGGGCCAAGTGAAGGAGTCGACTATGCTCCTGAAGCAATTTCCAGCCTGGAGGAGTTCATTCCCAAACATGAATTCTACAGTCGGGCGGCCGAATCACCTTGGCATAACGTATTTTTGCTTCGTCAGCGGAATGAGATCCGCAGTAATGAACTACGTGGATGTATACTCCGAACACATGATATCGAAGGAATCCGGAAAACGGAGATCCGGAATTATACCGAGTGGCGTAACGTATTAACTGAACTATTCCATGAACCCTTGGTGAATTACAGCGAACTGGAATGCCAAGATATGTGGGAGCGAGTGCAGTCTGCGCATACAGAATGGAAACGAGTACAGGAAGCATGATGAAGAAGATGCACAACCTGAGGCCTTAACATAAAAAGCGAGACAACCGGCTTGCTTTTTAGGGGCATCCGTATAGTGATGATTTGGGAGGAAGAGTTGAGGGGACGTTCCATATAAAGGAAAGTTACTGATCCACGCCGAATATGTCCTCAGGTGATTAATGATGATAACTATTCGTGTACTTCAAGTTCCAGAAGTATTGCCCGAGGCGAAATGGAACCAATTGCTATCGCAAGTTTCTGCGGAGCGATGTGCTCAGGCTTCGCGTTTTCTGCGTCAGGCTGACGCGTATCGCTCCGTGCTGGGAGAAATATTGACTCGTGTGACTTTGAGCAAGTTAACTGGACTGAGACCTGCTGACCTTTCTTTTACCCGTAATTCCTACGGCAAACCTTCGCTCAGTCACCATTCGGATGTACAATTCAACGTCTCCCATTCTGGTGATTGGATTGCGCTGATCTCCGGCAGTACAGATGAACTGGGCGTGGATGTGGAAAAAATAGCTCCAATTGACATGCAGATTGCAGAGCGTTTCTTCTCTCCTAAGGAGAGCCAGTTCTTAGCTGCCGAGCCTGACGATCGTCGGCTGGAAACCTTCTACCGTCTATGGACGCTGAAGGAAAGTTATATCAAGGCAGTGGGTATGGGGTTGTCCATACCCCTGAACTCATTCGCCATCCTTCCCAATGAGCGGGAAGATTGGGATTGCAAACAGGCTGCGGCACATCGCTTCTATAGTCGGCGACTGGATGATGGACATATGCTTGCGGCATGTTCGGCTGGGGGAGAACTGCCGAGCAAGCCGGAAATCGTAACCTTAGAGGATCTGTATACAGAGTTAGTATAGAGTGGTGCTGGGCCTCAACGAATTGGAATCAGTTGAGTTTTGTAAGGGCGGCCATTAAGGAAATTCTGCTAATGTTAATCAAAAAAAGCTAACGACGTGAGTATCACGCGTTAGCTTTTTAGCTTTAAATTTACAATCCGTTTACGTCTCTGACGTATGGATAGGACTAATCCCGGCTCCGCAATTTGCCAAGCAGACGGATAATCTCAATGTACAACCATACGAGCGTCACCATCAATCCAAATGCACCGTACCACTCCATGTACTTGGGCGCACCACGTTCAGCACCACCCTCGATGAAGTCGAAATCCAGGACCAGATTGAGGGCAGCCACAATGACGATAACGACCGAAATACCAATGCCGATCAAGCTGTTATCATGCAGATAAGGAATTGAAATGCCGAAGAAACTAAGTACAAAGCTCAACAGATACATGATCATGATACCGCCAGTTGCAGCCACGACCCCAAGCTTGAAGTTCTCCGTAGCTTTGATCAATCTAGTTTTGTATGCCACCAGCAGAGCGATGAATACAGCCATGGTCAACAGAGCCGCCTGTAAGGTAATTCCGTTATACAGGGACTCATAGGTTGCAGAGAGTGCTCCAAGGAAAAGGCCTTCTGCCACAGCATAGATAGGTACTAGATACGGTGCCGCTACTGGTTTGAACGAAATCACAAGTGCCAGAATGAAACCAACGATCAATCCGCCATAAGCGAGCGGCATCACTTGTTGTCCGTTAAAGAACATCATCCATGTTGCAAACGCACTGCCCAGCAGGATCACAAGCGTAATAAACGCTTTGTTAACCGTACCGTTGATCGTCATGTAATTCTGATACCGATCTTCTCCATATCCTCTGTTTTCAAACGTGCTGTCTTTAAGTGTAGGGTTACCGCTACGACCGATCAACACAATCACCTCTTCATATGCATTTGATATATCTGTGATACTAAGTTTGGGCGTACTACGGTTCAATTCTACAAGCTACTCCCTCGAAAAGATCGGGATGGCACCAGAAGGAATCGGATGCAATCCTTCGATTGCATCCTTACCCACTGGCGCAACACTTAGGACATATGTCCCAGACATTGCATGTTCATGTGCTTTTTAAGCGTTTTATTTGTACAAGACTTTATCTACATTGTATTTCGCACGCATCGTGTTGATGATATAGGTCTCGTAAATTTCACGATCTACTGGATCTTCAATCACGCATACTTCAATCTTCGTTACTTCCTCGCGGTGATTCTTGATTGGTGATACAGTGTCTTCAAAATGCTTTTTGATACGTGGTCTTAATTTTCGTGCTTTCCCGACAAATAACAACTCTCCAGCGGCATTGTAAAACATGAAAATCCCGCCTAGTTCCCGGGTAATCAGGTGAAAATCAGTAAATCCATAAATGTGGCTAAGCTGTGGATCAGCCTGCTTTGTGATGGTTACATCCGGTGTTGGCACGGTAATATTAATCAATAGGCTCACTTCCTCATTATCTATAGGTTTACATCCTATCACATATTATAAAGGGACACCATTTCAATCTATATGAAGTACAATTCACGCAATTTTCGCTATTACGACAAATATTTCAAAAAAAAGGTTAACTTCCCTGATTCAAAGTGGTACTATAGGGGTATGAGGAAGAAATTGGGCACTGAGACATACGTCTTTATATCTACCTCCGTCTATTGTACCCTATGATTGAAACTCTTTTTCATGCTGAATTCTGTTACGTGATCACGACAAGAGTACAGTTAGCAAGAACCCTAGCTTATAGATTGTGGATTCATCATCTAATCGACCCTTGCAGCAAGCAAACCTAGAAAGACCTAGATTCATGATTCACTGTAGATTTTAAGTATCACCTAGAAAGCCTGCAATTATAGTCGTACTGAAGTTAATAGACACACGTAGAAGGTCAGATAGCTATCGATCCTAGAGAGACTAGTCATGCAATACAACTGTAGAAATTATAGCAGCAGTACTATAGAAAATGGATCAAGTTTCACCACCAGGCCCCGGCATACTGCCAGGGCTTTTTGCGTTTGTGCGAACAACCAACCACACGCTCAGGGAAACAGAGGTATCGTGGTTCTTTCTGCTGGGTTTATAATATGGCAAGATACCAGTAGAGGGAGTGATGGGATGTATTCCGATCTGCAACTGACGGAGGACCGCCCTGTATATATACAAGTCAAAGATTATATGAAGCGATTGATGCTCAAAGGCGGCCTGCAAGCCAAACAAAAGCTGCCCTCGACCCGTGAACTCAGCACACTCATGAAGGTTAGTCGCAGCACGGTCCTGCTCGCTTATGCCGAGCTTGAAGATGAAGGTCTGATCTATGCAGTCAAAGGCAAGGGCAATTACGTCAGTGCCTCCATCGAAACACCTGAGGCAGCAGCGAACTGGGAACTGGACTGGACGACAGAGGTAAGCGAGTATGCAATTCAGGCAGAGCAGTACGATCTGATGAAGCATGGCTCCGGAGCAGAGCGCGGTGAGATATCGTTTACCAGCATAGCACCGGATGAAAAGCTGTTTGATCTGCACAACGTGAAACGGGCTTTTCTGGATCGCATGTCACTTGAAGGCGAAGTACTGCTGAATTACGGATATGCGCAAGGATACAGACCGCTGATGAACTATTTACTACGATATATGGAGAACAAAGGTGTTGACCTCCGTGGCAAGGACATTCTGATCACCAACGGATTCACGGAAGGTTTCGATCTGGTGCTTGGAGCGTTGCGCAAAAAAAGCGGAAAAGCGCTCTGCGAGAATCCAACGCACCACACGGCGATCAAAAATCTAAAGTTGCACCAGTTCCACCTGACCGGTGTGAACATGGAGCCGGATGGCTTGGACTTGAAGCAACTGGAACATGAACTTGAGGCAAGTCCATATGATCTGGCATATCTCGTGCCATCCTATCACAATCCAACCGGGATTGTGACGTCCCCTGCGAAACGGGTAGAGATCATCCGGTTGATGAACAAGTATCAGGTACCGATTATTGAGGACGGGTTCAACGAAGAATTGCGATATTCCGGTTCGCATGTCTCTCCCCTGATCGCCAGCATGGGCAAAGGCAATGGACTGGTGTATCTGGGCAGCTTCTCCAAAGTCCTGTTCCCAGGTCTGCGGGTAGGTTGGATTATTGCGGATGCGGCGCTGATTGATTATCTGGAGAGTATGAAACGGGCACGCAGCATCCATACCTCCACGCTGGACCAATCGTTATTGTATCAATATCTGAGCAACGGTAATTTCGAGAAATATTTGAAGCGAGCTCGCACGGAGTATAAGCGAAAATATGAATTGGTTGTGCGTTGCCTGAAGCAGTATCTGCCAATGTGCCGGATTTCCGGTGCGGGTGGTCTGCATCTGTTCGTGCAGTTCCCGTCCGAATACAGAACCCGTGAACTGCTGGCGGCCTGTAAAGTGAAAGGTGTGACGTTCACACCAGGGGATACCTTTTATCTGGAACCCGGTCAAGGTGTAAACACGATGCGTCTGGGTTTCTCCAGAGTCAGCGATGAGAATATACGTAAAGGCATTCGCATCATTGGCGAGACAGCAGCTCAAATGAGATAAGGAGGATTTTACATGAAAGTTGGCGTGATTATGGGCGGTACATCTTCAGAGCGGGATATTTCCCTGCTCACCGGACAGGAGATGATGGCAAACCTGAATAGAGACAAATACGAGGTTGTACCCATTGAGCTGAATACCAAGCGTGATCTAATCGACAAGTCAGCGGGGATTGATGTGGCACTGCTTGCACTGCATGGCAAATACGGCGAAGACGGTACGGTTCAAGGCACATTGGAATCCCTGGGTATTCCCTACACAGGCTGTGGTGTGCTGGCAAGCAGTGTATGCATGGATAAAGACATGTCCAAACAACTCATGCAGCATGCAGGTGTGCTTACCGGGGAATGGCAGCGGGTGAACCATATGGAGGAACTGTCCTCTATTGCTGTTCAACAATTAACGTACCCCGTGGTGGTCAAACCCAATTCAGGCGGTTCCAGCATTGGTACCCAGGTCGTGAAGGAAGCTTCCGTCCTGCCGACTGCTGTAGAGGCTGCCCTCGCCTGGGATGATACGGTCATGATTGAACAGTATATCGAAGGTGAAGAGATTACCTGTGCTATTCTGGATGGTAAGATGCTGCCAGTGATCTCCATTCGTTCGAACGCCGAGTTTTTCGACTATGCTTCCAAATATGATGACCACGGGGCCGATGAGCAGGTTGTGCAATTGCCTGTGGACCTTCACCATCGCGTTGAAGCCGCGGCCTTGGCCTGTTATCAGGTGCTCAAATGTAGCGTCTACGCACGCGTGGATATGATGATTCGGGAAGGCATGCCGTATGTGCTTGAAGTGAACACGCTGCCGGGTCTTACCCGTAACAGTCTGCTGCCCAAAAGTGCAGCCGCTGCAGGCATTTCTTTTGCAGAGCTGCTGGATACCATTATTGAACTTTCATTGAAGGAAAGATCCAAGGAGGATACAACATTATGAGCCTGGATGTGACGATTAGACATAGCTCCCCTACCGATCTGCAAGATATGGTCATTCTGATGGACCAACTTGGTTATCCCACCACGTACGCGGAGATGGAGGAGCGCTATACCCATATCTCTACGGACGCAAACTTTACTACACTGGTTGCTGAAGCACGAGGCCGCGTAGTTGGACTGATCGGATTACAGACGTCTTATCTGTATGAAAAAAACGGAAGACACTGCCGTATCTTGGCATTGGTTGTACACGATCAGTTCAGGGGCTCAGGCATCGGCCCATTGCTCATTCTGGAAGCTGAGCAATGGGCCGCCACACATGACGTGGACTCCCTGTCTCTGAACAGTGGCAATCGCCCAGAACGTGAAGCTGCACATGAATTCTATCGCCAGATGGGCTTTACAGCCGGGAGTACCGGGTTTAGCAAAAAGCCGCAGATTCTACAGCACACTTAATCTGCCGGATACGGGATACGCGCCCTTGAATATCAAACCAAAAAAAGAACGCCCCAATCCGCACATTGGCGAAAAAGGGCGTTCTTCAGTATATATCTATGCCGCATTGATGAACCATTGATGATTATGGGATCAATATTTGGCTGACTGCGCACCATCAATCGGAATAATGGCTCCATTGATAAATGGTGCTTCGCCGGACAGCAAGAAGGCAACGAGACGCCCTACTTCCTTCGGTTCACCCAAGCGCTTCGCCGGGTTGTCCTTCACGAACTCTTTGGATGCTGACTCCCAGTCATTCGGATTGATCTGTTTGAACGAGCCGATAACCATATCTGTCAGAATGGCTCCGGGTGCAATTGCATTAACGCTGATCCCATGCTCGGCGTATTCAATCGCTGCATCTTTGGTCATGCCGGCTACGGCATGTTTGCTCGCTCCGTAGGCAACCAGGTTTGGCACGGCGCGAATCCCTCCAACAGAGGACGCGTTCACGATGTAGCCTTCGCCCTGTTTTTTCATCACAGGTAGAACGTGCTTCAACCCGAAAAATACACCCTTCAGATTGATATCGATAACTTTATTAAACATCTCCGTCTCGTAGTTTTCAATCAGGTTTTGCTTGCCTTCAATGCCTGCATTGTTGAAAAATGCATCGATACGTCCGAACTCATTGACCGTATCACTAACATACTTCTTCACAGCTTCTTCGTCAGATACGTCACCTTCGATTAACAGAAACTCGGCATGCTGTACCTCTTCCGAGATCACACGCTTGGTCTCTTCCAGCGCCTTCATGTTCACATCCACCAGGGCAAGCTTCGCCCCTTCACGTGCAACTTCCACAGCAGCTGATCGTCCAAGACCGGAGCCACCGCCTGTAATCAGGACCACTTTACCCGCAAATCGTTCAGTCATACTCCATAGACCTCCCTTTGCTGTTTTGACATCCTCCATACGTAAATACCCATTTCTTCATTTGCTCTAATCTAACGGGGAACAGTTACAGCCATCATCTCAACCGGATTAGTATGCTTCCGTATTGGCCCTGCCATTCCTCCTCAGGACTTCATAGCCTCATAGGCTGCAAGTAATTTCTCTACTTCTACTCCATTGATCTTCATCCCGGTCACTTGACATTGTTCCAACTGAACCCCAGATAGATCGCAATCGATAAAACGACTTCCCCCAAGATCACAATGCGCCCAATGCATGGGTACACGGTCAGATCCAAGATGTGTGTCCTGGAATTGAACGCCATCCAAAGCACAGAATTCAATCTTGCTATCGGTTAGGCGTAAATCAGCCAGCAATATATTGGTCATATTTAGATTGGTAAATTTGCTTCCACTCAGGTTGCAGTCAGTGATCCGACTATTGGTCAGGTTACTGGTGCTGTAACGGACTGAGTCCAGATTAGCTTGAACATATTCAACCACCGACTCACCCGAGTCCTTGGCTAATGTCTCATCACATGTTGGATCAAAAGGATCAGTTGACATGTTTTTCTCATATCCAAACTCATCCTCAGATGCATAGATACGAACATATCCCATTTTTTCGTAAAAATGATGATTATCCAGCTGCCGACCTGAGGTCTCCAGCTTCCAGGTTTCAATCTGCGGAAATTCAGCTTCAATAAACCTCATGACTTGAGTTCCCACGCCACGGCCCTGGCATACGGGGTCAATATAGATCTTATCGATCCTGGCATGTTTTCGTCCAAGCACGTTAACACTCACTCCACCAATGGCACATCCGTCGGATTCTACAACATAATAATCCCATTCACGGATCACGTAACGATGCATGCGAACTGACGAATAATCAGGCGGGCATAGATTGTTATCGATATCCTTCTCATTATCCGCCCAGACTTTTATGACATGATCAAAAGCACGAGTGCAAATCTCTGTAAGTACAACAGCATCTTCCTGCTCTGCTCGTCGTAAGCGAATTTCAGAATGTACCTGCTTCGGTTGCACCGGTTCGGACTTTACTTTAAGCAGTTCAAAATAATCGTAGTTCTCCTGATCCACAAGTTTCCTGCGAGAGATATAACGAAAACCCGCATGCTCCAGAACTTTGCGTGACGGCTGGTTGAACGGCTTCACAATACCCACAATTCGATCCAGCAAGGTATGCTCAAATAAATATGCTGTTAGGGCATGCACCGCCTCTGTGACATATCCTTTATTCCGGTAATCACGGGAGATAGCGTAGGCCACTTCACGGTCAGCACGATCCAGCAGGTCATTTGGAAATACGCCACACCAACCAATGATACGCTGATCTTTATTGTGTACAACGGCAAGCAGGATACGTACATCTTCCGGGTTGAACTGTTCATATCTGCCAACGACAAATTTCAAAAATTCGCGCAACTGCTCCTCGGTCATCTTCCAATCTGGCAGGACATCTGTGATTTCAGGTTGTTGGGTTAGTGCATACACGGCAGCCTGATCTTCAAGCGTAAATGGACGCAACGTAACGGAGTTTGAATGGATGAATAATTGACTTTTCATATACAACACCTCTGGGGATTTATTTAGGATGAAACGACAAAGAGAAGCACCTCCAATAGAGGCACTCCCCGATCCGTTTCATCATTTCAGAAACGCCGAAGCTCCTCGTAATGGGTCAAAAGGACACACGTATCCCGTTCATGGTCAAACGGAATTTTTGCGGTGTTCTTTTCACGATCATTACGAGAAATCTGGCATACTCTGAAATCCCCTCTCATACTAAGGCTTACTTACAACGTCTCACTTAAGGACGGTCAATGTAAATCCAGCCTGTTTCTTGTTCCTTATCTACAGTAGCTCCAAGGGATTCAGCCATAAAGCGCAGCGGCACATACGTCTTGCCGTCTTTGCCTACATAAGCGGATTCCACCATAGTCACTTCTTTACCAGCAACGGTTGCCTTCTTGGAACCTACGGTCAGGACAATCTCATCACCAGTGATGTCGTCAATGACAACAATTTGGTTTGAGCCTTTGGTCCATTTCACTTCAGCATCCAATTCTTCAGACACGTAGCGAAGCGGAACAAATGTTGTGTTCTTAACCGTGATCGCCCCAGCGTATTCATCATCCGGGAAGAGCACTACACTTTTACTCGTGATCCCAGCCTCATCTTTCAGCAATTGGTATGCCAGTGAATTGGAATCAAAATTGCGCAGCATCTGTCCAGGCGTAATATCATCCTTCATCAGATCCATAACGCCGCCCGAAACATCCACTTCATCAACTGCAACTGTGCCACCGATATTCCACTGTTCACTATCTCCACTTACCGTTACAGAGTTCACCGGCAGATCCTCAGAAGCAGGCAGCGCTACTTTCAGTTCAAAGTTTTGCTTGCGAATATCCAGCTTGCTGTCGAGATAAAAGTCCAATTTCAGTTTGGTTTCTGTGCCAAATACCGTTTTGAATTCGGGGGTCTCATTCAACAGGTTGTTCAGCTCCTGATCATAATTGACCAGCATACTGTCCAGTCCTACTTTGATGATGGCATATAGTGACGCAACGGCTTCATCTTTCGATTCAGGAACGATCGAATTCAGCGTGTCGTCTCCCCCACCTTCTACCTCATTCACTGCTTCCAATACAGGGTAGAACACATCGTACAGATCTCCAATCAGGTCTTTCAGTCCTTGCTCATCCTTCGAAATACTCGTCAGGAACGGTTTAACCATGGCAAGCATCTCTTCACCACTAACTTCCAGATGCAGCTTGGAGAGGCTAAGTGCTTCGCCATTCACGGATTCCTGTACCGGTGTTACGGAGATGTTCTTCGGATTGGACAGATGCTTCAGGACAAAAGAGAACAGTTTCGGGGAAAGTTCCTCGAGTTGTTTCTCCAGAGCCTTCGTATCTACCATTGGAAGCGCTTGTGCATCCTGCAACGTATCCAGAGATATGTACAGCGGTTTCTGGGCTCCGTCCAGATCAATGACCAATTGGGACTCATTCATGGACAGGTGGAAAGGTAACTTCGTTCCCTCCATGCTCAGTGTACCTTTGATCGATGCTGTCTTCGCATCTTTCATTTTGGCTTGATCAATATCCAGGGAAATGGAATTAATTAGTTCGATCATTTCAAGGTCTTTATCTGTAGCAAATTCCTTAGCCGGTTCTATGTTTATATTCATGGATTGTCTGGATTCACCGGACTTGATACTCGCGCCATTGGCCATTGCTTTGCCAACGTCTACTCCACCCACAGCCTGACATCCTGTAAGAACAACCATTAAAAGTACTAGTGGCACTGCCATCCATTGGACTAACTTCCGATTCGTAATATGAACTCCTCCTTAGAAAAATATGGTTCATTTCCATTATGAAGGTATGGGTAATTCTTGTAAACGGATACGCAAAAAAATAAACCAAAAGGCCGGAGCATGTCCGACCTCTGGTCTATCTATATTTCAGCATATCGTATGTTTCGATAAAACATCCTGCTTCATTGTGCAATGCTGGGAGTTATTCTTGCTCCTGATCTTCTGCGAGTTTCTCATCCGTTTCTTCATCTTCCGCAGTTGCGGGAGTCTCGAATTGATCCGGCTCGTCCTCTTGAATCGCTTTGTTCTCTTCGTTCTGATCCTGTGTCATATCGCATTCCCTCTCTTCTACCGGATTGTCATGTCATCAAGGCCTGAGCCTTGTGTCTATCAATAACCCGAATAGGCTTAGTTCAAACCTACTTCAGTCAGTGTCGGCCATAGAATTCCCATCTTAATTTTAGTGCTCATTTAGAAAACATAAAAGATGATCCCGTTCCCACTTGCAGCCGTGGCCTGAAACAAGGCCTGGACATCATCTACAGTCTGAACGATCTCCTGAAATGTCTCTTCCGCGTCCCAATCTTCCATGACAGGATAGACACCTTCAGCGATCATCTGGTCCAGACTATACCGTTGCTTCAATTCCTCCGGTGTGAGCTGCTCCAATGCCATGTAGGCTTCCAGCACCTGCTCGTTACTAAGCAAAAATAGATCCATGTCCAAATAGTTTCCCGCGTATTGCTCACCTGCGAGAGGCACCACATAACCGAGAGGTGGTTCCCCCTGTACCAGGTTACCGTTCAGCGTGAACTGCAGCATTTGCCATGTTTTATCGATATCCAGATCCACTGCACAATCATGCACACTAACCTCACCTGACTTGATGGATTCAACTAGCTCCTTCGTAACCACAAGATATCTGCCGGACATTCCCATACCGTTATCCCTCCTGTGTAATTGATTCTGTTGTTCCCCATTAACCGTGCTTGATGTAAAAGAATCGGGGTAATCCCTATCAAGGAGGGCGTATACATGAAAAAATTTGATTACAGTCTCAATTATGATGAGTTGGATCTGCGCAAACATCCTGAGTTGTACACCGTAGGTCGGGGCGAGCAGGGTGTTCTGATGGTAGAGCCGTACAAAGGCGAGATTCTGCCACACTGGCGGTTCAAAACACCCGAGATTGCGACAGAGTCATCGGAGAAAATCTATGAGCTATTTTTGGACTATAAGAAAAAGGGAGATTTCGTGGGTATGGATATGGCTCGCAAATTTCTCCAGATGGGTTATACACGGGCCAGGCGGTATACAAATCACAAAGGAGGACGCAAATACTCGAAGGAGGATGGCTCGATCCTGCCCTATCAGAATGATAAGGTGAAGGCAGAAGCCGCCGCCATATTCAAAGCGCAATGGGAGATTGCGAAGACCGATCCAGACTATGTGAAGATGAAGAAGGAGCATCAGGAAAAGTACGAGTCTGATGAAGCGTAGGATCAACGGTGAAAAGATTGACTTATGGAAACATTTGTCTCAGAATCGATCTTGTTACTGTACATTTTCAACCATTATATTGGAGAAGAGAGGCGCATCCGATTATGACAGATTCGTTCATCCACTTAAACACAGGCCAGAATATCAGTATCAACGAATGTGCTCAACTTCAGGTAACCATTCAATGTACTTTATCTCCTTCTCCCTTGGATGTTAGCTGCTTTATGGTGAACGAAGAGGGAAAGGTCCCATCTGACGACTATTTTGTATTTTATAATCAGAAGGCCGATCCCCATCAAAGTGTACTTCTGCAACAGGCAGAGGAACTGAAATCCTCTTTTGTACTGGATACAAATCAATTACGGCAGGCCCCTGTGGAAAAATGTGTGTTTACGGCTACTCTGGATGCGGGAGGGACTTTCGCCGATGTTCAGGCATGTCAGGCGATTGTACAAGCGGGTTCCCAGCAGATCACCTATGAGATCACGCAGGTCACTGCGGAAACAGCACTTATTCTCATTGAAATCTATAAGTATCGTGACGGGTTCAAAGTTCGTGCGATTGGACGAGGTTTCTTTGGTGGATTGCAGCCGCTGGCAGAGTCATTTGGTGTTGAAATTGAGAGTAACGACACCTCGGAAGCCGAACAGGTTCTTCTCACAGCACAAGCTGAAGTAGCAGCGGCCTCTCCAGAAGTCTTGGCACCTGTTGCTGCACCAAACACGAATCATCCACCGCTTAACCTGACCAAGATTGATCTCCTCAAGCGTAAAGTAACCCTGTCTCTGCAAAAGAAAAAGATTGAACCTATCCAGGCACGTGTTGCCGTTGTATTTGATGCATCAGGCTCCATGTACCATCTGTATCGCAAAGGCATCGTGCAAGAGGCCTTCGAGCGTATCCTGGCGATTGCATCAGCGTTTGATGATAATGGGGAGTTGGACGTCTGGTTCTTCGCCAAAGACTTCTTGCGTGCACCTAGCGTCACCGCCAGGGATTTCGAGAATTATATTGAACGCACATATACGCTGGGAAGCAAAGGCGGTACCAATAACGAACCTCCTGTGATGCAGGATGTCATTCGCAAATACACGATCGAGGAACCCAATGTGAAGATGCCAACGTATATTATCTTTTTTAGCGATGGTGGAGTCAGTCAAAAAGGGAAAATCATGCGGCTTATTACCGAAAGCTCAACCAAAAACCTGTTCTGGCAATTTGTTGGCCTAGGCCAAGCCAATTACGGTATTCTGGAGAAACTCGATGACATGACTGGACGTTTCATCGATAATGCTGACTTTTTTGCTCTCGACGACATTTCCAAGATCAGCGATGAAGAATTGTACGATCGTCTCCTCACTGAATTTCCAGGTTGGATAAAGGAAGCTCGGGCCAAAGGCATTTTGGCCTAAAGCTTTTACCCTATACCACTAATCAGGTTTGTATTTTTTTTGGTTTAACACCCTCGGAACGTGGACGGAGCATACTTCCTACGATTCGCAACATGGACTTGCGTGGTATGAGGCGGGTGAGCTGTGCTGTCCAATAATTCCTGGCCCCCGGCACAGCATAAGGTTTGCCTGACTCCAGTGCCCTCATGGCTACGGCCACGACATGCTCAGGTGTATCACGTTTGCCCACCGAGGCTTCATCAGCACCTACTACATCAAAGAACGAGGTCTCGGTTGAGCCTGGGCATAGTGCCAAAAACTGTACGCCACGCTTCCTATTTTCTTCGTATAATGCCTCTGTAAAAGAAAGTACAAATGCCTTCGTTGCTCCATACACAGCCATATACGGATCAGGTTGAAAGGCAGCCGTCGAAGACACATTAATGACAGCACCATTTTTCTTCTGTAACATGCCTGGCAAGAAAAGATGTGTCATGTTTGTCAAGGCGAGCACGTTCAACATAATCTCGTCCTGTTGCCTTGAACCATCAACCTGTTCAAAACATCCATGGGTAGCAAATCCCGCATTGTTGATCAGCATATCGATGTGTATTCCCCGATTCTGACATTCCTCATATACGTTCTGAGGTGCCTCTACTTCGGAAAGATCCGATACGATTACCTCAGCCCTTACTTGATATGTACGTTCTATTCGCTCTGCCAATTGATTCAGTTTGGATTCTGTTCTGGCCACCAGCACAATATTTTTACCCTTAGAAGCCATTTCGAGTGCAAAAATTTCCCCAATACCTGAAGAAGCACCTGTAATAAGTACCCATTGATGCTGTTCCTTTATCATCTCTCATCCATCCTCTATGCATAATTTAAACACTTGTTTTCATTAGGAAACACTGTTTCTGTATAGAACCATCGTAACCAAATTGCATGACGCTGTCAAATGCATTTGTTAAATTTGGGCTTAGAACGGGGTGCTCACTTACTAAACTCGGATTAAATTGACGTTATCCGGCGTAAAACAGTAGAATGACCATAAGCGAAGGAAACGTAGTTTCTGTTCAACAACAATACGGTTACGAGGATGAAATCAATGAAGGATCTTAATTCGGGTTCCACGGAATCTGCACATACGGTAACAACCTTTCAGGAAGCCAGACTGCAGCACTCGGATAATCTGCGGCAAAATATCGTACATGCTGCTGCTGCTTTACTGCAAGAGCATGGACCAGAAGCTGTCACGGTACGCCGTGTAGCTGAACGCATGGAGTGCTCCACCAAAATCATATATAACCTTTTTGGCAAAAAAGAAGGGTTGGCCAAACATCTGTATCTAGAGGGATGCTCCCTCATGGCCCAGCGTTTTGAAACTATACCCCGGCAGGCATCGTTCGAACAATATTTCCGTGATCTGGCCTACGTCTACTGGGACTTCGGCATTTCTCAATCCAGCTTCTATCAGCTGATGTTTGGAGGATCTTTTTCCGAATTCAAACCAGATGGAGAAACCTTACAGGGAACAGCGACTGCACTTAAGCAAGTGTCTGCCTTAGTGGAGGTAGCCATTGAACAGGGAATGCTTCAGGTACAAGATCCCATGCTTGCAGTTCGGATGATCTGGGCTCCCTTACACGGTGTTATTCATCTGTATTTGGGAGGCCATATTGAGAGCGAAGAAGCTGCCAAAACCCTCTATGATCATTCGTTGTCAATGGTTATACACTCCCTTGTGAGTACATCTGCGAATGGATAGACATTAAACCTGTGCTGTTTTAGATACTTTTAGAAGATAAACGAAAAAGGAGCAGACCCATTGGCGTAATACGCCTAGGGCATGCTCCTTTATTTGGTTGACTCTATCTAGTTCCGTATCGATTTCAGTCGATTAACGTGCCTCTTGGTTCTCCGCTTCCCAACGTGCAATTTCTTTACGCACGATTGGAGCGACTTCTTTACCAAGCAGTTCGATCGCTCTCATGACCTCGTTGTGCGGCATGGTGCCGAGTGGGGTGTGCAACATGAAGCGTGTAATCCCAACTTCCTTGCGCAGGTAAATAATTTTCTGAGCTACGGTCTCCACATCACCTACATACAAAGCACCCTCAAGGCTACGCGCCGCATCAAATGTCGCACGGCTGTAGTGTCCCCAGCCACGTTCACGGCCCAGTATGTTCATGACCGCTTGCGCTGGCGGGAAGAATTTCTCCACGGCTTCGTCTGTTGTATCGGCAATGAAGCCGTGAGAGTGAGAAGCAACCGTCAGCTTGGAAGCATCATGTCCCGCATGTGCAGCTGCTTTCTTGTACAGCTCCACCAGTGGTGCGAATTGCACCGGACGACCACCGATAATGGCAAGCACCAGTGGCAAACCGAGCAGTCCTGCACGAACTACCGATTCCTGATTACCACCACTGCCAATCCATACCGGAAGTTTTTCCTGTACAGGGCGCGGGTAGATGCCCAGATTGTTAAAGGAAGGGCGGTGTTTGCCTTCCCAGGTTACTTTTTCCGAATCACGCAGCTTGAGCAACAAATCCAGTTTCTCGTCGAATAACTCATCGTAGTCGTTCAGATCGTAGCCGAACAATGGGAACGATTCAATAAATGATCCCCGCCCTGCCATAATCTCTGCACGTCCGTTCGAAATGCCGTCCAGTGTAGCAAAATCCTGATATACCCGTACCGGATCATGCGATGACAGCACCGTTACCGCACTCGTCAAGCGAATATTCTTGGTCTGTGAAGCTGCGGCCGCCAGAATGACAGCTGGTGATGAAGCGGCGTAGTCGGCACGATGATGTTCTCCCACGCCATATACATCCAAACCCACCTGATCTGCCAAAACAATCTCTTCAACAACATCGCGAATGCGCTGCGCATGACTGATAAGTTCTCCTGTTTTTACATCCGGATTCGTCTCCACAAATGTACTAATTCCGATTTCCATTGTCTGTTCCTCCCTGGTATGAAGCGATCCGTTGTTCATCTTACCTATTGTAAGTAGATCACCTTTTGTTATGTATCTTAATATTGAACTATTTTGATGAAAAACACAAGTACCCCCTGTTTCCAGAGGGCACATTTATGTTTATTTTCTATAATTATGGCTTGATCAAATTCCATAAACCTCTGAAATTTTCATCGAGGACCTCTCATGCCAACATATCGTTCTCTTGCCACAACTTCTGGACGTGAAGTGTGAAAAAAGCAGTATTCCCGTCTGGGATCTTCCTGATGCAATTCACCATAACGTTTTAGTGCCTTTGTAGAATCATCAAATGAATCAATCACTGCCATCTCTTCAATGTAACGCTGGCCTTCTCTAGAGTACGCCTTGGTTGCCTCAAAAACGACCCATTCATTAGGGAATCGCTCCTGAACTTCCTTCCATTGCATAGTGACACCTCCAGACCATTAGATAGAAATATTATATCATGTGCAAACAGCATTCTATGGACTGATATTCTAAAATACATAGATTTTTAGAGCATTGCCTGTAAGTCTATTATTTCTTCCTCCCGATGTACAGCAGATGAGACGAGATTCCCAATATGGAAGGGTCTTTGGCGGCTTCAATCATATATTGAATGAGTTCTTCGTACTCGCCACGCTCTTTCCAATATTGCTGTTGCTCGTCCATGAGCATCGCTCTAAGGCTGGATGAACCAATCAAATCAACGGTTTCAAATCCATGTTGCTCCATGAAGGGTGTAACGTCCTGAATATTAAAATAGTATGCTCCCGTAAATCGTCCTTGATCCTGATGATCGAATATACCCTTTTCCACAAAAGATCGGATTGCTGCCATGTTATCATTTGGTTTCCATTGCTGCGGAGATTGTAACGAATTGATACTCATGCGCATTCGGCTTTGCATAGCTACAAACACCACGCCCCCTCGCTTGGTCACACGGTACAACTCCCGCACAGCAGCCGTGCGCTCTTCGTCTGTCTGCAAATGATATAACGGCCCCAGCATGAGGGACGCATCGTACGTCTCATCAGCCATACCGGAGAGCGAAGTGGCATCGAGAACATGGAACCCATCGAATTGCTGTGTCAAACCAAACTCCTGAGCCTTTTGCCTCGCAGTATCCACAGAGGAAGGTGTCAGATCCGATAAAGTGACCTGGTACCCCAGCTTCGCAAGCTCCATGGCATACTTTCCCGGTCCTGCGCCATTATCCAGAATACAACCAGTAGCGGGGAGATGCTGCCTGATGTAATGCATGTTAATGATGAACTCAATTGGTTCCCGCTCCAGTCTGCCCCACTCATCAAACCCGGAATAATATTCAATAATATGATCTCTCTTCATCGCTCTGACACCTGCCTTTTCTTATATGTAGACCACCCAACTATAATCAGAAAAATTAAATTCCAACCAGTATATATCTACTAAATATTTCCTGTCAAACAAAAAACGTTCAATTCCCATTGAATGCGGAACAGAACGTTTCTCAATATGATCTTATATCTTTTTCACAAACTCAGACTTCAACTTCATCGCACCCAAGCTGTCGATCTTGCAATCAATATCATGATCCCCATTAATCAGGCGGATATTCTTCACCTTCGTGCCTTGTTTAACCACAAGTGAGCTACCTTTTACCTTCAGATCTTTAATGACGGTAACGGTATCGCCATCACTTAGCACATTTCCGTTGGCATCGCGGATTACTTTTGCATCCTCTGCGTTATCATTGTCTGCTTCCAAAGACCATTCATGCGCACACTCCGGGCAAACCAACAGGTTACCATCCTCGTACGTGTACTCTGAATTACATTTGGGGCAGTTAGGCAAATTAGACATATGTATTAAACTCTCCATTCTACGATTGGCATTCCCGCAAGTATACGGGATTTCGACGGTATATTCCATACGCTTGGTCACTGCATGGATGGATTTAAACCAAATTTAAGGTTCATGCATCCCTCACTTTAAGGGTAACTACTTATGATGTAACTATTAGATACGCACTACACATACATGAATTTTTATGTCTCTATGAATTGTTATATTATATTTAATACCAAAGGAGTTCCTACTCATGTCCTCATATGTTTTCCCTGTGCAAACGGCTTTTTTGATCTTTGTTGTTGCGGCCATGTTCTTGCTGGTGCCTTGGTTGATCTATGGTTATCGCAAAGACGGCTTCTTCAGTTGGTCACGGTTTGGCATCAGCTTTTCGTTTATCTTTTATATTCTGGCCGCCTATTGCCTCGTCATTCTGCCGTTTCCGACTACGCGAGATACCTGTGCGCAGCAAGCCGCTGACACGATCTACTACAATCTGGTTCCATTCACTTTTGTCAAAGACATCATGAAGGAAACACCCATTGTATGGACCCAGCCTTCCAGCTATCTCAGCATGATTCAGGGCAGAGCCTTTCTGCAAGTTCTATTTAACGTCCTGCTTCTCATGCCGCTGGGTGTATATATCCGTTACTTTTTTCAAAAGAGATCATTCTGGAAGTACGCCCTGCTTGGTGGATTCGGGCTTTCCTTATTCTTCGAGATCACTCAAATCACCGGATTCTACGGGTATTATAATTGTCCTTACCGCCTCTTCGATGTAGATGATCTGTTATTGAATACTTCGGGAGCAGTCATTGGATTCTTCACAGCGCCCATCCTGCTTGCTTTATTCCCATCACGTGCAAGCATTCAGGCGAAAAGTGAACAGCTTGTGGAGCAAAACCGAGTGTATACTATGCCTCAATTGCTCGCGTTAATTATCGATGGAGTCGTTGTTGTCTTCCTTTCGAATCTGATATCGATCTTCACAGCATCTGATGTGATCAGTGATGCGCTAAGTACATCCATTGCTATGGTCATTGTACTGTTCTTCATACCTTGGGTGCGAAATGGGATAACTCCAGGCTCGGCCATCTTGCGATTCCGCTATGTGAATCGTCAGACCGGCACACCTACCAGTGAATCGTTATTCAAAAGATTTGCCGCACTCTATGTTCCATGGCTGCTCGTTACGATCATTCGCTTGGTCAACGATTATGCTTTTTCAGGTCATCAGGATGTTATGCTTCAGCCTTATCAAATGTGGATCTCCTTGGGAACATTCGGCATCTATATGTTAGTCTACGCCGTGCTCTTTGTTCATGTCTTGATCGTGCTCTTCTCCCGTGAAAAACGTTCCTTCTACTTCGATGAAGTGTCCCGCACACGTGCCTCTCGTAAATAATGTTTGGAGTATAACAAGGCATAATGTACCTCTAATTAGTGCTTACGTTCTGCTTACTTCGTTAGCCAGATTACAAAAAGAGGACGTTCATTCTCAGAATGAACGTCCTCTTTTGATCGGGCACATAGCAGTTATTCAGAGTATTCATACACAATAACCCACCTGCATTATAATCCTAACAGCTCTCGCTTGGCTGCATCCGGATCATGTACGACCTCAATCTCATGGTTGAAGATTAGTGTCGCACGATCCTGCTCATATTCAGGCCAGTTCACACCTGCAACTTCAGGTTTGCCGTTCTTGGCAAAGGAAATCCAGGCATCCTGTACCTTGAGGGCAAGTGCCGCAGCAGCTTCATCCGGCTCTGCATTCATGAATTTGAGGACATGCAGTGTATTAAACACAAAGAACATTTCGATGCTGTGAATTGCTCTTTTTAACAGGGGATGTTCCGGCATCACCCAATCAAATCGATACATCCACACTGGGGCATACTTCTGCTGTGCCGCAGCATATTGCAGCGCTGACCGCCAGAAGAACATATCGGTCATCACTTGAGCTTGTCCATCTGCCGTTTTTGGATAACTATCCGCGATGGCTACCCGGTTCTCCAGATCTGGCGTCATAAAGTCTACGCCCTGAACCATATCGATTTCTTTTGAAAAAGGCACATGTGGCTGGATGAACAGTGCACCCTCGTGTAATGTCGTACCAATCAGCACCGGAATATCCTGCGCTGAGCCTTCGCTCACTGCCTGAAGTGGCATCTGTGGTAGTGTCTGCCCATCCAATACAGGTTGGAACAATAATGCCATACCCGCCCCGCTCTGCTGTTTGACCGTTTCACCCGCTGCAATAATCTGCTCTACAGGAATTGTATTTAACTTCTGCAGGTTGTCCCGGTTCACCCCAAGAATCTTTAACATCCCTTCCCGCAACGCTGAAGCTTGCTCTGCCGGCATGAACTGGGATGCACCGCTCTCCATAATGGCACGTTGGAACAGTCCTTTGGCCGCTGGCATCGCCATCAGTGCTGCAATACTCATACTGCCTGCTGATTCGCCGAACACCGTAACTTGATCCGGGTTACCACCAAAAGCAGAGATATTATCCTTCACCCACTGTAATGCCGCAACTTGATCCAGCAGACCTGCATTGGATACATATGAATCACCCAATGGAGCCATATGCAGGAAACCCAAAGGTCCTAATCGGTAGTTGATCGTCACAACGATGACGTCCCCCCGAACCGCTAACTGTGTACCATCATACATCGGCTGGCTACCTGAACCTGTTACAAAGGAACCACCGTGAATCCATACCATGACCGGCAGTGGTGTTGCTCTTTTTTCCTTAGGTGCCCAGATGTTCAGATATAGACTATCTTCTGACTCATTCGGAATTTCTGTCTGGCCTTCTGATTGATGATTTCGTGGTTGTATATTCTCAGGTCCAAATTGATTGGCCTGTCTGATTCCATCCCATGACTCGGGCTGTACCGGAGCCTTGAAACGCAGCTCACCTACTGGAGGTTTCGCATAGGGAATGCCTTTCCATACGCTTGCATCGTGCAAAAGTTCGCCTTGAACTGTACCATATGTCGTTTGAACCTGAAGTTCTCTCATGCCGCTTCTACTTCCTCTCCGTAAATAGGTTAAATTAACGAGTACGTGCATATCATGTGTACTTATTTGAGTATAGTTTGTAGTCATACCTATTTACAACTTTACCCAACTCTAGCCTCCCCTGCTACGTTTCACGTGGAACTTTATGGGGTGGATGATCTGATACATATCCTTAAGATGGATACCAAAAAGGCCACCCTTTGAGCAATGTCATCAAGTTTTACTTGTCTTAATGGCATTGACCCTTAGAGTAACCCTTTCCTTTTTACCACCCAAATAACTACCCTTCTACAGGATAACTTACCGTAAACTCAGCACCCTCGATCCATTCACACGCGACAAAATCCCGTCCTTTCACAACAACTCGATCCTTATAAATCTCCACATGAAGCCCTTCGCTGCCCTCCAGATGCTCATCCTGATCCGTCCATAAATAACCTACTGACGACGCATTGAACATCGTTGGCATGTGGCCTGCACCATCGTACATCGTATGCTGTGCCTCCAACTGCCAATGGGTGTGACCCGAGAAAAGGATCGCTTGCGGGTAATTGGCCAGAACGGCCTTGAGTTCAACATCCTGATTCACACCATACCATCCCTGTTCCTTCAACGATCCAGCTACCGTATCCATAAGCGGCTGGTGCAAGAAAATGAAGATGGGATGTTCTGGCGTTGCACGCTCAGACAATTTGGCATCCAGCCACTCCAATTGTTCGGCCGACATATCACAATCCTTCGGATGAGGTTGCTCGGTGCCCAGGAAAATATAATGATACCCATCAATCCAATGGTCGTGGTAAGAGCCCTTCATGCCGGTTGTCCCTTCAAAATCACTTAATCGACGCTGCCATAACCCGGCGACTGTAATGGGGTCCATTCCTGAAGAGATAGTTTCCCCGTCTTGGCCCTCCTGCTCCGAAGGTGCAGCAGGCAACGTATAGGTCCCGCCGGATAGTTGCTCAATCAGTGCAGCTGATTCAGCAGCGGTTTGTTTTGTGACCAGCTCGATATCTGCTTCCTGCTCCAACAACTCGGCTACTTCATCTTCTTTCATCTCAAGCAAAACGATCGGTGGATCTTGCCATACCACGGCTCCAATATCATGATTACCTACCGTGTACCGAATATCCGGCAAGCTCTCCGCATGTTGCTTCCAGATGCGCTGCAACTCACGATATTCGCTCGGCAGCCCCCGATCCGTCACATCGCCCACATGCATAATCCCGCTGCTCCCCTGACTGAATGTTGCTATGTCGGCTAATGCTTGGTCCAGATGCCGGTTATGAATATGGTCTGCCTCATCTCGCACATGTGTGTCCGTAATAACCTGAAAGCTGGCAAGAGGTTGCTCCGGTGTATGTTCATTTCCCATCAAGAATCACTCCATTTCAGTCCAATAATGCCAATCAGAATAAAACCGATCCAGACCATAGACGTGAGCCGCAGACGTTCACCAAAAAAGTAATGCCCCACGACGCCAATGAGCGTAATGCCCACGCCAGACCAGATCGCATAGGCCACAGCCAGCGGCATATACTTCACTGCAAAGTTGAGAAACGTAAAACTTGCGCCATAACAGACAAACATCAACACCGAAGGCCATAACCGCGAGAATCCATCCGATACTTTCAGCAAAATGGTAGCGCTCAGCTCCAGCCCGATGGCCAGTGCCAACAGTACCCAGCCCAAGTAGGCGTGACTGTTCGTCATCGATTCAGCCCACCATTCAGCAATTCATGGAAGGATTGAATCGTTCTATCCGCCAAGCGGATTTTTCCCGGTTCTCCAATGCCAATCCTGTACCCCGCACCGGCGGTTCGTGCCATCTCCATGTCTCCGTCCGTATCTCCAATAACCACAGTATGTTGTACAGATACTCCCAACCGTTCACAGGCAAGCAGTAGCATATCGGGAAAAGGTTTGCCCCGCTCCACCAGATCCGTACCAATCACCACGTCAAAAAAGGAATCCAGTCCCATCCACTGTAAATGTTTAATTGCACTGGGTGTATCATCTGCCGTCACGACACCCATAGCGACACCTTCGCTACGGCACTGTTCAAGGAATTCTTGAACTCCCGGTAACGGACATGCCGGACGATGCTGCTCCATCTCTTCCTCCGCTCGCGCCAAACACTCCCGAACCATGATCTTGGCTTCCGCCCAGCTAAGACCCGCACGATATCCATGCCACGTCAGCACGGCATACACTTCATCCATGGTTCCCATCGCAAGTGGCCCCCGCACGTCATACCCATTCATTCGGCCTTGTTCATCGTGGAATGTACCCCAGATCTGTGGAAGTTCATCTGTATTGATACGAAGTCCCCTGGTCGCCAACTGATCTCTGAAGTCGTTCAACACACAATCGGTCCAGAACCCCCACATGCCCGTAAAATCAAGTAATGTCCCGTCCTTGTCGAACAAAACGGCTTCAATCGGATTTGGTAATCCGTCTACATACGTTTCATCTTGCATTGGTTAACTCCCTTGTCTGCGATCTTTATGAACGGAAAGGACGGTACAGCATGTACCGCCCCTTTCGCTTAATTCACGTGCCTGTATATAAGTTTATTATTTCGTTACACGATCCAGTTCCTTCTGTGCTTTCTCTTTCGCTTCCTTCAGCGCTTGTTCCGCTGGCATATTATTGATCTGTACCTGATCAGCTGCATCCTTCAATGCATCATTGATTTTGCCACCCGTTGGATCCTGGAATGGAGCCGAAGCGTGAGCTGCCTGTTGCAGTGGTACGGTGATCTGCGGATTTTCCTCACTGAACTTCATGAACTCTGGATCTTGTTGAGCCGATTGACGTACTGCAATATATCCGGTGTTCATGGACCATGAAGCTGTGTTTGAAGTCTCAGAGAAATACGTAAGCCATTTGTATGCTGCCTGTTGTTGTTCAGGCGTTGCAGCTGACGGAATACCTGCCGAAATGGCACTTGCTACCGGTTTTCCTTCACCAATACCTTCCCAGCCTGGTTGTTGCATTGCAGCGACTACGCTAAAGTCCAAGTCACCTTGGTCACCACTAGATCCGGTGTAACCTGCTGCTTTATTTTTCATCACATCATCAATCGTTTTGTACCAGTACTCCCAGCCCTGACCTCCATAGTGAATGCCCATAATCTTGTCTTCGTTAATCCATTTACGGAACAATTCCCATGTCTCGATCCATTCCGGAGAGTCGATCATAACGGTTTTTCCATCGTCGCTAAGAATCTGTCCGCCCTTACCCAGCACGGCATCAATCATATTGTCTCTACCCCACATCGGTTCCCAACCATAGAAGGTGGTCTTGCCATTTTCTTGCTTGCTCATCTTCGCTGCCGCCTCAGCCAGCTTCTCCCAAGTCGTCAGACTCGCTGGGTCGATTCCATTCTCCTTGAACGTATCCATACGGTAATACATGATCTGAGTTGTACCGTACATTGGCAAAAAGTATTGCTTTCCATCCACCTGTCCCTGGTTCAGGAATGTCTGAATGAAATCGTCTTTCTTAAAATTCGGATCAGCGGCAATCATCTCATCCATGGGTGCATAATATCCTTTGCGTGCCCAGTCTATATTGGAGCTGAGTACAGCGGCTGGAACCTTCTTGGAAGCAATTGCTGCTTGCAGCTTCTGTTCCGTTTCCGTGTAATCTGCTTGTACAATTCCTTTTACAACGACTTCGTTCTGGGAGGCGTTGAACGCATCAATCGTCTTTTTCATGTTATCGCCCAGATTACCACCCAGACCATACCAGAACTCAATCTCCACCGGATCTTTCGCCTGAGCTTCGGTTCCACTGGCAGCAGCCGTCGTGCCTGATTCTGCGGGTGCTTGTGTTCCACAAGCAGTCAGCAGTGCAAAGCTTGTCGCGAGTACCAGCGACATGCCACTCTTCCAGTTCAACCTCAATCTCTTTTTCCATGTCATGCTTGTCTGACTCCAATTCATTGTTGTTCCTCCCGTTTTAGGTGAATGGTAGTGCATATCAGTTCTTGTTCACACCAGCCGTGATATTCACGCTCTGCATGATGGTCTTCTGGGTGAACAGGAAGAGAATAAGTAGGGGTGCGATGGTGAAGGCACTCGCAGCCATAATCTGTGGCCAAGCCAGTCCATATGCCCCGCCCTCTACAAAGAAACTGCGCAGACCCGCCGATACCAGCTGTAAATCAGGGTCTTTGGTGATGAGCATAGGCCAGAAATAGTTGTTGTACTGCTCAATAAACGTAATCAGCACCATCACGGCGAAGCTTGAGCGAACAAGCGGCGTAATAATCGTCCAGAGAATCCGGAAGTGGGATGCACCGTCCAGCTGTCCGGCTTCCACCAATTCATGAGATACCTGCATGAACGCCTGCCGAATCAGGAAGATGGAGAACACGCTGACGCAGTTGGATACAATCAAGCCTGTGTAGGAATCCAGCAGGTTAAGCTCACTAAGTACCAAGTAACTAGGCAGATACACGGCCGTACTCGGTATCATATAACCCACCAGAATCAGGGATGTTAGTGCACCTTTGAGACGGAATTTCATATGTGTCAGGGCGTACGCCATCATACTGGAGTTGACGATCTGAAATAGACAGATGGCTAATGCCACCCCGGTACTGTTCAGGATATAACGGGCAAATGGTGCCGCATTCCAGGCATCCACATAGTTGCTCCACAGGAATGTCTCCGGCCAGAAGGTCGGCGGAAACTGCCAGATCTCATCATTGGTTTTGAATCCGCTAATGACCATCCAATAGAAGGGAAAGGCTGTACCCAGCGCGATAATGGCTAGCAGAAGGTAGCGGATTAATTTACTTATTTTAAAATTCGGTTGTGACACGTTCTGCAACTCCTTGCGCTTCATCCGTTTAGACTTTTTGTTGGGCAATGTCATTGTCATTAGTAGTGCACCAGACGTCTTCCAAGCAGGAAGGATACTCCCGACAGCAACACGCAGATCAGAATAATCACAACGGCGATGGACGAAGCTTCACCTACATTAAAGGATTCGAATGCAGACTGGTAATACATGTACAGCAACGTTCTCGTTGATCCTGCCGGTCCACCCTGCGTCATGACATTGATCTGGTCATAGGCTTGCAAGGACTGGATGGTAAGAATAATTGAGAGAAAAAACGTCGTTGGTGAGATCAGCGGCAATGTGATACTTCTGAACTTGTCCCAACCGTTGGCCCCATCGATTGAAGCTGCTTCGAGCAGATCGGATGGTAGATTTCGTAGCGCAACGAGATAAAATACCATCGCCCACCCAATCGACTTCCAGAGCGTGACGATCAGAACGGCAACCAGTGCCCAGTCCGCGTCACGCAACCAGCCGATCGGAGATACGCCAACCCAGCCCAGCATCAGATTAGCGAGTCCCACTTCGGGCTCGAAGATCCAGGACCACGCAATGGACACCGCAACTGTCGGGGTGACCCAAGGTGAGAAGAGTAATGTCCGGAAGATGCCGGATGATTTGATTTTGCTATTCATGAGCATCGCAAGTGCCAATCCGCCTACAATAGTTGGGATTACACTTCCCAGTCCGAATAACAAGGTTACTTTCAGTGATCGATAGAATTCAGAGTTTGTCAGCAGATAACTGTAATTGTCCAAACCAACAAACAGCTTGTCCGGGCTCATGAAGTCCCAATCGGTGAAACTGAGATAAACGATATATCCCAGAGGTCCCAGCCAGAAGATCAGCAATGGGATTAGAGCTGGCAGCGTGAATAGAACTGCTTCAGACTCCCTCCATAGTTTTAAACGCAAATCCCCCACTCCTTACTGTCCAATTTTTCTTTAATGATTGGGAATTTTTGAGTATAATCAGCTTTATACTTATTCTGTACAAAATTGATTGTACACTCGTATTGAAAATTTTAATTCCGGCTTATGTTAAAATTGGAGCAAGTCATGTAAAATATGAGGCAGCTAGTGGGAACGCTATCATAAACCAGAGGTGACATTGTGGGAAAAGAAACTGCCGGGAACCCGAACCATTCTTCGTTACCTGATCGGCATGCGCTGAGGGAGAGAGTCATTGAGGCCATCGCCAATACGATGGATCTATATGGGGTTAATCATACGTTTGGCAAATTGTACGGCATCATGTATTTTGAGGATCGACCGATGACACTTGAAGAGATGAAAAACTCGATGAATATGAGCAAGAGCAACATGAGCTATGCGGTTCGTTCGCTTACAGAATCACAGATGATCTATAAACTGGAGGAAAAGAAGGATCGCCAGGATCAATATCTGGCTGAGACCGACTTCTATCGTACGTTCCAAAATTTCTTCGGGGCCAAGCTCCAACGGGAAGTAGATGTCATGTTAGAAGGTATTCGTGAGGTCATTCCTGACCTGTCGACAATGATCCTTTCGGAGCATACCTCTTCTGAAGATCGAGATGATGCACTGCGTGATCTGCACAAACTCCAACACGCGGAGCAGTATTACGTCTGGCTCCAAGAATTCGTGGATAAGTTGCGAGACGGTAAATTTTACGAGAGTTCTCTTCCGAAGAATGACTAATGTGCAGTAGTGAAAGAGAATCGAGATCAGCTTAAAGCAAGATAGGAAAAGTAAGAATTCCAAAACGGTATGGGAAAAAATCCTGTGCCGTTTTTTGATACAAGCAAGGACAATTTCTTAATGGACTAACGACTACGTCGCCATCGGCATTATATTTGGGCAATCGGTAACACAAAATGGGCTAATGCATAGACTGGGACTAAATAAAAACCAGATTCTTATGCATTGGAGATGTGAACATTGAGTAATACAAAAAATAAGGTTAAGACTCAGCAAATTCCCATGAAAAAAATTGCTCCCGTAAGCATGATATCGGAGCTCCCAACCGTCCGCGGTAATGTAAGAACTTCCTCCTCAAATCCTAAGCCCATCTACTATGAAAAAGATACATCCTCGGCTATCAATGAATGTGTAGATCGCGCTTTTCGTATTCCGACCTTTTTGAGTACAACCAACACGGTAAATGACCTGCAAGGACAATTTCTGAACCGTCTTATTGCGGAAATTGAAGATGCATTGCTCTTCCCCCGCACATTGCCCGTAAGCGAACAATATCCGGAAAATATCCTGACGAATATACGGCGCTTGGTTTTTTCGAGCTATGGCTTGCTCGCCATCAACTTCCAACGATTTTTTGTTCAAATTCTTAAATCCAATGTAGGAGGGCCACCAACAAACACCCCATTCTGGGAAGGATCTACTTTTTCTCAAATCGAGCCTGCCATGGCTTTTCAATTCGGGATTCCAATTTTATTAGTTAGAGAGACGGGAACTGACGTCAGTAATGGAATTTGGGCTGGAGGAATTACACCTCTCAACATATTTGTTGATTGGGATTCCGAAAACCAATCCGTAGAGGATTTCTTTAACAGTGTTCAATGGAGAGAGGTCTTTGCATACTGGGCTGCAGAGGTACGGGGTAACTATTTGCTCCGAACAGAACCCCTGTTCAATAATTAAATCATTACCATGAATTCAAAGGTATGTCAGTTGAACCTCGGGTTTGCCCTTTCTTGAACTTATGGATACAAAAAAGAGCGGGTTATCTTATCGATAACCTGCTCTTTTTCTTCATTTTGAACTCTGTGATTCTGTAACAGATATTACTTTTGCGCTGCGGCTTCGATATCAGCATATGCCCAGTGTGTTGCTGGTACATCACTGAACGTTAGCGTAACTGCGCCAGTTAGGGGTGTCCGGTTGAACAGTACGTTCAACACTTTCACCGCTTCAGCACGCGTCAGCTTACTATCCGGTTTGAATGTACCATCGTTGTATCCAACCATCAGGCCAGCCGATTGCACGTATGCAATCGCATCTGCTGCCCACAGGTCTGCGGATACGTCTGTGAAGGAAACTGCTGGACCATTCACGGTTGTTGCACTCGCTTGTTGCTGCGTCCAGCGATACGCAATCGTTGCCATCTGTGCACGGGTGATCGAACCTTCCGGTGCAAATTGAGTGTTGCTCATGCCGTTCATGATACCAGCGGATTGAGCCTTTTGAATCTCACTTGTTGCCCAGTGTGTTGCAGATACATCCTTGTAACTCACGCTATTCCCGGAACCTGCTTTTTCAGTTGGAAGATTGCGAGCCAGCATGGCTGCCATTTGTGCACGTGTTACGAATGCGTCTGGACGGAAGTCAGCACCGAAACCTTGGATGTACGGTTGATGTGTACTTTGTGAAGCTTTCAGTCCATCCACAACAACGAGGGTGAACGTACTGAATTTCGTTACAACAAACTCAATGCCTTCGCTGTTATCCGCGAGTTGCACCAATTTGCCTTGAATCAATTCTTTTGTGCCGTCACTGTGTTCGATATAGATCGCCAGGTTGTCCAATGCTTGCTGACGAGCAGCCGGATCAGTTGGCAGACTGTCACGCAGTGGCAACGTGAGTGTCACTTCGCGGCTCTGCATATTCGTGTCGATCTCTACCGGACGAGCCAGCACGCGTACATTCGTGTTTGGAGCAACCTGTTGAATCAATTGCTCTTTCTTCGCACGTTCTTCCACTTCTTTGCGTTCGGATTCCTTTTTCAGTGGAACCACACGGAAGTATAAGTCTTGATCGAATCCGGCGATGGAATTCGTCGGAACGGAAATCACTACATTTTCAGTGGAAATCTCCAGCTTAAGCGAACCATCATTCAATTCTTTCACCGCTGCCTTTGGCAGTTCAATACGTGTCTCGGACACGGAATCTTTGGTGTCTGGGATGACAATGCGTGCGGTGTTCATGTTCAATTGCTTCGCTTTTTCAACAGATTCCTTGGCAATCGCTTCGGTCATTTTCACCAGGTCTTTGATCGTGCCGTTGGTTTCGGTTGTACGGGTAATCGGCGTTTTGGTCAGGTTCGTGCCGTTTGTTCCATTAACGTCAACCACGATCTGCTCTTGTTTCGTTGTTGGTGCAGGTGTAGACGTTACAGGCGTAGTCGTAGATGATCCGCCACCACCACCTGTGTTTCCACCCGGGTTAGGCGTTGGAGTATTGCCATTATCTGTGCTGCTATCACCATTTTGTGTAAAGACAAACTTCACAGCGCGGCCTGGCAGTTCATCGCTGATTGCTTTGCAACGAACCCATACCGTTTTGTTGCCGCTAAGGTCCATTTTTTGAATGAAGGCAACATCAATCCAGTGCAGCTTATTGTCAAAGGATATCTCCATCGTGCTGTCCAAGCCCGTTAGGGTGTTATTAATGTCATTACCCTTCACATTAGGAGCCGTAAAGAATCGATTAAATACATATTGCAGATTCCCAACATCCTCATAGCTGTCTTGTTCATTTAGGACCCATTCAGCCAATTCCTTCTGGCCTTCAGTACTGAGTTCTGCCCTTTTGGATAAATCAAGAGCGCCTCTAAGATTAAATTTGTATTTGCTGAAGAATGCTTCACCTTTACTCTGATCTTTCATTGCTTTATCAAGCCATTGATCCATTCGCGGTATAGAAGTAGCTTGCTCAAATGAATCGATAGGCATAGAGAGGAGATTCAGGACAATATCAGGATCAACAATATCCCCTTTAGACACTCCTTCCAACCTTTCGAATGCAACTAGATGCAAGTAATTATATGCCAGTACACCTTTATCTACTTTGCTACGTTCCAAATGTTGTTGTCCAAGGCTGCGTAGCACATAGGTCTGTTGGTCATTAAAGTGATTAGGTCCATTTACTAGTTGCTGAGCGAGCAGATCCAGCTTATTCCTAAGAACATTGAGTTCCCTCTGCTCCCAAACAGATTGTGCCAATACACCAAGTTCAATCATATATTGGACCTGTTCTTTATTTTTGTAATCTTTATTTACATATTCAATCAAGAATCCCGCAATGAAATCTCTAACCTGCAAAGACAAGGCACCGTATCCGTTAGGAAGAGTGATACCCAGCTCTGGATCTTCCATAGCCATTCGCATTGCTTCGATATTACTGTTGCTCTTTGCAGTATTTAAGACAGTCAATGGATCGCTTTCGTTATCATCAGGGAAAAATTTATTAAATGCAGTCTGGATTTCTTCAAAACTTGTATATCCTTCATCCGGTCTTTCACTAAGCATAAGATCAGCCAATTGCTCCTGCTCTTCGGATGAGAGGTTTTCCCATTTGCTGATATCCAAAGGGAAACTTCCAAGTGGTTTTTCTTGGTTTTCTTCTTTGGAGTTATACGATTCTATACCTTCTTGAATTTCAAACATCTCATCTAATACTTTCATCATATCTTCTGACGATACTACCTTATTTATAAAAGGAGTATCACTTACTACTGAATCCCTATAACCCAGAATCTTCTTAATGGAAGGGTTACCTATGATTTTACGCTCATATATATAAGCAGTCATACGTTTTTCAATATCTGAAGAGTTGAGATACAGATCAATACGTTCATAGTATCCCTCTTCGACACTAGGATAATCAAAATGCAGTTTCCGCTCTGCTAGCTTTCCATAAAATTCATCAAGGACTATTCTGGAGTCTGATCCTCCAATTTTACGGGGAAGTTCCAGAGCTTGCAGAGCCAACTGCACCAGATATTGAACTTGTCCCTTATTCTGATATCCATCGCTAGTTGGTGGATCGAGACTCAGTACATGTGCTGCGAGTTCAATCTGATCGCCTTCAGATAACGAATTAAAATCAGGATCGGTTATGAATTGTTTATTACGAAAAAGGTCTATAACTTCCTGTTTAAAGTCAGAAGTATCGCCCTGCTTTATCTTTTTTTTGATTTCGTTAAACTGATCCAATTCACTCAGCTGTGTGCTAGGGTTAAAAGATTGCATCTTGTATGCAGTTTCCAACCCATTTTTATCTACAACCATTACATTATAATAGTACGTTTCGGTGTTGCTTAAACCCGTGATTTTTTTAGAGAATGTGCCGTCCGGAGACTCTGAACCCAACACCCACTCCTCATCTCCATACTCAAGTTTTTCTCTAATTTCTTGCATGTTGTTCAGGTCGGCAACACCGGAAACGAAGACCTGGTATTTTAATTCATAGGATGGAGTAGAATCAGAGCCAGCATACCTCCAATGTACTTCAACGTTATGATCTTCCGTCCGCTTGATTGTGATTAGGCCATCATTTCCTGGTACAGGAAATGATGCTCCGGCACTAACCTTCCCTGCTGGTGCCAACCATGGAGCTACTAACACCATAATGAGCATCAAACTAATTATTTTTCTGTAATTCATGTACTTGATCCTCCCTATCTCATGTTTTTTACATATAAATTCAATCCATCTGATACGTAAGGCCTATTGTAGTGCACTGCGATAAACAGAATCTAAACAAAAAGAGTAAATAAAAGGAAAAAGATCCACCCTGTAGTACAAAAACAGGATAGATCTCAACTTTTTTCGCCATAATTCATCATTTTATTTTAAAGAAAGTATTCTTTTGGGCCTATATAACTCCGGCTCTTAAATCAAGGTGTACCCGCCATCCACATACAATGTGCTGCCCGTCGTGAACGTATTGGCCATCAGATACGTAACTGTATGTGCAATTTCTTCCTTGTGCCATCAAGGGTAAAGATAACGCGAACGAAGCAACCTGAACGACAACTATACAATGGAACTTCACAGTAAAAAACGAGAGACAGATCACCTGATATCAGGCATATCCGTATCCCGTCTTTGTCACATCGCATTCCAATCCGACCCTATAAGATCCAGATGGTCACTGATCTAAGAAAGTAGACCCAGCTTCAGTACTCTAGCAATATTCTCGGTGGTACGTTCCACATTCTCCGGGCCTTCTCGCAATATTCGATCCAGATCTGCTGCCCCAGGCACAATACCAAATATGGCATCAATACCTTCTGCGTAGAGGGTGTCGATCCCTTCGCCCACATAGCCTGCAAGAGCAATCACGGGTTTACCCGCTTCCTTGGCTGCTCGAGCAACACCATAGGGGGTCTTGCCAAATTTCGTTTGGAAGTCGATACCGCCTTCACCCGTAAATACCACATCCGCAGCAATCAACTTTTCACGCAACTCAGTATATTCAATGACAATTTCAATCCCTTTACGTAACACAGCCTGTGTAAAAATCAAAAGTCCCGCGCCCAATCCCCCAGCCGCTCCGGCTCCTGGTACATCACGGATATCCTTGTGCAGCTGCTGTTTCACCACATCTGCATAATGGGACAGATTCGTATCCAGCTGCTCCACCATCTCTGGAGTTGCCCCTTTTTGTGGTCCAAACACCCTTGATGCGCCATACTCCCCACATAGGGGATTGGTCACATCACAGGCCACAATGAACTCCACTTCTTGCAAACGCTCATCCAGACCAGATACATCAATCTGAGCCAGTTGATCCAGAACCCCGCCACCACGCGCAAGCGGACGACCCTCTGCATCCAGAAACTTGGCACCAAGCGCTTCAGCCATGCCAGCCCCACCATCGTTGGTCGCACTACCACCAATACCAATGATGATCTTGCGTATGCCGAGGTCCAGACATGCGCGAATCAACTCGCCTGTTCCATAGGTTGTCGTCCGGAGCGGGTCCCGGGTCTCCTTGGTAACCAAGTGGATGCCGCTGGCAGACGCCATTTCGATGGCCGCCGTTGTTCCGCTACCCAGAATGCCATACTGTGCAGTGACTGTCTGACCCAATGGTCCGCTCACCTCGTGCTGGTGAAGGACGCCGCCGGAAGCGTCCACAAGGGACTGCACCGTACCTTCCCCACCATCTGCCATAGGTACATGAATATAGCCTGCCGTCGGGTATATTTTACGCAAACCTTTTTCCATCGCGATACATACTTCTTTCGCTGTCATGCTTTCTTTGAACGAATCCGGTGCCAGAACAAATGTCTTCTCTCTAGTCTCTCTCATATCTTAAAGGAGAACACGGTTTTCCATAATATTTTTCATGCTGATATGGGATTTGGAGGGTCCCAGCTTCACCAGTGAATCCTGAAATTCGGCAAGCTCTTCAATGGACGCCGTCTGTACCTTGATCAGATAGTTATACTCACCGCTAATCCGATAGACATCCGTGACTTCGATAGCCTGTTCACAGAACTGGACCAACTCTTCGCAATACTCTGTTTTGAGTAAAATAAACGTCGTGGTTCCACGGTTTAACCGGGCCAGATTATAGATGGTTGAATAGCCGGTTATTACACCTCTCTCCTCCAGTTTCAGAATTCTTTCCTTAACCGAAGGTTGGGACATGTTAATTTCTTTGCTTATCTGTGCAACGGGGATACGTGCATGATGTTGCAGCAAGCGCATAATCTGCTGATCGATTTCATCTATCATGTGTTCCATTTGTAAGACCTCCGAGTCGTCGACTTATTTAATAAGGTTTTTCTAATGAATTAGCTAAAAATAGTTAGATTTCATCTCATTATATCCTTTGATATTGTATGGTTCCAATGCGATATCAACCCTATAATTTAGAATACAATCTGAAAAAGGAGCGATGTAATGTGAGTGTTATTGGACTTGCACATGTAGCCATTCAGGCTCGTAATTACGAAGATACTCTGGCGTTTTATACAAAAGTATTGGGATTCAAGGTCGGTCACTCCTGGAGTTTGCCTTCCTTCCACATTACCGAGGCATGTATGCTGATCTCTCCGGATCAGCGTACCTGTATTGAGGTATTTGACCCAAAAGCCGTCATTCCCGCCGAGGGTGAACCTGCCACCTCTCCTGAAGCGGTCCGGCACGGCGCACTGTTACACTTCGCCTTTTACGTGCATGATGTAGAAGATATCTATGACCGAGCGCTCGCCCATGGAGCCAAAGCCTATGTTGAACCGGATTGGATATCGCTTGGCGAACCTGCACTTCGGGTTAGAAATGCGCTCGTCCACAGTCCGAACGGTGAAGTGATCGAATTCCTTGAAGCGGTTGATTTTGACCGATCCTCATCCTCACCATCATCCATATGAAGTACACAAACAGCCTGTTGCCTCGTCATTCGTGGCAGCAGACTGTTTCATGGTTCGATTTCCTTGGCAAGCATCAGCACACGCACCTACCCTACTCTTGCTCTGCATTCCCCAGCGTATACTCGCTTAGCTTTCCTTCATAGACCAATTGCAATCGTTCACTCTGGCGAAAATCATCCGGTGTCACCAGCGCCGGCAGTTTATTCCACAGTTTGATTCCCGAACGCTGTAGAATCTCGGCTACAAATTGGGAACAGAAGTAGGAGTTGCTGAACTCCACCGGCTCCTTGAGCGTAATGCCAATCACGCCGAGCAGATTGTACATATATTTCTGGCGGCTGCGGATGAAGATGTGCAGCACACGTTTCATCTTTTCCACTTCACGATCCGTTACCTGAAGCTCATATATGACACATGTAGTATTGGGATACTTGCTGTATGTACCTGTCTGAATATCTTCCTTCACAAACCCGCCGTTAAGCGGATTGCTCGGATGCTTGCGGCCGAAGCTGTACAGCTCGGTTAACTCCTGGTCAAATGAGATCGATGCGTGATTATATGGCGCTCGGGTGTAACTCTGAATAACCTTGGTAAACAGCGTTCCTGTATTCGTAAGCAGGATATAGATGGAGCGTTCATCTGTCATAGCAAAATTTCCCCTTATCAAGTTGGTACTATTCCTTCATAATAACATAGGTACCCTATAATGGAATCTTACTTTGAATAAGCAGGTGATCGGTACGTGAGCAGTTCACTCTTTACACTAACGTTAATCTTCATAGCTTTACTTGTGATACATATCGTGTACAAAATTATTGCAAAGCTTCAGCCAAGCAAAGACTATTCAGGCATCGGCCAAAAAATCAAAACCTGGTGGGGTATGTTTGTGATCTTCTGCCTCGCCACCCTTTTTAACCCCATCGTGTCCCTCATCTCCCTTATGGTGCTTGCATTCTTCTCACTCAAAGAATACTTCTCCATGATTCGCAGTACACGCAAAGCCGACCGCAGGCTGTTCCTGTGGGCGTATCTGGCGATCCCGGTTCAGTTCTACTGGATCTACATTGGATGGTATGGCATGTTTATCGTGTTTATTCCCCTATATGTGTTCCTGGTGCTGCCCTTGCCACGCCTGATTAACAAAGGTACGGTCGGTTTCCTGCGCAGTGTCAGCTCCACACAATGGGGACTAATGCTGATGGTGTTTGGGCTGAGCCACCTGGCCTATTTCCCATTTGCCACACCGGAGTACGGGTCCAAGCTGGTGTTGTTCCTGGTCGTGTTAACACAGCTTAATGATGTGGTGCACTATCTCGTCTCTCTCTATCTGGGCAAACGAAAAGTGGTGCCTACAGCCAATCCATTTGTCACCTGGGAAGGGTTCGCGTGTGCATTCATAGTGACAACAGCTACGTCTTATTTTATTCATCCCTACCTGACGCCATTTGATTGGAAGTTCTCGCTGTTCATCGGGGTGTTGATCAGTTTGGCCGGATTCTTCGGAAGTCTGACGGTGTCTGTACTGAAGCGCGATCTGTTAATTGGAGATGACAACAAGTTCGATTCGCTCAAAAAAAGCTACCTGAGCCGGGTGGACAGCCTGACCTATACCTCGCCGGTTATGTTCCACGTGGTCCGTTATTTCTTTGACTTTATGTAGCAACAGATAGATCGGCGATCTTGTAATTAAGTATGTCAAAAAAAGCAGCCCAAGTGGCTGCTTTTCCTGTTCAACAGGCTCTAGATGGAGCCTTCATGATATGCCTGCGTTACTTCAACGTGATTTCTTTTTCGGACATGATTTCGTTCCCCTCATCATTTGTGAAGACAAATGTGGCTTTGCCCCGCTCGCCCTTCATCTCATCCGAATAGATAAAGCCGGAGAATTGTCCATTGCCGCTAAAGTAAAACCCCTCTTCACCATTTCCACCATGTTCGATGGCTTCCTGTAGCGAATTTACAATCGTCACCGTGTTAGACGTCCACCGCATCTCCGTTAGTGTATACCCCTTCGGGACCTGTTTAATTCCAAAATCAAAGCTGTTACCCTCGCTCGGTTTCTCCGTCTGGTCAATGACAATATCAATCTGCTCAGACGGTTCAGTGGATTCCGATTGAGCCGTAGGCTTGCCCTCATCACCACTGGCACTGCCTTGGTTATTGTTATTCTTCGCATCCGCATTCGGAACAGAGTTTTCTCCAGCTTCCTCTACGGGTTGCTTCGATTGTGGATAGGCGTGCTCCTGAACCGATTCACCATTATTCTGGACTCCACAGGCACTAACTAAGAGCGAAATGCAGAGCACAGACATGCAAAGTGCAGATTTCTTTATATTTATTTTCATCATCTACTTCTCCCTTCATCCATTTACAGCACATATATCTATATCAGTTGAACTAGTCATTTACACGATAACGGAGAGGACAGAAAAAACCTGAAAAAGCGAAGCGTTCGCCTAAAAGCTTTCTGAAAGAAAGCTGCATCGGAAGCATACGCTATCCCCGGATTTTCCCTTTAAGAAAAGGGAATCAAAAAATCTGGGGATAACAGCGATTGGAAGGTTATTCTGTCATCGTAGTGTCAGTGTAAATATTCTTTAGTTCAACTTATATAGCACGCCACTTATTAATCACTACACCATATCGTCCCACATGAAGCTCCATTATATGTAAATGATTAATAAATTCAGTATGTAACTGCACCTCGATGAATAAAAAAAGAACTCTGTTCATGACGTCATGCACCGTTTATTTTATCGATCAAATCCAGGCAAGACCAACACTTGTCCAATCTGAATGGCGTTATGCTCAATTTTGTTCACTTTCTTGATAGCTTCTACATACACACGAGTGTCCATCTGCTGAGGTTTATGTGCCAATGAAATGCCCCACAGTGTATCTCCCTGAGATACAACGATCTGGTCCCCCGATAATAATTGCTCATCTCCGGCAAATGCAGTGAATACAGCACTACACCCTATGATTATAATTAGAGTTATAGTTACGATCTTCATTAGCCAGGTTGGCGTCTTCACACGCTGCATGAAATGATCTTTAACATACACGGTGCGAGACTCGGACGTTTTGGTATAAACGGATTCATAAATACTTTTGTACGTAGAATATCTCATTCTAGTCGACCTCCAAACTTTCATTCCGCTAATCTTTAATTTCATGTTTACCTATGTATTTTTCATATAACAATGAATGATCAATAACTCACTTTTTCACCATATAGGTATCTTTGCCTAAGTTTCCCTGCCCTGATAGGTCTATACTACCAGTTCACTCTAAACAAATTCTGAACAACCGAATTTCAATGTTATATCCGATTTAATCTATCCAATATTCATGCCTGATTTTCGGCGATGCTTGCTGCAACGTTTTTCTATAATAGGTATAGATAAAGATTCTAATGAGTAAGGACGTGCCCCCATGATTTCTGCTGATCTGAAGGAACAATATTACGAGGCGCTTGTGGCCAAGGATTCGGAATACGAGGGTTTATTCTATGTTGGAGTCCGAACCACAGGTGTGTTCTGTCGTCCCACATGCCCTGCGCGAAAGCCAAAATTCGAAAACTGCGAATTCTATGAAACGGCACAGCAGGCACTTCTGGCCTCTTATCGCCCTTGCCAGCGCTGTCGTCCACTTTCTCACCCTAACCAAGTATCCGATGTCGTTCGCATATTAGTGGAAGCTGTGGAGAAAAATCCGGAGAAACGCTGGAAAGGACAGGATTTCAAGGCCCTCTCCATCGACGAATCCACGGCTCGCCGACAGTTCAAGAAGCGGTTCGGCATGACCTTTGTAGAATATGCTCGCGCTCGCCGCATGGGACTTGCCCTGAAAAATATTCGCTCCGGCCGCACCGTGATTGATAGCCAATTATCTACCGGATATGAATCAAGCAGCGGCTTCCGCGATGCCTTTTCACGGATCATGGGTGCTGCCCCTACACAAGTCGATGAAGGACAAATCCTAAAAGCGTCCTGGATTGACACCCGCCTCGGCCCGATGATGGCCATTGCAGATGAGGAGTCGCTATATTTACTGGAATTTGTGGACCGCAGAGGTCTGGAGCGCGAAGTTGAGCGTCTGCGCAAACGAACCAAATCAGCGATTGTACCCGGCACTACAGCTCCCATCCAGTCTATTGAGCGTGAATTAAACGAGTACTTTCAAGGTATTCGGACAGCATTCGACACACCGTTGTTCTGTTTAGGAACACCATTCCAAAAGCGTGTGTGGGACGAGTTGCTGGCCATTCCGGCTGGTGAAACGAGGTCATATCAGGAGATTGCAAATGCACTGGGAAAACCGACTGCTTGCCGAGCTGTGGCACAGGCGAATGGGGCCAATCAGCTTGCAATTGTAATCCCGTGTCACCGTGTAATCAATGCCAGTGGTGAGCTGGGCGGATATGGCGGAGGATTAACTCGCAAAAACTGGCTTTTGACTCACGAGAAACAAAAACAGGGTAGCTGAAAAACAGAATGAAGTAATGAAGTACGCATCAAATGTCCAAAGGAATGCATGATATAACAAAGGAGAGTCAACATAATATGAGTACCTTAGAAGAAAAAGCAGCGTTGTTCCAACAATACCATGTGAAAGGAAAACCACTTGTTCTGGTCAATGTGTGGGACGCCGGAAGCGCACAAGCCATCCAATCCGCTGGAGCAACGGCCATTGCTACCGGAAGCTGGTCCGTTGCTGCGGCCCACGGTGAACGCGATGGTGAAGCCATGCCATTCCATCTGGTGCTTGCCAATCTCGCACGGATTACAGCGAGCGTGGATCTGCCTGTAACGATCGATATAGAGGGAGGGTATGGGAGGTCTGTGTCAGAAGTGAAGCGAAATATCCTGCAAGTCATCGATCATGGTGCTGTAGGAATCAACATTGAAGATCAACTTCCCGCTGGCTTGGGATTGTACACTGTGGAGGAGCAATGCCCGAGATTGTCCGCCGCCCGGGAAGCTGCGCAGCAGGCAGGCATCCCGTTGTTCATTAACGCCCGCACAGATATTTTTCTGCAACATGCACCTGAACACCATAACCACTCTCTCCTGGAGGAAGCACTTATACGTTCGAGCCATTATGCAGATGCAGGAGCCAGTGGTCTGTTTGTACCCGGTTTGCAGGATCACCAACTGATTCAGGAATTGTGTGAGCGTTCACCGCTGCCAATTAACGTTATGGTTACGTCTCCTGAGCCTTCACCAAAACAGCTTGCCACACTGGGTGTAGCACGTGTAAGTTACGGGCCATATCCCTATCTGCAAGTTATGGAACACCTAAAAGAACTGGGGAGAAACATTTTATCGGGAAATTAACAGGAGGGCATGTTATAATCACCTCTATTGAACATTTACAGGAGGCAATTATGCTTAACGTGGAACAAAAGCTAGAAGTGCTACAATCGTATCCCCAACTGCAACGCAAAGATGTTTCTCTCGGTCGAGTTAATTTCCACTACGAGGATAGTGCGTATGATAAAAAAATTGTTGCTCTCCATATTCACCCTAACGGAAACGGTTATATCTATGCAGGACTACTGCCTAACTATGAGACCGATGCCAAAGGATTCGTCAATATTCGTGATTACTCCGAAGCAGATCTGCGCACCTTGTTAGATGAAACGATCCAAGCGATGTCTCACAATCCCAACGCAGTTGAATTCCAAGAACCAGAACAAGTAAAAGCTGCTGCTCCTGCATTGTCTACAACCTCTACGGGTGGCGGAACGTGGATCGATGAAGATGGACATACGCTGACTTTAAAATACGAAGATGACATGTGGTATGTTTATTCCGGTGATAATCTGGATATGGCTTTTGAAACGCGTAGCGAAGCCGGCGAGTATCTCAAAGACGAAGGATTCAAACCGCAGGCTCAGGCTTAAGGGATGCACCTTCATTTGGAATGGCGTATAAAGATTGTTAAATAGGTAAATCCAATGATTTAGGATGATACAAAAAAAACACGAGGCGTGTTCGCACTCGTGTTTTTCATATTTACAGGAAGTTTCGCTTAGATTCCTTGCCCAGTTCCTTTATAACTGTTTCCTGTCAGTCTTTTTTGGATTTCATGGTAAGCGGCGCATTCTTCATCATCGGGTACGTAGATAGAAGTAGCGCACCACCAATACATCCCAGAACGGTGAACAATGTCATCATATTCACACTCGCAAACCACTTCATCCACTCCCCAAAATCTGCGAAGACAACGATCAGAGTGATAACTAGCCCTACCCCAAAGAACATAATGAAGAAGTTACGCATCCCCAAGCGCATCCAACAAACCGTCGGGAAGACAGAGATTCCCAGTACGAGAAAACCGCACATCAGATCGATCCACAGGTAGGATAAGAAATGATACTCGTTTGAATACAACATGCCTGGTTGATAAAGGGTTACGCCAACAATTCCTTTTTCCTGAAGCAGGTGTATGAGGAAATACGCCACATGCAGAATGACCATGGTGCCTGCAACCATCCATACCGAGTTCATATAGAAGGATTTCATGAATTGAATTCGTGTACTGCCCATACCGATCGCAACCGGAAACAGTGTAATAATTCCCCCGATTGCAAACGTACATATCCCTCCGTACATGGGACCAAACAGTTGCGTAGCATACGAGACATCAAATATGAAGCCAATGGCCAGATATACAACGGCGAGCATTAGAGCGATGGATGAAAATATGCCCAGATACAAACGCATATCATCGCGAATCAGTCGGTTCGTACCTTTTACTGCGTTCATGGTTTAACCCCCTCTTGATTACGGGTTCTGTTAACCAAATAATCTTGTAATGTCGCTTTCTCAATGGAAAGACCCTGCGAATGAGCGATATCCTTCCACATTTTCGAGTAGGGCTCATCAATCATCACTTTCACAGTCGATCCCATCTGGGAAGACTCTATAACTTTAACACCTGCTGTGACTCGATTGATATCGTCAATCCCCCCTGTTAGAAGAACCCCTTTTTCGCGTATCTCTTCCATCGGTTGATTTAACAACACCTCTCCGGCTTGCAAAACGATAAGGGACTCACACAAAGGCTGAATCTCCTCAATATGATGGCTGGATATCAGAATCAGACGCGGGTTATCTTCATAACTTTCCAGTAGCGCATTGTAGAAGAATTTACGCTTCTCAGCATCGAGTCCATTAGTAGGTTCATCCAGAATGGTTATCTTCGCATTACTGGCAAGACCCAATATAATCTGGGTGGCAGTCTTCATGCCTTTCGAAAATTTAATGATCTTTTTCTTCTCCGGTAGTTCGAACACATCGATTAAACGTTCCGCCAACTCCTGATTCTACTGCGGATGAAAATATTGCCCCATTTGAACCATGTCACTAACTGTCCAGTTTTTCCCCAGGGGATGATTCTCCTGGATGTAACACAGATGCTCTTGGGCAGCCAGATTATTATAGGGGTCTTGACCCATGATCTGAACGGTTCCACTGTCCGGGCGGTTATGCCCTGCCAGTAAACTCATCATGGTTGTTTTACCCGCTCCATTTCTTCCCCAGATCGCACTAATGATTGGCTCACTCTCATGTAGCGTAACCTGGTTCAGAACGGGCGTCTTCTGGTAGCTGTAGTTGACCTGCTCCATATGAATCATAACTCACTCTCCTTGTCCTTCTTGCCGCGAATCAGATCAATGATCATGTCTTCATTCATGTGAATCCGTCTGGCTTCTTCAAGTAAAGGCTTGATGTATTCTTCATAAAAATCTTGCTTCCGTTCAACGAGCAATGCTTCTCTTGCTCCCTTTGCAACAAACATTCCAACACCTCGCTGTTTGTATATAATCCCCTTGTCCACGAGCTCCTGCAATCCTTTGCGGGCTGTAGCCGGATTGATATTGTAGAAGCGTGACAGTTCATTGGTTGAGGGAACCTGTTCTTCCACCTTCAATCTGCCCTCCACAATATCGTCCATAATCATTGTAGCAATCTGATGAAAAATAGGCTGAGATTCATCCAAAGTCGATTTCATGTGCTTCCAACTTTCATACGTATTCATTAGTCAGTTAGTCGGTTAGTTACTCATGTAACTAACTATAGTATACAAAGACGCAAATGTAAATAGGCGAACTTAATTCATCGCCTTTCCTACCTTGACTCTGTTGTATTGATTAATAAGCCCGTCCAGGACTACGGATTGCTGGATCACTTCCGGATGAAGCAGACTGCCGTATTCCATATGCATGCGATATAACAACTGTCTGGCATCTTCGATCCGTGATATCAAATCCAGGCGATCCATAGTATCCCTCCTTTTTGTCATATTTTAGTGTATTATGCCAATCAAAAGCGCATGTGAGATACGACATACTTATTCTTCCACTTTAATACACAAAAAAAGAACGCTTCTGAAATGAATTCAGAAGCGTCCATTGGTTCAGGCTTATGTCCCTAAACCGTGATCATTTGTTCGGTAAATTGAAGGGTCTGGATTCTCCACAGTCGGGACAGGTCCAGTAACAGGAGCTACAATGCTCACCACTATACTACATGTAACTATCAGCAAAGCCAGCTTTCTCTTCATTGAGTTTCTGCACCTCACCAATCAAGATTTTGTACTGCTGTATAGCTGTGTCAGACGCATATTCCCTGTATTGCTCAAACAGTCCGACACCTCTAAGCATACCTCGTCCATCGCTAATTTCAATAGAAAATCTCAAGCTGTTCAGTACAAAATCTAATCCCTCCACAAACCTGTCTTTTTTAAGACAATACGTGCCTAATCCAGCTAAAAGACGAACGTAGCGATCATCGGTTACCTGCTTGCTTACTTTCCCAATCCGATTTCTCTGTTCATGATAAGTGAAGTATGGCTCATATTGATTGAGTACATGATCTATGTTCATATCATAACGGTTAGCAGCCGTTACAATATCACAAAGCGCTGGAAATATCTCATTTTCCTTCGTTGAGATATACGCGAGGTAGTCAGGTAATACTTCAAACTGCCCAGCCATTAATTGATATATATAACGATTACCTTCAGCCCATTCCTGAAACTGATGAATAACCACTTTTTCTTCAGGTTCAGGCTCTTTCACCCAACTGTAATCGGAGTATAATGCAACATACTTCAATGCCATTTCATAGTTGTTCAAGTGGAAGTGGGCACTTCCACAGGCTAAATACGCATACATAATATAAAAAACGATAGGTCGTTTGGTCTCTTCTTGTTTCCTTCGGCCATTCATCTCATAATGGATGGCTGCTTTCACCTTCAGCTTTTCAGATAGTTCCTGAACTTTACTCCATCTGTGAAGTGATGCAAATGCATTAATTAGTTCGTTAAGCGCATCCAACTGGTAGCGTTCATCTAGCCGATCCACATAATATTCGAACCGAGATGCAATAATCAGATTCCGGTGCTGATCATTCGTCAGTCCCAACCTGAACAGTCGATACTGACAGAGTGCAAGCCGCTCGGAATGTTGCATTTTCTCGCTTTCAGCGATATTTTCATATAGAAGAATGGCTGGTTTGAATTTACCCGCTTGGAAGAATTCTTCAGCCACATCAAATAACAAAGGAATATAGGATAGATTATCCATCATCAGACGAATAACCTCTTCAATACAGTCCAACTTGTCCAACTCGGCACAGCGATGAAGGAAGGGTCCCAGTCTTCGCCAGTCCGGGGTCGCGTGTACAAAACACTCGTCTATGTATAACTCATAGAAGTAACCTTCTTCCAGTCTCATGGCGGAAGTAATGCGATCCAACTGCTGCATGGCAATAGGCCGATTTTTATTCAAAATATTGCTGAGCGTACCCGAATTAATCCCTGACGTTTCCGAAAAATGACTAATGGACATCTGTTCACGCTTCAGATAACTTTCCAAGTGATCGCGTATCGTGGTTGTCGACTCCAAACGAACACCACCCTCCAAAATAAAAAACATAAACGGGATTATCGGTATGCAAAAGTAATTATATGTAATTAGAAAGTATCGGTCAATATAATAATTTCAACTAATTTGTATTAAAACCATTTTAATCCTTTTATAAAACGGACACTCCTATCCTTATTTTATATCGAAAACGCGCCTGACATCAAACCTGAAAATAGACAAAAAACACGAGCCATCTACGGGCTCGTGTTCTCAACTGACTCAGCAGTCATCATGCTCACTATAACTTGGATTTAAGGCAGTATATTACCTGCTGCACGGTAAATTTCATACCACTCTGGACGAGTGAGATGAACATCTCCTGCTTTTACACAGTCTTGCAGACGTTCAATATTCATCGTGCCTGTCACAGGTTGCATCTGTGCAGGGTGACGAAGCAACCATGCGATTGCAATCGTTGTATTGCTCACGTCATACTTCGTAGCAATCTCGTCGATCTTTGCATTCAATTCCGGGAACTTGTCGCTACCCAGGAATACACCTTCGAAGAATCCGTACTGGAACGGGGACCACGGCTGAATGGTGATATCATGCAGACGACAGTAATCAAGAATGCTACCGTCACGGTTAACCGCGGCATCGTTCTCCATGTTCACGTTGATGCCACTGTCAATCATCGTCGTATTGGTAATACTCATCTGCAACTGGTTGGCTACCAGTGGCTGTTTCACGTATTTTTTCAACAATTCGATCTGGTTCGGATTCTGGTTGGATACCCCGAAGTGACGCACTTTACCTTCGCGCTCCAGTTGATCAAAGGCTTCCGCCACTTCCTCCGGCTCAACCAATGTATCTGGACGGTGCAGAAGCAGTACGTCAAGATACTCCGTTTTCAGACGTTGCAGGATGCCATCGACTGAATTCAGGATGTGCTCTTTGGAGAAATCAAACATGCCTTTGCGGATACCACATTTGGATTGAAGAATCATATTTTCACGAACTTGGGGATTCATCTGTACCGCTTCAGCGAAGATCTCCTCACATGTTCCTGTACCATAAATGTCGGCATGGTCAAAGAAATTTGCGCCAACCTCCATTGCAGAACGAACAAAATGTTCGGCTTCCTTACCGTCTAGTGAATTAATCCGCATGCAACCCACGGCGACTACGGGTACTTCTAATGTGCTGCTGCCCAATTTAATGGTTCTCAAGATGTTTTCCCTCCATATTCGAATATTATCGTGTATCTTACCTTTGATTGTGACATAGATCTGCAATCGGTTTCAATAGCTTTATTCTACATTCATATGGAGAAATGATAGTTCTTCATTCCAGCCTATGGTTCCAAAAGAATAAGTTATACTTCTTCCGGTATGATAACCTCAATGTGCCTTGGCAGGACACGGATATGAATCGGCAGGGCAGGACCTTCTTCCCCATCTACATTGGTGCGAATGGCTTCGTCTGAGCGAACATGAACTTCTTTGGCTGTAAAATAGTCCACGTCCTTATGGTCTTTCAGACTACCAAAGAACAGGGAAGTACCTAGTGTCAGGCTGTTGAACACACTGATGTTGCGAACAACAAAACAATGTATCAGACCATCGTCCACCTCAGCATCCGGGGACAACTTCTCGAATCCTCCGACAGAATTGGTCAACGCCGCCAGAAAAAGTGGCGATTCCCCCTCCCAGATCTGTCCGTCATATTCGATGGTTAGATGATTGGCTGGTGTATTCACCAGGTCTTTCAAGCCTTCTTTGAGATATGCGAATGATCCCAACTTCGACTTCTCTTCCGAGGATACCGAGAACAGAGCTTCTGCCAAAGAACCCGCAGCCACCACGTTGGCAAACAGACGATCATTGATTTTCCCCAGATCCACGATATGGGTCTGACTCGAACGTAACTGCCTAATGGCTTCTTCCGGGTCAAGCGAGATATTCAGCGCACGCGCAAAATCATTCACCGTACCTAGCGGTACCACGCCCAATCGGGGACGATGATCCTGATCCATCATGCCGTTAATCGTCTCATGCAGCGTACCGTCGCCTCCGATGGAGATGACCAGATCACAGCCGTCTTTGCAGGCGCTCTGACAGTAGTTGGTGGCATCACCTTCCCCGGCCGTCTCGTTAACCACCACCTCATACTGCTGTGACTCCAGAATTTCTCTGACTTGGGACACATACTGCTCGGCCTCTTCCTTACCTGACGATGGATTACTAATGATCATGGCTTGGCGCATACTCACATCTTCCCCTCCAAATTGGCATCTTTACTTCATCTATACCCGTTTCAAGGGTGGGTTGAATAGGGTCTGCGGGAGATGTTCTATTTTTTTTGATAAACATGTCTCTAAAGAGTGCAGAGCAGGGTTTGTTTCATATAGAATAGAAGTAGAGAAATACCCATTACGAAATTCCTTGTTCCTTTTTCCCGTTGACGGGTTAATAACTATAGATGTGCTTTTAGCCGAACCTGCATATGTTAAACTCTTCAATTCACACTGAACACTCCCGTGGGCAGAACAACCTTCCGGTCGCTGTTATCGTGTAGATACTATACTTAACTAACTCAATCTGTTCGGATTATTTTATAATTCTAAAAATCGGAGGGAATGCATGCAATGAGAAGAATGACGCTATTATTTCTAGTATTCATCCTGAGTCTCGGGGCATCGGGGCAAGCCATGGCTTACACCACTACAGACTTGGGCGAGGGAATCATTGAAGATCCCGCTTTGGAGGACGGACTGAAGTTAATCCTGAACAAACCTCTGGATGTGCCATTAACTTCAACGGATCTGGAGCAGCTTGAGGTGGTAGATCTGAGCAATGCAGGTATTCACAGCCTTACCGGTCTCGAATATGCAACCAATCTGACTCACCTCCGATTATATGGGAATGAGATTGAGGATCTCACACCGCTGGCGCACCTAACCCAGCTTCGCGAGATCGATGTTCGCAATAATTACATTACATCCATAGACGCACTTACTGAATTAAAAGACTTGGGACGGCTGTACATCAGCAACAATTCCATATCTTCCATAGAGGTTGTACGTGGGTTCAACCGATTACATACGTTCCACGCCAGCGGTAACCAGATCGACAGTCTTGCGGCCCTCTCGGATGCGGATGCACTGAAGTGGCTTGAGATCTCAAACAATACGATTAGCGATCTGACACCGCTCATGGGTAAAACGCGACTCCAACAACTCAATGTAGCAAACAATCAGATTCAGACGCTGGACGTACTGGCAGAACTGCCAAATACGCTGCGGAACCTGAATGTGGCAGGCAACCAAATCACGGATCTGACACCACTGAAGCACATGACACGGCTGCGGACACTTGATATCTCTGGTAACCAAGTACAGCACCTTAAGGGGCTTGAGGGACTAACTGTGCTGAAGGAGCTGAATGCAGAATCCAATCAGATCTATGATCTGGAACCTCTTCGGCAACTATCCAACCTGGATGTATTGAAATTGTCCAACAACCGGGTGTGGGATCTAACACCGATTGCAGGTTTTACGTTTACCCGTGATCAGTCAGCGGCAAATGCCATACAGGATATCTCGGCCTCCACCTCGTTATCCTCCGGTATTCAGACATCTACCTCAGAGGTTGAACCTGCGGGACTCACGGTGCAGAACAACTATCTGGATGTTGTGAGCGGCAGTCATACGATGCAGCTTCTGAACCGGATGAATGTGCGGGAGCAGAAACGAACGCCGCAGGGCAGCTTCCAGCGTCTGATTGAAGGGTCCACCACTGCTTATGTAGGAGATCGCGCTTATGTACTGGATGCTGCACCTTTTATCGATGAAGGGCGGACCTATGTGCCTCTGCGATTTGTCTCGGAGCAGTTAAACGCCAGTGTGAACTGGAACAGTGGTACACGCGAAGCTGTGATCACACAGAATGACAAAACCATCCGCTGGAGCGTGGGCAACAAGCAAGTCGTCGTGAATGATGCGCTTGCGATCAATGATGCTCCTCTTCTGATGAAAAATGGTAAAGCTTTTGTACCGGTACGCTTCATCTCAGAGCAATTCAATACCTCTGTTGGTTACATCGGAAGCAGCAAAACGATTCTAATTTTCGAAAATAAACAGCTTGGTGAGAGTGTACAGCCTTAAGTAGTGTCTCACGTTCATTACCAGCCATAAGAGAAACACAGCGAAGTCCTTGTCTGAACAATCAGCGGGGATTTTCGCTATGACATTGGATAATGGTATATGGACATCGCCGATTACAAGCAAATACAGCATAAGATCTGTCTGTGCGGAAACGTACTCGTGGTGCTCTATCTTGGATTAGGGTAAATTTCACACGGTTTAGCATATCTTCTTTTGCAGTGGGAGTTGTTATACTGAACGTAATATATATGACAACTGAGGTTCAAGCGAGGAGGAAATTCACATGACATTCACGCTCACTGGTTATTCCACAACCCAAGACAACCCGTGGAGAGAGCTATCTTTTGTGCCGACTAATGAAAGCGCCAACTTAAAACTGACGGGTGAACAGCACCAGCTTGTGGAAGGGTTTGGCGGCTGTTTCAACGAGCTTGGTTATATGGCTCTATCCCACTTGAATGAGGAGCAGCGCCACGAGGTATTTCATTCTCTCTTCCATCCGGAGGGTGAGCACAAGTTTAACATCTGTCGCCTGCCGATTGGCGCAAGTGATTATGCAGAGCAGTGGTATAGCCACAACGAGATGGACGGCGACGTAGCCATGGAACATTTTTCGATCAAACGTGATTTCAAATATCTGATTCCTTACATTAAGGAAGCTCTAAGTTATAACCCAAACCTGCAATTCTTCGCCTCCCCATGGAGTCCGCCAACGTGGATGAAATCGCCCAAAGCCTATAACTACGGGACACTGCGCTGGGAGAAAGATATTCTGGAGGCCTACGCCCTGTATTTCGTAAAGTTTGTACAGGCTTACCGTGACGCAGGCATTACGATCCATCAGGTGCATGTGCAGAACGAAGTGATTGCAGATCAGAAATTTCCTTCTTGCATGTGGACAGGCGAGCAGCTTCGTGAGTTTATTGCCGATTATCTGGGCCCGGCTTTTGACCAACACGGTCTGGATACGGAGATCTGGCTGGGAACGATCAACGCCCCTGATCCATGGGAGGAATTAATCAAGAAAAAAACGAATGACTTCGATGAGTACGCTGGGCTTGTCCTGAGTGATCCAAAGGCCTATTCCTATATCAAAGGTGTTGGGTATCAATGGGCTGGAAAAAATGCCATTCAACGTACTGCGGCAAGTTATCCGGAGCTTCGGTATATGCAGACCGAGAACGAATGCGGCGATGGCAACAACTCATGGAACTACGCCAAATATGTATATAATCTCTACCAGCATTACTTCAGCAACGGAGTGAACGCGTACATCTACTGGAACATGGTTCTGGAGCCCAAAGGCCGCAGCACATGGGGCTGGGAGCAGAACTCCATGATTACGATAGATCCAGACACGACGGAGGTTACTCGGAACCCGGAGTATTATGTGATGAAACACTTCGCGCATCATATTGTTCCTGGTGCTCGAAGAGTCGGCCTGTCTGGCGCATGGAGCGGGAAATCCGTTGCTTTTCGCAACCCGGATAACAGTCTCGTGATTGTCATCAACAATCCATTCCGGGACCGTCGTGACCTGTATCTAACCCTTGAAGAAGGACAGACCCTACACATGGAGCTGGAAGCCGATTCATTCAACAGCATGGTTATTCATCCAAAATAACTAATCCAACACATCGTTAAAAACGCGGACATCAATAGCGTCAGCCCCAAGGATTCCCCGGGCCGGCGCTTTTTTTTTATGGGCCAGACCATGCTTATTGTCAGCATAATTACTCCTGTAGAACACAAGCCGAAGACGACTTAAAGATATGACGTTTCACTTTTTATATTTACAAATCTATAAATATAGATATAATGTAATCCAGAGAACTTACTCTCATGTTCATCATATTATAGGAGGCAAGGCAGGCTCATTTCAGCATAATATATCTACTTTTCTGTATATTTAAATTTAATGGAGGTACGCTTTACATGAAATCACAACAGGTCAATCCACTCCTTATCCTGATGCTGGCACTCGGGGTATTCGGAATTATTACAACAGAAATGGGAATTGTGGGGGTACTGCCTCAGGTCGCGAATAAATTCAACATTACGGCTGCACAGGCAGGTTGGCTGGTCAGTATATTTGCGCTAGTCGTAGCCATTGCAGGCCCTTTTCTCACCTTGCTGGCATCCGGGATGAATCGCAAAATTATCCTTTTAGCCGCTGTGCTGATGTTTGCCATCTCGAACGTCGTATATGCCTACGCTACAACATTTGATACCATGCTTATCTTCCGTATCATTCCCGCGTTATTCCATCCCGTCTTCTTTTCCGTAGCCCTGGTCACAAGTGCCCAACTTGTTCCGGCGGAGAAAAGTAGTCAGGCCGTCGCCAAAGTATTCACCGGAGTTACCGCAGGCTTTGCTTTTGGCGTGCCACTGACATCTTACCTTGCTGAACGCTTATCCCTCGAAATCGCCTTCCTGTTTGGAGCGATGGTCAGTGTAGTTGCTTTGATCGGCATATGGATCTGGCTGCCCTCCATGCCCGTGAAAGAAAAGATGTCCTATGGCAAGCAGCTCGGTATTCTGCGCAAACCTGGATTATGGCTGAATGTTGCCGCAGTCATTTTTATATTCGCCGCCATGTTCTCCGTGTACAGCTATTTCGCCGAGTATCTTGGACAGGTCACTCAAATGAGCGGATCATGGATCAGTGTCATGCTTACGGTCTTCGGTGTCGTCATGATTATCGGAAATTTGGGGTTTGGACAGTTTCTGCGTAAGAGCATGGTCCGAACTGTCCTCATGTTCCCCCTGCTCTATATATCAGCTTACGCACTCGTCTATTGGGCCGGTCCTCACTTCATGTGGATGGTTATTGTAGTCATCCTCTGGGCATCCGTGCATTCAGGAGGATTAATTGTAAGCCAAACCTGGTTAACCGCTGAAGCGCAGGACGCGCCTGAATTCGGCAATAGCTTATTTGTATCCTTTTCCAACCTTGGTATTACTTTGGGTACTGCCATCGGCGGATGGTTCATCGCGAACCTGGGAATACATCAATTGATCTGGAGCGGAATGATCTTTGCACTGATCGCTTTTGTCTTGATTTGGATTAAAATTAAATGCTTCACTCCCGCAGCCTAGGGTAAACAGATACTCAGGATTGGGACATTTGACGATCCAATATTAATTTCACCTGGGTATCCAGCTGGTAAGGCATAGATATGGGGTCGGTAACTGCAAATTCCGTATATTCGGTCATATATACCTGATTCTGCCTTACTGCGGGCATTTCCTGCCACCAGATGCTGTTTGATATACGTTGATACCGCTCCGAATCCAGCACCGTCAGGAACAAGTGGTCACCTGCATAGGATGTAACTTGCTCCTCTGAGATCATGAGATAAGCCTGACGGTCAATTAATTCCTTCTGAACCCGCTCTGGTGCCTGAAGTCCAAGGCCATCATACAGATTGTAGGCTCCCCTACACCAGTAATTGCCGAATACATAGATCGAATCATCGCGTATTTCCATCACGGAGAACGTATCTGTGCTTTTAATTACACCCTTTAACCGGGATTTCAGACGCTGTGTTTTACGCTCATATTGCTTCATTACCTTCTCCGCTTCTGGCCCCTTACCGAATACCTCTCCAAGTTTCTGTAACAATACAAATGGCTTGTGGTCGTTCTGTGAAAAGATATATGTCCGCGCGATTGGTGATAACGTGTCGTATTCCTCCTGATTTCCAACAAGAATCATCTCAGGCTGCAAATAGGAAATCTCCTGTGGGTCCAGCGGTACGCTGTTAACCTTGTGGAAACTCGCACTTAACGGGGTTAGGTAATGCTCATTGGACAGATTTTTGGCAACCGCTGCCGGGCGGATTCCAAGGGCAAGCAGATGGCCGAGACAACTCATCACACAGATGTTGGACGAGCTCTGCCGGTGGTTAAGAATGAACTGACCTGGCGAGATTCCTTCCATCTGTTTAAAGCGTCGATTGAAATAGTACTCATCCCGATATCCCACCAGAGTGGCCACCTCTTTCATACGTCCTCCGCGTAAAAGCAGTTGTTTGGCATGTTCCATCCGCAGCGTTGTCATATAATCCGACAGATTCGTTCCTGTGAGTTGTCTGAACCAATGGGTAAATCTGCGCTTGCTAATTCTGGCCTGTGCCGCCAGATCATCCACGGTAATTTCCTCGTTGTAGCGGCCCTTTAGCTGCGTAATGATCTCGGATATATTCGCTCTTGTATGCTCGCTGGAGACTTCTCCTTCGTACTCATGGGTATCTTGCAGCACCATACTCATTAATCTCTGAAACTGGGTGTGAATACCGACTCGTTGTTTGCGATCCTGTACCATACGACGGTTCTCAATCCCCCTGATCCGCTGCAATATGGCTCGAAATCCGGCCGTGTCCATCTCACGGGTCTCGACAAGGGCGGGGAACATTCTGCGTTCCGAATCATGCAAGGTAAAGGCGACTAACCACGCGGATAACAACGTCTCTTCGTTTATTCGAATCTCTACCGTGTGTCCTGCATTAATAACGAGGGGAACTCCATATTGCAGCTCATGTATCTTACCATCGCAAATGAGCAGACCCTCTCCCTCCTCCACCACAATCATGATCTCGGTTGTTAGTGTTTGTGGTGGAATATCATCGTTAGGCGATAGATGCTGTAGAGCCAACCCGTGAAGTTCGTAATAAATGCCGGGAACACCGTAACGGGTTTTGAGATGAGTCAGATCCAAAGTCAGCTCTCCTTTTCATGATAACCATTATCAATTAGAGCCATCATAACTCAACTCTTCCCTGGTTATCAATGGCCCAATCCTGCCCAGAACCAGCCTATTAATGCAAAAAAAACGTCCTAATCTTCCATTGAATGCATTCTTGAACGGCATTACACTTGATTTATTGATAATGATTATCAGTAAATGCTTCATCATACAGGGGGATATTCATGATACACAACATGTCGAGACTCACCACGCTGCTCACTTTATGTTTAGTGGTATTGGTGGCAACAGCTTGTGGTAAAACAGCGGATACAGCCAACAACACAGCGGCGCAGAACACCAGTCAAACGACCACCCAATCCGAGGAAAAAGGAACCCAGATGGCTACCGATGCTTATGGTAATCAGGTGGAGATTCCCATAGCGCCCAAACGCATCGTATACACCGACAACACGGTTGGAGATCTGTTGATTTTCGGTATCAAGCCTGTAGGTGTAGTACAACAAGGTTTGCAATACGCGACGTATAAAGACGAACTGAAAGATGTGGCAGATATCGGATGGCCGCCAAGTCCCGAGAAGATTGTGGAACTTCAGCCCGATCTGATTATTACATCAACTCCAGACCAAAAGCAGAATGAGACCCTCTCCAAGATCGCACCAGTGATCCTGACCAATGAATGGGACCCTATGCCTGTTCGGATCAATCGTCTGGGTGAATGGCTTGGCAACAAGCAAGTACCAGAAGAGTTTCTTGCACAGCATAATGCAAAGATTGTGAAGATGTGGAACGATCTACAGCAGGATGGCACCATTGAGAAGGACGAGACGGCATCGGTATTCCAATACATGATCGGCCAGAAAAGATTAAGTGTGTACACGACCAGTTACCTGCCCGGTTTCGTGTATAACGAAGATGGATTCAAGCCAACCGCAGCGATTCAGAAAATGATTGATGACCCGGATGACTATGGATATGCCAATATTTCCATTGAACAGCTGCCCGAAATTGCCGGGGACCGGATATTCATTGTGTATTACAGTGACGAAGAACTGAAGGAAGTCGAGAACATGACCAAAGGTCCTGTATGGAGCCAACTGCCCGCTATCAAAGCCGGTAAAGTGTATTTCGTAAATGGCGGTCTTGGGATATCGACAGATCCACTGGCAAGGGAAGAACTGATCAAACAACTGCCAATCATGCTCAAAAAATAATGGGATTGTACCCAACCAATTATGGAGGTAAGTAATGACAGATTCACTTGAACTGTATGATGTGACCATCATCGGTGGAGGACCCGCCGGGTTGTACACGGCTTTTTATAGTGGCATGAGAGAACTGAAGACCAAGGTTATCGAAGCACAGCATGAACTGGGCGGAAGAGTCCTGACGTATCCTGAGAAAATGATATGGGATGTCGGGGCCATGCCTCCAATTCGTGGGGAACAGCTCATTGCGCAGTTGATTGGACAAGCCCGTACATTCGATCCTACGATTGTTCTCGGACAGCGGATTGTCGGCATGCAGCGTCAGGAGGATGGAGCCATTCTCCTGACCGCTGATCAAGGCGAGCAACATCTGACCAAGACCGTGATTCTGGCTATTGGGTACGGAGAGCGCCAGAACGTCAAGCTTGAGATTGAAGGAGCAGATCGCTTCGAAGTGACCAACCTGCACTACACGGTTCAGGAACTGGAACGCTTCCGTAACCAGCGGGTATTAATCTCAGGTGGAGGCGATTCTGCTGTAGACTGGGCCAATGAGTTACAACCCATAGCCAGTAGCGTAACGATCGTTCATCGCCGTGATCACTTTGGCGGTCTGGAGCGCAGTGTTACGATGATGAAGAACTCCTCCGTTCAAGTTCGGACACCCTATACTATAGAAGCGCTCCACAGTAGCGATGGGACACAAATTAATCGTGTATCACTCGTCCATAGCGAGACTTCAGAGCAAGAGCAGCTGGAGGTCGATGCGGTTATCGTCAATCACGGTATGAAGTGCAACTATGGTACCATCCGGGAATGGGGACTGAATCTGGGTGAATGGAACCTGGAGGTGGAAGCAGATATGACGACCAACCTTCCCGGCGTATATGCCGCAGGTGATTTTGTTGCCTATGATAGCAAAGTTGAATTACTCGCAGGCACCTTCACCAGTGGTATCCTTGCACTGAACAGTGCCAAGCGTTATATACAACCCGACGCTTCTCCAATGGCTTATGTCTCCTCACACAATGAGCTGTTCAAAGAGAAAAATAGCGCCTTGGGTGTGGTTGAGGAAGAAGTTTAAAACGGTTAACACATAGAAACACCCTTCTGCACACCAAATAGCGCCATGTTCCCATGCTTAACATGTGGAACAGGCGCTATTTGGTGTTATATACTAGTCATCGGAATCACAAGGGAGCTCAGATTCGTGCAAACGCACGCTTAAGGATTGTTCGCCAGGTAATTTCTCAGCCATTGCATAGCTGGACGTTCTGTACCGTTGCTATTAACCAGATGTGAACCATTTACCCACGTTTGCCCCTGATTGTAGCCCCACAGCGTCACGCCTTTAACGGCAGAATGCTTCCAAAGCACAGGGAATTTCTGCTGATAACGCTGCAATTGTGTATTATCGTCACCTGTCATATCCAGCTCGGATACATAGATTGGCAACCCTGTCGCTGCAAGCTTGTTCAATACCGTGTTCATCGTGCTCACAGAAACGTTGTCCATATTGAAGTAATGCGCTTGGATTCCAATACCATCAACCAGACCTCTGTTTTTCAAAAGGTTGATAATCTGGATATATTGGTCCGCTTTAGCGGGATCACCGATAATACCATATTCATTAATTAACAATTTGGAGTTAGGGAAGGCTTGTCTCGCCTGCTCGAATGACCAGATGACCCAGTCCCAACCCGTTGCCCCATCTCCACCAATGGCATTGCGGTAGGATGGTTTCGCATGCAGAGGTTCGTTCACAACATCAACGAAGGCAGACTTCGAATACCGCTGTCCTGCGGCCTTAATCCATTGTGTCACTTCAGCTTTCTGATCAGCGGCTGAGAGACTGTTAATCCAATTTGGCTGTTGATTTCCCCATACGAGCGTATGGAATTTGAACGGAAATCCGTTGTTGTTAGCATAGTTGTAGGCCATGTCCGCCTGGCCCCAATTCATTACGTTGCGTGTGCCTTCCACAGCATCCCACTTGGTTGAGTTCTCCGGAGTTACCTGATTCCAATACGGGCTAAAATTTGAAGGAACCTGGCTAGCTATAATATTGCCCAAAAATTTGCTGCCTTTCGCCAAACCAGCACTCACACTACCAACCGCAACAGAAGCAGCGAGAATCCCTACCAACGCCAGTGAGCCGACTGTTTTGAACCACTTAGACTTAATCAATGATTTTCCTCCTTAGTATTCTTTTTTTGTAAAGCGCTTACAAACATCATTTTACTGGATAATTTTGGTTTTTAACACCTGTCAAATTATAGTATTTTATTGTAAAAAAATAGAATTCAGTGCCTTTTCTGAAGTTATTTATAGAATCACACTCTTAAATCCAACATAACTCTTACATTGGAGTTTACATTCCCCACATGTTTATCTAGTATGAAATGATACATATCTTTACACATACTAGATAACAAGGGAGATTACAACATGCGCAAAATTTCAACAAAACGTTTCGCCGGATGGCCTTTATCGTTCCTCTTATGTGCCTCCATTTTGTTTGCCCCTTTTGCTTCCACTCCGGTTCAGGCTGCTGAGGCAGACAAGGAGACTAAGATCACGTTGCTGGGAACATCCGATATACATGGTCGATTTATGCCGTGGGACTATGCTCTGGACGGTCCGAACCCAACGGGAAGCATGACTCAACTCTATACTATTGTGAAAAAAGTGCGTGCGGAGAATCCCAATACGATCCTGCTGGATGCAGGAGACATGATTCAGGATAACTCGGCTGAGTTGTTCAATGATCAACCTCAATCTCCCATGATGGTTGCAATGAACGAAATGAAATATGACGCATGGGTTATGGGTAACCATGAGTTTAACTTTGGACTGGACGTACTGGAGAAGATCTCTTCCCAATTCAATGGACAGCCTCTCGTGGGTAACATTTTCAAAGAAAACGGCGACCGTTACATGCCTGCCTATACGATTATCGAGAAAGACGGAATCAAAGTGGGTGTTATCGGAATGAACACACCTATGATTACCGAGTTTGAGAAAGGGACGGATCACCTGGACGGCATCATCGTCAAAGATCCTGTGGAAGAGACCAAGAAGGCCATTGCTGAGCTGAAAGGCAAAGTCGATGTCATGGTTGGACTCATGCATATGGGATTGGATAACGAGAACGGAAATCCGGGCACCGGAGTGACGGATATCGCCAACGCCAACCCGGAGCTGGCTGCCATTTTTGCCGGACACATGCATACCTTGATTGAATCCCAAACGGTTAACGGCGTATTGATCTCCGAACCGAATAAATATGGCTCACATATCTCTCGAATTGATCTGACATTCGAAAAAGACGGCGACAAAGTTGTGCTGAAAAGCAAAGAAGCTCAAGCTCTCGCTGTAAAAGCAGCCGACGGAACATATGAAGTCTCCGATCCTGCGCTGGAAGAGACATTGCACCCGTTCCACGAGTTCGCTCGTGCCGATGCCAATATTGAAGTGGCTGAACTAAAAGGAACGAACCTGGTCCCTGCTGATGAGATTAAAGGTATCCCTGCGGTGCAGATCCAGGAAACACCTTTGTCTGATTTTTTCACCGAAGTGATGTTGCATTACAGTGATGCCGATGTGGTCGCGCACCAGATTGATAACGATAAGGCCAAGCTGGATGTAGGTCCGATCAAGAAAAAGGATATTGCGTTCAACTACCAATACACTTTTGGTGAAGTGACCGTATATGAAGTAACCGGACGTGATCTAATGGATTATATGGAGTGGTCTGCGGGGTACTTCAACTCCACACGTCCGGGTGATGTGACCGTCAGCTTTGATCCGAAACGACGTGCTTCCAAATACAGCACCGATGATTTCTTCGGTGGCGTAACATATGAGATTGACCTGACCAAACCATACGGTAGTCGGATTACAAATCTCAAGTACAGCGATGGGTCAGTGGTAAAAGAAGACGATACGTTAAAACTTGGCATGAACGCCTATCGAATGGAAGCCCTGATTGCCAAAGGCGGCGCGATGGAAGGACGTAAGTTCAAGCAGCTATGGTCCTCCAAGGATGCTTCGGCATTTGGTGAGATTCAAGGTACGATTCGCAACCTGTCCATCGCCTATCTGAAAGATGTCATGAAAGGTGTCTACGAACCGAAGATTCAACACAACTGGAAAATCACCGGCGTAGACCTGACTGCACCGGAACGTGCAGATGTGGTGGAGTTAGTTAACGATGGCATCATGTCTGTGCCGACAACGGAAGATGGCAAGTACACCAACATTGCCTCCATTAACATTTTGGATGCGGTGACTCAAGAAGAGATTGATACGCTATCTGCCAAAGCAGGTGTGAGTGCAGCACAATTCGCAGGCGTGAAAACCAAGGGAGCGTTCTATCAACAGCTGAACAAAGCTCGCAAATCGTCAGGCAATGGCGAGGGAGCAACTACTCCTACACCTGAGAAGCCGACAACGCCAACAGTACCAAAACCAACACCAACTCCAGGCACGTCGAAACCTGGTAAACCATCAACACCAAGCACTGGTAAACCGGGAACTGTCATCAAAGGCAAACAAGCCAAGGTTACTGCGGCTTACCTGAACGTACGCGCTGGCGCTTCATCCAAAGCAAAAGTCGTTGCTGCGGTACCAAAGGGCACTGTGCTTGAGGTGATCAGTACAGACAAGTATGGCTGGGTAAAAGTGAAGCTGGATGGACGTGTAGCATTTGTATACGGGAAATATGTGAGTATTTTGAAATAAATACAATCGTGACGCACCACGCTTAACGAAAAAGAAAAAGGGCGATCCCTCCCATGGACATCATGGAAGGGATCGCCCTTTGTTATGTTAACGAACCGTTATGAGTATTGCTGCAACTGCTTTGCGAGAGTACGTGCCATAACGGGTGAACGAATTATATATACCTTCGATACTCAACCTCTCTTCACATCCCAGTTCGCAAGCATGCCTCTCGCCATCTCCATGTCGGACCCCTTTCCTGTAATTAGTGCAAACTTGGCAACAATTGCAGGATAAGCTGCCCACTGCTCCCGAATATGCTCCAGCATCTTGGGCCATGTTCTTCCCCCTGCCTTCTCATAACGACTCAAAAGCTCACGCAGCCCCTCCTCCTGAAAGAGTGCGTAGTAGATGACAAAGTCCTTACCCGGATCTGCAATCTCCGCTTCCGTCCAATCAATAAGTCCAGTTACTCGCTGGGCATCATCGACAATAATATGCGGCGGATGCAGATCACCATGGATGAACGCCGAGTGCTGCGGCCAATAGCTATTTTTAGAAAGCCATACCGTCCAACGTTCAACTAGCTTGGTTGGCACCGTAAAGTTCTGCTTAATCTCCTCTATATTGGCTGCAAATTCTTTGCGAGCTTCCATAGGTGTCTTGATCCGCACTCCACCTTTCTTCGCCTTGTCGGGATCGATGTTATGCAGTGTGGCGAGAGTCGTAGCTAGTGAATCCAGGAATGAATCAGATAAGCCATCCTGAGGGAATCGCCATACATACCCTCCCCCTGCGGGATCCACAACTGCGATCGGATCACCTTCAAGTAAAGGATAAGCTATCAACTCTGGCGTGAAGATCCTCCAATCCGGTACTTGTGCGGGTATATTTCCTCGGACCACATCCAGCACCTTGTGCTCATTCTCGGCTCGCTCCCATACGTCTTCGCGTCGCGGCTGGCGCAGAACCCATCTGCGGCCTTCTTCATCCGTGGCGAATGCTACACGAAAATCCATCCCCGACTCGTTGATCTCTAAGGATTCCTCAACGATAAGAAGTCCGTTCTGTTTTGCTAAAAATAATAGTTCCTTTTGAATTGCCAAATTCTCATTCAAGTTCGGTTTTGTCATATCAGGTACTCCCCTTTTCCTTGATAAAATAAAAAACACAGACATGTTCGCCTGTGCAGTTCATTTCGGATGTTGGCATACCTGAATGCTCACAAAAAATAGTAGTACATCAAAGAACCACTTCAAAGAGTGATTCTTTCACGACGACTAGCGGCATACGTGTAAAATGGCAAACCGATCCCGATGAACTGCACACAGGCAGTAAACAGCAAGCGTAAACAGACGTTTTTCGCCACACTATCTCAATCGGGAAAAATTTTGCACACGTATCCCTCCGTTCAGTAAGTTAACCATATGCTAACATATTCCAAATTTCAGTTCCAGACTGAATCAAATGATTTTGGTTCTTTTTATTGATATACAGGAACTTCGTCGCCTCAGGTAACGTCCATAGTTATAGATGCATTAAAAAGGATGAGAGGTGAGTAACCCAATGTCCATTACACGAAGGTTATCCTTACTACCAGTCATCATGCTCCTGTTAACCCTTGGATGTGCAGAGAAGTCCGTAGAACAAGGGAAAGAGAAGCCACATGTGCGAGGAATTATTACGGATTTTGAGGAAGAAAGAGGTCAGGTACTCATAGAGAATAAAGAGGATCACGGTGTTGATTCTGGACCGATTTGGGTCTCTCTCAGCAAGGACGCCGATCTCATCATCGAAGGAAAGACTGTCACCGTCTCTTTGGATGAGACACTCGTTGGTCGAAGTGCAGAAGTGTGGATCAATGGAGTTATAGCTCAATCTTACCCTCCCCAAACCAAGGCTGTAAAAATGGTCATTCATTAACACCAAGCAAAATACGCCGATACATTTCGTTTCACGTGGAACGTTATGATACACATACGAATAGCAACAAACGTTACTCCCTCAAATCAAAAATCCTGAAAACAATTTACACACTTGAAGCATTTACTCCGTTAGCCTGCCTGCATATAGAGTATAATGAAGAGGTATACGATAAATGTACGGTGCAATGCTTGTATGTAGAGTATTCAAAACTAACGCAAAAGAGGTAAACGATGAGCGAGCAACAATTTAAAGATTATGGACTTGGTGAAGAGATCGTAAAAGCACTGGACAGTCTGGGCTATGAGACACCAACCGAGGTTCAAACCAAAGTTATTCCGGTAGCACTGGAGAATCAGGATCTTGTGGTCAAATCACAGACAGGCAGTGGTAAAACAGCCGCCTACGGCATTCCGCTCTGCGAGCTGGTGGATTGGAATGAGAATAAGCCACAGGCTTTGATTCTTACACCAACCCGGGAACTGGCTTTGCAGGTTAACGAAGATATTACGAATATCGGCCGCTTTAAGCGTATTAAAGCAACCGCACTATACGGACAGTCCCCTTTCCATATCCAAAAAGCAGAGTTAAAACAAAGAACCCACGTGGCTGTTGGTACACCAGGTCGGGTACTGGATCATATCGAACGAGGCACGCTGCCACTCGAACGGATCGCGTATCTCGTCATTGACGAGGCGGATGAGATGTTGAATATGGGCTTTATTGAGACAGTACAGTCCATCATTCAGAAACTGCCGAAGGAGCGCGTAACGATGTTGTTCTCCGCTACGTTCCCTGAAGATGTAGCCAAGCTGTCACGCAAATACATGAACAAACCGGTGGAGATTGAGATCAAAGCAAGTGGACTGACAACAGCCACGATTGAACATGCTGTGATTAACATACCAGAGGTGAACAAAACCGCACTGCTTCAAGACTTGTTCATTGTGGAAAATCCGGATAGCTGCATTGTGTTCTGCCGTACGCAGGAGAATGTGGATAAACTGTTCCGGGTCATGGCTGACCTTGACTACCCAGCAGATCGTATCCATGGTGGTATGGAGCAGGATGAGCGGATCGAAGTAATGAACGCATTCCGACGCGGACAATTCCGCTATCTGATCGCGACAGATGTAGCCGCACGTGGTATTGATATCACAAATATTACCCATGTCATCAACTACGATATTCCTTTGGAAAAAGAGGGATATGTTCACCGTACAGGCCGTACGGGTCGCGCAGGCAAAACAGGTAAAGCCATTACGTTGATTACACCGAAAGATGGCAGACGTCTGGCGGAGATTGAATCCTATATTGGATTCGAAATCCCTGTCGTGAAGGCTCCTTCCGAAGAAGCTGTAGATCGCCGCAGAGAAGATTTTGAGAAGCGATTGAAGATTGTACCTGAACGCAAAAAGGACAAGCGTGAACAGCTGAACCAACAGATCATGAAGCTGAACTTCAACGGAGGCAAGAAGAAGAAACTTCGTGCCGTTGACTTTGTAGGTACCATCGCCAAGCTTGAAGGGGTAACCGCAGACGACATCGGGATCATTACGATTCTTGATAATGTGACGGATGTAGAGATCCTGAACGGCAAAGGCCCACTCGTACTGGAGCTCATGCAAAACACAACGATCAAAAAGATGCAGCTCAAGGTTCGTAAAGGTCATAAATAGTTTGGTAAATGTCGTACTGCCTTCCTAAACACTTTAAACAAGACAAGCAGACCTGCTAACATGAAGTTATGACGGGTCTGCTTGTCGTTATTAGATTGTATTTATTGCAATAAAGAAGCATTCGAGTTTACCTATCAACTGATACGTTGGAACGCTTACAAGTAGGGCGAAATGACTGACAGCGGAAAGTCCATGGTATGATTAGAAGAAGTCAAATCGTATATGAATGATTGGTACATTAGTGTAGTGAAGCTCTCTAAGGTTGAAGAGCTTTTCTTTTTGTCTTCAGATGATAATGGGGGGAGAACATGAATAAAAAGAAAGATATTTTAAATGCTTGGATTACGATAGAGCAGCTATCCGAAGGATCTATTAAGAAAGAAAAACCGCTAAAGCTCTTACATACCATGGAAGAAGACTGGAATTCGTTTTTTAGAGACTTTTTAATTAAACAAAAAGAACAACAAAATGTAGAAGATAAGATCTATAAAAATTCGGGTTTAGTATTATATTTTGATATTTTCGAATTTGAAGAGGTTGTTGAAATATTGAGGGAGAAGCACAAGATCGAAAAAACCCACGAAGAAGTTAGTAAATCAGACAAATTCACCTTCGCTATATATTTTGATAACCAATTAGAATTTATAGCAGACAAATTATTCTTTACCATGAGCGGTTATATCCGCCAACATGGTGATTTACCAGAAGATTTTTCGAAATTTGAAAACTCATTCAGAGAAGATTTGAGTAGTAAATTTGAAGATGGCTTTAACAGTGCCATTTCTGAACTTTTGCAAAAGTATAATGTTTCCACTAATAATTTTCGCTATGCATTTGTGAAAAACTTAGATAATGGAGAAGTAAATTTACATTCGTTTTTCATTGAAGATCTGAATAAGGCAAAGGTAATCACTACTAAAAATTTAGATCGTTATTTTAATGGCTTTTCGGGATTCAGGCAGAATTTAGATGGAAATAAAAAGTCACTTCATTTTAACTCACAAATTTTTGAGACAAACAGTTTACAACCTAAATATTACCCGTTAGGACGTTTTCCAAGTAACCCTGCTTTTGCACTCTCATTCATGCAACAGGTTGCGGTGAATCTAGCATTACACGATAAAAATGAGATTCGTAGTGTCAATGGTCCTCCAGGAACAGGAAAAACAACTCTGTTAAAAGATATTTTTGCTGATTTGGTGGTTCAACAGGCAGTGGAAATGGTGCAACTTTCTGATAAAACGATAAAAAGAAGTTTAGTTTATTGGCAAAGTGCTAAAATTGGTATTTTACCATCCTCCATTTCAGATAAAAATATTGTTGTTGCAAGTTCAAACAATGGGGCAGTCCAAAACATTGTTAAGGAGTTACCAAAGAAAGAAACGATTGCTGACGATTTTCAAAAGCAATTGGATGAAGCAGATTATTTCAAAGATATATCTAATTCTAAACTAACAGGTGAAGGTTTCGGAAAAAATCGTGAGATTAAAAAGGAGACTTTAAATGAGGAGAATTGGGGTGTATTCTCGTTAGAGGGTGGTGCGTCAACAAATGTGAACAAGCTACTTTTAAGCATAGAAGCAATTGAGAAAGATCTAGAAGATAATTATCAATCCAGTACAGGTGAAGGTGTCTATCAAGAATTCTCCCGTCTCTATAAGGAATTGAAAATCGAAAGAGAAAAAATGCAGGAATATAGCGAGAAAATACATTCACTTCAAAAATTAAAAACCAAGTATACCAAGCAAAATATTGCTTTTGAACAAGAAGAAAAAAAGAAACGTACAAGTTTAATCACACAAGAAGCAGAAGCGACGCGTGAATTTGAAAGACTGAGACAAGAAAGTTTAAATCTTCAAGATGATATATCGAGTGCTTCTATTGAGATAGAAAACCTAATCGATCCACAAGCTCAAGCTAAAAGAAATTATGATGTAGTCACTTCACAAAAACCAAGCCCTTTGTGGTTTCATAAAATATTTAATCGACCCAAAGTTGAGCAGTACTTCAAAAATCTGAATGATGCGAATGATCATTTAAATGATCTATCTAAACAAAAAACGAAATGGTTGAATGAGCGCATCCGACTCGAAAATAGGTTAAAAGAAACTGCTACAAAAAGTGAGCATATTCAAAAACAAACCCAGGACACAAAAGCAGACTTCGAACGTTGGATGATTACTCAACATAACGCTTTAGAAAAATCGACACAAGAAATTGCAGTACTGGAAAACCTAAAATCTCAAAGTGGCATTAAGGAACTAGATTTTTCACTATCCTATGATGAACTTCAAAAGTCTAACCCATGGTTTACAATGCAATTTCGTAAATTACAATCAGAGTTGTTTATTTCAGCTTTAAAAGTTAGAAAGCAATTTCTGTATGAGAACAGAAAGAGTTTGAAAGCCGCGAGGATTATCTGGAGCAAACCGTCTGAATACATTGGAAAAGAGAACGGACTTCAGTTAATTTCGGAATCATGGCAATGGTTGAATTTGGCTATCCCTGTTATCAGCACGACTTTTGCTAGTTTTGGGAGAATGTTTAAGAATCTTAATGAAAACTCAATAGGCAATTTATTCATAGACGAGGCTGGTCAAGCACTACCACAAGCTAGTGTTGGCGCAATCTATAGAAGCAAAAAGGTTATGGTGGTCGGCGATCCTTCACAAATACAACCAGTAATGACGTTAGACTCAAATGTGCTGACCTTGATCGGAAGAATTTACAATGTTGATGAAAAATTTGTCTCTGCTGATGCTTCTACTCAAACCATTGTGGATGCCACAAGTCAGTATGGTTTTCAAAAAAATGAGGATGAATGGATTGGTATACCTCTTTGGGTGCACAGACGTTCGGACTATCCGATGTTTACGATTTCAAATAAAATATCGTATGACGATTTGATGGTACAAGGTAAATCAGAAGATGAGGCACAAGGTACATCACGATGGTATGACTCAACGGGGAAAGCAAATGATAAATTTGTTAAAGAACAAGCTGATTTACTGAAAAGTCTAATTGATAAACGTTTGCAAGATGACCCGAATTTAGCGGATGAAATTTATGTTATCACTCCATTTAGCAATGTGGCTAATAAACTTGTACAAGTATTAGATGGAATTGGCTTCACAAAACGAGAAAATGGAAAAACAACGAACATTGGAACTGTTCATACTTTTCAAGGGAAAGAGGCCAAGATTGTCTACTTTGTTCTTGGGGCTGACTCTGATAGCAGTGGGGCGGCAAGATGGGCTGTCTCTGTTCCAAATATGATGAATGTTGCAGCTACACGAGCAAAAAAAGAATTTTATATTATTGGCGATAAGAAATTATATGCCTCCATCGGTAGTGAAGTAGCAAATAAAACGATTTCAATTATTGACGACTATAACAATGATGTGGTCTGAAATGATCCTACGCTGTACCAAAAGTGACAGTATTTTTGTGGAACAGGGGTTTCCTTGAGTTACTTTCTACGAAAATGTCTGTTACCGTAGATAATATAACTTCAAGCGGGCAGAGTGCCTCACTCTGCCTAATAATTATTGAGTATGTATTGATTTAATGGCACTATTAAAGAGTCTATTTATATTAAGAACTGTTATAGAATGGAGTGGTACACATGAATCAGTATCTTCAGATGGGGGCCAACACCACCCTGAGTGCAGCAAAAGGCAGCATTGTCATTAGCCATGCAATTTCTAGTTTAATAGATATTTCTTTAACAGCATTCCTTTTAACAGATTCAGATAAGGTGCAAGGGGATCATGGCATTATATTTTATAATCAACCAACAAGTTCATCAGGTGTAGCTACGCTCATGCCATCTGAGTTAGTTGGCAATACCAAAGTACATAAAATTAATTTTGATATGAGTAAAGTTCCTGAAGGTATTACAAAAATAGCGATAACTCTTACGGAGGACCATAGTACCGGATTTGCCAATGTAAAAAATTTAGAAGCCTTGATTCATAGCGGAGATACGACGATTCAGTTAACCCCATCCAGCTTCACCACTGAAAATGGCATTGTTGTATTGGAATTATATTTAAGGAATGGTCAGACCAAGGTCAAATCCATCTGGCGCGGCTTCAATTCCGGTCTTGAAGGATTATGTAAAAATTACGGAGTTGAGGTTGAAACTGATGAGCAAATTAAGCCTTCTGCACCCCAAACTGCTCAACATACGACAGTAAAAGAACCTGATCCAACGGTAAGTGTCTCTGAACACAAACAAAGTCAGCCGTCCTTGTCGTCGATCAACCTCCAAAAGGTAAAAGGCAATATAAATCTGGATAAAGGGCAACCGCCCGTGATCATTGATAAATCCCCGGAAATTACAGCAACTGTATCTTGGGAGACGGGGACCGATTATGATATATATGCTTTGGTCTACACCAAGGGTGGCAAGCAGATTGATGTGGCTATGTTTGGCGCAAAAGGAACGCCACCTCTCAAAAGCTATGGTAACGGGATCGTCGAACATACGGGGGATGTTGGAAGAGGTAACCAGTCAACGAAGACAGAAACGATTAAATTAAGGTTAACCGATGATATTCTCGCCGTGGTTCCTGTGGTGTATTCGGCGCAATCCAATGGAACAGGCTCCTTCTACAAATACAAGGTGTCCATGAGTATCGATAATCTGAATGGAACGTCCGTTACAATCTCCGCTAAGAATGCAAATAATAATAATCGGATTTATACCTGTGTGCCCGGAATACTTCATAATACGCCAGATGGAGTAATTATAAGCCCATTGGAGCTTTACAGTAAAAAGAATTCAGAGTTCAGACCTAAGCTTAAGATGGGATCTTCAAAGATGGTAGAAGTTGAAATGGATAAAGGACCCTTAAATAATTATAAATAGTTTATCTAGAGATACAGATTAGTAACAGTAGACTCACCCTAAAATGAAGACAGCCGCAGTTTATGACTTGAAGTAAAGTCTTAGACCGCGGCTATTTAAGGTACTGAAGACCAGTCTTTTTGAATACGCAATCTTACTGTCCGACTTACCTCTTCTTTTTCCGCACTGCACCGCTTTCCACCGTATACCGAAATAGCGCATCTTCCGCGCCCCCGATATCATCCGTAACCTGAAACGTTGCTGCATCTCCCGCCTTATAAACCCCACCCGTCACAAAGCTGAACACCACATGGCCATCTTTGCCCCAATATCGATTCAGCATGACAAATGTACTGCCGTTAACGCCCTTTACCGTGCGGTTGCCATTGGCATTATATAGACCATTCTTGTCCATTGCCCAACTCTGGGGATCGGCATCAAATAGATGTGTAAAGCTGGCACGATCGATATGTTTATTCGGTTTCCCCCATAGATACACCCGATCAACATCCACTGCCCAACTGCCGGAAGGTGTTATTAACTCAAACGTTGCAGCATCAGCTCCCTTGATCATCTGAAGCACATCGTCTGGATGACCGAAAAGCTGACTTGTCCGAACAACCTCGGTACGGTACACATGTTGCTGATCCTTGGAAAGTCCAAGATGCTCCGTTCCGGCATACGTTTCAAAGTGCTGAGCGTCAGCTCCATCCACACGGTAACCGTTGTAATACACATGATTTCGGTCACGTCCAAAAGGTCCACCTAGTGACTGGAACGTATTCGGGTCTGCTCCTTTTACAGTACGCCATTGAAAATAAACATGTTCCCGGTCCCGTGCAAACTGCTCGTCCAACGGTTCAAAGGTAGACCTGTCTGCTCCACGAATAAGGTTGAATACCGCTTTTGCTTCTCGATGAGCCGTACCGCCCCATTCGGTTTTATAAAAAATAGACGACTCTGTCTCATACCAATTCCCTGTGATCTGCGTAGCGCCCTCTGCACTGCGGGCATAATGATTATGCCACCAGCCAGGTACGTCGAGATGATGTTCTTGCAGCCATGCCCTCACCTCATCCTTGTCCCCATTCGCATAACGAAGAGAGCTGGACAGATGGAACAGATGGTCCTTGTCGGTGCAATAGTCGTGATGAGCAATCACAGAGTTCGTATCAATATCCTCAAATAGATGAAAATGCGTGCTGCTCTTTACATATAAATAACGTTGGTCCTGAGCAAAGTAGGGCGTATCCGGCAATAGCCGAAAGCTGTCCGGATCTGAGTCAGGTACGGCCTGATCTTCCAGATAGACGTACTGAGAGTCGCAGCAGTAATCTTCATCGATCACACGAAAAGCTTCCGTATCCCGACTGAACAAACTCGCCTTATTCTTGCGGGCATTGAACCACCATATCCCCTGACGATCACGCAGATAGGCAAAGGTCAACCATCCCTTTGTATACGTAGAGATGACTTCAAAATCCTGAGCGGTAATACCTCCTTTAATCGGAGTACTCGCTCCATCTTCTTCATTTTGCAATATCACCTGAAGGTCTTCATCTACAATAAACTTGTCCATGACGGTCCACCCTCCAACCATGATGTGAATTCAGTCTAGCTTTATTTTAACGTGTGTATTTGATCCTCTCTACATCATCGTACTTGATATTTAGGAACATTTCCTCCGCTCTCACCGCTCAAGCTCGATGTAATGCCGTTTTGTTCAGCAATGGATGGATTGTTCACTTGAAAATGAGTCTGGCCGAACTACAATATAAATGAAAGCGCTATATTTAATTTGATATCTTTCGGGAGGTGTATGTAATGGGTAACAGGAAAGCGGTCTGGTTTCTGGTCTTCGCACTCACGTTCACCCTGTTCGGACTTCATCCTGAACGGACAAGCGCAGCAAGTGTCACCATAACCAATGGGACCGATTGGCTCGACACCGCAGGCAACCCCATCCATGCGAACAGCGGCAACATTCTGCAGGTAGGCTCGACGTATTATCTGTACGGTGAACATGCGGTGGGCGGCAGGTTTGACAGCGTGAACGTCTACACCTCCACTGATCTGAAGAACTGGACTTTCAGCAACGCTATTCTGACGAAAGATTCCGCAACCGAGCTGGCCTCCAGCAAAATTGAACGCCCCAAAGTCATCTATAACGCCTCCACCAACCAGTATGTGCTCTGGGCACACTATGAGAACGGTACGGACTACAACCTCGGGCGTGTAGCGGTCGCAACAAGTAATAACCCGAATGGCAAATTCACCTATGAGGGCAGTTTCCGTCCAATGAATTATGAATCCCGTGACATGACCGTCTTTGTTGATACAGATGGATCAGGTTATCTGGTTACTGCTTCACGCAAAAATGGCGGTGCCAATGATACGATCGCTATTTTCAAAATGAATGCAAGTTACACCGGAATACAATCCTTTGAGGGCTGGCTGTTCGAGAACGCCTACCGTGAAGCGCCTGCTGTTGTGAAAAAAGGCAACCGTTACTACCTCTTCACCTCCCAAGCCGCTGGCTGGTATCCGAATCAGGGTGCTTATGCTACAGCAACTTCCATGACGGGTCCATGGACTGCGCTTACACCATATGGCAATCCATCTGCCTTCGGTTCGCAGATTCATGATATTGCCACGATTACAGGCAGCAACACCACATCCTACATCTACATGGCGGATCGCTGGAATCCGATGAACCTCGGAGAGCATAAACATATCTGGTTGCCGCTAACCTTGAATGATTCGAACGGAACAGCATCACTGGAGTGGTATACAACGTGGAATATCGACGCAGTAACGGGTGCGGTAACACCGCCTGCTCTCGTCAATCATGCACAAGGCAAAACAGCTACCGCCAGCTCCACAGCCTCCGGTTCGTCTGCATCCAACGTCAATGATGGCAATTACCAGACTTCATGGGTGGCTTCCTCCAATAGCTGGCCTGCCTGGTGGCAGGTGGACTTCGGCGCACCGAAGACGATCACCGAGATCGACACGTCCTGGTTTATGTATAAAGGTTCCGAAGGGTACTACAAATACAAAATTGAAATTAGCAACGATGGAGTCAATTACTCCACCTTGGATCGCACCAACAATCTGACCTATGGTTTTACGACCGATGCTGTGCATTTCACAGCCCGTTATGTGCGGATTAATATGGTGAACGCGGTCTTGTGGAATAATCCGGGGAACTGGTACACCCCAACCCTGCACGAGGTCAAAATGTTGGGTCCTGCAACACCGGAAGCCACAGGTTACAGCCGTTTCAGTTCACACAACGTTCCGGATCGATACATCCGTCATGCCAATTACACCGCTCGCGTGGATGCCAACGTCTCCCCTGTTCTGGATTCACAGTTCCGCGTCGTACCAGGTCTTGCAAGCTCCACGGGAATTTCACTGGAGTCCATTAACTTCCCAGGCTACTTTCTGAAGCGTATTGCCAGCAACAAAATTGTACTTGAAGCATATGCGGACACTGCCGCCTATAAGGAAGATGCTACGTTCCTAAGCAGTCCTGGTTGGGCTGATAGCACCAAAGTATCCCTTCAATCGTACAGTCAACCCGGATATTACATCCGGCATTATGACTACGTGTTACAGCTCGATGCGATCACCGCATCCAGCAGCTCGACTGTGAAGAGTGATGCTACGTTTGGGCGAACCAATTTCTAATGAACTAACTGGATGGTAATGGGATGAGCTGAACGTTGGACACCAGAATCTACGTCTTAACCAAGAAAGGCCACTTCTTCAGAACAGAATCTTCTGAGAAGCAGCCTTCTTTGGGTTGCGGACAAACCAAAGAGCAGGTGTTTGCCAGATTCACAGACACTTCATGAACTACAGTGAATTATTAATGATTTCTGTGAAGGGCTTCATGTTGTACGTATCATCCTGAATCCGCCATTCTCCCTGATCCTGCAAAAAGGTGATATCGCCCGATAACGGAATAGACTTGAACTCCTTGCCGTTCTCGTCTGTAAATTTCAGATCTAGCGTGTACTCCACAAGAATCCAGTCGCTCTTGTTATCTTTGATCTTGGTTTGTATATTTTCAGGATGCAATTTCGCTTGTTCGATGTGTGCAACCTGAAGAGGCAAGACAATATATCGATTAGCCATATAAGCCTCATAATTCCTGGAGGTCAGGAACGGCTTCATGGTGTCTCCTTTGGCCAATAACCCTTCCATCTCTAACGTATCCTCATAGTCCTTGCCATCCACAGTGAGTTCTGTTGTCTTATACTCCAGTGACATTTCGAGCGCTTGTTGCTGCTCCTCCGCAGTCGCCTTCTGGTCCTCCGTATCACTTGGCTGTTCCGTTGCTGGTGGAGTGACGGGTTCAGTGCGTTCCGCTGGTTCAGATGGTGTACATCCCATTAACATGGCGGTGGAAAGAAATAATGTACCCATCACATAAGCCAACTTGCGCATGGTTAATCCCTCCCTTTCTGGTCAGTATTACTCTCAATTATCCCTTCAATAGGATATAATGTCCAGTTATTGGACACATCTGAACAGGCATCCAGTGAATTACATCCATTGGGTGTCATCTTCATCATAGATTGTGTTATAGTCATCGGGAAGTGATTTGGAGGAGATAATGATGATGATCAAAATTGCAACTGGACCAACTCTCGAAGGACAGCGCCTGCGGGTCCAATAACTGCGTGTTTCCTTCAACAATGAAGGTGTGAAAGCTATGTCAACTTATCAAGTCGTTCCTATGATCTATGATTCCAAGGAACAGATTGAAGCTATTATTTTACTCGAACAACAATGTAAACAGCTTGATTCCATTCATCTGAAAGCAGACCTTGACCATATTAGCAAAAAAGACGGAGACCATGCACTCCTCTGTTATCACCACGGTGATTTGGTAGGACTACTCAGTTGGTATCCATCCGACGGCGTAACGGGGAATATTAATGCCATCGTACACCCAGATTTTCGTCGCCAAGGTGTGTTCAGCAGCCTACTGAAACGAGCCATCCTGGACATGAAACCACAAGGAATTAACCAACTCAGTTATCGCGTTCCTCAGGGCTTATCTCCGGGTGTTCATACTGCCCAATCCCTTGGAGCCATTTATGATCGTGCGGAGTACTCGATGCAACTTGTGAATGAAGTCCTTTCGGTTGTAGAGCCACCTGAACTAACGTTGTCCGTGGCAGAAACCGAGGATATGGAGTTTATGGTCATTTGCTCCTCCCAAGCCTTTGGAGATTCGGAGGACTGGACACGCGAGTACTTTATGCAAACAAATGAACCCAGCCGAGTCACCTATATTGCATGGCAGAATCAACTGCCTGTTGGGCTGGTACGGGTCAACTCCATTAATGCAACAACCGCATTTATTCATAACTTCTGTATCTTGCCTGCTTATCAGGGACAGAAACTGGGGCGCACTGCGCTTAGCATCCTGGTTGATCTCCTAAGGAAACAAAGTTACACAGATATTCGCTTATCCGTTGTTACCGAGAACAAACGTGCTTTTAATCTGTACCGCAGTGTTGGTTTTGAAGTGAATTCTGAGTATCACTATTTCAACGGTAGTTTATAAAAGGCAGTAGAGAGAGATCGTTTTCCTCATTGGGAGATGGTCTCTCTTTTTATATATTGGAGAATTGAAAAATCAATTTATAACCATCGAACGTTTGCCCGTACATCTCCCGATAGTTACCTTTAGTATAATTATCCACTGTTTTTCGCCAGAAAGATTGGCCAATCTTATTTTTCTCCGATGGATTGGTGAACAACTCCCAGTTTCCTCTAAACATGCCGAAGATCGTCGATGCCACGTGTTCAGCAACGCCTACACCTCGAAACGGCTGCATCAGAAAGAAGTCATGTACAAAGAAATTCGTGCCTTGTGAACAATATGGCGGAGTAGCTATGAACGCAAAACCTGCCGGTATGCTATCCACAATCATGAGGAACGGATAAAGACACTCCGGTTTTTCCCACCATATGTTCTGGACGTTATACTGATCCTGCAAAGTTATATAATCAGGACTTGGTTCGAAAATGCCATGTTCATTCGGGGTATGCTCTCCACCCAGACCATAATGTCCAGATAGGTCATGAAGGTATAGTGGGTACATAATCACATACGCCTCGTCCTTATTCGTTAATTTCACTTCTATATTCATATTCACCAACCTCACCAGATGATTTGAAAACTTATTTCAAGAACTCTCATCGCATATCCTAATACCGTCAATTTAATCGTACGCGTAGTTAACAACCTCGAATATGTAAAAAACCTTTAATAACCATTCTTTATTCTTACAGGAAAAAGCCACATTCGATTGCTCGAACATGGCTTCTATAGTTTCATCCCTTTTTGCAATACACAATTTTCTTGATGCTATCGATGGATAAACAGTATTGGTCCGCAAGCTGATCGATGGTTGTTCCGGCAGCAAAAAGCTGGCGGATCTCGTCGTTCCGCTCCCGGACAATCCTTCTGCCACCCGAATTCTCGCCCCACTTCTTGTGGGCATCCTTGGGCCTCGGAATATAGATCAAGCCACCAGAGATATGACGCTGTATTTCTTTGAGTAATTCTTCCGGGAAGATTGTATCCGCATTAATATATTTCACGTTGCTCCACTCCTTAAAAGTTAAAATCTTTAAGGCAGCAGAGTCGTACAATGAACACATTGGATATGCACTACAATGATATGGCGGAAATGGATTTCAAGCTCTATACAAACAACCGCCGTTGTTCATCGCATGGACTCTGCATAGAGCGGATCGTGAAACTTCTTATGAATCGAATCATGGTAGCCCCCCATTCAGTTAATCTTATTCGTGCTGAAGAACTTTTAACTGTCTATACCATAATAAGGTTTACTTTCCTTCATGGCAAAATCTACACGTCGAATCTGTAATATACCCCTGTTAATTCTTCTGATACGCTCCATAGCTTGTTTGAGATGTTAGCATCATATAATTTTTCGATGATCTTAGCGCTCTTGGGATAGCCCTTAGTGCCGCCCATACCGCTGGGAGCAATATACTCCCCTCCCGTGATCGTCGGATCTGCTGCAGCATATAAGGTAGGTAATGCCCCCATATGTGCCGGTTGACTAATGATTTTCAAAAGACTGCGCATGAATATATTGGTCTGTTTCCCCGAACCGAAGGAAAATAGATTGGTATGCGAAATTCCTGGATGAGCGGCGATACTCATGGAATCAATATGGGCGGAATTAAATTTATTCTGCAGCTCTCTCGCAAACATCAGATTGGCTAGCTTGCTTTGACTGTAGAACTTCATGGGATTATATCCTTTGGAGCCATCTAAATTATTAAAATCAATCGCACCATTATGAGCTGCCATACTACTTACAGTGACAACTCTCGATTTCGGAGTAGAGATCAATCGAGGCAATAGTAGACCCGTAAGCGCAAAATGGCCTAGATGATTACTACCAAACTGTAATTCAAAGCCATCCTTCGTCAACTGGAATGGAGGGTTCATAATTCCTGCATTATTAACGAGAATGGACAAAGAATCGTATTGCTCAAGAAAAGCGGCTGCGAAATTACGGATACTAGCTAAATCGCTAAGGTCGAGCTGCATAACGATTACCTCTCCAGCTACATTCACAGACGATTTTATTTTATTAGCTGCCTCTTTACCTTTTTCCAGATTACGAACTGCAAGGATAACTTTTGCGCCTTTTTCAGCTAACGCTAATGCCGTTTCATACCCTAAACCACCGTTCGAACCTGTCACAATCACTACTTTATCGGATACAGTCGGGATGATGTCTTTAGTCCAAACTTCGCTCATTTGTCTACACACCTTTCTTATCTCTTCCTTGATACCCTAATATCCAGCGTTTGAAATCTTTTATCCCCCACCATACTGACTTAAACTCCGTTCCAGCATCCCTCTAACCTGCTGTTGCAGTTCGAGCGGAGACACCACCTTCACTTCCGGCCCATAGGAGAGTAACTTCCGCGCTGTAAAAGAGAACTCCTCGGGTGGAACAAGTCCGCGCCACTCATGGCCTTCAACCGACTTGAACAACACATCTGACGCAGCAATCCTTGCTCCAAATTCCGTGAAATGCAGCACCACTTCTACGCTTGCTCTATCTTCTTTGGTATCTAGCCATGCCTTCAGACTGGGAACAGATTCATCCACCGATTCCATAACAGCCAACTGCTGCATGCGATCCACCCGATACAACAATACGCGATCCTTATTCCGGGCTGGCATGTACCAATGTCCCTGCTCATAGTAAATACCATAAGGGAAGACCTGGACTTTTTTATGCCCATTGCGGGCATGATACATAAATTCGATTTCTCTCTTTTCTACCGCTGCACCCAATATCTCGGTTGTTAAAGGCTCGGCATGCTCACCGGGATGCTGGACAAAGGTGATATGCTCCCTCATTCGCATAATCAGATCCTGTACATCTTCGGGCAAAGTAGAGAAATACTGCTCAGCCAGATGTTCCCGCATTGATCCATATGGAAAATCCGGGACTTGCTGTAGATATCCCAGCATCATAAACAGCCCTAATGCCTCCTGCTGTGTCAGTTGAAGAGGTGGCAAAATCCGATTAGGCAACACCCGATATCCTCCGTTCACGCCAACTTCGGTGTACAAGGGAAAACCAGCGCCTGCAATGCATCCAGATCTCGCTGAATGGTACGAACCGAGACGTCGAACCGTTCTGCCAGTTCCCTAGCAGTGAACTTCTGTCTGGAATCCATCAGGCGCATGATGGCCAGTTTCCGATGATTCATGAATTCAACATCCTAACTACGTCAACTTTTGTCATAGTTAAAGTGTATCATACATTGTAGAAGGGAGCGATGAACATGTCTGATAACAAAACAATTTTGTACATTGCCATGAGTTTGGATGGATATATCGCAAGACTGGATGGTTCGGTAGATTGGTTATTTGATGTGGAGGGTGACGGAGGAGATAACGGATATACTGCCTTTTATGAAACGATCGGTAGCGTTGTTATGGGACGTTATACGTATGAAGAGGTGCTCACACTTTCCGAAGATTTCCCCTATGCGGATCGGCCAACATATGTGCTTTCTCGCTCGGAACAGCCGCCCGCTCCGAATGTACAGTTTACAACCGAGGAGGTAGATACACTCATTCCCCAGTTAAAACAAACTTCTGATGGAGACGTGTGGATTGTGGGTGGCGGCATATTGGTTCAAGCTGTGTTAGCCAAAAAATTACTGGATGAGATTGAAGTCGCCATCATTCCCAAAATTCTTGGTGAAGGCATCCCCTTATTCCCGACAGGCACTGTGCCCAGTCACTTCAAAATGGTCCGGACCCAGACGCTGGGACAGATCATTTCGATTCGTTATGAGGTACAGAACAGCGGCACAGTGAATACACCACCGAATGTCTAGATGAGTAGAAAAGGGAAAGACCATTCTTGTGATAAAGGGACACCATAAAGTTAGACACCATCTAACCACTGGGGTACCCGTTCATGAAAGAGTGGTCTTTCCATTACCATGTTTCAAGCTATCCTATCATTCCTCGTACATATTCCGCTAAAACCTCTGCCGTCCTACGGTGAGATAACTCGCCTGGATGGGTGCGCGCCCCTACCGTCTCTTCGGTTGTATCGGGAAGCTGGATAATCGTAACCTTACGATCTCCTGTCCCCTTTGTATACGAATCAACCGCACGGTAGATGGCAGACATCATAGGGAAACCAAGCATGCCATAAGCCCATACGAGATGTGCCGCCGGATTGTTTTTCCGAAGTTTGAACAGGAACTGTTCCACCGCTTTCTCAAAAGCAGCCAGATCCTCTTCATGATACGTACCATCTTCATTTAAACGCTGCTTGTACACCTTGCCCGTGTCGGGGTCTTTCCACTCAGGTGACTGGAACGCACCTCCATCATTGCTACCCAGGTTCACGACCACCACATCCGGCTGCCACGAACCAAAATCATGCTCATCTCCTGCACCTAACGCACCGTTACGTTCACCAGTAAGCAGGCCACAGACCTGTTCATAATAATCAGGAATGTTGCCCTTCGGATTGTTATCCCAGCTTGTCAGCACACCCCAGCCACTTTGTGAGATGACCCGATATTCTGCATTCAATGCCTCTGCTGTCATAAACGTATAATTATGTATGGCGCTGAACCACATCGGAATCCAATCTTCCTCCGCTTTAGCTCCAATCGCACCTTCGCCAGATGTAATACTGTCACCAATGAACTCGATCTTGTACGGTTTTTCCTGCACAGGCAGGAACGCTCCATCCGATTTCACCGCATGAATCTGCAAGGCACAACCCGGGTCACCACTCATCGCTTGAACATCTTTGACGATCCGTACATTCTTCACCACATCTGCGTTCATACCTCGGAATACACAGACCCAATACCTTCCCGCCGTTAACATCTGTCTGCTCACCGGAACACCGTTAATCAGAATGCTGATCCATGACTCATACATGTCATACTGCGACTCTACCTCAACCCATATTTCGGAGCCCTGTACATTGAGTTCAACTGCACTCCCCGTCCAAAATAACGTCAACGGCGATCGCTCTCCAGTTGTTCTGCCATGCACTTTAAGATTTCCGATCTCAGGCAGAGCATATACCTTTAAATTCTCATTAGATATCACGGTGCAAACCTCCTACGTTTGGCTCAGATTATAAGCAGGCTCTCTACATGCCTCGGATGTACGCTTAACTGATATTATGCAACTTTTGAAGCGCTTCATCTTTGTTTTTCAAAAAGAAAACATGCTTGCCATTGTTGCACTCATAGATGAAATCTCTCAAGCTCTTGCTGTTATGTCCTTCGAAATCTCCCACAATAGCAAGCTTAACATGATAGTTCACGTACTTCTGCAAAATCTCGCCTGCAAGCTTGGTTTTCAGTTCGAAGAACTCTTCCGTGATGTTCGATTTGTCGATAATGAGCTTATCGGCATCATCGCTATACCTTACCGAAGCCATCAAATCCAGTGCATCTTGAGCATTGTTGATGACGATACCATCACTTTCAATAATGGCGACCTTGGAATTGCCTTGCTGATCAATGGTTATGTTCATTTCACTTTCTCCTCTCCTGGACATCGTTTCTTTATAATATCTCGTAGTTTTATAATAAAAAGCAATAATCGTAGAGTGCGTTCAATCATTAGCGTGATTCCTTAACTTCGAGTTGTCCTTTCTTAGTAGTTATATACTGTAATTCATATGATATAATGGGGTTATTTCCTAACTAAACTAAATCTCGTGACTTGCGAAGAAAAGAGGATTCCATGGACACAAAGTGGCTAGAATGGGCAAAACAGATTCAAGCTATCTCACAAACAGGTTTAACCTATGCCAAGGATGTTTATGATATCGAGCGATACGAGGAATTGAGGCGCATTAGTATTGATATCTTAAGCAACTATACTTCTGTTAACAAAGAGAAAATATCACTTACATTTGCAAGTGATTCAGGTTACGCAACGCCTAAAGTCGATATTCGCGGTGTTGTTTTCAGGGAAAACAAAGTGCTCTTGGTTCGAGAGAAAATAGATGGGGCATGGGCATTACCAGGAGGATGGAGTGACATCGGCCTCTCACCATCAGAAGTAGCTGTGAAAGAAATTAAAGAAGAATCCGGTTTTGATGTTGTGCCGATGCGGTTGTTAGCAGTATTGGACAAAAAATTCCATGGACACCCACCTGAGCCTTATCACGTATATAAGATGTTTATCCGCTGTGACATTGTGGGAGGGCATGCGGAAACAGGTGTAGAAACCAGCGCAGTTGATTTTTTTGCTATCGACGCTTTACCTGAACTATCATTGGAAAGAAATACGTTGGAACAAATTAAAATCATGTTTGAATTTCTTGAACAACCAGATAAAGAAGTCATTATGGATTAAAATAATAACCCCTTCGACTTGCCCGTCTTTGGTGAAGTGACCTCGACACCGCCGATGGTCACCTTCCCGGGTTTTCATATCCTCCAACAGACAGAGGCAATGATGCCTCAACTATTCATCTTTTCAAGCGTCTCCATGTAGAACACATGCAGGAACTTTTTGATATTAACCTTGCCTTTGTCGCCTGCCTGATCTTCTTCCATGGCTCTCATCTTCATTCGAACATCCTGGAAGTCGAAGTACAGGGGAGCATAATGCTCAAACTTGTGGTTGCTATAATCGTTGAGTCCAATCGAGGCCATGTTTGTTAATGCGGCAATTACCGTTCTGCGAATGCGCTGTTCCATCGCCTTGCTCTCTTTCTCGACGTCTTTGGGCGTAGACTTGTACGTCTGGGCCACCGCTTCATAGGACTCCTTCAGTGGCGGCCACTCCGCGGCCTGCTTCTGGTCAATCGCATACTCCATGAGCGCAATGATGTCCTTGCTACCACTTTCTCCGATGATCCCCAGATCCATTAGAATGCTTCTTGCCGCATCTCGCACCGTACGACCTTGGGCAGGGGCCGGCGCTTCCACCAGATTCAATCGAGCCATCGACTGCTTGATCTCCAGCACGTATCGTTCATACTTCCACTGGTCATTCACTTTGCTGAGCACATGCTCCACTTCCACCCGATTAATCGGTTTATGAATAAAGAATTCAATGCCGTTTTGGTAGGCCGCTCCTACCATCTCTTTGTTCTCCACCTGAGAGATCATGATGAATTTCCCGGTATAACCCCCGTGCTTCAGCTTCGCCACCGTCTCAATTCCGTCCTGATCCGGCATCAGCAGATCAATCAGCACCACATCTGGACGCAGATCCATGATCATGCGTGCTCCTTCTATGCCGCCCTCAGCCATGCCCGCAAGCTCGCCGATACCACAGGATTCAATGATATCATGCAGCATGCTCCGACTTACCACATCATCATCCACGATCATGATAGAAAGTGTCATCGACATCGGCCCCCTTGATCAGATTTATTTTGGGAATAGCTATAACAAATGTTGTCCCTGTCTCTCCCGGAGGCGCCGACTCTACCTTAATTTGTCCCGCCAACGACTGAACGATATCACGTACATGGGACAAGCCAATGCCCGTCGCAGCAATGCCAACTTCATTGAACTTTGTTGTATAGCCCGGTTCAAAGATGACATCCCGTTTGGCTTCGGGTACGCCTTTTCCAGAATCCATCACGACGAAATGCACGTTTTCTTCCTGCTCATATATACGAATTCGAATCGTCCCATCATGCTCAATCGCCTCTATCGCATTGGCAATCAGGTTATTCATTACCGTGAGTAAAGGAATGTAATACGGAGACTCACAATCATACTGTTGCTCGATGTCGATCTTTACCTGCTTATGTAGCATTTCGCTATATTTTCGGTTTGCTTTGCTGGCAAAGCTCAGCACTTCGGATAAGCTCATATTGACCGCTTTTTCGTTATCATACAGCTTCAGCAGACCTGCCAGAATGCGTTGTGAATCCTTCTTCACTTCATGAATCTGCTGAGCAATGCCCAGCGTGCGCTGACTGTATTGATTCATGTCCTGCTCCCGGAGATCGCGATATAGATCATAGCTGTCTGCCGTAATGCCTTCAATCGTATTCATCGCTTTCTTCAGGTAAAAGACCTCGCCATACAGACCTGAGTTCACACTCAGCATCTGCTCCATCCGCTTCTCCTGCTCTGCATGTAAGAGCCGCATCTGCCTCACCGCAATGCTGTTATATAGCCCAATCACAAAGTAACTTCGCAGACCACCTACCACAAGCAGATACAACCATTCCTTCATATAAAAGATATTGGTCCCGCTTAACATTCCGCGAAAAAGCAGCTCAACAAGATTAGAGGAGAAATCGATACATGTGATTAACCCGCCGAGCAGAAGAGGCTGCATCTCATGGAATCGATGCTTGAACATGCTAAGCCCATAGGCAAAGACCACATAATATACACCTGCCCCCAGATTGTCCCGCATGCTTTCCAGTATGGACACGGTCTGTACATGATTGATGAGATCTGCCGACTGAAACAGCAAATTCGCGATGCCTGTCAGGATTCCTGTCTTCACATAAGACAAGTGTGGCATGATCATCAGCAGAAATAAAAGGATGCTAACCCCCAGCCCGATTCGGAAGTAATCTTCCCGGAACGGATTTATCTTGAATTGCGCCCCTACCGCAGTGGCAAAGGCAATGGCCGTCATCTGCACATTCTCATTTTTGACCCAATTGCGCATCGATCTTTTCACCCACTATAACAACGTTTAGCGCTCAATGCCGGAACCCGCGCTTCTAATGTTAAATATACTAACATATGAAAGAAGCATTAGAAATAATTAAAATTAGGGAATGAACACGCAAGTAAAACAAAAAGGCCGGAAGTTTCACTTCTGCGGCCTTTTCCTTATATCTCATCCGGAATATCAAATGACACCATCGTTCCCTCACCCGGCTCACTTACAATCGATAATCCCTGACCATAACGTTGCAGCAATCTGCGGTTCGTATTTGCAATGCCTATTCCGCCTTTTCCACCCAGTGTAGCACGCAGTAGCTCAGCAACCTTCTCGGGTTCCATGCCTTTGCCATTATCCTTCACCTCAATACGGGTATAACCCTCATGGCGAGTGATGGATAGGCATAACGTACCGCCTACATTGCGGCTTAATAGTCCGTGTCTGACGGCATTTTCAATCAAAGGCTGAATCGACAGCGGCGGGAGAAGCAACGGAAGATCCGGTTCGACGTTTAATACCACCGACAAGCGATCTTCAAATCGCGTTTTCTCAATAAAAAGATAGGCTTCAACGAGTTCCAGCTCATATGATAATTTCACCAGTTCCCCTGTGTTGAGATAGTTGAAGCTGATCCGTAAATAGGATGAAAAAGCATCGCCAAGCTTCCGCATATGCTCTGTATCAATATCACTTAAAACCATAAGTGAATTCAGCGTATTGAATAGGAAGTGAGGCTGAATCTGAGCCTGTAAATAAGCGGCCTCCATGCGCAGGCGCTCTTGGATAGACTGATTTAGCATGGTCAATGCACGTATCCGATATTTCAGTTCCACCGCATCTACAGGCTTTGTGACATAATCATTGGCCCCCGATGCAAACCCCGTGTAGATATCTGGCGGCTGACTTCGTGCCGTCAACAGCAGCACAGGAAGCTCAGACATCGAGAATTGTTCCCTCACCTTCTGGGTTAGCTCATATCCGGACATATTGGGCATCATCACATCTGTAATGAGCAGATCCCACTGACGTGTGCCGAGCAATTCCATCGCTTCCTGACCCGAACCTGCTGTAGTTATATCATATGGTTCCGTCGAAAGAATGCTGACCAACACATCCAGATTCACCGGATCATCATCCACAGCCAGAATGGTAGCTCTCCCCTCTTTTAACAACGGAGCCATCTCTGCTGTCGCCAAGGCTTCCGCGTCCCCCATACCTGGGCGGGGTAACAGGAATCCGCTAGGTGCATCTTCCATCATCTTGGTGGCCTGTTCCCATATCAGGGGAAGTTGTGACTGAGCCTGATCGGCGGCTTCATCCGCGAGTGGTAGATCAAAGCTGAATACCGAGCCCTTTCCGAGTTCCGAGCGAACCGTAAGTGCCCCGCCGTGCAGTTCTACGAGCTCTTTGCAGATGTTCAGTCCAAGCCCGATGCCTTGTCCATCACTGATTCCATACGACCCTTGTTCATACGGGAGGAAAATACGCATCCGTGTATCCTCATCCATGCCAATGCCCGTATCCGTCACATGAATCAGAGCATGTCCTTCACGAATTTCGGCACTTACGGATATCGTTCCTTCCTCTGTATGTTTAAGCGCGTTATGCAGTAGATTATACAAAATCTGAACAAGCCTTTCTTCATCAGCCATGACCTGAGGGAACGATTCCGGAATCTCCATATGAAGGCGAACCGGTTTTCGTTCTGCCATGAATTGCAGCATAGCGATAACGCCAGGCACAACCGACTGTATGGAAAGAGGCCCCTGACGTAACTCAATGCGGTGCTCCTTTAGCCGGACTACATCCAACAGATCACCAAGCAGATGGGACATCCTTCGACCGATTGTGATGAGCAGTTCCATATCCTCCAGGCTACGTTCATCCAACCTGCTCTTCTCTCGGGTGACCACGTTATGGGCGATGTTAATGATCCCGTGCAGTGGGGTCCGCAGTTCATGTGATGTATTCGCCAAGAACTGATCTTTAATTTTGTCGCCCTTTTGCAGTTCTGTATTCAGCTTCATATTCTCCCTGACATTCCTGAAATATTTCTTGAACCAATAGGCGGAGAAGCCGGTAATGGCAAAGATGATGTCAATGGGATAATAGACTGTTGTCACATCTCTGGCTGTCTCGGCCACACTCCATATCAGGTTGGACGTAATGCCTCCTGCAGTAAGCAGCAGAAAAACAATATCCCGGTCCGCCTGTTTCCTGAAGATCATCGTTCCGACGATACATAGAAACCAGATCATAGATACAAGAAAGAATAGGTTAATGACGTTGTAATGGATCATGGCATATGTAATATGAATGGGCACCGCCACAATTACGGCCGTATAGATCAAGGTCATGACCACATGCCATTGTAGCCATACCTTTCGTACATGAACCATCGTTAATCTCTGGAATAACAGAAGGATACAAGCATTTTGCAGCAACAATGAGATCAATCGAATCTTAATGCCCCAGGTATAATTAATAGGAAGCCATAACATCAATATATTATCATGACCCATCATAACCGCGATGCCAACAGATAAAGTTAATACGGCTCCAACCAGCAAGGAACGTTCCTGTCGATTAAATGCGTAAAGAATACAGGCATACATGCCGTGGAGGAGTAGAACCAGAAAGGTGAGCATCTGAAAACCAATGGAATACCAACGCGAAAAATCAACGGCTGCCTGTGAACCAAAGCGAACAGGTTTGCTAATTCCGCCCATATACGGGCTGTCGTAATTGGCTACACGGACCAATAGTTCAATGGAGGTTGTTCCTTCCTGATCATGGGTCGCTGTATATGAAGTACTTCGGGGTATATATGTACTACTATCCGCGGAGACCTCACCCATGCCCCCGTCCGCGTCTCCATTCAACTCGATCTCGGAGGAACTTCGAATCCCCTTGAACCAAAAGGTAACAGGCGTCTGAAGTGGATCTGTCAAAATACGCAAGCGATATGTTCCGTAACCGTACGAACCCTCTTGTTCCTGACTCTGTCCACTCTTCCAGTCCCCAGGGACCTGAACAGTCTTCGCACCGCCATTCCTCTTCGCAATATCTTGTTGGGTCAGCAACTCATCCGGGTATAGTTCCCATTCCCCATTCAAGTACATGACAGGGGACTGATCCAGATCCACATCTCTCAAATCAAGCACCCCGTTAACGACGCGATGCTCATCTACTGTGTGGAATAGCTCAGACCATACCGAGCGCATGCCAATTAACACTCCAAAAATGATTAGCATGATGATCAAATATTTGTAACGGTCCATACGTTTCGTTTGAAGTAATTTCATTAATTATTTTTTCATGACTTTGGTTAAACCGAGCTTCCAGTCCTGATACCATTCGGTAATGTCCTCACTGATCGGTATCTCCAAATCTTGCTCCATTCTGGTGGTTAAGAGACGATACTGCTCCTCCACACCGAGATCGTTGTGCATTTCATCATATAACTTCATTAGCATAAAATAACTTTCTTCTTCATCCGGAAGCATATGCTGGATACGTTGTGTACTCTCGACGACTTTCTCCGCCAGCCCATGCTGCTGGTAATACAGACATAGTTGTCTCATATGATACAGCAACAGATAGCGTAATCTTTCCCGCTCAGGTTCAGCCCACATGTATTCATAATTGCCAAGATAGGTACCCTTATATAGATGAAGCGCTTGCTCATAGGCATGAACGGTACTTGCGTCTACGACTTTCCATTGCCTGATTTCCCGTTCCCACTGCTCACTATCTAACTGAGCCTCACCCAATTCGAGTCGATAGCCTGCCTCCAGGTGTCCACTCTGAATCGTGATCATATCCATATTGCAAGTTTTCAGGGTTTGGCGGACATGATACATTGCAGTGTAGAGTTGGTGTGTCGTCTTCTCCTCTTCCATTCCCGGCCACAGAAGCTCCAGCAGAACACTGCGATGGATGACCTGGTTCCGGTGGTGAAGCAAGTATGCAAACAGCTCCTGCGCCTTGCTTGTGCGCCATTTGGCAACCTGAACATCCTTGCCTGGAAGCTTAAATTGAATCTGATTAAAACAGCAAATTAAAGGTACGTTTGTATCCTTTGACCGCTGCTCCCGTTTTACGCTCAGTTTCTCTCTTACGCGGCTCACCGTCTGCTTTAATCGATCCTTTTGGATGGGCTTCATCACATAATCCAAAGCCTGTAATTCGAAAGCATGCACCGCATATTGATCGTAACTGGTCACAAATATAATTTCGGTGCCCGGTGTTGCCGCCTGAATCTGTCTTCCCAGATCCATACCATCCATCTCCGGCATATGAATATCCAGAAATACAACATCAGGACGGTGCTCCACAATACCCGCCACAGCCTCTGTTGGATTCATATATGTAGCGATAATTTCAATGCCGCTTACTTCTTTTTCTAGTGATTTTTGAAGGCCTATCAACGCTAGACGTTCGTCGTCAACCAATATCACTTTCACAGGAGCTTCCTCCTCGACCCTGAGGTCTTGAGATTTATTTTCACTATTATATCATAGGCATTTTAAGTATTTAGCGTTCTTCGTTATCCATTTTTAATTTATAGCAATTTAATTGTATAATACTAAATAGAAGACAGGTTATCAGATCCGGTCTTGGAAGAGAGGAAGGTACCATATGTCAGATGTTAATCAAAGCTTTGGGCAAGCCCTTGTCAAATCATTAGTGGGGGAACGCGGTCATATCCGCATCGCCCGTGCTCTACCCGATATCGATGTCACACTTGCTGCTCGTACGCACGATGCCATGCCATATACGATCTATCAGTTGGTGAAGCACATGCATTATTGGCAGCAATTCATGCTCGACCACTTGGAAGGACGCAAGCCACAGCTCCCTGCTAACGTGAGTGAGAGCTGGCCTGAGGAGAAGGGTCCACAGGACGAAGCCACGTGGAAGGCAGATATTCAGGCATTCTTGGATGGGGTTGATCGAGCGGTAGCCATTGCCGAAACGGCACAATTGGATGATCCACTGCTCTATTTCCCTGGTGAAACTAAAGCAGGACTTCTGCGCAATATCGCCTCCCATAACTCGTACCATCTGGGTGAGATTGTTCTGCTGCGTCGCTTCTACGGCGCATGGCCACCTCCAGGTGGCGGGTTCCCGGCGTAAACCGGAAAGATTCCGATAGAACGAAAGCAAGCCGCAAGGGAATGCATATCCCTCGCGGCTTGTATTGTTTTTACCATACTCTACATTGTCTAGTCAGCACTAGTATAGAGGCGCTTCAACACAATGATATTATTCATACTAGACTTCTGGAGTCATCAGCCCTTGGATAAACGTCTCAAAGTTCGGTGCCAGCGGAATGATCTCTTTGGGATTCTCCCTCTTCACATAAACGACCTCTGGTTCTCCATCATTACCGAATGAACGATAATCGAGCATCACAACCCCCGACTCCGAAGGAGATACCGCGATGACCACACCAATCTCCGGATAACCTTCACGTTCAATCAGATTCCAGCTGCCTTGTACACCAGCTAGTGTGCGAGGCTTCTCACGGCCAATGCCCAGTATACCTTCAATTTCAACATAATCCGTAGCTCCCGTATCTGTGTTGGCTACAGGGAAATAACGATTGTACGGAATGCCACCGTTATGCACCTTCATCATCTCAATGTAGGAAGCCGGAAGCCGGAACACCAATTGCTCCTCCACAGATTCAATAAGACCATCACTTGGCGGATTGGACACATAGTGCTCCAGTGCATGCTCACTATCGTTCCAGAATTCGCCGGATTCCGGTCTGGGAACCGCTTCAAAGGTCGCTACAACGTCAACGGGTACACGGAATTCTCCAACAGCCTCTGGATCCGTTTCAACTTCATGTTCAGATTCGGACGGCTCCTCCATTTTGCTTCGAATCCATCCCAGAAACTCCAGCGTATCTTCATCTTCAGGGTCCAATTCATCCGCTCTTTCAAACGCCTGCAGCGCATGCGCATATTGCTCCAGATAATAATAAGCCAGTCCAATCCGATAATGCCAGAGTGGGTCACCTGTGCCCTCTTTAGCAACCGTCAGGAATTGTTCAACCGCTTCTTCATACTGTTCCAGGTTATTTAGCGCTCGTCCCAAATGGTTAACCAGCTCATAATCCCTTTCTTCCACGGGAATTGCTTGAATTGCATCTACAATTTCCTGAAATTCATCTTCTTCATGCCACTCTTGCAATTGAACCAACAGATCGTCTCTCATTCTCTTTTCCTCCCCGTTCATTCACTCATGATTACGTATTGAAAATTATACCACTATCCGGATCACCATCTCCAGCAAAGCAAGATCCTTAGGGATCTCATGAATCGATATCTTTTCATTTCCGATGACAAAGCTAAAAGAGGTAACCTGAACCCGGTTAAGAAAACCAGGCAGGCTACCTCCTATATTCCTTCCACTATATTGAATTCTTCATTCAATTCAGCAACTCAACACAATCGTAAACCCAACCTGCACTTAACCAGTTACCCAAGTCACTGGAACCGCTGATCGGCGTAATTGTGATGGTATTGGAACCATTCACGAAGTAGGATGCTGGAACATTCCAGCTAAAGGTTGTGTTGTTCCCACGATACGTACCAATGGTGAAGCTACGAGAATTGGGCTGTGAAGATGCAGCAGGATTGGTTAAAGCATGTCCATTAACCGTTACACTAGGTCTGCCATTATTGTAAGCTGCCGTAATACCGATGTTGAGCGTATGAGAAGATGCCGCTTGAGATGCATTCAAATTAAACGTTATTGTGGTTGGAGAATTCTGACCACGGAACTGGATTGCCGGGAATCGATTGGTCGCGCTACCGGTGGCATAGGTGACAGGTCCCCAACTTGGGTTGCGACTATCGGAAGGGTGACGGATCGGAATCGTCTGTCCATTCAGGAACTCCCGTGGTGTACCATCCCAGTTGCCGATTCGCCAGATGTTAGATGCTTTACTTGGGTCATTGTTGATCGTACGTGTATTCAGAGTCGTCGTTTGCCCTGCCGTGACATTAACCGTTTCCGTATATACGGCTAGTTCTCCCTTATAAGCTGTCATAGTGTACGTGCCCGGGATCATGCTGTATTTGGCGGCCGCCCCACTTGAAGACGTCCCAACCCAATACTGGGCATTGCTATTAGCGAACCCAATTGTGTAGGCATATCCTGTATCCATCCCGGAGAGACCATTAAGCACTACGTTCCCCCGACTGGATACCCAACCCTGCAGATTCAGACCAGACATCCAGCTGAAATCGGGTACACTTGGCGTACCTCCCGTTGTAAAGATCAAAGCATACGGCCCATGCAGACCCAGGCGCCAATTCTCCGTCTGTGCATGTCCCGAGTTCATATAATTATATACTTCCGTCTCGGTTCCACTTTGGAACTGAATGTCCCGGAAGAATGGACCACCAGAGCTTTTTTCCCGATTGCCATAGGCCATAAATACACCGACGCCATTCCCTGTAACTCCACGAACGGATAAATCTTTGGCCTGATCATTACCATAATATTTCGAGGCACTCTGACCATTTGCGAAACCAAATACATCCTGACTCTCGATTGCTCCTGTGTTACCCCGATTATTGGAATTCGCCGGAACACCCGTCAACACACTACCATTACCGCGGAAAATGTATCGCAGCTCCCCAATCGAAGGTTGAGCCGTGATATGTGTTGCCATGTATATGATGTTCTCGCCACCACGCGAAGCATAATAGTGAGTCAGTGTGCTTGTGGATACCGTGATTAACACGGTTGATCCTGAAGGTGAGGTATTCCACGTCACATTGGCGGAGGAACCCAAACCTGAACCGATATGTGATCCTCTGTTGCTGTTCAGCTCCGTGCCGTTCATTTTGGCTGAGATAATATCCCCATTGGTTTTGTTCACCACATAGACTAATCCTGAACCGGTATTTACTTCAATTCTGGAGCCGTTGTCTGTGACCTGGATGGTGGCTGCATGGCTTGTGGAGGCAGGGAAAACCAGGATCGTGGAAAACATGACGATGAGCAAAAGCATACCTATTCCCTTTTTAACGAAACGTTGAGTCACGCAAATACCCTCCTGATAGATCATATTAATGAAGCGCTTACATTTAAGTGTATAGCAGAGCTTCTAGGATGATCTTCTGTGTGTCTCCCATAGACGCGTTTCATATGAGGTCAGATATTACAGAACCACTACATGTTACTCGTTTGCATCTTTGCCACCTGTCCCCCCTCTTCCAAGTATTTTATGGGCTGATCGAATGAACTACTTACAATCACAACACTATAATACATTATATTCCATATTGACACAACGGCATTGACCGTCAGAAAAACATATCAACTCCCGCGGCTAGAAAGACAGGAACGGTACTCATGTTTCATACCCCGCCGCCTTGGCCACCGTCACATATGCCCAATCTTCTCCACGCCTGATCGGACTGCTTCCATCGTCTTGAAACCTGATGACCGCATCGTCATACTGCTGTTTCTGCATCTCGCTTAAACTCGCAATGTATCGCTGTCTCGCCTGTTCGAACTGCACTTCTGTGCCGTAGCGATAGTAAAAATACGGGCTGAGTATCCATTTGGGCATCTGTGCCTTTTCTTCTATGACACATGAAGGATCAGATACAAGCTGCTCGATCAATGGCATTTCGTGCTGTGTAATATAATCAGTAATCGATAGGATGCTGTCCTTAAATGCCTCTTTTCCGAATAATTCATACCATGTCAGCTCCGAATGCTGATAGTAGCTCTCCGGCAGACCTGTATGTGACTTTCGCTTGTTATGCGTAACTTTACAGTGCACCATAACTTCTATACTCGTTCCTGCTGCATTATATCTGTTCCCTGAAGATAGATGGATATCAACAATTCCTGCGTTTTCATCTCGAGTGCTTTGCGGGATTTGATAATCTTGAAGCCAGTGAGTGGCAACAAGTCTCGCAGTGATTTTAATGTATACTCTATCAACTCATAAGTTGATGAATGCTCGTTAAATGCATACTGGCTCAATATGGAATCCATCATTGTATTTTTGTTCATTGTAGATCACTCCTTTGAAAAAGAAAGCAACAACCTCATAGTCACGCCAAGGTTACTATAAAATGGAATTCGTAGTCAAATGAAGTCATGTTAACAGTGGAACGTCAGCATGTGGAACCCGAGGGCTGCAATCAATCACAATTCGATTTTCCACGTTTCATTAGCTTGTATGTCAGATGAAAATGAATCTCTCATTCGATATGTTCTTGTTTATCTTCTGACTATATTTCTTTTCATCCTCTGTCTTCTGAGTCAGCCAAAAAGGAGCTACCTTGCGGCTACTCCTTCTTCGCTAGTTTCTGTCGGGCATTTCTTAGAATCCAGATAAAACTTTGCATTTCTTTCTATAAATAATTAAACAGAAATTCCTTATTTCCTGTTAGTTCACACATTATTCATTGAATAAAAATTATATGTTAACACTTATATATTTATGGATAATAATGCTATATACTGGGTTTGTATTCCAAATAAAGAAAGGGAGATTAAGATGAAAAAGAAGATTATGATTGGTCTGTTAACTGCCGTTGCATGCATGACTATTGGTTCAACTTCTTTTGCAACTAGTGTCACTATACCAAACAACAACGCTGTGGAAAGTGTACATGCTGCTCCTTTCGCCACTAAATATGTTAAAATTCAACAAATTTTACCAAAGTCTCTATATCCTACTCTCGGGGATATCCCTACAACATTGAACTATGCTGAAAACGACATGTATGGTGTTTTGCAGTTGTTATCAATGGACCGTCAAACTGGCTACACTTGGACAGTTACCTATGGAGGATATATTTCTAATTAATTGTGAGTAAGCCGGAAAGAGAATACACCCAAGGAAATACTGAAAGGTGCATTCTCTTTCTTAATGAATTACAACAAATATTTGTTCCATATCTGTAATTAGGTCTAACTCTAGTCGTGTTTCCACTTATTCAGTTGTAATCACACCACTCTGTTCCAACTCGCCCCACACTGCTCAGGCAAGATACTCCGCCATAATCTGCTCGATATCATATGGCGTCACGCCTTCATCGACCGAATAGATTGTATCCGCCTGATCCATTGTATCCACCAGCTCTCCTCTAGCTTTGGCATGGAGCATGAACAAGTCATGCAGATCGGGTTTGCGTAAATTCGTTAGTGCTTTGCCCATCAGGACCATACCTTTTTGATTGCCTTCCACATTATTGTAGTAATCCGGATGGCTTGTCAGCGCCAGGTCTGTCCAGATGACGGTGCGTTCAACCAGATCCATAATGACAGGGATCGCAATCTGCGTATCCGCGGTAATATCGATTTTGTTCGCTACGGTGGACGGTTCGAAAATCTCGCCAGACCCCGGTTTCTTCCTCATCATCCAGCCCACAAAGCATTCGGGCAGATCACAATACGGATGACTGGTGAACGAAAGCAATGTCGCCACCACATATCGTCCACCATGGGCCACGATGGATGGAATATGCAGATCAATGAACTCACTTGCTCCGTTAGGTGCTGTCACGATATCTCCGCTATGGACAGCCTTATAGTTAGAGGATCGCAGATTCGTATAGGAAATATGCTCCACATAGTTCCAGTCCTTATCATACATCACCGCAGACAAGTCAATGTCCACACGCCCTGTAGACTTTCCATCCACGTCCCCCTCTTTCCACCAGTTGAAGAAACGAATGGTATCACCCTCTGCCATCGGCACACGGCTTCCACGAACGATAGTATGCAGAGCCTTGCTCACCGATCTCTGGGAAAAGGGTACCAGATAATCATGGAGCTGCGGATCAACATAGGTCTTCCCAAGCGGGGCAAGGGCAGCGAATCGCTCTACCAGTGCCTGTTCGCACAATTGCACGACATCCTGACACGTGGCTTCATCGATCTCTGGCAGCTCATTCGGAACAGCATAAGCTTTGGCTACATTGCCTTTCGGGAAAAAGATACGCAAATCCTGCGGTTCATTACGCCGAGCAAAATGCTGTCTTACCTGCAATAACACCGGGGTAGATACTTGCTCCAGTACCTCACCAAATGCCAGCAGTACATACGCTTCATCTTCGGTCATCCGCAGCAAGTGATCCAGTCTTCTCGCAAATTCACCTGCACGCTGTGACAACAGATCAATCAGACTCCATACATTCCGATATTGGAAGGCAAGCTCCACACTTCCGTTGAAGGTCGAATAAGGTTTATTATTACGCAAAATATCAAAGGCTTCTTCGCATCGCGGATACCGAAGCTTATATTCCGAAGGATGCAGAATTTCGCCAAGGCGAATCCAGCGATCTTTATAGCGGAGCATATCCTCCGTGATGGAGCCACATTGCTCCAATAATCCGAGCAAAAGGCGTCTCTCGCGGCGTTTGAATTTCCGGAAGGGAGAAGCCGCAGCGAGGCTAACATCACCATCGGACCAGGCAACAGCCAGACGCAGGACATCACTTGCCGTTTTGAAATACGGACCGATCCGGTCGATGTTCGCTTTTTCATGCTTCAACAGCGAGGCGACCACAAAGCCCACATTTTCTTTGAACGGAATCTCACCGGGTAATAGGGCATCCACTTCTTCCGGGTCTGCATACTCCAATACCGTATCGATATCTGCCTTGTCTGTTTCCGAGATGGAACCCTTGGCTTCAATGATCTGGCGGATAAGCGTCTGGAATGCTTGTTTGTTGCCCAAACCAATGACTTTCAAGTCCGTCTTCTCCAGCAAAGGCATTCGCTCCAGAGATTGTTGATCCGGACAGACCACAGTCAGGTTGGTCAGATAATGAATAATCGCATTGAGATATAACTCGGCCTCATCCGCTTGCATCACCTGCATTGGGAATCCTGCATACATCGGTTGATACTTCACATGCGCGCCGACCATGACTCTTAGATCAGCTACCAGTTGATGATATGTTGCTTCAAATTGTTCCTTGGACGGCTGCCGCATTGCTTGCATCAACTCGTCCGAGAAGGTGTATCCGAGTGCTTCAATATTTTTGAGGGCAGTCGCCAGATGTGTCTTCGGCAACTGTTGCTTCCCTTCGTTTGATTCGATAATGAGTTTGTTCGCTCTACGCAAATAGATCGTATTGTTCATGATAAAAGAGTCCAGGAAAGCCACATCCCTATTAACATTTGGTAGATGGCTTTAGAAGGAAGGAATGTGATAGCCTGGACGCCTCCTCTCTGAAATAAAATCTTCAGGAGAGCTGCGACCCTATGATCTCCAATGATTGTAGAAGGAAGGATCGCAATAGCCTGAAGGCCAGCGGTTCAAAGTTTGTCACCCGAACCTCTGGTGAACCCATCATCTCAGATTCCACGATCTGCCAACAGGGCGAAAGTATTACGACATGGTAAGATGACTAATTTGTACCGGATAACGAGTCCGCCCACTCGTCTACAGATCTAACCTCTGCTTGAAGAGGGAACACTTTTTCGGTCAGCACACGATGTACCTCAGGATCGGCATCGATGCAGGCATCCGAGAGCACGGTGAGCGCATAGTCTTTATCCGCCGCCTCCCTCAGAGTCGATAGAACAACCCCACTTGTGGCAATCCCACTAAGAATGAGTGTGTCTATCTGGTGAGACCTAAGAATAACCTCCAGATCACTTCCGGCGAATGCGCTGACCCGAACTTTGGTCACAATAGGCTCGTCCGGCTGGGGTTGTACAGATTCATCAATCTGCACCGCAGCTTCCATGGCTGCTACCGCATCTGCTCCAGCTCCAGCCCGATCAGGAATTCCGCCGAACATTTTGTTGCGTGAACTAACCTCCGGATAACCTGGGCGGAATGCTACTCTTATGTAGATCACAGGAATTGCGTGACTGCGTGCAGTCTCAATCGCTTTTTGAAATGGCAGCAGGGCCTCTCGGTCCTTAACAAATTGGGACACGACACTCTTTTGCATATCCATGATCAGTAACGCACTGTTGTTTATTAAATGTGGCATGTTATCCTTCTCCTTTGGAATTGAGTTAAGAAATAGATCGCATATTATTCTTTCGCAATAAACGGAGGGATTGTTCCGTTTAAGATTATACGGAGGACACCCTCCGTTTGTCAACAAATCAACAGTGGGTTATATTTATGAAAGAGGTGTGATCCCATAATGTCTAAAATAAACAATCCTACTCCTGACGGTGAGGTTACGCATACAGATTCCACCGTCACTCAGGTTCCAGAGAAGGCACTGCGTGCAGATGCCAAGAAAAATCGGGACAAGCTGCTCCGTGTCTCACATGAAATTTTTAAAACAGAGGGCATTGCTGTCTCAATGGATGAGATTGCAAAGCGTGCCGGTGTCGGCATAGGCACGGTCTATCGCCATTTTCCAACGAAGGAAGATCTGTTCAGGGCCGTAATTGCTAGTCACAAGATGCGTTTGATGGAAGAGGCCGATCAATTGCTTCATCACGACGAACCGGGCGAAGCATTTTTTCAATATTTCAGCAAGATCATAAGCGAGGGGATTGCCAACAAGGCGATTACCGATGCTCTGGTTAGCAGTCTGACTATAGACACGGGTCGCTCAGAGATAGCGAATGAGTTCTGGCGTGGCATTACCCGACTGCTTGAGCGAGCGCAGCAACATGGCTCTGTCCGAGCGGATGCCAGCATTGAGGATATTAAAATCATGCTGATTGGTGTGCTTCAGGCCACCGGGGATCGAGGAATTTTCCCGGAACGCGTTGTGTCAATCCTATGTGATGGTCTGCGTAGGTAATTCATTTGGGAGCAGAAAACCATGAAATCCCCTTTATACTTAAATTAAAATATGAAAAAGCCTTTGCCGACCCCCAATGTCAGCAAAGGCTTTTCATTTTAGATTGTGTTTATTGATCAATCAAGTTTGTTACTTTCAACATTCTTGCAATCAATGCAGTGACCTCAGCACGGGTCATCGTGGTCTTCGGACTCAGCACTTCTGGCCCATTACCTTGGATGATCCCCGCTGCAATCAACTGGGCTACATCTTCTTTTGCCCAATTCGATACATCCGCTGCATCACTGTAACGTTCCAGTTCAGAGTTCATCTGATCCGGACTGATTACCGCTTCAGGTTCAATCAGACGGTAGGCACGAGCAACCATCGCAAATCCTTGCTCACGTGTGATCTCCTGATTACCGTAGAAGTTCCCATTATCGTAACCGCGAACGATACCGAATTCATTTGCAAGGGATACCGCAGAGCGGAACCATACCGAATCGTTAACGTCTGGGAATAGATTCTGTGGTGCATCCTGACGCATTAAGCCCAGTCCAAGCACAACAATCTCGGCAAACTCAGAACGAGTAACCTGACGGTTCGGTGAGAATGTGTTATCTCCGTTACCTTGCAGATCTAATCTCGCAGCGATGTTGTTCACATCAGTTTTACCCCAATGGGATCTGGCATCTTCAAAATCCTGTGGATTCCAGATAACCGAGTAGCTTCCGCTGCTGCGCAAGTCATTAATGAGTGCATAGTAACGGCTATCGACTTTGGTGACAACCGTTGGTACATGGAAGATGCTACCGTCCGGGTTGATAATCACGCCTGTTGTAATCCGGTTCGGGTCGATCCCTTCCGGAAGCGCAATATACTTCGGTGAATAGCCGTTCAGTTGCCCGGATCGAACCGTTTGTCCATCTTTCGTAAAGGTGAGATCCAGATCAACCGGTGTGACAAGCATCTCGTATCCTTGGGATGCGGCTCTTGTTTCGGCGCTGTCAATCAACGTATCCGATGAACGTGCGATGTTGATATGGGCATCGATATCGTTCAACGCTGCATTACCAAGCTGTCCGGATACACCGTTCAAGTCCATTTTGCCGCCAGGTACCGGATAGATCGCCAGCGGGTTGCTAATGTTTAGTTTGGAACCTTGATCTACTAATTGTTTCAGTGTTTCGAGGGTTAAACCGTCCACCTTCATATCCCCATCATTCGGGGAATGAATCGCGAACTGTTGCCCTGTGCCTTGTGACATGGCAACATTCAGCTTGGCTGGATCAACTTGAACCAATGTTTCTTTGTTGTCAGATGGTTTGGATGTAGCAAATGGTTGATGGCTACCATCCCGAGTTGTTTCCAGATTATCCTTCACGGGTGCCGGCGTTGGCGTTGGAACTGGCGCAGGTGTAGGTGCTGGTGTACTTCCACCGTTACTTCCCGTATTTCCACCGCCGCCATTGTTGCCTCCACCATTGTCACTGGATGCTCTAGTCACGTTAATTTTATACGCCGTAACTTTTCCATGTGAATCCGTTACTCTAACAACGATCTTATTTCCACCGACTTGAAGCGGTAGATTCTCACTTGCACTACCACTTGTAACCTCGTTCCATTCTCCATCTCCAACAGCTATTTCAATCTTCGCAAGTGGATCAAGTGCCGTTGGCGTTAACTGAAATTGATATACGCTATTTGGCACAGAGATGGTGTAGGAATCTTTAGCCGGATCAAATGCCGGGGATAAGCTTCCTGTAGACGGAATCAGCGTTTGCAGCGTTGATGTGTCAGTACCACTCACTTTGGTAAGTCCCATTCTAGCGTTAGTCAGATCTTGAAGTGCCTTGTCTACCTGCGCTTGGGTCGCTGTCAGATCATTCAACACTCGATTTGCTTCGTTCATCGCATTATCCAGTGCTGTCCAACTCGCTGGTGTGTACGCTGACTCTTCCAGGCTTTCGCCTGTAATTTCAGTTACTTTCGCTTGCAAAGCTGATTTATCTACAACGGGTACAGATGTTGTAGGGATTAAGCCCGTTCTTGCATCAGTTAGATCCAAAAGTGCCTTGTCTACCTGCGCTTGAGTCGCTGTCAGATCATTCAACACTCGCTCTGCTTCATTCATCGCTTCATCCAGTGCTGTCCAGCTCGCTGGCGTATAGGCTGACTCTTCTAGGCTTTCACCTGTAATTTCAGTTACTTTCGCTTGCAAAGCTGATTTGTCTACAACTGGTACAGATGTTGTAGGAATTAGGCCCGTTCTTGCATCTGTCAGATCCTGAAGTGCCTTATCTACCTGCGCTTGAGTCGCTGTCGGTTCATTCAACACTCGCTCTGCTTCATTCATCGCATTATCCAGTGCTGTCCAGCTCGCTGGCGTATACGCTGACTCTTCCAGGTTTTCACCTGTAATTTCAGTTACTTTCGCTTGCAAAGCTGATTTATCTACAACGGGTACAGATGTTGTAGGGATTAGGCCCGTTCTTGCATCTGTCAGATCTTGAAGCGCTTTGTCTACCTGCGCTTGAGTCGCTGTCAGATCATTCAACACTCGCTCTGCTTCATTCATCGCATCATCGAGAGTTCCCCAGCTTGCTGGCGTATACTCAGATTCCTCTAGATCCTCGCCTGTAACTTCAGTTACTTTGGCTTGCAGCAAGGACTTGTCTACCTTTGTCACAGCATTTTCGCTAAAACTTTGAGCTGGGGCGCCGTTAGTCCCTTTTAGATTACCATCTTCAATATCGTAAGAAACGATCACTGATGCATTGGAAGGGATAATCTGACTCGTTTTTAACTTCAATGTCTTGCTGTTCGCCCCTTTTTCGAAACTGTCAATCGTGATTGGTTGCCCATTGATCTCCAGCTTGAAGCCAGTTAAATTTGCTACATTCGAAAAATCCAGTTCCTCATCGAACGTTACAATAACCTCATCTTCTGTCACAGACACATTACTTACATTGGCGCTTGTGTATTTTGGTGCCCACGCACTGAACGTGAAATACTCGCCATCTTTCAATGCCGCCTTGGCTGTATAATGTGGAATTCCATTTACATCTTTGAGGCTCAATTCATAGCCAGATGCATCTGTAAAATCTTCACTGTCACTTACCAGTAATTGATAACCTGCTGGAACTGACACTGCCGGGATACCAATCTCCACTTCACCCACGTTATTCGTATTCTGCACTTTCCAAACTCTTTGTGCATGATATTGTCCCGGTTTATTTATAGGCTGATCATAGGTTAATGGCAGACCGTTATCCGCCCATACCAGATATTGTTGATCCGTCAAAACGCTGGGATTGTTCGCATTTGTACTTGCCAACGTGTTAACACCTACAGCGACTTGTGGCACTCCAGCATTGATGCTTAGGCTTTGTTTTTGATTCAAGCCCTGTGCTTCATCTTTGCCGATTCCTGCAATATTGTGCTTATACTTGGAATCGACAGTCCACACTTCACTTTCGTTAGTTGAAAGATAAGGACTTGCTCCGTTGTTGAGCGTAATGCCATATTTAATGGCCAGATAAGACTCAATTTTTGAAGCGTCGTTAGCTGTCTGAGCATCGTACAAAATGATCTCGGCAACATCGGCTACGAGACCACTCCAGTTATAGTTTCTTCCGCTAGTCGCACCAATTACAGGAGTAAAGGTAAACTTATCAAAGTTCATCCTATTTGTGAATTTAGCTCCAGCACCATCTATTCGAGCCGTATGATCGGTATTGCTAACGATATCGAAGTTCACAATCTGAGCTCGACTTCTATCCACTGGATTGTAGTAGTCAAAGATACTATGCACGCCATTACCTGTAGTAAAATTGTCTCCATATCCGCCCATAATAATGACACCATTAGTTCCTGTAGGCTCAGTCGCTCCCACAAGTGCTCCGCCGCTCTTAAACACATAAACGGCATAGCCTGATTGGAACGTAATCGGTTTGTCACCTACAAACTTTACTGAGCTATTATAGTGGCCTCCACCTGCCGGATTATTGAAAGCTACACTAGGATTGAAATTAATTCCTCCCGGATTATAACTCGGTGCTGTCTTCCCAGAAGGAATAACCAGGTCAAATCCTACCTCGTTAGCTGATTGGTCCTTCCAATCGGTCAGCAAACCTTCCACCGTATCAGCATCCGAGTCTGCTTTCAGCCATAACACAGGTTCAAGACCCGTTCCCCCTGGAACAGGGCTGCTAGCTGCGCTTACTCTCTCTGAACCAATTGAAGACATGAATGTGCTTAATAACAACATGCTAACTACGGACACTTTAAATCCTTTTTTCCAATTCTTACTGTACAAAAACGACATACTTATCCTCCCTCTTTTACATTTCGCGTAATATCGACCCTCATCTTGCTTATTCTACACATCGCCTCTTACCAAACTCTTACCAAACTCCTCGCTAACAAATACAACAAAAAAACAGCCCTGCAAATGAAGCTGCAAGGCTGTGTATTTCAATCAAATATTTGAATTTTTCCATTGTTGGTACCATAACTCAACTTCCAGGCCAGGAAGTATACCTGCCTCTTGTTCTAAAGCGATAACCAACTGATTATATTGAGCGACCACAGGATCTTTATTGCCTAATCGATCGTAGGTCTTCATTAAGGCCAGTCCTACTTCCTCCAATGATGGTTCGAATTGCTGTACCCGGTAATATAGCGTTAGTGCTTCCGTATTCTGTCCCAGTTCGATGTAATATTGTGCAAGTTGCATGGCATGATTACGCCATAGTGCATGCAAGCGCTGACGCTCCAGTTCAGCCCATACGTAATCGTCCTCACCATAATATTTGCCTTCATATTGATCTGAGGTCTGCCGATGTTCAGCTATTGTAGACGAAGATAATAGAGGCAATCGGTTAAGACGGCTCTCCCATTCTTCCGCGTCAATCCTGAATTCACCCGTTTCTAATAGATATCCAAACTGTTGATAACGAATGACCATCTTGTCCTCACCCATGAATTCGTTCATCATGCTGCGTAAGCGATGGATGCCACTGTGCAGATTGGATATACCTCTCCGCTCATCCAACTCTGGCCACAACAGTTCAAGTAGCGTATCCCGCTTAATCGGTTTGTTCCGATGGTGGAGCAAATAGGCGAATAACTCTCTAATCTTGGATGTTCTGAACTTCATATGTTTTGGCGGCTCATTTGGGTGCACTTGGACTTGGAGCATCCCCAGACAACGGATCAACATGGATGGCCCTTCTGCTATATTCAGACTTGCTGACACCGTTCGGCGTTGATACATCTTCATCGTTTTTTCCAAACGGTCACGCGTTACAGGCTTCATAATATAGTCCAGCACTTCAAGCCCATAGGCCGTCAGTGCATGTTCGTTATATGCGGTTGTGAAAATAACTTCTGTTCCAGGAGAAACCTCATGGATACGTTCGGTCGCCTCGATCCCGTTCATCCCCGGCATTTGAACGTCCATGAAGACGATTTCCGGCAGATGAAGTTTGATCTGATCTATGGCTTCCTGTGCCGTCAGAAAAGAGCCGATAACTTCGCAATCCTCTCTCTCTTGCAACAGTTTGTTCAACCTGCTCAGAGCGAGATATTCATCATCTACCAAAATCACTCTCATATGCACAACTCCTCTGGCTCACTGATCACCCTTTAATCTATAATTTTACCATAAATCCTGACGTGGGACCGCTATCATTTGGATAAAGAGTTTACGTTCCGATATTCAAAAAAATGTTCTTCATTGGCAGAAAGTGTGCAGGAGTTTGAAGTATGATGTCGAAAGTTAAGTCTGCCATGACACAACTAACCTATAAAAAGATACCCCGATATATAGTGCTGTCAATTGTATTCCTGACGCTCTTACTTGGATTCCGCTGGATCTGGTCCGAATCTTTCACTATACCCAAGCATCCTGAACCCAATAAGGGTATTCTTGATCTTCGAGACTGGGATCTTGCCAACGCTTCACCGATATCTCTCGATGGTGAATGGGAGTTTTTCCCACAAATTTTAATCTCCAATCGCGACACAAGGATATCGAGCCACCCATCGACATGGATTCAAGTTCCTGGAGATTGGCGTAATACGTTACCATCATCTTCATCATCATTCGGGTATGGAACATACCGAATTCGTATTCTTCTGAACCCATCGGTCGAAGAAGTCAGTCTCTGGGGCCAGATGATTAAGGCTTCATCGAGCGTAGAGATGAACGGGACCATTGTTGCCAAATTTGGTCAACTTGCTACACATGCTGAAGCCTATCAACCAGAAAGGACTGCGTTTACAGCCTCCTATGATCTTAACGGAGCCAATGAAATTGATCTTCTTATACAAACAGCGAATTTTGATGACCCTTACAGCGGCGGAATTATGCGCTCCCTCTATTTTGGATCTCCAGAAGCGATTGGAAGTGAGCGAGGATTATCCATGGATTTGCAAAAAATTACGATCGCCGTGTTGCTCCTGCACAGTCTGTATGCTTGTGTCATGTTTCTGTTTAACCGTAAGCAACGAGCTCTGCTTACGTTTTCTCTGTTAACGCTGACCGTTGCCCTAACGGTTGCATGCGACCATGACAGTCTTCTATTGAACTGGATTCCGCTCAACTTCTCTTGGATGGTCAAGATCACAGCGTTGTCCTATTCCTTGTTCTCTTTCTTTCTTCTACAGATGGCGAGAAGTTTCTATCATAGTCAGCAAGGGCGCAGACTTTTCCGCACCTATGCCAGTGTGCTTGGTATCTACTCTGTATTTTTGCTGATTGCACCAGTAACAATGATCTATCACGTAATTGAGACCGGGTTCCCTGAGTTCCTTTATCTGTTTGCCATCAGCTGGTCTGTGTACCTGTTCTTCAGAATGGCCACTGAGAAACGAAGTGACGCAAGCTTTTTGCTCTTTGCGGCTACCAGTAGCTTATCAAGTGCGCTGTGGGGAGTCGTGAACTCTCATAATGAGATTACCAACGTGTATTATCCGATTGATGTCATCGCGGCCATATTCTGCTTCTCCACCTATTGGTTCAAGAAATACTTCCGCAATTCAGGTGAGATTGAGAAGTTATACGAACAGCTCAAAGAAGAGGATCGGCAGAAGGATCAGTTTCTTGTGAATACGGCTCATGAATTGCGTACACCGCTGCACGGGATCATCAATATCGCCGAGAGCATCGCGGTCCGTGAACGGCGTAAATCAGGTGGGCAGCAGGCAGAAGACATGAAACTGTTAGTTACCATCGGCCGACGCATGTCCCAACTGGTTGATGACCTCCTGGATGTCATTCGTTTGAAGGAAAAACGTATTACGCTTCAGAAGAAACCTTTATCTCTTGCCTCTGTCATTCCAGGCGTGATCGGTATGTTCCGATTCATGGCGGAGGGCAAGCCCATCCATATGCAGGTGGATATTCCAGAATCACTGCCGTTGATTCAAGCCGATGAGAGAAGACTTGTTCAGGTGCTCTACAACCTGTTGCATAATGCGCTCAAATTTACCGATGAGGGTACCATTACCGTGTCCGTTCGCGAACATGGAGAGTACGTCTTGATTCAAGTTTCAGATACAGGTGTTGGTATGAGTGAGGAGATACAACAGCGAATATTCGAGGCGTATGAACAAGGGACCCCAGAGGCCCGTTTGAGCGGAGGAATCGGCCTTGGTCTCAATATCAGCAGGCAGCTCACCGAACTCCATGGCGGCCAACTCACCGTGCAATCCGTACCTGGGCAAGGATCGACCTTCCAGATCTCGCTTCCACGGGAAGATACCGCATCGCTATCGGACCAGACTGAGCAGCGATGGGACGCTCACAGCTTCGATGAAGTTGCGATTGCAGAACCGCAGCAGCAGACCGTCTCTCAAGATAAGACTGCCGCAAGAATTCTTGCCGTCGATGATGATCCTGTAAACCTGCGAGTACTGATCTCCATGCTTGCGAATGAACCATATCATATTCAACCCGCGGCCTCGGCGCTTGAGGCACTCGAGTTACTGGATAAAGAGCTGTGGGACTTACTGATTGCCGATGTCATGATGCCTCATATGTCCGGTTATGAACTGACCGAGAATGTACGCAAGCGTTATTCGGTATCCGAGCTTCCCATCCTGTTGCTGACGGCCCGTAACGAGCCAGCGGATGTATACGCCGGATTCATGGCCGGTGCTACGGACTATGTCACCAAGCCCGTGGATGCCGTTGAATTAAGGCATCGCATCGGGTCTCTGATCGTACTGAAACAATCCATTGATGAGCGACTGCGCATGGAGGCTGCTTATTTACAAGCACAGATTCAGCCCCATTTTCTTTTTAATACGCTCAATTCAATCATGGTTCTTAGTGAGATGGACACGGAGCGAATGCAGAAACTGGGCGATGCTTTTATCGAGTATCTTCAGACCAGCTTTCATTTTGTCAATTCGGAGAAAATGGTTGAGGTCACTCATGAGTTGGATCTCTCCCGCGCCTATCTCTACATTGAGAAAGAACGATTCATGAATCGGTTGAACGTCATCTGGGATATTCCCGATGATCTTGATCTATCCCTGCCGCCACTCACCATTCAACCGCTCATTGAGAATGCTGTTCGACATGGTATTCTCAGCAAAGTTGAGGGTGGAACCGTGCATATCCGAATCATCAACCAAACAGCGTCCACTTTGATTGAGATCGAGGATGACGGTGTGGGGATGCAGCCTGAGCAGATCGAACGGGCACTAGCATGGCCCAAGAAAGGTCCCGGCGGAACTGGAGGCATTGGATTAACCAATACACATCGACGGTTGACCCAGATGTACGGACAAGGTTTGACCATCGTCAGCTCGCCGGGCCAAGGTACGAAAGTTTCCTTTGTCATCCCTTTCGACCGCAGCACAAGAGCCTGAGCGATAAGATCGTTCTATGACTCTACAACGGCATACTGTATAATCCATATCCGTTTGCTTTGTGTAAGGTCTACGGGGAAAGCGAGGATAGCGGACATGTTCAAGTTCAATTCCACGCTCAAGTTCAGGTTCTGATGTACCAAATAAACCAAAAGAGAGCTAAGCACGGGTTTCGTCCCGGCTTAGCTCTCTTTTCTATGACTTCATTATGATCTAACACGATAAGCTAAACGTTATACGTGCATGACATGTTTTTCATCCGATAACCCCAGCGCCTTGGCTGTTGAAGAATGAACCTCTTTGAGGAGATCCAGATTCTCCACAAGGGATATGCCGTAGGAAGGAATCATTTCCTTGATCTTTGGCTCCCATGCCTCCATATGCTGCGGGAAACACCGCTGAAGAATCTCAAGCATGACCTGAACTGCCGTGGATGCACCCGGTGATGCACCTAGCAGAGCCGCAATCGTTCCATCTGCAGACGTGACCACTTCCGTACCAAATTGGAGCGTACCCTTGCCACCCTGGACGGTATCCTTGATCACCTGCACACGCTGCCCCGCCAGAACCATATCCCAATCCTCGCTCTTGGCACCCGGAACAAAGTCACGCAATTCTGCCATACGTTGTTCTTTGGATAACATTAGTTGTTGGATCAGATATTTGGTCAAAGAGATTTCTTTGACACCTGCTGCGAGCATCGTAAGCAGATTGTGCATCTTAACAGACGTGATTAAGTCGGCATTGGAACCCGTCTTCAGGAACTTCGGCGAGAACCCGGCAAACGGCCCGAATAACAGCGACTTTTTATTGTCGATAAATCGAGTATCCAGATGCGGAACCGACATCGGCGGAGCTCCTACCGAAGCCTTGCCGTATACTTTGGCATGATGCTGTTCCACGACTTTTTGATTTTTGCACACCATAAAGATCCCACTGACCGGGAATCCACCGATATGTTTACCTTCCGGAATGCCCGTCTTCTGGAGCAAATGCAGACTTCCGCCGCCCGCGCCGATGAAGACGAATTTTGCCTTATGGCGTTCGACTGCACCACTCTTCAGGTTTTTCACGGATAATTCCCATTGTCCATCGCTGGTGCGTTTCATATTCTTCACGCTATGTTGGTAGTGGACGCCCACTTGTTGTTCCTTCAAATGTTTGATCAGCATACGCGTTAAAGCACCAAAGTTAACGTCCGTACCGGAGTCAATTTTGGTCGCTGCAACAGGTTCATTACTGGTACGATCTTTCATCATCAGCGGCATCCATTTCGCCAGCTCTTTCTTGTCATCCGAGAATTCCATGCCTGCGAACAACGGGTGATTCGACAAGGAGTCATAACGTCTTTTCAAAAACTGGACATTGCTCTCTCCGTGTACATAACTCAAATGAGGTATCGGCATAATGAAGTCCCGCGGATTACGAATCAGACGGCTATTGACGAGATAGGACCAAAATTGCTTTGAGATCTGAAATTGTTCATTCACTTTAATCGCTTTGCTAATATCTACGGTTCCGTCTGGTCGTTCAACGGTATAGTTAAGTTCGCACAATGCAGCATGCCCTGTTCCGGCATTATTCCATTCGTTGGAGCTTTCCTCTCCTGCAGTGGCTAGCTTTTCGAAAACCTTAATATTCCAGTCTGGTGCCAATTCTTTTAGCAAAGTTCCCAAAGTTGCACTCATAATTCCGGCACCAATCAAGATAACATCTGTACTCGTTTGTCCCTGGCTCATGTCTACCGTCCTTATATCCTATATTTGCCAAAAGGATGTAAGCGTTATCGATTTGGCATTTGCAGCAAGCCCATTCTTGAACGGGATCGCACCTTCTCTGAATGATTATAACCTTGATCTAGTGTATCAATAATATAGAGCAATTTAAATATGCAATTTCAAGATATTTGCTATTCCATCAGTATACGCTAGTTTACATCGGAACGTTAGCCCGGTTATAGGCCTGAAAGATATATTTGTTCAAAACAAAGAAAGGAACCCGGTTTTAGGGGGACTTGGGTGATCAAATGGATGCACTAAAAGCCGCTCTCGAATCTCTTCGTAAGGCGGCTTCATATATAAATTAACGATTACCACCCCCGGCGTCTCCGGGAGTACTCAGAAGATCGAAATTAATTCTTTCGTATACGGATGGCGTTCTTCAGCGAACAACGCTTCTGCGCCAAAGCGGTCAACGATCTGACCTTCCCGCATAACGATGATGCGCTGGCTCATGCGATGTACTGCAGCCAGATCATGCGAGATGAACACGTATGAAAGACCAAGCGATGTGCGGAGATCGGTGAGCAACTGCAAAACTGCTCCTTGCGAGATCACGTCCAGGCTGGCTGTCGGTTCATCCAGAACAACAACGTCCGGTTCAATGCCAATAGCACGTGCGATCGTGACCCGCTGGCGCTGTCCACCACTTAGCTCATGGGGGTATCGTCCAGCCAAATCGCTCGGAAGCTCTACCGCTTCAAGTAGCTTTTGGACGTAAGCATCCTTCGATGTGTAGGTAAAGTGGGACAGCTCGGCGTTCCGTCCAAGTTGTTCGTACGGATCGATTAGTGAATCGGCAATCTTTAGCTTCGGGTTTAGTGCTGCCATTGGATTCTGGAAAACAATCTGAATCTTCCGGCGATGTTGCCGCAACCGTCGGCCGCTCAGCCGCGCAATATCCTGTCCACCCAGTGTAATCGAGCCTGCATCTGCATCTTCGATCCTCAACAGACAGCGTGCGAGTGTACTCTTGCCACAGCCGCTCTCGCCAACCAGGCCAAGGCATTCGCCGTGGTTCAGAGTGAAGGAAATATCATTCACAGCCGGTCGGTCTGCACCTGCATACGTTCGGCTGAGATGTTCCACGTGAAGCACAGGGTCGCCGGAGATGCTGAGCGGTGAAGCAGTCTCTGCTACAGCGGTATCTATATCCGCATCTGTAACTACATCATCTGTATCTGTAGTATTTATGACTGCATTGTCTGTGTCTTCATGGTTTAAGTCTCTAGCAAAATCGTGGCTTCGCACACCAGATTCTTCGGACTGCACGAGTCCACGGCGTTCATCATCTGCGGTTGTCTTCATTCGGTTCCTGCCTCCTTCAAGCCCGACTTCAGTGAGCGACTCAGAACGGGAGCCGCATCAATCAGCTGGCGCGTATATTCATGTTGGGGATGATCAAGAATGCGATGTTTCCCGCCAGATTCGACGATCTGCCCTTCCTTCATCACAGCCAAGCGGTTGGCATAGCGACGTACATGGCGCCAATCATGCGTGATAAACAAAATGGCACATCCCGTCTCCGCTTGTTTGCGTGCCAGCAGTTCCAACACGCGATGCCCAGACACACTGTCCAGTGCCGTTGTCGCTTCGTCAGCGATCAGCAGACGAGGTGAGAGCATCAGCGAGGTGGCAATAGAGGCCCGCTGAAGCTGTCCACCGCTCAACTGGAACGGGTAGCGGCGCAGCAATTCAGCGCCAAGGCCAACCGATTCCAGCGCTTCCTCCGCTCGTTTCTTGCGGATAGCAGAAGACTTTTCCCCATGTACCTTCTGGTATTCATCAAAGTGCCCACCAATACTACGAAAGGGTGTAAATGCTCCCTGATAGTCTTGAAAAATATACGAGATTCGGCTTCCCCGCAGGGCACGCATCTCCTTCGGCTTCCGTTCGAGCAGGTTGCTACCTTCGAACATGACTCGCCCCGACGCATGCAGGTTGGGCGGCAGCAGACGACCAATCGCTTGCGAGAGCAAGCTTTTGCCACTACCACTCTGTCCAACCAATGCAATGAACTCGCCTTCGCGAACAGCCAGAGAGACTTGATCTACAATCGTACGATCCCGACTGGAGATACTCAGTTCCTCAATGGAGAGAATCATGGCTGCACCTCTTTCTTCACGTCAAACCGGTCTCTTAGATAGTCGCCCAGCATGTTGGCAAGCAGCACTACCGAGACAATGGCAAGACCCGGATAGATCATCAGCTCTGGCCGAGACTGGAAATAAGGCCGTGAGTCATTCAGCATCGCACCCCATTCAGGTGTTGGCGGCTGTGCGCCAAGGCCGATGTAGGACAAGGAAGAGATGAGCAGGATAATTTTGCCCAGATCAAGACTGGCTAATACGAGCACATGACCTGCGATATGTGGAAGCAGATGTTTTCTCATGATTCGACCGTCAGACAATCCGTTGGTCCGGGCGATGCGAATGTAATCCTTTTGTGACTCCGATAAAACCGTACTTCGAACAAGACGGGCATAGCTGACCCACTTTACGATCACGATCGCCAATACCAGATTACCGATTCCCGCCCCAAGCAGGCCACTGAGCACAATCGCGACGATGGTATCAGGGAAAGCGAGAAAAGCATCAGCGATGCGCATGAACAGCTTATCGACCCAGCCACGTTTGTAACCCGCGATCAAACCAAACGGAATGCCAATCAGCAATGCAGCACCGAGTGCCAGCAGACTATAACCCAGTGTTTGGCCGCCGCCAAGCAGCAGACGTGTCAGTACATCGCGGCCCAGATGGTCGGTGCCGAACGGATGGAGAGCACTTGCACCCTGCAATCGTCCGCGCAGATCGGTTAAGGTATGATCATGTTTCAGAACTAAAAAGGCATATACGGAGGCCGCGATGACCAGCAGGGCAAATAGCAAACCAACGATCGCCTGCCAGCTATGTTTTTTAGATTTTGTAGGTGGAATGGGCAGGGGTATGGTTTTCATCGGTGGGCCTCCTTTTCCTTCAGTTTCATTTCGGGATTCAAATAACGATAAGACAGATCAACTGCCGTATTCACGAGGAATACCACAATAGCCATGATCAGGATGTAACCCTGGATCAGTGGATAATCACGCTGGCGGATGGCATCAACGACAAGCTTGCCAATACCCGGATAAGCGAATAACACTTCAATCACGACAACTCCGCCAATCAGGCTGCCGAGACTGACGCCAAATACCGTAATGACAGGCGGCAGACTGTGCCGGAACGCGTGAAGCATGAAGATCCGGCCTTCAGATAACCCTCTTGCCCTGGCGGACCGAACGAACTCCTGACTTAGTGAATCTAGCAGGCTGGAACGCAAAAGACGCACATAAACGCTGGAGATGGCAAGTCCCAGCGTCAGAGATGGCAGAATAAGTGAGGTGAATCCATCCCGGCCCATGGTCGGCAGATTGCCAAAGCGTACGCCGAACATATCGATCAGGATTAGACCCAGCCAGAAGCTTGGCACCGCCGCACCCACAATGGAGAGCATCCGGCTGCCGCGGTCAATCCAACTGCCACGATGGAGTGCTGATAGCGAGCCGAGCGGGATAGCTATAACAAGCATGACCAGCAGTGCGCCAATCGTCAGTTCAGCCGTAGCAGGCAGCGCACGCATCAGGGTCTGCATGACGGGCTGGCCTGTTGAATACGATTCACCGAAGTCGAGACGAACAAAATCGAGCAACCAGTTGCCGAACTGGACAGGAAGCGAATCATTGAAGCCCATCTCCTCGCGTACAGCTTCGACCTGCTCCTGACTAACGGACAGTTCGTCCACATTCAGGATCGTCAGTACCGGGTCACCGGGAGCCAGACGAATGAACAGAAAGCTCACAAACATAATGAACAACAGAAAGATAAATACTTCAAGGAACTTCCGAAGCAAAATGCGAAACATTACATCACATCCAGCTTATTGGTAATCATGTAATATTCACTGCGAGTGGTAACCCAGTTCTTGATCTTCTTGCCGTTATAGGCAACGATCGTACCTGGATGCAGCACGAATGAGTTCAGTACGTTATCATGCACGTAGTTGGCTGCCTTCTCGGCAAGCTCTGCGCGCTTCTCCGGTGCAACTGTGAGATTCAATTCGTCGATGATCTTGGTCAGTTCCGGATCTTCCGATCCACTGAAGTTAAGAGCACCCTTAGGGTGGTACGTCGCATTCAGGTAATAGCCTGCATCCCCACGAGGAGCTGTCAAATTACTGTACGTCGCAATATCCCAGTCACGGTTGGATGCCATATAATCTTCTGGCGTGTCAATCTGGCGAATCTGCACGTCGATACCGATCTTCTTCGCATCAGACTGGAACACTTGAGCGATTAGTGGTAGATCGGCACGAGCTGAATATGTCAGCAACGTCAGCTGCAATGGTTTGCCATCCTTGGTCATCACGCCGTTTTGCTGCGTGTACCCTGCTTCGTTGAGATAGTTTACAGCGACATCAGCTCCGGATTCCGTTGCTGTATCCGTATAGGTTGGTGCAAATGGCAGCGATGGCAGGAACGGTCCGATAGCTGCTTCGCCATAGCCGAGCAGAATCGTGTCGACGATACCCTGACGGTCAATCAGCGCGTCCAGTGCACGACGAACATTGAGGTCCTTCATACTCTCCCGCTGCATGTTCATCGTTAGCTGATGCACGCGGAATGTCGATGTGGACTCAACCGTCATGCCGTCCATCGCTTTGAGCGATTCGAGGCTTTCAACTTCTGGACGGTATACGATATCTACCTGCCCAGATTTGAGCGCTAGTGTACGGGCATTGGCATCTTCATTGAATGAGAACGTGATGGAATCCAGAGGCGATGCTCCGTCCCAATATTCATCATAGCGATCCAGTTCCAGCTTGCTGCCTGGGGTAAAAGAGGTCAGTTTGAACGGGCCCGTACCAATGGGCTTGTTCACAATGTCCGGCTCACTCACGTCGATAATCGCCGTGTTGGGGTTCACCAGTTCCGAAGCGAACTCCGGGAACGGCTGAGTTGTAGTGATCTCCAATTTGTCGCCCTCGGCTTCAATCGTATCAATCTTCAGCGCGTTCTGGATGGCTACATTCTCTTCCAGTGCCCGCTCAAGGGATGCCTTAACGGATTCACCCGTCATTGGCTTGCCGTTCTGGAAGGTCACATCATCTCGCAGGTCGATCATCCAATGCTGCCCGTCTTCGCTCTCCCAGCTCTCGGCGAGCCATGGAGCAACCGTCAGGTTCTCTTCATCGAGACGAACCAGCGTTTCCGTAATGCCCGCGCGCAGCGGCACATAGCTGGAATCCACATGTGGATCTAGCGAACTGGTGGAGAAGTTATATAGGAAGTGAACATTTTTATTATCGGTGGATGGTTGCGCAGCGGGACTGGACTCAGATGATCCGCAGGCGCTCAACAGTCCAGCGCTCAAGGCCAAGGAGACCAGCGCTAGCAGTGGCGTCTTTTTATTCAAGGTAATGCCCCTCTCTCTTAATCGTAATCATTATGATCTAAACAATGAGTATTATCATATCGTAATGATTACGTTTTGACAAGAGTTATATTGGTGGTGAAACGAGAAAAAATCCGACTCTCGGATGAGAGCGGATTCTTCATGTTTTTTGTTACATATGAGGGCTTGATTATAGATTATTTCCTTTGCGATCCGGGATTGTTTGCAGGTAGAACCATCCAAAAATTCTAGAAGAGTTACAACCCAGTTTCGTAGGCTTCCAGCAGATGTGACCAGTAACCTCGATGTTGTTATCACAATTTTAAAGGCTAACCTTCTTCAGAAAACGTTCTAATAACTCAGCGTACTCTTCCTGATCTTCTTCATCAGCCCATTCGAACTGAGAAAGATTACTCTTGATAGTCTGGAGTAATTTTTTCAGTTGTAATAAGTCTCTGAAATTATTCGTTTCAATAGAACAAAGAAGCTTCAACAGATGTCCATCATACATCTCCCCAGCAAGGGGATCTTCTGATAAAATTTCTATAGCCTTTTCTATACCAAGATCTATAAATACATGTTGGCCCAACATTCTACTAACATCTTCTAAGTCAAGCTCATCCACTTTCTTATTTATAAGTCTATCGTACCAATGATCCAAAGGTGAATCAGAGTTATCAGTCTGGATATTTTGATCTATTGAATATATTTCTTTAATTAATTTACTCATTTATTTTATTCCTCCAAATGGTTCAAATAAATCCTCGATTTTTTTCAAATTAGTATTGGCCTTGTCCAATGCTTCCTTCAATGTACCTTTCAGTGAAGGCGATAGATTAGGGTTCTGTAGAGAACCTTCTAATCCGCGTTTTATTTTACTTAATCCTTTGTATGAGTCCTGCATCTCTTGTAAATGATTCCAATACCCGCCTGTTTTTTTGTTCGGCACTGGGTTTCCTTGCAAATCACGTAAAGTACCGGAAAAATCCATCTCAGTAAGATGCTTATCAACTATATTATCTAATGTTGTAAGGTTCCTTTGTTGCGCTCTAGAAAGTTCCTCGACAATAGGAGAGTTTGGTGTTCCCTCAACTGCTCTCTCCGCTGGCTTATTAACCATTTTGGCTTCCGATTCAGCTTTCTTTATATTATTCTGAATCTTAGATGCCAAACCAGATGATGACGTTTTAAATGGTCCTGAACGTCCCGGCATACTCCCACGAACCATCTGAATCGCCATGAATATCTGACTAAACTTCAGAGAGGTCACCATCATCTGAGCATACTTATCGGATACAGGCTCTCCTGTCGTAGGATGAATCCCCATCTCAAACGCCTTGATCTGTAACGCAAAAATATCTTCTCCAGGCGGTTCAACGTTCACAGCTTGCATGCGATTAAAGTCTAGATTTCCCTAATCCCTCTGATAAGCCTGAAGAGCAGCCTGATCTGCAACACCATTCTCGTTGACAGGCATCCTGTTTCGTAGTCTTCTAGCAAATGTGACCAGTAACCTCAATGTACTTTAAGGATTAAACAGAATAGAGCTTATGCGGAACATTCCAAATACAAAATTCGTCTAGGGACTAAAGAGGGGGAGTTCCATGAGAAGATATTCATTTATCGTCTTAATGATTACTACAGTTATGATCCTGATTCTTAGCGGTTGCCAAAGTTCTATGAAGCCCGATCAAGTCGGAGTAAGTAAAGTACCGAAGAAATTACACACCTTTTATCCTGGCGATATTACACAGGTTGATTCTATTGAAATGATGAGTGGCAGTGATGGTACTAAAAAAGTAACTACAGATCAAGTGCTGATTCAGGAATGGATTGAAAAGGTACGCGATTTAAAAATTGTACTTGATCCGGACGAAGAAGATGCTACAGGGGTTTTGTTCCATGTCACAATGTTTGAGCAGGGAAAAGAAGTGCTGTACATGACACCTACCCATATGAATCATCAGCCAATAGAGCCGCAGTTGGAATTGGCTGACCGATTGTCGGAACTTTATGATGCCATAGAATAAGAGTGTCATATAGCCTGTATTCAAAGTAATACATACCCAACAGTTCGATTTAGAATCATCCTTCGTAATCCACATTTTCAGCAAAGTAGGTTCTCTATGAAGTCAATCGCTTTACATCGGTTAACTTTTCCTGAAGTATTTGAATACTCGTACTCTGCAGTATGTCAGGATTCAATTCAGTAACAAAATCTAGAAACTGATGTGCATTTTTCATAATTTCTTCTGTAAAGGATGTCGAACTTACATTAACACCATTCCAATTTGAGTATCTAAATTCCTCATTTGGTTCAGTAATAAATAAGTCCAGAATAACTTCCCGATCAATATCTTCTACTAAACTAACTTGTAGTTCCACTCCCTGCTGTTTAAACTCAAGCCACAAATTAGCGCTATCAGGAATTCGATAAGCAACATATTGATGTATTCTAATCTTCTGGACTATAGTCAGTAAGTCCACAAACCATCTAATAAGTCTTTCATTACCAAATGGACAATCGTCAAAGAACATACCGTACTTACTTCCGTTAAAGTCCAATTCAATACTTCCCTCGATATCTTGTTTCGTTAGATCAAACCGCTTTGCAGACATTTGTTTAATTTCATCAAAGTTATCAATTGCTTTAAATGAAATAGTGAACATATTTGAACACCCTAATCTATTAAAATAATAATTTTATATATATGTGTACTATACTGACTTGGGCACAAAAAATACACCTCCGTTTGAGAATTTAAGGAGAATGGGTACAAACAAATAGAACTATAGGTCCTCACAAACAGCATCTAACATGGATTAAAATATAGTATAGATCAAGAACTGAGGATTGAGACGATGACAAAGATACAGATCCCTGTGGATCAAATGACACACACGATTGGCGTGTTTAAGGTAGGACACGGGCACTTGCAACAAACTCTGGCTAGATTAAACAGCCAACTTACTCCCCTACTCGACGGTTTTGAAGGCGAGACAGCCGAGCGCTTTGCCCACTTATACCGTTATGCAGAGAAAAACCTGAATACCACTCTGGAGCTACTTCATACAATATCTCTTCGTTTGGAACAAATCCGGGAACGCTTTGTGGATACCGATTCCACTATGGTTAACATCTCTGCGTTACTAGAGTATCAGGCCCATCCGGGCACACCTCGTACTAATGATCTTGTTTGCGGCCCAAATGATCCCCCTCCTAAACGAAGCGTTGAGGAACATGTAGATGCCTTTTTCAATCAGGCCGGAGAAAATATATTAGCGATTGGTGACTCTGCCCTGCAATTAGGTAAAGACCTTATCGAACATCCATTAGATACTGCGGGTAACTTCTTGTATGATAATACCATTGGTACAGTTACCGACATAAGGAGCGGAATCGCCTTTAGTTGGAACTATGCGTGGGATAACGGAGATACCCGAGAACAGGCAGAAAAGCATATTGCAGCTGAGTTCGATAAAATGAAGCAAGAAGGCGGAGCAGAGTACGCAGCAAATATCACAACTTCTATGCTCCTCGGAATCTTCGGTAGAAAAGTCGGGATTAAGTCCATTGATGGCAAACAGCATCACTCGCCCCATACGGATTCTGGTGGGGGAGATAATAGAAATAAAGAACTTGAGCGTGAGTCATCCAATGATAATTCATCCTCTTATACAGGAACTCCTGCTGTACACCAAGAAATGTTGGATAAGTCTGCAAAGTACCGAGATGACCTTAACTATGACTGCTCAGAGATAGCGGAAGACCTAGCCAATGCAGCCAATGGCAAAGGAGAGATAATCACACTACGTTCTTCAGAGAAGTATGGAAGTATAGAAGTCTACGAATATGGAGTGAAGGAAAAGTTTGACTACCATACCGTATATTCTGATGGAAAATATGTTTATGATCCCAGATATAGTGATAATCCTATACCTAAAGATGTTTATTTAAAAAATATAGGAACACAAAATGATGGTAACCTAAAGGTTTCAGTTAAGAATCTCGATGAATGAGGAGAGAGTTAAGTAATGAACATTTACACTATGGATAAAAAAGATGTTGATCCGTCTAATTTAGTAGCATACAGTTTATCCAAACTATCTACTTACGAATGGGTAAGATACAATATGTACGCCGAAGAGGATATCTATAATAGAGTCCCTGGATTTCACTTCAGATTTCATAATGCAGGAGATTTGTATAATGAATTAACAGATTGTATAGAAGCTTTTCAGGGAGAGTTACAATGGAAGTTGTATCTTGGTCTTGAGACTCGAAACCAAAATTACAGTTTGGAACCATTAGAAGCATATCAGGCAAGATTAACAGATGAATATAAGAAAAATCATAACCTAAAGGAGATTTTAGGCGAAAAATATAACGAAATATGCGAAAAAGGTATCAGTGATATACCATCCTTAAGTGATCATGTTGAGAACTGGTTTAATTTAGAAAATAGAAAGCCCATTCTTCCTGATCGTGACTAAGTACAGATCCGGATTAAAGCAAAGGCCTGTCTACGATCTTATAGGATCGAAAGGCAGGCCTCTTCGCATTATTATGACAAATGTTACTTAATTAACTTAGCTTCGCCAAGAACAATATCGATTTGTTCCCCTTTATCTAAAGCTGATTCAAAAATAATCTGAAGTTTTAAAACACCTGTAACATCAACATTAATGCTTTCAGGCATGTCTCCGCCCTTCATTTCATCTTTCCTAAATAATTCTTCCCCATCACCTTTTATTACAATGGAACCTGCGTTTATAGAATTTCGTGTATAATCATCAATTCCGATAAACCCAGTTAATTTCTTATAGCCACCATTTAAGTTATAATCTACAGACAATAATTCGTCTTTAGTGTAAGTATAATTATCTAGTATCGTTCCAATACCGTGAAGATACTTTTGATTTGCTATAGTAAATTTCAATCCTTTAGGGTTCTCCCAATTCTTAAAATAAACTCTATCAACAATACCATCTATTCTAGCGTAGGAAACTTCATCTAAATACTTAAATGTTCCAGATTTAGTACCGAATGAGGCTGTTTTGCTCTTTCCGTCATACGTAAAAGATTCACCCATGGTTTGGGCTGCCGTTTTGGCAGGTACGTACAAATTACCGTTATACACGATTGATTGGGTTGTGCTCTTATGTACTCCGTTGAACATCATCTTAACGTTCTCCATAACTACACTAATCTTAGTATTAGTTCCTGCAAAAGCTGTTGCTCCTGTTAATAATGAACCTATTAATACACCTATAACTAAACCTTTAACTTTGTCTTTCATGTCTTTTCTCCTTTTTGGGTATATTGAATTCTTGATAAGCATTCCAATAATACCCAAAAAGGAGGCCGTTGTATATAGTATTGTTGTTAGATGAGACACTAGCTTTATTCGTTAATCTACTTCATCCCCTCCAGCATCACCCGATACCGCCCAATCTGCTCCGCTGTCGCCTCTTCCCGCAATGATTCCAACAATGCTGTGCACCTTATAAAATACCGATCCATCCCAAGCTTATCCGCTAACCGAATCGCCTGCAAAATGAATTCCACGGCCTCCTGTGGTCTTCCCATCCACTGTTCATACAAAGCCCGCTGATAACAGTAATGGTATATATCGTCGTTGTTTGAAGAATTCATTTCTGTTCCATCGCCCTGTATCTGATCCTCGAACACATGCAAAACACGATCAATCTGCCATCTATGCCGCACTGCTGCTTCCGTAATCACTTTCAGACCTGCCAAACCTTCCTCCAGATGCTCAAGCAAAAAGTTCACAAACTCCTCCAGCAGTTGCACCTGCCCGGCTTCAATCTCAAGAACATACCGATTCACATGTGCCTTATGCCTGAACTCCTGCACCACCTGCATATCTACCTCATCCAGATCCTCCATCCACCCCAGTTCTGCATACTGATCGATACTTGCTCGCGCCTGATCTACCTGTCCCATCTTCTGGTGAGCCATACCCCGCATTAGGTGACTGAACCCATAATAGTAGACCAAGGGCCGCTCGATGTATACATGTGGTGTAGGCATTCCCTTTGACTGATAATCCTGCCGCTCTTCATGGATAGACTGCACACATTGATATAACATGTCCGCCCTCTCCATCACCTTGTTCCAATTTTCAAAAGCCACAGCCATGTCCAACATTTCAACGATGACGTCCGGTTTAAGTGATTTTAGGATAGATTTCCGCAAATTGGATCCTCCTTCTATTTAGCTGTAAGGCTGGGTATTAAGTAAAGCCATTTATCTTTTTCTTTTAGAAACTCCAAAGAAGTAGTACAATAAATTTAATATAATACTTTAAAGCAGTTTTTTCAATGTATTTTACCGCCTTTATATCCCTGCTAATTACATCGATACTCTCCTAACCTTTAGGAGAGGTGGTTAATATGACAAAATTACGGAATTCGGTTGGAGAACGGATTAGAGCAATTCGGAAAGCTAAGGGGTTAACACAACAGCAACTTGCGGAGCTTTCAGGTTTAGATGATGCTTACATCGGATCTGTAGAACGTGGAGAAAGAAATTTTTCAGTTGATACATTGGAAAAAATCATTGTAGGATTGAACATTCCTGTTTCATACCTATTTTATAATCAGCATGAAATAAACGAAGAAGAGAAAGCACGCTATGATGCCATTGACCAATATACTAATATAATTATTGGACTTACTTCTACGCAAGTTACCTCCATGAAGAAAATAGTTAATGAATTAAATCAAGTGTTCCAAAAATAGATATTTCCAGTAAAATATTTTTGAAGTTAAATAAACAATACAAAAAAACTGCAAATAAAATTGCAGTTTTTTAATGAAAATTCCTATTGTAGAACTAGATCTCTAACTGTAATATCTATCTGTTTTTGTGAAGGTAGTATATCTCCATATGACTCACCTAATATTTCCATATTATCCACAGTTGGATATTTCAGTCCCTTGAGGTCACTCACATTAACTTGAGTACTGCCACTAAAGGTTCTAAAATAATGATCTACAAGTGATGAGTTTAAATAGAGTGATAAACCCTTAGCAATATTCAAACCACCCAATCCAGATTTTTCTACATGAAAATAATTTAGTTTATTATCGAAAGCAACATATTGAGACCTGACTTTAAAAGGATCATACACTGATGCCACAACACGTCTTTTTTCTTCCGGTGAACTGAATCTTTTAACTAAAACATAAAAGCCACTGGGTCTTAATCTATTAAAATTGGAAGAGTCTTCCTTTAGATGTCCGGGTTTCCTTCCTACTATAGGCCAAATTATAAACCCCTCCCCAAAGTTTTCAGGATATATAATTGGGATGGAAAGTAGATCACCTTCATATGAAAGCAAACCTAGCTTTTCGCGAAAATCTACTACCGGTCCGGTAGATACGTTTATACCCAGCTCCTCTATTCTACAAGGCATTTTGTGCATTGTATCTACAATTTTAGTGTCTTCTTCTTTGATTATTCTTATAATATTTTCGTTATCATTTGGAAATACAACATCTGAAAATTCTTTTCTAGCTTTAACTAAATTCGAGAAATCATCATTGTTACTCTCAATTATCTCTACCTTATCTGAGGCTTTCTGTTTATTATTAGTTAGAAACATAATTAGGGTTTCTTGTAAAACATCATTAAATATATCATTTCTAAATTTGAATTTATGAAGTTTTTCAATTTTAGCACTTTCCAAAATAATCTTCCTGAAAGCTTTAAAGTGCAGTCCATTACAAAAACTTCGAGGTGTTATGGAGATCAATTGTGATTTTTTCTTAAGTAACTTAAGAGACAAAGCTACAAAAGCTGCATAATAGTTTGAAACATCTATATTAATATCTAATGTCAGCTTTTTATATAATGACGAAACTCCTAATTTCTTATATGGTGGATTCAAAATGATATAGTCATATTTAGTGATTTCCTTATTCTCTTTAAGAGCCTCAGCTGAAATCTTTATAAAATCCTCATTCTTAATTACCACTCTTAACTCAACGTCCATATTTTTACAAAAATCAACGCAATAATCCATACTTCTTCTCAATTCTGGTAATAAACTATCATCTATCTCATAAAGTACAGCTATTATAACTTTAGGTTTCTTAGCCCAGTTATAGATACTCGCTATAAATGAAGCAGTTAAATTACCCACCCCTGCTCCAGGGTCCAAAAAATATATTGTGGATTTTATTATCGGCTTAAACATTGAACTCATATAAAGTCCCACGCTCACCGGAGTGAAAAATTGTTCATTAGCATCTCTATTAGCATTATTTAATCTTTTTATAGATACTTCCTCCGAGTTACTGTCTATTTCTTCCAAAAATTTTGTTTCCATTAATTATACCCCCATAATCAATTATTATAATGGATAAAGAGGTTTCTTTAAATGAATTACTGATTCCAGCAAAAGAGGCCTAAACTCTAAAAAAGTTTAGGCCTTAAAATATTGTTAAAACATATGCTAAATAATGTTGCTATTCTCTATTTGTTTTAAGTATTTTTTTTCTTCAGCTGCTTCAATTACTTGGAATTTAAAGCTCTCCATTATAGACATCACTTGATCATACACTTCTGTAAAATCGTATTCAGTATCTCTGTAACTCTCACCATGAACTATCTCATGCCTATACTTTAACATCTCATTGTCTATATAATTTCGTTTAGTCTCATAAATATTTTCTAAGCCTATACTTTTTAATATCTCATCAAATAATTCAAAACTAAGGTTGGAATCAGTATTGATAATTCTTTTTTCAGGTATGTCACTGAACCTTATCGAAAATATCTCTTCTTGAAGGTCTACTATTCTCAATAAAAATTTTGTGTGAACAGAGTTTTTCGATGATTCCCCACTTTTTCTAACGTCCTGCTTAATCTTAAAAGCCAAAAAGTTTTCTTTAAGATATTTGCTTTGAATCTTCTGGCAACATATATATACAACATAATAATTCGAAACACTTCTAATAAAACCTTCCCAGTGAGCACATAGTAAAGCAATCCCACTACGAACTAATGTCTTTTTAGAAAGTGATACATTATTTTTCTCAATTGCCATTTTAATTTGTAATAATTCTACTTTTCGCCAAGAAAAATCTCTGTCTATTTTCTCTTCGAGCTTTTCAAGATCTTTAATCTTCATTTCCGAATAAATCCTTTGACAGAAGAGTTAATTCTTGAAATCTTGCAATAGCTCGCTTACCTCTAGAGGTAGCGTGTATAAATCTTTCGTCATACGGTATATTTTGAATTACTTCTATAAGTTTAGACTTATCTCTCCAATTACTGATATTTTCACTTAGTCCCACTAAAATGGATTCATACATACTTAAAGAGAAGCCACCTTCAAATATTCCATTTTTATCTTTATTGAATTTTTTAAATGCCTTTTCAGATAAAGCATCATTCAGTAAATTAATAGCTTCATTAAAATCTTTTGAATATCTTTCTAAATTAAAAGAATCTTTTTCCATAAGATTTATTAACTCTTCTGTTAAATAGTTTCCAATATCATTTTGTAAATTAATTTCTTCTACGTCAACCGATCGAGCTATGAGATATCTAACCACTAGTTCTTTGTCGTACTGTTCAACTTTGTTTTTTGACGATAAATTTGTAACTTCTTTAAATATTACACTCTCTGAAAGTCTAGTTACTGCTTTGAAATACTCTGGGTTAATCATAAGCATTAAACAATTTCTAACTTCCTGATAAGTCAGCGAAGAACTATTTGTGTTCAACCTCTGGAACATTTCATACTTTGCTTTAGGGTTAACTGTCCCATCAATGATAATAAAGTCTAGCTTACTTCTTTTAAATTTCCTTCTTATGTCCGCACTCAGACTGTTTACTTCATCATCTTTTTGATCCCAGTACTTACCATCAAGAGAAGGAAGAAACTTTGTTTTTATCATCTTACTTGGAGAATATAACTCAGTATTATCCTTCTTTTTTAGTATCCCCATAAACTCTAGAATTGTACTAATTCTTTGGAGTCCATCAATTACATCCCACTTTCCTGAAGCTTCTTGCGCTACGAATATTGGCGGTATAGGAATACCCAGAATAATAGATTCAATTAAATCGGACTTTTGATTTATTCCCCATCTAAAATATCTCTGGTATTCAGGAAAGATCTCCAAATCCCCTTCTTTGTACAAATTAGAAACTTCTCCAATAGACATACTATAAGAGTCTGTTTTAATTTCATTAATACTTGCTTCTATTTCCTTTTCTAAACTCATTTTATCACTCCCATTCTAATTAGTATTATGCCAAACCTGGCTATTAAATTGCCATAATTATTTAAAATAATAACTCCGGCAGTTTTTAAGCAACTAAAAATACAGTTTATGCATGAATTCTCCTAAACAACTCCCCGCTCAAACTCCGCAAACTCCACTCTGTTCCGCCCATTCTGCTTCGCCTGATACAACGCCTTATCCACCGCAGCGAACAGTTGAGTCAAATACCCCTCCGGATTGTCCGGCACATGCTCCACTTCAAAGTCCTCAAAGGAAAGAATGCCAATGCTAATCGTAATGGACACCTGCATAATCTCGTGATCCACCATGATGTGGTTGGACTCCACAGCTGTTCTCACGCGCTCCGCGATCTGGTTCGCCAGATCATGCTCCGTATGCGGAAGGTAGATCATGAACTCTTCCCCGCCATAACGCGTCAGGATATCCGTACTGCGAATGGACTGTTTGACGGCCTCCGCTGTGCGGACGAGCACTTCATCCCCGATGACATGTCCATAGCGATCATTGATCGCTTTGAAGTAGTCGATATCAAGCAGCAGGAGTGAGAATGGTGTTTTGTATTGAATATTGGTAATGACCTCGTGATTTAGATGTTGGGTCAGATAACGACGGTTGTAACAGTTGGTTAAACTGTCCGTCAAGGCGAGTTCCTCCAGTTTGCGATTGGCCTCGGATAACTCCTGACGGATCAAGTCTAGCGCCTGATTTCGCTCCTGAAGCGTTACGTTCTGGCGATTCATCTCTTTCACGTAGAAACGCTCCTGCGAGACATCCTGGAACGTGAGGATATGACCGATCGGCACAAGAGCCGAATCCACAATCGGAGAAGATTGCAGGATATAGTGCCGGATATTGTTGTCCCGCTCCACGATCACTTCAATGTGAGAGAGGGTATTTTCTTTTTTCTTATAGTGATTCACGAACTCCCGACAGCTGCCCACAACATGAACAGACTTCAGAAAGGCTTCCATATCAAAAGAATCCCCCACATGCAGATCCATAAAGGATCGAGAGGCTTTGTTCGCTTCAACAATGACTTCATTCTCATCCAGTACCAGGATGCCATATGGAATAGTATTGATCACGTCCTCATGCGCGATGGAGACCAGATCGAACACATTGTATCTTTTGATCACATAGACGAAGAACAGGTCCGACAGAAAGATCCCCAGCGAAGTCATGCCAGGAATGATCGGCAACCAGCGGGCTAGAACGACATTTAGGATCGCATCAATGGTTGCAAAAACAGCCAAGACAAAGATGCCCCACAGGGTGATCCTCACCTGTTTTTTGATCATCGCAGACGTCTGCGATGAATACACCGCCCGGAACAGGACGACGAGGGACGCCAAGAAATAACTCACCAGAATAACCATCACAACCCAGAACCAAGGCCCGTAAGCCCGCTCGATGTATCCACCCTCCAGTGGGATGACGAACTCATTCCATGGATTTGCGACTACACCTATAGCCCCGATCACCGCAGGGACAAATAGCAGGAACGTTCCTTTTGCACTCAAACGCTCTGAATAGCCGGTAATAAAGATCGTCAGTAGAAGCCACCCGCTCCCAAGCAAGGAGACCGCGACGAAAGATAACGTCACATAGAACAACTGCAGACCGGAATCGTCCGTGAGCGTACTCGCAAATTGGCAGAAAGGCCAGAGCATCATCAACCCGTGAAACAAAAAGTACACCTTATGTAAGTTCGTAATTCTAACCGTAGCAAACACATATACACCTACACCGAACAATAGGACGAATAAAAAGAGATCATACCATACTAATGGGTTCACGAATCTTCTCCTTCTTAGATGCTACAATGACAACGTGGTTGTTCATGATTCTATGTGATACTTATATATAACTTCAATAAACACCTATACAATTCTGCTACGCCACACTTATTGGTTAATTTAACCATATCTTATCACACCACCATAAGGGTGAGTAGCCCATACACTGGAAGTCCGACCAACCTCTGATCGAAATGCTGATCTATTTCTGATTATTTATGAATGCTTTTGAAGGTTTAGAGTACAAACAGGAGAGGAAGATCATCTGCTCGGGAGATATTTGGGCATTGTCATGTGATTCATATTGAGCCATCCGGCTATCGGACGGCCCTTACATCATTCGTTTACTTCATCCAGAGGGAGATTGTCCGTGAATAGATCGGGGTTATGCTTGAGCATCTCCGTAATTACCTCTGCTGTCTTAGCCGCATCACACACTCTTACGACCGCATCACCGAGCATTCCTTTACGCATCGCACCTTCGCGAACCAATACCTCATCTACTTTCCAGAAATGCTCCGACCATGGCAACCCACAATGTCTGCGGGATGGTACTGAAATCTGACTTCCATCCGGTAAAACTGTATACAGCATCTCATGCTCGTCTGTCATTCTGCCAGGGATGTCCACCCACTCTTCGACCCCGTGGATAAATGTATTCCGCTTCAAGTCAACGCCTACTAACAAGATCGTCGCTTTCCGATCTAACAGTTTCCCCCATGCTGAACCTCTCGCACACGGTGTATCGAAGAGATGATCATCCTTCGTAAATGCCTCTGCGTCCCGTCCCAGTGCTGCTACCGAATGCGTTGGGTGCCACGAACGAACTACGCCCGGACGTTTACGAAAAAGTTCAGGCAGAATGCCCACGCAACAGGTAGAATTTTCCACGTGGAACACTGGGTTATCCGCATTAATGGTAGACCACGTATGCGTGGGAAGCACCAACAATCCCTCTTTCATATAGTCGCTAAAGGCATCCAACACTGTGTCTGCTCCACCTTCAACCTCGCCTATACTTTTCATGGAAGAGTGAATGAGCAATGTCCCTTGCTTGTCGATTCCAAGCTGCTCCAATTTTTTCATTAAGCTTTTGACCGTTTGCATGTTTCTACCCCTTCTCTCAACCCTTATCATACAAGGCTCTTATAAACCTAAAGATTCTTTTAATATGCTTTCTATATGCATTTGTCGTTTCTTAAAGGCTTTTAACAAAAATTCAAAAATATGCTCATCATATGCACTACATGAATCAATAAATTTACACAACTCATTATCAAGGGAAAAACTAAATATTTCGTCTAAGTTTATTTGTTTTATCCTAGTTATAATAGCATCAAATACTTCTACTCCTGAGATCCGTTCATTTATAAATTCTAACCCAGTTAAATTTAAATAATAAGGAAACCTATCATCATTCAACTTTTGTAGATCGTTAGTCTTACATCCACCTAAGCATCGTGTATGATCAATAAGCATTGGATAGTAAAGATTTTGTTGTTTTGAAAAGCATATATTATCTATATGTCTATCAGAATTACATATAAAGATATCGAAAGCCACCATATCAATAAGACTCTCAAAATTTTGAACTAATTCGAGCTTAATTTCACTTAATTTAAATACTGGAGGAGGGACCAGCTTTGTAATAACGCCTACTGTTGCATGATCCATGTGGAAACTTGTGTTAACTAATGGTAGATCTAATGCTAGACCAATTTTATTAGCCACCAGCTCATTAAATATCTTTCTGACATAAGTATCAGTTAAGTTCTGTAAATTTGTATGTTTATAGATACCGACCTCCAGACTTTTTTCATTAATAAGTATCTTCTTGGAGCCATCTAATCCTCCCAAGTCTAATCTTACAGGATCAATCCAGCGTATAAATTCCTCTCGTCTATTAGCATCTATTATTATTATATTATTTAGTTTGGCATCATTAAATGTCTCTTCAACTTCCTCACTTCGAGTAATCTTTATAAGTGAAAAATAGCAAAATCCATTTTTATCAAAACAACTTTTGAAGTTAAGGTAGTTTTCCGATGTTTTAATAGGAATTGTAGTATTAAAAAGAGTTGTTGGATTCTCCAAATTAAAAATTTCCAATTTAATTAATATATTATCCTTATTAGTTTCATCAATAATTACACTTAAATTCTTCACAAGTCCCTCTTCAAATTTTAAATTCCCCCAAAATATCTCTTTATGCGATTCATACCCTTGATCAGTATAACTCCTTAATGAAATTATACTGTCAATTGGCTGCATGTTTTCATCCAAACTTGTGCCTATAGAAACTCCTCCTGGTGTAATTACCCCATCCTCATACCACGTAGTTGAGGGTAATTTTAAAAAACTATTTTTTCCGTCTAATATCTCTGTTCTTATCTTCAAATTGTCAATACTAACATTAAATATACTTACTACAAACTCTTCATTTTCTAGACTATTTTCACTTATACATGTTGAATGTATGTGAATCCCTTGAACATTTTTGATTATTTCAATTAATTCTTCCATACTTCCTTCATCATATAATAAAGGTTGATCAACAACTTTTTTAGTTCCTATTAGTAGTTGATAACTTTTATTATGTGTATCAATGTTTACTGAAATACCCATAGTAGGATCCAAATAATAATGTTCTATATTTGATTCTCTTCGAACCAACTTGTTATATTTTGTAATGCACTCATCCTTAAAATCAATATAATCATGTAGAAATGGATACAAAATATGCAATGTAGGAAAATCGTTGTCAATCTGAAATCTATGCAGAAACTTCCCTTGCATATTTTCTATAGAAAAATTCTCTGGTTTTTTTTTCATCTTAATAGCCGGTTTTTTTCTTTTTAATTTCCCCATAACCTAACTCCTTTTTATGAAACTTAATTATATCAACGAATTTAAAGCCACTAGTTGTGATACGATCCTGCAAAATATAAAATGGCTAGTAGCACTCCTCCGCTCTTGACAATTTCTTGCTATCTGTTATTTGATGTTTACAACTTCACCTCTTCTACAAAGCCTATCTTTTGGTAAAACTTATTTGAATCTAAATTCTTGAAACCAGAGTACAACCTCGTTTCTAAATACTCAATTGGTTCTCTAAATGCCCGTATTGTATTTCCCTTGAGGAATCTAGAGCTTTTGTATGAGATCTCCTCCTAACACCTGCAAGTTCCTAGATATCCATATCACAGGGATAGGTCAAAGAAAGTTGTTTTATCAGCAATAATCAACATTTTGACTGAATAAATGACCTAATTTATCAATTTTTTTGCTTAAATAGTTATTTTTGTTTATTAAGGTAGAATGAGATCATGCCCATTGTACTACTGCTTATCGTTCCTCGGAAATATATATTCAGCCCACACATCCTGCACCCAACGACAATACAAAAAGCCGGGAATCCCCGGCCGCAAGCTAAACTTGTATAAGTTAACGAATAACTAAACTAACTATTTGATGATAACGTACTCCAGATTCACCAGCTTCGCATACGTCACGATCTGATCTGTCGTCAGGTCCAAGGATACAACCGTATGGTGACCACCACCATTTTCGATCCATGCCTTCACTCCATCTTGGAAGTTCGGCTTCACGCTCCACAGAACACGTGCTACTGGCAGATTAGGTGCTGGAACGGTTGGTTCAAAAGCAGATACTTCGTTGATCAGCAGTTTGTAATGTGTACCGAAGTCTGCCATGGATACCACGACACCTTCGCCTGCTTTACCATCGAATACAAGACGTGCCGGATCTTCACGATCGCCAATGCCCAGTGGGGACACGATGATTCTCGGTTTGGTGCTGGCAAGCGTCGGATCTACTTCAAGCATGTGAGATTGCAGGATAGCTTCTTGTCCAGCAGCCATCTCGTATGTGTAGTCTTCCATGAAGCCCGTGTTCTCGTTATGAGCCATGATTTTCAGCAAGCGATCGAGCGCAGCCGTTTTCCAATCACCCTCACCGGCAAATCCGTACCCTTGAGCCATCAGGCGTTGTACTGCCAGACCCGGAAGCTGTTTCATGCCATGCAGATCTTCGAAGTTTGTAGTGAAGGCACTGTAACCACCTTCGTCCAGGAAACGTTTAATCGCAATCTCATAACTCGCTTGCACACGTACACTGGCTTCCCAAGCTTCCTTGCTGTTTGTACCATAATCGAATTCGTAGAGGTCTCCGTACTGAGCGATCAGATCATCAATTTCCTGCTCTGTTACAGCGTTCACGTATTGAACGAGGTCGCCAATGCCGAAGTAATCAACCGTCCATCCGAATTGGATCTGTGCTTCCACTTTATCACCTTCGGTTACGCCCACGTTGCGCATGTTGTCACCGAAGCGCGCTACTTTGATGTTAAAGCTTTCATTATAAGCTACCGCTACGTCCATCCAGTCAGCAACTTGCTGTTGCACTTCTGGGCGCTCCCAGTAGCCAACAACGATTTTATTTTGTTTTCTCAGACGGGCATTAATGAAGCCATACTCGCGGTCACCGTGAGCAGCTTGGTTCAGGTTCATGAAGTCCATGTCGATCGTCGCCCAAGGAATGCTTTCATTGAATTGGGTTGCCAAGTGCAGCAAAGGTTTTTGCAGCAATTTCGTACCACGAATCCACATTTTCGCCGGGGAGAACGTATGCATCCATGTGATCACACCTGCTACTTCGTCACGATAGTTCACTTCTTTCATCGTGCTTGTGATTTTATCTGCGCTTACCGCCAGATCCTGCAATACGAGCGGGTACGGCAGTACGCCACTTGCATTAAGCGCATCCGTGATTTTCTGTGCGTTGGCTTTTACTTCACCCAGTGCTTCTTCTCCGTACAAGTGCTGTGAACCAACCACAAACCAGAATTCTTTTGCTGCTGACATATAATCATCCTCATTTCATTATTTTATAGTTGAACATTTGGGTTTACACTAGAACACTGCGATTGCAGTACCATCTTCCGATCGCTGGTTATCCCCGGATTTCTTTGATCAATTTTAATAAGGATGATATCCGGTTATAAAGGCGAGCGCTTCGCTTCTACAGATTGGTACTGCACTCTCCGTTATCGTGTAAAAGTTTGATACAACTTCATTGGTAGTAGTAACAAACAACTTATTCGCTTGAATTATTATCAACCGATCGCTACATAACCTAATTACTTTTGTCCGTAATACGCGTCTTTTCCGTGTTTTCGCAGATAGTGTTTATCCAAAATACCTTGCGGCAGTTCCTTCGCGAAGTTATTTAACTGCCGCGCGTACAGGTTCATTTTGCATACTTCCTCCAGCACGACACTGTTTACTACCGCAGACTTGGCATCTTTCCCCCACGTAAACGGCGCATGACCATGGAGCAATACTGCTGGAACTGCCATAACATCAATGCCACGCTGTTCAAACGTTTCAATAATGACGCGCCCCGTCTCCGCTTCGTATCCACGATCAACCTCGTCCTGATTCAAGAAACGTGCACAAGGCACCGCACCATAGAACGTGTCCGCATGTGTGGTGCCCATCACAGGTACGTCCAGTCCGGCTTGCGCCCAGATAGTCGCCCACGTGGAGTGTGTATGCACGATGCCGCCAATCTCCGAGTAATGCTTATATAGTACGGCATGTGTTGCGGTATCCGAGGAAGGTCTCATCTCACCCTCCACCACGTTACCGTCCAGATCAACCACAACCATGTCGCTTGCTTTCATCGTATCGTAGCTGACGCCACTTGGTTTGATGACGAACAGACCGCTTTCCCGATCAATTGCACTGACGTTACCCCATGTGAATTTTACAAGTCCGTGCTTTGGCAGTTCCAGATTCGCCTGGAATACCTCTTCTTTCAGTTGTTCTAACATGTTATTCCCTCCCGTTCTCTAATAGTGCGTGTTCAAAAAGTCGGTTTTCAGTACCGAGAAGATGGGATGAAGCTAGAAATGGAGTAGCGGAGCGTAGATAGAGCTACGTGAGCAACGGACATTTCGGCTGAATTCCATATTCGATGTTGATGATGCCACTAGGCATCCTCCGTAATCAAAAGCGGTCTTTTTGAACAACCTCTACCAGATGATCTACGGCTGATTGCTCAATCGCAAGTCCACTCCGGTAGCGTTCGATAAATGCTTCAAACCCTTTCACATCCGATGCATCCGGCGCCACTTCGACTCCCTCCACATCGTTAAAGACTTTCTGCTCCAGGAACACATCCAGGCTCTCCTCTTGATCCTTGTTGATCATGTACGAAGCCAGAAGCGCCATGCCCCATGCGCCGCCTTCGCCAGCGGTAGACATTACCGACACCGGTACGTTCATCGCAGCAGCTACAATCCGTTGCCCGACGACAGGCGTTTTGAACAGGCCACCGTGAGCCAAAATGCTGTCAATCGCCACATTCTCTTCCTCCGTCAAAATGTCCATACCCAACTTGAGTGCACCGAAGGCACTGAACAGATGTGTCCGCATGAAGTTTGCCAGATTGAAGTTGCTTTCCGGGGAGCGGACGAACAATGGACGGCCTTTCTCAAGTCCCGTAATGTTCTCACCTGAGTAGTAACCGTAGCTGAGCAAGCCACCACCATCAGGGTCTGCCTCCAAAGCCTTGTTAAACAACACGCTAAACAACTTGGCATTATCCACTTCATATCCCATTGCTTGAGAGAATTCACGGAACATTCCAACCCATGCGTTGATATCACTGGAACAGTTGTTGGCATGCACCATCCCTACTGGGCTACCATCCGGCGTGGTGACCATATCAATCTCGGGGTACACTTTGGACAATTCCTTCTCCAGTACGATCATCGCAAATACGGATGTGCCAACGGAGATGTTGCCCGTACGTTTTCTCACGCTATTTGTTGCCACCATACCCGTTCCCGCATCGCCTTCTGGCGGGCAGAGCGGAATGCCTGCTTGCAGATCTTGCGAAGGGTCGAGCAACTTGGCTCCCGCTTCCGTCAATACACCTGCATTCTCACCCGCGAGATATACCTTGGGCAGAAGGTCCTCGACTTTCCACGGATAACCTTTGCCTGCGATCTGTTCGTCGAACTGTTGGATCATGGATGGGTGATAGTTATGTGTAGACTCGTCAATTGGGAAAATGCCTGATGCATCGCCGATCCCAATCGCCTTATTGCCCGTCAGCAACCAGTGGATGTATCCAGCCAAAGTTGTCAGGTGATCGATCTGTGGCACATGCTCCTCTTCGTTCAAAATCGCTTGATACAAGTGGGCAATGCTCCAGCGTTCCGGAATATTGAATTGCAGAAGTTCCGTTAGCTCTCTTGCGGCTGCTCCCGTCGTAGCGTTACGCCAGGTGCGGAAAGGTACCAGCAATTCGCCAGCCTCATCCAATGCGATATATCCGTGCATCATGGCCGAGAATCCGATGGAACCGACCGTGCGCAGCGTAATTCCGTATTTCTGTTCCACATCTTGCTTCATCTCACGATAAGCCGTTTGCAGACCTGTGATGATATCCTCCTGGTTGTACGTCCAATATCCATCTTTCAGGAGGTTCTCCCATTCATAACTGCCTGAAGCGATGGTCTCAAAACGCTCATCAATCAATACCGCCTTAATCCGCGTTGATCCAAATTCAATTCCGAGCGAAGTAGCGCCCCTGGTAATGGCTTCTTTCAAGTCCAATTGACTCATAATCACGTGTATCCCCTCTCCGGTCGCGATTTCACATCCCAAAGGATGCATATATAAGGTGAAGCTTCTACTTATGGCAGTAGCTAATAATGAATTTTGTATAAGAGGTGGTTCAAAAAGTCTGTGTTTTCAAAGAATGCGCTTTCCTTTTCTGACAGCCTTAGTATATTTTTTGTACGTACATTTGTCAATAATATATAATAGTTATACTTACAAAGGACACATATTGTACTCTATTTAACCATTCAAAGGTCTTATATGTCTATAAATCGGCTATGCTGTAAGGTACACCTCCATCCAAAAAGGCTGGATATGTACGGTTTATTTTGAAAAATGTTCGGTTTTATTTTCATCCTATCTGAATCATGCTAAAATATGTACGTACAACTATTTGAACTACAACGTTGATATAGATGAGTAACGATGAAAGAAGTGGACTACGTGAAGCCAAAATATCAGGTCATCATTGATGATATTAAGAGTCATATCCTTTCGGGGACATATAGCATAGGCGAACAGATCCCAACCGAGTTGGCATTACAGGAAAGCTACAATGTAAGCCGCCAGACGGTGCGGAAGGCTATTTTGGAGTTATCTAATGAAGGGTTTTTACGAAGCGAAAAGGGGTCAGGAACCTACGTTAGCAATCAATATCGATCACGATCAGGCGGCAATACGTCGAAGAAAACGATCGGTGTGATCACGACATACATCTCGGATTATATCTTTCCGTCCATTATCCGCGGCATCGAGAGTCGTCTGAATGAGGACAACTACTCGTTACTGCTGGCCAGTACCAATAATGATGTAGCGCAGGAGAAAAAAGCCCTCGAAATGATGCTCTCCTACGGCGTGGATGGCCTAATTGTCGAACCGACCAAAAGTAATCTATACAACCCAAACATTGCATACTACCTGTCCTTCAAAGAGCAGGATGTGCCGTTTACGATGATTAATGCGTTTTATGAGGAGCTGGAGGTTCCGTTCTTCTGTCTGGATGATGTACAATCCAGCTATCTTGCCACTCGGGAATTGATCGCCAAAGGCCACACCCAGATCGGCATTATTGCCAAAATGGATGATCTACAAGGCAAGTACCGGATGAAAGGATACATCAAGGCACTGGGTGAAGCGAAGTTACGGTTCCATCCTGAGCAAGTGCTTTCCTTTGATACCGCATCGAAACCAGATTTATCCTCTAATGTAGCAACGTATCTGGACGAAAACAGGGATTCGCTCACCGCGATTGTCTGTTACAACGATGAGGTGGGACTGGAGGTCGTGCACGCCTGCAGGCAACTGGGCATCTCGATCCCCGATGAGTTATCCATCATTGGACAGGACAATTCGTACATCGCCAAGAACGCCAATATCAGGCTGACAACGCTAACCCATCCCCAAGAACAAATGGGCCGCGATGCTGCCGACTGGGTGATCAAGAAGCTGCAAGGCAAAAAGGATCTGCCGACAAACACCTACTATCAACCAGTGCTGGTTGAGGGGGAGACGGTGAAAGAGATCGAAGTGGAATAATATTGTTGTGGGACGGGCGTTAAGTTGTTACCGTGCGTTTCTGTCCAACATACTCAAAGAAGGCCGTCAGAATATCTGCGGCCTTCTTTGTTTTTGTTCAATATAATGAGGGATTAACTTCTTCTTATATATATATATCTTCTCTAAGCGAAACTACTTCTCCTCATCCGCTTCATCACTCACCAGACTTACAACGACGCCTTTTTTCTTCAATTTTTTCACAACCTGCTCTGCACGCTCATTTAACGGATTGTTAGCCAAATATACCTCTGTTAGATGTGGGATGGTTTCGAGCACTGCAATATCCTCAATGAGGTTATCTTCTACATATAGATACTCCAAGGTTGGATGGTTCTTGAAAGGTGTCAGATCTTGAATTTTATTATCATTCATAATGACCCATTCCAACTTTAATTTCTGAAGAGGACTTAGATCAGTCACCTGATTCCCACTGGCGAGTAGACTGGTTAGCTTACGCATATTTTTTAATGGAGCCAGGCTTTTTATTTTGTTATCGTCCATAACCAGATTTTGCAGATTAGTCAGACCTAAAAGTGGTGAGATATCTGCAATCTGATTGCCTTCAACAGCTAAGAACGTCAATTTTTTCATCTTGTTCAGTGGCTTAATATTTTTTATATTTTGACCAGGCAAGAATAAATCCGTGATATTAACGGCATGTTCAAGACCTTGCAGGTTAGAAATTTTACTTTTTAATTCCATAGCATATAGGGATTTTAATTTTTTCAAATCGGTAGCCTTTATTTCCTTCTTAACAGACAGCTTCAAATCTGCTCGAATAACTTTGGCCAGGACCGGGTCTTTGATAAGCGACGACGCAGCCAAAACGCTCGTTGCCGGTAATAATACAAAAACCAAACAAACTACGATCAACTTTTTGATGAATTGATTATGCATGTAGAATCTCCTTAACATTATTTAATAATACAAATATACCATGATCTGGAATGTAATACATAGATATTATCTTCATCTTAATTTATCAAAAACCCTCCTGCTCTCATCCTATAACTGTTCCGTTAAGAACGGATAATGGACTACTTCATCAAGGAATGTAACCCTCTGTGCTTCATACCGGAAAACTTGTGGCTGAGGGTAAGCCCGCAGAGGATAACCGCCCCACAGGTTAAAGACATTTTCGGATTGGAATGTACGGTCATAGAAGACCCCGTCTCGGGATCACCGATGGTGGTGCCTAAAGGGCGATTTCATGCGAGATAGACAAATAGCGGCAGTTGCGACAAAGATCCCTTTGTCCTAACTGTCGCTATTTTATTTCGTCCACCAGACCTCTTCCTCAGTCATGCCGCTTCCCTGAACAGTTATTCTTATCTCTCCCCCTTGCTTCGCTCTCTTGGCTGTTATGGGCACTGATCAAACATCCACTCTACAATGAGGACTACACCAAAAAGCCATACGGATGATGGTCCGTACGGCTTTTTAGCGATTTTTTCTTATACATAAACACATGCGTGAATAATGAATGACGCTGAAAATGTTACTTCCAAAGCTCTTCAGCAATTTCCTTAATGAAGGAAAGCTTGCGCCATTGTTGTTTCTCGGTCAGATGGTTGCCTTCTTCCGTGGAAGCGAAGCCGCATTGTGGGCTCAGGCAGATTCGATCCAGATCAACATATTGTGTAGCTTCCTCAATCCGTTTCAGGATATCTTCCTTGTTCTCCAACTCTCCGAATTTGGAAGAGAAGAGGCCAAGTACAACCTGCTGATTGTCCTTCAGGAATCGAAGTGGCTTGAAGTCTCCAGCCCGTTCCGTATCAAACTCCAGATAGAATCCAGAGTAGTTATCGATGCTCAGAAGTGTCTGCGCAATCGGCTCATAACCGCCACCGACTCCTGCAAATGTCGAAACATAATTACCGCGGCAGACATGAGTGGTTACCACGAGGTCTTCCGGCAGGCCAGATACCACATCTTCGTTCAGTTTTGCGAGTTCATTGGCGTACTCTTTCACATTAACACCAATCTGCTCCATCACTGTGATGAACTGTTGGTCACACAATGCACCCCATGTGCAATCATCAATCTGGATGCTACGGCAGCCGGCTTCATAAAAAGCCAGGATGGATGCTTTGTACGCTCCGACAATGTCCGAGAGAAGCTCTTGGCGGTTCGGATAGATGGCCTGTGTGCTTTCCTTATTATCTGCCCGGTCCAATTCGAATAGGAACTGAGCTGCTGCTGGAATGGACTGACGGGCAACAACGTCTTCCCCAGCCGCTTCTTTCAAGAAGGCATAATGCGCTACAAATGGATGACTGCTATAGCTGATTTTGCCGCTCAGACGAGCTGTTTCCGGTCTGGATGTCGCACCGTTGAATCGGTAGCCTTCCTCAATGATCGTCCGCTCTACACCATCCAGTCCCCAGAAAAAGTCCAGATGCCACCAAGAGCGGCGGAATTCGCCGTCCGTTACAGCCTGAAGGCCAACCTCTTTTTGCTTCTGTACAAGTTTTACAATCTCGGCATTCTCCACTTCATTCAACTGTTCCGTGGTAATTTCGCCGTTCTGGTATTTTAATCGGGCATCCTTCAACGTACTCGGGCGCAGGAAACTGCCAACAATATCATATCGAAATGGAGTGACTGTTCGTTGTTTAGGTTCTGTTTGTAGGCTCATAGTTTAATCTCCCCGTTTATCATTATAGAATTAAATATAACATATCCGATCGGAATAGCTGTTCTACGAAAGAGTTATAGCCCGCTATAGGTATTAGCTATAGCGGGCTATATTTAAGGAGACTCTATATACAATCATGTATTCAATCTTACCTGACCGGATGTCCGGAACAGGATCTTAACATCTATGATTTCAAGTCAACGTAAGAACGATTTGATCCCCCGAACGGGTAATTTTATAAATCCCCTCTTGCATGTCGATGCCATAATGCTTTTTCAGCAACCACTTGGCGTTGAGATCCGTCTCGACGACCACCAGATAATCGTAGCCGCTCAGAAGGTTATCCATATTATCCTCATAGAACAACACGATCCCGTCCACATGTGGAGCATACAAGAAATACTTTCCTACATATTGCATGTAATAATTCGTGACCTGCTGGTCCCTGTCTGAGGCGTAGAAGAGATATCTATTATTATCCACCTGCCCACCTGGATACCACCGATCACCGGTAACCGCATGAATCTTGTAAGGGAGCGTTGTATCATAGCTTTGGGCGATAGACACGATACCATTGTATTCAGACAAAAGGATGGTGGCCGCAACCGCCATACAACCGATGATGCCTTTTTGATAATGACCTTTCGTCTTGACCGTCTTAAAGGATTGATAATCAGGCACCTCACCGATCCGATAGTGGAATGATCGCTCCAGGTCGATCGCAGCACACAACACCAGCCCACCGGCGAACAGTACCACGATACTGGACGCATAACGCTCAAATCCTGCCAGGACAATTGCTTCATCCAGTGGCATAGAGAAAAGATACAGCGCCAGAATACCTGCATAGTACAGTAACAGAACAACGTCCAAAGCAATTAATGCTTTCCACAAGTTCCACTTCTTCTTGAGCACAACGATGGCAAATACAGAAGCTGCGATTGCGATAAGTTGAAAAATAACAATGCCGATCACGGGCCGTGTCGTCAGATCCGTACTGGCCTTGAGGAAAGTCCACAGAATCTCACGCATCTGCTCTGGCGTTTTGCCCGCCTGTATCCCCGACGTAGCCACATCGAACTTGTTATCAATGCCTTGGAACACCGTTGCCATTCGCCAGCTCCAGCCGAAGTAGGGAATGAGCGCACCGCAGATCGTACCCACGACAGCGAGCGCTGTTTTCCAACTGAACTTTTGTTTATGTTTTAGCCATGAGTACACTAGGAAAATCAGACCGATCGCAGCGAAAATAATACCCGTGCTTTTGATAATGGTCAGTAAGCCCGCAAGCGGAAGAACGATAATACATGCTTTTTTGATCTCATTACGATATTGGTAGATCACCGCCAAGATGGCGAGCGCGTAGATCGGAAGCAAGAAATCCACGAGCAGGTTGGTGATCCGAATCGTAAGATTGAAAAACGAAAGTGTAGATAACCCGAGTCCGAGAAAAGCGTACAGAAGAAAGCGTTTCTTCTCCGAAACGATGCCGAACATGGCGTAAAAACAGGAAAAGATCAGCAAACCTTGTGCCAAGAGCATTACGGACTGGGAGTGCCCCATGAAGCGACAGACATAATAAATGAAAGACGAAGTCCCCAGCGGATAGTTTTTAAAATCAATCAGGTTGGAGTCTGGCGTCGGAAAGGCATCTGTACTCAACATCTGCTTCAATACGATAGCCCAGTGGGAGAAATTATCGTAATGTGTTAATTGGTTCTGAAAGAGTACCAGCAAGAAAACGAAAGTCCCTGCCAGGAATGAAAATTGGAATATGGAAAAGGACAACCTTAATGATGCCCCTTGGCGTAGCCTAAGAATCAACAGCCACCCATACAAAAGCAAACCTGCAATCAGGATGACAAGGCTGCCCGTAAAGAGCTGCCCTGCCAAACCACTCAGAAAAACAAAGCAAGCAATCGAGGAAAACACAAATACAGGGATGAACTCCCAACGTAGTGAAAGTGCCTTCCGTACAAACTGCATATATCCAAGAAAGGAGATTATCAATAAAACTCCCATCACAAAATGAAGCACAATGAGCATCTTTATCTCTCCTAACCCTCTCTGGTGGAACGATCGGAATGTGGCTGAATCAGATCCGTCAGCAATTGCTCGATCAGGCCCTTCTCCACAATATCATCGATATTCTCCACCGAGAGAAGCACTTCACGCTCACGGGCTGTCGTTTTCCCCGTATGTTGCAAAATAACTTCGATATTACTCTTTGTATAAAAAGTAACGACCGCTCCTGCCGCAATATCACCATGGAAACCCGTCGCGGAGAAGAAACGATAATTGAAGCTGTGCAGCGTACAGCTAGCATCATTGGTGAAATGAACTGGAAGCTGAAGGGAAAGCCGCGGCATTTTTCGCTGATCCGATCTGGGTTGAACAATCCGTTTTTTCACATTGCGTAACATATCGTCATAAGCCGTATCCCACAGATTCATCTGCTCTGGCAATGAGTGTTTACGGTCGTAGATGATTTGCATGTATTGGCGGTTATCATTCTCATCAATCGGCTGAACCGTTGCGGAGTAACGCCAGCCCTCTCCATCCTGTTTCACATAAACGATGACTGCATCGAGATTGGCCTCATAGCGGTCGGTTTTGACGACCAAAGAGATGATTTTCTGTTCAGCCAAATAAATGGGATAAGGGACATAGAAGGCAATACCTTGCTCTGATACATCCACCGTCTTGGCCTGATATCGCAGATTGTTGGCTTGGTCGTGAATCGTGACATCTTCCTGCGCCCGGATCCGTTCTGTCTCCCGATACGCACGGCGGCCGATCATGAAGAACAGGGCGTAACACAGCGCAATCATGTTATGAATTAGCCAGAAAATAATGATACTGCTGAAGAACAGCGCAATGCCGTACTTACCATTGACATACCGAATCACGGCTGCAATGGATAGCAACAGCAAGAAGATATGCGGAAGTGCATATAACAGAGCAGACATCCATTGTCGACCGCTTGCTCTGCTTTTGTTGGTAACCTTGAATTTTTTCTCACGAATACCCAGCGTTTCCAGGAGAACCGGCCAGATCAGATAAGGCATGAATATGGTATCGATAACCTGACTCCATCGCTGATTCCGAATATTGCTGGACAGATACCGCATGGATACACTGTAGAAGAAATAGGATGGAAGCCAGAAGATTAAGATTTGCCAGAAGGTTGTGTTCACAATCTGGAAGTCGAATAACGCAAACAAAATAGGGGCCAAAATGAAAATCAATCGGTTAAAGAAGGACCACCAGTATAAGAAACTGCTTAAGTAGGTCACTCTCGTCCAGAAAGGGAGCTTTCCAGATATGGGTGCACGCGTATTCTGCAGGCTCTGAAGGATACCCCTTGCCCAGCGAATCCGCTGTTTAATCATGCTCTTCACTGTTGTTGTCGTCTGCCCGGCAGCTTGAACCTCTTGAGTCGCATAGGTAATATAACCTTCCTGCTGCAAGCGGATGCTTGTCTCAAAGTCCTCAGTGATCGTATTGAGCGGAAAACCACCGATGTCTTCCATACCCTGCCGTGAAATAATTGTATTACTTCCTGTATAGGCCACCGCATTGGAGGCATTACGCAGGATGTTCACTTCTCTGGAGAAGAAATCCTGTTCATTCGGAATACCTTGCTCTGCATACAGATTAAACTGGAATAGATCCGGATTGTAGAAGCTTTGCGGGGTCTGTACCAGACCAAGCTTGAACTTAGGGTCCATCTCTTCCTCTCGGCGAGGACGCCATACCTCATTCTCCTTAATGAACGTGGAGAGCATGAAATAGGGGACCGTTTTCATCAAAAAGGTGTGCTGTGGAATCATATCTGCATCAAACGTTGCAATGAGCGGCGAAGAGCTTTTGCTCAGTGCATTGTTCAGATTACCAGACTTGGCATCCTTGTTTCCGGGGAACCCCAGATATCCCACGCCAAACTGTCTGGCAAGCTCCTCCACCTCAGGTCTTGCTCCATCGTCACAGAGATAGATATGAACCTTCTGCTTGTCCGGGTAATCCATGAACGTACAGGCATTAACGGTTTTATATAACAGATCAACGGGCTCATTATGCGTAGCAATAAATACATCCACATCCGGATAATACTCCGGCGGAACGATTGGAAAATCGAGCTGTGTACGTTCTTTTTGCATCTTTTGAAAGAATAATTCAAAGGTTGTCAGTACGGTGACCGTTTCAGCCACAATCAGCAGCATACCAAAAATGACGTTTAGTACGCCTTCACCCCATGGCAACGTAAAGAATGTACGCCATACCAAATAAATCGACATCAGGATCATCGTGATGACAAAAAAGATATTCTGTCTTTTTTCGTTTTGCACTACAACTGCTTCCTCCTTGCTGCAAATACCCATCTTCGCTGCAATTGGAAACTGAGCAGGAACAGCAAGGCATCACAGACGAATTTCGCCAATTTCTCATCTACGAAGAGAACGGTGTGGAATATATATACGCCGGTACTGGAAAGCAAGATCACCACTCCGCATAACGTTAGATAGCGCCATAGACTGCCCTGGCTATCCTCCTTGCGGAATACAAAGTGTCTGTTCAGTACATAGTTGACCACAATGGAAATAACTCTCGCAATCACGGTTGCAAGCAGAATTCGTAAATAGTGCTGCTCACCCAACATGGGCCGCAATGCGTCGATCAAAAACCAGGCGATGCCCAAATCCACAACAGAACTGGCCACCGACGATGAGATGAACCGCAGGAAATTGGAGAACAACACCCCCATGACCCGAGCACTATCGTGGATTGCTTTAAAATGAGTTCCCGCATTGCCATTTTCATAAATGACTTGGATTGGCGTGGTATGAATCGGTATGCCAGACTGAATGCACGAGATGAGCATCTGAAGCTCATATTCAAATCGAGTGCCGCGTACATCCTGCATAAACGCAAGTAACCCGGGACCGAAGGCACGAAGCCCAGTCTGGGTATCTGACAGCTTTTTACCATACAGCATGGCAAAAATAAAGGAGGTCATCCGATTGCCTAACAGGGACTTTGACGGTATATTCCCCTCGCTGAAGTTCCTTACCCCGAGCACCAATGAGTCCGGATGAAGCCTTGCTTCTTGGGCTATACGGTAGACATCCTCAGCCGCGTGCTGTCCGTCTGAATCAGCGGTTACAACGAAGGAAGATGCATCGAATTGCTGAGCAATATACTGAAATCCTGTCTTAAGTGCCGCACCCTTCCCCTGATTTTCCGTATGTGTTAGCAGAGCACAGCCATTCTCACGAAGTTCCTCAAAAATCGACTGGTAGGCCTCACCTGATCCGTCGTCCACAATAACAATATTGGTCAAGCCATACTCTCGCAATTGCCGTACATAGGCTGGAAGTCTCTCATCCGGTTCAAGTGATGGAATGAGGATGATCGTTTCGCCGTTTTGTTTACCTATAATCATCCCGATAAGCCTCAATTCGACATATTTCAACAATTTTTTTGAATATTGTGAGTATAACATCGAAAAGTCATACAGTAAACGAATAATTTGTATATATATTGGTAAAAAAGTCTCGCTTTTTTACAAACTAAATCATAGGCGAAAAGTACTAGTTGCGGGGTAGTCTAGCACTACTCGAACAATTGCACATTTGGCTCTCGCTTCAGCGCATGTACCCGCATGGAAAGAGACACATGGTGATGGTCGCAAACACGAAAAAGAACCATCCTGTAATGTACAAAGATGGTTCTCCGATTCAATAAGATTGTCGAGATTAAGTAGTGTGTACGCCTTGCAAGCATAGGAGTAACGCTCCTGATGCCCCTATTCTGCCGCCTCCGCCAACCATGCTTGCATAGCCGGAGATTCCGCCCGATTCAAACGTAAGGCAATTTCGGTACTGATCTCATCTGGTGGCATGACTTCAACAAGGACACATACGGACTCTCGCGGTTGATTTAAGGCAAATATACCTTCATCATCGAGCATTTTCATCGCCTGCTCCATGGCGTTCAGCCTCACATCCAACTCGCGATTCCAATCATCATTCTCCAGTTCCGCAATGAAAGGACGCTCGTTATATCGTTGTTTGACATTGTCAAAGTGATCATCCCCAAAACAACAATAGGGCGAATCCGCATACGACCATTTGATGAGATCCGCAATCGTGGATACCGGCGTATCACTTTCCTCTGCTTGTCTAGCCGATTCCAACGCCAAAGCTTCCCACGACCATGCAGAAATGCTTGGCGCATGTCCTTCGCCAGTAGTGTATAACGTACAATAATAGTAACGTTCACCATTTTCAAAAAGGGTGCAAAAAGACTTTCTGGCGGCAGCAGCGATCTCTATGGCCAGTGTCTCTATTTCTTGCATTGGCTTCATGAATAGAGTTCCCCTTTCCATTCGTTGATCATTTGCCCCTTCGATATAAATTGGCTATTTGGACTAGATACCAGACACCTGCACCCACAAGGGCAGCAAACACCAGATTAATGCAGCCGAACACGATGAGTGACTTTGCTTGGCCTGGACCAATCCGGAAAGCGGTAGCGAGCTGGAAAACAGCAGGTAGCAGAAACGCCAGCCAAGAGACGGTTACAAGCTTTTCTGTTCTGAAGCTCCACCACACTGCGGAACATGAGGCGACTAGCAGTACCCAGGTACAGATAAGCTTTAGGGCGAACATCATTTCGTCCCCTTCCTATTTCCCATGAATCACAAGTCCATATTTACTGAATATCCACGATTGGCTCAATTCGTGCATTGCATCATGGCTTATACGCACAGAGGGCTTTTGCTCCTTCATCGCATCTGCATCCTGGGCTGAGAAGCGAAGGGGTTTGGTCATTTTTTTGATAGAGTCTCTTATTTCATCGAAAAACGCATAGGTCAGCGGCTTATGCTCCCGGATATCCTCATAAATATAGTATTTTCCTTTTTCATCTTCCAAATTAATTTGAAAACCTTTCGGAAATGAAAGCAAGATACACGGCAGTTCATCCTCTGCCCATTGTCCGTAATATGGAAAAGAAACCCCTTCATTTCTCACAAAAAATCCTGCACTTTCTTGATCCGATGCAATAGAGATAGAGTAAACAAAGAAGGGATGGATGTCATCTCTCTTTTCTCCTGCCACAAAATACTGATAGAACGTCTGATACTCCTCGTACACCTGATTATAATCATGCTCTGTTCGGGCAGCATTGGTACGATAGAATTGCGCTTGCCGATGCTCCAAAAGCTGCAAAAGGCTTTTAAACTCTTGAGGAGTGATGAAGAATCTCAGTTTATAGAATCCGCTATTCTTTAATTTGTCCATTTCTTTTCGCTCACCGCCCTGTTTAGAAATGTTATGCCATTGACCTCAGCAGTTCGGATTCAACTATATATGTATCTTATTTCCATTATAGTGATTACCTTTCCTGAGTCTACCTACTTTACACCTGAATTTTGCGTATGAACTTTGAAAAGGTAGCGAAATATCAGGATCATTGCGCCTGTACGCGAGCAAAAGACATACGTGAGGTGAATTCCAGACTACTCGCCTTGTAAGGATGGGAGCACGGCAACATCTCATAATCAGCAAAAATTAGCCGTACGGATTATCACCCGTACGGCTAATTTTGACTTATTCAGCTTTGCGAATTTGGAATTGTTAAGGTTTAACTACAGAGAGAAGAGACTCATTCCCCTCAGAGATCACCGTCACATCTGGTGTAAACGTTGCATCACTTACATGTAGCGTTTCTCCAAGTTCCATAGTACTAATGTCAAATTCAATCGACGTTGGCAAGTGTCTCGGCAATGCCTCCACTTCAATAGAAGATAATTGAACTTGCACGACTCCGCCCTGTTTTGTACCGATCGGTGTGCCGTTGAACTTCACAGGAATTTTAGTACGCAGGATCTCATTGGTCTGCACCTGCTGAAAATCCACATGAAGTAAATCCCGTGTAACTGGATCACGCTGGAGATCTTCCAACAATACCGTCAATGAGTCTTTCTCTTCAAACTGCAGTTCGATAAAACCAGACGTACCCTGCTTCAACCATTTTTGAAATTGTATTGTTGGAATATGAATCATTTCATTCTCCGTATTTTTGCCAAAAACAATACCTGGCAAACGCCCGGATTTACGTAAATCCCTAAGCCGGGATGTATTTAATGGAATGCGGTTCTCCGCTTGAAAACTAGTAGTCATGCTATGTTCGCTCCTCTTTATTAAATGATATTTTCACATTTTTCATACTCATCCAACCATCCCCTGTTGGGGCTAAAGAGAGAAACATAGCATCACCACCTCCATATACGATCCAATTGATTTTAAAATACATTTAATGTAAGCACCCATAATATACATGAAGGCACTCTACTCCGAAGAGTAGAATGCCTATGGGATGCTTCAACCCTATCATAGAAACATAGATTTGTCGATTTAACCCGAAGTAAATGACAGAACATCGTCTATCACGTCTACACTCCATATGGCAGAAAGGGCCCTTCCTTTGTCAGGAAGAGCCCCTATTAATATAAAATTTGAATAAGTTCTACATTATGAAGCTTTTGCTGCAACAGCTTTTTCAATTAATGCTTTTGCAGCGTTAGTAGTCAGACCTTGTTTAGGTTGAAGTGATTTTTTATCTGTTCCAGCAAAAATACCTTTGTCAATCAGTTTTGCCATAGGTTTAATTGCATAGGCAGACACGGATTTACCATCTTCGAAACTAGCAATAATCGTAGCAGCGTCTTTATCAGTCGCTTGATCTTTTACCAATTTAGCAAGAATGGTAGCAGCTTCTTCACGCGTGATATCCCGATCAGGATAGAAGTTTCCACCATAACCTTGGATGAATCCAGCATGCGTAGCTTCAGCAATCGCATCTGCATATGCAGCATTAGCCGCAACATCCTTGAATGCAGGTGCTGTAGCTACTTCGTTAAGTTTCAACATGTCGACCAGAGCACTTACAAATTCAGCACGAGAAATGACTTCTGTTGTTACAGGTGTTTCTGTTGGCTCGGTAGATGCAGCCAGGTTTGTGATACGTCCTTCATTTTTAGCTACGATGCTACCGCCTTTATACGTATCTACGATGTACTGGTAGAATACATCCAGATCGATAGGACCTGCCAGGGATGATTTAGCATCGAGCAGCACTTTATAGTTATCTCCACCTGCAGCCATAAAGTTGTTAACTACAGCCGTATATGTTTTTGCAGGATCAATCGTTGTGCCATCTTCCAGACTAAGACCCGTAACACGTTCTGCGACCGGCTTATTAAAATCTGCAGTGTATTTCAAACCAGAGATTTGGAGTGTTTTGGTATTAGGTGTACCGTCAGCATTGGTACCCCATTGCTGCTGTAACAAGGTTTTAACCTGTTCGCCAGTCAGCTCAAGTTTTACTAGAGTATTACCAAACGGTTGGATTTTGGCAAGATCAGCAAAGGTCACATCGCCTTGTGGCAGATCCGCACGAATACCGCCTGGATTCATAAATGCAAAGTCAGCAGCACTTGCCTTATCCCCAAAGTCTGCTTCACGCATTGAATCTGCAATGAGATTGCCCAGAGGGGCTTCGTTATTATAAGCATCTGTACGGGTAACAGAACCATCCGTTGTACCTACTGGCTTCGTCAGCTCAGGATGCTTGTCTAATGATTTTTTAATAATCGCTAGAGATTCAGGGTCTTCTTTTACACCCTCTTGGAAAGTCGTTGTAACAGTCGCTGATTTTTCAGTTACATCCCCGGTAGCAGGGTCAATCATCAGCTTGATATCTTCAAAAGCCGTACCATAGGAATAAGCTTGAACGATCAACTTTCCATTCACTTCACCGTTAGCCAAAGCATGATTGTCACCTGCAACGATAACGTCAACAGGGGAATCTGCTGGCAAAGCTTTTGCCAAATCAGCCGCTTCTCCAGTGGTTACGCCTTCTTTGGTTGATGCTGGATCATGCGCCAAAACAATGATCGTTTCTACACCTTGGTCTTGCAATTCTTTGGCATATTTATTAACGGCTTCCACTTCTTCTGCTGCGCTTAAGAAACGTACGCCAGCTGTCCCTGATGGAGATACTTTGGCAGGTGTGGATTTCGTCACTAGTCCGATAAATCCAATTTTGACTCCGCCCACTTCTTTAACCACATACGGCTTAATCAATGTTTTTCCTGTGGCAGTCTCAATGACGTTTGCATTGACGTAATCAAATTTTGCACCGGCATGCGTTACCTTACCTTCTTTTGGATCAAGGCCACCAAAGATCTGTGCCTTTAAAGCAGCGACACCTTGGTCAAATTCATGATTCCCTAAGGACCCTACATCAAAGCCCATCATATTCATCCATTCCATGGTAGGCTCGTCACGATCCAGAGATGAGGCTGGAGCAGAAGCACCAACAGAGTCTCCATTATGGAAGAGTAGGGAATGTTCATATTTGGCTTGAGCTTCTTTGAGATAGGTTGCTAGAATTGGAGCTGATCCTGCCTTCTTATCACCCACGATTGATGTCGTATCTAACTGACCGTGGAAATCATTGATTCCAATCAAGTGTACTTCTACATCGTTACCTGCGGCAGAGACAGAACCTGCTGCGCCCAATAGTTGCGTGAGTAATAGTGCAGCGGTAGCTACACGCAGTGTGCTTTTACCCAAAACTTTTTTCCAAAACATGAATGAAAAAACCCCTCTCCAATTTTAGATCCTGAGATATTTTACCATAGTTCAATTCATAAAAATCATAAAATATATAAAATGGATGTAAAAATTTTGGAAGATTGATAGAGGAAATGAAAAACTGCATCTCGAGCTACGCCAAAATTAGTATTTAGCTTCAAATTATTCAAGCGAATAATAGTTTTTTTCTAACTCAGGAGACGAGAGGTTATGACGCATTGGACATAAGTGATAGATTCAGAATTTCATATAGAAAAATATGGCTTTTACATTTTTCGGTTGCTATAATGGAAAATAAAGTATGTATTTTCGCCTGATGATGCTACTCCTCTACTAAAGAACACTTAGCTTCCATCTCCTAAAAAACACACATCCCATTACATAATATGTATCAAAGATTTTCACACTTTCTATTAAAGGAGGTGACCGTTGGGAGCATTTTAGATCTTAGTTCCCGTTTTACACCAATTGAGGCTAGCTTTAACCATTATAAGAAAAATAGGAGCGTGTCCAATGAACAAACGACTTTTTCCCAGATCTTTTCGAATTCTTATGGCTTGCTTGTTGATTCTTGCATTTGCCGTACCAGCAACAGCTTCTGCTGGCTATCTTGGAGATAAGCTCACGATCGGCCAAAACATGGCGAAGGGTGATTATCTCACCTCCCAAGATGGCAGGTTCTCAGCCATTTGGCAGAATGACGGGAATTTTGTTATCTATCAAAACGGTTCTTCTCTCTGGAGTAGCGGTACCAGTAACAGTGGAGCTCTTTCGTTCAAATTTGAACCACAATACGGGAAACCTGTCATCTATAAATACGGCATGAAATATCAAGATGTATACCAATATGCTAATCGTTTTGGATTCAACCCCGCCACAGGTAAATTCGAATTTTATACAGGTTGGGGATGGGATAAAGTTTTGATGATTGATACTTCTGTACAGGTAGCTGCCTGGTCTCCCAATACCACCTCATGGATTCCAGGTCATCACGGGAGCAGCTTACCGGCTAACACAACGGGTGATACACTGGTCATGCAAAGTGATGGAAATTTAGTTCTCTATAACACAACCCTGACCAATGACTATTATCCGAATAGCTGGATTCCTGTCTGGGCTTCGAATACAGGCGGGCGTTAAAATTAGATCGAGAGCCGCAGGATGCGCGGCTCTTTTTTTGTTTCCCTAGGAAGATAAATTCATCCGTTATCTAAAAGAGGCCAACCGATGATAATCGGCTGACCTCTTTTAGATAACGGAGTACGGTACAAGATCCCTCATATCATCGGTCGGAATAAACTTGGCTAAATCGTAGGACAGTGGAATGCGAGAAAACTTTTTCAATTCTTCATGCAACAGAGAATTATTGTACCTTGATTTCCAATCAATCTAATTCAGCTCGCGAGAATAGGTCTTTTATTAAAAAATCATCTTCACATGCGCCCTTAAAGGCTGTTGCAAAACTAAGTATTGCTTCTCTATCGTCCGAATAGGCAGCGAACATATCAGCTTCAGGATCAAACCGCACGATATGAACTAAATGTGGCATTCGTTCTTTAAGAAACACTGCTGCTAATGAACCCCAATCATAGCCATTGCCCTCAAACCCCTCTTGGGATCGTGTTTGGAAAATTTCATGCTTATATTCGCCAACACCTAAAATCATGGATATGCTTCCATTATTATGTGAAACTAGCCCGAATGGATTTATTTCTTCATTAGCTTCTAACAAACCCTCATCCTGTTCAACGCTAGCGATATGAACCATTTCATTTCCTGCCCTGCCAGCGGCGTTGCGGCTCATTTCTAAAAACCTCCTGCCATGCGCATCTTCAGGGTCTAGTGCTACAACTTGTTCAAAAGTAGCTATCGCTTCCTTATACTGTTTAAGGTAATAATAAGCGTATCCTAATCGAAAATGCCAAAGAGGATCATGCTGGCCTTGCTTTTGCACAGATAAAAAATATTTGATTGCTTCCTTATAATTTTCTTGATTATTCAATGCTCTTGCCAAAAGGCAAACTAAGTCATAGTCCTTGTCTGCTTCGGGTATCTCCATAATTTTGTTAATGATTTTGTCGTGCTGGTTTTTGTTATGCCACAGAGTGAGTTGTTTCAATAGATCCTTATCCATCTTTGCATTCTCTCCTCTAACTTTAATCAGGTAATGATTTTAATTTGTAATTCGGTATGCTCATAGGTTTCAGACGCCAAGGAATCCCAATCGTGACTACCAGTCCCGTTCTTGAATGGCTACTTCTGTATCTATTTCGATACAATAAAAGGCTAAAATATCTTCGACAGTTTGTGCAATTGATTCTCTCGCAGCTGTTTCAATTTCGCTATCATTTTCATCAAATTCTTCTGCAATATCATTGATTGCGTTAATGGCGAAATTAAGCTTTGCTTGGATTTCTTCGATATCTTGGTTTCCTTGCTCCAAAAATTCAACAACTTTAACTAGTTCAGCTTTGACTTTATCTACAAGAAAATCAGGGTAATATTTATCAATATACATATCTTTTAAGTATTCCAGTGACGCACTATTATTATCTTGAACGGTGAGCAAAAATGGTTTAAAACTGTCTGCAACATTTACTACAACTTCCATGGGAACATCCCTTGCTTCGTTGAAAGTAGTTTCTTCGTTTATACCTTTCGATGTAGTAGATTGCTTAAGCTTCATTTTCTTTTGGGCGACTTTACCTCGGCTCCAATCTAATAATGTCAAAGTAGATTTATCACCTGGATCTAGCTTATCTGTAATTTCAAATTCTCTTAATGCTTCATCATATTGTTTAAGGTAGTAGTAAGAGTAGCCCACACGAAAGTGCCAAAGAGGGTCATCCTCACCTAGTACTGACCGTATTATAGTCTCTATCTGATTGAGGAATTTCCATAATTCTATCTACTATTTTTTCATGTTCATCTTCTTGATGCCAAATAATAAGTTGTGCGAAAGGGTCTTTTTCCATCGCTCTACCACTCTGCCTCTCTTCGTTAATGCATCCCTATCAAGTAAAACCGGAATTGTGTTTTTCCAATTATAACCTAGGGCAAGTGCAGGTGATAGATCCACTATTGAATTAATCTTCCGATTAGCATACCGTTACGTTTTCCACTTTTATGGCCCCCGTCGGAATGGGCATCCGTTAGCGAGGACAACATACAAAAAACGGATTTAATGATGATTTCTCATTCATAAATATCATAGAGCAAATCTTTAATTACGATGGAAGGATGAGCGAATGCAATCCATAAAGAGATTTTTCGTTTTCTTGGGGAAAATCATAGTACTGATCTGACTGATATTCTCCCATATCGATCCTTCTCGCAGTAAGATAAGCTTATTTTCATATATCGACAAATAAATGTGTTAGACTACTAAAAGAAGAATCGCCGATCTATATTAAAGACGCTACACAACTGGATGCAGACAGTTATTACGATAAACGTAGTTAGAAAGGAAACCCCATGGATAGTTCCTTGAAACAAATAATGAAATCATTATTAGCACCCGTGTTTCCCGGTGGAATCATAGCCATTCTGATATTTTATCTTGATTACTTCCAATTCGAACTTGTTGAGAAATTTCTACTTTATGCGGCTTTTGTCATTGTACCTCTTGTGATTTTACTTTTAAACCATGATGAAAAGAATAAACATCAACGAATGATTTATGCTGCTATGAAATGGCTTCAATTTCCCGCTGCGCTTCTTACCCTGGCCTCGGTAATGAGTAATAAGATGTGGGGGTTAGAAAGTACGGAAATCCCAGGAATTCTGTCTCTTGGATGGCTACTGTTCACACTGCTGCTTGGCATCTATGGCTTGACCACGATTGTAATCTCTAAAGGAAAAGCAGCTGAAATAGCGATTGGTGCGGGGCTCGTTTATTTTTTTATCGGGGGCATTTGGTTTACCTTATATCAATATCAATTGAACCTGTTCCAAGCTAATCCTTCAACGCACGCGTTAAGCTCGCTCCACTTTCATTTCTCATCTGCAATCGTTCCAATTTTTATTGGTGCACTGGGACGCATCATGAAGAAGAAAAGCTGGTATCCCTGGGTTGTTGCCATCGATATCATCGGACCAATCTTGATTGCTATTGGTATGATTTTCTCCAAGCCGATTGAATACATTGGTGTCAGTTTGTTCGCCTGCAATATTGTGGTTTACACCGCTTATCTCCTTGCTTACTTGAGGAAAAATGCTTTGGATATTAAGGCAGCCTTCTTCTTAGGCCTTTCTTGTCTAGCCTTTTACACGGTTGTTGTCATTTCCATCTTCTATCCATTACTGAAAAATATGTACTCCTTAACCATACTCGAATTTATTCCCATATACGGATCTCTGCATGCGTTTGGTTTTGTCTTATGTGGACTAATTGGTTGGGTGTATATGGTGGACTTCATTAAGGAAAAGGCTAACCAATCGGCTTCATAGGAGTAGTTTAGTCAGGTTCGTGCTATAATAGTGATCACATAAATAACATTCATCATTCTGCCGAGATGGCGATGATTAAGGAGATTGAATTTTGACGAACAACCATGATATTGGAGCAGTTAACGAACTACCGGAGAACTTTGAAGAGCTCAAACGAGCGGCTAACCGGACGTCAAGCTGGAGAGAAAGACTAAATGCGGTGAACGAATTGGGGAACTGGAATACAGCCCCTACCATTAAATTGTTGCAGCATGTTTTGAAAAATGATCAAGTGCTTCAAGTGCGCGAAGCCGCATATCACAAGCTCAAGCAGTTGGATGAAGATGTACAAATGCCTGCCAAAAACAAAGGTGAGCTGTTTAAAGGTACTAACAAAATTTTGCTACGGATTAAAAAAAGCCTTCCTGAAGGTCACACATTCGAGCAATTCAAGGAAAAACTGCAAAAGACACGTCTGGATATTTATGATACTTACGAGGGCGACAAAGATGCTGAGTTCGATTCCTGGCTCCATGGAATTTGGGAGACACTAGGTAGAAAATAGCCGACGTTCACCGTATAATAGCTGAGTATCAAGCCACTCCATCAATGGAGTGGCTTCTTTATTTTTTCAGCGTCACCTCCATCAGATGTGGGGGTATTTTCTCTCTAAAAAAGTCACCACTGTCAAACTGATCTGACAAAAAAATGCCCTGTCTACTGATTCTTAAAAATCAGTAAACAAAGCGCAAAGTTAGAGCCTACATTCAATTTCACATGTACATTCCCCTGTACGATGCGAAGTTGTGTGCTATAAGATTTATTCTGGTATATAAGGAAGATCCAGTGTCTTCGGAACGTTGATGACATGCTTTTCTGTATACGTGCGGATACCTTCCGCGCCGTATTCACGGCCAATACCAGATTGCTTGAAGCCACCGAAAGGGAACCTAACGTCGAGCCCCTGAACAGCAGCAGTATTGATCATTGTCGTTCCAGCTTCGAGTTGACGTGCAACGGAGATGGCATCCTCTTCTTTCCCCCACACAGAACTCGTCAATCCATATATGCTTTCATTGTGTAGATGAATAACCTGCTCTTCATCGTCAAATGGAAGAATCGGAACCGTAGGGCCAAACTGTTCCTCCACTACAATCGGATCATGAACATCGCAACCTAAAACAAGCGTAGGTTGTAAGTAGTAACCTTGGTCAAACAGCTTCTGATCCAGAATTTGACCGAGAGGGATGACCTTAGCCCCACGCTTTTGCGCATCTTCAACCAAACCAAGCACATAATTTTTCTGCTTCAGGTTATTAACCGGACCTACTGTCGTATTCGAATCAAATGGATCACCAATTCGAATCCAGCGATTTGCTGCCTCTATATATTTTTCCACAAACTCATCATAAATAGAACGGTGTACATACACACGTTTGGCAATCATACAGATCTGTCCTGCAGTCAAGAAATTAGAAATGACAATCCGGCGCATTGCTCGCTCATCATGAACATCAAAACTTTCCAAGAAGATAGCCGCATCATTACCACCAAGCTCAAGCGTCATATCCTTAATCGTTTCCGAAGCTGCTTTAATAATATGCTTAGCGGTCGCGGTTCCACCTGTAAAGGCGATTTTAGTAACAAGAGGATTACTAGTCAGTTCAACGCCCACATCCGCATCACCATGGACCACATTGATCACACCAGCCGGGAACTCACTCGCAATAATCTCTGCTACCTTCGCTGCCGCCAGTGGCGCATATGGGCTTGGTTTAAGCACAATCGTGTTGCCCGCAAGTAAGGCAGGAGCAATCTTAATGGTAGATAATGCAATGGGATAGTTCCATGGACTAATCGCTGCCACCACACCAATTGGATCATAGGAAAGAATCGTTTTACCATTCTCATGCTCTTTGATCTCTTCCTGTAGAGCCGATTTGGCTTCATTACAAGCAAACTCCATCCACATTAAGGAAACATAAATTTCACCGTGTGCATCATACAGGGGCTTGCCATGCTCTCTAGACAGCAAATGTACAATTTCATTCTCAGCTGCTCTAATCTTCTCGATCGCCTTGCGCATCATCGTAATGCGTTCATCAATGGAGGTCTGCTTCCATGTTTTAAAAGCCCCTGCCGCAGCTTCAATCGCTTCAACGGCTTGTTCTTTCGTAGTGACAGGGAAATAACCTACGATCTCAGTTGGGTTTGTCGGATTCTCTTTTGCTACCTGCGAAAGGGATTTTACATTCTGACCATTAATGAACGCTTCAACTATAATTGTCTCTTGGTCTGCTTGGATCGTCATTTTGAATCCCCTCCGTTATTTAGATGGATTAATTCCAAACTTCTTCTGCAATTTCCTTAACATAACGAAGTTTACGCCATTGTTGTTCTTCCGTTAAAATATTGCCTTCTTCTGTAGACGAAAAACCACATTGTGGACTCAAACATAGTTGCTCAAGTGGAACATAGGTTGCCGCCTCTGCAATCCGAGCTTTAATGTGTTCTTTATCCTCTAACTCGCCTGTTTTTGATGTGAGTAAACCAAGCACGATTTTCAAATCTTTTCGATTCACATATTTTAATGGCTCGAAACCACCTGAGCGCTCATCATCAAACTCTAAAAATAATCCATCTACGTTTAATCCTCCAAAGATAACTTCAGAAGCGTAATCATAACCACCCGTTGAGAAATAGTTCGATTTATAGTTACCACGACAAATATGCATCGTCACCACTAAATCTGCCGGTTTATGAGACAAGGATTCATTAATCATGCGCTGCATCGTTTTCAACTCTTCTGCCGGTTCCAGACCTTTGGCACGCAGCTTATCATGACCAGCTTCTGAGAATAGGTCTGCCCAAGCGGTATCATCTAATTGCAGGTAACGACATCCCCCATCATAGAAAGCTTGAATTGCTTTTTGATACGCCGCAATCGTATCCTGAAGGAATTGCTCTCGGTCCGTATAGATATTAGCGTCATTTTCCAATCGATATAGAAGCATGTTGGGACTTGGAATGGTCTGTTTCGCCACTGCATCACCTGCATGCTTTTTCAAAAATTCAAAATCCTTAACAAAAGGATGACTCGAAAAATCAACTTTACCCACAACACGAATCCCGCCCTTGCGAGTCTGCATGTTATGGAATTGAGGTCCATCGATTTCCTCATACAGCTCTACGCCATCCAAGCCGCCCAGAAAATCAAAATGCCACCAGCTTCTGCGGAACTCACCATCCGTAACGGCAAATACACCATTTTCCTTTTGCTTTTCAATGATTCGAATAATCTCTTGATCTTCCACAACTCTTAATTCTTCATATGTGATGTTGCCTGATTTATATTGTTCACGTGCCTGACTTAAATCTGCAGGACGTAGAAAGCTACCTACATGATCATTACGAAATGGTATCATATTTATTTCTCCTTCTAACTTTTTAGTCTAATGAGTATAGCATGATGAAAAGGAATGCTTGTTATATGAAAAAAGCATGGCTAGTCATAGCTTTTAACAATAGCTAAAAGACTTTAATACGCAAAAATCCACAACTTCACAGGGTAGTGGTTGTGGTTTTACCTTTTATCAATATCAATTCAGGCTAACATACACCTTCCTATCTCTGCCATTATAATTATTTTCTAGTATAATAACGGGATACAACAAACATTTTAAAATAGAAGGAGAGTTGTTATGGAATATCATGTATCCAACCATGGGAATGATCAAGGAAAAGGAACAGCGGATCAGCCCCTTCGTACCATATCACGCGCTGCGGCTCATGCCATGGCCGGTGATACAGTTATTGTTCATGCGGGAGTATACAGGGAATGGGTTAACCCGGCTAATGGAGGAACAGCGGAGCATAGAATCGTATATCGATCCGCAGGAGACGGGGAAGTCGTGATTACAGGAGCTGAACGGATTACCAACTGGAATTCTGAAGGAAACCATGTCTGGAGCACAGAAGTGCCCAATTCCCTCTTTTCCGTTCGCAATCCCTATGAGGTAGAGCTCAGTGGAGACTGGTTGTTTGACGGGCCCTTCCCAATTCATCTCGGCGATGTCTATTTGGATGGCAAATCATTGTATGAATGCGATAATATTGAAAGCGTTCACAACCCTGAAATTTGGCCCGAAGCCAAGTATCCTAAGGATTCATTGTTAAAATGGTATGCCGAGGTTGGTTCTACAACAACAAAAATTTGGGCCACCTTTGGTGGAAAAGATCCTCGTACGGAAAATGTAGAAATTAATGTACGTCCTTATTGCTTCTGGCCTGTGAAACCGGGAATTAACTACATCACCGTAAGCGGTTTCACTCTGCGTCAAGCCTCCCCCCAATGGGCACCGCCTACAGACTACCAGGAAGGTTTAATTGGACCTCACTGGAGCAAGGGCTGGATTATTGAAAACAATATAATCAGTGAATCCAAATGCGTTGGTATTAGCCTGGGTACCGAAATCGGTACAGGGCACACCAAGTCTTTGGAGAAGCATAGTAAAGGTGGTACTCAACGTGAGCAGGAGGTTATTTTACGAGCATTACGCTCCGGCTGGCATAAGGATAATATCGGCAGTCACATTGTTCGAGGTAATGTAATTCATGATTGTGAACAGGCAGGTATTGTGGGTCATATGGGAGCAGCCTTCAGCCACATATATCAGAACCGTATTTATAATATTCACCACAAACGACTCAGACACGGTGCCGAAGTAGCGGGAATTAAACTGCATGCTTCCCTGGATACTCAAATTAGCGAAAATATAATGTATAGCTGTTACCGTGCGCTTTGGCTGGACTGGCAGGCACAGGGCACTCGCATCAGCCGTAATGTATTTTTTGACAATCTTTCGGAGGACCTCTTCGTTGAGGTTTGCCATGGTCCATATATGGTCGATCATAATCTATTCCTCTCTCCCATGAATTTCAGAAATATGGCTCAGGGCGGGGCATTTGCTCATAATTTGTTTGCAGGGAGATTTGTCGTTCGTTCTGAAATTACTCGTATTACGCCATATCACTTCCCTCACGAGACGGCCATGGCGGGATACTCCAATATCACTGGAGGCGATGACAGGTACTACAACAATATCTTTATAGGTGACAATGACCCTAATAGGGAGCCTGTGCCCATCACCTTTTTTGAGCATCTTCCACTTAAACCAAGGGATGAAGTTGGAGAGGACGGGAAGACCGTCATGGATGGTGTTCCGGACAATTCCATATGTTATCTGCATGCTGTGGGACTGGGCGGCTACGATCAACATCCGGATGTGAAAGATAAGAAATGGTGGGAATACACCAAAGAGGAGCTTATGGAGCTTGGCGATGCGGCGAAGGATTTCTTTATAGGCAATGCCGTTCTTCCGGTAGCTATGGGTGGCAATGTATTTCTTAACGATGCGGTTCCAAGTCGTCACGAATCGGATGCGAAGATCTATTCACAGAAGGGTATAAACGTTGAAATTGATCCTGCACTAGGCAAAGTGCACATTCAGATCCATGATCCCGAATTGCTTCGGGGAACCTCTGCAATGTTAGTTACCACGGATCTGCTTGGAAAGACTTATCACGCCAATATGAAGTATGAGGAACCAGACAGCACTCCCTATCATTTTGACTCCGATTTCTTCGGAACAAAGAGACCCGATGCAGATGTCACAGCTGGTCCCTTTGAATTAACCGAAACGGGTACTCTTGATTTTGAAATTTAAGTTTATGATTGAGGGTCCAGTCATTTCAGGTGATTGGATCTTTTTTGTGTGTAAAGCCTCTACTCCGCTAATTGTGACAGGGTTCACCGGTTAACTCAAAAAGTCCATATCAATATAAGGCCTGTTATTTAATAAATTTTCATAGTAGAAGCGTCGGGCTTGCTCATACCATTCAGTCCAATCAGGAGCGTTAAAGTCTCTGCTTCTATAGAGCGCAGCTAAAACTCTGGCTTGCCTTAAATTTATAAATAGTGGAACTTTATTTAACTGGCTTTGGCTTACAGTGTATTCCTTGCAATAACCATTTAAGAAGTTGCAATAGTAGCGTTTTGCAATCTCCTTCCTCACATCTCCAGACACAACCCAAGGAATTGGGATTTCATAAAATAATGGTGTAGCAATATCAGAAACAAACCAGCTATATTCCACCTCATCATAGTCAATAATAAAGGCTTTGTCCCCATCATTAAGATAGTTGCCTGGGCTGATATCCCCATGAATAAGACCGTATGTATTTTTTTCCTTGGGCAGGGCACTAATTTCATTAATTAAACGATCATAGTTACTGTGTAATTCTAACGGACAATACTTCTTAAAAGATTCTAATAGAGTATTACCACTCCATTCATGGCGTGAATTTTGGGACGAGTAATTAAGCGATATCTTATGTATTTTCCCGACCATTTGTCCAATATTTTCATAAAACGTATTGCTCTCCTCGGCGATTACTGCATTTCTACCTGGTGCTTTCTCAAAAGCTGTCACAATAAAGGACCTGTCAATGATATGAATAAGATCCCCTGATAAAGATTGAATAGGCCTTGCTACTTTCATTCCGCGATCAGCCAGAAACATGATGAAATCTAGTTCCGCTCTTGTTAATAATTCATTTCGATGGGTGACATGCGTAATTCTTAAAATGACTTCTCTATTTCCAACGACACCGGAATAAACGAAATTTTGAAACCCATTTAATTCGATAATGGAGTTCTCACGTATTCCAAAACATTGTGCAGACTCTTTCAATATATCTTTAGTGAATAGTAGTCTAATCTTTTTATCCATATAATTTCTCCCCTTTACTTCTATGGTAACAAGAGGTGTCAAATGAGATATATGCAGAATTTGATTAGAATCAACTTTTACACAACAAGTCACATCGGAAAGCACGATGTGACTTACAAATAAATCTATGTTCTTGAGTAAATGATTCTTCAATACTTTCGTAGGAAAGACCTAATTCATTCGAGAGTTCATCGATCCATTTTCCATTGAAATAAGGTGGCGGTTAGAAGTAGCTATTCTCTACTCCCCAACTATTTTCCCACTATGCAATTTTTCAGGGGTAGGGACATGAGTATGCGAACGTGAGTGTTCTTACTTGTGGTACGGTTCCCCCCGATTTATCTTAACCGCACGATAAATCTGCTCCACCAGCACCAGCCGCATAAGCTGATGCGGCAGGGTCATGCGCCCGAAGCTCAAGCGTTGCTTCGCGCGGCGCAATACCTCATCGGAGAGCCCGTGGCTTCCTCCGATGACAAACACGACATGGCTCGTCCCATACGTGCCGAGCTTGTCGATCTCCAATGCCAGCTCCTCGGAACTCCAGAGCTGGCCATCCAACGCGAGCGCGACAACATGCGCCTCGCTCTTCACATGCGCGAGGATACGTTCGCCCTCGCGCTCTTTTACTGCCCGAACCTCAGCTTCGCTCAGGGTATCGGGCGCCTTTTCGTCTGCGACCTCGATCATCTGAAACTTAATGTACGGGGCGAGCCGCTTGGCATATTCTTGAATGCCCAGCGTGAGATATTTTTCCTTCAATTTGCCTACGCCAATAATCTGAATAAACATAACAACCCATTCCTCCTAAATTGTCTTGCGAGATATTCTATAAGTAAGATGCTTCATCGCATCGTTCGTTCCAACTGTATTATACCTATACTACACATTTCTCCAAATTCTAACGAATCCTACACACCTTATTCAGCCCCATTTCGGCTCCTTTAAAATCTAACGAATCTGAAACACGTTATCCCAGTCAAATCGAGCTTTCCCCACCACTTTCGAGGCCATTTCAGCAATATAACGTGTCTACGATTCGTTAGATTTCAACCAGGCGGTATTTGCCCCGAATAAAGTCCGTCAGGTTCTTTAGAGTTACTCCGCCCCGCCACACCCACGTCACTACCCACATCGCTGTTACCCAACGTCACTTTCCCCCATGCCCCAGCGGCTTCCATTTCTATTACCTACAACAACTTGCACCTTTACTACAACCTAGCTCACTCCCAACTCGGAACTCGGCACCTACCTACCTTAATCTTCTCTTACTCTCGCCTACTCCCACGTTAACCCCTACGACCCCCGCCCAGCTCCACGCTGCCTAACAACCACCACCAATTCCCCACACAAAGACAAAAAGAGCGCTCATCACGCTCTCCTTGGCTTCTTGCTGTGATGTTCATACCGGATGGAAAGTCAGCCCAAAGCGCCACCTTAAGTCACGCCTCCGGCCATCTAAGTCCTACAGTACGCTAAACGACGAGGAATTCCGCGTGCTGTTCGCACTCGGCGCATTTCGCAGGCGGGTCCCAGTCGGCAAATTCCGTCTCCTTCAGATCAACGATATCTGGAGCGTCCTCATATTCATCGACAAACATATCGATGGCAATGTCCACGTGTTCTTTGCATACAACGTACATCCGTTAAGCATCCTTTCTGTAACCAGCTATGTTCCCGATTCACAACCGCTTATCCCATTACAGGATAGCCACTTCTCAGTTCTATCACACCTGCCACTGAAAAGAAACCCCTAGCCCTAATTTATCGTCCCCAACATCCACCAAACCTCTCCATACGCCGTAAAAGAACACAAAAAGCATCCCTTCCAGATACCTCTACGGTACCTGAAAAGAATGCTCCTGTAACAGTAACAATCCAATTCACATAGCGAATGAATCTTGCTCCTGCGCCTGAATTACGAATACAGAGTTACTTATTGCCCTGTTCCATTCCAATCTATGAATTGTTTCTATCCCAAATTCTTTTAATTCAATCCCGACTGCGCCTTCGTCAACAGCTTCCCACCTTGAAAAGCAATAACCGCATTAGCACCATTGCCGGCTGTGCCTTTATAGTTGTAAACCACCATATTCTCCGCTTCACTCAATGCTTCACCTTCACCACCGAGGATCTCGATGACATCTCCCACCGACATGCCAACCTCAAGCTTCTCATACTGGGCAAAGGTAATCAGCACCCCATCGCCTTTCCCAGCCGATCCGTTGTTTCCCGATGTTACAGGCGTTTGACCACCAGCTTCACCTACCGCAATCACACTTGTACTCAACTCATTCAACTTGGTCTCAAGTGCTGCGATCTTTTGCTCCTGCTCAACGCTCTTGGCTCCCTGCTCCACCAGTTTCTTCTCAAGCCCTGCAATCTTCTCTTGTAGAGCACTCGTATCCACGGATGCTCCTGTCGTAGCTACCTCAGATCCACAGGCCGACAGCACAAACAGTGACAGCGCCAAGCTCGTTCCCCCGAGCATCTTTTTCTTCAAATGTTTCATCAAAAATACCCCTTCCATTCTGAAATAAAAATATGATCGACAAACAGATGTTATTGCATCAGCGACCGTCTCCAACATATTGACAACAGTTTACCACAGCCCTAGTCTTATGTATCTGCTCCTTTGGCTCCGGGTCTAACTGATCATGAGAATATAAAAATGGTTGATCTACTCATTTACTGTCGAACGAGCACATCCACCCATAATAACTAAAAAAGAGTGGTCAGTTGATCTGATCACTCTTCTAGCATTCCCCTATTACAATCCAAACAACAGCATAAGCTCCGTTCGAAACTTCCCTTACTCCGGTTTATCCGTCAGCTTCACTGATACTTTCTCCGCTTTGCCATCCCGGTAGAAGGTCACTTCAATGGTATCTCCAATCTTCTTCTCATCGTACAGATATTTCCGCAGATCCAGCGTGGAGGTAATTTTTTGCCCGTCAAATTCCGTAATGACATCATTCAGCTTCATACCTGCTTCGGATGCCGGACCGGATGCTTCCAGCACAACCACACCGCTGTCCACATGAGATGGCAGCTTCAGATCCTTACGTTGCTCGTCATCCAGTGGTGCATAAGGGTTGCTCAGATCGACCGTGTACACGCCGAGGTATGGACGAGATACTTTACCGTTCAGTAGCAGGGAATCTACCGTTTTCATCACTTCGTTCATCGGAATTGCGAAGCCAAGACCTTCAACGCCCGTATCCGAGATCTTCATCGTGTTGATGCCGACCACTTTGCCGTTCAAATCGACCAAAGCACCGCCGCTATTACCTTCATTAATCGCCGCATCCGTCTGGATCACGTTTTGCTCCCAGTCGTACACTCCGTCCTGATTAATCGATACAGGTAGAATACGATCCGTGTAACTGACAATTCCGGATGTCAGCGTGCCGCCCAGACCAAGCGGGTTCCCAATCGCCAGCACCGTTTGACCGCGCTGAAGTTTGCTGGAATCGCCAATCTCCGCGACTGCTCCCAGCCCTTTATCTTCTGCGGATAGTACAGCAATGTCACTTACACGGTCTTTACCGACCAGCTTTGCCTTATGTGTCTCCCCATCTACGGTCACAATCTCCAGATCACTCGCACCCTCCACAACGTGGTGGTTGGTCATAATATATGCCTTGCCATCTTCCTTCTTGAAAATGACCCCTGAGCCCAGCGCCGAATCTTCCATCGATAGACTACTACCCGTTTTATGGTTCACAATGCTCACCACGGAAGGACGAACGTGGGCTGCTGCCTGGATAATCCGATCGTATGGATCAGCTACCTGCGCTGTCTGTGCGCCGCCTCCACCACCATTACCTGTAGCATTAGCCAGCGGTAATGATGTGGGCTGTGTGATGAAGCTAAACAGCATGACGGTCACGATGGAGCTGATCACCGAGCTAATCACAGCTACCTTCACTGTGGAACTGATTCCCGTACGCGATCTGCGCGGATTGCTCCAGCGGTCACGTCCACGTGCTCTGCCTCCAGGGCGGATGATCTGAAGTTTGCCTTTCTGTTCAGGTTCGGCGCGTCTTGATACTTTGGTTGAATAAAAATCGTCTCCAAACAATCCCATCGTGATCCTCTCCCCTTCGTTGTCACGCATCAAGACCCTGACTGCCGCCTAAGTTGTCGCATGGATCAACGATGGAGTTCTCACATACACCACTCCGCCAACAGACGAACCTTCCGATCGCTGTTACTCACAAATTTTTTTGATCCCCTCTTCCAAGGTAAAAATTTGTTCCTAAAGGCGAACACTCTGTTTCTTCAGGTTTCTTCTGTCGTCTTCGTTACGTGAAGACTCCAACGTTTTCCCATGCTTTTTTGCAATTTTAAAAAATGGTCTTGCATATCGCCGCATCCCGGCATCAAATCAAGATACAGCGTCTATGTACAACAGAACGGACACGCCATTCTGTCAGTGACTCTATCAATCATGCTCTCGCATTCTATGACATGCCATTTCACACGCAAAACAGCCAAAATCACAATGCTCCTCATATACTAAACACGTCAAATCACAAAAAGTTGCATATTTACGAAAATTAAAGCAAATTTCCGCTATAACGCGCTTAACAATAAAGGTCCATAGTATCTATCACCACAAAATCCGGTCCGCGAAGCGCCATTTTGGCAAATTTGAAGAACTTTTTCACCCCTGCATAGTCACAGGTTCAGCATACACGCCTTATCACACAAATGTTAGCGGCAAAAAGAGGAATGTTTTCCATCAAGCCTGACTACAATAATAGTAAAAGACAATTCGAAGCTTCATAGAGGAGGATATATATGGATCGCACGCGTACACTCACAGCCATGGATGAAGTTCATATGGCGGCCAAGCTGGCCGATCTCAAGGAAGAACACTATCGCAATACCCTTGCACTCAGCACCATCATTGAACTGCTTATTGATAAAGGCATCCTAACCCGCGAGGAAGTCGAGCGCAAAGCCGCCGAACTGGACAGCTTTATGGCTCACCCACCCTATCCCATGGCGTAGGACGGTCGTAATACGTATCACAGAGCTTGAACTCATGGTCCTGATAAAAGCAACCACGGCTCTCCATCGCGTCGCGCACCGACATTTTTGCCAAGTCCATCATATTATGATCCCGGCTAAGATGTGCCAGATACGTGCGCTTGATGCGTCCGTTCATCAGTTCACTAAGCGCTGCCCCTGCAGCTTCGTTCGACAAATGCCCAATGTCGCTCAAAATTCGGCGCTTGGTGTTCCACGGATAACGCCCCATACGCAGCAATTCGACATCATGATTCGCCTCCAGCACCAGCACGTCAGAATCAGAGATGGCATCGCGAACCTTGTCGCTCATGTACCCAAGATCGGTTGCAACAGACAGCTTCTCCGTACCATCATCGAATGTGTAGCCTACCGGCTCAGCTGCATCATGCGAGATCCCGAAGGATTCCACGCGCAGTGACCCAAAATCATGCTTTTCACCCGTCTCAAATACCCTCCGGTTTTCCTCTGGAATCGCCCCAACCGACTTCTCCAGTGCCGCCCACGTATTCAGATTCGCGTAGATTGGTAAATTATATTTCCGAGACATCGCGCCTAGTCCTTTAATGTGATCGGAATGTTCATGTGTAACCAGAATCCCGTCCAATTCTGCCCCAGAAATCTCCCTTTCCTGAAACAATGCATCCAATCGCTTCGCACTAAGACCCGCGTCAATCATGAGAGAGGTACCCCCATGCTGTATGACTGTGGCATTACCTGTCGAACCGCTGGATAACACGGTAAAATATATCCCCATAACGCATTACTCCCCTGGTTTGTCTGTCTTGGGACTGAATACATCCCCACTGATGCCCTGCACATACAACACTTCGCCACTTTCCAGCACGAACCGCCATGCCGGCATCGCTACCTGTATATCTGAATTGAACAACTGGCCGTAATAGCCCAGCTGAATATCTTTGACGATTGCATCATTTGGCAAAAAGTTCTCGATCAGCGTTCCCAGCGCCTTCGACGCCGGAAGTACCTGCTGATCACTCTCCTCTGCGGTCGTAATCCGCACTGGAGTTTGACGGTAACCCGTTATTTTCTGGTCGCTGTAGAATAGCTCCAGACTCACATTGAAGAGCGGCCATTTGCCATCGACCAGTGGGTGAAGCACAAAAGCCCCATCCTCGGCCATCAACTGATCCAGCCGGTATGTCCCGATCTGTGGAATCTCACGCTCTAATGCATCTTCCAGCTCACTCTGCGAGAAGATAAGCTTGCTATCTACAGGCTGTTCCAGTTCCATATCCACGCCAGCCCTGTCCTCTTCAATGAACTCATAGGACAACTTTGGCAGCTTTGGCGTTTCATTTGGAATCGGAGCCAGCACCTGAATGCCCTTCTCTTCCATCGCCTGCTGTGTATTATCTGCCAGTGAGGTGAAGTCCAGATTGGCTCCGGCCGTCTCTCGCGCATCCATCCAGATCTGGTATCCCAGCACCAGATTGAGCAGCAGAAAGGCATAGATCAACACATTTTTCGCCCGTCCCCAATCCAAAACATTCACCTCCGTCCATTTGATAAAAGCAACTAATATCACACTGGCCCACTCCGCGGTCAGAACAACCTTCCGATCGCTGTTATCCCCAGATTTCTTGATTCCCTTTTCCTAAGGGAGAAATCCGGCGATAAAGGCGAACGCTTCGCTTCTCCAGCTTTTTTCTGCCCTCTCCGTTATCGTGTGACCTTACACCTCGCTCGGATATCGAATGACTCCATTACCCTACAACCCATCAAGAAACGGTGGTTTCCTCCCCGTTTCCAAAGCGGATCACCCATACCGGGATCAGCTTTAGTCCGTCCTCAATCGAAGAAGGACGATATGCCGGGTACACGTCCACGACCTGGCGATTCTCACCTGCGACCTTTTTAATAAGAGCCTTGAGCTTGTCTCCGCCGGGCAACTTTACCGATTTCTTTGTCTCTGCACCTTCGTTCAGGTATTCCAGCGATCGTTCATAACTGGATACCGTCTCCTGCTGCATCTCCATGCTGATCGTGCCGAAGCGGAATTGCATGGAATCCATAATTGGATAGCTGCCATAATACTGCTGGAATTCAAGCTGCGTCTTGCTGTCGGCGGTCTCCAGCATCATGCGTGACCGGCCTTTCCAGCCACCATGCTGATTCACAAAATCAACTGCAGACAGCGCATCCTTCGCGGGATCGATCTGTCCCGCAGGCGGTGCCGCCGGATCGGTGTAACTGATCCAGCGCTGTTCCTGTTTTACCTGTAGACTACGTTTACTGTCCGTGTAGATCTCCGATCCATCTTTTTCCCGGATATTCCGGGTCATGCTTGGATCGAAAAACAGACTACGCTGCATTTGCTCAACCGTGAACTGCCCTGTCGGCACATCTGCGTCAATCGTCTCCAACGCTTCCGCAGGGATATAATACCCACCATCCATCAGCGTATATGGCGTCCAGTTCGTACCGAAGTCAACATGCTGCTGCACGTCTTGTACTGTCAGGTCCGCCTGCGTTGCTTCGTATACCACGTCTCCCTTGGCGCTGAAGAACAGCGCATGGGCCTTCGTTTCATTTTTGGACGTATAGATCGAGATTCGGTTAATGGTCTCCCCTTGGAACAAGGAATCCGTCCCAAGCCTTATCACCCGCTGTAACAATGCTACGGGAATACCTGCTTTGAACGATAGCTCAAACCCAGGGTTCTCCTTGCGAATCTGATCCCAGTTCACCGATTGCACACTGCGGCGCTGAAAATCATCGAACGCCCGCCCCTGTAACCGTGAATAGATCAACTGGTAGAATGTATTGCCAGGGTAAAACACCGTATGTTTATCCTCACCCAGATGAATAATCATCTGATCGGGGAAGATCAATTCTTCAATATTGCGTTCCTGACCCATATTCTCCGTCTTCACATAATTCGTTTCTGACGTCACAATGGAATCCCCGCCTCCGGGCAAACGGTAGATCAGGAAATAACTCTGAACCAGACTGGCTACAACAAGGGCAGCAAGCACCAAGGATTTAATCCGTTCCTTCACGGTGCTCACCCCCTTTCTCACGCATCGGCAGAGTGAACGTTACTGTCGTTCCCACGTCTACCTCAGACTCCAGAGAGATGCTGCCATCATGTGCCTTCACAATTTCCCGGGCAATGGACAGTCCTAGCCCTGTGCCTCCCATACTGCGGGAACGAGCCTTGTCCACCCGATAAAACCGCTCAAAAATGCGATCCAGATCACGCTGTGGGATACCCATTCCGGTATCCGATACCGAGATGGCAAGTGCATGTTCATCACTGCGTCTAGCCGCAATCGTAATGGTGCCGCCTTCCAATGTATATTTCAGCGCATTGGACACGACATTATCCAGCACCTGATCAATCTGATCACGATCCAGCGGAACAGCCGGAATATCATTCTCCACAGATAACACAGGCTGAATATCCTTCTGATGCATCTGGAACGAGAATCGATCCGTAACTTCCTCCAGCATTTCCAGAATGTCTGTTGGCTGTTTCCGTAGCATGGCCTCTTTGGAATCAAGCCGTGATAAATGCAGCAGATCCGTAACCAGTCGTATCATTCGCTCCGTCTCGTTCTGAATAACACCCACGAAACGACCGGCAAGCTGCGGATCTTCCAGTGCACCGTCATCCAGTGCTTCCGCGTAACTCTTGATCGTAGTCAGTGGTGTACGCAGTTCATGGGATACATTGGCCACGAATTCACGCCGCGATGCCTCAAGCTCTTCCTGCTCGGTAACATCCTGAAGTACGGCAATCGTTCCCGTAATCCCCCGTTCACGCCGATGAACCGGTGTGAACGTCATCCGAATGACCACAGGCTCTTCTTGTCCAGCGGGTGCAATCTGCAGCAATGTTGAACCTGTGAAACCACTCGCAAGGGCTTCCGCATCCTCCGGATCAATGCCGAGTAATATGGCAAAGTGTCTTCCTTCAATATCCGCAGGATGCATACCCAGAATGCTGCTGGCACGACGGTTTACGAGAATGACTTTACCGTACTCATCTGTAGCCACCACACCATCACTCATATTGGTCAGAATGGAGGTCAACTTCTCCTTCTCCTCTTCATTCAGTGAAAGTGCATCCCGAAGCCTACTGGTCATATAGTTAAAAGCCCGACTGAGCTGACCAATCTCATCCGTGCCAAATACAGGTGTCTGCTGATCAAAGTTACCTTCTGCGACCGCTGTCGCCCTCCGAGTCACTTCCTTAATCGGCTGTGTTATCGTATGGGACAGGATCACGCCAAGCACCGCTGTTAACACCAAAGCAATCAGAATGCCGGAGATAAAAATTTTGTTGATTCCCTCCATCGTGGAATACAGCTCGTTCATGGATGCCGCGATGTAGACCGCGCCAATGATCTTGCCGCCGGACAGCACCGGCTTGGCGACGACCTTTTTGCGAACATTATCCTCGTCCACGATATATTCCTCATTGTCCCGAATGCCTTGCAGCGCACGGCTGACAACGGTCTGGGTATTTTTGCGCCCCACATAGTCCGAATGTGAACTTAGCGAGGTTGTCAGTACTTTGCCGCTGGCATCCAGCACCTGAATCTCGGCACCGTTAATGTTGAATAGATTGTTCACCAGTACACGCAGATTTTCCGTTTTGTCCTCGCCAGCTTCTGCTTCTCCACCCGCCATCGTCTCCCCCACGAGAACCGATAGCATCTCCGCACGAGCTTGTAGATCTTCCGTAAAGTTGCTCGTAAGCGAGTTCTTCATCGCGCTCACAAAATAAACGCCGATTAATTGCATCGCAATCAGAATCAGCAGTACATAGATAATGATCAATTTCGCCTGAATCGTTCGGAAGAACGAGAATCGCGCGAATCGGCCCATTATATCCCCACGCTTTTGGCACTGCGCACGAGATAACCGAGCCCGCGGCGTGTCAGAATCGTTTCCGGTTTGCTCGGATTCTCCTCAATCTTCTCACGCAGACGACGAATCGTAACATCCACGGTACGTACATCGCCGAAATATTCATATCCCCACACCGCTTGCAGCAGATGTTCCCGTGTCATAACCTTGCCGGAATGCTTCGCCATATAATAGAGAAGTTCGTACTCACGGTGAGTCAGATCAAGCGGTTCCCCGCCTTTATAAGCTGTATACATGTCCATATCAAAAGCCAAATCAAACAGACGCATGACCTGCTTCTCTTCGTCTTCGTGCGCTTCTGCCGTAATCGCAAGCTTTTGCCTTCTGCGCATCTGTGCCTTCACCCGTGCAAGCAGCTCACGCGTACTGAATGGCTTCGTCACGTAATCATCCGCACCCAATTCTAGCCCGAGCACCTTGTCAATCTCGCCATCTTTGGCGGTAAGCATAATGATCGGCATCTCCAGATGAGCGCGCACCTCACGACATACATCCATACCGTCCTTGCCCGGGAGCATCAGATCCAGCAGCATCAGATCCGGTTTCTCGGATAACGCCAGTTCAACCGCACGAATGCCATCAAATGCACAGATGACCTCGTACCCCTCTTTTTCCAAATTAAACTTCAGAATGTCCGCGATGGGCTGTTCATCGTCCACCACCAAAATCTTCCCCTGCATCGGCTAAGTTCACCCCTATATCCTGCTTAATCCGCGTTAGCGTCTATATCTCTCTTCTATGTTTAGCCTGTACCAAGCCTGCTTGATTTGTTTCTCTAGTTTGTTGTTTATACTCTCTAGTTTAACATACCTGAAGCACCGTCACATCCCGATCAGAGGCTTGAAAGGTCTTTCATCTGAAAATTTTTTACAGCAGCAAAAAACAAGGCCAGCATTATAGCCAACCTTGCTCTCCTTAAGCTCTATATTAGTTCAAATACGTTAACGGATTTTCTACCGTTCCATTCTTAATAATCTCAAAATGCAGATGTGTTCCGGTCGAACGACCTGTGTTGCCCATAACGCCGATACTCTCACCTTTTTCAACCACTTGTCCAACCTTAACGCCAATGCTGTTCAAATGACCATACAGTGTTTCGTATCCGTTACGGTGGTTAATAATGATGACATTACCATACCCGCTTTTCTGTCCTGCAAAAGTAATTACACCCTCATCAGACGCTTTCACATCGCGGTTACCTACCAGATCGACACCTTTGTGCTGGCGACCCCAGCGTTGTCCATAGCTGCTGCTCATCGTTGCATTCGATACCGGCCAAGCAAATTCACCTGTACCCTCACCAACAACTTTCGTTCCGCTAAGGACAACTTCGGTAACGGCGACCTTGATCACTTCCTGACCAAGCCACTCTTCCTGAACCACTTCACCATTTTCTTTCGTAATACGGTATTGCATGCTTTTCAGACCGCTTTGGCCTGGACGTACGACTTTTGTTGTACCTGCCTTCAGGTCAGCACTTTTGCGCACTTCCACTTGCGGTTTGATCTCAATCTGTTCAACTACCTGCTCAACCGATTTAACGGTTACTGCTGGTTTCGGAACGGTCAAGGTCAATTCGTCTCCGATTTGAAGCGACGTTTCCTTGATGCCCGGATTATGCTGGCGAATCTCGCTTTGTGTAATTTCATACTTGGCAGCGATCGAAGAGATCGTATCTCCTTCACGAACCACATAAGTTACAGGCGCGTCTTTACCAACGGTTAAAGCCTTAACCGCCTCGGACACATCCCATATTTTGTTTGGATCAGCCTTCACCACATCTGTCACTACATCTTCCTTGATGCCTACAGACTTCAGGGTTGTGCTTGGTCCCTCGTCTTTCTTCGAGGAGTTAGCCGATACCGACTTCGTCTTCAGCGAACTTCGCACCGCCGATGCCGATATGTATTTGTTCTGCACTTGTTCCAGGATTGCATCTGCTGTTGCCTGATCCTTCACAATGCCAATGACTTCACCGTCTACCTTGAGCTCCACACCTTGGGCGTAGGCTGTCAGCATGTCACCCAGTTTGTCCAGCGTCTCGTCACTGTTCACTTCAGGTTTGTACGCTCTTACCGTTTCGGTTGTGATGCCATCCGTGTTCAGCACCATCTCTGCATCCGGATATTTATGTTGATATTCCTCAGTTTTGTCTGTAAATAGTTGTTGTAATTGTGCCTCATCTGCAATGGTACCAATCTCGCTACCTTTAACCATTACTTTATAATACGGTACGGTGTTTGCAGTAACATATTGTTTGCCTGCGAACCCGAGCGATGCTGCGATGAATACACCACAAGCTGCTGTAATGATCCATTTGCGCGAGGCCAGAACGCGCTTCTTATTCACACTGAAGGTGGACATGCTCATGTTGTTTTTGTCTTCGGCCGTCCGGTGTTCCCCGGATTGTTCGTGTACCCGGTCTTTGCCCGGTTGGCGTATGCCTCTGAAACCTTTCATGATTCTCTCCTTTTCAGCACTTCTCAGTTCGCATTTCTGTCAAGACATCACCCATCGTGTCTGTCCCATGCTCGTTGATACTTGTATTGGTTGTCCGCAAAATCAGGACTTTAGCTGCGCTCGTAAAAGTGTCAAAATTTTAACCTTTTATCACACCCGTATACTTTAACACAGGTTTTACACTCATTTCAACTCTATACGTCACACCGCAAAGCCACGCCCCGCTTGCTTTCCCTGAATTATCCATAAGATAGTACGGCTGGTCCATCACCCATTATGCCTCAACATCCGCTGTACTATGTACTTTTGCTTGTAATTTAAGACTAGGTTCTAAGACCCAGTGAAATATACTTTATTTTTCATAAAAATACAAATAAAATCCCTCACCAGATCAACTCTGATAAGGGATTACGTAAACAACCTGTTTGTGGTTTATCTTAAACTGGATTTCATCTCATGCCACAATAGAAATTAACTTTCATGTCTCTATTCTTTGACTGCAAGAATTACAAATCGCTTCTGTTGTACTTCCCAGAATCCATTGTGCTCCATCTCCATATGAATATCCATTAACGGCTGACGGAACTGTTCCACTTTGAAATCAGGTACTTGCCACGGGATGGTCTTCAGATAATAGACCAGTGCGCCTATATCATAGAAACGCTGCGCGGGATTTGCTTCCCGTTGCTCCAGAATACGGAATCCACACTGCTCCAGCTGAAGAACAGCACGATCCAGCTCCCATCCAGCGTAATCCGCTGGCATAGGAATGCCGAGCCGATCATTGATCTCCCTGCAATCTGACCAACCTACCTGTTGGGTTAGAAACAGTCCCCCTACCGCTAGAATCCGCCTAACTTCCTGCTCATCATACGACTCATGCCGATTAAGAATCAGATCAAATTCCCCATCTGCGAAAGGAAGTTGCGAATCATCAGTCACTGGAAGCACCTTCACTCCCAACGGCTGTAAACGTTCCTCTGCAATCGGTATATTCGGGAGATAGCCTTCGGTCGCACATGTGTATGGAGGAAGGGGACGGAGCCTGGACAGCATTTCTCCTCCACCAGTCCCCATGTCGAGCATTCGTTCTGTTTGATCCAATAATCGGCGCGCCATCGTTCCATAGGACCAAGGCAATATTCCGCTCTGGAGTCGCCCACTCCCTGTTACATAGCTGAAATCCCAGCCACTAAACGGTTGGTCCACCTCTTGCAGTCCTTGCTCGTATCGCTCTTTCGTCGCCTCGGCAAACTTTTTTACTGATGCTTCTGAATTAGAATGATATAAGTTCATGTTCAATACAACCTCCAATTAGTGTATTCATAAACACAAGTCCATCGGATCTCTTGAATGCACCTATGAACGGAGGTCCACGAATTGGACTGGAGGTTTCTGCAATGTTGCCTGAACGTTTTTATATGTCGTGTTCTTTACTTTTATATTTCATACACTGTTCCCTCCTATAGACTAATAAAATAAACGTAAGCACTCATTGCTCCAAAACTCGAATGCTACAACATCAGATTCTTTAATCATACAATTTCCATTATTTATTTAAATAAATTATATTCAATCATCCTCGACAAGTCCATTACATTATGAATCAGGCGATACCCGTCTATGAGCACGCCTGCTTTCTCTGTCTATCATCCTACTCTGTCTGCAGTACTTCCATCAGGTTGTCATACTCTTCACTGGTCAGGTACTTCGAGATCACCTGTTCAATTTCACGCAGTTCCTGTTCCGTTAGGCCACCTTCCATGGCGCCTGAGATCTGCTGCATTTCTTTCTGCGGCAGCTTGTTCATGAGCAGGCTGAAGATTTTTTCTTTCTCCTCTGCTGGCAGCTTGTCCTTCGCTCCGGTGATGTCATCCGGCGATACGACAATGGCGTCATTGCCTGAAGAAGCACCACCGCTAGTCGATCCGGTTCCGTTCCCCGAAGCTGAACCACTACCCTGATCTGTTCCTGATTCGCTCCCTTTGCCTGTATCCGTCCCATTGCCTGCATTTGTGCCTGAGTTTGATCCTCCAGTCGTATCTGTACCTGAACCTTCCCCTGTGCCCTCGTTTGAGCCGCTCCCTTGGGACGCATTGTTGCCCGCATCTACGCCAGATGGACCGTTCTCCGTCCCATTCCCCATAACTGAAACAGCATCTTCCGGAACCTGCTCTTCGTCCGCTCCTGTCGGCTGATCTGTCGTCCCATTTCCCGATTTATTCCCTTCGCTTGTTTTACCGCCCAAGGCACCTTGGAACATGGCGGTTAACCCCATGGGTTGACCTTCCCACTGAATATTGAAACTCGCGAGTAGCGACTTCGCATATGACTGTACAATTAATCCGGTCGTGAGCAGTGTCAGTGAACTGACCAGCAACACCGTTAGCACGATTTTAACAAACCACACAAGCAACTTCATTCCTTTCTCTCCCTCCGATTATCCCACCCGTCTAGCATGCGCATGCTGGGGTCTGTGACTCTACTGTTAACCAGTATTGACGGAAATCTCGGGATTATATCCGAAAAATATACAAAAAACCTCCAGTCATCGCTATAAAAGCAACAACTGAAGGCTTAACATGCCTAAGTCGGCAGACGATTCTATTTTATAATTCAAGATGCAATCTCTCTATTTCTTCGATTACTCGTAGATTGGAAGAACTTGATTCGTTTGCTCACGGTTACGACCTACAGAGAAGATCGCAATTGGAATGTTAGTCAGCTCGGAAACACGTTTTACATAATTCTGTGTGTTCACTGGCAGGTCTTCGAGTTTCTTCGCTCCAGTGATATCTTCGCTCCAACCTGGCATCTCTTCGTATACCGCTTCACATTCTGCCAGCATTTTGAGGCTTGCCGGATAGTGTGTGATGACCTCGCCGCGGAATTTGTATCCTGTGCAGATTTTTACGGTTTCCAGACCTGTCATTACGTCCAGAGAGTTCAGGGACAGACCTGTGATTCCACTGACACGACGCGCGTGGCGAACAACAACACTATCGAACCAACCTACACGACGTGGACGTCCAGTTACCGTACCGTACTCATGTCCAGTCTCACGGATTTGGTCGCCGATTGCATCATGCAATTCCGTAGGGAATGGGCCATCTCCTACACGGGTTGTGTAAGCTTTCGCTACCCCAATGACTTGCTGAATGCGAGCCGGGCCTACGCCAGAACCGATACATACGCCGCCTGCGGACGGATTGGATGATGTAACAAATGGATAAGTTCCTTGATCAAGGTCCAACATAACGCCTTGTGCGCCTTCAAACAATACTTTTTTGTCCTCATCAATATATTCGTTCAGAACAACGGATGTATCACGTACGTAAGGACGCAGAATTTCAGCATATCCGAGGTAATCTTGCAGAATCTCTTCCACATCAACAGGCTGGCCGCCGTAGACTTGCTCGATGACGCGGTTCTTTTCTTTGACCAGATGTCGCAGTTTCAGTTCGAAATCTTCAGCATCTAGCAGGTCAACCATCCGAATACCAATACGAGCTGATTTGTCCATGTAACATGGGCCAATTCCTTTGCCCGTCGTACCGATTTTGTTCGGACCTTTGCTCTCTTCTTCGAGTGCATCCAATACCATGTGATATGGCAGGATGATATGAGCGCGCTCACTGATGGACAGGTTCTTCGTTGTGAAATCATTGTCATGAATATAGTTAATTTCTTCGATGAGTGCCTTCGGGTTGATAACCATTCCGTTACCAATCACACACGCTTTATCCGTGTAGAAAATCCCTGATGGAATCATCGTCAGTTTATATTTTTTGTTATCAATCAGAATTGTATGACCCGCATTGTTACCACCTTGATAACGAGCCACCACATCAGCGCTCTCCGCCAAATAATCCGTGATTTTACCTTTTCCTTCGTCTCCCCATTGCGTTCCCACTACAACTACCGTTGACATAGTTAACATTCCTCCGTGGGTGCCTTGCGCACCTTTGTATTGGTCTGTCCGTCCTCTATCCCGGCAGGCATGTTACGCAATAAACCGACTGAGAAGCGTGCTAACGGACAGTAAAAATGTCCTTCCGTTACATTCAAGGGAAGGTTTGCGCTGCTTTAACGCAGCAATATTAGTGTACCAGTACCCTTTTTCAAAGTCAAATCAAATGGCGAACAATTATATATAGTACAACTATAATGTTCGGGATTTACCCCTTATTTCGACACAAAAAACCGGAGACTTCAGTCCAATCATGCTTGACTGCTATCACCGGTTCAAGGATACCCATTTCAATGTGAATCTATATCTGGTATTTATAACACATGTTTAAGTCCAGTTATGCTAATGGTTGATGTTCGGGACAGACGGATTTGCTTCCTGATCGAAGCTGTCAGCACCTGCCCGTTACATCGCGAAGGCGTCATTGTGCGCCCTCTCGTAATTGACGAATTTATTAAAGTTTTTCAGGAAGACCAGTTCCACCGTACCTACCGGACCATTACGCTGTTTGGCGATAATGATCTCGATAATATTTTTCTTCTCGGTCTCCTGGTTATAGTAGTCATCCCGGTACAGGAACGCTACGATGTCGGCATCTTGCTCGATCGAACCCGATTCCCGCAAGTCACTCATCATCGGACGTTTGTCCTGACGTTGCTCTACACCCCGGCTCAGCTGGGACAAGGCAATAACCGGAACTTCCAGTTCCCGGCCAATCTGTTTCAGTGTACGTGAGATCTCGGATACCTCTTGTTGACGGTTCTCCCCTGCTTTACCACGTCCACTAATCAGTTGAAGATAGTCGATCAGGATCATGCCAAGGCCTTTCTCTTTCTTCAGACGACGGCATTTGGCACGAATATCCGCAACGGTAATCCCTGGCGTATCATCTATGAAGATGTTGGCTTCTGACAAAGCTGCAATACCCATCGTCAGCTTCTGCCAGTCTTCATCACCCTTGAAGTCACCCATACGCATCACGCTGGCATCCAGGTTGGCTTCCGCACAGATCATACGTTGCACCAGCTGGGCAGCTGACATCTCCAGACTGAAGATGGCTACCGTCTCCTGTGCCCGAATGGCAACGTTCTGAGCGATATTCAGGGCAAAGGCCGTCTTACCTACGGAAGGACGGGCCGCTACAATGATCAAGTCACTGCGCTGGAATCCGGCAGTCATCTTGTCCAGATCGATAAACCCGGACGGAATACCTGTTGTTGTACCCTTATTCTGATGAAGTGTTTCCACACGATCGAATACTTCCATCAGTACGTCCTGGATCGCTATAAAACCACTACTGGAGCGACGGTTGGAGATCTCCAGAATGCGACGTTCAGCTTCTCCGAGCATCGCTGCAACATCTTCGCCACCTGTATATCCTTCGCTCACGATCTGGGTTGCCGTACGAATCAGGCGACGCAGCATCGATTTCTCTTCGATAATCTGAGCGTAATAGTCTACGTTCGCGGCTGTAGGTACACCATGAGCCAGCTTTGCTAGATAACTAACGCCACCAATGTCCTCCAGCTCACCTTTATCCTTTAGAAGCGAAGTCAGTGTCACGAGGTCAATCGGTTGATTTCCCTCGCCAAGCTGGATCATCGCTTCGAAGATTAATTGATGGGGTTTATCATAGAAATCCTCGGTTTGCACCCGTTCCATCGCTGTAATCAGGGCTTCACCCTGCAACAGGATTGCACCCAGCACGGCCTGTTCGGCTTCCAGGTTCTGCGGGGGAATCCGGTCGAATGACATTTCGCCGCCCATCTTACTCTTCCGTTACCTGTACCTTCAAGGTTGCCTTCACTTCAGGGTGAATCTTGACAGTTACTTGCGTTACGCCGAGTGTACGAATAGGCTCGTCCAGCTCAATTTTGCGTTTGTCCACTTTCAAACCCTTTTTAGACAACGCTTCTGCGATCTGTTTGCTGGTAATTGCGCCGAACAGACGACCGCCTTCGCCGGACTTGGCTTTCAGTTCGGTTACTTCAGCTTCCAGCTTCGTCGCGAGTGCTTCCGCTTCCGCTTTCTCTTCCTGTTTGATTCTTTCTTCAGCCGCCTTCTGGTTGTCCAGTGTCTTCATGTTGCCATCTGTTGCTGGACGTGCGATTCCCCGTGGCAGCAGGAAGTTCTGTGCGTAGCCCTCAGACACTTCTTTCACTTGCCCTTTCTTACCTTGACCCTTCATATCTTTTATAAAAATGACTTTCATTCGAACAGCCCCTCTTCCTTTTCGATTTCAGCCAGTACGTTCGTCAGCCGTTTTTCTGCCTCTCCAAGCGTTCCTTCAAGCTGCACGGCAGCATTCGTCAAATGTCCGCCACCGCCCAGTCGTTCCATGACAACCTGAACATTCATGCGCCCCAGCGATCTCGCGCTGATGCCAATCAGTCCATCCGGACGCTCACTAATCACAAATGAAGCGACCACGTCAGTCATGTTCAGCAATGTGTCCGCCACCTGGGCAATCATCATCTGTGGAATCTTGTTACCAGGGTCTGTGACCGCCAGCGCAATGTTCCCGTATACCATTTTAGCATGCTTTATGATTTCTGCCTTAGCAATATATTCTGACAGATCCTCTTTCATCAACCGCTGGATCATAATGGTGTCCGCACCGCTACGGCGCAAGAAGCCTGCCGCTTCGAATGTTCTGGACCCCGTGTGCAGTGCAAAATGCTTCGTATCCACCGTAATCCCGGCAAGTAGAGCCGTAGCTTCTAGCGGAGTGAATTGTACCTTATCATGAATGTATTGCAAGAGTTCGGTTACCAATTCGGCAGCAGAGGATGCATAAGGTTCCAGATAGATCAACACTGCGTCATTGATGAACTCTTCGCCCCGGCGATGGTGATCCACAACGACGACACGGGTAGCAGACTGTACCAGTTTTGGCTCCATGGTCATGGAGGCCTTATGGGTATCCACTACCACCAGCAACGTGTGCTCGGTCATCATCTGGGTTGCCTGTTCCGGTGATACAAATGCTTTGGACAACTTCTCGTCCTTGTTCACTTGCTCCATCATGCGTTCAATCGATGGATTAATTCCATCCAGAACAATCCGTGCTTCCACATTGTACAGACTGGCCGCTTTCCATACCCCGATGGATGCGCCGATCGCGTCCATATCCGGAATTTTGTGCCCCATGATGAGCACCCGATCGCTCTCCTGCATCAGATCACGCAGCGCGTGCGCAATAACGCGTGCTCTTACCCGTGTCCGTTTCTCCACTGCGTTAGACTTACCGCCGTAGAAAGACAGGCGTTGTCCGGACTTCACGGCAGCCTGATCACCACCACGTCCAAGCGCCATGTCTAGACTGGACTGTGCCAGCTCTCCCATCTCGCTGATGCTATCCGATCCAAACGCCAGTCCAACACTGAGTGTCATTGGCACTTTGAGGTCAGCAGTCATCTCCCGAACTTCATCCAAAATGACAAATCGGCTCTGCTCCAGTTCCTGCAAAGACTTATGATTCAGCATCAACAGATAACGATCAGAAGACAGACGGCGCAGGTACACTTCGTACCGCTTGGCCCAAGACGTAATTTCGCTGGTCACTCGGGCAATCAGTGCTGTACGCTGTTGATCGTCCATGCCTTGGGCAGCTTCGTCCAGATTATCCAAAACGAGAATTCCCAATGCAAGGCGTTCATTTTCATATTTATCACGAAGAATGGCTAGCTCCGTAATCTCGTATACATATACATACCGCTCCTGCGGGTTATGAATAACTCCATAATGCCGATCATCCAACTGGAATTCGTCATGGAACTCCTTGGATGAATGTTCCTTCGTCCCATCCTTCTTCTCTTTAGGCTGAGGAAGTTTGGGAAACAAATTAAGTAGCGGATTACCCACCATTGTCTTCTCCTGGAACATCTCCGCGACAAAGCGGTTATGCCACTCTACCGTACGATCTTCGCTGTACAGCACAATTCCGAATGGAAGCATGCTGACCGCTTCCCCCTCCATCCGTTTGATCCGAATAGATAGGCCATTAATGTAGTCGTTAAGCTCACGGCGGAACGCGAGCTCCGCCTTAATCATGACGATTCCCAGCGCCGAAGCCAGTATCAGACTAATCAAACCAAGCGTCCAGTTATAAATGGTAACGAACATAACGAGCAACAGCAGCAGTATGAACGCCCATACGGTATAGTAGCCGTGCCAGCGTTTCTTCAGAAATTTAGGCATGACTCATCACCCTATCGTTTTGATTTCGATATTGCCTCACGAAGCGGGAACGCCAGATCGATAATTCCGATAATCCGAAGCGGACCAATGAAGAAGACCGCAGCCGCCAGGAAATATGGTATAACCGGATTCCATTTCTTTGTATGTGAGAGAAAGAAGAAGAAGCCGATCGCTTGAATCATGAAGCCCAGATTGATTAACGGCGACAGATTCATGGCAATCATGGTCCAGTATGTTCCATCACTTTGTCTGGAGATCACTTCGATCAACAATGCGAGGAAATAATACCAGATCAACGCACGCGGCATACGCCATTCTCTCGCTGGTGGAAGTTTCGATACCACCAAACCCATCACGTTCAGAATCGGACGAGCAATGGCGTGTGTAATAAAGGCCATTACCATCGACGTGACAACGAGAGCAAACGGAATCATAAGCTGCGTTTGTTTGGCAACATCCTCGGTCATCTCAGGTGTCCATGCAAAACCGTTAATCATCTGATTCGATGAATTGGTTAACGGTTCAATGGTCAATTTGACCACATCTTCAATATAACTGGACAGGTCGAATTGGAAAATGACACTGCCGACCAAGAGCAACAACAAGTATTCTGCCAACATCATGCCACTTCCCGCCATCAGGGCGAACAGGGCCGATTTGCGTGTTTTATACGCGTGACCCATAACGATCGCAGGCAGGGTAAAGATGAGCAATAGTAACAGATAGATGGGGTGGAATACGACCAAAATAACGGCTACGGGCACGAGATGCCATATAAATGATTTTAAAGATAATGAAGCATACAAAATAACTCCCGGAATCATCATAAAAAATATGGCAAGTACCGATAAAGGAGTTAACAGCGAAAGTAGCAAGAGCAGATAGACTGCGCTCCAAACAGCTGATTTAAAGCTAAATTTCAACAAATTCACCTCTTACGCATATGATCTTCTAGCGCGGAAATATCCTGGTACCAGTCTTCAAGCTGGTGACCTTCCTGTTTATGCTTTTTCAACTTCTCAACTAGCAGTGCATCCAGATCCTTGAAAGGAATACCGAGCCTGCGGCCCAATATGTAACTACTCATAATCAAACTGGCAAGACTGTCCCCGATTCGAGTTGTACTGCCTTCCCATAACGCCTTGAATAATCGGGATACCTGATCAAGCACTTCGGTTTTCAGCCATTCAATCACTTTAGCGCGTTTGGCTACATCCAGTTCTTTAGGCATTTGGCGAAAGTCACTCTCCCCCGAAAAAGCTTTATTCTCGATTATAGCATAAAAAGAGGGCCCGCAAAATTACCCCAAAAAGCGGAGAAGTTCTCCGAAACTGATGTCAGGTACTTATGCGGAGTCCTCCGTACATCCTATCGACCTATATATTAGTAAAAAACTTCGAATGCGCCCCTGGTTCAGGACTTCTTAAGTTTAACATGATACCGGACGGCTGTGATTATCCCTAATGACACAATAATGTTTAAATTCGTAACAGACTTACTTAGCCTTGATCGATTCTTTGGCTACAATGCCCTCGCAGTACTCAATAATCTGACTCCGTCTGACAATACCAATGAACCGATCCATATCATCGACCACAGGAACAAAGTTCTGAACTTTAGCCAGATTAATCAGGTCCTCCATGTTGGCGTTAATGGATACAGGTTTAATATCCAAGCGAAGGGGAACATCCTTGAGCAAGAACTTTGAAGCGTTTTCAAATGAAATCTTTCCCTCGGCATTCTTCATATACCACAGTAAGTCGCCTTCGGTAACCGTACCAATATATTTGCCCTCTTTATTCAAAATGGGTACCGCCGTAAAACGATGATATTCCATCCGTTCCAACGTTTGCCGCAGCGTAGAATCCGACGTCACGCACGTAACCTCTTGTTTGGGTAGCAAAAAAAATGCGATGTTCATACCCTTGTGTATCCTCCTTGTGAATTTCTTCGTTCAACTTATCTCGCTCAACTTATATTATACGGATCAGAACGCAGGATGTTCCAAAAGGATAATAGTTCTCAATACAAAGAAAAAAAACAGCAGCCCGCGAATAAACGTACTGCTGATTGTGGTCTACAACACATCATTGGTATGGAATTGGTTATTCAATCTTTTGCCGGTCAGGGATCATTACTTCACCGGCTGGGGTCGATTGATCCATCCAGTTGTTAATCAGTTCCTTGGCATATTGGACATCTTTCTCATCAGCCTGACCATAATAGATACCGTCTTTTTTCATCCCCTCACCCAGAATGGTGAAGCTTGAAATCTGAGGTTTCTCCTGAGTAAGCACCTGTTTAGCCAGATCAATAATGAAAGAAGCTCGCATATCCGTCTGGAAGCTGTCTCCCATGATCTGAATCAATTCCGGAATTTTGGCGATTTGATTCAAATTCAGCATCTCATTCGCCATCGCGTTCAGGAAAATCTGCTGCCGCTTGGTACGATTAAAATCGCTATCCTCACGGTATCTTACATAATACAATGCTTCCTGCCCGTCATAGATCGGCTTACCGCCTTCAATCGTGAATTGAACATGATCCGGGTTCTTGTTCACAATGTCCTCATCAATTGGCAGTTTTACACCACCAAGCGCATCAACCACTTTTTTGATTCCGTCGAAGTTGATCGTTGCATAGTAACCCACATCAGCATCAAGAAATTTCTCCACGGTATTGATGGACATATTCTCCCCACCAAAAGCATAGGCATGCGCCAGCTTATCATAATCATCTTCGCCGTCCTTGTTGGCATCCCGTCCTACAATCTGCACATACGTATCACGTGGAATGGATACCAGAAGTACACGGGATTCCTTCGGACGTACTACAGCATAGATGACGGTATCCGAACGTCCTCGCGTTTTCTCATAGGCGCGTTTGTCCGAACCGAGCAGTAATACGGAGAAAGGTTCCTTACGGTATACCGTTGGATCAGGCGTGTTGTTGCCTTCTTGCGGTACATAAGAGCGGGATAGCTGATCTTCTACCGAACCGGCGAGAAACAGATCAAATGCCGCTACAGCCAGTTGCTGACGGAACAAATAACCTCCAATTAACAAGACAACAAGTGAAACGAGCGTTATATATAGGCCTTTTCTTCTTTTCTTCTTCTTATCTTTAGTTCTGCTTTTCATCCATTGATTCCTTCTTCACTGTCAAAATGATAATCCATAATACCAATTAAACGTCTGGGATGCCTTGTGACTCGGTGTTCTCTGAAGTTTTCTCTCTCTGGAATCAAGACACCGCTTACGCTCGTTCTATTGTAATCATTGCAGGACCAAGAAAAGTTACAATCCGGTTAAATTGAAAAGAACAGCGACTCCTTTTTAGCTACAAAAGGTGCACTGTTCTCTTCATTTTCACACGCAATCCTATCCGTTTGTGGATACACTTTCCACATGATGACTCTTCTCTTTTTGACGTAGACGTCCCGTTATAAGCGCAGCTACCAGCGTAAGCACACTGAATACCACCGCAGACCAGAAAAGGCCATTGTAACCCTGACCTGTCGTTTGATGCACTGCCTGGAGCAACACATCACGGATACCTTCATCAGGAATCTGGGACAGGCCCTCTGTCAGACTGGATACATCACTCCCTGAAGCTCCACCGGAGGCATATTGCTCTAGCATCTCCGGCGGCACCTGAATTCCTTTGTCAGCGAATCCTGCCTGAATGTTGGACCCCAGATTAATGAAAGAACGTGCCAGGAATCCAGCGAAAATCGTAGGTGCAATAGCCATCGCCATCTGGCGGAATAACGAGCTGGTCGCTACCGCGATGCCTTTGTTGTTCTCCCCCGCCTGTTCCGTGACAAGTACATTAACTGGCGCACCAAGCATCATGCCGAAACCGATACCTACGAGTGTACTCGCGATGACAAATTGCCAGATATGCTCCACCCATAGCGGGAACAGCAGGAATCCAATGGCAGATAGTAGGCCCGCAACCGATAACGTCCAGATTGGCCCTTTGCGGTCAACGAGATATCCACCTCCACCTGCCCCGATGCCGGATGCCAGCGCGAGCGGAGTAAACCAGTACCCGGAAGCTGTATTGGATACGCCGAGATATTGTTCAACAAATCCGGGAATAAAGATCACCGAGGCCAGAATGGCTCCCGAGAAAAAGGCAATCAGCAACGTCCAGCGAAAGGACGCAATGCCCAGAAGCTGTGTCGATACAACAGGTTCACGTTCAGATCCTTCCAGCCTTTTTTCCATGAAGTAAAAGATCACCAGAATGATCACACCTGCCAAGAAAAAGCCGTAGAACATCGGTGATCCCAGGCTTTGAAGCATGTTCACACCGTTCAGATTGCTGAAGCTATACATTAAACTGAGTACACCCAACGTTAGGACAGCAATGCCGCTCCAGTCCACTGCTGCACGATTCAGTTCCTGCTCTTCCTGAATAAATCGAATACCTGCAATGAATAGCAGAATGGCAATAGGTACATTGATCAGGAATAACCAATGCCAATTACCAGTCAGATCCAGTATAAAAGCACCGACATTTGGTCCCAAAATAGCGGCAACACCATTCATACCTCCGAGCAGACCCAAGGCTGTACCTTGTCGCTCCGCCGGGAACTTGCTTAATACGTATGAGCTGGCAATGATAAAAATCCCACCACCGCCCAAAGCTTGAATGACACGAGCAATCAGGAAAAAGGTAAACGATGTGCTCAGCGCGACGAGCAGGGACCCGATCCCAAACAACGCCACCTCTATCAAAAATAGTTTCTTGCGACCATAACGGTCCGACAGTTTGCCCGCAATAGGTACACTCACCGCAAGCCCAAGCGTGTAAAGCGTAATCGTCCATGCTCCCCATGTTGGCGACACACCAAATGATGCATTTAAGGTGGTCAGTGAAGAGGTGATGATCCCATTATCCAGCGCAGCCATAAATACCCCTATGGCAAACAGGATTAGCGGCCATTTCATTTGTTTTTGCATCACATGTTACCTCCTGATCAGATCGTAAATTTAGTATCGTACAGTTGGTTCGGTACATATATATTAAACTGAATTGAATAATAATGACTCACTGGTCATTTTAAAACAAAAGAAAACCATATGTCAATTTAATAATATGGTTATATGGATCAATTTACCTCCAATTCGATAAAATAGAGCTGCCACTGCCACACGTTCAGTCGAACCTGCGGGACAGCCCTCATATCTTATCTAACATACTAACGCTTGCGTAGTGCTTCAATAATCTGGTCTGACTCGGTTTGTATGACAGGTGGATCATTGGCGCCCTGAAGGTCTCCTTGATGATGCCTATGTACGCCCTTTCATTTTGAGCCCGAAAACCCATAGTTGAATAACTTCCGAGTCTCCACAAAACGCCCTTCACGAGTATCTGTTCCAAATACAACTGATATCAGTCTTTTACCATCACGTTCAGCTGTCCCCACAAAATGATATCCGGAATCTTCATCATACCCGGTCTTTAATCCGTCATTCCCATCATAAGCATACGGTCCACCAATAGAGGACAACATCCAGTTCGTGTTACTCATGTACATCCCTTTTTGGTGCATTGATACTTGCATTTGACTGGAGATTCTTAAAATCTCGGGATGGTTATTCAGCAGATATCGCGCAAGCTTGCATGCATCTATAGCCGTCATTAAGGTCTGCCCTTGTATATCCATCGGACGGTTAGGACCAAGCAGTTTTTCACTGAGGCCCGTTGAATTCGTGAATTGTGTATCCTCAGACAGCCCAATCTGAGTTGCTTTTTGATTCATCTGTTGCACAAACTTCTGCTCTGTACCACTGATATGTTCAGCCAGAGCAACCGCTGCATCATTGGCTGAATAGACAGCTACGATCTCGAACAACTCCTGCACGGTGAACTGCTCTCCCTGTTTCAGGGTCAGTTGACTGCCCCCCACGGAGCTGGCATACAGACTCACATTAACAAGATCATTCCAGCCTATATCACCATTGATCACGGCCTCCATTACTAACAGTTCTGTCATCAACTTACTGACGCCTGCCGGAGCAATCTCTTCGGAGCCGTTAAAATCCATTAAGATCTGTTCAGAGTTCATATCCATTAATACCGCAGATTCAGCTTTAATTCCCGGTTTGCCTACCAGCATGTCCGGTTTCACACCCAAATATATAATAAGCAAGAGAGCTAGCAGCATACCTGCCCGTTTCCACCATTTTTTCATAAGATGATCACCTCTTACCTATATAGACGAAGTAAAGAGGCATTTTGTCTGCACTTTTTTGAAAAAAAGTTAAATTTTTTTTATTTTTTGGTTACAAAAAAAACATGAACCCCATACACCCATGCCAGAGTGTACAGAATCCATGTTTTTAAAGACACTTTTTATTCATTTTCCCAGGAGAATTCTTCATTAATAATCTAACAACCGACATCTTAAAGGACCCCAATCCTTACAGTTGCTAATTTAAGAATGTTTTACTGAGCTACAACTGCTTTGTCTGCATTAACTTGCAGGTCGCTCAGGTAAACGCCTGTTCCATCACCAATCGCATAGTTCATTACACGCTTGTTAACTGGTGCTACAACTGCACGATACAGTGTAGGGAATACAGGAACTTCATCTACCATGTATTGCTGCCATTGATTGTAGATCTCTTTACGCTTGTCTACATCGAATGCTTCAGCAGAGATACCTTGTGCCAGCAATTTGTCATTCTCTTCGCTGGAGAATCTGGAGAAGTTGTAGAGTGCATCGCGGCCATACAGACCAGATGGATCTACGTCAATACCAACGCCCCATGCTGCTTGATACACATCAATTTTCGGATCATCTTTACCTGTGTTACCTACACGGTCATAGAAGCTGTTGAACTCAACCATTTCCAGGTTTACTTTCAAACCAATAGCTGCCCATGATTGAACATAATAACGAGCCAATGGTTCAGCTGTGTCGCCACCAGTCATGGATACAAAGTTGATTTCGAGTGGTGTTCCATCCGGATTCGTACGGAATTCACCATCCAATTTATAACCAGCTTCGTCGAGCAATGCTTTCGCTGCTTCTGGATCATATGCTACACCCTTATTGTTGGAATCATGGAATTCTGGGTGAGATGGTGGAATCAAGGTTGTTGCATTCCAACGCAGGCCATTATAGAAACGTTTACCTACTTGATCGTTATCTACAGCCATCCACATGGCTTTACGCAAGTTTTTGTCGCCCATTTTTGCTTCAGCATTGCTTACAACTTTTCCGTTCTCTTCATCCCACGTACCCAGTTTGAAACCGATGTACGTATAAGCACGATCGATTGCGCCCAGGAATTCTACGTTGGACAGGTTAGCATTGTCTTTGTATTGATCTGTCGGGAATGCATCCACAAGATCTACCCCGCCAGATTTCAGTTCTTGAACAACCGTTGTCGGGTTGATAACTTTCAGAGTTACACCATCCAGTTTTGGAGCTCCACGCCAGTAGTCATCGTTTTTAACAAAAGTTACAGACTCACCTGGAGTGATAACATCCACTTTAAATGGACCAAAACCAATTGGTTTTTCACGTACTTCTTTGGAAGAAGACATTTTTGCTACATCCATATCGCCGAAGATATGTTTAGCCAGTGGATACGTCCATACGCCACCTGTCAGCAGGGACGGAGTAGATTCTTTATACGTAATGCTGATTTGTTTGTCGCTCAGCACTTTAATACCAGAGATTGTTTTTGCTTTTCCAGCATGATACTCGTCCATACCTACTATGCTAGTAAAGTTGGAGTCATAACGTGGACCATCATACGCTTTGTTACCAATAACTTCATAAGCAAATTGCAGATCTTCAGCCGTTACCGGCTTGCCATCATGCCAGTTTACGTTGTCACGAATGGTCAGTGTGAACGTTTTTCCATCTTCAGAAGTTTCATATGTTGCTGCACCATCGTTGGTGTACACATAGTCTTTATCCCAAGTCAGCAAACCTTCATCGAACCATTGCAGTACCTGAACATCCGGGTTACCGGAATAGAAGTTATAGTTCAGTGTACCTTCAAAAGCAGTATCCGATACAAGTCCGAATGTAATCGATCCACCCTCGATCGCAGTACCCTCATTCGTTTTGACATTGTTGAAGTCTTCAATGGAGTAAACGCCCTCTTCATTAGCAGGTTTTTCCTCCGTTTTTCCCTCTTCTGTGTTGGAAGCTGGAGCTGGAGTTGCTGCTTCTTTCTCAGAGCACGCTGCGAGCACCAATACAAAGACCAACATCATCGTGAAAAATAGTCCCCGTGAAAATAATCCCTTTTTCATGAACCTTTCCTCCCTTTTTTTAACCTCTTCTTTGTCTTGCATCAGTCGCACGCTTTAGGGCTTGACCGACATTATTTATACTCAACATCAATACCAGAATCAGTACCGATGCGGGTAGCCATATCCACCATCTGGATTCCAGGGTTTGCGGATTACGTGCATAACTTACGAGTGTTCCAAGACTAGGTGTACTTTCGGGAAAACCAAATCCCAGGAAAGATAACCCTGATTCGAGGCCAATGTTGGCAGCGAGATTCAATGTCATCGTTACGATGATAATGGAGCTCAGATTCGGAAGAACCTGTGAGAAAATGATCTTGAGATGCGATGATCCCAATGTTTTTGAAGCTTTTACATATTCAAGTTCTCTCTCCTGCAGTGCCTTAGACCGAATTAATCTAGCAATTCCCATCCATAGGAAGGCAGTCATGATTAGCGAGAACGAAACAATATTATATTTGGGTACCGCTGTAACAAACGCGATAACAATCATCATGAACGGGAGAATCATGAAGAAATCCACGATACGCATGAATATATTGTCAATCAGTCCTCCGAAATAACCAGAAAGTATACCGATTACGATCCCCAAGAAACCTGTCATTACCGTAACTAGAATGGCAATGGATAACGAGTTCCTAGTTCCGATGATTAGTTGTCCAAATACATCACGACCTCCGTAATCTGTTCCTAACCAGTATTGTGCAGAAGGCGGCTCATACAAAGCGAATAGATCCACTTTAACAATTTCATCTTGATCCAGGATCAGAGCAGTTCCATAGACTATTAATAAAACCAGTCCCAAAAATATGAGCGAGATTAGTGCCATCTTATCCCGGACAAGCTCTCTCCATAAGATACTCAAGCTGGAGGGGCTCTTATCAATCTTCTGTGAAGTTACAACGACATCATTGGCCTTGCTCATCTTATTCACCCCGAAATCTTCAAGTTCTTACTTGATCCGTATACGCGGATCTACTAATCCCAGAATAATATCAGATAACAGCGAACCCAGGATTGTAGCTATACCAAATAGCAGGACAAGTGCGGTTACAACACTGAAATCACGAAGAGAGATTGAGGTAAGGAACAGCTGCCCCATGCCTGGGTAACTGAATATACTCTCAATGAAAATAGTACCTCCGATAAGTCCTGTAATCTCATAACCGAAGAATGCGGCAATCGGCAGTAGAGAGTTCCTCAAAATATGTCTGTTGTAAACTCGTGACTCCGAAGCACCCTTGGCTCGCGCAGTAAGAACGAATTCTTTATGCTTGATATCAATAATTTCGCTACGTAAGTATTGAACGGTTGATACCGTAGTAATCAGTGCCATGGATAATGCCGGTAATAACAGATGATAGAACTTGCTTGTAATGTAACTGAATGTTCCTGGTGTAAGTCCAGGTGCCACGCTGCCCCCCGTTGGGAATAACCCAAAGTGGAAACCAAAAATCCATAACATAACCAGTGCAAAAATGAACAACGGTGCTGCGAACCCCAGATAGGTGTAACCCGTAATTAACCGGTCAGACCATGTATCATTATAACGACCACTGATAATACCAAGTGGGATCGCGATCAAATATGTGAAGACAAGTGTTGCAAAAGCCAGCCAAAATGTATTTGCAATTCTTTGACCAATCAGATCAGAAACTGGCATCTTGAATCGGAAAGATTGTCCGAAGTCGCCCTGTGCGGCATTTCTGATCCAGTCCCAATACTGTACATACCATGGATTGTTAAGTCCAAGTCGTTCCCTCTGTTCATCCAAAGCTTTAGGATCAATACTTGGATCGAGCAATCCGGTTAGTGCATCTCCTGGCATGGCTTTGGCCATCAAAAATACCAAAAGACTTAATAAAAAGATTTGAGGGATCATAATCATGATTCTTCGTACTATTATTTTCCACATATGGCCTTCAACCTTTCTGAGGTAGAGCTACTCGGTGAGTATCGGAAATGGATTTGAGCGAGTATGCAAGCCCTTCCTCATCAAAGAAATTTCGGTATGAATGTTCATACTCGGATTTGACCTGTTGACGGAAGGCTACCATTTCCTCTCGTTTGGTTGGGTCCATATCCGGAATGGCTGCAATGAGACGTTTGGTATAGATGTGTTGTGGATTCTCAAAAATATCATTTGTTGTGCCCTGTTCCACATATCGACCTTTATACATAATTCCAATCTGATCACACATATGACGGATGATGCCCAGATCGTGACTGATGAACAGATAGGTCAGATTTAATTCTTTTTGAATTTCCTGCATGAAGTTGAGTACCTGAGCCTGTACCGATACATCGAGTGCAGATACAGGTTCATCAGCGATAATTAACTTCGGCTTCAGTGCAATAGCCCGTGCAATGCCGATCCGTTGACGCTGCCCCCCTGAGAATTCATGCGGATATTTGTAGATTGATTCCGGACTCAGGCCAACCTTTTCAAGTAATTCTCTTACTTGTCTTTTTTCCTCGGTAGCTGTCAGACGCTCATAGTTACGAAACGGCTCAGCGATAATATCGATAACCCGCTTCTTTGGATTCAGTGATGAATATGGGTCTTGAAAAATCATTTGTACATCCCGCTGGAGCTGCCTGTTCTTACGTCGCTCCGTAGCCAGATTTTTGCCGTTAAACAGGATCTTTCCGTCAGTGACATGGTTTAGCCCAATAATGGCTCTGCCTGTTGTTGTTTTTCCTGAACCTGATTCGCCAACCAGACCATAGGTCTGTCCTTCTTCAATGGAGAAGCTAACATCATCAACAGCCTTTACACTGCCAATTTCCCGTTTAAGCAATCCACCGCGAATCGGAAAGTGTATCTTGAGCCCTTCTACTTCGAGTAATGCCATTATGTTATTCCTCCTCAGCTTTGGTCAGGGAAATGAAAGTGCTGGTAACAGGTACACCGTACAAAGTGACCTGGTGCAATTTCATGCATCTGTGGGTTCTCTTCATGAGCCGATTCACTAATCCATGGAATTCGGGCTTTGAATCTGCACCCTTTGCGAGGAAGATTTTTGAGTGATGGTACAATACCTTGGATGACATGCAATTTGGATCCTTCTTCAGACAGGGTGGGAATAGAGTTCAACAGTGAGCGGGTATATGGATGCTTCGCATCGTTCATCAATGTGAAGATATCTGCGATTTCAACAATTTCGCCTGCATACATAACTGCAACGCGATCAGCCATCTCAGCTACGACACCCAGATCATGTGTAATCAGAATAATGCCTGCGTTAATTTCATTCTTCAGATCACGGATTAGCTCCAGGATCTGTAGTTGAATCGTAACGTCAAGCGCTGTCGTTGGTTCATCGGCTATGAGTAATTCCGGTTTGTTGGCAATCGCAATGGCAATAACAATTCTCTGTCTCATACCACCAGATAGTTCGTGAGGATACTGCTTGTATATTTGTTCGGGACGTGGAATCCCTACTTGATTCAATAAGTGAATGACCTTTTCTCTCTTCTCTCTGGAAGACAGCTTGGACTGATGAAGTGTGAGAATCTCTTCAATCTGTTCACCAATAATCATTAGAGGGTTTAGTGCGGACAATGGGTCCTGAAAAATCATGCCCATTTCTTTGCCGCGTAGCTTGTTTAACTTGCTTGGGGAGATGTTGGCAATATCTTGTCCTTTATAGAGGATCTGGCCTTCGATCTTTGCTTTGTTATGCAAACCCATAAGAGAGAATGCAAAAGCACTTTTACCTGACCCGGATTCACCTACAATTGCCAACACTTCATTTTTCTTCACCGTAAGGTTAACGTGATCCACTGCTGCATAATAGTCATCTTCTATTCTGAATGATGTTGTTAGATTTCTGACTTCCAATAGCTCTGTATTCAAATCAATCACCCTAACCCCATAATTTCCGTAGATTGTATTCGTGTGTAGAGAAATGCATCCACTGTATATTTCCAAGTTCTTGAAGATAACGAACACTAGCTTATACAAAATACCAAATTGTTAGGAGAAACAAGTTTAAGAGACTTATATTTAGACCATTGGTCAATTAATGTTGATAATTCCTAGCGGAATTATATATCAAAATAATTAATGTAATCATACGTGTAATTTTAGCTAACGTCAATGCTTATTTTGAGATTTTTGGCATAAATGTTTTCTATACTACAGATTTGGATATTATTAATATAATAAAGGCATATAGTAGGGAATTTGAGAGGTGTTATCATGTTTTTGGCTGTGAGGTGTACATAGGCAATTAGTCAATTTAACATATACATAACATAGCAGTTACATCTAGTGTATGTGTACGTTTTGATTTAAGTAGACATTCTTAATTTTGCGTGAGGTAAATGTTACATATATGAGTGGTGATTATTTCTCGATCTATAGCTGAATTTTATTGAATCGACGCCGTTATGCTTACAATTGAAATAATATGTGCGATCAGAGTAAAAAATCTAGTTAATCTAGTATAGTTTTATTTATTTGCTAATGTAAAGACCAAATTGTAATCTTTTATCATTTATTTTACAAAAGAAAGAAAAAAGCCCTGCAAAATGCAGAGCTTATCTAATATTTATTCATTTAAGTGTATATATAATACCCTTTACTGAGAATCAGGAGGTCTTTTACCACGTTTTAACTCATTGATATTCAAGCCGAAATCCATCTGCAAGTGAGGATAGTCCGGAAAGTTTGCCCAGTCTCCACCCCAAGTGAAACCTAACTCTTTGGCAAGATCCACAATTTCCATCCAGTCTGCCTCGCCATTGCCGTTATCATCACGTTCCATATCCCACACCACATCACCCCCAGGCGTCCTCAGTGCAAAATCAATTGCCAATCCGTAGTTATGATATGACTCACCACCACGTGCATTAGTAACGATATTGCCTGCGCTTGAGCGTCCTTGGTTAAATAGTGCATCTTGCTCCTCGGAACTTCGGTAGCCGTGGGTGATAACAATCTCTATTCCACGTCTCGCTGCCTTACGTACCAATAATTTCTCATTTTCTGCTACCACAGGATGCAGGCCGGTGATTGGCACAGCTTCTTGGATTGTTGTCCCGGGCCACATGTTATCTATATCACCTTTTTGCTGTAACCACACATATATAATGGAAAGTAAAAGAGTAGCTATAATCCAAGTTTTCAGACTCTTTTTTCTCTGTTTGCCTTTACGTTTTGATGTATTCATATCCACTCCTGGTGTTTATTCTGAAATAAACAGCTATTCCTGCTGCCTGAACCTTTTCAGTAGATTAGACTCTATTATAATTCATTTAAGCCGTGAATGCTTCTATCACCATAGTATTGAATTGTTCCATTTGTTAGAGTGGATCTGTTACTTCTATTGATATATACAAAAAAGCAGTCGGCTATAAGCCGACTGCTTCGTATGCAAGCTGAGTAAAACTACTCAGTTGTGTATGGCAATAATGCGATTTGACGGGAGCGTTTGATTGCAATCGTCAGCATGCGTTGATATTTAGCGCTAGTACCTGTTACACGGCGTGGCAAAATTTTTCCACGTTCGCTGATAAATTTACGAAGCAAGTCCGTATCTTTATAATCGATGTGAGTAATTTTGTTAGCTGTGAAGAAGCACACTTTACGACGTTTATTACGGCCGCCACGACGTGCCGGTCTTTTATCGTTGTCTCCGCCTTCTCTTTGCTTGAAGCCCATGCTTTTCAGTCCTTTCCTATCATGTAACCCATATCTCCTAAGAGTATCAGCTCATGTTAAAATGGCAAATCATCATCCGATATATCAATCGGTTTTCCGTCATCGGAAAAAGGATCCTGATTGTTGCTACGCGAATTATTGTTATTGTTCGCGCGTCCGCCGCCTCCATAAGAAGGCTCTTCACGCATTGGTTGCCCACCGCCGCCACCGCTATTATCACGGTTAGCTGACTCCAAGAAACGGACATTATCGGCAATGACTTCGGTCACGTATACACGTTTTCCTTCGTTATTCTCGTAGTTCCGTACTTGAATGCGTCCTTCGACTGCAGCCAGGCGTCCTTTGCGCAAGTAGTTCGCACAGGTCTCGGCAAGCTGTCTCCAGGTTACGACCGGAATGAAATCGGCTTCCTTTTCTCCCCCTTGGCTTGTAAACGGTCTGTCCACTGCCAAAGTAAATTGCGTAACTGCTACTCCTGCTGGAGTGTAACGCAACTCAGGATCCCGGGTTAACCGGCCGATCAGAATGACACGGTTCAACAATGTAATCCCCTCCTTCAGAGCGTATTGGTGCGTTAATCACGAGTTGTCTTAAGCAGACTTAACGTCGTTGGTAATGAGATAACGAATTACTTCGTCAGAAATCTTCATGAGACGCTCAAGTTCAGTTACAACTGCTGGTTCAGCAGTGAAATGTACCAGAACATAAAAACCATCACGGAATTTCTTGATCTCATACGCAAGACGGCGTTTACCCATAACGTCGTGAGCTGTAACTTCACCACCGCCGTTGGAGATGATGCCTTGGAATTTATCGGCTGTAGCTTGAACAACTTCTTGCTCAATGTCAGGACGAATAATGTACATCACTTCATATTTGCGCATAATTTTCACCTCCTTATGGACTCTGGCCCTCAATCTAGGTTGAGAGCAAGGAACGAGCACAAACTCGAACTATATTAATATAACAAATACCGAGTCAAAGTGCAAGCAAACGTTCCCTGTACATATTGGCACATGATCACCCGGGCTATGGAGCACACTACAGAGGCAACAATGTAACATATTCTGCAGAGGAGGTTTTATCATGGGTGAAAAAACCGAGTTTGAACCAGGAGACAAAGCCCCAAACGATGGAGAATACACGGAAGTTGGGGAAAAAAGCTTTGTCTCGGAAATTCAGAACCCGAAGCGGGTAACACTGCAAAAAGGTGAAGCTTTTCCCGAAACAAGCAATCATAATCGCAAGTGGAAGAAGCTGACCAAAGCCCGCGTCCATTAATCGCAATACTTTTTGACGATCCATGTATATAAAACGAAATAAAGCACATAATACAATCAGGCGGTGCACGAGAGAGGTGTGGTTCCGTTGGACAACGAAGCCGATCATTCGCTGTTGGAGATTCATCACGTAATTTAAGAAGCAAGTGGTTATGTGTAGTAAGGCCCTTCGTCTGAAGCACGCGTATTGCTACGTGCAGTACACCAAGTGTCTGATTGTTACGACCGATTGTTTCCTAACAAACAAATGCACCGCCGGATAAAGAGCCCTTCGGGGCTCTTTATTTTTCGTTTTAGTCATTAATGATGCATCTGATATGGATACGTGTTCAATACATATTCGATGAAACCTTATACAAAAAAAGACTTTCCTAATGGAAAGTCTTCTTATCGATCTTTTTATTAAACTCAATGTGTATTGAGTAAATTACAATTGAAGTGGCGGAAAGGGTGGGATTCGAACCCACGCACGCTGTGACACGCCTAACTGATTTCGAGTCAGCCCCCTTGGGCCTCTTGGGTACCTTTCCGCAGCAATATTGATTATAGCATGATCATTTACAGAACGCAACACTCATACGGAGCCTGCATGTAAACGCTATTTTGACTACCAAATCCCGAATGTTTGCAAGATCAGGATTCAGTAGAATCTTCTGCTGAACGCAGTACCTTCTTCATGTTTTTCTCGAATTTCGCTCTTGGAATCAACACGCTATGTTTACATCCGACACACTTGATTCGAATATCCATACCCATACGAATGATCTCCATCTCATTGCTGCCACAGGGATGCTGCTTCTTCATCTGCACTGTATCCCCAAGCTGGAAACTTTTACGCTCCACCTGTGCCATCCCCCTCATCTTTCTCCAAAGCTACTGCCTGTTCCAATGCGGCTTGATGACTCATTTCATGATACTCCAGCGTTTTTTTCACATCGCCCTGAATCTGACGTTCCACCGAAGCACGAGAGTTAGGTATACATTCAGCCACAATTCGCACCACATACTCAGATGTAGACATAGACTGTATACCGAGCACATCCGGCACCTTCACAATATTTAGGTCACGCTCTTCAATCCCAACCAAAGACTTCTTCACCAGATGTACAGACTCATCGAGACTTAAGTCCGCCTTCATCGGAATATCCACTACAGCCAGCGAATTCGACATGGAGTAGTTCGTTACACTTGCAATCACCCCGTTTGGGATAATGTGCACCTCACCTTGCCAGCTGACCAGTTTGGTTGTTCTAAGTCCGATCACTTCAACCGTTCCCTTGTAGGTTCCCGTCTGAATAACATCCCCCACAGCGAATTGGTCCTCCAATATAATGAAGAAACCGGTAATAACATCCTTGACCAACCCCTGTGCACCAAAACCAATGGCAAGCCCAAGCACACCGGCACTCGCGAGGAGCGGCCCAACTTGAATATTGATCTCAGATAACAGTAGCAGAATCATAATAAAATTACATGTTATGGAGATCGCATTTTTCAACAGTTCCCCTACGGTTACGAATCTGCGCGGATTCACGCGAATCCTGCCTTCCTGCTTACGTTCCATGGAACGATCTATAATTCGATATACGACCTTAATGACAATACGGGTAATGATAAAAATAATGATGATCCGGATTGAGCTGAACATAATGTTAAGCCACATATCGGGATCTGCAATTTTGTTCCAGACTTTATCCGTCCAACGAAGGGCTTCATTTACAGCACCAGCGGCACCACTATTATCCACTTGAGCAAACTGAAATGACAACATTCATCATCTCTCCTCTACATCGGTATGTTATCATAGCTTTCTTCTGTTTTGAAATAGAGGCCTCGGATCTCTACGAACTCGTTACGAATGATCTTCTGCACTCGCTCCAGATCCTCTTTTGGAAACTGAATACATAACGCACACCCTGCTGTAATTTCTTTTGGTGTAGGGAACAAATCAATCTCTATCTCGGCAAACTCCAGCAGCATTTCAGCACGCAATGCCTGCTGGGTTGAATCAAACGCAATCAGCATCCAATCGTTAATCCATTCGTCCATGTCCGGCTCCTTTCGCCATACGTCCAACCCTAGAGAAAAAGCTTGTCCTCGTGAAGTATAAAACGCTCTACCTTTCCATATACTGTTACTACTATTCCAAGGGAAAGGATAGATCCTATGAATCCTACTTCGCGTTCCTTTTCATCACAAGACATGACCAGTTTGAAAATCCCCCACACCGATCCAGGCATTCACTTGGCCATTACCCATCGTTTAATGTTTCACCTCTATAAAGCCCATTCTCTGCAAAATGTAGTGATTGTCTGCATCGGCACAGATCGCTCAACAGGCGACTGCCTTGGTCCTCTGGTCGGATCAGCCCTTTCCAAGTGGGACAGCCCTTTATTCCATCTATATGGTACCTTGGATGAACCAGTCCATGCGATGAACCTGCAAGATACACTCCACAACATACAGAAAACACACCATAACCCTTATGTGATTGGCATTGACGCCTGTCTCGGACAATCATCCAGTGTGGGATGCATTCAAGTTGTGAATGGTCCACTCAAGCCGGGTGCGGGGGTAAATAAAGAATTACCGCCGGTCGGCGATATCCATCTGACAGGTATCGTTAACGTCGGCGGCTTTATGGAATACTTTGTTCTACAGAACACACGGCTCAGTCTTGTTATGCGCATGTCCGAGATTATATCCAGCAGTCTATACTCGGCCATCCGGGAATGGCATACACGTTCTACTCTGCTTGCTGTGCCAGAGTAATAGCTTCCTTTTCCTCTGGGGACAGAGTATACGTGGACTCTCCCCCTTTAAGAGGTTTGGCATATACGTAAGAACCGTCACGGTTATATATCCCCGTAAGGATCATGCCATCCTGGCTATCGTTAATCATAGCCATTGAGAAGCTCAGATCACTGCCACGCTCTCCATACGCATTGTATCTTTTCACGCCAACTTTACCTTGAATGCGGGTCAGCTTTTGCATGACAACTTGCAGCTGATTCGTTTGCAGTTTGTGTTCATCCTCAATGCTGTCCATCTGAATTTTCAGATTAACCAGCAACGATTCCAGGTCCTCTACTCCACTGCCAGCCATCATGGCTTCATATTTACGTTTAAACTTTCGTAACTTTGCCCCTTGAACAATACTCACAATCAGCAAGATCACCGTAAGTAATGCCATTCCGCCAATAATCCATAACAGCTGTTCCAGAATCAGCTCGTTTAATTCAGCCATGTAATTGCAACTACCCCTCTATATTTTTGATCAGATTAACGTCTGTCCTGTAATATTATCATTCATTATAAATCAACCCGATATCCATAAGCTTAATCAAGCAACCCTGTATCAAATGAGTTCATCATTTCAACTCTAATCTAGTCTGTCCCAGTCAATTCCAACACTGCCTTAACGAGTGATTCCACATGTTCTCTAGTTGAATTGTATCCCACACTGGCCCTTACTGCTCCGGTAGCGGTTGTACCAGCAGATTCGTGTGCAAGCGGTGTGCAATGAAAACCGGACCGAACTGCAATCCCATAATTCCGATCTAATCGGAAGGCGAGTTGTGCCGAATCATATCCATCCACAGTAAAAGATACTAATCCGGTGCGTGGCTGTCCAATCTCTGGACCAAGCATTCGAATGCCCTTAACGGATGACAGCCCATCCATTATATGTTGGGTCAGTTCCCACTCATGCTGGTAGATGACCGCTGGTGTCAGCTCAAGTACATGCTTCACACCCGCATTCAGTCCTGCGATCCCGACAGTATTCGGCGTCCCCGCTTCATACCGATCAGGACGTACCTTTGGCTGCTCCAAAGCCTCTGACTGACTTCCTGTCCCTCCATGAAGTAAAGGCTCTATATCGAGCCCTGGAGCAATGTACAAGCCCCCTGTACCCTGAGGACCAAGCAGTCCCTTATGCCCTGGAAAAGCCAACATATCAATGCCCAGTTGTTGTACATTCACAGGCATAACCCCAGCACTCTGCGCCGTATCTACCAATAAGATCGCCCGATGTTTACGACACAGGAGCGAAATTTCTCCAATAGGAAGAATACTGCCAAGCAGATTGGAACTATGTGTACATACCACTAATCTGGTATTCGAACGAAACATACGTTCCATTTGCATCAGATCAATAGCTCCCGCAGCATTAACAGGTACATAATCAATCTCAACATTTCGAAGTCTTCGCAAGTACTCCAGTGGTCGTCTGACTGAGTTATGTTCAGCCATGGTGGCAATCACATGGTCGCCCTCTCTGAGCGAGCCTTGAATAGCTAGATTTAGCGCTTCTGTCGTATTTGATCCGAATGCAATATCATTCGCATTTTTGATTCCAAAGATATTGGATATGGATTTTCTCGCCTCGAACAATACGCGACTTGCCTGAACAGCCATACGGTGACTTCCTCTGCCAGGATTAGCTCCGGCAATCTCCAATGCACTCAACATCGCATCACCGACAGCAGGTGGTTTGGGCCAAGATGTTGCTGCATGATCTAGATAGATAACTCCCTCCACCTTACAACCACCTCTGTCCCATAAATTAATAATTCGCCTGCACATATTGCACATATAACCCTATAAACAAAGAATGACATATCGTTTCTCCATGGTACAGAGGCGATATGTCATGACATGAGTAAGCCCCGCATGTTGTTAATGAATCATAGACCCGACTGTTATTGTAACAATTCCAATAGCCGTTCTAGATCCTGTTGACTGTAGTAGTTGAGCTCAATTTTACCTTTATCTTTATTGTGCTTGATTTTCACTGTTGTTTTGAAACGTTCACGAAGAGATTCTTCCAATGTATCAATGAATGGATCTTTCTTTTTTAACTTCGATTTGGCTTTAGCCTCACCTGTTTTGGAGCGATCCAATTGTTGAACAGCTTCCTCCAACTCACGTACACTCCATTGCTGATCAATGGTCTGTTTCGCAAGTTGCTTCACTATAACCTCGTCTTTCACACCCACGATTGCACGTGCATGTCCCATCGATAATGTTCCACGTGAAACATGGTCTTTTACTTCTTCGGGCAATGATAACAGACGCAAGAAGTTAGCAATGTGAGAACGTGATTTACCTACTTTTACAGACAACTCTTCCTGAGTCAACGCGAATTGATCCATTAACCCCTGATAAGCAACTGCAACTTCCATGGCGTTCAGATTCTCCCGTTGCAGATTCTCAATCAACGCAATCTCCATTACCTGCTGATCACTGAAGTTGCGGACTACAGCCGGTACCGTGGCATTACCACAATATTGCGAAGCTCTGAACCGTCGTTCTCCGGCGATAATCTCATAACCTCGTAATACAGGACGAACAATAATGGGTTGTATGACACCATGCTGACGAATGGACTCAGCCAGTTCATGTATTGCGCCCTCATCAAATACTTTACGTGGTTGATAGGGGTTAGCCCGCAGTTGACTAATCGGGATTTCTACGACTTTATCATCGTCATTAATTGAAAGCGAAGGAATGAGGGCATCAAGACCTTTTCCAAGCCGCTTACTCATAAGAAATCACTTCCTTTGCGAGCTCTAAATACACTTCCGCCCCTCTTGAACGAGGGTCATACGTAATAATGGATTGACCATGAGATGGTGCTTCACTAAGCCGTACGTTACGCGGAATAATCGTTTGATATACTTTTTGTTGAAAATACTTTTTCACTTCTTCAATAACCTGAATCCCCAGATTGGTCCGCGCATCAAACATCGTCAGCAATACCCCTTCAATCTGCAGGGATGTATTCAGATGTTTCTGTACCAGACGAACCGTATTGAGCAACTGACTTAATCCTTCAAGTGCATAATACTCACACTGAATCGGAATGATCACCGAATCGGAAGCAGTCAACGAATTGATCGTTAACATACCAAGAGATGGTGGACAATCGATCAGTATGTAATCATAGTTTTTTTTCACCATGGCGAGTGATTTTTTCAGGCGAACTTCCCGTGATATCGTGGACACCAATTCGATCTCGGCTCCGGCAAGCTGAATCGTTGCAGGTATGATATGAAGGCCTTCAATCTGAGTCTCCAAAATCGCTTCTTGAGGAGGAACCTCATTAATAATGACATCATATATACAATTAGCCACATCTGCTTTATTGATTCCGACTCCGCTGGTTGTATTCCCCTGAGGGTCAATATCGACAAGCAATACTCTTTTCCCGAGTGAAGCCAGTCCTGCACCCAAGTTAACAGATGTCGTCGTTTTCCCCACACCGCCCTTTTGATTAGCTACGGCCATAATCTTAGACAATTACTTCACCTCAAATAAAATAGGAGTCTTTTCTGTAGGTTGTGAGATATTGTTAACAAAAAGCAGGCGGCTATCGTCCACACAAACAACAACTACCGTTCCATCAATATACCGACCGTTCTTTAAACATGTCAGACCTAACTTGCTTTATAGACATAAAAAGCGGCCCATTGCCGCCATAAGCTTCAATTATTTGCGTTTTGGAATATGGATAACGATCTCATAATGATCCTCATGGTCTGCTTCTTTTGTTTTGATGTCCAGACCAGAGCCAGTTACCATATCAATGGATTGGCGAATCGTATTAAGTGCAAGCCTTACATCCTTGGTAAAGGAAACACGTCTAGATTTTTTAATCTTGGAAGATTCCTTGTAGAAGGCAACACGTGCCTCTGTCTGTTTCACATTCAATTCTTTTTCGATAATCTCACCGAGCAACTTCATCTGCAGTTCTTCCGTATCCAGAGAAAGTAATGCTCTTGCATGCCGTTCAGAAATTTTGCGTTCCATCAGTGCCATCTTGATTCCATCCGGAAGATTTAACAACCGAATTTTGTTCGCGATGGTAGACTGGCTTTTACCTAATCGTTGTGCAAGGCTCTCCTGTGTCAGTTGATGCAAATCTATCAATTTCTGATAAGCAACTGCTTCTTCAATGGAGGTCAATCCTTCACGCTGCAAGTTCTCAATCAGTGCAATGGATGCGGCCTGAGAGTCGTTGAATTCACGCACAATAGCCGGAATCGTATCCAAACCCAATTTTCGAACTGCACGCCAGCGACGTTCCCCGGCAATAATCTCATATGATCCATTTCGCACGCGAACGACAATAGGCTGAATTACACCATGTGTTTTGATCGTCTGCAACAACTCATCAATTTTATCATCATCAAAAATAGTACGGGGTTGATATGGGCTGCTCACAATTTCATTAACCGGAATTTGTTTGATCTCATCTCCGTTATTGCGCTCCGCCAAACCAAACAACTTCGAAAATTGTTCTTTCATTCCGCAGATTACCACCTAGTTTCGTAATAGCTCCCACAGTCTTTGCAGGTGCTTCTTATTCAATAAGCGACCCTTCACATGCATCGTTCTTGGAATAAGTTTTGCCTTTCATAACGCTTCCTGTCATGCAACATCGAACGCATATCCATCTATCTATACATATAATCTATGATCGCTGTGACCCAGGATCGGATACTTCTATTCTATCATCTTTTCTATCATAATCCTATGCTTACCTATTCTTTAAACTCTGCTAATTTTCCTGCTTTTTCTTTGTGAATATTGAAAATATGACGACTTGTACACATTGAATTCCTGAATATGTTCCTGAGCTACTGTGCGTAAAATTCATCATTACAGGGTTCTTTAAGACATATGTAATACAGAGTATCTGTAATGTTAATCCGTCCTCCATTTCAGAAAACAAAAAAAGAGAATGTTTCACGTGAAACATCCTCTTTATCTATGTCAAAAATTCTATTTTGTTTTGACTGATTTCAAAACCATCAAGCAACTATATCAGCGGAGTCTTCATTGGAGTACCTGGTTTGCGCGGATACTTATATGGTGTCTTATCAAATTTCTGGATCAGGATGATATGACGCTCTGATTCTTCAACCGGCAGCTGGAATGGATGAACAGCCTTAACCCGTCCTTTCAGCTGATTGAAGCTGAACTCCGCTTCCTTCATTTCCTCACGCGGATCTCCACCCTTCATGGCAGCGAATATTCCACTTTTACGAACAAAAGGAAGACAGAATTCATTCAGCACAGCCAGCTTGGCTACTGCACGCGCCGTAACGAGATCGTAGCTGTCACGATACCCTTCTTTGCGTGCAATCTCTTCAGCACGCCCATGGACCAACTCCACATCTGTCAGGCCAAGGATATCTACCACATGCTGTAGGAAGCCAATACGTTTATTTAATGAATCAATGATCGTCAGCTTAATGTGCGGGAAACAGATTTTCAGTGGCAATCCAGGAAAACCCGCTCCAGATCCAATGTCAGCAAGCTTATTCACTTTGGTCATGTCTGTATAAAAGGCCAGCGATACCGAATCATAGAAATGCTTGGTATACACTTGCTCACGATCCGTAATTCCGGTTAGATTCATCTTTTCATTCCAGGATACCAGTTCCTGATAATACAGTTCGAATTGCTCCAATTGGAGTTCTCCCAGCTCTAATCCATGTTTCTTTAAGCGCCGCTGCAGTTGCTGTTGAATATCGTCCATCATTGTCCCCTTGCTGCGGTTACACGGTTATAATGCTCCAGGTAGACCAGCAGAATGGAGATGTCGGCAGGAGTAACTCCAGCAATACGAGAAGCCTGACCAATCGAGATTGGACGAATCGTAGCGAGCTTCTGTTTGGCTTCCATAGCAAGACCATGAATCTCATCATATACGATGGTGTCCGGAATTTTCTTTTTCTCCATCTTTTGCAAACGTTCCACGTGGATCAATTGTTTCTCAATATAACCCGCATATTTAATTTGTATTTCTACTTGTTCTTTCATATCTGCTGTCAGTTCTACCTCAGATGGTGAGAGCTGTTCAATCAGTTCATACCCCAGCTCCGGGCGACGCAGCAAGGTAAGCAACGTACTGCCATCCTGAATAGGTGTAGATCCGTACTCTTCCAGCTTGGCATTCACTTCAACCGGGCGAGCTTTAGCAACTTTCAGACGTGCGACTTCCTGCTCGACTTTCGCCTTTTTATCCAGAAATTTCGCATAACGCTCTTCAGGGATCAGGCCAATGTCATGTCCGATTTCCGTCAAACGCATATCTGCATTATCATGGCGAAGCAACAGACGATATTCAGCGCGTGAAGTCAACAGACGATACGGTTCATTTGTACCCTTTGTTACCAAATCATCAATCAGCACGCCAATATAACCTTGGGAACGATCCAGTATTACCGGCTCTTTCCCCTGTACTTTGAGTGCAGCGTTGATTCCAGCCATAACACCTTGTCCTGCCGCTTCTTCATAACCGGAGGTACCATTAATCTGACCCGCCGTAAACAGACCTGGTAGACGTTTAGTTTCCAGTGAAGGCCACAATTGTGTTGGCACCATCGCATCGTATTCAATTGCATAACCATTACGCATCATTTCCACTTTTTCCATACCTGGAATTGAACGCAGCATAGCCAGTTGAACGTCTTCTGGCATACTCGTAGACAACCCCTGTACGTAATACTCGGATGTGTTCTTGCCTTCCGGCTCAAGGAATATCTGATGTTTCGGCTTGTCGCTGAAACGAACAATTTTATCTTCAATGGAAGGGCAATAACGTGGTCCGGTTCCTTCAATAAGACCCGAGAACATCGGAGCACGATGCAGATTATCATTAATAATCTGATGTGTTTCCACAGATGTATACGTCAACCAGCAAGGCAACTGCTCATTATCGGAAGATTCTGTTTCATAGGAAAAGAACTTCGGCTTGTCATCGCCAGGCTGAATTTCGGTTTTGCTAAAATCAATCGTATCCTTATGCACACGTGGTGGTGTACCTGTTTTGAAACGAACCAGATCAAAGCCCAGTTCACGCAGATTCTCTGACAATTTAAGAGAGGGTTGTTGATTGTTCGGTCCACTCTCATACATCAACTCGCCCATAATCACTTTGCCGCGCAAGTATGTGCCCGTTGTCAGAACGACCGCTTTAGCCCGATACTCTGTTCCGGTCTGAGTCACAACGCCTACACATTTTCCATCTTCAACGATCAGTCGATCAACCATACCCTGACGCATTGTCAGATTACGTTCATTCTCCATCGTTTCCTTCATTTTATGTTGGTAGGAGAATTTATCTGCCTGAGCACGAAGCGCGTGAACAGCAGGCCCTTTACCTGTGTTAAGCATTCGCATCTGAATAAAGGTTTTATCGATATTCCGTCCCATTTCTCCACCAAGTGCATCAATCTCGCGTACAACATGTCCTTTGGCCGGTCCCCCAATAGATGGGTTACAAGGCATAAAGGCCACCATGTCCAGATTGATCGTAATCATTAGTGTTTTGGACCCCATACGAGCTGCGGCCAGCGCGGATTCCACACCAGCATGTCCTGCACCAACGACGATTACATCATAACTGCCGCCATCAAAAGCCATTCCCGTTTACCTCCTTATTCCGCTGCATTTGGTGTAACTCACACAGACGGATCATGTTCTACAATAATGAAACTACTTCTAACCGTTCATCGGAACTTGCATTCCTATCTATATGAAACCAACACGTAATGGCTACAATATCATTCTATCCTTTGACAACAGGCAGAAATTGTACCTCTCCATCATACACTACGATTTAACTCAATCGGCAGTATATTATTTTTACTTTCCTAGACAGAACTGGGAGAAAATCTGATCAATTAATGCATCATGTGCTGTATCTCCAACAATCTCGCCCAAATGCTCCCACGCCAAACGAACATCAATCTGAATCATATCGATCGGAATGAACTGCTCTGCTGCTTCATAGGCATCCACCAGGGACTGCTTCGCTTTTTTGAGCAAAGCAATATGACGCACATTACTGACATAGGTCAGGTCTGCGGACTCTAGTTTACCACTGAAGAATAGCGTAGAGATGGCACCTTCCAGTCGATCCACACCCAGATCATCTTTCACCGACATCGGTACAAGCCGTTCTTCCGGAATGTAACGAAGCAGCACGTCACGTTCTACCTGTGGCGTTAAGTCCATTTTATTCATAATGATTATCGATTGTCTACCGCGGATTTGTTCCAATAATTCAATCTCATCGGGATGAAGTGGCTCCGCAGCATTCACAACCATCAAGATCAGATCGGCTTCACTTACCGCAGTACGAGAACGTTCTACCCCGATCTTCTCTACAACGTCCATCGTTTCCCGGATTCCTGCCGTATCCAGCAACTTCAGTGGGATATTATTAATCGTAATGAACTCCTCGATCACATCACGAGTTGTTCCTGGAATGTCCGTGACGATAGCCCGATTATCTTGAGCGAGTGTGTTCAATAATGAGGATTTACCCACGTTAGGTCTTCCAACGATAGCCGTCGTGATACCTTCTCGCAGGATCTTACCTTGCTCTGCTGTAGTCAGCAATTTATCAATTTCAGTCATAACCTGACTGGACTTTTCTTTAATAAAATCAGACGTTAACGACTCCACATCATGCTCGGGATAATCGATATTCACTTCAATGTGAGCCAGTGTTTCCACCAATGTATATCGTAGATCACGCAGTTTGGAGGATAGTTTGCCTTCAACCTGTTTCAATGCAACCGAGAAAGCCTTGTCCGATTTGGAACGAATAAGATCCATGACTCCTTCCGCCTGAGACAGATCAATCCGCCCATTAAGGAAAGCACGCTTCGTGAACTCACCGGGTTCAGCCAGACGAATATCAAGCTGCAACAACAGGTCCATGACCCGTTTTACAGACACTACACCGCCATGCGCACTGATCTCCACGACATCTTCTGTTGTGAACGAGCGTGGTGCTCGCATTACCGTAACCAATACTTCCTCAATCTTTTCCCCATTAACGGGATCTATGATATGACCATAATGAACCGTGTGAGATGCTGCCTGAGTTAAAGGGGTTTTGCTGCGAAAAATCTTTTCCGTCTCCGACACTGCTTCCGGGCCGCTGACCCGGATCACGGCGATACCCGCCTCTCCGACAGCCGTTGATATCGCTGTGATCGTATCACTGATCATAGTTATCTCTCCTTGCTCTATTTTAAATTGCCGTCCCTCGGGGGACGCCATATCCATTTTCAAATCTATTAATGATATATCTTATGACACGTCACTTATCGTATTAAGTTCATTCTTTACTTGTTCTACGCACCTTATCAAATTGCTTCTGTACGAAAAAAGCAATGGCTTCTGCACCGGGCAGGAAGCCATTGCGTCTTCAATTTCGTGTTATTTCGTCGTAATAACCACACGCCGATTAGGCTCTTCGCCCTTACTTAATGTCTTAATCTGCGGGTGATTTTGCAGTTTTGCATGGATGACTTTTCGTTCGAGCGGAGGCATTGGTTCCAGTACAACTTCCTTACCGGTACGGATTGCTTGTCCGGCCAACCGTTCAGCCAGGTCCTCCAGCGTCTTCCGCCGACGTTGACGGAAGTTCTCCGCGTCGAGCACAATTCGAACGAAGCTTTCCGAGTATCGGTTCGCTACAATGTTCGTTAGATACTGAAGCGCATCCAGCGTCTGTCCACGTCTACCAATAATCATGCCCAGATCTTCGCCGGCAATATTGAAGATATGTCCATCCCGCTGTTTTTTGATATGCACTTCAACATCCAGTCCCATACCTGCTGCGACCTCTTTCAAGAAAGCAGCCGCTTCTTCATAGGGATTTTTAGCTGCGACATCCTCAAGTAATGCATCTACTTCAGGTTTGTATGCAGCTGGTTTGATCGGCTGTGGAACAACTTTCGGTACAGGCAATAATTTCAGTTCAACTTTGGCCGCCCTCACCCCGAACAAACCCAGGAATCCTTTTGACGGCTGCTCTAACACTTGTATCTCGACCTTGTCCCGACTTACGCCAAGCGCGGTCAATCCTTGGTTTACAGCATCTTCAACGGTTTTTCCTGACGTAATGACTTTGGTCATTTCGATTTTTTGGCCCCTTTCGACCCTTTTCCAGAGACGGTCGCTTTGCCACCGTTTTTGCGTTTAGCTCCATTTTTGGAAGAGCTATTCTGCTTCACGTTGACCTCAGCCACGATTTTATCATTATTCCGGTAAAGGAAATAGTTTTGCACGATCGTGTAGATGTTACTGTAGAACCAGTACAGCGGAAGTGCTGACGGGAACTGATAAGACATCACGAAGATCAAAATCGGGTACACCCACAGCATAAACTGCATCGGACCAATTTGCTGTGCAGGGTTCATACGCATCATCATCCATGTTTGAATGAATGTTGTAATAGCGGCCAGCACTGGCAAAATAAACAGGTGATCGGGTGATCCGAGCTGGAGCCACAAGAAATCATGCGTTCTCAGACTGGAGTTTCCGTAAATTGAGTTATAAAGTGCGATGTAAATCGGCATCTGGATGATAAGTGGCAGACAACCGGCCATCGGATTAACTTTGTTCTCCTGGAACAACTTCATCGTTTCTTGCTGAACTTTCTCAGGTGTATCTTTAAACTTGGCTTGAATCTCCTTCAGCTGCGGCTGAATCGCCTGCATAGCTTTGGAGCTACGGACTTGTTTCATTGTTAATGGTAAAATCAATGTCCGTACAATAAGCACCATCACGAGGACGGCCAGTCCATATTCACCGTTGAACCAGTTGGCGAAAGTATCGAGCGCCAGTGAGAACCAGTAAATAACATTAGCTTGCCAAAAAGAATCACTATTCTTCAGATCTTCCGTAGTAACCCCGGCTCCTTGTGGAGTACATCCGGCGAGTACAGTGACCATTGCAATGACTGCAATGAGGAGAATCCACTTCCCCTTTGATGTCTTCAATCGCGACACTTCATAACCCCTCTCTTAACCAATCCATTCCATCGTAAAATCATACCATAATTAGGAGGACAAATAAACCGAAGCTTACCGCTTGCTCGACTTCAAAAGAGAGCCCTTACGCATCGCGTGTAGCAGGCTTTTTTCCATTTCCTTATAGGGCATGTCCAGTGCACCTTTTCTGACGATAAAAATCAGATCCATCTGCGTGACGATCTCATGCTCATGATGACGAACAATTTCCTTAATCATGCGTCTCATCCGGTTGCGTACGACAGCGTTTCCGATTTTCTTGCTGCATGATACGCCCACTCGAAATTGTTCCGTATCTTTACGGCGGCAGCCATACACCACGAATTGATGATTGGCAAACGATTTTCCATACCGGTATACACGGCTAAAGTCCGCCCGGTTTCGTAGACGCAGTCTTTTATACACGGCGCTTCTCCTTGCTGTTCTCCACCAATGTTATTGACGGAGGCCTCATTACTGATTTAGTATAGGCTTTCTTGAATGACGGTAAACCGTCTTGGCGACAACTTCATTAGGATGATTGTTGGCCAGCTACTTGAACTGATCCGCATTCATCCGGGATGAATGTTGATTGGCCATTTAAACCTATCAACGTTCATCATTATATAAGGTAAGTTTTCGAAAAATGGAAAACTCACTCAACATACATCGTGTGTGTTCAGCACTTTTTCGCAGACCATTCAGACCTGATCTGTAGCAGCATCCAGTCTGATTTGAGCTAATTAAGAAAAAAAAGACCACCTCGGTGGTCTTCAATGCATTAAGCACTCAGGTTTTTACGGCCTTTAAGGCGACGTGCGGCCAAAATTTTACGGCCGTTGCTCGTGCTCATTCTTTTCCGGAAACCATGAACTTTTTTACGTTTGCTAACGTTCGGTTTGAATGTAGGTCTCAATGTATTGCACCTCCTCACAAGGAAATACTTATGTGATGAATCACTTTCATCTTCACAGAAAACACCTTTATATATTTAACCATGACCACCTGGAAAAGTCAACTGCAAGGCGCAAGGCTTCTTCCTCTTTTATATACGCTCTCCATCCCACCCGTAGTAATGACCACAGTCCGTTCACTTCAACACCATGACCAAGCCCCGAAGAGAGTCCTGAAAGTTATCCCCAGACCCTGATCAAATCACCATATTTCAGCATTCATAGTTATCCACACCCTCCAATACCTGTTATCTCCTTCATTACATCCTGATTAAAGTTATTCACATGTGGATAATGATTATAAGCTATTAATATCGTCGAATTCTATCCCGGTTGTATCCGCTTCAATTAAGGTTTACAAGCTTTTGAGAAAGGTGTAGGATAAAAATCACATCTTGTATACAAGTAGTCCTTTGAAAAAACAATTAGCCGTTAGCTTGTAGCTACAGACTATGGATTGAACTGAATGTCCAGTCCGCAAAATAGTTATGCTATGATCAGTAATGAACTGATTACTTATTAATAGGAGCGTTAGCCATATGTTATTTCCTTCTTCCTGGCTTCAAGGGGCTTCCCGCGGTGAAGCCATTGCCTGCGAATTAAGGCTGCGGATCATCAGCGGTACCCTTCGACCTGGAGAGATTTTGTCGGAAAACCGAATTGCGGCTGATTTTGACAGCAGTCGTTCACCTGTCCGTGAAGCGTTACGAACATTGTCCAATGAAGGACTTATTCGACTTGAACGTATGGGTGTCGTTGTCATTGGACTACGAATCAAGGATGTCGAAGAATTGTATGATGTCCGTTTCCTGATTGAAAGTTTTGTACAGCAGCGACTTGCTGGTGATGTCCCAGAATCATTAATCACCCAGTTGCGTAACGTGATCGACAAAATGCAACTTGCTGGACGGCATCAGGACGCCGTCGAATTCGCCTATCAGGATCTCGTTTTCCACGAAACCATCATTGAAGCTGCTCAGCATTCCCGTATTTCACATCTATGGAAGAGTATTCGATATGTTGTGATGACCGTTATGCTGCTTACAACCCGCAGAGTATTTGTTCAAGGCGAGCAGAAAGTAAGCGCTGTAATTGAGAAGCACCGTTTGCTTATTGAAGCACTTGAATCAGGTGACAAGATACTCATTCAAGCTGGAGTCCGCACGTATTTCCAAGATTCTGGCAAAACCCTGCACGAAAGCTTTGATTCTTAATCGATGCAATGCGTTTGCAATCATATCCGTCGTGAATGATTGCGTCTTAACTTGTCGACAAGTATACAAAATGCGATTTTGTTTCAAATTTGGGCATGATAAAACTACATTTTTCGCCAACACCTCTTCTTCAGTATGGGCACAACTTTAATTGTTGACGATAATTTCACTTGTAAGCGTTCTATATCAGAAATAAAGGAGCACACCACATCATGAGCACTCTTTTTGGACTATCCCACAACGCAACATTATTGGTTTGGACGTTAATTGCGATCATTTTTCTGATCGTTTTGATCTCCAAGTATAAATGGAATCCCTTTATCACCCTGCTGTTGTCCGCATTAATGCTCGGTTTGCTTACAGGCATGAAACCTGCCGATGTGATCTCTTCCATTACCGGGGGACTTGGCGGCACACTTGGAACCATCGCAATTGTTATTGCTCTCGGTACGATGCTTGGTAAGATGATGGCCGAATCCGGCGGTGCCGAGCGCATTGCAACTACATTGGTTGATCGGTTCGGTGTGAAACGTGTGCACTGGGCCATGATGATTGTTGGATTTATCGTTGGTATTCCTGTTTTCTTCGAAGTCGGCGTGATTTTGATGATCCCCATCATTTTCACCGTTGCACGCAAAACCAACATGTCTTTGCTGCAGATTGGTATTCCCATTTTGGCGGGTCTGTCGACTGTACACGGTTTGGTTCCACCCCATCCAGCGCCAATGATAGCGATTGAAGCTTTCAGCGCGGATCTGGGTAAAACCATTTTGTACTCCCTTATTGTTGGTATTCCTACAGCGATTATTGCAGGTCCCTTGTTTGGTAAATTTATTGGAAAAAGAATACACACCGAACCGCCAGCAGAACTGGCTGAACAATTCGCAACCAAAACAAACAGCAACATGCCTGGGTTTGGTATTACCCTGTTTACCATATTGCTGCCGGTTATTTTGATGCTAATTGGTTCCATTGCAAGCATTATTGACCCAAATGCCACGAGCGGTTTCACCGTTTTCAGTGAATTTATCGGTCATGAGATCATTGCTTTGCTCATTTCAGTTGTATTTGCCCTCTTTTCACTCGGCTTTGCACGTGGATTCACCAAACACGATATTTCCCGCTTCACCAGTGAATGTCTGGCGCCTACGGCGACCATCATTCTCATTATTGGCGGAGGCGGTGCCTTCAAACAGGTATTGATCAATAGTGGTGTAGGTAACGCCATTGCTGAAGTCGCTACCCATGCCAACATCAACGTGATCCTGTTTGCCTGGCTTGTCTCTGGGCTCATTCGTGTAGCTACCGGTTCAGCAACCGTAGCCATGACAACAGCCGCCGGTATTGTCGCTCCAGTGCTTGCACTCACACCAGGGGCCAATATTGAGCTGGTTGTACTCGCCACAGGTGCGGGGTCACTTATCTTGTCCCATGTAAACGATGCAGGATTCTGGATGATCAAAGAATTCTTCAATATGAGCGTTTCCCAGACATTGAAAACGTGGACCGTTATGGAAACACTATTATCTGTAGTGGGACTGATCTTTATTTTGCTCCTGAGTACAGTGGTATAAATGGACTCTCTATAGTAGAAAGAAATTAAAATCTCATCGCTTTCTGGAGAAAGAAGGATTAAATACATGAACAACTATATGATTGGGATCGATATTGGTACCACCAGTACCAAATCCGTGTTATTTACCGAGCAAGGCTCCGTCGTCAGTACCTCAACACAGGAATACCCTTTGTATACCCCTGCACCCGATGTTGCTGAACAGGACCCTGAAGAGATTGTGCAAGCAGCCCTCCGCTCTGTGCGAGGAGTCATGGATCAGAGTGGTGTTGCTGCCGAGCAGATCCTGTTTGTATCCTGCAGCTCGGCTATGCATAGTGTCATTGCCATGGGACAGGATAACAAACCCTTAACCCGTTGCATCACCTGGGCGGATAATCGAAGTGCAGCTTGGTCTGCCAAGCTGCAAGAGAATGGATTGGGTCATCGCATCTACCTGCGCACAGGTACACCGATCCATCCCATGTCACCGCTGACCAAATTAATGTGGCTGCGCCACGATGAACCTGAACTTTTTGAGCGCACCGCCAAATTCATTTCGATTAAAGAATATCTGTTCTTCCGTCTATTCGGACAATATGTCGTCGACCATTCCATCGCTTCCTGCACAGGTTTGCTCAATCTGGAACAACTGGACTGGGACGCAGAGGCCCTTGAGGTTGCAGGCATTACACCCGACCATCTCTCGAAGCTTGTACCTACAACACATATATTAGAAGGAATGAATCACGAATCGGCTGAAAAAATGGCTCTCTCCCCCTCCACGCCCTTCGTTATTGGCGCAAGTGACGGGGTTTTGTCCAATCTCGGCGTGAACGCCATTGAACCTGGTGTTGTCGCAGCAACCATCGGAACCAGCGGTGCCATTCGCACTGTCGTGGACCGTCCGGTTACCGATCCCAAAGGTCGAACCTTCTGTTATGCTCTCACAGAGAATCTTTGGGTCATTGGTGGACCTGTGAATAACGGTGGCATGCTGTTTCGTTGGGTACGGGATGAATTCGCCGCGTCTGAAGTGGAGACAGCGAAGCGACTCGGCATCAATTCCTATGATGTGCTGACCAAAATTGCCGAACGTGTCCGGCCGGGATCGGAAGGACTTCTGTTTCATCCGTACCTTTCGGGCGAACGTGCCCCTTTATGGAATCCGGATGCCCGTGGTTCCTTTTTTGGCTTAACACTCCATCACCAGAAAGAGCATATGATCCGTGCTGTCCTGGAAGGGGTTATTTTCAACCTATACACGGTACTGCTCGCCATGGAAGAACAGATTGGGCAACCTACCTCCATTCAAGCCACAGGTGGGTTCGCTCGTTCTCCTCTCTGGCGCCAGATGATGTCCGATATCTTCAATCAGGAAGTGGTTGTACCCGAGAGCTTCGAAAGTTCCTGTCTGGGTGCCGTTGTGCTTGGTTTGTACGCTACAGGGCGGATCCAATCGCTTCATGCCGTTTCTTCCATGGTCGGTACAACGCATCGGCATACCCCTGTCAAAGAGAATGCTGTACTCTACCAAGAGCTGCTGCCTATCTTTATTCGGATCTCTCGCAAACTGGAAGAGGAGTATGCAGATATCGCTGAATTCCAGCGTAAGATGTCCCTTCCCCGTCTCTAAATCATCAATCCATACTACGTCTCTGCACCAAAAAAGAGGTTGTCCTCCAAACCCAGTAATCTGGCTTAGGGGACAACCTCTTTTACTATATATGCATAATCTATCCTTTGAATTCATATTATACATTCATATACTTCAACCTCCATATTTGAGCATCAGCTTACCTCTTCAATCCGGATAATTTACATTCCAGATGCCTCAAAATGAAGTCCCCTTGGTCCATTATTCTTATACATCGCCGATCACAGAATCACCATCTTCTCAGAAAATATACCACTGATCTTGTTCAATTAAAGGCATGAGTTTACTTCCCTCTCCGTCTCCCATCCTGACACTGAATTCGTGGATTTCATCATCGTCCCATTGGCAAGAAACACACGAGGGTGAGAGGTCACTCTTTTTCCGATCTCAATCATGCTTCATTTTCACTACACGGTTATCCACAGACAGGTTATTCACAAACCAAGAATACTTTTACACACAATTTGGCATCATTTGACGGATAACCTGTGTATAAAACATTTTTGGTTTTTGGGTCATTCTGTCGAAAGTTAAACAGTTTATAAACAATATATTGTGTTGTGACTAAAAATTATACACAAGTTATTGAATTTGTGGATAAAATCACGCGATACGTTGAAATGCGGGGTTTCTTTTGCTATGATTGTATTACTTTTGGATGTGAATATGTGATCTGACCCATAATATTATCAACAGCCTGTGGATAAAGTTGTGAACAATTTTCCGTTGTTCATACTTTTTTTGTTTTCGACCTGCGGGGGTTTGGGGATAAATTCAACAATATATCTCGTATTTCGACACTGCATCATGGCTTAAGCCACACTTGGAACATGTAAAAGGAGTGACAGTCTGTGGACAGCCATACTTCTGATTTATGGCAGCAAATTTTATCAATCATACAAAACAAACTCAGCAAACCCAGCTTTGACACCTGGTTCAAAGCAACCAAAGCCACCAAGCTGAATGACCGTTCAATCGTCATTTCCGCACCAACCACGTTTGCCGTCGAATGGCTGGAGAGCCGTTACACCAAATTGGTTGGCTCGACGGTATACGAGCTGCTTGGCAAGCAAGTCGATGTGAAATTTGTCATCGAAGAGAACAAGCCTGCTGAACCGGACCCGCAACTGCCGGCACCAACGCCTACAGTTGTAAAGGAAGAAGCGGTACTCAGCATGCTGAATCCGAAATATACGTTCGATACATTTGTCATCGGGCCGGGCAACCGTTTTGCCCATGCCGCATCGCTGGCGGTCGCTGAAGCGCCCGCCAAAGCTTACAATCCTCTCTTTCTGTATGGAGGAGTAGGTCTCGGTAAAACTCACTTGATGCATGCGATCGGACATTATGTTCTGGAGCATGATCCGGGCAGCAAAGTCGTTTATTTGTCGTCTGAGAAATTCACGAACGAATTCATTAACTCGATCCGTGACAACCGCGGGGAGAGCTTCCGTAACAAATACCGGAGCGTCGACATTTTGCTCATTGATGATATTCAGTTCTTGGCGGGAAAAGAATCAACACAAGAGGAATTTTTCCATACGTTTAATGCGCTGCATGAGGAACGGAAGCAGATTATCATCTCCAGCGACAGACCACCGAAGGAAATTCCGACACTGGAAGAACGGCTTCGTTCTCGCTTTGAATGGGGGTTAATTACGGATATCCAGCCTCCAGATTTGGAGACAAGGATCGCAATTTTGCGTAAAAAGGCACGTGCGGAAAACCTGGATATTCCGAATGAAGCGATGATGTACATTGCCAACCAGATTGACACCAACATCCGTGAACTGGAAGGTGCCCTGATTCGGGTCGTTGCTTATTCTTCGCTGACTAATCAAGATGTAACCACTCATCTGGCAGCTGAAGCACTGAAGGACATCATTCCTTCCAGTCGTCCCAAAATGATCACTATTCATGACATCCAACAAAAGGTCGGCGAGTATTATAGCCTCAAGCTTGAAGATTTCAAAGCACGGAAACGGACCAAGGCAGTTGCCTTCCCAAGACAGATTGCCATGTATCTCTCTCGTGAACTGACAGACTTTTCTCTGCCCAAAATTGGGGAAGCATTCGGAGGACGAGATCACACCACTGTCATACATGCGCACGAAAAAATATCCCAAGCGATTAAAATCGATCAGGATCTCTATAAAGTTATCAACAACTTAACCGAAAAAATAAAGAATCCAACCTGAACAAGTCCCAAGCCTATGCACAACGTATACACATGTGGATAGGCTTGGGTGTACGGGTTTATACCCACTTATCCACATATTCAGTGCCCCTATTACTATTATTACTAAAAAGATCTTAAAGATATCATCTCCAAAATAGCCATTTCGGAGCTTAGCCTTCGGCCTTCGAAAAACACCTTTTAACACCCCAACACCCAAAAAATCAGCTAGGAGTGAAACCATGAAAATCAGCATAATGAAAAACTACTTAAACGATTCCATACAGCAAGTATCCAAAGCGATCTCGAGCCGTACGACGATTCCGATTCTGAGCGGTATCAAATTCGACGTGAATCATCAAGGTGTAACGTTGACAGCAAGTGACACCGATATATCCATTCAATCCTTCATCCCGCTTGAAGATGGAGATAAAAGCGTAGTTCAGGTAGATCAACCCGGCAGTGTAGTTTTGCCAGCCAAGTTTTTTGTGGAAATCATCAAGAAGCTGCCATCACAGGAAGTGCACATGGAAGTCAAAGAGAACTTCAACACCTTTATCTCCGCAGGTGCTACCGAAATTCAACTGGTAGGTCTTGATCCGGAAGAATTCCCGGTACTGCCAAGCATCGAAGAAAACCAAACCGTCTCCATTCCAGGAGATTTGCTGAAAAATATGATCAAACAAACGGTCTTCTCCATTTCCACACATGAGACTACTCCAATCCTGACAGGTGTACTCTGGAGTTTGGGTGACAACGAATTGAAATTTGTGGCAACAGACCGCCACCGTCTTGCTACTCGATCAGCAATGCTGGATAATGCAGAAGGTATCCGCTTCAACAACGTGGTCATTTCCGGTAAAACGCTGAACGAACTCAGCAAAATTGTTCCGGATCAAAATACCCTTGTGGATATCGTTGTTGCAGATAACCAGGTCCTGTTCAAAATCGACCGTGTATTGTTCTACTCCCGTATTTTGGACGGAACATATCCGGATACTTCTAGAATTATTCCAACGTCATACAAAACAGAACTTGTTTTAGATACAAAAAAATTAAGCGAATCCATTGACCGGGCTTATTTGCTGTCGCGTGAAGAGAAAACAAACATCGTGCGTATGCAAACGATGGATTCAGGATCCGTTGAAATTTCTTCAAGCTCTTCCGAGCTAGGTAAAGTAAGAGAAGAAATCGAACCTGCCGAGTTTACAGGAGATCCGTTAAAAATCTCGTTCAACTCCAAATACATGCTGGATGTGCTCAAAGTTGTTGAAAGTGAGCAGCTGATGATCGCTTTTACAGGAGTCATGAGTCCAATCATCTTGAAACCGCTGGATGACAGTCACAGCCTTTACGTGATATTGCCATATCGGACGACCAACTAACGAAAGGAAGATCACAGTGAACCAAGTTACGATTCGTACGGAATATATTAAGCTTGATCAATTTTTGAAACTGGCTGATTGCATCCCAACTGGAGGTATGGCCAAAGCTCTGCTTCAGGAAGGACTTGTACGTGTGAATAAAGAGCCTGAGGAACGCCGGGGACGTAAGTTATACCCTGGGGATATCGTTGAAGTGGACGGAGAAGGCACATTCGAAGTTGCTGCAGAATAAGAAGACCAGTTCGATCCTGCTGCCTCCTGACGGACGGGATAAAAGGGAGGTTACCGCGTGTTTGTGAACAGCATTGATCTGCAGAATTTCCGCAATTATGAACATCTGAGACTGGATTCTTTTGGTCCCGTAAACTTGTTGATCGGGCAAAATGCCCAAGGCAAGACCAATCTTGCAGAGGCGATTTTTGTACTTGCACTCACCAAGAGCCACCGTACATCCCGTGACAAGGAGTTAATCCGTTTCGGTGAGGAACGTGCCAGACTTGCAGCAGAGGTCGACAAAAAGTACGGATCGGTCAAGCTTGAACTATCTTTGTCGCAACAAGGCAAAAAAGCAAAGATTAACGGCTTGGAGCAGCGCAAGTTAAGTGATTTTGTCGGAGCGCTCAATGTTGTGATGTTTGCACCGGAGGATCTGGAGATTGTAAAAGGCACACCGGGGGTCCGCCGCCGGTTTCTTGACATGGAGATCGGACAGGTTGCACCTGGCTACCTGTATCACCTGCAGCAATATCAAAAAGTGCTCGTCCAACGAAATAATTTGCTTAAGCAGTTATGGGGAAAAGGGGCATCGGCCCAGACCATGCTTGAGGTGTGGAACGAACAACTGGTCGAGCATGGTGTTAAAATCGTCAAAAAAAGGAAACAATTCATAAAGAAACTGCAAAAGTGGGCAGAAACGATTCATCAGGGGATCACCGGAGGCGGAGAAGTCTTGCGGCTGGCCTACCTTCCTTCCTTCAGCGAAGCCGCTGAGGAAGATGAAGCTGTCTTAATGGACCAATTTATGATAAAATTATCACAAATGAAAGAGCAGGAGATTCGCCGAGGCACAACCCTTAGTGGGCCGCATCGGGATGACCTGTCCTTTTTCATTAACGATCGGGAAGTACAAACATATGGCTCGCAGGGGCAGCAGCGCACAACGGCGTTGTCCCTTAAACTTGCGGAAATTGAACTGATTCATGAAGAAATCGGAGAATATCCAGTTCTGTTGCTGGATGATGTTCTGTCCGAGCTGGACCCTTTTCGCCAGACGCAGCTGATCGAAACGTTCCAGAGCAAGGTGCAAACCTTTATTACGGCTACGGGGATCGAGAGCCTGAACGTTGACAAGCTCAAAGATGCCAGTATTTATCACGTTCATGCCGGACAGGTTGAACGCTAAGGAGTGAGGGGCTTATGTACATTCATCTGGGCGGTGAGAAGATCATCCGTTCTTCCGAATTGGTCGCTATTTTTGATATATCGATTGAAAAATCCTCAAAGATCTCCAAGCAGTATGTCACGCATGCCGAGCAGGAAAAAACAGTGGAACACATCGGCGAAGAGGAAGCCAAGTCCATTGTGGTGACCAAAAACATTGTGTACTACTCGCCTATTTCCTCAGCCACGCTGAAGAAGCGGGCTCACATTTTTCCTGATCTCTAGCGTTGGTGTGGCATAAAAAGTGTGTCTTTTGCTGCTTGTCTTTATGTGGACAGCTTGCTGAAATGAAGAACATAGCCGGTTTCAGCAAACATTCTTAGTTAACGCATATTTACGATATTGAATCTATAGAAGTAGGTGAAAGCATGTCTATGAATCAACCGTCATATGGTGCAGATGAAATTCAGGTACTTGAAGGGCTGGAAGCCGTACGTAAACGACCGGGGATGTATATTGGTTCCACCAGTGCCAAAGGTCTGCATCATCTCGTTTGGGAAGTAGTGGACAACAGTATTGACGAAGCACTCGCAGGTTATTGTGATCATATCGAAGTTACTATTCATGAAGATAACAGCGTCACTGTAGTCGATAATGGGCGGGGAATTCCCGTCGGTGAACATGCCAAAATGAAACGTCCTGCGCTTGAGGTTGTTATGACTGTTCTGCATGCGGGTGGTAAATTTGGCGGTGGCGGGTACAAAGTATCCGGTGGTCTTCATGGGGTGGGGGTATCGGTCGTCAATGCTCTATCAGAGAAAGTTGTTGTTACAGTTAAGGTTGACGGCCAAGTGTATCAACAGGAATACCGCCGTGGAGCTCCACAGTATGACCTGAAAGTGATCGGTACAACCGAAGAAACGGGAACAACAGTTAGATTCCATCCAGATCCTGAAATTTTCACGGAAACAAGAGTGTTCGAATATGACATCTTGCTTGCCCGGATTCGTGAGCTGGCATTCCTGAACAAGGGCATCGGTCTTACATTGACGGATGAGCGTACCGGTGCAACCAACTCGTTCATGTACGAAGGCGGCATTATCGAATACGTCTCCTACCTGAACCAGAAGCGCGAAGTCCTGCATGAGAATCCAATTTACGTCGAAGGTTCCAGAGATAACATTCAGGTGGAAGTTGCCCTGCAATACAATGACAACTACACCGAGAATATCTATTCCTTCGCGAACAATATCAACACGCATGAGGGCGGAACGCATGAATCAGGTTTCAAGAGTGCCCTTACACGGATCATCAACGACTATGCTCGTAAGGCGGGTGTAATCAAGGACAGCACGGGGAACCTTTCCGGAGATGACGTGCGTGAAGGTTTGACGGCCATTATTTCGGTCAAGATTCCGGAACCACAATTTGAAGGACAGACGAAGACCAAGCTGGGCAACAGCGAAGTGCGTGGTATTGTCGAATCCTTGTTTGCCGAGAAACTTCAGGAGTTTCTGGAAGAGAATCCTTCCGTATCCCGTCGCATTTTGGAAAAAGGGCTGCAAGCAGCACGTGCGCGTGAAGCTGCCCGTAAAGCCCGTGAACTGACACGTCGTAAAGGTGCACTCGAAGTAAGCTCACTTCCAGGTAAACTGGCCGACTGTTCATCCAAGGATGCTTCCATCAGCGAATTGTACATCGTCGAAGGTGACTCTGCAGGCGGATCAGCGAAGCAAGGCCGGGATCGTCATTTCCAAGCGATTTTGCCGTTGCGTGGTAAGATTTTGAACGTTGAAAAAGCGCGTCTGGACCGGATCTTGGGTAATGCCGAGATTAGAGCAATTATTACGGCGATGGGTACAGGTATTGGTGATGACTTCGATATTGCCAAAGCCCGTTATCACAAAATCATTTTGATGACCGATGCCGATGTCGATGGTGCTCATATCCGAACACTGCTGCTGACATTCCTGTATCGGTACATGCGTAAAATCATTGAGGCAGGCTATGTATATATTGCTCAGCCGCCATTGTTCAAGATTGAGCGTAACAAAGTGATTCGCTATGCCGGTTCCGAGAAAGAGCGCGATGAAATTATTGCTACGCTCGGCGAAAATGCGAAATTCAACATTCAGCGTTACAAAGGTCTCGGTGAGATGAATGCCGGACAATTATGGGAAACGACGATGGATCCGGAAAGCCGGGCCATGATGCAAGTGTCGATCAATGATGCCATACTTGCCGATACCATGTTTGACACCCTGATGGGGGATAACGTTGAACCGCGTCGTGACTTTATCCAGGAAAATGCAAAATACGTGAAAAACCTCGACATTTAACATATTCGAAGAGGCGCCTGAGAGGGCGCCTTTTTTATATTAGGGAAGGTATGGAACAGGGAAGGCGCATACTTAGAATTCCGTATCCCTTTGTTATCGACGTACACGTTTTTTGGTTGACGAGGCCTGTGCTTTGGGGGATGGACGAGAACTCTTACTCTTTTTGGAGGGCAAACGACCGTACGCAATTGCATAGCGTTTGATCTTCCGGTACGTCTCCTTGTCCGGTAATAAGCCAAAGGCGTAAATGCCTGGCAGTGTGTTGACTTCAAGAATCCAAGGACGCCCTGCTTTGTCTAGCGCAATATCAATACCAATCTCTTTGAGTCTTGGAAATGATGTTTGCAATTGCACAGCGGTATGAATACCTAAGCGGTACAGCTCAGTGCGAAGTTTTTTGAAGCCATCCTGGTGAAGATGGGGGAGTACGAGTTCTTCAAACGTGCCCAATCGTCCGCCGCCATGAATGTTGGTGATGATTTTGCCTGGCGCAGCAACACGTCCCAGAATACCTGTTGTTTCCCAGTTGTGTTGCAGATTTTTCTGAGTTAACACACGCAAGTCAAAAGGCAAATCTCCATGCTTCATCAGCGAGATTCCCTGTTGAATGATATAATCACGTTCCTGAATGCGATCATTCAGTGCTCGTTCGAGTTCGTCCAGGGAATGAAATGATCTCTCCTCTGTACCGTATTGGAGATGATATGTTGTTGTGAGATAGGTAGCTCTGGAGATAATAGCACTTGCTTCGGGTTCATCCGGCAGGTTTCGATCATTGGTTTCTTCCGAAACCTCTGCATCTGTGGTGGAATCTTCGGAATTAACAACAGGTTCGTATAAACGGGTTGTTCTCACCCGCATAACGCCATTACCGTAAGTGCCACGGTCCGGTTTGATATAGTTGGACTCAAATAATTCAGTCATTCGTTCCAGAGTTTGACGGCTATATTTTCGGGTCACTGGGATATATTCATTCACAATGCGACTGCGTTGTAACACGGCTGTTTTGGCCCATTTGCTGGAGACGCGTTGGATACCCAAGATTCATCAGTCCTTTCATGTTTTGTTCAGTTCTAAAGAGGGAAAGACACGGAGAAATCAAAGGACAAGAGACGATTTCAGTGGTATAATAGAGAAATATGGCGTTTTGTGCGATGAGCTGCACAATTTGCAGTTTGATCGTAGGACGGGAATGGCTTTAGCCTCGGTAGGCACAGTACATATGCCGTTTTTCTAGCATTGTATGTGCAATTGGGGAGGAAGGCAGGGCGTATCCCCAGACACGCAGAAGTTCCCGGAAGAAAGGCTATTGCCCAGCGGACGTTTAATTGTGTAACTTTTGTGAAAGTAATATAATAAAGAGTAGCGTTCTTGCGCGGTTTTAGCCTTGTTAGGCTTTTCACATATAATCAATTTTTTGCATGACGGAATGGAACGTTTGTTGAAGGACAAGAAGGAGGTCCAGCATGGCGGAAGAAATGAACTCTCAGATTACAGATCGGGATATAGGCGTCGAGATGCGTGAATCGTTTATGGATTATGCGATGAGCATCATCGTTAGCCGTGCCTTACCTGACGTGCGTGATGGATTGAAGCCGGTTCACCGGCGTATTCTGTACGCGATGTCAGAGCTCGGCATGACACCCGATAAACCACATAAAAAATCAGCCAGAATCGTCGGCGAAGTTATCGGTAAGTATCACCCACACGGTGACTCTGCTGTTTACGAGACGATGGTACGGATGGCACAGGATTTCTCCCTGCGTTATATGCATGTAGATGGACATGGTAACTTTGGATCGGTCGATGGTGATATGGCAGCAGCCATGCGTTATACCGAAGCACGTTTGTCCAAGATTGCTATGGAAATGCTCAGAGATATCAACAAGGATACGATTGATTTCCAGCCGAACTATGACGGTGAAGAACATGAGCCAATCGTCCTGCCTGCTCGTTTTCCTAACTTGCTTGTCAATGGGGTCGGCGGGATCGCGGTAGGTATGGCCACCAATATTCCTCCTCATAATCTGGGCGAGGTCATTGATGGTGTACAGGCCATGATTCAAAATCCGGACATTACATCCATGGAACTCATGGATTACATTCAAGGACCAGACTTCCCTACGTCCGGCTACATTTTGGGCCGTTCAGGTATTCGTCAGGCGTATCAGACCGGACGTGGTTCTGTAACGATGCGGGCTAAAACCAACATCGAAGAGAATAACAATAAGGCGAAAATTATCGTTACGGAGCTACCTTATCAGGTGAACAAGGCGAGACTCGTTGAGAAAATCGCCGAGTTGGTACGTGATAAAAAGATTGATGGCATTACAGACCTTCGTGATGAGTCTGACCGTAACGGTATGCGGGTTGTAATTGAGCTTCGCAGAGACGTGAATCCGGGGGTTGTTCTGAACAACTTGTACAAACATACATCGATGCAATCCACTTTCGGAATTAACATGCTTGCGATTGTTAATAAAGAACCTAAAATTCTGAACTTGCGTGAAGTGTTGTATCACTATCTGCAGCATCAGATTGAGGTTATTCGCAGACGTACGCAGTTTGAACTGAAGAAGGCTGAAGCTCGTGCACACATTCTGGAAGGCTTACGTATTGCGCTGGATCATATCGATGAGATTATTACATTGATTCGTTCATCCAGTAATGCAGATGCAGCCAGAGAAGGTTTGATTGAGCGTTTTTCACTCAGTCATGATCAGGCTCAAGCGATTCTCGATATGCGTTTGCAACGCCTCACAGGTCTGGAACGCGAACGTATTGAAAATGAATATAACGAACTGATGGTCAAAATCAGAGAGTATCGCGAAATTCTGGCGAATGAGCATCTGGTGCTTGAGATTATCAGTACGGAGCTGCAAGAGATCCGCGACCGCTTCAGCGATGATCGTCGTACGGAGATCACTGTAGGTGAAGAGAGTATTCTGGATGAGGACCTGATTCCACGTGAAGAGGTTATTATTACGATTACTCATACAGGCTACGTGAAACGTCTGCCGGTATCCACATACCGCAGCCAGAAACGTGGTGGACGTGGGGTCGTGGGAATGGATACGAAAGATACCGACTTTGTCGAGCATCTGTTTGTGACCAACTCTCACAACTACCTCATGTTCTTCACCGACAAAGGTAAAGTGTACCGTCTCAAAGCTTACGAGATTCCAGAGCTTGGACGTACCGCACGGGGAACTCCGATTATCAACCTGATCCAGATCGAGCAGGGTGAATCGGTCAATGCCGTAATTCCGGTTCAGGAATTCGAAAGTGACAGATACTTGTTCTTTGCTACCCGCCAAGGGGTTGTGAAGAAGACGCCACTTGAGGATTACACCAATATTCGCAAAGGTGGCTTGATCGGTATTTCCTTACGTGATGATGACGTTCTGATCGATGTTAAGCTGACCGATGGATTGCAAGAGATCATCATGGGTACAGCTCACGGAATGTCTATTCGATTCTCGGAAGGTAACGTACGTTCCATGGGACGTAGCGCAACCGGGGTCAAAGGGATTACATTGGATAAACAGGATGCTGTTATCGGCATGGATGTAGTTGATAAAGAGCTTGATGTTCTGATCGTTACAGCCAAGGGTTACGGTAAACGTACACCTGTCAGTGATTATCGGATGCAGACTCGTGGCGGTAAAGGGATCAAGACTATTAATGTCACAGAGAAGAACGGCTCAGTAGTCAGCCTCAAAATGGTTAAAACCGAAGAGGATCTGATGATTATCACGTCTAGCGGTACGTTGATCCGGATGAGCATGGAAGGCATATCCACTATGGGTCGATACACGCAGGGTGTGAAGCTGATTCATATTCGTGACGAGGATTCAGTAGCTACAGTCAGCCGAATTGACAAAAATGAAGAGGAACCAGACGATGAGTCGCTTGAAGGCTTGGAAGGCGAGGAGTCCCAAGCTCCGGTAGTAAGCTTGGAAGAAGGCACCGTTTCTGACGCTGAGGTTAATGAAGTTGAGGGCGACGACGATTCCGGTTCGGAAGCATAAAATAGAATTTTATAAAGACTGATCTCTTGGAGATTGGAAGAAGATTGCGAGGGCTCCCACGGGGAGCCCTTTTGTTTGTATAAAGGAATCTCTTCTTTTTATTCTTCCGAATCTGGGATGTACAGCCTGATTCCTGAGTAATATAATGGGAAATATCATGAAAAACCGGCACTATGGTCTTGTTTGTATTAACATAGAAGAACGATGAGTGAGGGGAATACACATGGGATTAATCACCCTGTCAGAAGTCAAACCAGGACTCAAACTTGGGAGTGATGTGCAAACACTTCGCGGCAACGTTCTACTTCAGAAGGGAAAAGTCATTTTACCCAAGGATATGGAAGTGCTCAGAGCCTTTATGATTCAACAGGTAGATATTGAACAAGAAAGAATGGCGTCGAGTAGTACGGGAACCAAAGGTGCATCTGTGTCCGCAGGAAGTTCTGCCAATGACAACAATGGTGAACGGGCAGGGAAGACAGGGAACGTCACCACAACTCCTGTAGTAACGTCTTTGCAGGATGAGTATGAGAAGATGGTCGGACTAACCAAAAATGCTTTCCTGTCCTCTCTGGCGGCTGAATTGCCTGTCTATGAGTTACGTACACAGTTGGAGGCTGTATTTTCACATCTCAAACAATATAATGTGCTTACCTTCAGTCCACGAGTAATGCAAGAACATGATTATGTATATCACCATGCCGTACTGAGTGCGATCACATCCTATCAATTGGCTCAATGGATCGATCTCCCCTCCAAGGATTGGATGCAAGTGGCTTTTGCAGGCTTGTTCCATGATATTGGTAACAATAAGGTAGATCCGCAGATTCTCCATAAACCATCCACGTTGACGGCTACAGAGCAGGAGGAGATTCGTCAGCATACGAAATATGGTTATCAGATCCTTAAACAGGCAAAGGCCATTAATGAGGGAGCCAGACTTGCAGCTTTGCAGCATCATGAAAAAGTGGATGGATCAGGCTACCCGTTGCAGCTTAGTGGGACGCAAATTCATATTTATGCCAAGATTGTAGCTATCGCCGATATTTTCCACGCTATGACGCTGGAGAAGATCTACCGCAAGGCACAATCACCATACCTAGTACTAGAACAGATTCAAAGTGAGGCATTTGGGAAATTGGACCCTGCAATCGTAAGAGTATTTGTTCAACGTTCGACCCAGATCCATAATGGCATCCGAGTAAAACTCAGCAATAACCAGATTGGAGAGATCGTATTCTCTGATCGAGATCATCCTACACGGCCTATGGTGTCAGTAGAAGGAACCATCATTAACCTAATGCAGCAACGGCAGCTTCACATCCAAGAGGTTATCGGATAACAATAGATATTAAAGTAACTTGATGAGAGGGCCTTTCTTTTATAGAGAGGCTTTTTACGTGAGATAAATGTGGAAGTGTAGAAAAAACAGAAAGATTGTAGAGTTATAAATAATTACTCAAAAAAAGACTTGCATTCAAAATTTCTACATGGTATATTCTAAGTCCGGCCAAGAAAACACGGTTTACACGGTGCGGCAAGCAAATGAAATAAGCTTCGAAAGAAACTTAAAAAAAGAGCTTGCAAAGTTGGTTCGGATGTGATAAGATATAAAAGTTGCTGAAGAGAACAACATTCGGTAACGAAACAAGTTTGATCTTTGAAAACTGAACAACGAGTGAGTAAACATTCTGCTTGCAGAATGAACGCGAAAGTTTGAAACAAGCCTTGGCTTGGATCGGCTGGAGCACAAATGAGATTTTTAATCTCGTCAGATTCAAAATGAGCTTATCGCTCTTTTCAATACTTTATTGGAGAGTTTGATCCTGGCTCAGGACGAACGCTGGCGGCATGCCTAATACATGCAAGTCGAGCGGACTTGAAGAGAAGCTTGCTTCTCTGATAGTTAGCGGCGGACGGGTGAGTAACACGTAGGCAACCTGCCCTCAAGTTTGGGACAACTACCGGAAACGGTAGCTAATACCGAATAATTGTTTTCTTCGCCTGAAGGAAACTGGAAAGACGGAGCAATCTGTCACTTGGGGATGGGCCTGCGGCGCATTAGCTAGTTGGTGAGGTAACGGCTCACCAAGGCGACGATGCGTAG
>NZ_JAGIKV010000009.1 GCF_017874615.1 Paenibacillus xylanexedens
CGACGAGGTAGATAGGCTGGGGGTGGAAGTGCAGCAATGCATGGAGCTGACCAGTACTAATCGGTCGAGGGCTTATCCAATAGCAAGTTGTAATTTGCGTGTTTCGTTTCGAATCTAGTTTTCAGAGAACGATCTCTGAAGCATATTCCCTGATAGCTCAGTTGGTAGAGCACTCGACTGTTAATCGAGTTGTCACAGGTTCGAGCCCTGTTCGGGGAGCCATATGGAGAGGTGTCCGAGCTGGCCGAAGGAGCACGATTGGAAATCGTGTAGGCGTCACAAGCGTCTCGAGGGTTCGAATCCCTCTCTCTCCGCCATAATATTAAGGCCCGTTGGTCAAGGGGTTAAGACACCTCCCTTTCACGGAGGTAACAGGGGTTCGAATCCCCTACGGGTCATAATAACTTCAAAAAAAGAAGTTGATTTTTACAACAAGATTATGGTATGATCATAAATGTGTTGTTCGGAGGCTTAGCTCAGCTGGGAGAGCATCTGCCTTACAAGCAGAGGGTCGGGGGTTCGATCCCCTCAGCCTCCACCATATAAACTTTATAACGACGCGGGGTGGAGCAGCCCGGTAGCTCGTCGGGCTCATAACCCGAAGGCCGCAGGTTCAAATCCTGCCCCCGCAATTATACTTTCCTTTGAGAAAGTGATCTGGAACCGTGGTGTAGTTGGCCTAACATGCCTGCCTGTCACGCAGGAGATCGCGGGTTCGAATCCCGTCGGTTCCGCCATTTAATCTTTACATGAGGCAAACTGTTCACTACATCTGCTGTATGGCACTGATGCCCTATATAAAGTGTAAGGAATTAAGATTAGACTTTATTATGGCTCGGTAGCTCAGTCGGTAGAGCAGAGGACTGAAAATCCTCGTGTCGGCGGTTCGATTCCGTCCCGAGCCACCATTTTTAAAATAATTTAATAAGCCGGTGTAGCTCAACTGGTAGAGCAACTGACTTGTAATCAGTAGGTTGGGGGTTCAAGTCCTCTCGCCGGCACCATGTAATCCTGGAGGATTAGCGAAGTGGCCAAACGCATCAGACTGTAAATCTGCTCCCGTACGGGTTCGGTGGTTCGAATCCATCATCCTCCACCAGTTTTTAGGGGCATAGTTTAAAGGTAGAACAACGGTCTCCAAAACCGTTGGTGTGGGTTCAATTCCTGCTGCCCCTGCCAATTAACTTTTTAGAAATTAACCTTTTATGGCGGTCGTGGCGAAGTGGTTAACGCACCGGTTTGTGGATCCGGCATTCGGGGGTTCAATTCCCCTCGATCGCCCCTTTGTTTTTTCATTTTTTATTGGGGATTAGCCAAGCGGTAAGGCAACGGACTTTGACTCCGTCATGCATAGGTTCAAATCCTATATCCCCAGCCATTATGCGGACGTGGCTCAGCGGTAGAGCATCGCCTTGCCAAGGCGAGGGTCGCGGGTTCGATTCCCGTCGTCCGCTCCAAAATATGGCGCCATAGCCAAGTGGTAAGGCACAGCTCTGCAAAAGCTTTATCCCCAGTTCGAATCTGGGTGGCGCCTCCAGCATATGCCGGCGTGGCGGAATGGCAGACGCGCTCGACTCAAAATCGAGTGGGAAACCGTGGAGGTTCGAGTCCTCTCGCCGGTATATTGAATAGCCCTACATGTTGCTTATGCAATGTGTAGGGTTATTTTTATTTTATATAAATTGATTTATGTGCAGTAAGAAAATCTAGAGTAAGAGAAGTTAGACGTTAATAAAGATTGACGTATGATTATATTCAGTATATTGTAGATAATTAAAGTCTTTAATATAGAGGAGTGAAGCAGAGTGACTAATGGAAAAAATCTATCGGATACCGATCTGTTATTTGATCTTTCTGTATGGGAAGAGGCATGGAAGAATCGTCCGAGAAGTTCAAAATATAAGAAGAAAAGCGCATCATTCAATACAGAAGAGGTATTTGAGCGGTGGGCCAGAGATTATCATGCACAGTCGTTCACCGAAGAAGGAAAGCAGCGTTCTGAACGCATTATGGGCTGGATTGAAAACCAGGGTGTGGAATTCGCAGGGTTATCCATTTTGGACATTGGAGCCGCTTCAGGCATATTTACCATTCCTTTTGCAGAAAAGGGGGCAAGTGTGACCGCAGTTGAGCCTTCTGAGTTGCTTGTTTCCCTTATGAAAGAGACGATACCTTCAGCTCTGGAATCCAAAATTGAAATCGTAAACGAACGATATGAGGAAATCTCTATTCAGGATAAAGGCTGGGAGAAGAAATATGATTTTGCATTTGCATCCATGTGTCCGGCGATGTCGGATTGGGAAACGATTGAGCAGGCGATCAAATGTGCCCGGAAGTATGTGTATATAAGTACTATGGCGGGACAGAAGGAACACACACTAATGGATGAACTTAAGGATGTACTGGGGGTAACTTCTTCATACAAGGCCGGTGATATGGGGTATATCCAACAGTTGCTGTATTTGAAGGGGTATTCTTATACGATGATCATTACGAGAGAAGTTAACTCATTTGAAGTACCGGTGGAAGAGATTATCGAGCAGCTGCCAGAATGGCTTAATACGTATGAGTTACCATCGGATGAAGATTCCCTCAGATTGGCTGAGGATTACATTAACGATACGTACAAGGATAGTACGGTGACCTTCTCACGTGGAGGAAGATTTGGTAAGATTCTAATTCAACTTGAACAGCCCAATATGAAAACAGTTCGCACTAAGGATAAGCGATAAATCGCATAAGATTGGCAAGTGTACTAATAATCAGGAATTGAGACGGACAATGTAGTTAACCTCTAAGATGAAACTAGGAAGCATCATACTGCAAAACAAGAAGATACACGTGTCAAACATATGAAGTTAAGATTGCAGAAGTAAAGTTGTAATTGAAGGGAGCAGGTTATGTGCTCCCTCTTTTTTGAAGCCACTAATTCATCAACCGCTTTGAACCAGACCCTCGTTTATTTAGAGATGTTCGAGACAACGAAACAAAACACAGACCTAGTTTTCAGAGAATGATCTCTGAAGCATATTCCCTGATATTTCAGTTGGTAGAGCACTCCACGGTTAATCGAGTTGTCACAGGTCCGAGCCCTAGCCCTGTTCGGGGGGCCATATGGAGAGGTATCCGAGCTGGCCGAAGGAGTGCGACCTACAGTCGTGCTCCTTGTCTAATTTCTGTTCGACACTTCTGCTTTCTGCTTACGCTCCCGATACTGGCCGGGGGTGATTCCTTCCCATTTACGGAATGATCGGATAAAGTTTTGCGGATTGTTGTACCGAAGTCGTGCTGCGATATCTTTAACGGTTAGATCACTTTCATCCAGCCATTTTTTAGCGATGTTAAATCGGTACTTGGTCAGATATTCACTAAATGCACAGCCTGTCTCTTTGCGGAAAACACTACTTAAGTAGTTGGCATTGTAGTGAAGCTTCAAGGCGCATTCCTCAAGCGTCAGATCCTTATCATAATCTTGATGAATCATGGCAATCATCTTCTCAGATATATGCTGATACTGGGCATATTGTCTCGCTTTAAAAACCTGAATGACGGGCAAGATGACTTGATGGTTAAACCACTCCTCAACTTCAGCAGCGTACTGCAAACCATGAAGTTCATGAAACATCGAGCCACGACCTTGGGAGATCTGTCCGAGTCGTATGCCGGATTCCTGAGTCATTTGCAAAATATGCGTGAGTAGCCTCGTAAGAGCCACCTCATACTCCTCCGGTGTAACCTCCATACCAAAGATCACTTCAAGCAGTTGTTTCAGAAGAGCAGAGGCCTGGACTTCGTCCGCACTTTGAATAGCTTGGATCAACGAATATTCCAATGATTCCGGGTAGGTCATGGACCAAGTGGGAGCGTAATGATCTATGTTCTCATATTGAAAAATAATGCCTGTTCCCAGTTTCATCCGATGCCTCAATGCTTCCATGGCTTCTGTATAAGCTTGAGGGATGTGATATAGAGAGCTGTGTGGCTGGCTGAATCCTATACTGACTTGAAGAGTTAGAATCTTATCCATCTGTTGTTGTAACTGGTCTGTTAATACATATAGCTGCTGTGAAAAAATAAACTGATCCTGTTCCACGGTGCCAATCACCGTGACTACTGTATGTTCCAGCACAATGGGAAGCAATTGTTGGTTATGCACAACGGTTTCCTCCAATATATTTTGAATAGCGAATAATAAGAGGTCACGATCACTAGCTCTATATTTTGTATGATTAACAAGATCGGCCTGTAGTGTAATAACAGCAATTTGTTGCCATTCCCGAACCTGATGTGTGTAGCCATATTCATTCAGGGTGTCATGAAGAGTATGAACAGGGATCTTACCCTGGAACAGATTCATCATAAAATGATTGCGAATCTGCAATAGATGCACATTAAGTGTGTTCTCTAATTGGGAGCGAGAGGCAGATAATTGTGAGACCCCTGCTCTGATCTGTTCGAACTCATCAGAAAATGGTGGTGATTGCTGAGCTAATGTGTTTCCTTCTTTGGACAGATGGTTGTCACCAAGTTGGGTTAAAAGTTTACGAATCGGGACATGCATTCGCTTGGAGCCGAGCCAGGCGAGTAATAATGAAAGTAGAAGTAAGAAGATACTGATATACAAGGTGTGCAATCCGATATCGATATATTCTTGTGTCAGAATATTGGTAGGTGAGATTAGCACATAAGTCCATCCCTTTAAGGTAGAAGGGCTATACGTCAGGGAATAATGTGTATCGGCGATCTTAACTTCCCGTTTTTCAAAGCCTGTTGAAAATGTGATGGGTGATATTTTGGTTATGTTGGCTTCCGTATCCCGATCCTGTAATCCAATGGCAGACAACGGTTGTCCAATGTATACAGGATCGGGATGCACCAAGATACGTTGTTCCCGATTCAAAATGATCAGTCCTGCGGCAGCATTGCCTAAGGAGGATTCTCCTAGTGTATTTTGCAAAGAGCATGCAGGGATTCCTGCAATCAGGGCAGCATCGGAAGACGTATTCAGATTCGGAATAGATCTCGCAAGGGCAATATGATAGATACAGCCGGTACCTGGTGAACGCTCATCATTACTGAACACCGATGAAGGGGAGAGTTGCCATCCAGAGGTTAGCGTATCCGATATCAATTCCTTCATGGGAAGACCCAGTGGAAAATCCGTATTACGATATAATCCGGCATGATCAATAAGCCAATTCTGAGATTGATTCACCAGGGTAATATCTAACAAAGGTTCCCATGACCTCATATTCTGAAATTCGCTCTGCAGCTTGTCGGCAAGTAAAGGTCCTTTCCCTTCTAGTGAAGAAGAAGCAGACAGGGAACGGAGGGTTACTGGAGAGCGAACGGCCTGATCAAGCATATAACTGACTGTAGCGAGTTTGTGCTCTACGTTGGATTGCATTTGTTCCAGCAGCTGTCTGTTGGCCTGCGTACGATGCAGCTCAGTTTGGTTTGATGAATAGATAAATGCGGCAATTCCCGTTAACAAAATGGGCAGGGTGCTTAACAGGATTCCGAAGATGATCATTTTATGGAGATAGCTGATTGGTCGCACAGTCTCAGTTCCACCCCTGACATTAGAAATAGTAACACTTTCTATTTTAGTAAACGCTTACATATAGAACAATCTAAATTTTGTTTATTTGGATAAATAAGTAATTTCACAAGAAGGTATAGAAGTAGAGATAAGGGATTGCTGATAGATGATTTTGCCGAAAAGGCTAGAGTAACGGCTTGGAATGACTATCCAATACGTAATCATGAGAAACGAAATTGCAGTGTGAACGTAAATAGAGACATGGACATCATTCTCTCTACAGGTCGATATCGGCTAAAGGGTAGCCTGAGTACGGGTAATAGAAGGTATCTGGAGTGCTATTAAGCTTAGGTGGAACGTTGGTCTTGTATAGGGACAGTCAAAGGTCCAACTAGATCCCCGACCTGAGTCTAGGATGAAAAACCGTCCACGGTCTGTTTTGAAAAGTCGCGGAATCCCCTAGAATAAGGACATAAGGTTAAACAAGAAACACGGAAACAAAAAACAAGAAACAAACGAACAAATGACTCAACACATTAAAAGGAACGAATGGAAAGGGCGGTGAACAACAATTATGAGATTGAATAAGGGAAATGGCTGGGCGATTGTATTGATTGCGCTGGGTGCACTACTCCTCTTCGGAAAGTTAACTCCACTTCTTGGACACTTAATGGGTTATCTGATTCCGGTCCTGATGATTGCACTGGGATACTACGGAGTTAAACGAGGGAATGTGATGCTTGGCTGGATTGTTCTCATCATCGGTATCATCTCACTGATGGGTAAACTGGCATGGTTGATCGGACCGATCATCGCGATCGGGCTAATCATCTTTGGTATCTCAATGCTAAGCAATAACCGCAGTCGTCGTGGTCGGTACTAAGTTTTCACGATTATGAAAAGGAGGGACAGAACATAATGAGTGTATTTCGTCGAATGCGGGATATTACCGTAGCTAATCTGAACGAACATTTGGAGCAAAGTCAGGACCCAGTCAAACTGATTGATCAGTTCCTGGTCTCGACCCGCCAAGACATCGGTGAAGCCGAGAAACTTCGTCATCAATATGCAAGCCATACCAGACAAATGAAACAACAAGCCGATCAGGCAGCAGGTATGGTGAACAAACGGGAAGAACAGGCTTCCATGGCTCTGAAAGCAGGGGAAGAACATCTCGCTAAGCTGGCCTTGCAGGAGAAAATCCTCCACGAGGAAAAAATGGAACAGTACAATGAATTGTATGCACAAAGTTATGCGGCATTACAGGAGTTGGATGAACAGATCGACCAGCTGAAGGTTGAATATCAGAATGTATACAGCAAACGCCAATATTACTACGCTCGTATGCAGACGATTCAGTTACAGCAACGTATGAACCAGAGAGGCAATCACAACGGTCAGAATGTACCCCGTATGTTTAACCGACTGGATGATCAAGTCTCTGATCTCGAATATGAAGCACAAAGTCTCCGCGATATCCGGCGGATGAATCAAGATGGTTCAGGAGTGACTGGCAGCATGTCATCCTCTACGCTGGATAAGGAACTGGAACGCTTAAGACAGAAATTGAACAATGACAGAAAGGAGTAGTCACAATGAATAAATTATACCGCTCGGCGCGTAATCGAAGGCTAACAGGTTTGATCGGCGGCATTTCTGAAAATCTCGGATTGAGTACTACGCTGCTACGTATCATTTTCTTCATCAGTATTTTCGCTACGGGAGGTACATCATTGTTGATCTACTTCATCGCTGCGTTGGTGGTACCAAAGGAATCCAATCACGTTGATCCATATGCTTATGATTCCAACGTAAGAGGATACAAGTAAACGAAAGGAGCAAGCACATGAGCAAATTATACCGCTCAACGCGTGACCGGATGTTAACCGGCTTGTGCGGCGGAATTTCCGAAACCATCGGAATGGATTCCACCCTGCTGCGTATCATCTTTGTTATCAGTATCTTCGTAACTGGCGGCACGTCGTTATTAATATACTTTATTGCAGCACTGGTGGTACCAAAAGAACCGTATCCGCCTTATGATCCATATGGCTACGGTCCGGGCCAAGGCCCTGGTCCTGGCAGAGGATACGACAACTATGATCATCAGCCACCAAGAGGTCCTTTTCAAAATAATCACAACCAGCAAGGTCCTGGTAACTTCGGTCCCGGCCCTGGATTCAACGGCAGACCTCAATCTGGTCCCCGTTCTTATGACAACAACGCCTACGGAGCAGGAGCACCGCAAGAAAGTGAACTTGATTCCATGATGAAAGATATCGAGAAAAAAGCACTGAAAAAAGAAGTTGAAGAGCTTCGCCAAAAATTATCTCGTTACGAGAAGGGAGAAAAGTAAAATGGGAGTATTTAAACGGATTAAGGATATGACGAAAGCATCGGTAAATGATATGTTGGATAAAGTAGAGGACCCGATTGTAATGTTGAACCAGTACTTGCGTGATATGGAGGCTGAGATTCATGAGGCAGAGGTAACTGTTGCCAAACAAATGGCAAATGAGCGCCGCATGAAACAACGTTTGGATGAAGCGGAGCGTACTTCGGTACAACGTGAGTCCCAAGCAGAAGCTGCTCTGTCTAACGGTCAGGAAGAAGTGGCACGCAAATTGTTGGAAGAGAAAATCTACTTTGATCAAAAAATTACGGAGTACAGCGAACTGCATGCACAGTCCGAAGCACAAGCAAAAGATCTGTTGCAACAGTTGCATGATATGAAAGATGAGTTCTACAAAATGCGTAACAAACGTAATGAACTTGTATCCCGTGCACAAATGGCAAAAGCCAAAAAACAAATGTCTTCCATCAACAGCTTGCATTCGATCGAAAGTGGCGGCGCATCACTTGGATTCCACCGCATGGAAGAGAAAATCATGCAGCTGGAAGCTGAAGCTGACGTAGCTCGTGCACCTTATCGCAACACATCATCCACGTACACGAATCCTGTAGATGTGGAAAAACAGTTCAAAGTGGATCAGCAATTACAAGCCCTCAAAAACAAAATGGGCAATGGTTCCAAGAATGAAGCGAACGGAACTTCAAAAGAATAACTGTTCGCTTAGTGGACAATATGATATTCTATAAATCGTGTATAATGTACGGTTGGTAGAGCAAAAGTTAAGCCATACAGGACTTCATTGCCTGGTATGGCTTTTCCGTTGAATAAAGAGAGATTAACTTACAGAGGAGGTGCGGCGGGGATGAATCAAAAGAGTAAATGGCTTGCAGTTGTCATTATGATTATTGGCACAATGATGTTATTGAATGACAATATTAACTTCCTGACCGCTGCCGCACTGATTCTGTTAACGGTTGGAATGCTTCAAGTCCGCAATGGGGATACCCGCAAAGGTCATCGGTATCTTGGCATTGGTGCGGCACTGTTATTGCTGGATAATTTAATGATTGTATTTTTGATTGTACTGGCTTCTTTAGCTTACTTTTATTCGAAAAACAAAAAGATTCATCTGGACGAAGGTGTTATGAAGAAACAGAATTTCATGGCTCGGTACTACTGGGATCAATCATCATGGACGTTACGTAGTATGAGTCTGTGGCATGCCATAGGTGAGGTTAATGCCGATCTATCTCTTTCAATTCCGGAGGAGAAACAAACAATGGTGCTGCTGCAAGGAGTTATGGGTAATGTTCGCCTTACACTACCAGAAGATTATGGTGTGGAGATTGAAGCATCGGTTCTTTTCGGCCGGATTAATCTTCTTGGAGAACAAGATAGCGGCATGATGAACAAATTAGTATGGAGAACGCCTGGATATGAATCCAGTGAACATAAAGCAAAATTTGTCATTTCTTATATTGTTGGCGACCTAAACATCAGTAATCCGTAGTAAAATAGATGAAGAGAAGGAGGAGACCCCGATGAAGACAAAACGACATACCGACATGGTAACCCGAAGTATGGGTGAAGGGATCCTCCTGGTTTTCATTGTGCTCGCAGTTATTTTGTATGTATTGTATACATATGGTTATCTTGCTCCGTTTACAGGCTGGCGTCATCTGATTCAATCGGGTCTGGCCTTATTGCTGCTTCTGATTGGGATTGGTGCGGTCTTTGGGTTCTATCAGAGTTACCGGGTTAAACGCCGGATTGAACTGCTGCGGGAAACACTTCTACTGTGGGAGAAGGGCTCTCTATCACGCACTGTACCTGATCTGGGCGATGATGATGTGGGCCGTTTAAGTGAGCAACTCGGACGAATCGGCAAAAAGTGGGAAGATCAGATATCTTCGCTCCAGCGATTGTCTACTCATAATGCACAGCTTGCTGAACAAGCCAGAATTACGGCTATTGTGGAAGAGCGGCAACGTTTGGCACGGGAACTGCATGATGCGGTATCGCAGCAATTGTTCGCGATATCCATGACAGCAACGGCCGTTGGACGGAAGATGGAGAAGGATTTTGAACGTGCTCAGCGGCAGGTGGCTCTGATTGAGGAAATGGCTTCGGTAGCCCAGTCCGAGATGCGTGCGTTACTGTTACATCTGCGGCCAGTCTATCTGGAGGGGAAACATCTTGAACAAGGTCTGCGTGATCTGGTGATGGAACTGAAAACGAAAGTACCCATGGACATTGTGTTCGAAATGGACGAGGACATTGATCTGATCAAAGGTATCGAGAATCATCTGTTTCGAATCGTTCAGGAGGCTATGTCCAATACGTTACGGCATGCAAAAGCGGAAAAAATGGAGATACGGATCCAGCGCCGTACCGATGCGATCAGGGTATTGATTCGTGATGATGGGCAAGGCTTCGATCTGGATGAGAATAAACAAGCTTCCTACGGTCTGGCTAACATGCGTGAACGTGTTACGGAGATTGGCGGGGCCATACAATTTGTAACAGCGCCTGGTAAGGGAACGCGGATTGAGATTACGATACCTGTGATGAACGATGAAAGCGAGGAAGAACATGTCAATGGAACCGGAAGTCGAAACGGAGACGGAAACGTCGATCAAAGTATTGCTCGTGGATGATCATGAGATGGTACGTATTGGTCTTGCAGCAGTACTGGATACCGAAGATGGAATTGAAGTTGTTGGTGAAGCAGGTAGTGGAGAGGAAGGCATTCGGCTCGCACAGGAATATAAGCCTGATGTTGTTCTGATGGACCTGGTTATGGAAGGCATGGATGGCATTGAGGCTACTCGTCAGGTACTTAAAATGTATCCAGAGTGCAAAGTCATTGTATTGACCAGTTACCTGGATGATGAAAAAATGTATCCTGTCATTGAAGCAGGCGCATTCAGTTATCTGTTGAAAACATCAAGAGCCAATGAAGTGGCAGATGCGATTCGCGCAGCCGCTCGCGGGCAATCCGTTCTGGAGTCACAGGTGGCTTCGAAAATGATGAATCGCTTCCGGCAGCCACAGGCAGCAGCTCCTTTGCATGATGAATTAACGGACCGGGAAATGGATGTGCTCCGGTTGCTCGCCAAAGGTAAATCGAATCAGGACATCGCTGATGATCTAATCATCGGCATTAAGACGGTCAAATTCCATGTTACAAACTTACTGGCAAAATTGGGCGTAGACGACCGTACACAGGCCGCGATCTATGCTTATAAAAATGGACTTGCAGAGTAATAACAAGAACTATATGCAATAACATAATTAAGCCAAAGAACCGTGCATTAATGTGCGGGAAGTAATAGATAAGTGATGATTATATAAATTGAACTAAAGATTTATACAAAACGGAAAGGACAGAAGGAACCTGAAGAAGCGAAGCTAAAAGCTTTCTGAAAGAAAGCTACTTCGGAAGCATAAACTTCGCCTTTATCCCCGGATTTACCCTTTATAAAAAGAATCAAAAAAATCTGGGGATAACAGCGATCGGAAGGTTGTTCTGTCAGCGGAGTGGCGAGTGTAAATATTGTGTAGTTCAATTTATATAGAAATTTATAAATGAAAGCTCCGATCTGCCATGCATGTGGCGGGTGGGGCTTTTTTGTTGTGTGCAGAAGAAGTATAGCTAATGTGGGAAAGGGGCATGCTGTTGATAGATTCATAGAATGAAAGAAAGAAGCGGGGGATTCAAATGTTAAATCGTTGGATGACAGCAGGTATCTTGGCAATAGCTATCATAATTCTTATTGGTGTGACACAGGTATACGCAGAGAAGAACGAATCCAAAGCTGCCCAACTGGAACAGTTAATCTATACTGCTGACAGCGTGATTGATAATGTGGATCGTCTGGTGATTAAATGGCAAGGAGAAGGCAAGGGAAATGCACAAGCGCAGGCCTTATTACTGGCTAGTCACTTAGGGCTTGAACCACCGATGCAGGTACGTCAGACGGGCCACAATGTGTACCGTAGTGAGCTAGTTGTAGGTACAGCTAATGGTGGCGTAGGCATGTTGGTCAATGTCGTCGAGACAGGAGATAACGGTTACTACGCCATCGTACAACTTTCAGGGGATACACAAACGGATCGGAAGGCATTAATAACATTACATGAAGAGGTCGAACAACTGCTTGTAGACTCAGGGATGAAGGCAACCTGGAATATGTCTGTGCAAGGTACAGTAGTTACTGCTACGGAACATGATGCGAGTCAGCAACTGGAACTGATCGAAGAACAGCTGTCCACAAAGGTGGATATCGCCTCCGTCGAACGTTATACAGATGCAGGTACTGCAAGTGTCTCTTATAAGGCGGCTGAGCTGCCCCTATCTATCAAGAGTGGCTCGCATATGTTGAATATGCAACTCGCAGTTCACCAGGTTGGTGATGAGCTCGATAATCGAATTACAGTGGGGTTTCCGGTGATTACGATTGAATACTAAGGGATGGATTTTTCATGAATTGGGACCCAATATTGAGAATCTTTATCAGAAAAATGAGTTTGAAATAGTGCATCCATTCAGTTGATATGCTAAAATGGCATCACATCCAAGAAGGAACTTGCTGGTAATTGACAGTTGTATGTCGTGCATATATAACACCATTACATAGCTCGGGGAGAGCGTGAAGGTTATCTTCCCGGAAGAAAGAGGAGCCCATGGTTGAAAAACAATTGCAAGATGAAGTACAGACACCAGGCGCAGTATTTTTCATTTTTGGAGCAACGGGTGATTTGGCCCGCCGGAAGCTGTTTCCGGCTATCTACAGTCTTTACCGTGAAGGCAAGCTTGCCGAAGACTTTGCGGTTATTGGCGTAGCACGTCGTCCGAGGTCCCCAGACCAATTCCGGGAAGACATCTATGAATCCATTAAAGAGTTTTGCCGTTATCCAGCGGGGGAACCTGATGAGTGGAACGCTTTTGTCGAGCATTTTGAATACAAAGCACTGGATATCAATAATGTGGAAGGATTCAAAGAGCTGCGTGCGCAGACGGAGCATCTGGAATCAAAGTTTAACACGCCGGGGAATCGACTGTTCTATCTGGCACTGGCACCTGAGCTGTTTGGCAGTGTCTCGTACAGTTTGCGGGACGGTGGTATGTTGGAAAGTCAGGGATGGAACCGTTTGGTGATCGAAAAACCATTTGGTTATGATCTGCAATCGGCCGAACATCTGAATGAGCAGATTCGTGAGGTATTCCGTGAAGAGGAAATCTATCGGATTGATCATTATCTGGGCAAGGAAATGGTGCAAAATATCGAAGTGATCCGCTTCGGAAATGCCTTTTTTGAACCGCTCTGGAATAACAAACATATTGCCAACGTTCAGATTACGCTTGGTGAGACGGTAGGCGTGGAAGAACGTGGCGGTTATTATGATCACTCCGGTGCACTGCGTGATATGGGGCAGAACCATATGCTTCAGATGCTGACGATGATTGCGATGGAACCGCCGAGTCGCCTATTCCCGGAGGACATTCGGGATGAGAAGGTGAAGGTACTGCGTTCATTGCGAGCCTTTACTTCGGATGAGGAAGTGAGCAACAACGTTGTGCGGGGGCAGTATGCCGAAGGGGAGTACCGTGGCAAGCAGCTTCCGGGGTATCGCCAGGAAGACAAGGTTGATCCCCAGTCGAATACGGAGACATATTTTGCCGCACGTGTATTCGTGGATAATTTCCGCTGGGCAGGTGTACCATTCTACATTCGGACAGGCAAGCGTCTTCCGGTGAAAACGACTGAGATCGTAGTTGAGTTCAAGTCGATGCCAAACAACGTGTACCTTGGGAAAAAGTATAAATTGGAACCGAATCTGCTGGTCATTCGGGTGAATCCGATGGAAGGCATATATATCAAAATCAATGCCAAGAAACCAGGCTCGGATTCCGAGATTCAGCCACTCGCAATGGATTTCTGTCAGAGCTGCATGATTGGAATTAACTCGCCTGAAGCGTATGAACGTCTGCTGCATGATGCAGCAGAAGGGGATTCTACGTACTTCACCCGTTGGGATGAAGTGGCAACAGCCTGGTCTTTTGTGGATCGGATCGCAGTAGCCTGGGGGCAGAATCAAGGAGAGCTTCATACGTATCCTGCTGGAACTTGGGGACCAGAAGCGACAGATAAGCTGCTGGAGCAGGACGGATTCCACTGGTGGCCGGTGAATGGTCAGGACGAGGACAGCGTGATCTGGCAAGTGAATGGTTAGAGTAAGGGCATTAACAACAGTATTAACAATATACACAACATGACTGAGCCTGGGGAAATCGCAAATTTTGCGGTGTACCCAGGCTTTTTAGTGGGGGAAAAGGTAGGTATCCATCATAAGGAAATAAGTAATTTAAATTAAGTTGTTGACAAAAAGTAAGTATGTAACTTATACTCAACACATGAGTTAAAGAGTTACGCAAATGACAAACTTCATTCGGGCAAACGTTTCGGATAAGTTATCATTCATGAGATAAAATGTAAACCAGTTGAAGGGGTTTGCGTCACAGAGAATCATGAAGAAAAAATGTGCATAATATCTTTAATCTAAGAATACTATTTTGTATATATCGAATGGAGGAAAAAGAAAATGATGTTGGATGTAGGGTTGTTGTTGATTCGTTTGGTGATTGGATTGTCGTTCATGGCGCACGGAGCTCAAAAGCTGTTTGGTTGGTTCGGAGGTTACGGGATCAAGGGTACAGGCGGCTGGTTTGAGTCGATGGGCATGAAGCCCGGTGCATTGGTGGCGCTGCTGGCTGGACTCGCGGAATTCGGCGGCGGATTGCTGCTGGCTCTGGGTCTGCTCACACCGGTAGGTGGCATTCTGATTGCATTGACGATGGTTATTGCAATTGTGAAAGTCCATGGAGCGAACGGATACTGGTCCACACAGAACGGATTCGAATATAATCTCGCGATTCTGGTGATTGGTGTAGCGCTGGCATTGACAGGTGGTGGACAATACGCGCTGGATGCATTGATTTTCTAAAACCGATAAATAATAATGAATGAGGAGTGCCTGGATGCCATGGAAATGGCTGAAGGGTGCTTTTTTTTGCAAGGGAAAAGAGAAGAATCTGCGGTAGTAATCGGTTATTTTCGGTACAGATTATGGTACAATAGGAGAGTTGGGTTAAGAAGCAGATCACGGTATACATGAAAGCACAGATTTAAGGAGGATGAACTCCATTGTAAATGTGTAAAATTAATCTAGTGTGTAAATACCTAGTACGTAAAAACTGATGTACAATCAACCGGCCTCGCCGGATTGCATAAAGATTGAATGATGGACCGGCCATGCCGGATTAACGTGAATGAACGGACGAAAGGGATTAAACCTATGAGCAAAGCTGCAAATGATATTCTTCAACAGGAAGTGGACAAACGCCGGACGTTTGCCATTATCTCTCACCCGGATGCGGGTAAAACTACATTAACCGAGAAACTGTTGCTGTTCGGGGGCGCGATTCGCCTTGCGGGAACGGTAAAAGCTCGGAAAGCAAGCAAACACGCAACAAGTGACTGGATGGAAATTGAGAAACAACGGGGGATCTCGGTTACCTCTTCCGTAATGCAATTTGACTATCTGGATCATCGCGTCAACATTCTGGATACACCGGGTCACCAGGATTTCAGTGAAGATACGTATCGTACACTGACGGCTGCCGATAGCGCGGTAATGTTGATTGACGTGGCAAAAGGTGTCGAGGCACAAACGATCAAGTTGTTCCAGGTATGTGCGAAGCGTGGCATTCCAATCTTTACATTTATCAACAAACTCGACCGTGAGGGTAAAAGCCCATTTGACCTGATGGAAGAACTTGAAAATGTACTGGGTATTCGTTCGGTTCCGATGAACTGGCCTATTGGTACAGGTCGCGAGCTGTGCGGTGTCTATGACCGGATGAAAAATCAGGTGGAATTGTTCCAAGGGGACGATCACTCAACGATTAAAGTACAAAAGGTAGATGGCTACAAAGATCCGATTATCCGTGAGATGGCAGGGGAATATCTGCATGATCAATTGTGTCAGGATCTGGAGTTGCTGGATATTGCGGGCGACCAATTCGACATGGAGAGAGTTCAACGCGGCGAATTGACACCTATTTTCTTCGGTAGTGCGATCAACAATTTCGGCGTACAGACTTTCCTGGAGAACTTCCTGGAACTGGCACCGAAGCCTGAACCACGTCGCAGTACGGCAGGAGAGATTCAGCCAACGAATGAGAAATTCAGCGGTTATGTGTTCAAGATTCAGGCAAACATGAACCCGGCACACCGGGATCGTATTGCGTTCCTGCGTATTGTGTCAGGCAAGTTCCAACGTGGAATGAGTGTGAAGCATACTCGTGTGGGTAAAGATATCAAGCTGTCACAGCCACAGCAATTCCTGGCACAAGACCGGGATATTGTAGAAGAGGCGTATGCCGGCGATATTATCGGTTTATTCGATCCGGGTATTTTCCGGATTGGCGATTCACTGAGCCAAGGCAGCGAAGTTATTTTTGAGGAATTGCCAACGTTCTCTCCAGAGATTTTCGCCAAAGTTACTGTGAAAAATGCATTGAAACATAAACAGTACCAAAAAGGAATTGATCAGTTGACGGAGGAAGGAACCATTCAGGTGTTCCAGACGGCAAGTTTCGACGAGACAATCCTCGGCGTAATTGGTCAACTACAGTTCGAGGTATTTGAATACCGGATGAAAGGCGAGTATGGGGTAGACGTACTGTTACAACGCATGCCTTATCAGTTCGCTCGCTGGATCGTGGACGAGAATCTGGACCCAAGCAAATTCCGGATTAACTCTACGCTTGTCAAAGATAAAAAAGGGAATTATGTGGTGCTCTTCGAAAATGAGTATGCAATGAGAACGGCTATGGATAAAAATCCTACAGCTCAATTCCTGGAGACTGCGCCTTAAGTGAAGACAGAAGTATTTCGTGGGAGTTGTTAAAAAGTTAGTTAGACTTGACAAGTTCATGTGATGAGATAGAGCTTGTTAAAAATAAGATCCCTCCGCCAATTGGCGGAGGGATCTATTGCTATACACCTTACCTGGAGGCGGGTATGATCCAGCCGAATAAGGGAAAGCTTTCTTTTGCAGACAGAACAAACGTAATGATGGTTACCTTACCCTCCACTGCTTCGATTAGCTAAGCGGTTGGACGGGAATGGTGTGCAGATGCTCTTGCGCGATTTGAATCAGTTCTTCCTGCTTGGCAGGTTCTGTGTTCTTCCAGATCATCTCGAAAATGGCGCCAAGTCCAGGTAATGCAGCTTCTGGTCCATCTACTGAACCTTCAATCATCTCCCGGAGCTGATCATCACTCTTGTCATGAACTTTATGAACAATCGCTTCACGCAGGCTTAATGTAATGGGCATCGCAATTCCCTCCTCGTATATTCGGCTGCTCTAATACTGTTCCCTGGGAAGCGCGAGCGCATTCAAGTTTATCGGGCTTTGTGGTATACTACGAAGGATTATTTACGTTAGCATGGGTATCCGTAATGATGCGTCATGCTGAAGTGCAGCGGGAGGTTAAGACCCTAATGGCCAAGAAACAGTATGCCGTAATTGGCATGGGACGGTTCGGATCAAGTGTTGCCAATGCACTGAGTGGCATGGGATTCGACGTGCTGGCAATTGATGCGGACGAGCAACGGACTCAGGAAATGTCCAATGTGGTGACCCATGCGGTATCGGCAGATTCAACAGATGAAGAAGCGCTGCGTGCGCTGGGCATACGGAATTTCGACGTTGTCGTTGTGGCGATTGGTGAAGATATTCAGGCGAGTATTCTGACAACCCTGATATTGAAAGATATGGGTGTACCGGTGCTGATCGTAAAAGCCCAAAATGAGCTTCATGGTAAGGTATTGCAGAAGATTGGGGCAGATAAAGTCATCTATCCTGAGCGGGATATGGGACTACGCGTAGCCCATCATCTGACCTCGCCTAATATACTGGATTACATCGAGTTATCTGAGGATTACAGCATTTTGGAGATGAGAGCCTCCGAGCAAATGATCGGTAAAAACCTGATGGAATTAAACATCCGTGCACGTTTTGGTTGTAACGTGATGGCGATTCGCAGTGGGAATTCGATGAACATCTCGCCGTACGCGGAGGACCGGATCGAAGCTGGAGATGTGCTGATCATTGTGGGTCACAAGGATCATTTGACGAAAATGGAGCTTGCGTATCCGAAGTGATGGATGCAGATGGGAAGGATGGAAAGATGGATATTGTATCACCGCAAAATACACGTGTAAAAGAATGGGCGCAGTTGCTGGAGAAAAAACATCGTACCCGTCAACATAAATATATCATTGAGGGCATTCATCTTGTACAGGAGGCACTACGTGCCAGAGCAGATCTGGAGTGCATCGTGTACGATGGAGAGCAAGGCGTACCTAGCGAACTCGCCGGGCTTGAGAATCCGCTACAGCGTGTGGAGTGGGTTAGTGTATCTCCAGCGGTTATCGCCAAATGTACGGATACGATGACACCGCAGCCTGTATTCGCGATTGTGCGTAAAGGCAGTGAGCCACTGGAAAGCCTAATTACCGGAGCGCGCGGGCTTGTTGTGGTGCTGGACGGAGTGCAAGACCCAGGTAATGTGGGGACAATCATCCGTAGTGCGGACGCAGCGGGAGCAGCGGGTGTGGTACTTGGCGCGGGCTGTGCTGATGTGTATAACCCAAAGACGATTCGCTCGACGATGGGGTCATTGTTTCATTTGCCCATTGTGGAGGGCCAGTTGGAATCCTTGCTTCCCGAAGCGAAGGCTGCGGGCGTGAAGCTGGTTAGTACTTCTTTGCAGTCAGAGCATTCATGTTATAGTTATGATTTTACGCAGTCGGTATGGCTTGTCATTGGTAACGAAGGCAAAGGCATCTCGGGTGCTACGGCACGTTTGGTAGATGATGCGATTACGATCCCGATGCAGGGACAGGCAGAGTCGCTCAACGCGGCGATGGCGGCAACGATTTTGCTGTTTGAGGCGATGAGACAGCGGATGTTTAACTAACTAATAATTTTCCTTTCCAATTTAAAATTAACTGTCCTTAACTAAAATTAACTTTCCCCAAACCACCAAAGGCTGGAACATGGTTGCCGCTTTTCCCAACCATTTGTCCAGTCTTTTTGTCTTTCTCTTTGAAGCACCACAGCAGGGATTTTCCATTCAAATCCCGAATAGGTGATATAGTTTGTATTTCTTAAGCTGATGGGCAGGTGTATAAATTGGAAATGAATAATGGAAAAGGAAAAACTCACCTTAGGGAATTTATGACTTGGGCTGGGGAAAAGGGCTGGGACATAATGACTAAATCCGGTTCGCAGCTACATTTAAACAACGGCATTACTTCAAGATATAAAGGACTTCCAGATGAATATTTGGAATTTCTAAATGTAGTTGAAAAATGCGTTGCACCGGATGAGCAAACCTGGTTTATTTGTGATGCTGAGTTCAACAATAGCACGGAGACCGCATTCCAATGGAATGAATTTGAAATGCTTAGTTTGGAGGCAGCAGAGGGTGATTCTATTTGGCAGTCAGAGATAACGGCTTGGTGGGATTATCACTTGCCGATCGTAATGTCTGTGGAGGATGGATATTCCTTCTATGCCATTGACTTAACAACCGACAGTGGAGCTATTGTCCGTGGATGTGAGCCTGAATTTGAAGAGGTTGAAAAGGTATCCGATTCGTTTGGAGAATTTCTGGCATGGATGATGTTGAATTCAGATTAGCGTAGCTAGGAAAGGTTGATGCTTAGTGATGGAAGGAAAATAGGTGAAGTCATCACTTTCGTAAACGAGGCCGGGGTAAGGCGTGTTTCCCTAATGCTGATTGCCCTTGTAATAATGTATTTGGACCTTGGTGAAATCTCAATTTGTATTATAGAAAAGATGTGTTTATCTTATGAAACGATATAAGAATTCTTAATTTATGATATAAAAATGGTTTATATAGCGTGATCTTAGTCTTATTTAAGTGTGTTCCAAGCATAGTCTCTATATATAAAATAATTATTTACTGTTCGTTCTAGAAATGATATGCTAACAGCAAGTTAGATCTAACTACTTTTTTTTACACATTAAAGAATGATCATTCTCAAAACTAAAATTACACTAATCTAAAGAATATAAGGGAGAGAATATGATGAAATACACAGTAATTACAGGAGCAAGTTCAGGAATTGGATATGAAACAGCATTGGCATTTGCAGCACGGGGTAAAAACTTGATCTTGGTAGCTAGAAGATTGGATAAGTTGGAAGACCTTAAATCGACTATTCAGGGTATCGATCCTAAAGTAAATGTTATCGTTCACACAAGCGACCTGTCTGTTACCGCAGAGGCGTACGAACTGTATAACGATTTGAAAGAATATGAGATTGAGACTTGGATTAACAATGCCGGGCTTGGAGAAGGCTCGTTCATTGCTGATCAGAATTTGGATAAAGTGGAGACCATGCTGCGTGTTAACATCGAATCTTTGACCATTCTATCTACACTGTATGTGCGAGATTATGCGAATGTGGAAGGCACTCAATTGATCAACGTCTCATCCGCACTCGGATATGCTATTGCTGTAGGCAGTGTTGCTTATTCTGCATCGAAATACTACGTTAGTGCCTTCACAGAAGGTCTTGCCAAAGAACTGGAACTGAAAGGTGCAAAACTTAAAGCGAAGGTGCTTGCACCAGCGATCACTGAAACAGAATTTGTGCAAAAATCAATAGATGCTGAAGGATTTGATTACAAAGCAAACATGTCTAAGTACCACACTGCTAAAGAAATGGCAGGCTTCATGATCGATCTGTATGATCACAATGAAGTGGTTGTAGGAATTGTAGACCAGAACTATGAGTTCCAACTGACAGGTGCGATCTACCCGGTGATTTCAGAATTGAATTAATAGAATAGAATCTAGAGGATTCATCTACAAAATCTCAAATAAGAAGAGGAGTACAACCCATTGGAAAAGATATGGAGTAAAACAAAGATTGGCAACATGGAATTGCCTCATCGACTAGCGATGGCACCTATGACACGCAGTCGAGCACAAGAAGAAGGTACACCTGGAGAGTTGGCGGCACTTTATTATGCTCAGCGCGCAACGATGGGACTTCTGATTACGGAAGGAACGCAACCTTCCGATGATGGACAGGGATACTTGTGGTCACCTGGCATCTACACCGATAAGCATATTGATGGATGGAAAAAGGTAACGGATGCGGTGCATGAAGCTGGCGGATATGTATACATCCAATTAATGCATGCGGGTCGCATGTCACATCCGGACAATACCCCGCATCATCGTCAACCGGTTGCTCCATCAGCAATCGCACCGGGTGTAGAAATGTTTACGGCTACAGGGATGCAGGATATCCCCGTTCCCCGGGAATTGAGTCAGGAGGATATTCAAACGACCATTGCCGATTTCCGAAAAGCAGCAGCGGCAGCGATCGAAGCAGGGGCGGATGGCGTCGAGATTCATGGGGCCAACGGATACTTGATCAATCAATTCTTGGGAGAAAATTCAAATACACGGACAGATGAGTATGGCGGGTCAATTGAAAATCGTGCTCGCTTTGCGATTGAAGTAACCAAAGCCATCGTGGAGGAAATAGGCGCAGAACGAACAGGCTTCCGTATCTCACCAGGGACACCGCTGGGTGGAATTCAAGATGGCGAACAAGGTCCTGAACTCTATCGCTATCTTGTAGAAGAAGTGGCTCAATTGGATTTGGCTTACCTTCATGTTATGCATCTTGGAGATGAACAACTGCTCCAAGACATTCGTTCGATCTGGCAAAATCCATTGTTGGTCAATCGGGCTGGAAGAACGTTGGATGATCTCGGTGTGGATTTAGATCGTGGTCTCGCTGAGGTAGTACCTGTAGGTGTATGGTCCTTAGCTAATCCAGATTTGGTGGAACGACTTCAACAAGGTGCGCCACTCAATGAAGCAGATCCGACAACCTTCTTTGGATTGGGAAGTAAAGGCTACACGGATTATCCTACGTTGGGAGAATTAAAGTCGCAAGAGGGGCTACACTAGCACAAACCATGGAGCATGGCGTACAACTGAACATTGCGCGCCATGTTCCTAGTCTATAAGCAAAGGAAGAGGATAAATGATGAGAGCGGCTCAAATAAAGAAATACTCCAAAAAAATCCAAGTGGAAGTCAATAATATTGAGATACCTCAAATTCAGAGCCATGAGGTTCTTGTCAAAGTGAAAGCTGCGGGTGTAAATCCGCTGGATATCTTGAATATGAATGGTAGTGTTCGGATGATTGCCGACTATAAGTTACCTCTAACTTTAGGGAATGAACTATCGGGTGTCATTGAAGCCGTCGGTGATGATGTTTTGAAATTTAAAGTGGGTGATAAGGTTTATACCAGGTTGCCACTAAATAAAATTGGTGCTTTTGCTGAATATGCGGCTGTACATGAGGATGCTTTATCCATGATGCCTGAAAATCTGTCTTTTATCGAAGCTGCTGCAGTACCCCTTACTGCCTTGACCGCGTATCAAGCATTGCATGATGTGCTCCGAGCGGAACCGAATAAAAAGTTGTTTATACCTGGCGGAACCGGGGGATTCGGTGCGATGGCTATCCCAATTGCCAAGTCTATGGGATTAACGGTGATTACAAGTGGCAGTGAACGGGGCAGAGCACGTAGTTTATCTATTGGAGCAGATCAATTCATTAATTATAAGACTGAGCGTTATGCTGATATCCTGTCCGATATCGATTATGTGATCGACACTTTGGGTGCGGACGAAATGAAAGCTGAACTGAGTATTTTGAAACCACAGGGGAAATTAGTCTCTTTGAAGGCAGGACCCAATTATCGCTTTGCAGTGGACAGTCAATTCCCGTTGTGGAAAAGAGCATTGTTTGGTCTCGTAGGTGCACGCCTGGATTCTTTAGCGCGTAAGAATCAAAATGTATATCGTTTTTTATTCGTGCACTCCAGTGGAGTTCAATTGCAAGAGATTACAGCTTTTATAGAAAAAGAAGACATTAAACCTTCGATCGATTCTACGTATACGTTTGATGACATTGAAAAGGCATTGATCAAAGTATCCACGGGTCACTCTCAGGGCAAAGTCATTGTTACCTTTTAAAGGCTCGTTAAGATCATGCTCATGCTATTTAATGTTCGTTTTCTGAACAGGAGGGAAACCAATGGCGAGAAGCAAAGAGTTCGAAGAGTCTGTTGTACTGGATAAAGCGATGAGACTTTTTTGGGAACAAGGTTATGAGAAGACGTCTATGACGGATCTGGTTAATCATATGGGAATTCATCGTAAAAGCTTGTATGACACATTTGGCGACAAACATACCTTGTTTCTAAAGTCAGTAGATCTGTATGATCACAAAATCAGCTCCGCTCTTGCAGCAGGCGTAAAGCGTTCTAAAACGGCAACGGAAGCACTTCAGTTTATATTTCTTTCTTTAATTCATGGAGAGGAATCTCCAGCATCAGGCTGCTTCATTGTTAATTCGACGGTAGAATTGGCGGCACGTGATAAAGACATGAACCACCGATCAACGGAGATGTTTGCAAATACGGAGAAACTAATCAAGGACATTATGGTGTGGGGACAGCAAGAAGGTGAATTCACAACGGAGTACAACGCCGAGGTATTGGCGGAATATCTGCATAACGTAAGCATTGGGTTAAGGGGGATGGCCAAGACTTCGATGACCAAGGAAAAACTGCTTCGTATAGCGATGCTATCCATGGATCTCATACTAAGGTAGTCTATTTTTTTTACTATTATAGAATGTTCATTCTAATTTATGTTCCAGATGAAACATATTTTATAGAAAAGAGAGGCAGGTCACGATATGAGAAAGACAGTTCTAATCACAGGGGTATCGGGTGGGATCGGTAAAGAGTTAGCTGATCGGTTTGCCAAAGGTGGACATCATATTGTGCTGGTAGCACGAAGCGAGGGTAAAATACAGGATCTAGCTCAGGAGTATCAGAAAAAGTATGGTATTCAGGCAACGGTTATTGTCAAAGATGTAGCGGCACCTGGGGTACCACAGGAGATTTATCATGAGCTGAAGGAAAAGGGCATTGTTGTTGACTATCTTGTCAACAATGCAGGTTTCGGTCTGTTCGGGACGTTTATGGAAACGGATCTGGAACAAGAAGTTAATATGATTGACGTAAATATCAAGGCTTTAACCGTCATGACAAAGCTATTCTTGCCGGATATGATCCAACGTGGGCACGGCGGTGTGATGAATGTGGCCTCGTTGGTAGGTTTTTTCCCTGGACCGATGATGTCGGTATATTATGCAACAAAGGCATACGTGCTATCGTTCACTGAGGCTTTGGAGAATGAAGTAAGCGGAACTGGCGTTACGGTAACGGCACTGTGCCCAGGCCTGACATCCACTGGATTTGTTGAACGTTCGGGTATGGGTGTCTCGAAGATGCTGCAAGGCCCAATCATGGAAGCGGGACAGGTGGCCGAGGAAGGGTATCAAGGCTTCTTGCGTGGCAAGACTTTAATTATGCCTGGTGCTCGAAATCGATTCATCGCGTTTATGCCGCGGTTGTTGCCGCGTAAGATGATGACCCGCATGATTAGATCCTCACAGGACAAGACAGGACATTAAACATTTATAGAGGATAAATCAAGTCTTCCTCAAGTCGATCGTTACACGTTGTCCTTCATCTTGTCTTTTACGACAAACATATACAAAAACAGGAGGGAAGCTGAAGGGCACAAATTGAATTTTCTCCATCTCAAATAACTCAGCTAATTGTTTCCTCATATGAAGGGAGTACTGGTATAAAACTAACGTGCCTCCAGGTCGGAGCGCTGTATGGATCTGTGACAGGATGTTTTGTCTCATTTCTCTGGAAAAATTAAAAAAGGGCAGTCCGCAAACGATGCTATCCAACTGATGCACATGTTCTTGGTTGATCCTTTTTAAAAGATAGGATGCATTGGAATGGAACATGAATTCAGGATATGTTTTCTTCAGATTACTTCTCATTTTGGTGTCTCTTTCAAATAAAAACACGGTTGCCGATTTCGGTAATTGTGATCTTATGAGCCGGGTGATGGCCCCTGTTCCTGGCCCCAGCTCAGCAATGGTTCTTACCTCATCCCATCGTACAGACTGGACAATTTTCTTAGCCAAATATTTGGAGCTGGGGAGGACACTGCCTACTCGTTTGGGGTTTCTCAGAAATCCTTGCAGGAAAAGAAGTGGTTCGGATGTTTTCATCGCGGTATCCTCCATTATCAATGCTATTGATGTTTCACTGGATGTTAGAAGGCAAGCTTAGTTGGAATATAAATACGTTACGCGTATGTTTTAGTGTTAAAGTCCCCTGATGTAAATCCGCAATGTTTCTCGCAATAGAAAGTCCCAGACCAGATCCTGATTGAATACCTTCGCTATTCCTCGAATAATCCACCTTATAAAAGCGATCAAACAGTCTGTTTTTTTGTTCTATCGTTAGTGGTATGCCTTTATTCTCTACTTCAATGGTAACGTGATTATGCTGCACACTCATTCGAACATGAATCGTGCCCGGTTTAAAGGAATACTTGAGTGCATTCATGAGGAGATTGTCGATGGCTCTAGCGATCTTATCACTATCCAGGGAAACCATGATTGGAGCATTACCGAGTGTTTTTTCAATACGAATCCCATGCTCCTGAGCTAAAGGTTCGAATTCAAACAACAATTGGTCCAATAGCTGACAGAGGTCAACATTTTTTAAATCCAATTGGGTGTTCACTTCGTTAAGACGCGTATATTCAAATAAATCATCGAGTAACTTCTTCAAATGCGTTGCTTTGTTATAGGTATTTTGGATGAAACGATCATACTCTGCTTTGTCTTGAAATGATTCTGATTTGAGAAGCTCAATATAGCCAATTATGCTGGTAAGCGGTGTACGCAGATCATGTGAGATGCCAGTGATCATGTCCATCTTGGATTGCTCTAATTCACGTTCTTTAGCAATCTGTTGCTTTAACTGTTCTGTCATGTGATTGATGTTGGAAGCAACGCGTCCAAGTTCATCTTGTCGATTAACGGGCACCCTATAATTCAGATTTCCTTCAGATATGATTTGAAGCCCTTGCTCTAATGTAATGAGATCTCTCACAATTTTTCGTGTGGAAAACAAAAAAATTAACGTGAAAATTACGATGAAGATTGGTGTTAGAACGTAAGGGAAAATGTAAAGAAGCGAAGGCCAATTAAATCTTTCACTAATTTTTGCGGCACCTATGATTAACATATTATTGACACCCACAGAGCCAACAAACGAAATCAATAAACTGATCAACATTTGATATAGGATGTTAATCTGTATCTTTTTTTTAAACTGTGGTAATCGTTTAATCAATTTTATATCCCACTCCCCATACCGTTTTAATGTACTGAGGTTCCCGCGGATTTACTTCCAATTTCTCTCGCAGATTACGAATGTGGACCATCACCGTATTATCCGAATACCCGTAAGGTTCTTTCCATACGGTTTCGTAAATTTTCTCGGAACTAAATACTTGTCCAGGATGGCTGGCAAGCAGCACCAGAATGGAAAACTCTAATGGTGTAAGCGAAATGTCATTATCTTTGAGCTTCACAGAATGTTTACTCGTATCAATGACAAGGTCCTTGATCAAGATAAGTGAATTGGATTCTGGTTTCCCGATCAGGGTTTGACGTCGTAACTGAGCTTTAACGCGAGCCAGCAATTCTAGCGGATTAAACGGTTTGACCATGTAATCGTCAGCCCCGGTAGTCAGGCCCGTAATTTTATCAATGTCTTCTTCCTTGGCGGATAACATAATGATGGGAGTGGTTGATACTTCTCTTATTTTGAAGCAGGCTTTGATTCCGTTCATGATGGGCATCATGACATCCAGTATTACGAGTTGGACCGATGTTGTTTTGATAATATTTAATGCTTCTTCACCATTGGCTGCTTCAATGACCTGATATCCTTCGTTACGTAAATAGACATGAATGACATCCCGGATATCGGGTTCATCATCAACAACGAGAACGGTATTCATAATTCAACACTCCTTAAAAATTAGGATAACATCAGTGTATACGATAGCTTAAGATGTTTAAATTGTTTCCTTTTTGCGACAGACATAAACGAACGCAGGCGGGATATTCAAAGGCACGAATTCTATTTTTTCGATGATAAAGTGTTCGGATAATGTTTTTTTCATTTGAAGTGAATATTGAAAGGCGATGAATAACCCTCCAGGTTTGAGTGCCTTATGGATCTGGTCTACCAACGTATTTCTTAATTCAGGCTCAAAGTTGAAAAACGGCAACCCGCTAAAAATGTAATCCAGTTGCTTAACGCCCTCTTGATTCATGGATTCTACCAATCGAGCGGCGTCTGGATAACAGGAGAACTCCGGGTATGCCGTCTGAAGATTATTTCTCATCGTTTCGTTCATCTCAAACAATAGGACTTTGGTGGAATCCTGTACTTGTTGATGAATATAACGAGTGATCGGACCTGTACCCGATCCAAGCTCGGCGACTGCTTTTGCCTCTAGCCAAGAGGCTTGCTTCACCATTTTGCTGGCGAGAAACCGGGAGCTGGGTATGATACTGCCAACATGTTTAGGGCTTTGCAGAAAACTTTTCAAAAATAAAACAGGTTCATTGGAATTCATAGGGGTTCCTCCATAATGTGATGGTATGTTATTCAAACCAGTTAGAAATGTAATAAACGAAGCGTAGATAGTATGGGGCCGCCGAAGTAAATTCCCGCTGTAAAATACGTTATGGTCCATAACAATGCACTGGAATAGGAGATAAGAGCAAATTTTCTATACTGCACGCCGCTCAGTCCAATGACCAAGGGGAGAACATATCTCACGATTGGAATGAACAAACCGATACACATCGCCCAATTGCCACTCTTATTCAGAATCAATTCAGCCTTGATGAAGTGTTTATGATGTTGAAATCTGTGTTTTATCTTGGGGCCAAATAACTTCCCAGCAAAATAAGCAAAGGTAATGGCCGTTAATAGTCCTGATAAAATACAGAAGTATGTGATCCATGAATTGATAACTCCTGTGTGACTCAAAATGGCACCGCTGATAATCGTGATTTCATTTGGAATTGGAATCCCGAAAGGCCCTAATGAGAAGGCAAAATAAAAAATCAGATAACCATACTGATGAAGTAGCTCTAAGATCGTATTACTGATCATTGTTTTGCCTCCTCTCTTGTTGATATTGCAATCATAATGAAAAGAACTAAGGAATTAATGAGCATAAATCTGAAGAAAATCTAAAGAATACATAAGCAAAGCCAAACAACTACGTGCAAGAGAAAAAAGCCTTGCCAACGTACTGGCAAGACTTGAATAGGTGGATATACTCAGGAGCGGTGATCAATTGGCACAGTCATAACCATAATGTTGTTCGCGTGATTCAATGTTAACGTGCCACCTTGCAGCTTAATCATATTTCTGGCGATATGAAGGTCCATTGCAGTTCTGGCGTAGATCTCTGATGCAGTGCGGGATGAGCTATGCAGTTGTGTGCGATCCATAGGTATGCCGTATTCATCAAGTATCATGGGAAGAGAGTCGGGCATGCTGAATTAGATCATTCATTCGTTTTCGAAGTTGAGAGGCATCTGTATATGTTTCTTGTACAATCCGGCTATATTCTTCCTGATTGGGAACTGATTTGCTTTTTAACAACTCTACGTTTCGAATGATCCCTTCCAGGGGGGTGTAAAGTTCATTCGATATACCTTCGATCCATTCCTTTTTGACGGTCTCGTACTCATGTTCCTCGATCATCTGCTTTTGTAATTGCTCCACCATGGAATGAAGTTGAGACGAAAATGTTCTTAATTCAACATGTTGCAGTGGAGGCACTCGATAGCTCAAGTCTCCTCCCGAGATGATGCGTATGGCGTGGTCCAAAATGGCAATTTCCTTAACGATGCGATGAGTCAGAATGAAAAAAGATATCACATAAAACGTAGTAAATAGGATAAGAACAAGGTATGCCAGATGCAGTTGCAATAGATACAGCTCGGCTAGATGATGAACTGCGGCAAGCGGTAGCAAGCATATGAAGGTCATGAGAAAGGCAATCAGAAGACTGAAAACAGAACTGATAAGGATATGGAAACGAATACTATGTTTGCGATAAAACGAGGGGAAATCTGTCAATGTTCATCTCACTCCAATCGAGTCGATTTAACACGGGATGAGAGAGCATGCAGGGTTGTTCCAGCCAAGCGGAAACAAAGTTCTCCCACTAGTATCCCACCTGCAATATCTACAACGACATGTTGTTTCACCAGTACGGTAGACATCATAATAAGAATGGAAAGGGTGGAAGTCATCGCCCATATCGCTCGTCCAAATACACGTGTTCCTCTAAGGATCAGATAACTGGTTAGCACATGAATACTCGGAAAACAGTTGTAGGGTTGATCGTTAGAGTAGATGTAATCAACCATCGTGAAGAGAAATCCTTTCTCCCCCTGGATGTTAGGGCGCTCAATCGCTGTCTGGAACAGAGCGAAGAAGAGGTACGAGATCACCAGACCACTGCATAGTGCAATGAGCGTTTGAAAATAGGTTTGCTTGTCCTTAAAAGCAAGTGCTATTAATGCACCTGTAATGAATGGGTACCATAATACATAAGGAATGATAAAGGCCGGGACAAAAGGGATCATGGAATCCAGGGGCGTTGCAAGACTGTAGACATGATTTCCAGCCCGATTTAGCACTCCGTAGAAGATATTTAAGATTGGAACGGCTGCAAGCCAAAGCAGGGAAAGCCAGGCTGATTTAGTAGATGACGAATTGGAAAGCTTCAAATGCTCAACTCCTATACGGATTTATCAATGTACCCATAGTAGAGGTAAACTCTGAAGAACTTGAGAGGGATTTTCTAAAGAATTTCTGAATATCAGGTAAAGTTTGTCTCGAAATAGAGTGGTATGAACAGATGGCATAAAGAAGAGCCGAGACATCATAATGACGACTCAGCTCTTGGGTAGGAGGTAGAACCAGTTGAATTTTATACCAGCAACAAAAAACAAAACAATCCATCCCCATAGAAACAACAAACGTAGAGGTCGTGGAATCAGGAGATATTCTGAGTACAATTTGCTGAAAAATTTCATTACAGTTGTGACCACCCCTGCTAAGTTACTCCCTTACATTCGCTTTCGAAAGAAAAAGAAATAAGCCGATATAATAACCGAAATTCCAATAAGTCTATATGTTGTGACGTAGATATCAGAGTTAGTTCTGCCCATTACAAAAACGACGATCACAACAAATACGATTAAAAGACCAAAAGTGATCTTATAACTCAGACGAGAAACCTCCTCCAGTTATATCAAAATTAGGTATATTATATCATGTTATACGCCAGAGGATTTTCTTTGTAACAGATTTAACCAAACCATTACTCATTCAGGACAACGAGATACTAACCGAATAAGATCAAGCGTAAGCAGGGGAAGTGCCATGCCTGAAGGATATGCTAAGTACCTTGCATGCCACTCCGGCGAGTATTTTTCCTTGTATCGGCGTAATCCTTCGAATCCGTACCAGTACCCACCGTACCGGAAGACCAGACGGGCTAGTTTTTCTTCACGATGAGAGTTTTGATTCTCACCAACGCTGGAGAGCGGAGACATGCCGAGATTAAAGTAAGAATACCCCTGTTCTTTGGCCCATTCAATCAATCGTACAAATAGCACATCCATCGTACCGTTCGGTGTATCATTCAGATGGCGCATCAGATCAATGGAGATGACTTGATGATGACTATAGGATGGGGCCAACGTTGCAAATGCTAGTATACGGCCTTGCGCATTACGAAGCAGTGTTAAGGGGGAGCGCTGAATATAGGCTTCGCTGAACCATCCCAATGAATACGTTTTTTCCTTACGATCGCCGAGCCACTCGTCCGAAATTTGACGCAATTCAGATAGTAATTCTGAAGAATATGGCGGGGATAATACTTCAAAGATCTGTCCTTCGCGATCTGATTTATTTAAGGCTGTGCGTAAGTTTTGATTACTTTTCCCACGTAGAGTAAATGTATCTAGAGGTACCAAAGCTTCTTCGCCTAATTTGAAAAATTTGTAGCCATTCTCATGATAAATCGACAGGTATTCAGGTGTAGCCTGATAAAAAACGACGGTCAATGCATAATTATTCGCATAACTCTGAAATTCTTGAATCGCAGCACCAACAAGGTTTTTATTGCCGATTGGATCACCAAGTACAATGAGTTTCTGACGTACTTGAGCGTAGGGAATCAGAACCTGATCATTTTGGGCCCAGTAAAAATGTTTGTCACCCAGATAGAGGAGATGAGTTAATAGATTACCGTCTTCTGTGGCAATGAATTGAGTGAGTTTATCCATATCTTCTTCATCAGGGCCCACTTCTGTATAGCGAGACGGACGCAATGTAAAGACAAAAGCCATCACAATCAAAGCACCCATTAATCCACTAAGCGCTGTTAACATATAGTCGTGAGGATGTGACACCCATTGTTGCGGACGCATGGGCAGGTGTTGCAGAATAGCCGGATGCAGCTGTGAACCTATAATGTAATACGACAACGATGAGATTAGAGCAAGAAACGTCCAGATCCAGATGCTTCGTGCAGATATACGAATACTCTCACGATTAAATCGTGTAGGGGATATCCACAGAATGAACGCCACGGTTAATAATATAAGTGCTTCTTCGTAATCAAATCCTTTGGCAAATGTGAAAATAGCTCCTGCTAACAACAATGCTCCAGTCCACAAGTAAGCTCGGCGAATACGCATGGATATCCCCCAGGATATGACGATAAGCATGATACCGATAGTTACTGACAATTGTTCAGATAAGCGCATCATGGATAAAGATAACAGATGTTCCATGAAGCGTAACCGATCTATAAGGCCTGGAGAAACCGCGGAGATGAGTAGAAGGACCCCGCTAGCGAATACTAGCTTGCCAAGTATCCACGCACCCAGATCACTAAGCAAACTGAAACGTGAAGGCCAATTCCAGCATCTGACCCATATATTACGTGAAGCATTGAAACAGTTCTTCGTAATATCCTGCCATTGCTGTCGACTTGGACGCATCTCAAGCCCGGCCAATACCAGACCGATGAGCCAAGGAATGACAAAGTAAAACATGCGGAATAACAACAAAATCATTAGTGCACGTGAAGGCTCAACACCTAAAGTTTGCAGACCAAGCAAGGCGATCAGATCAAAAGCGCCAATGCCGCCTGGAGCCATACTAATGATCCCGGCAATAGCTGCCACAACGTATACCCCAAATACCGGAGCGAACGGTAAGGGATGCAGATCAGAAAAAGCAAACAACCAAAATAATGTTCCTGCACAAGCCCATTCGAGAACAGAGGAACCCAGAGAAGCGATAATGACGGTCCATGGTAATCTGCCATTTCCCTTGTTAAACCATTTGGCGAATAGGGAAGAACGTTGCATGAGTAAGAAAAACGGTAAGTATAATGCAACTCCCCATACGCCTAGCCGAAGCCAAGGATGCTGTTCAAATAGAAGTTCTACAGGCAAAATACCGATTAGTGCAAGACCGCCAAGCAAGGATAGACCAACCAATAAAATAGGCGATAAAAAAAGTATGGCAGCACCCATCGTTTTCATGGGAATCCCGCTTTTCTTATAAAGAAACGCACGTAATCCTACACCAGTAAGACCTGCGAACCCAACCATATTATTGAATGTATTAGCGATCCAGCCGTATCGATACGTGGTTATCCAATGAATATTGAGCTTAAACTGTTTGCGAATTAGAAAATCATACGTACTCATCACAGATACGGCTATAAACGAAGCAATGGTCAATTGAATGATGACATGAACGGGCTTCATATGTATTTCATGAATAATGCTAGCTATATTAATACGCTGAATCTCATGTCTTCCATATACATAGATGATGACGAGAATCGTTACAGGGATTAGAGCCCTAATGATTTTGGATTGATAACAAGCTTTTAGAAACTGAAATAACTTAAGGTTTTGAAGCAAATCTTTCATTGTGTCCTGGACTCCACCTTTATGTGAAAATAGAATTTTAACGTTATTGGGCATGGGTCACGGGTATTTTACGTGCTTCCTGCCGTACAGGAATCATATTGAAAAAAACTAAGGATTTCATAAGTATATTTCTAAAGAAAATCTGAAGAAATAAATCGAACGAAATAATGCTGGCATGCCAATATATAGTGTAAGGAAGAGGGGGATAGATAATGAGTGAGCAAGATGAGTACATAGAACTTATAACGTTAATACGGGCGGGGCATGAAGAAGCTTATGGAGAATTATATGAGAAAACAGTGACGAGGATATATCAAACTGTGCGATTTCTCATCAAGGACAAGTCTGATGCGGAGGATGTAGTACAGGAGATTTACATTCAGGCGTATCGATCATTGGCGCGATATGATGCGGAGCGTGCTTTTCGTCCCTGGTTGATGGGGGTGACGATGCGACAGGTTCAGAGTTATCGACGCAAAAGATTGATGCAGTTTCGGTTTAGCAAGCGGATCGAGAAATCTGACGTTGGTATGGAATATGATTTTTCCACTGATCTGGTCAACAAACTGGCAAATCGTCCTCTGCTGGAACAGGTGCACCGTTTGCCGTACAAGCTGCAGCAGTTGGTCACACTTCATTATTTGAATGAATACACGCAAGAGGAGATTGCTGGCATATTGGAGATTCCACTTGGAACCGTAAAATCGCGTATACATGCGGCGCTGGCGAAGTTGAGACAGAAAGAGAAGATGAATCCAAGATTGCGTGGAAAGGTGGAGGATCTGCATGAAACTCGATGAACAGTTGCGAACAGCCTACCAGGAAGAGACCAAAGACTGGTCCGTTCCTGCGAGAATTAAACATAAAATGATGGATGGTATTCGAAATGATTCACACATCAGAAGAAATCGAAAAAAATGGCTGGTCACTGGGCTATTAGTTGTTGTGCTCGTTATTCCCACCGGAGCCTACGCAGGATACACCTATCTCGCAGACGGAATATATGGTTCGCAGGAGAATATCTCTGCTATGGGGGGAACCGCTGAGGATTATATGAGGTTGGAAGCAAAGCTGCAGACGGCCAAGGCCCATTTCAGTGAAGAAGAATTTGTTCAATATATGGACTTGCTGAAGCAATTAGGGCAAATGGCCGTGAAGTATGCCGATTCTCAGGGCAATATGCATCCAGAGCAGTGGAGTACAGTGGAGCAGAAACGATATAACCTTCTTGTAGCTGAGCTGGAACCGTTTTTTGAGAAGCTGGAAGCTGTGAGTGCAGGGTCATCCCAAAAACTGATGGACGAGCAGCAATTTTGGACGGAACAGTTGGAACAGGCAGAAAAGACATTCACCAAAGAACAATATCGTGAGTTCAAGTCTGTCTATGAACAAATGAAAAAATACAAAGTTATGGTGATGGACAAGGATGGAAGTACCCATGAGGAACGCTTGTCAGCGGAACAAAAGGATGATTTAAGGCAGCTAGAGAGACGCCTAATTCCCTATTTGAAACGGTTGGAGCTCAATGTGCGTTGAATCGGGTGAACTGTGAAAGAGGAGCAGAAGCGGAGAAGTGAATTCTTTCGCTTCTTTCTTGTTGCTGTGATTCATTACTTCCTCCCCTGCACCTTCAGCCGATATTGATGTGGTGTAGAACCTGTGGTAGAACGGAATACTTTGCAAAAGTAAGAGGGGCTGGTCATACCGACACGGTGACCGATTTCGGGAACCGTGAGAGAGGACCGAGTGAGCAATACACAGGCATGACGAATGCGGGTAGCTTGAGCATAAGCAACGATGGTGGTGCCAGTCGCTTTTTTGAATACATGAGACAGATGATAGGGAGATAAATGAAGTGTATCTGCGATATGCTCCAAACGGAACGGCTCATGGTAATGCTGCTCAATCCATTGCATGATGGCTTCGGCATGAGGGCGAAGAACGTTAGCACTGGACGAGAGTACATCTTGGGAGCGGTGCTGCTGCCCGGCCTGCCACAGATAGCGAAGTTGTGCGAGCAGATCCAATAAAAAGAGGCGTGTATCCTCCTCTATTTCATAAGGAAGCAGACCTGGATACGTATCTGCATATTGTTCCATTCGTTGAACGAGTGGGGATGTGGCAACAAGTCGGATGGGCTGAATGGGGGATTGCTCTTCCAGCAGATCCTGTATGAAGTCGTGAGTAACGATAAATTGGGCCCAATATGCCTTCAGTAGATCAAGTTCAACCATGAGTACATTTCGAATGAAAGGCTGCTGTTTGGATACTTTAATCTGGATGTGATGCAATTGAAAAGGTCGAAAAATCATGAGCATACCGGGTTCAAGGGAGAAAGCCTGACCTTCGGTTATCAACTGCCCATATCCTTCGTGAATATAGGTTATCTCCAGCTGCGAATGAGCATGGAACACTTCGCGAGACGTGGTGTTGGATGTACGACGACAGACCAGATTAAATTGTTCTCCCAGAAAGATGGACATCATGAATGCCTCCCTTATCATGCGCAAGATAGTTTTATTTTAGCACAAGATGAACGCATAAAAGCGCTTTATTATTGTGTATTGTGAAGGGAATAAGGGAGGTATGCAATGATGTTAAAAGTGGCGATTATCGGAGCAGGTGCAATTAGTGGAGCACATATCTCAGCATATTTGGCGTTCCCTGAGCGATGTCAGATTGTTACTGTGGTCGATATCTACGTGGAAAAAGCACAGAAGCGAATTAATGAATATGGTCTGGAAGGTGCACAAGCTGTCACGGATTACACAGAGTTACTTGCCCAAAACATTGATCTGGTATCAGTCTGTACACCACCGTATACGCATGCTCCCATTGTGTGTGATTTCATGCAAGCAGGTGCACATGTGTTGGTCGAAAAACCGATGGCATCTTCCCTGGAGGAAGCGGATCTGATGTTGAGAGCAGCGCAAGCAAGTGGCAAGTTGCTGTCCGTAGTAGCACAGAATCGGTTTACGACACCAATGATGAAGCTAAAAGGTGTGCTGGACAGTAAAAGGATGGGCCCCATCGTCCATGTGCAGGTTGATTCGTTCTGGTGGCGGGGCCACAATTATTATGATCTGTGGTGGCGCGGGACATGGGAAAAAGAAGGCGGAGGCTGTACCCTTAATCATGCGGTGCATCATATTGATGCCATGCTCTGGATGATGGGACCTCCAGTGGAACTACAGGCGATGATGGCAAATACGGCACATGATAATGCCGAAGTTGAGGATATATCCATGGCGATGCTTCGCTTCCAGGAAGGGGCGCTTGGCATGATTACCAGTTCCGTCGTACATCACGGAGAGGAGCAACAGTTAATTTTTCAGGGCAAAGAAGCCCGGGTATCTGCACCTTGGAAAGTCGTTGCTTCTACCGCGCGGAATAACGGATTTCCGGAACCGAATCGAGAGTTGGAACACCAGATTCAGAAGCTCGCTGACGAATTACCGGATGTTACTCATGTCGGTCACGCTGGGCAAGTTGAGAATGTGTTAAATGCTATTGAGACAGTATCACCCCTTCTGGTGGATGGCCAAAGTGGTCGGAATACGCTTGAACTGATTGTGGGTATCTATAAGTCGGCAAGCACGGGAGAAAAGGTTGTTTTTCCAATAGGGGCGGAAGACGCGTTTTACACAAGAGAAGGAATTATGCAACATGCCGTACACTTTTATGAAAAAAAGACGACGGTGGACAACTTCGAGGATTCGAGTATTACACTCGGGATGAAGTTGGATTTTTAATGCAAATTTTTAGTATTTTTTAGACTATTTAATCATTTTTTTGTGATAAGAGCAATATGAAAAACTATAGAACAAGTGGGTGATATATCCAAGAAAACGCTGTTAGATCAATTGATCTGGCAGTTTTTCTGGTTGGCTACATACTTGGAAATTTTCTTGTTTTTCATTACCTCTCAATTTAATTGGAAATGAAAAAGGGAATTTCGGATCTGAACTAAACAATGTCTAGGACTGTTGTGAAAATAAAGGACTATATTCTTAGGTACAATTGGTCATAAATAACAAAAATATGTTGTAAAATTGCTGAAATGGGTCTATTATTTAATCTACTGTTACTTATTTATCCAAATGCTAGGTACTAAGAACCAAATTAGATAAGAATTTGATTATATTTAAAATGGGAAAAATGAATGAAAAATTGGAATTGTAAAATTCATGAAATTACATAAATTTCAAGAAAGTGGGTTAAAGGAACTACATGGGGGATTTTGGGAAGTTAACAATCGGTTCTATGTTGTCTATTAATATTGTTTTATTTATCATTGGATTTTTAATGTACAGGAAATGGCGAAACCCAACATACTTAAAGTTTTTGGGAGCTTTTTCTTTAATGTTATTCGCAAATGCGGGTATGGCTCTGATGCCTCATAAGCTCATGTCTGCATATATGTTTTTCATATCACTCTATGCAGCTGGAATGATAATTGCTCAAATCGGGATATTTCGACTTTACTACAACAAACGAACAGACAAACTTTATGTACATTTAGGCGGAACTGCGGTTACTTTGATTACTGCCGCAATGTCTTTGTTCTTACCCGTACAAATGAGTTCCTTTTTAGTGTTTCTCTCTGTAGTAGGTGTGACATTGTACACACTCATCAAGATTTTTCCGGATGTCGGGCTAAATCCACAGTATTTTATGGTAACGATCCTTTTTGCAATGCAGCTATTGTTGCATCTCTCGGGCGCATTTACAGGTTATGAACTATTGGCAGAACTTAGTTTGATTTTGAGTGTTTTTGCTAGCTTCATAGTGTTCACGATGATTTTTGAAAAGATTATTGGGGTTATGCAAGCTGCGACATACACATCAACACGGGATGAAGTAACAGGTTTGTTCACACAAAAACATTTTATTCATCAAGCTAATCAAGCTTTATCCAAAGGGAAGACAGTAGGGGTATTATACATAGAAATTCAGAATCCAACCCATATTTCGGAGGAAGAGTCCTTTAAGAGAGCGGGAAGAGCCGTGGGCAGGGCTTTGGAAGGTAGTGGATTTGCTGGACGTTACCAAAGTGATGTCATTGTAGCTCTTATAACAAGTTCTAATTTACCATTAGCAGAGCTGGCTAACTCCATAAGGATGAAAATTGATGTTGAAGCCTCAAGTACTGTACTGATTGGGTATATTGACACTAAGCCTGAATTTACACTGGATGATCATATCCGTGAGGCGAAAGAAGGCGCTATTCGAACGAAGCAAAGTGGGCTTAATAGAATCTTTGATCTAGACCAAAGTAAAATTTTAGCGGATTAATGGAGGCAAACATAGTGAATGCGGTTATCATTTCCAGTAAAGCTTCTACGCTAGTACATGAAGCCATAGGGAATACAGATGTTAGTTTTGAAAAAGTAGGTCGCTTTGAGAGTGGTCAGTTTATCGAATTTTGCGAAGCTGTAGCTAGAATTAACATCAATGCATTTATAACTGATCTAGACTGCACCGATTCAAATACTTTTCTACGTGGAATTAGTCAATATCGAACAGTGCGTTCAAATACTCGAATTATTGTCATTGCTCTTGATCGTTATGAGGATGACGGAGTCGTTCATGAATTGGCAGATATGGGGATCAACGTTGTTACAACCTCGCCAGGAACGAAGCCCAAGTCCATTATTCCAGCACTGCGCAATTTATTGCCAAATCAAGGTGAGGTAACTGGGAATGGACAAGAGGATTGGGAATCCAATGATTCTGATCTTGAAAAGATAAAGGATCGGATTTATCGCTATACAGCGAAATTAACCTCTGCAGGCAGTTTTGACTCATCAGATGTCATGGATTTGGAACTTCCAGATGTGCCGATTCAAGAAAGAATCATTCTAAAAGATCGAATCATCGGAACGATTTTAGTCGGAGTTATGGGTGTTGAATCTAAAGTCGGTTCAACTCATCAAAGTATATTAATTGCAAACTATTTAAAACGTAAAGGCTACTCAGTAGGTTTAGTAGAGGCAAATAGTTCAAGTGACTTTACAAGTATTGAGAACGCATATGAAGGAACACAGGATTTCAAAAGCAATAACATTCACTTCACTATAGAGGGCGTGGAGTATTACAAGAATAATAACAAATTGGATATTAACCATCTGATTACAGCAGGACATGACTACTTAATTTTAGATATCGGGAGCTTTGAAGAGAGTGACTGGAGTAAAGAGTTCTACAGAGCGAGTGTAAACATTGTGCTGGGTGCGGGTAGCGAGTGGCGACAAGGGAAAATTAGAAGATTTAGAGATTTACATAAAAAAATGGATCAGTCTAATTGGGTTTATTGTGTACCATTTGTTGAAAATCTCAGTATCCAAGATATTCGAAAAGATCTTCCAGGGAATCTCGTATATCGAATTCCACCACATGCTGATCCCTATAAACACCAAGGAGATACAGACTCGGTATTAAACAAGTTGATGAAAAGCTACATGGGGGACTCTAAGAAGATATCTTCAAAAGCATTATTGTATGGTGTCCTTGGACTGTGCATCGTTATTATTATTGTTTTGATTATATTATTGGTCGTGAATAATTAAGTTTAATCATTTTGGATTGAGAGGAGTTCGTTATGTCTAAGATTCGTTTTAGGCAGAAGCAGTTGCTTCTGTCCGCTTCCATTGGGGGGGCGATCATTTTATTTGTTTGTGTTATCGCTGGCTATTTTATTATTGACTATATTCAAGGAAGATATGTTGAGCGAACACTTCAGATTGAGCAACAACTTCAAGATGCACAGAAGAAGTTGAATGAAGATAAGATGAAAGTGATCGTACTGAATGATGATCATAAGGCCGGAGATTTAATTACAGAAGATGACGTGAGTTCTCTAGTTGTACCGGTTAGTACGGTACCCCAAAATACAGTAGAGCAAGCAGAGATTGTAGGGAAAAGGATTAAGATTGATGTTCAGAAAAACTCTATTATCACCACACCAATGTTGTTTGAAGATGGAATAACACCGAATGACCTTAGAAACCAAGAGTTTAGTCTAGTACAGCTTCCTTTAAAGTTGAAAAAAGATGAATTTGTAGATGTTCGGATTCGTTTTGCAACAGGTCAGGATTACATAGTACTTTCTAAGAAAAGAGTAGAAGATTTAAATAATGGGACGATATGGTACAAAATGACTGAAAAAGAAATTTTGACGATGTCAAGTGCTATTGTAGATGCTTACATCAATGATGCCTCTATCTATGCATTAAGTTATGTTGATCCTTACATGCAGGATGGTGCAATCATCAACTATCCATCTAATCCTAAAGTATTGGATCTCATTGAATCTAATCCTAATATTATTGGATTGGCAACAACGGCTCTCGAACGACAAGTAAGAGCAAAATTAGAACAAGATCTTCAGTCCATGAGTGATGAAGATAGACAAAAGTATATCAGTGGACGTAATACGACGGAGATGAACTCAAGGGAGTACATTACTGAGACAGAAGGACAAGGGAGCGGAACAACATCCCAGCAAGATAATTCTCTGATGAATGAAAATTCAGAGGATATGAATCAGCAAAGTAATACTGGAAATACACCAAATTCAACTTCAGACTCAGGTAGTATTTTCAATGATAGCAATACACGTGAACCTGCACAGTAAATAAGGAGACCAAGATGAAACAAATACTTGTTATGGGCCACTATGATAAAACGGATTTTATGATGTACCTTGGTAAATTGTTGTCAATGGATCATCGGGTTCTGATTGTAGACGCAACGCAAAATAAGGATTATGAGTTCGTATTCCCTAAAATTGATCATTCTCTCACGATGAACACTCATGATCAATTTGATGTTATGGAAGATGTCCATTCATATGAGGACCTGATGCATAATCTGGAAGAACAGAAATATGATTTTGTACTCATAGATTGTAATGACGAGGCTTCGTTGGTTGATTGGCCAGAAGTGGATTTTGTTTATGTTGTGACTTCCTATGAGAATCCTGTTATTCAGAAAAACGTTAACCTTATTCGCGCGTACTTCCAGGGAGAAAAGTTATCTTCTGTTAACCTTCCGGTAACGAAAATTATTTATGAGGTTAGTAATCATCTGGACGAAAAATATATGGATAGTCTGCTGGACGAACTACCTTTATTGTGGAAAGAAAGTCTTGTTTATTATCCTGATGAACGTGATCAGACACTGAAGATTATTAATCAATATAAAAATACAGTCATGGTCAAACGTATGTCCAGTTCATACAAAATAGTCATTAAACAGGCGGTAGAGTTCATCCTTGGGTTGGAAACGTCAAAAGTTAACGCATTATGGAAACGGGCCGAAAGGAGTAATTAACATGGGTAAAATTGCATTATGGGGTATGCAGCATGGATTAGGCGTAACCAGTGCAACCGCTGCTTTGGCTGCATTTATCGGGTTGGAGTATGATGTGAGAACTTTAGTATCTCAGCCGCAGCGGACGGACGGGGATATGGAGCGTTTTTTCAATAAAACAATTAATCAATATAATCGGCAATTTTTTGCCATTGGTGGATTGGGGCTCGACTCATTAGAGCGTGTTGCGAAGAGCAGTAAGCTTGAACGCAATAGTGTTAAAAATTATACACTAATGGTAGAGCGGAATCGTTTGGACCTTCTTTGGGGAAGTGAACGTCTTAATCGACCACAACAGGGTTCGATCGAAGCTGTGAATATGGTATTTCGTATGGCGGCAGAATACTATGGCATTTCACTTTTGGATGCTAGAAGTGGGCAGGATAACGAGGTCTCTAACAGCCTGATCAGGGATGCAGATTTGGTGGTTATCTGTGTGAATCAAAATATAAGTGTACTAGAAAAATATTTTGACAATCAAAGGAAGCATTGGCCAGAGGTACTTGAAGAAAAGCCACATCTGCTTCTTATGACGCAGTATGATCCTATGTCAAAATATAAGATCAAAAATATAGCCAACAAGTACAAGCTCAAAGCTCCTATATTGACAATTCCCTATAATACAAGCTTCAAAGATCATTTAAATGATGGTGACATTAAAGGTTTCTTTGCTAGAAATCGATTTGTCGGCAGCAGTCATGAAAATCATTACTTCATACAGGAAGTTGGCCGTGCTGCAAAAACAATACTGCATGAGATTGGTATTAACACCAAACTGAAGCGAATTGAAAGAGGGAATTAAGATGGGACTGAATTTCACCATTAATTTCCTCGCAATTGTTTTGATCGTAGCTGTTTTAATTGCGTATTTATTCTTGAAGCTGAACAGAAAACCTGGTCAGGTTGGAACACGTCAGAAAAATGAAAATGAAGAACGGTTCCAATTTGATTATCTTCTTGAATACGTTAAAACCATGATTAATGAGTACGTAAACAGTAACTTGTTGGATATGGGAATGACAAGCGAGGAATACAATCGTCGTCTGGGAGTTGTAGCTGAGCTAAGAAGTGCCATGAAAAATGCGACTTCAGGTGACATACAAGAGAAGATTTATCTTAAGCAATTTATATCTGATCTTTTAGAACGTAATTATGGTTTTAACGATGATAATATCGATAGAATCATTCCTTTTGAGGATGAAGATCAATTAACACAACAAGATAAATTTGATATTTTGCTTCATTTATATAAAAAGAAGCACGGATTTCAAGGTCTATCCAAGTTAATCGATAAGTATCAATTGGATCAACCAAAAAAAGTTATTGAAGATGGAACGGTAGATTCATATGTAATTACGGGTGATGAGATTGACTCCATTTTTGTCAAAGAAGCACGTGGTGGTTTGGAGTTTGATGATAAGTTAGCTATCGTTGTGCAGCGTGTATACCAGCATTATAAAGGGTTTGGCGTTATTGACGAAATTCGTGATATGTCCATTGATGGCGTATCTGGTGGGGTATCAGGTGTTCCTACCAATATGCAGATTGTGGAAGATGAGATTTCATTACTGCAAGGAATGAAGCAATATAAGTATCCGGGGTACCAGAGCGTATGGATTTTCTTTCGAGGTAAATCTATACATTTATCGTTTTTAAGTTTTGAAACTGACCTAGAATTGAAAAGGGTATGTCAGAACATCTATAAGTATGACAATCCAGGTCAACTAACGGAGACGAACGGTTTTAAAGTCAATGAAATGAAAGATGGATCCAGGGTCGTGGTTGTTCGACCGCCGTTTGCAGAGAGTTGGGCATTTTTTGTTAGGAAGTTTGATCTACCTAATATGAAATTGGATCATCTGATCTCATCCAAAGATGCCGTAAATGCTGAATTAGCTAGAGATATGATTAAGTACCTGATGAAAGGTGCGCAGGTTACTGCATTTACTGGACCTCAGGGTTCAGGAAAGACATCTTTGGTCATGGCCTCAGTTAAATACATATACGCTACGTTAACTTTGAGGATTCAAGAGATGACATTTGAGCTGCATCTAAGAAGACTATATCCACAACGTAACTCACTAGCATTGCGAGAAACCGAGAACATTGCTGGACAAGCTGGACTAGACCTTCAGAAGAAAACGGATGGTTCCGTAAACATTCTGGGGGAGGTCGCTACGGACCCCGTGGCAGCTTGGATGATTCAGATGTCGCAGGTAGCAAGTCTGTTTACGATCTTTACACATCATGCGACCTCTGCACGTGAATTGGTATGGTCTTTGCGGAACTCATTGCTCAAAACCGGTGTGTTTCAGAATGAACGTATCGCAGAAGAACAGGTAGCAAATGCGGTGCAATGGGATGTTCACATGCGTAAGGAAATGAACGGTAAACGTTACATTGAGCGAATAACTGAGATCACACCTGTTCGATTTGAATCGGATACGTTGGAGCATGAAGAAGTGTTATCTAAAGATGATTCTATTGAGAGCAAGTTGGACGCTTTGGTCAATCTTCAAAGAGAAGTGTACAGAAGAAATAGCGGAAGAGTATGGAATGCACGAAATATCATTGAATACCGTAATGGTGAATACGTTGCTGTGTCTCCAATCTCTCCTGAAAAAATTGAAAAAATGTTGTTAAACATGAACGAGGAAGATCGTGAGAACTTCGGACAGTTTCTGAATGCACACTGGGGGCAGGCTCAATGAATAAGTGGATATGGATTTTTGCCATTGCGGGCGGTGCCCTGCTTATTTCGGGCGGAATACTTCTTTATCTTATTCTCAAAGATCGCAAGCGGAAGAAGAATCGTGAGAATGTATGGCCTTCTTCTAAAAATGTAACAGGAAAAACACCACGACAATTGTTGGTGTTTTACCAGAAATCATATCATCAACTGATCAAGGTTCCGATCGTCAAGTCACAGATTCTGAAGATTCGTAAACGTCTGACTGCGATCAACACCTACGATGAGTATTCATTGCGTAAAGAAACGATGCGAATTACCTATTTGACGCTAGGATCTATCATTATTGGTCTTATTGTACTGGCAATAATCAGTAAAAGTTGGATGGCATTATTCTTTGGAGCGTTAGCAGCTATCGTTATAAACGAATTGTGCATTGATATTTTTGTGAACCGGGTTGAAGATCGTCTGTTAAAACAGTTCTCGAACGTTCTGGAGGATGATCGTCATCATTATCAGGAAGTGAGGATGGTTGATGAGGCCTTGTACCAGGCTGCACAATCGTCACCACATGACATCAAGCTCCAGACAGAGAGGATTCACGAAGTATTAACATCCAAGGATCCTGCTCGAGAGCTGGAAAAATACTATGCGGTTGCGCCTAACCGTTATTTGAAAGTTTTTTCCGGAGTGTCACATTTGATTATGGAGTACGGTGACCGCAACGTTCAAAAGGGCTCCATGTATCTGAATGCCATTAATAAATTTGTGCAAGAGATCAGATATGACCTGATGAGAAGACAAAAATTACGTTACAAATTAGGCGGATTGACCTTACTTGCACTTATTCCAATCCTGCTGTCGTTTCCGTTGCAGCGTTGGGCGGAAAACTATTTTCCAATTACGACAGAGTTCTATGACAGCAGAATTGGTTTTTTAGTTCGAATGTTCATATACGCTTCAGCTGTAATCTGTTACTTGCTAATTCGTAAATTATCGGAGAATGATGAAGCCAAATATGTAGCTAAAGGTCCGCGAAAAGAGTGGGAAAAGAAAGCATATTCTTGGTCTTGGGTCAAGTGGATCGTGGATCGATTGGTCCCGTCACCAAATACGAGGAAGCATCATCGAACCAACATGCTCCTCAAAGAGGCAAACTCTCATCTAACATTGGAATGGTTGTATATCCACCGAATCGTTATCTCTGTCTCCGCGTTTATTGGTGTAATTGTGTTCTCTGTGTTTTTACATTACAACAGCGTACACCATATATTCAGCAAACCGACGTCAGAAGCAACGAACATTCTTGGATATATGAATGCTGATGAATTGGAGCGTGCTAATCAGGTAACGACAATGGACAACCAAATTATCGAAGATCTTCGGACGAATAAAGATTTGACGCGAGAACAGGTTGTTCAGTCCATAGAAACTCATTCAAATGAGCCATTAACAGATGTGGCTATGAATAATACTGTCAATCGGATTATCGGTAAAGTAACTGTTGTGAACAACGAGTATCTAAAATGGTGGGAACTCCTTATCGCTATAGGCTTTGGAGTTACAGGGTATTACATCACCATATGGATTTTACAATTTCAGCGTCGGTTACGCGCATTGGAAATGCAAAATGAAGTGGACCAATTCCATGTGTTAATCTCGATTCTGTGTGAATTTGAACGGATCTCTGTGGAGACCGTACTTGAGTGGATGGAAAGATACAGTATCATTTTCAGACCAGCGCTACAAAAATGTCTGCTCAATTATGATAGTGGTGCAGAGGAAGCCTTGAAAATGCTGAAATCGGATGCGCCGTTCGATTCGTTTGGTAGAATCGTGAAGCGTCTAATGCAAGCGGTAGATAAGCTTTCGTTACGTGAAGCGTTTGACGATCTGGAGATGGAACAAGAGTACTATGCTGAGCAGAAGAAGGAACGCCTTGAGCGTTTGATTCGAAAGAAAACATCGTATGGCAAGTTATTTGGCTGGACACCAGGTGCACTGCTGATTGCACTATATCTGGTCTTCCCATTCCTTTACATGTCATTCAAACAACTAAGTGATATATCAACACAATTACAAACCATTTAAGAGGGGATTGATTTTTTCATGGAAGAAAATACAGGCGTCGGAATACGGGTCGCAGCTGGGATATTCCTCACCATCATGTTGATTACAATTGTAGTTATTATTACGATTTCATCGCAAGATGCGGCAAAACAGGGACAGACAAAGATGGCTGCAATCACGACGCAGTTGTCGGATACGGAGTATCAGACGTATAGCAATACCACTTTGTCAGGTAGTCAGGTGCTGAATGCAGTGAGGCAATATATGAATCAGGAACAATTTGGCGTTCAGGTTATCACGGGCAAACAAAGAAATACTGCTGGGACTTTTTACGGCGATGTATTTAACGGCATTGGAGAGATAACTCCCGATAGTGGTACTTTGATCCTTACTGAAGCTGAGAAGCAATCTGCTGATGAATATATTAATCCAAGTGGGAAGTTCAGATCTTCTATTGTGAGAGATAAAAATAACATGATTAGAGGCATCATTTTTAGACAGGAATAGTTTTCATCTGAAATAAGCAAAGAGAGGATTGAATAAGTTGGAAGAGAATACAGGCGTCGGTATTCGAGTAGCGGCGGGCATATTCCTAACAATTATGTTGATTACGATTGTAGTTATTATTACGATTTCATCGCAGGATGCAGCAAAACAGGGACAGACCAAGATGGCCGCGATTACAACACAACTGTCGGATACGGAGTATCAGACGTATAGCAATACTACGTTGTCAGGGAGTCAGGTGTTGAATGCGATACGGCAATATATGAATCAGGAACAGTTTGGTATCCAGGTTATTACGGGGAAACAGAGAGCTGCAGGTGACACCGTAGGTAACTATTATGGTAATATTTTTGGAGTTGAAAATGGAATAGTAAGTACTATGAATAATGATCAAGATAAAAAGACAAGTTTAGTGAATGCCGAGAATCAGGCGAGTGCCCAATATATTAATCCAAGTGGAAAATTTATATCTAGTATAGTGAGAGATGGCAATAACATGATTAGAGCTATTAAATTTGTGCAACAAAATTAGTTAGTTCTGACTTAAGTCGAAGGAGGTCTCCAATGAGCGAAACGATGGAAAAGTTCATACTGGTCGTGGCTGAAATTAGCATTCTGATCGTTGCTTGCATGTTCGCTCTTGGAGGCATTCAGTCTCAGGATGCAGCAGTTAACATTACGCATAAATCTGCAGTAAATGAAGAGCGAAGGTTGTTCACAAGTCTTGAAATTACGGAGCAAGTTACATACACGGGTGCAGAGGTTCTTCAAAGCATAAGACAAATGAAAACCTTGGACGCCAATATTCGTGTAGTTAATAAATACTTCTATAGTTCAGATGATATTGAAAGTATTGATGTATCAGGAGTCGATCTCAATCGAACCTATGTTGTTTCATATATTCGAGACAGTCAAGGCAAAGTACAAACCATTGTTTTTACATAAAGGGTGAGCTAGTGTGGAAAACTCTTTCTCCAAAATATTAGGCATTTTCATTGCCATCGTGTTGTTATTCTTGTATCCGTTGTTCCAACAGGCTCAAAGACAGGATGACTTGTCTCAGATTGTTATTCACTCAGCTGTGACTACATTCGTGGATTCCGCTAGAACCAAGGGGTATATCACTCCTGAGATGTATCTAGAGTTTAACCAAAAGCTCGGAGCTACGGGGAATCAGTATGACATCCAGATGGAACATTTACACAAGAAATATAATCCGGAATATACCGATCCGGCTAATCCGGCTACATTCCGTGATAGTTTCACGACCTACTTCGATGGTCATTATAATCAGGAAATTATGCAGAGGTTGTTTCCCAATAGCCCAGCATCTGATCTAAATCGTAGATATGTCATGGCGGTAGGTGACTTCTTCACCGTGAAAGTGAAAAATGTTAATCGCACCATGGCTACAATCCTTAGTGATGTTTTTACTGGAGGCATCACGGATGGCAACGTTAAGGTCTATGTTCCTTACGGGGGAATGGTAATCAATGAAGATTACTAATCTGGCAATATTGTTTATCTGTATCTTTGTCCCTTTTTATCTAGTCATGGATTTTCGAACAGGAGACCAAAAAACCGCTCAGGCCTTATCTGATCAATATTCAGCTTCACTGCATACTGCAGTTCAGGATGCTTCTCAGATGTTAAATATGAATGTACTCCAAGAATATGAGGCGGGTTATCAGTCGAGAAAATTCTTCTTTGCGAATAAAGAGAGAGCGCTGGACACTTTCTTTCGCACACTCTATTTGAATTTTGATGTTGTCAATGACCCTGTTAGACAGGGAGCTCTTGCCGGATATATTCCAGCAGTTGCCGTCATTGATTACGATGGCTATGACTTGTACGCAGTGGATGAGTACAGGGATGCCAATGGCGAGAGGGTATTCAAGCATATGTGGAGACCGAAGAAACCATATTCTTACTCGGACGACAGAGGTAACAGTATTAATTTCACGTTGGACAGTTATGTATATGCGTATGATTCTTACGCAAAGGCTTGGGTTGAAGGGTTCCGTGAAGATTTGGAGGGCACAACCAACATTCCTTTATTAGACAATGCAGCCAATTTTGAAGCGATGCGAAAAAGTGTCATCGTGAAAAGTATTCAACAGGATCTGGCTTATTATATAAACAAACATAATGAGTACGCGACTCGGTACGGAGTCCATTATACCTTTAGCCTTCCACAAATTTCACAGGAAGAATGGATCAACTCCATCGATGACATTGGAATTATGGCATTTATCCAAGGGATTCCGATAGGGGACCAATTCTATAACAACTATGCTCTTGGTGGAGGCCGACTGGTCAAGAAAACAGAGATTAAAGGCGCTGTCGATCTGACAACCGGTATTAAATATTATTACCCTAGTACATGTTCTTATGGTTATCGGGAAGATGAGACCTTCTCAAGTGAAAGAGATGCAGCAGCAGCAGGTTATTATCCAAAGGGTTGCATGAATCGCTAAAAAAATACGTTGAAGAGGAGGCAGACGGAGCATGTCCCATTTTTTCTATAAGAGATCGCCTAGGATTATTAAGGAAACATCGGGAGAGGAAGTGGAAATTTTCTCCCCGCCCTCACTTCCTCAACCACCACAATTGAACATTATCTCGATTATGGTTCCCATCATGGTTACAGTTGCAGGTGGGGCGGCAATGATGACTTTTTACCAAAGTCGGGGGAATGGGCAATTTGTAACCGTACAGATGATTTCCCTCTGTATGATGGTTGTTTCATATTTTGTACCTGTACTGGTTCATTTCCAGAGTAAAGCGAAGCATCGCAAGAAAATTAAAGATCGTGAACGTTTATACGACAATCACATTAATGAGAACAGGGAAACGCTGCAGAACTGGAAGAACGAATTGATTTTGAACTGGCACCAAACCCATTTGGATCCACAATTTTGTATCAATATGGTCAAGGAGCGAAGCTCTTCGGTATGGGAGCGAATTCCGCAGGATTTTGACTTCTTGAAAGTCCGCGTCGGCATTGGAACCGTGCCAAGTAACTTCGATATTACGATACCTAAGCAAAATGGAGTCGAGAAGGATCCGATGCTTGAAAAAGCGAGAGAAATGACGGAGAAATTCACTACAATTACGAATGCACCCGCCCTGTTAGACTTGAGTAAATATCGCATTATCGGACTTGTTGGCGACGAAGAAGAACTAAATATGTTCTGTCGTACTGTTGTGACCCAACTTGCGGCACATCATGCACCTGACGAGCTTAAAATGGCCGTATTTATGAATAAGATACAACGAGAAAATTGGGACTGGATGAGGTGGATTCCGCATGTGTGGAACGACACCCGTTCGGGCAGATATCTGTTCGAAGAACGTGGATATCAACCTCAATTGATGGAGCAATTATTTACGATGTTACAGCGTCGCCAATGGTTGAACAAGGGGGAGAAAGCACTTCCGTTTTACGTGTGTTTCCTGCCGTTCATTGAGATGCTGGAGCATGAGCCTATTCTTCCTTTGATGATGAAGAGCTCAGAGGTCATTGGTGTCTGCAGCATCGTACTTGCACCGAGCAAAGACGTTCTTCCGAAGGAATGTGAACTTGTTATTGATTTGCATTCTGCTGAAGGGGTCATGCGTTCAACGAATGTAACAGGGGGGGCCGCTGGCGATGCTACCTATGCCAAGCCTAAGGATGAGATTCCATTTGTACAACCCTTCAAATCAGATCAGATGACACTGGAACAAGCAGATCAATTTGCACGTCAGATTGCTCCGTATCGGATCAAGCGGAATTCTGCGGATGAGATTGTAAATGTACTGACGTTGTTTGAATTATTTGGAATACAGAATATCGAACAGTTTCATGTGGAAAACAATTGGCAGAAGTCACGTTATCCCAATACCCTTCCTTTCCCTGTGGGTGTTAGAGGGGGGAAAAAGCCGGTTCTGCTGAACCTTCATGACAAGATCGAGCGTAAAGGACATGGTCCTCACGGACTTATGGCAGGAACAACCGGTTCAGGTAAAAGTGAAGTTATTCAATCCATTATTGCATCGCTTGCGGTTGAATATCATCCCCATGATATGGCGTTTATGCTGATTGACTATAAAGGTGGGGGCATGTCCAACACGTTCCAGGAATTGCCTCACGTTATTGCCACAGTAACGAACCTTGAAGAAGAAGGGTTAATCGAACGGTCTAAGGTTTCCCTTAAAGCCGAGCTTAAACGAAGACAGCGGTTATTCATTGCTGCTGGTAATGTACAGCATATTGACGAATATTATCTTACAGAGTGGAAAGATCGGGATCCTCTCCCGCATCTATTCATTGTCATCGATGAGTTTGCACAACTGAAAAAAGACCAACCTGAGTTCATGAGTGAATTGGTTTCTATCGCGGCGATTGGTCGGACATTGGGTGTGCATCTGCTCTTGGCAACCCAGAAACCAGGCGGCGTTGTAGATGATAAAATCTGGAGTAACTCCCGTTATAAAGTTTGCCTTCGGGTTCAGGACGAAAGTGATAGTCGTGAGATGATCCGAATTCCGGATGCTGCTCATATTACAAACCCGGGTCGTGGTTTTCTACAGGTCGGTAGTAATGAAGTATTCGAATCCGTTCAATTCGCATGGAGCGGTGCTCCGTATCGACCAGATCAAAGTATTACGCAATCTGACCGCAATATGTATGCTTATGAATTAGATGGTCGCAAGACCAAGTTAAGAGACCAGCTCGAGTTGCTTCAGGAAACAAAACCTGCTGAAGAAAAGAAGCTCAGTAAAAAACAATTAAACGTTCTTATTGAGCATATCGCGATGAAAGCAGAACGCGAAGGTATTCAGCGTCTACCAGGTCCTTGGCTGGAGCCGCTGCCTAATCATCTGACCTTGGAAGATCTGGCTGTTAGTTCAAGTGAACCAGGTAAAATTTTGAATCCGCAGGTTGGACTTATTGATGATGTAGTGAACCAAAGACAATTTCCACTTCGGATTGATCTGGAGTCAGGACACTGGCTAATATATGGTATGCCAGGTACGGGGAAAACAACATTTATCCAGACCTTGCTCTATTCACTGGCAATGGAGACCACACCTGATGATGTGAATATCTATGCGCTCGATTTCGGAAGAATGCTGAAGGATTATACTCTATTGCCTCATGTAGCAGATGTCATTCAGGATGATCAGGAAGAGAAGATGAACCGATTGTTCAATTATCTGGAAGAGACCATTAGTAAGCGTAAAACGCTGTTCGCTGAAACAGGAGTAAAATCCAGATTGTCTTACTGTTCCGAGACTGGAAATACGCTGCCAGCCATACTTGTTATTATTGATAGCTATGTTAGTTTCCGAGGACAGTTCGAGAAGCTCCATGAGAAGCTGGATCCTCTGTTACGCGAAGGTCCAGGACTTGGTATTTACTTTGTGGCAACGATTAACCGAATTGCGGACATGCTGGAACGTATTCGCAGTAATTTCCCGAATGCGGTCTCCTATATGCTTGCAGATGCAGCGGACTATAACTATGCCGTAGGAAGGTTAACCAAGGCACCAACACAGATGCCGGAAGGTAGAGCTTTTGTGAAGGGCATGATTCCGCCTTATGAGTTCCAGACCGCATTGTCTATCCATGCAGTGAATGAGTCTTCACGCGCAAAGCTATTGCGTGAACAGTTCGCAGCAATCGATGCTTCCTGTATGACGCCTAAACCAGAGTCCATTCGAGTGTTGCCTGAAGTTATCGGTATTCCGGAAGTTATGAGTGATATAAGTCTGGCATCCAGTCCTGTATTACCTGTTCATATGGACATCGATAGCTTGAACATGCTGGGTTGGGATATGGAAGCTGATGGTCCCTATTTCATGGTTGCCGGAAGAATGGAATCAGGAAAAACGTCTTTGCTCGTGACAATAGGATTGATGTCGGCAATGAAATATTCGCCGGGTCATCTTGAATTCTATCTATGCGACTTTAGGCGCACGCCTCAAGGATTGGGAGCTCTGAAAGATCTACATCATACGGTGGCATTTGCAACCAATGAAGCGACCATGGAAGAAATGATGGAAGCTTTGCGTACCAAACTGGAAGAGAGAGTTGCTGATCCGGATGAATTTGCTCCGAAGATGATGCTGATCATGGATGATGTTGATTTCCTAGCTAAGCGTATCTCCAGAACGATCACAGGTCATTTGGAATACATCACCCGAAACGGACGGGAGCACGGTGTCTATATTGTCGTTTCTGGACAAGCCAATGCCATTAACCGTAATTATGACGACTGGCTAAAAGAGATCAAATCCGGTCAAATTGGTTGGTTACTTGGCACGTCGGAGTCCACAGATACCGAGCTGTTTAACATAAAAGTACCTTATGTGTCAGGTAGCCGAGTGTTGCCAGATGGAGAAGGCTTTTATGTTAAACGTAAATTCGTAAATGTTAAAGCGGTACATGCATTTGCCAATGGTGTTGCTCACATTGAAGAACAAGTAGCAGCAAGAAACGCAAGCTCGATTTTTGTCGTAAATTAAGGATTAAAAGGAAAAAAGACTCACAAATGAGTCTTTTTTCCCAAAAAATGTTTGGCAATTGTATAGTTCATTGTATACAATAGTAATTGGGTAAAATTTATAAAATTGGTATAAAGGGGAATATAAAAATGGCAAAAATTAGAATTACACCTGAAGAGATGGATCAAGCATCTAACAAGTTTAAAGACGCTCACCAACAAAGTTCACAGCTCAATCAGCAGTTAAATTCTTTAATGCAAACTCTGCATGGAGAATGGGAAGGTATGCAGTCCCAAGGATTTTATCAACAATATGATCAGCACAAGAAAACAATGGAGTCGTATATTGAAATGCTAGATATAGTGTCCAAAAATTTACATACGATTGCAGGAAACTTTAGACGTGCAGATGAAGCAAAATAGTTACATAAGAAGCCAGGTGAACTTACCTGGCTTTTTCTATATCCTGAGTATGAAAAGGTGAGGTTATTCCTATGAGTTATTCAGTACATGCGACGGGAAGCACCCCCGCTCTACTAATCTATTTAATTGATATAAGCGGCTCCATGACGCTTGAGCTTGAAGGACAACGGAGGATGGATATCGTCAATGAGGGACTTCAGACGATTATTCGCCAGATCGTCTACCGATCAACGAAAGGATCAAAAGTGTCTCCTCGTTATCGAATCGCGATTCTTGCCTACAGTGATGAAGTATACGATCTACTAGATGGTGTTAAATCTATTGATCGTATTGCTAATCGTGGAAGTCTGCCACCGCTATACCCGAAACGATTCACAGACACGGCGAAGGCATTCAAACAAGCGGAGAAGATTATTCAGTCTGAGCTTCGTAACATGGAGCACTGTCCTGCCCCTCTGATCTGTCATATGACTGATGGCATTTACACAGGGGAAGATCCTGAACCGATTGTTGAACGGATCAAAACCATGTCTGTCCCTGATGGACAAGTGCTGGTCGAGAACATTTTTATTACAGAGGATGCTTCCACTAGCCGGATTCGGGATACACGCGCTTGGAAAGGTATGATGCCGGATTCTTTCGTGGTGGACCCATATTCGGAAAAATTAAAACGAATGTCTTCGGTTGTACCCGAAAGCTATCGCGAAATGATGATGGAATCCGGATATTCGATTCAGAAGGGTGCACTTATGATGTTGCCTGGTACAAGTAAAGACCTAATTTCACTAGGGCTGCAGATGTCTGCTTCCACACCGATGTAACCGTAAGGAGGAGAACACATGGATCGAACATTATTGACTTTAATTATTGATGCTACTGGTAAAAAGACAGATATAGAGCTACCTAATACGATACCTCTGCATGAATTACTTGAACCCATGCTCAAAGGATTAAATGAAGGTATGGCCCTTACGTTTCAAGCATCCAACTATCGCTACTATCTTAGCAGTGATGGAAGCGAGTGGAATAGCATGGACCTTCAGCAGTCTCTGGAGGATGTAAAAGCAATGGATGGAAGCTATCTGCGCATTGAGCAGGTGAACTCCTTCTCAACAATATAATTTCGAATCATTTTTTGTGCAAAGGGGAGCAAGAATCGTGTTTCCACCTGATATAAATACAGAACTACGAATTAGAAACCAAGTTTACAGACTGGTCCAGCACCCTCAATTCGAAGGCATGCCTTATGGTCAGGAGGGCAGAGAAGGCACAGTATACAAGCTTATTAACAGCTCGGGAGAAAACAGTGCCTTGAAGGTGTTCCGCCCAGCCTTCCGACAGCCCTCTGTCATGAAGTTAACAGAGCTCATGGCAGACCTCACAGTCCACTCGGGACTGAGCGTATGGTCACGAACGATATTGAATCCGATAGAAGATATGGAGTTGCTCGGACATTATCCTGAGTTACTTTACGGTGCACATATGCCATGGATTGATGGTGTGACATGGAGTGAATTAATGTTTGGCCGAGAAGCATTACCTCGGGAACAATCAATGAAACTGGCAATGGTTTTGGTATCTACCATGGCTGTATTGGAGCAAGCTGGCATAGCCCATGCCGACTTGTCAGCTTCTAATCTGCTGATCGTCAACCCTAATCAAGAGGCGGAGGACATGTCTGTTGAATTAGTTGATGTGGAAGGAATATACGCCAAGCAATTGGAGGAACCCGATAATCTGCCAGAGGGTGCAACGGGATATACGGCAACTTTCCTTAGAGAGTATGGGGACTGGAGTCCTCTTGCGGATCGATTTGCTGGTGGAATCCTGCTTGCCGAGATGCTGGCTTGGTCGAGTACAGACATATGTAAGCAAGCGTGGGGAGATAGTTATTTTGATCCACAAGAAATCCAGCAACATAGTGAGCGCTATGTACTTCTTCAAGCGACGCTTGAGCAGCAGTATGGCCCTGAAGTAGCAGCGTTGCTAGACCGGTTGTGGAACGCAGAGCAACTACAGCAATGCCCAACCTTTGGAGAGTGGCAGATTGCACTGGCTTCAGCGAAGCAATTCGTGCAGCAAGAGGTGATTTCAACATCTGAAATGGAAATAGAGTTGGAGCAATCAGCAGAGGAATCTATTCATTTGCCTAGTGAGTATGCTGTTAACGCTTTGAGTCACGCCCAAGAGAATCAATTGTCTCGAGCTCGTCAATTGGAACGTCAGGGGAATCTGACATCGGCCTTCTGGGAATATGGCAAGCTGATTGAGCAATTTAACGATCGTTCGCCATTTCATGTTGAAATCTCTATTGCCATGGAGCAGGTGCAAGAAGGCATAGATCAGACTGTTTTTAACCCTGAACCTAAGCAGACCCTGGTAAAAAAAGGCTGGAATCAACTGATCCAACAGAATAAACAGTCTACCTATGACCGTATGTGGATCTATGTTATAGGTGGTTCAGTTGGTGCACTGATTTTTGCACTAATTATTTATGTTATTGGTCTATTTAAATAGTGATTGAAGGAGTGCTTTATCTTGGAAAATGAATTAACGGAAGAGTGGTCATTTCAACTCTCTCCTGAAGAGTTTTTCTTCTTGACTCAGTTGGTAGGTGTCCGTCATATAGCTAACTTTAATGATCCTTATCGCGGGTATCTGGCTAAGGAATTGGAAGCGGAATATAAGTTGATCGAAAAGACATTTGTGGAGAAAGGGTATCTGGTTCCGAAGCAAGAGGGGGCTGGCTATGATATGAATGAAATGCTCGGCTATTGCATTGCTGCATGCGGCACTGCCGATGTGATGCATGTGAGTAAGAAGATTGAAGGCACTGGGAAATACACAGGTCACTACTATTTCACTCCTCGAATCGTTGTTGAACAAACAGCAGATGAATTAGGAGGCATTGTCCTTGTGCCTGTAGCAGATGCCCAGTTAACGTTAGAAGCTATGAAAGGGTTCTTTCCACTGACACTTCGATATAAGAGTGCGGCCCAAAAGGCGGTCATCAAAGACTGCACGTGGGATCAATGGAATCGACTTACCGAAGTAGACCAGCGTAATAGACTGGTTCAAGCAGGACATACGGAAGAACAGGCAGAGCTTGCGTTAGACATCTTCAGTAATGGGGAGCGCTCAGGCTCCATGATGTTTATGAAGAGGCATGGACTTATGTGGCATCAGGAGGATTATCACTATGCGCAATGGGAAGACAAGCTGTATCTGGCGGTTGAATTGACGGAGGGGACGCTTCAGTTCCAGCCATACAAGCCGGAGATATTGAAAAAAGCGTTATTACGATTTGCGGATCAAATCGAAAAACTGGATGGGAAAGGGGTCAAATAAATGGCAGACCTTATCAAAATTGAACCTGAACGTATTAAGGAGATTGCTACCCGATTTCTGGCCAGCAGTCAGGAAAGTATTGCTTTGTCCAGAGAACTGAAGTCATTGATCGATGGAATTACGGGGGAATGGGAGGGGAAATCTCAAGAGCGTTTCTACTCCTCTTACAAAGATGCACATGCTCAACTGGAGAGTGTATCTACTGTGCTAAAGGATGTAGGGGACGAGCTTAAAGCCATTTCGGAGAGATTCAGTAAGGCAGATTCATTAAAGTAAAGTAAGGAGATGTACATATGCCAATTCGGCCTGACGTCGGTAAACTGCAGAGCATTGCCTCCAAATTACGCAGCAACAGCAATAAGCTTGAGAATGAACGCTCCAGTATCAATAGTAATGTCCAGTCCATGATCTGGAAGGGTAGAGTATATCAACACTTTATGGATGATTTCAGGGATATAACTCAGCGGATGAGAACAACTGCGAATGATATGGAACAATTCGCACGCCGATTGGAAGCCTTAGCCAATCAGTTCAGGCAAGAGGACCTTGAAGAAGAGCGCAGAGAGAGAGAACGCCAGGAACGTGAGCGTCAGGAGCGCGAAAGACAACGAGCAGCAGCCGCTGCAGCCACTGCTGCTGCGAAGAAGAAATAAGGGGGAAGCAATGTGAAATTGGAAGTCAGCCTATCTGACCTGAAGCGGACCTCAAAAAGTCTAAACGGAGCCGCGGATAAGATGGGGGATCTGCGTGCGGACCTGAATCGGTCGATGAACAGCCTCAGCTACAAAACCCTCAGCCAAGGCGGGGTACAAAGTACGTTCACCCACCTGATGCGGGAACTGGACGGCTTGCAGAGCAAGCTGGAACTGCTGTCGGAGTTGACCCGGCGTAAACGAGAAGAATATGAACAAGCGGACAGGGACGGCAAAAAATTCAACTGGGGCAAGCTGGCTAGTTTCCTCACCTTTGCACTGGGGACGGTGCTGGATTTTACGCCCGTAGTCGGCAATGTGAAAGGTATTATTGAGGCTATAACTGGCCGGGATCTGGTCACGGGAGAGAAATTGGCTTGGTATGAGCGGGGACTCTCCGTTCTGGGGCCGCTGGGGAAGGGTCTAAACAAAGCTACTTCCCTTCTCAAATTTGCGGATGAAGCCACAGATGCAGCGAAAACCGTAGGTCGTAACGCGGGGGAAGTGTTCGATGCCGTGCCAACCGGCCCTAACAAGACGGGGGTACCCGGGAACTCAACTCGTGAAGCCGGGGAGGACATTGCAGGGGCGGCGCCGAAGTCGACCAAGGCAGGCGAAGCCCCCGCAGGCTCCAGGGATACAGGTGACGCGCCGATGACCAGTAACAAACCAACGGGCAAAGCAGACGATGCGCCAAGCGATGCCGGGTCCACACGCCACGATACGGGACTCACCGATGCCGAGAAAGCAGCGGCTGCAGCAGGAACGGCGGCAGGAACGGGCTCTGCAGCGGCCGCTTCGATGATAAAGAAGACACCCGGAGGTAACGCTCCGAAAGGGGCAGAGGTACCAGGGGCGCCCAAGTCGAAGGATATCGATTCTTCGCCGCATCAACCATCTACGGGGCGAACCACCGAAACGCAGAATCCTCAGAAATCACATGCAGAAAGTAAAGTGGAGGACCCGATTCACGCAGCGACCGGTCATCAATTTATGAATCACAGTTTGCTGACGCTGCACGGAGCAGCCGACTGGCCCTTTACCCTAATCTACCATTCGGGACTGTTGCAACGGGGAGAGCTAGGCCCGGCTTGGACACATCAATATGGTCTGCGGTTGGACATCACTCCAAAGGATTCTCAGACCGAAGTCGAAGCTAGTGATGCATTCCAACCCCTCGTGGATGTCTGCTGGACACCGGGACGGAAAAACCGATTTACACACCAAGGGGACGGCCTTTATCGCAGTGATGACCTGGATGTGAACCATGACGAGCTGATCTACACCGAGCAGGGTTGGCTCTATACAGCCCGTAGTCCGCGCGAAATGTACCAATTCGATCTCAATGGCGTACTACTTCGCCACACCAACAAGGACGGACTGTCACTTGATCTGGTCCATGATGAAGAAGGAAAACTCCAGCAGTTGCAGGACCGGGTCACGGGACGTGTGCTGACACTGGACTACACCGCGGAAGGAAACCTTGCCGCGGTCAGGGATGCCTTGCGTGAAGCGACATTTGGCTATGATAGCGCAGGATTTCTGGTGCGTCTAACCGAACCGGACGGTACAATCACAGAAATGACCCATGACGGCGAAGGGCGTCTGATGTCGCTGAGCGAAGCCGGCGTTGTTCAGTTTACCAATACCTACGATGAGAAAAACCGAATCATTGCGCAAACCGACCCATCCGGTGCAGCAGGGCGGATGGCATATGATACCGAGAGCCATCCGGGTCAGACGTGGACTACCGTGACCAATCGGCTGGGTCAGACACGCACCCTCGTGCACGATGACGCCTTGCAGCTCCTCGAAGTGCATGCCGAAGATGGCGGTATAACTCGATACACCTACACGCCGCAGGGACAGATGGAAAGTGTCACCAACCCACTGGGCGAAACAACAACGTATGTCTACGATGAAGAGGGACATCTGATCCGAGAAATCGACCCACTGGGTCATGAAACGGAATATCACTATACTGCGCACCACCAAGTTGCGCGTGAAACGGATGCCGAAGGTGGCGTGACTAGCTACCAGTACGATGAACAACAACGACTGACCGAAGTGACCCGTCCAGATGGCAGTACAGCCAAGTGGGCCTACACTGAAATGGGACAAACGGCTACGTACCAGGACTTTACAGGAGCCATCTGGACCTATGCCTACAGCGAGACAGGCGAGCTGCAACATACGCTGGATCCGGAAGGCCGACGTTTACAGATTGGCTGGGATGAAGCAGGCCGACTGGTCGAACTGAAGGATGCCGCAGGAAGTGTGAGTCGCCGGAGCTACGATGGCGCAGATCGCCTGACATCTATCACCGACCCGCTAGGCCTCATGTGGCAGACCGTGTATGATGCCAGTGGGCAGCGCATTCGGGAGACCCGTCCGTCTGGGGCCTCCATGCAGTATACGTATACGCCGAACGGTGAAGTGGCGAGCATCACCGATGCGCTCGGTCACACCCTGCAGTATACCTATGATGCCGAAAACCGCCTGATCGCCGAAATGAATGCGCTCGGTGAAGCCACGCAGTTATCCTATGACGCCGCAGGTCGATTGCAGACCGTGACCGATGCGTTAGGACACGTCACGAAGTATCACTATGATGGCGTAGGTCGCTTGGTCTCCGTCGTCGATGGCGAAGAGCGGACCGTACAACAGTTGACCTATGATGCGGCTGGTCGTCCCGTGGCATGGCAGAATGGACTCGGCCACATGACGCGGTTGCGGTTCAATGCCCTCCATCAACGCGTCGAAGATACCGACGCGGATGGTCATACCCGCCATTATCGCTACGATGCCGCGCACCGCCTGACCGAAGTCATTCAAGGCGAAGGCGCAGATGAAGTGACCTATCGCCAGACCTGGGATGGGGAAGATCGGAATACGAGCTATACCGATGCCAGTGGAAACGAGACCCGTCTAACGTATGACCGCAGTGGCCGCTTGCTGCAGGAAACGAATGCGGCAGGTGCACGGACGGCGTATACGTATGATAATCGCGGCTGGCTAAGTGCCAAGCTGGATGCCAAGGGACAGGAAACCCGGTACGCGTATGATGCTGCGGGCCGCCTGATCCGTGCCACGGATGAAGCAGGAGAAATCGTGCTGACCTATACGCCGGATGGACAGGTGACCCGTGTGCTGGAAGCCGAGCAGCATGAGGAACGAACCTACGATGCGGCAGGACGCTTGCTCACGCGAACCGATGGATTTGGACATTTGCTGCAATATGCGTATGATGCGGTAGGCCGGATGACGGCGCTGACCTATCCGGATGGCAAAGTGGTGCAGTATCGCTACCAGGCCACAGGTGAGCTGGTTGAAGTGAAGGACTGGAACGGTCGCCTGACCCGGTATCGCTATGATGCGAGCGGGAAGCTCATCGACACCCGGCGCCCGAACGGCAGCCAGGAGCAGCGGGAATACGATGCGGCAGGCCAACTGACTCGCCTGACGGATATGAGCGGACAAGGCATTCGTTTACAGCAATTCAAGTACGCATACAGCCCAAGCGGCTTGCTGCTGAAGGAAGAAAACAAACAGTACACGTATGATACCTTGAAGCGCCTACGCAGTGGCGCCGAGCCAGGACGTGTTGTACACTACACGTATGACCCATCCGGGAACCTGACAACCGAACAAGTAGGGACATCTGAAACGGAATTCACGAGCATTTCGCCAACGCAGCATCTGCACTATACCTGGGATAACCGGCTTCAGCGGGTGGGGGACTATCCCGTCGAGATCGATGCCAACGGTAATCTGCTGTATGCAACGGATGGTCACACCGCTTCCGCTTACGAATACGATGCTCGAAATCGTCTGGTGAAGGCAGGCAAGCTGAAGTATCGGTACAACCCGCAAGGGGACCGAATTGAACTCGCGCAGCGAGGGCAAGTGACCCGCTATGTCATCGACGATGCACATGAACTGAGCCGGGTGCTGATGGAGATGGACGGCGAGGGGAATGTGAAGGCACGGTACGTGTATGGACTCGGATTGATTGGAAGAGAAGATGCCGATGGAACCTATTTCAGTTACCATTATGACCTGCGAGGCAGTACGACGTTGCTGACGGATGAACGTAACCAGGTGACGGATCGCTATACGTACGGACTATATGGGGAACTGGAGCAGCATGAAGGATTAACCCAGCAACCATTTGCGTATAATGGTCGAGATGGGGTCATGACCGATGCCAACGGATTTTATTACATGCGTGCGCGCTACTATGATCCGAAGCTGAAACGGTTCCTGAACCGAGATGTGATCCGTGGAGAGATTCAGGATGGACAGACCTTTAACCGGTATGCGTATGTGAACGGGAACCCGGTGAGTTATATTGACCCGTTGGGGTTGTATAAGAAGGAATCAAATACTGAGGGGACGGGTAAAGCCATAATTAATGATGGAAAAGTATCCGTCGATGCTATTAAGGCTAATCCTAGTACTTTTAGCGGCAAGTCTGTAGATGAAGTTGCACAGATGCTAAGAGACCAAGGTTATGAGGTAACAGTGCAAGCTTCCACCAAATCTCGCTCCGGTGCACAGATAATTAAAATTAATAATCCTGGTGAGGGTAAGAATATTACTCAGCTACAAGTTTCTCCGGGAGGCGGCAGACATGGAGATAGTCCGTATGTAAAAATAAGTACAAGCGACCAAGGTATTATTAAGATTGTTGATGGAGCAGAAAGTTTTTATAAAACCGACGGAAAAGAGACGGCAACAATTATCTTCACAGGGAGGGAATGACGATGGTTGAGTTAAATGCTCCTATCCTTCCATGGAAAGGGATAGGGGGGCTGAGACTCTACAGTCACATTAGTGAGTATGTCCCATTACTTGCTCAGCAAAATGTAAAGGAAAAACTTTTAGGTAAATTTTTGATACGATATGAAATAGATGATTCAATCGACCTATGGTTCAATGTAATTAATGGTAAGTTATTTAAGATAACAGCACTTAGTAATTATACGGGGACACTATTCGAAAAAATAAAAATCGGTATGCATATCGATGATGTCTTGGAGATAGAGCCTAGTTTTGTCTATGATGAATTCGAAGAAGTTTACTGTAGCAATAAAGGTATTTACATCGAGACAGACCCAACTACCGATACGGTATTGTGGATATCTGTTTATGTAAAAGAAGTCGATAATGAAGATTTTGAAACCGGTAACTGGTAATAGAAACTTGGCCGCATCAGCTTATGCTGTTGCGGTTGTTTTATTTCGAGGGGGCTACCCAGTGCCGAATGAACCCATCATTCAACCAATAACACATATAACCCATGTAATACCCGAATGAAGATTTCGCCATTTTGTTTGTACGTACGAAATGCTTGAATTTTATACCCTAAATAACGCTATTCCTTTTACATCGAACAGGTCGATTATGGTCAGATACCACCATGATTGACCTGTTTTTGTTATCTTCGTTTTCTTGCGGATTTTTCAAAATGTATGCGCTTAGTTGAACAGATACCCCGATGGATATAGTGTCGAGAGCATCGCAACTAATTTTCAGGATAATCCGACCACTATATTGTCAGGACATAACTGAACAAACGGGAAGGTCATGTGTGAAAGGCTAGCCACCGATTCCCTCATTCCTATAATACAAGCGACAAATCCGTCAAAAGTTTTGTCGGGTGGGGGAACGCATGAATAACGTACAACTTTCCGTCGATAAAATCGCTGTTGAATATCATGGAGTGACAGTCAATTTCTATAATCAACTGGCACTTTCATTTCGAGATTGGTTTGATATTAAGCCTGCTATACGTCACAAAGGCTATGTATACCATTGGAATCTAGCCCTTGGTGATGCGTACCTGTATTTGCGATATCAACCTTGGTGGCAGAAGAAGTCAAGAAAGTATAGCCTTCAAATTGAAACCCATCCTGACCACTTAGTAAAGTTTCAACGATTGCTTGATGCTCTGTATAGCCACACGCAGAAGGTTTCTTTCTCTCGATGTGAGTTGGCATACGATATTCCATATCCGATGAGTAATGTATTCATTGCATCCAATACAGGGCGGAATATGCACGTCTATGAGGGAACTCGTTACTATGGTCGAAAATTCGAAAGCAAAGACCATGCGTTTTGCCGTAACTATGATAAAAAGGCGGAACGGAAGTCGAAGGGGATTGAGACAGTGGGGGAACGGACAAGGGTTGAACTGGTTTATAGACATGATGAGAAAATACCCTTGGAGAACATCATCCAACATCCTCCAAAGTTTAATGACTACTACACTTGTAGCGTTATTACTGGCTATCAAGCAGTTCGGGCGGAGAAACGAGCCATGTTACTAGCTTTATAGCATGGCTTAATGACCCCCGATGAACTAAGCAAGCATCATCGAGCGTCCATTAAAGAATTGATGTCATTGCAAAATCCTGTTGACTTTGATGTTCTTGCAGTAAAACACTGGGCGGATTTAATGACGATTCCATGTGCTCTCATTTGCGGCAAGGTTAGTCATCTTCCTGTACTAGAAGCTCGCTCAGGCTAATGTTTAATGTCTTGCAGATAATATCGAATGTACTTAGATGAACTCTGTCAACATCACTGGAGCACAGATGGCTTATGGTATTTGGTCGAAGTCCTGTTAACCTTGCCAATTCACGCTGAGACATATTACGTTCAGCTAGAATCTCTTTGAGTTTGACGATAACGGGCAATATGACACCAACTTCCGAACTGAGATAATTACCCCTATTATACGATTTCTTATCACCTTATGGAAACGATTGATTGTAACGCTTAGTAGGTATATAATAACATTGTATCTACTAAGCGTTACAATAATTCAGATTTCTGTAACGGTGGGGGGAATCAGCATGAATGTCATCGGTTACGTTCGGGTGTCTACGAGTGGACAAGCCAAGGATGGCTACAGTTTAGCGTACCAACAGGATGAAATCCGCTCCTATTGTCAGGAGCAAGGATGGAATCTGATGAACATATACAGTGATGAGGGTATCAGTGGGGCTAGGGTCAACGAAGAGGCTCTTGAAGTGGACAGAATTGGCTTTCAGAGCATGTTAGCCGCGTTATCTAGCCAATTCATTGATACAGTTGTTGGCCTCAATACAAGCCGTTTATGGCGGTCTGACATTGTGAAAGTGTTGGTACATCGGGAGTTTAAGAAGCATGGGGTGGACGTTCGGAGCATCGAACAGCCGACCTACAGCATTTACAAGAAAGACCCGAACGACTTCTTGATTAACGGCTTAATGGAACTGCTTGACCAGTATCAACGGCTCGAAATCGCTCTTAAGCTAGGCAGGGGGCGGTACAAGAAAGCGGAGCAGGGTGGCTATGCCGGAGGGAGAGCTAGCTTCGGCTACAAGGCAAAGAAAGGTCAGAAGTACATCCAAGTGGACGAGAAGCAAGCCATAACCGTCCGCAGAGTATTTCAGCTAAAGGAAGAACATCCGGCATGGTCATTGACCCATATTGCCGAAGCCATGAATGAGGAAGGCTTTACAACTGGGCAAGGCAGACTATTTACCAAAGTCCAAATCAAGAGAATCTTGGACAAACGCGATTTTTATAGCGGTACATACCGCTATGGAAATATAGTAGCTGATGGCTTACATGAAGCCATACTGTGACAAGTATTGAGTGGAGAGGCTTGCGTCCCGTTGCGAACCGAAAGTTTAACGCTTGAACTGAGGTTGCCCCCATTCTTTACCCATCACGACAACTAACAATCCGTACACAGGGGTGATTTCTTTTATGCACTACAAAATGCGTCATGTCTACGTTGGTTTAGACCTGCATAAAGCCCATCATACAGCAGTTATCATCAACTGTTGGCATGAGCGGCCAGGCGAAATCCAAATTGAGAATAAGCCATCTGCCTTTGACGAGTTGATGAAGTTGGTCAAGAAGCATACGCCAAAAGGAATGACCCCTGTCTATGGATTGGAAGATACGGGCGGCAACGGCAGAGCCTTAGCCGTTTACCTTGTCGAGAAGAAACAAATCGTCAAGGAAGTCAATTCCGCTCTGTCCTACAATGAACGCATGAATAATGCAACGACCCAAAAGAGCGACAGTTGGGATGCGTTTTGCATTGCGAAGGTTCTGTTTGCAAGGCTCGATGACCTGCCGGATGCGAATCCGCAGGACATTTACTGGACTATCGGGCAACTGGTGGCAAGAAGGAACTCTATCGTCAAACATGCCGCTTCGCTCAAGAACCAACTTCATCAGCAGTTAAGCTATCACTATCCGTCATACAAGAAGTTCTTCTGTGACATTGACGGGAAGACGGCTCTAGCCTTTTGGGAGAAGTACCCTGCGCCGTATCACTTGGAAATGGTGGGGGCGGAGGAACTAGCGGCATACCTCCGCAAAGCTAGCCATAACACCTGTTCTACCCGTAAAGCAGAGGAAATCTTGGAACTTGTCAAGATAGACGGGGAGACGAAGCGGAACTACCAAGCGTCAAGAGACTTCCTAGTCGTGAACATGGTACAGGATATGAAGCGGAGCAGAGAACTGATTAAGCAGACGGAAGAACAGCTTCGTCAGGTGCTAGCCAAGACGGACTACAAGTTAGATTCGATGGACGGTATCAGCACCGTAACAGCGGCAGAACTGAGTGCTGAAATCGGAGACATCCGCCGCTTCTCCAACGCTGATAAGTTAGCCCGTTTCGCCGGAATCGCTCCTGTCCGCTTTAGTTCGGGCGGCAAAGGAAAAGACCAAGCAAGCGGACAAGGTAATCGGGTACTAAATGCCATCTTCTATAACCTAGCCGTTCAGCAAATCCAAGTCGCTAAAGGCGACAATAAGAAACAACGGAATCCCAAGTTCAACGAGTATTACCAACGCAAGCTAACTGAGGGTAAGACGAAGAAGCAAGCCCTGATATGTGTCATGAGAAGGCTCGTAAACATCATCTACAGCATGATGAAGAACAAGACGGAATACAGGGCGGCGGTAACTCTAACAGAGCGTAAAGCAAGCTGATATAATGGTGGTAATTGGAAGAACCAGTTGCCACCTTCTTTATTCCCCAGTTTAAGATTACAACTTAGGGGACGGGTAAACCTAAATGGTGGCATCCTAAATATGTGGATAACTTGACTGATTCTCAAATACTTCTAGGAGTTAAACAATCACCAAAAGGATTGTCAACCCTTGGGAATTCTTCTCGTACAGAAGCAATGAATGCTGGTAAATCATGGGCAGGGCAGGGTGCTAAAGATATTATCGATAAAACAACGGGTGAAATTATTGGTTACTCAAGTGCAGATGGAATGAGGGCATTTAGAATTCAGTTTAAGCCAAAAGAAAATATGGTAAGGGTAAATTTCCAAGAAAATGTCATGATTAGGACAGAACGTAATTATAACGACTACAATAAGACGTGGGCACCAAAACAAATTAGAAATGTCCATATCGATATTTTGGATTAACGGGGGGGGGGGGATTAAATGCTTGTTATAAAAGCCTTAACAAGGATATATGAAAATTGGGGGGATGATATAGATGATTTTTATATTACTTATCATATAGATATCGGTCCTAAGGAGATAGAAGGAGCATCAGATTTATTTTCATTTGAATTAATTAGTCCGAAAAGATTATACAAGATGGTAGATCATGGTGATGTTATTATAGGACATGGTCATATGATAACAAGTGACTTTAATGAAAATAAACTTGAAAAAACATTAAGCCGTATTATTAATAAATGTGAAAATGATGATATTAATAAGGCATACAATGATCTCTCTAAATATTTTCGTTGGGAGATGGATGAATAGTTAACCATCAGCATGCTCTGCAAGATAATTTGTGTAAACTACTAAGTAACAACACGCGTGATTAAGGAGGAAATATTAATTGATAAAGTTGGATATTTCCAAAGAAAAATTTGAGCTTTATGATTTTACGGAGTCAGTAATTCAATTTGTGAGTCCCTTAAAAAGTTCAGATAACTTGTCTTTGCATGTTTGGGGCATAATCATACCTTTAAAAATGTTTAGTATAGAACAGTATGGGCTAAGTAAGAACCAGTTTTCGTTCAATGACAACATATATATATATGGTTTTTCAACTATTCAATTCGAAGGAGTGGAAGCTATTGATATTGAAGTAGAGCTTCTTACAGAGACTAAGCCCCATGAATATATTTACCGGAATGACCGATCTAAATGCAAAATTCATAAAAAATGGAATATAAGTGATCGCTGTGAAGGGTACAATTATGAGATTTTTTCGACTATTGATTGGCCTTTTGGCAGTAGCTCTTTGGCTATTGTTGCTGGAGGGAAAGTCACCATAGAAATCGAACCTGATTATTGTGTTCCATTAAATCAATATACTAAACACCTCGAAATATAGTTTAAGCTATTAGAGTGAAAGTAATGAAATCTTTTGTTTTACTGCCTTAGAAGCTATGCAAACCTTTGTAATAAAAGTCTGAGGTAGTCCTAGTCGCAATGGGAAGTTTTTATAAATATAAAAGTATCAAAATTAAATAATAGAATCAAAACTAAGAAACCTTTGAATGGTGTTTATAAGCCATTCAAAGGTTTCTTACATTATGATGATGAGAGAGGAAAGTATATAAAAGCTTTGGGTATTCAAGTAAATAGGGGAGAGCGAGCAGGACTCCTGAAATGGTGAAGCTGAATGTATTCATAAAAAGATAATGTACTCCCACGGAGATATATCAAAAATGCTAGACAGCTGGGAAGCATTATATGTGGATTCAGGGGGATTTATACAAGGGAGAATAAGTCTTAATACCTATGAATAGGCATCGCGTCATGGTAAAATATTCATGGAACTGGAATGGGATATATTCCTTAGTAAACTATTTTATTTAAGTAAGTCCTATATATTTGATAATAGCAAAATAGTAGATTCAAGAAAAAAGATACATAGGCATAAAGGTTCCACAGAAAACAATAAAAATGGAGCGTGAACGATTTGAAAAAAGTAACACAACTCATATTAAGCGGTGCATTGGTAATTGGAATATTTCCTTTCACCGGAAACACCAGTCAAGCAGCAGTTACCTCATTTAAAGATGTGCCTACGAGCCATTGGGCGAAAGCATCGATCGATGCAGCGGTAGCAAAAGGTTATTTCAAAGGATATAGTGATGGCACGTTTAAGCCCGGAGCAACAGTGACGCGCGCAGAATTTGCAGCATTGCTAGCCCGAGTGGCTAAAGGGACGCCGGATACGGAGCAAACTAATGTGTTTAAGGATTTGACCGGGCATTGGAGTGAGGCAGAAGTTAATCGGGCGGTATCCTTTGGTTTTCTGAAGTCTTCCGATTATCCGAATGGGTTTAAGCCAGGCACGGCTTTGACACGAGAGGAAATGGCGAAGTGGCTCAGCTCAGGATGAGGATTACAAACAAGCGTTGAAGGATACAGAAAATACGTTGGTGCCTGTGGCAGAATATTACAAGGGCGGGTTAAAGAAAGCAACATATCCCTATGTGTCGGTGGTATTGGGAACTGGATTGATGGGCGGATACCCAGATGGTACGTTTGGTCCGGGGAAAACAACCACACGAGCAGAGGCGGCGGTTATTTTGTCGCGTTATGAACAGGTACAAGAAAGTAAGGCAACTTCGTATAGAGATCTGAATGAAATGCGCGAGGTAGGTCTGACAGGAACAAATCTAACGTCTGCAACACCATACATATATCTAAAATCCGAAGAGGGTATTAGTTCGAGTTTTGATCGTATAGTGGGCAAGACAGTAAAACTTCGTAACAATTTAGGTACAATGACCCCGCATCGGATGATTGTTGCTGATGCACAATCCAAGACAAGTATTAACAATCTTTATGGTAGGATGTTTATTGATAAAGATTATAGATATCCCATTAAAGAAGGATATTATGAGGTTTTCATTGAAGTGACCGTAACCCCTAGTAGTAATAATTTAAAAAATTTAACATTTTACCAGGAGGTTGCTAACGTATTTACAACGGTAAACAACTTCAATAGTGGAACAGTGGATAAATACGGGATAAATAATCTTCCCGTTGAGGACTATGTAAGCTCTGGATTTTTTAAAGAAAAAGTGGATCGAAAGTTTTGGATGAGATTTGGATTGGCCAGAACTTCTGACGGATCCTCATCAGACAGTTGGAAAACTTTTTTCATTGATAATAATACAAAAGCGTCATTTAGTCTTCCACTAAGATGAAAGTTACGAGAAGAAAGAAATTAATTACACCTTTAATCCTTGCTATTGGACTTGTGATGGTTCTCATTGTTACAGGCGTTGATCATGCTAGTGCAGCAAGTTTCCGAATTGTATCCTAGTTCGGGCGGCATACACAATGTTGAAAAAGAAGCAGGAGCTTGGGGTAGTGATAGCAAATATGCTGAAATGCTAGAAAGATTCTTAAATAAGTAAAGGGTGATAGATGTGTCCATAAAAGAAGCGATGAATCAATATTTTTTATTAAGGAAGTCCCTCGCTGAAGGAGGATTAGATTTTTTATTTAAAACACCATTTGATGAAGACGTAGAATCTCTTATTTATTATGGAAAAGTTGACGAGAATGATTATATCTCTTGGAGACCTGTCGAAAAAAAAGAAATTTATGATTTTAGCTCACTAGAAGAAAAATTAGGCATTAGAATGCATGTATCTGTCATTGAGTATTTTAATTCGTATTGGTTTGCAGATTTAGATGGTTTTATTACTGACCATTATATAAAACTAGAGTCTGTGCAGCAAACAACAGATATAGAATCTTACTTCAACTTACTTGTGGGATACAAGCACAACCACGATAACAAACTTGAGCACATTCCTATAGGGATAGAGGGTAACGGGCTTATTGTTGTGGTTGATAATCAGAATGGGTTAGTCAAACTTGAGGATTTCGAACGAAAATCATTTGAAGTAATTTCAGAGGGCATTAAGCAATTAATTGTAACTCTACGATTACAAAAATAAATATTCAAATATCATTGTTTGCTCTTAATTAAGTTATCTCGTTACATCTTGCAGGTTGATCATAGTTAAATTCCACTATGATTAATCTGTTTTTTTGTCATCTGATTTTCAAATAATACCACATTCCAACATCTGAATCAGTCAGGAACAGCTGGAGTATGACGAGGTAGCCAATTATTTAACCTGACGGATACGAGCTTACTGGGAATTCGTTTACAGAAGTTCAAGTAGAAGTATAGTCTATCGGAAACCTGACTACGAGTAGGCCAAGACGAAGGGGCAGATGAAGTGACCTATCGCTAGATATGGGATAGGGAGTACGGGAGTACGAGCTAAATCGGTGCTAGTGGAGATGAGCCCCATCTATTGTATGACCGAAGTAAGATTTGAAAACTTAAATGAAAATTCTGTTTTAATTTTAGCGTTTATTAGAACCTACTTAGGGTTAGTAATGATTTATTTGATTCAATAGACCTATATTTTTTGAGTCCACAGTGGTAAAATATTCATATAAATGGCATTTTTGATTGGATCTTAGGTTATAGATGTCCTAGGCATAGGATAACATTTTGAAACTACTGAAGGTCTTAAAGAAAAACGAATATAAACGGAATCAAACAGCAGACTTAAAAAATGTACATAAGTATGAAGAGATCAAGGGAGAAAAAATAAAAATGGAGCGTGAAAGATTTGAAAAAAGTAACACAACTCATATTAAGCGGTGCATTGGTAATTGGAATATTTCCTTTCACCGGAAACACCAGTCAAGCAGCAGTTACCTCATTTAAAGATGTGCCTACGAGCCATTGGGCGAAAGCATCGATCGATGCAGCGGTAGCAAAAGGTTATTTCAAAGGATATAGTGATGGCACGTTTAAGCCTGGAGCAACAGTGACGCGCGCAGAATTTGCAGCATTGCTGGCCCGAGTGGCTAAAGGGACGTCGGAAACGGAGCAAGCTAATGTGTTTAAGGATTTGACCGGGCATTGGAGTGAGGTAGAAGTGAATCGTGCGTTATCCCTTGGTTTTCTGAATTCTTCGGATTATCCGAATGGGTTTAAGCCAGGCACGGCTTTGACACGAGAGGAAATGGCGAAGTGGCTTAGTTCAGGGCTTGCAGCGCAAAATGAAGATTACAAGCAAGCGTTAAAGGATACAGAGAAAACGCTGGTGCCTGTGGCAGAATATTACAAGGGCGGGTTGAAGAAAGCAGCATATCCTTACGTCTCGATCGTATTAGGAACTGGGTTGATGAGTGGGTACCCCGATGGAACGTTTGGTCCAGGAAAAACAACGACACGAGCAGAGGCGGCTGTGATCTTATCCCGTTACGATCAAGTGCAAGAAAGTAAGGCCGATTCTTACAGAGATTTGAATGAAATGCGTGAGGTAGGTCTGACGGGAAGCAATCTGACTACAGCTACACCATACGAGTATTTCACAAGAGAGGATGGGACCGCAGAAAGCTTTGATCGTGTAATTGGAAAAAAAGTAAATCTACGCAATAATCTAGGAACTATAACTGCCCATCGCATGATTGTGGCTGATGCACAAACCAAGACTACGATTCGAAACTTATATGGAAAATTATTTATTGATAAGGATTATCGATACCCCTTACGTGATAGTTATTATGAAGCTTTTATGGAAGTAACGGTGACTCCAAATGGAAACAATTTAAGAAATCTAGCATTTATTCAAGCAGTGGGAGATATTTTTACAACAGTCGGGAATTTTAGCAGCGGGACTAAAGAAAAATATGGAATCAACAATTTGCCAGTAGAGGAGTATGTTGATTCAGGATTTTTTAAAAAAGGAGTTCCTCGCACGTTTTGGATGAAGTTCTATCTTAGAAGATCAGCAGGCACGTCTGTGAGCCAATCCATGTTGGCATTTGTAGTTGATAAACAAACTAGTACTTTCTTCAGAATTCCATGAACAATGTAATTAGAGGATTAAAGAGAGGCTTATTGTTTTTTTTCTTAATTAGTCCATTACTTATTACAGCTACAACGGAAAACACTGTAATTGCAGCTGATGATGTAGCCAAGATATTAAAAAAAATTGTTGTCAGTCCAGATCTGGAAGATCGGAAAGATTTGGAAGACTTTGCTGCACCTGTAGCTCTTCCTGAGGGACCAACGGGTTATCAAAAAGTGGTTAGAATCTTTGAAGGGGTCAAAACAGCTAATCCAGGGGTGTACTGGTACCAGATTGATAGTCTCAAGTGGATTGCAGAAACGTCTTTTGGAAATATTCCAGCGAACTATGTTGAGGACGGAGACAAGTATGCACCTGTGAAAACATCAGTTCGAGATCAAATTCAGATGGCAAATAATCCGGTGTATGTGCCTGATAAGTATATAGATCAAACTAAAGCTCAAGTGGCTTCGGATGTTGCCATCCCTAGCCCACATATTGTGAAAGTAGAGACAACGGAAGTACAAGGCTGGAACTCCCTTATTACCAATCTCGAACTGGATTCTACAAAGAAAATAGTAACCTTAACTTCGGATACAGGAAAAAAAGATTCGGATTTATATGTACAGGAATACACAAAAGAGTATGGGAAAAATCCCAGTGGAAAAATCAAGTACAGTACCTTATATTTAACGCCTTTAAATATAACATGGCGAAGTAAGTGGACGGAGCAGAAAAAAATTCGACTTACAGGTACTCAGCGATTAAAAAAAGATGAAGAAGCCAATCTCAAAGGTGAAGTGGCTACGATGAGTCATGGAGCTAAGCAATTTGGCAACTGGGTAGATATCTCCACTCGTTCGGGTGTGGAATGGAAATCAGATCAGGAAGGTATCGTTGAAGTGAACCCAAGTGGAAAGATTAAAGGCGTAAGCCCGGGAACCGCTACAATTTCTGTACGTTGGAAAAGCGACGATTCATATAAATACGATCTTATAGCTTACTTAAAAGTCACGGTGGGTGATGGGACAGCCCCACCAGGGGGAGTCGCAGGCTGTACATATACCATCAATCCACCGAATGAAGTAGCCTCACCACAAACTGCATTTATGGACCCGGGGGCTCAGGGACATATTCTGGCGGATGACCCAACCAACGGCATTCATTTTGATGCGACGCGCGGGATCCCGACCTCGGAGCACCTGTATGCCAATACGTGGGCGATGAACTATTTGTTCCAGCATACCTTTGGCAAGCAACAAGGCACGATTACCTATGATTGCACTGCCGACATTACATATGTTCGCACCTGGAAGGTGGAGCAGCCTGACCTGCCGGGACCGAATGGGACGTCCATCCCGCAGGAAGATACCGAGGATTCGGATGAAGTCCCGGTCCAGTACAGGTTCAGCTTTGAACGAAACTATAGCTATTGGAAAATTAATAACGTCGAACTTTATTCCATAGAGCAGGCCGAGATGGAGAACTATGCTCTCCCTGAAGGAAGTCGGATTATACTCAGGCCACAGGGGTATACACCGCCGGATTTGGAGATGGAGCACGACGAAGACGTGGAGATCCATGTCATGCCGAAGGAAACAGGAGAAATTAGCTATGTTCCCGAGGTACTAGCGACTGAGGGGTACGTGCCTTTAGACGTACCTGATGATACAGAGTTACTGAAAGGGATGGCCGAAGACCAAACGGGTCCACCCGATGTGAAGAACGATGCGCTGGACTTTACCTGGGAGGGTTCGACGACAAACGTCATGGATGGCAGCACCGTCGTTGAAAACGGACCGGATCCGACGCAAATCCCGGCACCAACGAAGATCGGCTCGTATAAAAATACCGGGGAGCAGGTGCTGTATGAAGATCAGCTGTTGATTCCCCGGACACTCTTGAATAAAGCGGATACGGAGTCCACAGGGGAAATCCAATATGCCCTCCATCCAACCACCTTGGGAGGCAGTGGAGGAAAAACGTTCTCTGTCGATCCAATCAACACCGTCACCGTCCATACACCAGTGGTGAACTACTCGCTCGTTTCGGATGATCAGCCCCATAACCAGAAAACGGTGCCGAACATGAGTCGGTCCGCGCTCATTTTGGAGCGACCATTCACGGTTCGCATCCCGACCAGCGGACAACATCTGGATGCGGGGTCCTATCCGGGATATGGGGATCGGAATTACGCCAAGTATTATCGGATTAAACAAGTCCAGTTTCCTTTTGACGTGTACAGTGCCGACCGAACGCAATTTTATCCGCGAAACACGTGGATCGATATCCAAGTACCTGTACTGGATACCACCTTCTATCTGCCCGTGTGGGTGGATGAAGGAGACTACCAGGTGGAATTCCGGAATATCGCTGAAAATGCCCCATCGCATTTCAGTACTGAGCAGGAGATTGACGCCCAGCCCGATGCCAACACAGATCTGTATTACCACGCCGCTTCGGACGAAGTATCTGTGGAGGTCATTGGGAGACTATACGACTTTGAGATTACCGATATCGCGGACTATAATTGGGAGCTGGTCTTCCGCCGTTTCAAAAATAGCCTTGCGCCGACCTGGATCAGTTACTGGACCGGCACGCAGGATATCGATGGAGACAAGCGGGGCAACAAACCCCAGTTTACCGTCCCGATTCGCCCGGGCAGTCACCCACTGCAAGGGTACCAGAATGTGGCGGTGAAAACGGGATATCACTTCAAGTTTGATTTTAAAACAAAAGGCAACATGTTTGGCCCGCGAGATGGTATTCGTCTCACACCAACCTTTGATTTTGTGAGTAAGGATGGAAGTACGCGTGTGCCCGTGGATCTGTATTACTCTACCAACCAACGGAACTTTATTCGCATCGGTTCGACAGAAGACCAAGTGAAGCGGTTCGTGATTCTGAATGATCGGCTACGTCAAGTTCCATCCGAACAACTACGAGATACAGCGACATACAAATACAACCGATATGGTGAAATCCATCCGGGGATGATGAGTGAACGAGCGTATCAAGAGTACTATCGAGACAAGTTCACGAAAATGAAAACTCCGGTAGGTGGATATAGCCTGCTCTTGATGCCAGAGCAATTGCGAACGTTTATCGGTCCGAAAACGAATATTCCAACGACCGCCAGTGCAGATGTACTGCGTGCGAATGCAGCCATTCAACAATGGTACGGGGAATACAGTCTACCTGCCGAGCCCTATGTGGTGCAAGCGGGAACAAACTTGGCTGAGTATGGACGTACGCATGGCGGATTGGATGCTAAATCGCCAATCTTCCTGAAGGATGGGTATATCGTGGTGAACTTCAACTTCGAGTCCATTCGAGAGGGAAATCTCGCGGCACCACATCTGCAATATATCCATGCCCCACTGATGAATCAATGGTTGCTGGAAGGATTCCAGCGTGAGGTAGAGGATAGCTACGGAAACAGCTTTACGTTGCGGGACGGAGACGTAGTCTTTTACCATGCGGATCGCTCCAGCCGCGATGATTTCAGCGCGCAGGTACCGCATTAAGAAATAAATGTAAGTATTACAATCAGTTACTGGATAGAAGAAATCCTTTTACTAGAGGATTTCTTCTGTTTTACAACTACATTGATAAAGTGAGGGATGGTTGTGTCCCGGATAATAAAGATAATTACATTTACCATAATGATCGTTGGAGTAATAGGAGGATGTTCTGGAGTGGACAAAAAGGATCAAGAAATTATAGAGCGTTCGGAGACCATTGCCATTGATTATCTAAAAGAAACTTATGATTTAGACGTGACCATCACAAGGAGGCAAATGCAGCCTAAGATGGCAATGTCACGTGTATCAATATATGGTTATATAACGGGAAACGAAGATCAAACGTTCATAATATCGATTAACTATGAAACTGGTTTGAAAGAGATGTTTGCGTATAGTCCTGAATTTAAGAAAGCATTATTAGTAAAAGGATATAATCTTTGATATTACAGTTAAATGTGAGATAGGGAGATTAAATGAGTAAGGATGATCTAAACAATAGAAATATAACCGATCAGGTTTATCAACGAATGTCCGATGCAGCTTATAACGATTTTGAGAAAGGAATTGAAATTGAAGGTTTAACGGGCTGGGAAGTACTAGACCAAAAACACAATTCATCTGGCATGGATGCAGTGACCTTTTATAATCCTGATACAAAACAAGCGGTCGTTGCTTTCCGAGGAACGGAAGGTTCCAGTACCTTGGATAGAAAAGCTCCTGATTTAAAAGCGGATGTTCTAAATATTGGTTTTCCTGAAATTGGAGCAACGATCAATAGAGCATTTGACGATCTCCGATTTCCATTGGAAAAGGAAATTTCTAAAGGAATAGAAGACTCGTTAGGTCTATCTCAAGTTGAGGATTGGCTAGGAGAAACTCAAAAAAATATCAGCAAGGGGCTGCGTTTTGAAAATCAACTATATGAGGCTGAAGATTATGTGAAGGAGATGCAGAGCAAATATCCCGATGCAGACTTTACACTTACGGGACATTCATTAGGCGGGGCAAATGCACAATATGTAGCGGTGTATACAGGACTGGATGCAGTCACGTTTAGTGCACCTACCGTCGTGGCATCGTTAACACCAGAAATGCGTAGGAAAGCAGAAGAAGGTGCTTTCGATCGTCAGGTAACCAACTTCATTCATCCTGGGGATTTCATTGCAAGTGGTATGCTGGGAGGATATGAGAGGCACGTGGGTTCAACTCTCGTAATTGATAAAAATTATGACGACTTTAATGCTAGTTACGGTGCTGTGGACAAAATAAAGGATACACTGGGAGGGCCTTCATATCACGATATGAAGCATTACAGCTTCGATGACGATGGGTATATCGATAATACCTTGTATGATGAAATTACGGGAGAACGAGTGAGTTTCTCTCCGCGAAAACCTTCGGATCATAACATCCTGGATCATACACGTGAAGCTTGGGATACCCTATCCAAAGGTTTCAAGTCTGTGGTTAATGTTGTAGGTGGTTACTCGGCAGGAACCATCGAGTTAACGCCAGAAGAATTGAAGGAGATTGCAGGGAAATGGAGTCGCCAAGCACAGGATATGAGCCGTACCTTTGAGCGAATCCAACGGAACTTTTTTGAGTACACTGAGAGCAGTCATAGTCAGCGGCTTGTGCCGATTGTATGGGATCTTCAGATGAGTATTAAGCAGTTAGATGAATGGCATCTGGAACATACATCAGATCTTGTGGATTATATTCAGAACAAGGCCGATTTGTTTATCCAGGCCGATAGTGGTGTGGGAATTTAGTAGTTCTAAAGTTTGTTTATTTATAGCATATGTGACAGCAAGAATTTACATATTGATGAAATTAATTATTCTTATTGAAATGAGGACAACACAGATGAAAAAGAAAGTAATCGTCATGAGTACGATAATAGCCCTTTTAGCAGCGACAGTTCAGGTTCATGCGGAACCATCAATTTCCTTGGATGGTAGTTTAAATAGCAAGCCAATGAATTCAATTACAGATCGTGACGCAGGACAAAAAATATCATTCAAGGATATTCAAGGGCATTGGGCAGTATCCAGTATTCAGGCGGCGCTGGATAAAGGGATTGTTACTGGTTATCCCAATGGCATGTTTTATCCGGAAAATAAAGTAACGCGTGCAGAGTTTCTAAAGCTCATAGTTAGTTCACTGGGCCATGAGGCAGAGCCTACAAAGTCCAATATGCAGTGGTATGATGCATATGTCACATCTGCCAAAGTCAATAAATTGTATGTTGAATCCGATTTTCTATCCTCAGATTGGTCTGAACCCATGACGCGCATGGAAATGGTACACGTGGCGGCACGGGCCATTGGGAAGATTGGTACAGATGATTATGATTTTCTATATCTTGCTGTAAAAAATGGGTTACTTTCGGGTAAGGGAAACGGAAAGCTTGATCCCCAGGGTACAACCACTCGTGCTCAAGCGTTAACCGTTGTAGACCGAATTGGTAAAGTGCGGAGTGGACAGACACTGAAAGTAGATACAGTAGCTTTAAAGAATGCAGAGAGAGCCAAGAATGCGGAGCGGGATCCGTGGGGACGGCTTATTCGAACCACCAATTTGCCTAAAAATGCAAAAGACTTCCCTTATATTTTGGAAGAATATCCGAATGAAATGTATGAGATGAAGCCCAGTATTATTGTAGATACGACTTCTGCCCAACTAGCCAAGATCGATAGAAACTTTAACAATAAGGCTCTAATGGATCAATGGAAACAAACAACGGAGAATTACTATAACTTAATGCTTAACGTAGACTACAGAACAATTGATGAAGAATGGGCCAATACATTATTTACATATCACAATCAGGCTTTCAGGGTGGTACTTGCGGATATGAGACGATATGTGAAGTGGGTTAAGGAAAACAAAATCATCATGACAGGGTCTTTGGTAGCAGAACCTTCTATGGTGACTGATGCGGATAAGCTAGCTGGTTATTTTATTCGAACTAAGTTTAGTTTTGAGATCAAATCTTACATTAAATACGAAAACATCATATTTGATGAACGTTTCATAGATGCTGATACCTTTAAAAAAGGAAAAAAATATGCAGGATATGTAGATATTCCGTTATCTACGAATTCAAATACGTATGATTTGAAGGTCAGTGGCATGGCTACATTATTTAGTGACAACTCTATAGTACGTGAAGTGAAATGAAGAAGCTTCTCAAGAGATTCGTCTTATGTTTTTTGATGGTTTCATTAATAATAGAATTACTGGTTGTGTTCAGTATCAAACCTGTAGCATATGCTGCAGATGATATTCAATTTGAGCCGTTAGGTTCAATTAAATTTAGTACAACCTCAACAGGAGCAACCACATCGATTCGGTATAAAACGGTCGGATTCACAATAGCTCGTAATGCAAGATGCACCTCAACCAATTGTGCCCCTCAACAAGGGGGGCCGCATGGTGTAGTCAGAATTACTCAGGTAGGAGAAGTACATAACACCAATGGAACGGTTACTACATATTTCAATATTCCTGTTAATCAAGTGAATGATGCTTTAGAAGCTGCTGGACTCGAGAAGATAACCAATGGTGGACAGATTTGGTTAAGCTCTATATTTCATGTTATTAACGGATCCAGACCTAATACGGATTTCGTGACTCTTCAGAGTATAAAGAATGCTGAAAGTTGGGCTGACCCAAGTAAGTTCAGACAGTACTATGATATTCCTGTAAAAGTGAATGGATACTATCCAGTTACCAAGATATATCGAACTAGTGAAGGGATAGAGATGTATTCTGCAAAAGTAGAGAGCGACATTGAAGATGTAGATAAAAATTGGCCAGTAGGTAAACCAGTAGATACAGTAATGTTAGATAAAACTTATCCGTTTCAAGGTGACACCTATAAGCTAGTGAAGTCGTATGTTCAGTCTAAACGGAAGTTAAATGAACAGAATTTTGTACAAACGGGTGATCCAGAGAGAAATGCAAAGTTATCAGAAAGAAATTTTACAAATTATCTTGGAGGTACGAATGTAGTAGGTGTATATCGTAAAGTAACGACAGTTATTCCTGATGATCCTATCCCAGACGGGAGGGCAGCCTGCAAACCTACCATCAATCCACCGAATGAAGTGGCTGCACCGCAAACAGCATTTATGGATCCAGGTGCCCAAGGGCATATTCTGGCGGATGATCCAACGAACGGCATTCATTTTGATGCCACGCGCGGGATCCCGACTTCGGAGCACTTGTATGCCAATACGTGGGCGATGAATTATCTGTTCCAGCATACCTTTGGCAAACAGCAAGGTACCATAACCTATGATTGTACCGCGGAACTTACATATGCCCGGACCTGGAAAGTGAAGCAGCCTAACCTGCCAGGGCCGAATGGTACGTCTATCCCGCAGGAAGATACTGAGGATTCGGATACGGTCGATGTGACGTACAGGTTCAGCTTTGACCGAAACTATAGCTATTGGAAAATCAATAACGTCGAACTGTATTCGATCGAGCAGGCTAAAATGGAAAACTATGCTCTCCCGGATGGAAGTCAAATTACACTCTGGCCTCAGGGATATACACCGCCGGAGCTAGAGATGGAACATGACGAAGATGTGGAGATTCATGTCATGCCGCAGGAAACGGGTGAGATCAGCTACGTTCCCGAGGTGTTGGCGAGTTCTGGGTATACACCCTTACCCGTTCCGAATGATGAGGGATTATTAAAAGGCATGGCCGAGGGTCAAACGGGTCCACCCGATGTGAAAAATGATGCATTGGACTTTACCTGGGAGGGTTCGACGACCAACGTCATGGATGGTAGCACGGTCGTTGAAAATGGACCAGACCCGACGCAGATCCCAGCACCAACGAAGATTGGCTCGTATAAAAACACCGGGGAGCAGGTGCTGTATGAAGATCAGCTGTTGATTCCCCGGACACTTTTGAATAAAGCGGATACGGATTCCACGGGGGAAATTCAGTATGCGCTCTATCCCACTACCTTGGGAGGTAGTGGAGGAAAAACCTTTCCAGTCGATCCGATTAACCCCGTCACCGTCCATACCCCAGTCGTGAACTACTCGCTCGTTTCGGATGATCAGCCCCATAACCAGAAAACGGTGCCGAACATGAACCGGTCTGCGCTCATTTTGGAGCGACCATTCACGGTTCGCATCCCGACCAGCGGACAACATCTGGATGCGGGGTCCTATCCGGGATATGGGGATCGGAATTACGCCAAGTATTATCGGATTAAACAAGTCCGGTTTCCTTTTGACGTGTACAGTGCCGACCGAACGCAATTTTATCCGCGAAACACGTGGATCGACATCCAAGTACCTGTACTGGATACGACCTTCTATCTGCCGGTGTGGGTGGATGAAGGAGACTACCAGGTGGAATTCCGGAATATTGCTGAAAATGCCCCGTCGCATTTCAGTACCGAGCCGGAGATTGATGCCCAGCCCGATGCCAACACAGACCTGTACTATCACGCCGCTTCGGACGAAGTCTCGGTGGAGGTCATTGGGCGACTATATGACTTTGAGATTACCGATATCGCCGACTATAACTGGGAACTGGTCTTCCGCCGTTTCAAAAATAGCCTTGCGCCGACCTGGATCAGTTACTGGACCGGCACGCAGGATATCGATGGGGACAAGCGGGGCAACAAACCGCAGTTTACCGTCCCAATTCGCCCGGGCAGTCACCCCCTGCAAGGGTACCAGAATGTGGCGGTGAAAACGGGATACCACTTCAAGTTTGACTTTAAAACGAAAGGCAACATGTTCGGCCCACGAGACGGCATTCGTCTCACGCCAACCTTTGATTTTGTAAGTAAGGATGGAAGCGAACGTGTGCCCGTGGATATGTATTACTCCACCAACCAGCGTAACTTTATTCGTATCGGTTCGACAGAAGATCAAGTGAAGCGGTTCGTGATTTTGAACGATCGGCTTCGTCAAGTTCCGTCCGAACAACTGCGAGATACAGCGACGTACAAATACAACCGATATGGTGAAATCCATCCAGGGATGATGAGTGAACGAGCATATCAAGAGTACTATCGAGACAAGTTTACGAAAATGAAAACTCCGGTAGGTGGATATAGCCTGCTCTTGATGCCAGAACAGTTGCGGACATTTATCGGTCCGAAAACGAATATTCCAACGACCGCCAGTGCAGATGTACTTCGTGCGAATGCAGCCATTCAACAATGGTACGGGGAATACAGTTTGCCTGCCGAGCCCTATGTGGTGCAAGCGGGAACAAACTTGGCTGAGTATGGACGTACGCACGGCGGATTGGATGCTAAATCGCCGATCTTCCTGAAGGATGGGTATATCGTGGTGAACTTCAACTTCGAGTCCATTCGGGAGGGAAATCTGGCGGCACCGCATCTGCAGTATATCCATGCCCCGCTAATGAACCAATGGTTGCTAGAAGGATTCCAGCGTGAGGTAGAGGATAGCTACGAAAACAGCTTTACATTGCGGGATGGAGACGTAGTCTTTTACCATGCGGATCGCTCCAGCCGCGATGATTTCAGTGCGCAGGTACCGCATTAAAGAAAACGCAAGTTTGTTTTATTGATTAGATCCTGATAGAAGAAATCCTTTTACCGAGGATTTCTTCTATCTATTTACAAATAGATCCATAAAGTGAGGGATGGATGTGTCCCGGATGATAAAAATAATTACATTTACCATAATGATAGTTTTCATTTTAGGAGGGTGTTTAAGAGTGGATACAAAAGATAAAGATCAAGAAATTATAGATCGTTCGGAGGCCATTGCTATTCAGTATTTGAAAGAAACATATGATTTGGATGTGATAATTACAGAAAAGAAAATTTTGCCTAAAATGGCGATGAGTTGGGTTACCGTATCTGGACATGTAACAGATCATGAGAATTTTATCTTCAGCGTGTCAGTTGATTACGAGTCGAATGAAAAGGAATCTTTCAGTTTTAATACAGAATTAGAAGAGCTTTTAGTTAGTGAGGGCTATGACCCATATATTAGAGATAGAGGTGGAAATAGTGGGAAATAGGGACATTAGTGATCTAACCTATAAAAAAATGTCGAGCGAAGCATACAATGATTTTAAGACTAACAAAATAGATAGTCTCCCAGGCTGGGAAATAATAGACCAAAAACATAATTCATCTGGCATGGATGTAGTGACCTTTTACAAACCTGATACTAAACAAGCTGTCATTGCTTTCCGAGGAACGGAAGGCTCCAGCACTTGGGATAGAAAAGCTCCTGATCTAAAAGCGGATGTTCTAAATATAGGTCTTCCTGAAATTGGAGCAACGATCAATAGAGCTTTTGACGATCTCCGATTTCCATTGGAAAAGGAAATTTCTAAAGGAATAGAAGACTCGCTAGGTCTTTCTCAACTTGAGGATTGGCTAGGGGACACTCAAAAAAACATCAGCAAGGGGCTGCGTTTTGAAAATCAGCTATATGAGGCTGAAGATTATGTGAAGGAGATGCAGAGTAAGTATCCAGACGCGGACTTCACACTCACAGGACATTCTTTGGGTGGAGCCAAACGCAATATGCAGCTGTGTATACTGGGATAGATGCAGTAACATTTAGTGCGCCTACCGTCGTCGCATCATTGACGCCAGAAATGCGCAGAAAAGCGGAAGAGGGAGGTTTTGACCGGCAAGTGATCAACTTTATTCATCCGGGAGATTTCATTGCAAGTGGTATGCTTGGAGGATATGAGCGGCATGTAGGTTCGACCTTAGTGATTGATTTCAATTATGACGATTTCAACGCAAGTTATGGCCTCAATGCCCATGAAAAATATAACGATACACTGGGAGGGCCTTCATATCACGATATGAAGCATTACAGCTTCGATGACGATGGGTATATCGATAATACCTTGTATGATGAAATTACGGGAGAACGAGTGAGTTTCTCTCCGCGAAAACCTTCGGATCATAACATCCTGGATCATACACGTGAAGCTTGGGATACCCTATCCAAAGGTTTCAAGTCTGTGGTTAATGTTGTAGGTGGTTACTCGGCAGGAACCATCGAGTTAACGCCAGAAGAACTGAAGGAGATTGCAGGGAAATGGAGTCGCCAAGCACAGGATATGAGCCGTACCTTCGAGCGAATCCAACGGAACTTTTTTGAGTACACCGAGAGCAGTCATAGTCAGCGGCTTGTGCCGATTGTATGGGATCTTCAGATGAGTATTAAGCAGTTAGATGAATGGCATCTGGAACATACATCAGATCTTGTAGATTATATTCAGAACAAGGCGGATTTGTTTATCCAGGCCGATAGTGGAACAGTAGCTTAACGAGCATTGGTAGAAAGGCAGGAAGATGTAATGAGTGGAAGCAGTATAGCCATGGACTTGGATCAGTTATTACAGGCAGAACAAGAGTTGGATCTTATCCTTAGCGAATTGAGAGAAAACGAGAGAGAAGCACGAGTATTGTATGGGAAGCTGAACACCTGGAAGGGACAATCAGCAGACAAACTTCGAATCAAGGTGGAAGTGTTCTTTTATCAGCTGGATACTCGGACACAGTTACTCCTTAAACAAAAACAGGAAATGTTAGATGCGATCAAGAGAATAAAGGATGCGGATGGAAGCTATTGATTGTATAATGAGATTTTATTTTTATTTTACATAAAAATTTGTTTTAATTTTGAAATAATGATCTAATCCAAAATAATAAGTAATTATTATGACTATCTAAAAATGCCACTTCACGTAATAGTGAGGTGGCATTTTTTGTGCTACGTTTGTTACGTCTACAACCCCGAAAAATCAATAGACCCGGTCCCTTCATCCAATTATCTTCGAGAACGCTTCAAGAAAATAATCTCCATAGTCATGGATTAGATCAATAAAAAGAAGAAGCAGATGATACGCTTTCGCAATTAGCGGATTCACGTCATTTGAGACACTTGGAGAAGATGATGTGGTGGATTGAAAATCAATTCGATTATGTGATCAGATTGGACCAAATGGCGGCAGATGTTCACCTGTCCAAATCGTATGCTTACTGTATTTTTCATCAAGAGACAGGTAGCAGCATTACGGAACACGTCAAAGCTCGAAGGTTGAAGCAGGACTATCACTCCTTGAGATAACATCACTTTGGTGGAAGAGGAGGGGCAGGCGTACCGGGTTTCCAAATGGACCGTATTTCATCCAGTTTTTTCCCAAAACTGCCTAAAAGAACCCGCTGTAGTATCGGCAACAATTTGAACGAAGCAGTAAGCATTAATTTGGTTTGCAAAATAATAGCGTTATTACGTCTCTATACACAATTAGTATTTACCGTTTGAAGTAAATAAATCCCGGATGCGGATTGCACTAGCCAGTTGCTAAATGCGATACTCCACCTCCGGGATTGTACATCGGTAACCTTCAAGCCAAATAAACATTAAGGATTCTTCAAGCTGTTACAGCCACTTATCAGCCCAACGTTCCACGGCGCTTAGCGCTCTCCCCAGTTCCGTGCCTTTTCGTGACAACATATATTCAGTCCGAACTGGACGTTCCGTGACCACATGGCGAACCACAAGTCCTTCTTCCTCCAATTCCTTCATTCGCTCATTTAACACACGTTTGCTCAAGTCAGGGATATAAGCGTGAATCTCACTGAAGCGTTTGGGTTCCTCCATCAACGCATGGATAATGAGGGCTACCCATTTTCGGCCAATGATCTGATAAGATTGTTCCACTTTTGTACATATTTGCTTGGCATTCTCATCATCGCTCATAATTGTACTCCTTTGATTTAATATTGCTTGTAATATCATTAGTATACTTATTGTAACCTACTTGTCCACAAGCCATATGTGTAAAATGTCACATACCAATTGTTCTTAATGTTACCACATAAAGCGTTATCATCAAATAAAAACCCTATAAACACTGGAGTTCACAGGTTCGACACGATTATTGACGAATTGTGACGACAGGTGTAATATGGGTAACGTTAATTCAAATGGTTACAATTTATAACCTAAACACAGGTTGTGGAGAGAAGGAATGTTCCATGGTTGAATTCAAGTGCGTTATATAAACGGAGGCAAGGCGGGGAACACACCCACTTATTCCGTCTTTTGTCATGCTTGGATTTGAACATTTTGCAACATCATATACTATACTGCACAGATCACAGGAGGCACTCCAATGGATGCAATGACATTTGTCCTGTTCGGGGCAACAGGCGATTTAGCCAAACGCAAGATTTACCCTGCATTATATAACTTGTACATGGATCAGAAAATGCCGAAATCTTTCTCCGTTATCGGATTGGGACGACGTGAATTGTCGGATACGGACTTCCAGGCGAATGTTGAAAAGTCACTGCATGAATTCTCACGTCAGACGCCGGAAGAAGCATCTCAGGTTCGTGATTTCATTGGAGCTTTCCGTTATTGTTCTTTAAATAATACGAAGCTTGAAGATTACACCAAACTGTTGGAACTGGTTCAACAGCGTGAACAAGAGCTTAACATTCCTGAAAACCGCATGTTCTACATGTCGGTGGCACCGGAATTCTTTGAGCCAATCGCACTGAACATTCAAGAAAGTGGCCTGGGTAACACCAAAGGCTGGAAGAAACTGATTATCGAAAAACCATTCGGACACGACCTGCAATCAGCTCGTGATTTGAACGAAAAACTGAGCAATACCTTTGCGGAAGAAGAAATCTATCGCATTGACCATTTCCTCGGTAAACCGATGGTTCAAAATATTGAGACGCTCACCTATGCAAATCCAGTGATTCAGGCGTTGTGGTCTAACCGTTATATTGCCAATGTACAGATTACGGCAAGTGAGACGGTGGGTGTTGAAGAACGTGCCGCGTATTACGACCAAAGTGGTGCTCTTCGTGACATGTTCCAAAACCATATGCTTCAGTTGCTGATGATGATTGGTTTGCATTTGCCAAAACGTTGCACACCGGAAGAAATTCAATTCAAAAAGCAAAAAATTGCTGAAGCACTTCGTCCGTTGACAAAAGAAAATATCGCTTCTGAAGTTGTTCGTGCGCAATATGCAGCAGGTGAGCTGCAAGGTTCCTCGGTTGTTGGATATTTGGACGAGCCTGGCATTCCAGCCGGATCCCAGAACGAGACCTATGTTGCCGCAAGACTTTGGATCGATGATCCATTCTGGAGCGAGGTTCCATTTTATATCCGTACAGGTAAACGCCTGACTGAGAAATCCACCAGAATCGTTGTTGAGTTCAAGGCACCACTGAAGACCGGTCATGAAGCCGAAAATACAACGGAACCTAACCTGCTGACGATTGAAATTGGTCCGGGAGAAAGCATCTCGCTTCAATTAAATGCGAAGAATCCATTGAACCATGGTGAAGTGGAACCAATGCATATGACCTTCAACTCAGGTAAACGTAACATCCCTGAAGCTTACGAGAATCTGATCTTTGATGCGATGCGTGGAGATTCCACCTTCTTTGCACACTGGAACGAAGTGGAGCTGGCATGGCAATGGGTGCAACCGATTCAGGAAGCATTCGAAGCAGGCAGCGTGCCACTGGATACGTACAGCGCAGGTTCGCATGGACCAGAGTCAGCAGATCGTCTGACAGCAGCAGACGGTTACCGTTGGTGGTAAGTGAAACAAAAGAGTGAGCATAAGAGAACACAAATAGTAAAAACAACTTTACAATCCGTTCTGCTCACAAATAATCATTTGCACAAATCCAAACAAACCTTTTCAAGTCAACAGGATATAGAACGAAATGTTTTATTCCCCTAGAGCTTGTACTCAGGAGCAAGTTGGATCGAGTGTGCAAAATGCTGATATATACAGTATCTATTGTGAATTATACCGTTCCAATTTTGCATAAGCCCTTCCGGTTATGTGGCCGGAAGGCCGTGAAAATTTTTGAATATAGATTAGCTGTTCAGTTTTAAAATGGGTTGGCTTGAACGCTGAGAATGTAGTGTAGGGGACGAAATCGATTCTGTAGAAGCAAAGCTAAAAGCTTTCTGGAAGAAAGCTACTTCGTAAGCATACACTTCGCCTTTATCCCCGGATTTTCTCCTATTATAGGAGATTCAAAAAATCTGGGGATAACAGCGATCAAAAGAACGATTCGTGACCGGAACGGTTACTTCGCCAAACGTTAAGCACTTATTTTTAATTTTGAACGCAAATGAAATTTAAACATTGTTCATAACAGGAGGATTTTGAAATGAAACTTGGACTTGTCGGATTAGGAAAAATGGGATTGAACCTGGGTAGAAATCTGATTGATCACAAACACGAAGTGGTTGCTTTTGACCTGAACGCTGAAGCAGTTAATGAAATGAAAGAATACGGCGCTGAAGGCGTATCTTCTTACGCAGAGATGGTGGCTTCGCTCGAATCCCCACGCGTATTGTGGATCATGGTTCCCCACAATGTAGTAGACGCTGTATTGGCTGAAGTTAGCCCATTGTTGTCCAAAGGCGACATCATTATTGAAGCGGGTAACTCCCACTACAAAGAATCCATTCGTCGTTACGAAGAGATGAAACCTAAAGGCATTCATTACATGGATGCAGGTACATCTGGCGGTATGGAAGGCGCACGTAATGGAGCATGTTATATGATCGGTGGAGACCCGGAAGCTTGGGCAATTGTTGAACCGGCATTCAAAGATACTTCCGTGGAGAATGGCTACCTGTATGCTGGTAAAGCGGGCAGCGGTCACTTCCTCAAAATGGTTCACAATGGTATCGAGTACGGTATGATGGCATCCATCGGTGAAGGTTTTGACGTATTGGAGAAAAGTGGATTTGATTTCGACTTCGAACAAGTGGCTCGCGTATGGAACAACGGTTCCGTTATCCGCTCTTGGTTGATGGAGCTGACAGAACGTGCCTTCTCCAAAGATGCAAACCTCGATGAAATTAAAGGCGTAATGCATTCTTCCGGTGAAGGACGCTGGACGGTAGAAACGGCATTTGACCTTCAAACCGCTACACCGGTTATCGCTTTGTCCTTGTTGATGCGTTACCGTTCCCTGGAAACAGACACATTCACAGGTAAAGTGGTAGCAGCATTGCGTAATGAATTTGGCGGTCACGCTGTAGAGAAAAATTAATTTTATATATAACTGTTAACATATGATGAACATCGGGTAATGACTTATATCGTGTTTACGAATTCATCAAGTGGAGGGAACATATCATGAAATTTTTCTTGGATACAGGGAATGTGGAAGAAATCAAACGGATCGAACGTCTGGGTCTGGTGGATGGAGTCACGACTAACCCGTCTTTGATTGCCAAAGAAGGTCGCGTATTTAAAGAAGTCATTCAGGAGATCTGTGGCGTTGTTAAAGGCCCGGTCAGTGCTGAAGTCATCGGTCTCAAAGCCGAGGATATGTTGAAGGAAGCTTATGAAATTGCAGAATGGGCACCGAATGTAGTCATTAAATTGCCGATGACCGAAGATGGGTTGTACGCTTGTCATGAGTTGACGCAAAAAGGGATTAAAACCAATGTCACGCTGATTTTCTCCGCAGCACAGGGCCTGATGGCGGCGAAAGCCGGTGCAACCTACATCAGTCCATTCGTTGGTCGCTTGGACGATATTGCGGTGGATGGTATGAAATTGATTCGTGATCTGCGTCTTATTCTGGACATGTATGATCTGCCTTCCGAGATTATCGCAGCAAGCATTCGCAATATCAAACATGTAGAGGATGCAGCCCTTTCCGGTGCGCATATTGCCACCATCCCAGGTTCGCTTCTGCCAACACTTTGGAAACACCCACTGACGGACAGCGGGATTGAACGTTTCCTGAAAGACTGGGAATCTGTTCCAAAATAAAAGGAAAGACATTACCTGAATCTTTGGGTGGTCTGAACATAAAGCCTTTCGCCTTGCAGAGTAATCTGCGGGCGAAAGGCTTTTTTATCTCGATTTTATGTAGTTTCCGATTTCCGGTTAGGTTAGCCAAAGAGGAGTACTTGTCCCTTTCATGTTGTTGTACTTTCTGTCCAGTGTCCACGTACTGTCCTTCTTTTTCGGGACAACGGTGCATAAGGTTAACATATAGCCTATAGCTCATCCCGCAGGGGAGGGACACTTCGATGATGAGAAGAAAATGGCGAAGCCGGAGACGCCGTAAGCCGCCAAGCGGCAAACGCAAAATGTGGTTGATCATTTTATTGGTCACCGCGTTTTGTTTGATGCAGGGCTTTGCTTATGTGGATAAAAAGATGAAGCCCCCCATCATGCACTTGGCCAAGATCAGAGTGAAGCAGATTGCGACTGAAGCGATCAACAAGGCGATTACAGCACAGGTTGCCGATGGCAAAACCAACGAAGGACTGATTGACTGGAAGACGGATACCGCCGGGAAAGTGTCCGGTTTCATGCTGAACTACAATGAGCATATGCGAATCACCGCAAGTACGATGAATATTGTGCAATCCACGTTGCAGAATGTACACATGTTAAAAGAAAAAATCCCGCTGGGGCAGGCGCTGGGCAGTCCGGTGTTGGCTTCATTTGGCCCGAGTATACCGGTTCGTATTGAGCCCCAAGGCGCTGTCAAAGTGGATCTGAACACCCGTCAACAGAATGCGGGCATTAACATGATTTTGGTGGAAGTGTACATTCACATCATTGCTGAGGTCGCGGTCGTGGTGCCCTTCGACATGGAGCCCGAAACGGTCGATACGGAAATCCCGATTTCCTACCTTCTGGTTGTCGGGGATGTGCCAATGTATTATTACGATAATCAGGGCAAGCCAGTGGGCAGTAACGGCAGTAATGCCCCAGCTATTGCGCTGCCATCAGGTCATACGGGTGTATCAAGCGGTAATGGAGTAACTACGAATCCCCCTAGCCAGAACCAGCAACAGACGCCTTCAGACCCTTTGCAAGGGAATGAACTTGAAATTGAGCCGGATGATCTGCCTGATGTGAATGGGGGATTGCAGCTCAATAAGGACGGGCACCCATGATACACACAAATTTGAATTGCAAAGCAAAGAAAGGGGCCTCAATTAAAGAGGTCCCTTTTTCGCTTTGCTGATCGTGCATATCCTCGTCTCACTTGCTTTTCTTGCTCTTTTGTTTGCGTTCATCCTGTTCCCAATGTTTCAGCTGTGGATAAGGATCGAACGACCATTCGTGCAGTCCGCTGTCGCGATAGATTCCATAGTGCAGATGTGGAGGGAATTTGCCCTGTGTCCCAGGTTTCCCGTAACCCGAACTTCCAACCCAACCTACGACCTGACCGGGGATCACAACTTCACCGATGCGTGCACTTTTGTCAAAACCCGAGAGGTGGGCGTAGTAATGATAATGATTGTTCAAATCCCGAATTCCGATGCGCCAGCCGCCAAACGGGTTCCAGCCTTTAATTTCCACGACCCCATAACAGGTGCTACGCACCGGCAGGCCATGCGGAGCGAAGATATCCGTTCCCTCATGAATGCGATAACCGCCCCAGCTTCTTTTTGTCCCCCAGGTACTGCGATAGGAGTAGTTGGTTCCGAGCGGGACCGGAAAGGCATGTCCGAATAGATCCAGATTGTCAAAATGCTCATATAACTTCGCGAATTGTTGTATCCGTTGCACAGCACGGGAGTTGTGATAATATTCCCACAAGGCAATGTTGAAGTCCTCTTGTTTGTTCCCGTAACCTTGAATAACAGAAGCCATGCTGTACATCACATCCTGATCATTGTTGGCATCCGCTATACCGTCTCCTGAACCATCCCGTCCATATCCTTTGAAAAAAAGAATGGATTCCGGATGTTGATCCGTCTCATCGGGATTTAGCCATCCTCTCCAGGCCGGAGGGGTCATGAAAATACCCGTAAGCCGCTCCGGATGCTTACGATCCTTTGGGTGTGCACGAGTAATCGTTCGTTCATACTGATCAATAGCAGCAAGCCTGTACCAGGGAATCTGGGTCATCTGACCGATGGTTTCATATAAATGGCGACGTGCAGCGAAAATTTCTGCGGGTTTTAACTCGGTAGCCTGTGGTTTGGGAGCGGCCTGGGTGGGTTCACTGTAAACTTCAACAGGCAAGAATGGGAGAAGCAGAGTACCTGCAAGTAATGTTTTGATCCAAAAGCGGTACGTGTGCCTGAAGGTCAAGCGTTGTTGCACTGGGAAGCAGCCCCTTTCCATTAGAATGATACAAGGTACCCGATGAACCAAGCTAAAGGTTAGCGTTCTTCAAAAGTTCTCATTTTATCCATGTAAGCTCTTGGGGCGAATCCAATTATACAAATTGTCCATATCGGGCATGAATGCACAAGATGTGACAAATGGGGGTTTTTCCAGCGCTTTCATGGTATAATATGTTCCGAGCAACAGCCTAACTTCAGTAGAAAGAAGGTTTATGCATTGGCTAAACGTGTTAAAGAACCGAAGCCGGATTGGATTCGGATCAAATTGACAACCGGCGATAACTATCAGGAAATGAAAACGATGATGCGTTCCAAAACGCTGCATACGGTATGTGAGGAAGCACGGTGTCCGAATATTTATGAATGCTGGGCCAATCGAACGGCCACTTTTATGATTTTGGGCGATATTTGCACAAGGGCATGCCGTTTTTGCGCGGTGAATACAGGCTTGCCAACGGAGCTTGATTTGCAGGAACCAGAACGTGTGGCGGAAGCAGCAGAGCAGATGAATCTGCAACACTGCGTAATTACAAGTGTAGCCCGTGATGACTTGAAGGATGGTGGAGCTACGATCTTTGCAGAGACGGTAAAGGCCGTACGGCGGCGGTTACCATTGTGCAGCGTTGAAGTACTTATTCCAGACTTTCTGGGCGAGCGGGAATCTTTGCAGATTGTAATGGATGCCAAACCGGACATTTTGAATCACAATATTGAGACGGTTGAGCGGTTGTCAGACAAAGTGCGTGCCAAGGCGAAATATAAACGTTCACTGGAATTGCTTGCTCGTGCCAAAGAAATGCAACCTAACATCCCTACGAAATCAAGCATTATGCTTGGTGTAGGTGAGGAATATAATGAAATTTTATCAACAATGGATGATCTTCGTGCGGTGAACTGTGATATTATGACGATTGGTCAATATTTACAGCCATCGGAGAAACATCTGTATGTTGAAAAGTATTATCCGCCAGAGGAGTTCGCTGCATTGAAACAGGAAGGATTAAAACGTGGGTTCAGCCACGTCGAATCCGGCCCGATGGTACGCAGCTCCTACCATGCGCATGAACAGGTGAAATCGGCTACCAAACATGCTGAACAGGCGGCAACACACGCGTGATGGAGGATACCGGATTGGAAGAAGAAAAAAACACAGAACAGATTCAGGACCAACTTCAGGAACAGATCCAGGAGCCGGCTCAGGAATCGGTTGTTGAGTCAGTTGAAGAAAAGCCCAAAGAACCGGTCATTGTACAGATCGGCGGCAAAAATTATGAAATCGTCCAGAACCACAAAGAAGGCTGGAATCCAGAGGTTTTCCGTGATCGTTACAGTGAAGTGCTGGAGCGTTATGATTATATAATCGGAGACTGGGGTTATAGCCAGTTAAGGTTAAAAGGTTTTTACCGTGATAACCATCCAAAAGCGACAAAGGATTCCACAATCGCCAGTATGGTGGATTATATCAATGAATATTGTAACTTTGGCTGTGCGTACTTTGTGCTTCAGAAGAGCAAAGATCAACCTCAAGCCAAAGCAAAAAGCGGTTCCTGAGAAGGACCGCTTTTTTGGTGTGTTTATTTTAGTCAAGAAATGCCGTGCGAACCCGGTTCCAGAATGGATAAGGGCGGAAACGTGCGAAACTGACCTTGTGACTGGATACCTGACAACGGACGGAGATCAGATCCTCCACCATCACATTTACATGATCAATCGTCATCAATAACCGCTGATCCTTACGGGAGAAAATATCACAATGATGATGCTTGGGCAAAATAACCGGTGAACCAAGTGTCCGATAGACCCGGTTATTAATCGATGCAATCTCCGCAATCTGAATCGCCTCAATGGTTGGATGAACCATGGCCCCGCCAAGGGCCTTGTTGTATGCCGTGCTGCCTGATGGCGTGGATACACAGATGCCATCCCCACGGAACATCTCAAATGTCACATCGTTAATATCGACCTGGGCCACGACGGTACCGTCTACACCTTTTAACGTAAATTCATTAAGGGCGATGTAAGAGGAGTTCCCTGACTTTTTCCGAATCTCAAGCTCCAAGAGTGGGTATTGTACAATCCGTGGTTTGAGACGCTCCGGATCTCCCTTGCCACTCATCAGCCTGACTAACTCGCGTAATTCTTCCTTCTTCCAATCGGCGTAAAAGCCGAGATGGCCTGTATGAACCCCAACAAAAGCAATATCTGGAATACGGTCGATGAAATTGTGAAATGCCTGTAGCATCGTACCATCGCCCCCGATGGAGATCACAATCTCCGGCGATTCTGCATCCAGCTTGAACCCTTCTTCCTTCGCCAGCGCATGAAACTGCTGACTGAGATCAATCGATAACTGGTCTCCGCGGTCTTGAACATAGTATCTCAAGATGAAAGCTCCTTTGTGGTCATTATACTACCGATGATAATCAATTCCGCGGAAGAACACAACGTTTGGGCGCATATTCAGTTAAATATAGATGAATCGTTCACTTATTTTTGGTATGTCGTCTAGGCTTGAGAATGGAACTTAATATCGCAAGGAATAACAACAACACGATGAGGCTTACAAAAACAATCATTCCGGATAAGAAAATCAGTCCCCAGTCCGGTGTATACGTTGATAACGATGGGATGAAACCGGGCTCCATGAGAACGGGTGAAGAGGAACGCCCCATCAGGGGTGTCCACAACAGCAGGACCAGCATAGGTGCGATTAGCGCATGGATTGCTCTGGCAAATAGAAATGGACCGTATCTCATGGGTGTGTTGCTAAGAACACTCATAATCTGTGCATGGACGGATAATCCACCCCAAGAGAGAACAAAGGCTGCTGCTGCTACTTTATAGACAAGTGGGATGGATGCCCCGGCACTCCCAGCCTCTTTGTTCCCCAGCGTTACTTCAAACAGCCCACCGACCAAGCTAGGAGATAAGGATGGAGGCAGTCCGCTATGTCGTAACAATTGCTCGGTTATCCCGTATAATCCGCCAAGCCAACCGGTCTGGACAAGTAGCTCCATCATGACCGAGAAGAATACAACCAGCCCTCCTACGATAATAATAAGGCGAAGGGATGAGGAGACTGCCTGGCGCAGCAGTTCACCGAATGCCCGTCCGTCAGCTTTTCTTGCTTCATGCATCGCATAGATGGCCCGAATCAGTCTGTTTCTAGGTATCCCCTCCGATGGAGATCCAGAAGAGATGTCTGGCTGTGAGCCTTTTGCTGTACCCCCGTGAAAACGCATGAGCATACCCACCAGAAAAGCTGCAGCGTAATGGCTCGCAACTAATACTGGAGCAATGGCGACATTATGGAAGAACCCAACCGATACCGCTCCAATCATGAAGATCGGATCGGATGATGTAGTGAAGGCAACGAGCCGTTCTCCTTCTTCACGGGTAACCAGTTTTTGTTCCCATAACTGAGCGGTCAGTTTCGCCCCTGTAGGATAACCGGATGCACAGCTCACGGCAAATACAAAACCACCGCTTCCGGGAACACGAAACAATGGACGCATCAGTGGATTCAGCAAGGTACCTAGAAAATGAACAATGCCAAAGCCGAGCAACAGCTCGGACAGCACCAAAAAAGGAAAAAGGGAGGGAAACAATACGTCCCACCAGATGGACAGTCCACGTACACCTGCATGCCAGGTTTCCGCTGGATACAAGACCATTAACACACAAAGGATCAGGAGAGCGAGTGTGACCAGGACATGGGTGAGTCGTTGTGAAGCAGCCATGAATTCTTCTCCTTTATTTTTGGAATGGTCGGTGTGCGGAAGTCTGTGATGTTATTGCCATAAATATATGAAAAAAAGTGGACAAACAGTACAAAATTATACGTAGAAAGCGCTTGCAAAAGTGGCTGTGTTTTTGAGTGATGTGTGCTAAAATGAGAAAAACGCCTGAACGTCACCTAATTGTCTCCAAGGTGGAATTCAATTCGGATGGAGTGATGATCATGAGTCTTGTCACCGGAATCCTGGTCTGTGCTTTTGTATATGTGATACGTGCCTCGCTGGTACGCTCTGAGGAAGAGGACTGGCGGAGTTATTAATGAAATATCTAGTGCGCCAACCCAAGCGGTTGGCGCTTTTTTTGTGTTACGTTTTGAATAAGGTCCTATATACAGATGGCAGGTTACATGTCCTGATGATTTCATGTTATATAGGACTTTTTGGTTTTTTTTGATAGAATGGAGATAAAGGCTTTTGTGGCCTGGATATTGTTACTGTTTTCACAATGTTCACGGAACGTGTAATATATGGCAAAATTCGACATCAGAAAGGGGAATCAGACGAATGAATCCCAGTTTGAGTATTTATGACAATCTTGGCGGTGAGAAAGGTGTTCGCGCATTAGTCGAGGCTTTCTATCCGATCGTTCAGCAGAATGAGCAGCTGGCTCCGCTTTTCCCGGAAGATATTCAGCCGGTCATCGACAAGCAGTATATGTTTTTGTCTCAATTTTTTGGAGGACCAGGGCTGTTTTCCGAGGCGTTTGGACATCCAATGATGCGTGCCCGTCATATGCACTTTGAAGTGACTGTTGAACGGGCTGAGGCGTGGCTTGCATGTATGGATCAAGCCTTAACACAGATTGGTGTGGAGGAGCCCCTGCATTCGTTTATCCTGCAGCGTTTATCCGGGCCTGCACATCATTTTGTGAATACACCGTAGATCCGAATATGATTACAAGCGTACGGGAGAGGGATGGAAGAGATTGGAATTAGAGCCGCTGTATAAGGTGAAAGTGACCTGCCATTATTGCGAAACCGAGTATGAAACTTCACGGGTAAGACCGAGTTTGAAAAGGCCCTACCGGACGGATTCGGATTTTTGTGCTTACTACAAGCTGGAGAATCCAGATTTTTATGTGGTTCGCATCTGTCCGCAGTGCGGGTTTGCCACGACGGAGAACGCAACGGAGCATTTAAATGATGCTCAGCGCAAGGCTTTTAAGGAACAGATCGGTAACCGCTGGGTTAAACGTGATTATAGCGGAGCGCGAACACTGGAACAGGCGTTGGCAACGTACAAGCTTGCCTTGCTGTGCGCACAGGTTATCCGGGAGAAAGATCGTGTCGTTGCTGGTCTGTTGCATCATATAGCTTGGTTGTATCGTTATATGGAGGACCATACACAGGAACATCGTTTTCTTGAATTTAGCCTGGAAGCCTATGTGAAGGTGTTCGAACGTGAAGGAACGGGTGGCAATGAAGCCAAACTGTTGTATTTGCTCGGGGAATTGAACCGCAGGGTAGGGCGGTTTAATGAAGCAGTGCAATGGTTCAGCAAGGTCATTCATGACAAGCGGATCACAGATGCGGCCATGATTCGTGCTTCAAGGGAACAGTGGGCCGTGCTGCGTGAGCAGATGATTTCAAGTAAGTTGGAACTCCCTGAAGAGATGCTGGAAACAGACAAAGAGGCTGCGAAGCGCAGCCCCCTCTAGGTTGATCTTACATTAGTTACGGACAGGACGGCTGGATAACAAATAGTCACTGTCGTTGTCGATCACGGTCATGCTTGTATTACAGCAGGGAAAGACCAGTAATTTCTTTTTGCCTTCGCGAATGAGCACAAGCTCTTTGGGTTTGAGGGGGAGCAGCACGTTGCTTGCGTGACAGTAGGGACATTGCTGTACATAGATGTCTCCCATCACAATATCGTAAGGCCAGCTGTTCTCAAACGGAATCATTCTTGTTCGCCTTCTGGTTCGGAAAGTTTGGAGGCTTCTTGTTTGGCGAGTTCCGCAATCTTCTGCATCAGGATATGTTGGGGCATGTGCATCAGGTGCTCCAAAGGTACGCCCAGGGATTCTGCTAATTTGACGGCTGTATCAGCCGATACTTGTAAAGGTTTCATACGTTTACCTCCTGAAGGTTGCTATAAGTATTTCTCTAGTATAGAGATATGGCTCACAGAAAACCAGTTTTTAATTCAATCCTAACCATCCAATTTATAGAGAGAGGTGCCTTATTAAATGAAAACGCCATTACACCCCGTATGAGATCTGGAGTCCATTTTTAGTGGAGGTTCTTCCTCCGAAACATTTGCTACGTATCTGATTGAACTGGAAGAGGATGTACGTAAACTGCAACATCTGTTGAACGAAACAGATGCACCGACTTCATTAGAAGAGACGGCTGCATTTGATCCGATTTTGGAACTGCTGCAAAGCTGTTATATCCGCATATCGGAAGGATCTGCGTTTGTATCCTGCCTCTCATCGCAAAACCAGAAGGACAAAAAGGCAACGCAGCTTCAAGGCGCCATCAGTTCCCTTGGTGCGATGCTGAACGGCAGCAAATCGAAGTTTGATAATACACTCAGTCAGACATCGGATTCGGTGTGGGACGCTTGGATTGCTCGGGAAGATATCCAGCCGCTGGCATTTGTACTGAACGAGAGTCGCACGTTGGCTCGTGAGAAGATGTCGCCTGAACTGGAAGGCCTTGCATTGGATCTGGGTGTAGATGGTTACCATGGTTGGGGCAAATTCTATAACACGATTGTCAGCAAGGTGAACATTCCATTTGAGCAAGATGGGGAAACGGTGATGCTCTCCGCAGGACAGGCTGCCAACAAGCTGAGCGATAGTGATCGGAATGTACGCGAGACGGTATTCGCAAACTGGGAGCAAGCTTGGACTGATGTCGAAGATTTCTGTGCTGACACGCTGAATCACCTCGCGGGATTCCGTCTGAAGTTATATGAGAAACGTGGCTGGGATGATATCCTCAAAGAACCTCTGGCCATCAACCGGATGTCACGTCAGACACTGGATACGATGTGGGATGTGATTAACGGTGCCAAACCTGCGCTTGTTCAATATCTGGAGCGCAAGGCAGAACTGCTGGGGGTAGTCAAGCTCAGCTGGAGCGACGTAGATGCACCTGTAGGTAAATCGAGTGGCAAAATCACTTACGATGATGCAGCCATCAATATTGTTGAACAGTTTGCCAAGTTCAGTCCTAAACTTTCCTCGTTTGCAGAGATGGCTTTTGAGAAACGCTGGATCGAAGCAGAAGACCGTCCTGGCAAGCGTCCAGGTGGATTCTGTACGTCTTTGCCTCTTAGCAAAGCAACCCGGATTTTCATGACCTTCTCCGGGACACCATCTAATGTGTCGACTCTTGCGCATGAACTTGGTCATGGATATCATCAACACATTATGGAAGAGTTGCCTGCATTGAATCAACGTTATGCGATGAATGTGGCTGAGACAGCATCCACGTTTGCTGAACTGATTGTAGCAGATGCCCTGGTGCAGGCGGCAACAGATGAGCAAGAGAAGCTGGCTTTGCTGGAAGACAAGATACAGCGAAGTGTGGCTTTCTTTATGAACATCCATGCCCGGTTCCTGTTTGAGAATCGTTTCTATGAACAACGCAAAAAGGGTCTGGTCAACGCGGATGAATTATCCAAATTAATGGTGGAGGCGCAGCAGGAAGCGTTCTGCGGTGTACTTGCATCAGATCATCCTCATTTCTGGGCATCCAAGCTGCATTTCTATCTGACAGGTGTGCCATTCTATAACTTCCCATACACGTTTGGTTATATGTTCAGTGCGGGAATCTATGCAAGAGCGCAGCAGGAAGGTACAGCATTTGCAGATAAATACGATGATTTGTTGCGGGATACTGGGCGTATGACGGTCGAAGAACTTGCTCAGAAACATCTGGGTACGGACCTGACACAACCGGAATTCTGGCAAAATGCTGCGGACTTGGTTATTGCCGATATTGAGCAGTTTCTGCAGATGACAGCAACCAAAAAATAGGTTGAATAGAATAGGTTGAATATATATGAAAAGGCTGCAATTCCGTGTTAACAGACACAGGATTGCAGCCTTTTTTTGTACAGAATCCTCACTTTTGATTCTCAAAGATTTTGTCGTAATTAAGTGAAAAAGCTCAGTTTAAGGGAGTAGAATGGCAATTAATTGTGCAAATCATAGTTAGAAATACCCAACTTTGCCGTTGTTTGTTGAATCAGCACATATGATGTCATATAATGAGTCGTAAGTCCTTGATGTATAGGACTATAAGCATATAAGGAGAGTGTTAATATGAAAATTGATGAGCTTTCATTAGCGAGGCAGTTGGATCTGGTGTTCAAAGAACTTGATAATGAGTTATCTGGGTTAGATTCAGGAGTAGTTTTTGTGCAAATACGAAACAACGTAATTGGGAAATTCGGTATTCGACATAATCCGATAGCTGGACGAGATGGGCAGATGGATGTGGAGGAAGGGGGGCTAAACGAAACCCAGAGAACTTCTTTCCGGGCAATGGCACTCGAGACGTTGAAATTCAAACGCAATTGGACACATGGCGAAATATCGTACGACTTCACAGTAAGACAAGGTATGATTTTGGTAGATGCAACAATGGAGTCTAATTACAATATGGCGAGCCTGATGATTCGTTACCCTAGAACCAATACATACAAGGATTCAGATATGGAGTCGACCTCATAAATTAGTTGCACAAGAGAAAGCGGCACTTCCGAAGAAGGCCGCTTTTACTTTTGGATTCTGCTTAGGCTCAAGCAATAATTACGAGCTTACGAACGACCCGATAATTGCTGCTCAGCGATTTGCACCAGACGTTTAGTAATGTATCCACCCAGAGAACCTGTCTCACGGGAAGTATAGTTACCGTAGTAACCATCTTGTGGAATAGTTACACCCAGCTCTTGAGCAGCTTCCATTTTCAATTGTTGCAATGCTGCTGTTGCTTGGGGAACGACCAGGTTGTTGGAGCGGCTACCGCTACCTTGGTTTTGACTTCCGTACATATGTGTCACCTCCTTATGGGTTGGTGATGTTAGTATGGTTAGAGAATAAGGAAATATACATGATATGGCGTAAGGGAAAATATGGATAACTATCAGTGCACAGGACACATAAAAAAGCCGACCCAATGCGGGTCGACAAGTTGTATTTGGATATCAAAATATATGGTGATTTGCGTAAAAGCAAAATAGAGGATGATCAGCTCGCTTAGTCTGTAGGAGGTATAACCTCAATACGTGTAAATAACTCAACAGGCTGTTCTGGTTCCAAGCGAATCAACCCGGTTTGTTCATCCGATAAAGCCAAATTAGGTGCATCCGGGAGCCAAGTGTACGGTTCAATGCACAAGAACTGATCGGATTCACCTTTGGTAAAAAGAACCCAATGTTTGAAAAATGCTTCATCTGCTGAATATTTCAATGTATATCCATCTTGCCTGCGTAAGTAAGCCGTAGCCGGTTCACCTTCGGTAGCTTTCAACAGGGTATCCCAGTTACGTCCCTGCATATTGATGCCTTCGTTAAGAGCAGACCATTCACCCAGAGATTCCAGTTCACCTGTCGGTAGTTGTTCTTCATTCTGTCCGTATATTCCGGAAACAGGCAGTTGCAGTGTCCAGTCGGCAGGTTTGCCGTCTAACAAAAACCATGTATGATATCCCATCCCAAAAGGAGCAGGCATTGAGCTCAGATTGGTGACTCGCAGACGCTGGCTAAATACAGCGTTATGCAGACTGAACGTCATCTCAAGTTTCAGGGGAATCGGGAATTGAGCCATCCAATGCTCTTCATTTTCGGTCAGTAATTCAGTCGTAATTGCACAGCCGTCTTCATCTTCCTCAATGTCACTGACACACCAGGATTGGGTACGGTGGAGACCGTGAATATGGTTGTCATTCGCCGTGTTCTGATCAAACTGGTAACGAACGCCTTCATATTCGAATTGTCCACGATGAATGCGCCCTGGTGGAATCAGGAGAGGAACGCCAAAATGGTACGGCTTCTGCAGATAAAAGGCAAGATCGTCTTCATCCGGACGGCGGACGACATCTCTGTCCTGCACTAAATCGCGAATAGAAATAATATTATTTCCAAGACGCGGCAGCAGGGTGATTTCCAATTCACGGCTATGTAGGATATACGTGTCGTAACCATTCCATTGGCCTTTGGTCACTTGTTTCATATCGATGCTCCTTTTCCCACTTGAAATCTGTCTGCAAGCAGTTGTGATGAAGCTACTGCTGCAGGCGTGTCGTTGTGTACATGCCAGCGATTTCCTGCGCTATTTCGTGTGAAGCAGGCAACAGGATAAGCAATTCCATCATAACAGATTTTGATGTCTCGGGTAAAAAAGTTCAACTCATTTTGACATTCACGCCTGTGCGCATTAAGATGGAACTCTAAAAGCATTTATTAGAATTGAATGACATGAAATCGATGACAGGGATAAGTAGGCCAAGAGAATCCTCTTCAGAAAGCCGGTGGTTGATGCGAACCGGTGTGAGCTCTTTACCGAATGGACCCTTGAGTGTAGGTTTGAACAGGTTAAGCCAGAGATGGGCTTGCCCCACTAGAGTCTGCCGTATAATCCACGTTACGGAACAATGAAGGCATTTCTTCGGCTTGACTTGATTCAGGGTCAGGAGCAATCGAAGAAAAGCGAATAAGGGTGGCACCACGGTCTCACGTCCCTTGCGGATGTGGGGCCTTTTTGCGTTCGCAGAGAATGGCAGGAGTTTTTTTTATATACAATCAGGGAGGCGTTATGTGTAATGAAAACAGTACTTTCAGGTATTCAGCCAAGCGGTAAGCTCACATTGGGCAACTATATTGGTGCAATCAAAAATTTTGTAAAACTCCAGCATGACTATCAATGTCATTTCATGGTGGTTGATCTGCATGCTATCACCGTGGCTCAGGAGCCAGCCGCATTGCGTGAACAGTCTGAAGCGGTAGCCGCACTGTTTATTGCAGCAGGTATTGATCCGTCGAAATCTAACGTATTTCTGCAATCCCATGTACCGCAGCACGCGGAATTGGGCTGGTTGATGACAACGCTGACCTCCATGGGTGAGCTTGAACGCATGACTCAGTTTAAGGATAAATCATCCGGTAAAGATTCCGTTGGTGCCGGACTGTTTGTGTATCCATCATTAATGGCGGCTGATATTTTGTTATACAATGCTGACCTTGTACCCGTAGGTGAGGACCAGAAGCAGCATCTGGAACTGACACGTGATCTGGCAGGACGTTTTAACCACCGTTATGGGGAGTACTTCACCATCCCAGATCCGTATATTCCGCAGGTGGGTGCTCGGGTAATGTCACTTGATGATGCCTCTTCGAAGATGAGCAAAAGTAACCCTAATGCTGGCAGCTATATTGCCCTGCTGGATCCGCCGGATGTGATTCGCAAAAAAATCAGCCGTGCCACTACAGATTCGGGACGTGAAGTTGTATATGATCCGGCAAACAAACCGGAAGTTAGCAATCTGATGAGTATCTATGCTGAATGTGCAGGTATGACGCTTAAGGAAGTAGCTGAGCGTTATGAAGGCAAGATGTACGGTCCGTTCAAAAAGGAACTGGCTGAAGTGGTTGTATCTGTGATTGAACCGCTCCAACAACGATATAATGAGATTCGTGAGTCTGGCGAATTGGCGGATGTTCTGGATACGTCAGCCCGCCGTGCAGAAGAAGTTGCTGCTCAAACGTTGGATGCAGTGAAAGAACGTATGGGATTTGTTCCGAGACGTAAACAGTAGTCCTGAACAAAGATCTTCATTTCACGCAATGAATAGTTAACATGAATAAAGAGGAGCCCTATCGAAGGACTCCTCTTTATTTGTGCGTTCATTATTGAACTATCAAATGACCTAATCAAGAAGTGGGCTCTGAAGCAGCCGAGCGAACTTCCTGACGTTCTTTTTTGGCGCGAATTACAAATCCCCAGCCAATGTTGGCAATGGACAGGACAAACAGTAGTGCAGCAAACCAACCGGAGTAAGAGATCATAATTGCTGAAACCGTTAACAAGATAATCGAAGAAAATGCGAACCATAAAGACAAGCCTTTACTCATTGGGAAAAACCTCCATCTACAAATTTAGTAAAACTCCGTATAACCTGTAGCCTACGAGCCATAATAATCTTGCAAGCTTGCAATTACATTACAGACACAGATTGAAGGGAGATTATAAATATGGCTCAAGGATCTCGTTCTAACAACTTGGTGGTACCTCAGGCAAATTCAGCACTGCAACAATTGAAAATCGAGGCTGCACAGGAACTGGGTGTAACTATCCCACAAGACGGTTACTATGGTAACTACACTTCCCGTGAAACAGGATCTTTGGGTGGATATATCACCAAACGTCTGGTACAAATCGCTGAGCAGTCTCTGGCTGGGTCTGGCAAATAATTTATTTTAACCAACAGCAACAAAACAGGATAAACAGAAAGCCCGGAGCGGAAACGCTCCGGGCTTTCTCGCGTATCAGTTCCTATGTCTGATTGTGCCTTGCCATGCTCACTTCGTCAAGGGCGTGCAGATAAAAGTTTTTTATCCATTTTCTCATCGCTTAACCAGCCTACATAAGTATCAATCGTTTCAAAATTCCGATCCATCACAATCACAGCGACAAATGGATATTGTTTCCGGTGTCGATAACGTACATCCGCCCAGCGGACCTTGTAACCGGCAGGCAGTTCTTCAACCTCTGCCACCGCATAGGAGGTGAAATAGAGGAAGGCACTGACTTCCGGTGATTTGCGTGAAGCAGCAACGGCCGCATGAGTAGAAGACGAGGCGTGCAGACTCCATACCAGATTAGAACCATCCATTTTACCGATCACATAACTGCCGTCCTCAACTCGTTTAACCACATGCCAGCGGTTCCAGGATATCGTTGGAATGACGATGTATCTTGCCTGCTCTGGGCTGTTGTCGAGACGTCTGACTTTTCTGACCGCTTGTGCACGAGCAATCGTTCGCCATATATAATATAAACCGGTCAAACTATACAACGTAACGAAGAGTGGAGCAGGGGCGATCAGATCAAAGGCCCATAACAGGATAGCTATGACATGTGTAGTGAATAGAAACGGATCAAAAATATGAATGATGTTCCAGGCAATCCAGCGTTCCGTAAAAGGCCGGGCGGCTTGGGTTCCATAGGTGTTGAACAGATCAGTGAATACGTGAACGCCTACGGCCACAGCGGTCCAGGTGGCAACGTGTCCAATAGGAACACCAGGGAATATCAGTGCAATGACGCCGGTGATGAGCAAAACCCATAACAGGAGAAATGGCAGAGAGTGTGACAAACCCCGATGATTCCGAATGTAAAGCGAATTGCTTTTGAGACGTAACGCAGTATCAATGTCAGGGGCCTGGGAACCGGCGATCGTGCCAACCATTACCGCAGCTGCAAGCATGGGACTCGCCGCGACGACAGGATCGACATAAGCCAGACCGGCTAGACCAATCCCCATGACAAAATGTGTAGAGGTATCCATAAACGTCTCCTTTGTGTGGTGTATCGTTCTAAGACTTCTAAGGCAATTACTTCTCTATCTAGGTGATACCCATATATAGTGTATAATATCCGTTTGTCAGGATGCAAAACATCCCTAATTTCAAAGTTATGACAATTTCCTGTGACATACCCAATAAATGTACGTATTTTGTCAAACTATTTTGGCAGTTCCTATGATAAACTTTATATCGGATACAGTGAGAAAAATCGGCAGAGAACGTACGATACTATTCGAATGATATACAACGCTAAAATAATTTATGGGCATTGTTCCTTTAAACCGTTACAATAATATAGAATCTCATAAAAAGTAGGTTTCTTTGAATACATATGTCACAGTAGATGGATGAAACGAAACAAACGTGATTTTGGGTACACATATGTATGCGTATTCATAAGAGAAGATACAGAAGGGACGAGGAAGATGCTGAAAAAGTACAAATGGACATGGATGCTGCTCGGGCTCGCACTGATAATGGCTGTGTATCTGATGTGGGGCACTGTATTTGCCAGTAAGGAAAAATTACCCGAAATCCGGGAAATCCAATCCTTTTCCATGGAAAATGTAGATGGCAGTACGGTATCACTGGAGGATACCCAAGGGAAAGTCCGTTTGTTCTACTTTTATTTCACCAGTTGTCCGGATGTCTGCCCGATTACGACGTTTACGTTATCCCAGGTGCAGGATCTGTTGAAAGAAGACGACACCTTCGGTAAAGATGTCTCGTTTGTATCCATTTCATTCGACCCCAAAGTCGACACAAGAGAGAAGATTAAGACGTTCGCGGACCGCTTCCATGCGGATTATTCGGGATGGTACTTCTTGCGAGGGGATATGGACAAAACAAAACAGTTCGCCAGAGATTCATTTCAAATCCTGATCGATGGGGAGAGTAAGGACGATTTTGCCCATATGAACATGATCGGGCTGGTGGATGAGAACAACCAGCTGCGCAAGGTATATAACGCATTTAATACAGAGGACGTTGTGCCAGCTGTCATTGCTGAGGATATTCGCAATCTGATTAAGGAATAATCATCTGATACTCATATTGTAAAGGCTGCCTTTAGGTTGGATATCAACCCAAAGGCAGCCCTTTGGTATTTCATTTTAATAGGAAGGATGTTCAGGGTATTGGATGTACGTCTCTAACCCGGCTTTCTCCAGCTGGGCAATGATATACTCATCAGGTGTTCCTTCCACACCCGCATATCCTCGTCGTGTATACATCTGTACTGCATCCGGGAAAGCATCCCGAAGCACACCTCTTATTTTTTTGCCGGAACTGTCATTATCCATAAATAAAAAGACTTCATCGTAACCGACTTGCTTGCGCAGGGTCTCCAACTTGAGGGAATTAAGTGTTCCAAACGTACATAGAATGTTGATTTCGGGTCCAACCAGACGTTTCAGTTTGCTTCGGTCATTCTTACCTTCCACAATGACATGAATAGGCATGATATTCACCTCTTGTTCGAGAGCTTATGTCGACATTCCCCGGGAAATGTTGCAGCGAAAATCGACTGATTATATAAAATGGACTCCTTTCTTTACACGATTTCTAACTGGATAGAACAACCCATCAAGACAATTCTCTGAAATCTTATTTTATGTGCATCATTAGGTCAGTAATAGCTTGCAGTGGCCGTTCCGGTTACGGATCGTTCTTCCGATCGCTGTTGTCCCCATATATTTCTGATTTACTTTTATAAAGTTAATATTTGGAGACAAAGGCGAACGCTACCGCTTCTTCAAAATCGATTCCGTCCCCTTCACTACTTTTGGCTAATTGTTCAACCTTAATGATCTTCAATAAGATAAAACCTTCGGCGATTGTTAAAGATAGATTTCCCAGTTAGCTTTTATCAACGTGTAAAACATCAGTCCATTTTATATAGTTTAGCTGTAAATGGGGGAATGATGCAAAGCTAATGAAAATACTGGCCTAATTGCTGTGATAACAGTAAGGACACAGTGACTGATCGAAATTTAATTCAATATACTTTTCGGGTCGGACAGGGATGCTTCGCGTCTGGATGTATAGTATGGAAGCAGTAGCATACCAATCATTAACAAAAGAAACGCGATGAAATAGGGTGATAACCCGACACGAAGCTGTCCGGCTGTGATGGGGCCGATGAAAGAGCCGATGGAGGTGGCAATGGATTGCAGCGAGAAAATGCGGCCCAACTTGCTGCCTCCGCTCAGACGGATAAATAGGGTTGCCATAGCTGGAAAGATAATGCCTTTGGACATCCCGAGTACAAATAATACGGTGGTCAACGGAACTTGCGGAATGGCTGCCATCACAAAAAAACACAAGGACATTAACAGCACGCCCGCAACCAGACGCAGCTTGGGGGAATACCGGTTGAGAAATAACATACTGAGTGTGAAGAGTGCCCCAATACTGATAACAGAGAACAGCAGTCCGGTAGACATGATGGACGATTGTCCTCCTCCCCGCAGGGGTAATTCGAAGAAGAGAATACCTTGGGCACAGGCAATCACCAGAGGCAAGGCAAAGTATCGCCAGGACACTGGCAGGAAAGCACTTGTGGCATCTGCTGGTGAAACGTCAGCTTTGGCAGGTTCAGTTACTCTCTCCTGCTGCTTGATGATGCCGCGGGGCATCGTCATGAAAGCAATGACACCTGTGAGAATAAGCAGATAGCCCAAGCCTGAGAATGTAGCAGAGAATCCCATGGAACCCACAATGATCGCACCCGCTGCTGGCGATATCACAGAGGCGAGGGTATGTACTACCCCGTGACCCGACATATACTTCCCCTGTTTCACCGGATCGCTGGATAACTGTGCAAGCAGGGCGAGACATGCAGGAGACAGGAAGGCAAGCACAAAACCGCTAATGGAACGCAGCGCCAGCAGTTGCCACGGTGTCTGGACATAGGCTTGTAAGAGCAGGATGAATCCTGCACCGAGCAGACTGAATACAATGTAGCGGCGACTCCCATGTTTATCGATTTGTGTTCCAGCAATCAGATTGCCAGGAAGATGCGTTAAGGAATAGATGCCCATCATCCAGCCAATGAAAGTAGGGGCGGCTCCCAGCGAGATGGCAAAAGGAGTCAGAATGGGATACTGGGCATGCAAATCAAATACGGCAAGGAACAAAAACAGGTATAGCCAGATGGCCGTTTTCACATAAGCCCCTCCTTGTTAAGCGATGCATGTTCCAATTACAGGTCTTGAACGTGTTCCCGTTCGCCAGCAGAACCTCATGGTACTACTTGTACGCCCGGCGGGACGAACTTAGACCGTTTATTTTTAAGGGAGAGGGCTTAGCTGACAGCAGCTTCGGAAATCATGTATAATATTCGGGAGTGTTACGAATGAATCCTAATACGGAAGGTGTAGTCATGAACATAGAAGTAATCAAAGAGTTTCTGATGCAGAACTGGCTGGTGATCGTGGTTGCATTGATCATATTGTTCTTTGTTCTGAATGTGGTCAAAACCGTATTGAAATGGGCGATTGCTATCATCATTATTGCGGCTCTACTGATATACAGCGGCATCTCCATTGATCAGATCAAACAGACAGTGACAGACGTACAATCCAGCACGATGGACACATTGAAGAAGGAAGCAACCAGCATGATGCTGAAGGAGGCTTCCAAAGCGAAATACGTCAAAGGACAGGATGGAGCGTTCACCATCACAAGTCCCAATGTGGAGATTAAGGGCATAACTCAATCGGATAAAGTTGATGTGACCTTCCGCGGAATTTCACTTGGCGAATGGAAACTCGACAATGAAACTATACGTACGTTTGTCGAACAGGCACAGGAGAACAAAACAGCACCAGCATCGTAGTAAAGGGGGAATCGGTACGTGCTGCAGAATTGGCTGGACAGCCTGAAGGAATTGAATGGCATCACGATTATGCTGTTGCTGATTGTGGCTGCTTCATTATTGCAGGGTTGGTCCAGAGGGGCTTCGCGTTCAGCAGGCAGACTCTTTGGATTCCTGATGGATGGCATTATGGCGGTCATCGGTATTCTGTTGTCGATCGGTTTAACGTTGTGGCTTGCGCCATATGTACAGCAGTGGCTGTCTGAGTATGCTTCAGCCATGCCTAACCGTGAGTTGAACCGATGGGAACAGATGTATTATACGTTGGTTACGGCAATTGCAGATTTTCCGCTGATGCGGTTCGCTGTATTATTTGTACTTAGCTATGGACTCATCCGACTGATTCTCGGGTTTCTCTCTTCATTTATTTTTAGCAGCAGGCAGAGGTCAGCCGAGGAAAGTGCGCCAAAAGGTATGTTTAGTCGGTTGACGGGTGCATTTATTGGGACGATCATAGGCTCCGTCCGCGGAATGATTGTCATCGCAGTTTTGTTCATGATTGTCAGTCTTTACCCTGGGAGCATGTTCAGCCGATATGTGGAAGCATCTCCGATCTATATGCAAGGGGCCAAATCGGTTATCGAACCGTTGTCCGGCACGTTTATCAAGGACAAGCTACCCGTCTTTACGCAGGCTGTGCAGAAGGAACTGGGCGGCATCCTGCAACGCAAATATGAAGTCATCGACCACAATATTCCGACGGATATTGAATCTGCAGCGAGTGAGATTGTCAAAGGCCAATCGACAGATGAAGCCAAAGCAAGAGCGCTATACGACTGGGTAGGTTCACGTATTCAGTATGACTATGGTAAAGTGGATGACTATGAGCAAAAGGGCATATGGCATGAACAAAATCCACAGAATACATTTGATACACGCAAAGGCGTATGTATTGATTATGCCCGTCTCTATGCCGTGATGGCCCGTTCACAAGGACTTGAAGTCAAAGTTGTTACAGGACTTGGTTATAACGGCCAGGGAGGGTACGGTCCGCATGCGTGGAATGAGGTGTATTTGAGTGATTCCGAGAGCTGGGTTCCGCTTGACCCGACATGGGCGATCAGTGGAGACTGGTTTAATCCTCCGAATTTTGCCGACACCCATCTAAAGGATCAATCAGCTTAACATTACAACGGACATGGGTCCGGAATATGACGACGTTGCCAGGTTATCATGCCGCGAAGAATCAGTTTGAGCGGTATGCATCAAGTCATGAAAGAGGTAGGATGGATGAAAAAGCATTCCAATGAGAAGGATGAACTTACAGACAAACGGCGCTTTAGTTACCGAATGAACGTATTTTTCTTCGCTTCCTTTGTTATTTTTAGCGTTATTATTGTACGCTTGGCCTTTTTGCAATTCGTGGAAGGGCCTGAACTCAGTCAGGAAGAAGCAAGTAACATTACCAAGGATGTACCGCTTCCTCCTGTGCGAGGCACGATCTATGATTCCACAGGTGAGGTGAAATTGGCTTACTCCAAGCCCATTCAGTCTCTCTACCTGACACTGTATAAAAACTATGGGGATGTTGATGGGAAACCGAGTCCTAACATAGGGGAAGTGCAGGATATTGCAACCCGGTTGCATGATGTGTTTGAACAGTACAAGCTGAAGGATTCAGAGTCACTTACGGTGGAGAAAATAATTGAAGAGATGGACTTGAACTCCCGTAAAGCGAACGGTTTTATGCCGCGTCTGATCAAGAGTGATCTGTCCGAGGAAGAGGTAGCTTATTTCCTGCAACATAAGGACGAGTTCAAAGGTATTCAGATCGTCGAGGAGAGTGTACGATTCTACGATCCGGATACGGTAGCGGTTCAGACCATCGGTTATCTGAAGAAGTTCAGAAGCTCGAAGTCCTTGAATAAATACAAAGAGGTGGACGAGGCCAATAAAACGCAAACGGATCCGGGCCTGGTGTATACGGAGAATGAATTTGTAGGCTTTGATGGGCTGGAACTGCAATATCAGGATGCTCTCCGCGGCAAAAGCGGATATACATCCGTTGATGTCGATTTGCGTAATTTGCCTGAAGGTGTAGCAGGTTCTACCCCGCCGCAGAAAGGGTACGACCTGATTTCCAGCATTAACAAGAACGTTCAGGTGAAAACAGAACAGGCCATTCTGGATCAGTTGAGTTGGCTTCATCGGAATCAGGTTTCCGGTCGATTACATCCGAATGCCAAGACCGGATTTGCAGTTGCAATGGAAGTGGATACCGGGAAAATCGTATCTGCTGCCAGTATGCCAGATTATGATACCAACATCTGGAGAACAGGTAGTATCACAAATGATCAGTATGATGATATTAAATATGTGTATCAAAATGGTACGATTCGTTCATTCCCTCCGGATGACTCTAAAAAGCGAGCTGAATCGATCGTGCTACTCGGCTCCACCATCAAACCGCTTAGTGTCTTGATCGGTTTGAAAGAAGGTTTCTTCACTACCAATACGGTTTATTCGGATAGAGGTTCAACGACCTTTGGTGGGGACAACCGCAGAGTGCAGAACTCATCAGGGCATGTGTATGGTGCAATGTATCCTCGTGATGCGATTCGTCATTCCTCGAACGTATTCATGATTGATGAGATTGGGAAGAAGATGTACTCAAAATACGGTGCGACCGGAATTGACAAATGGGATGAATACATGAAGCAGTTCGGCCTTGGGGTATCAACAGGGGTTGATCTGCCGAATGAATTCCTGGGTATACGGGATTACATGAACGACACGGAAAGTTCGCTGACTCGTCTCGTGTATGGTTCCTTTGGACAGCAGGGAAAATACACAACCATGCAGTTAGCACAGTACACGACAATGCTGGCGAACAAAGGAAAGCGGATGGAGCCACAACTGGTTAGAGAGTTCCGGGATTCGGAAGGCAACGTGGTCGAGAAAGTAAAACCGAAGGTACTCAGCACGGTGGAGTTTAACGATGCCTACTGGAATGAAGTACAACGAGGCATGGCAACCGAGGTATCTGCATTTAGCGGATTCCCTTATGACTTTGCTAGAAAAACAGGAACATCTACACAGGTAGTAGGCGGTAAACTGGTGGATAACGGTGTATTTATCGCCTATGCACCACGTAATAATCCAAAGCTTGCTGTCGCTGTGGTTATCCCCGAAGGGGGCTTTGGATCGAGCAGTGCGGCTCCGGTTGCACGTGCGATCTTCGATGCCTATGACGAGGAATTCGGTCTCGACGGTGTACCGAAGAAAGACCAAAATAAAGATTCAGATTCGGAATCAGGCACACAGTAATGTGAGGCATTGGTTACAGAGGGGACCCTTCGTGGGTCCTCTTTTTTGTTTTTGCGTGGAGAATGGATCGTAAGAGTGAACTAATTAGTTGCATTAATATGTAACCATATGAGCTGTACCACGTTTATATAAGGGAAGGGTAAACGCGATCCGGAGAACGGGATAACGTTGATATGTCAGTGTTTACATTGGAATCGGTAGATTGGGTAGTGTAACGGTTCTGTTTACGAAAATGTAACCAAATATTGAAAGACGTGACAGCTAACCTTTGGTAGACTTGTATGAGAAAGGATTAAATATCGGATTGAACACGTTCACAAGACGGATTAAATATTTTATTTTTATAAAGGAACGGGAGAGGCTTAAAACATGTTTAACCGATTGAGGAAGAAACCCATGACTGAGGAAGATACACCCGTCAACAAGCCTTCCACCGCAAGGCTGAATCTGTTTTTTTTCGCGGCATTTGTCATATTCAGTATCCTTATTTTCAGATTAGCCTTTGTGCAGTTTGTGGAGGGTCCTGAACTGACGTATATGGAAACGAGTCGTAATACCAAAGACATTCCACTCGCACCTGTTCGTGGTCCCATCTATGATGCGACAGGGGAAGTCGCGCTCGCTTATTCCGAACCTGTACAGTCCCTCTATGTGTTGTTGTATGAGGATTATCGGAATGATGAACGTAGACAGGAAGCAGAGGAACTGGCTCATGATCTGGCGGCTGTGTTTAAGCAGTTTAATCCAGGGGACAAAGAGCAGCCGGATGCGGAAGAGATTATCACACGATTGGATCTCAAATCTCAGAAGGCACATGGGTATACCCCTCGCTTAGTGAAGTCGGATCTAAACACGAAAGAAATTGCTTATTTTATGGAGAAGAAGGCGGAGTATCCAGGTGCCATGGTACTGGAAGAAAACATACGAAAATATGATCCGGATGGTGTTGCCGTCCAGGTGATTGGGTATACAAGAGAGTTCAAAGGTCAACAGGAAAACTTGAAAAAATATATAGAAATAAGCAAGGCGGAGGCAACAGAACGTGATCCTGGACTGCGCTATACCCAACAAGAAAAGGTTGGAGTTGATGGTCTGGAATTTCAATATCAGGAAGAGCTCCGTGGACGTAGCGGTTACCAATCCATAGATATTAATTCACGTAATTTGCCAGAGGGCACGATGAAACAAACTCCACCGGAAAAAGGCTACAGTCTGGTCTCCACCATTAACAAGGAAATTCAGATGGCTGCACAAGAGGCGATAACGGACGAATTGCGAAGACTTCCCAAGGCAATTACCGGATACGCAGTAGCCATGGAAGTGGATACGGGGAATGTGGTGGCTATGGCAAGTATGCCAGATTATGATCCGAACGATTGGGATTATGACAAAATCAAATATGTATTCCGGAATGGAACCACCGAGTCGTTCCCACCGAATGATGCCAAGCCTAGTCGCGCGGAATCCGTTGTACTCCTTGGATCAGTAATCAAGCCGCTAAGTGTGCTGATTGGATTGAAAGAGGGATTATTTACAGCAGGACAGACCTATCATGATCAGGGATATGCGGTTTTGGGGAAAGACGGCCGACAAGTGAAGAACTCGCATTCTGCTTATAATGGTTCTATTACGGCGAGAAGAGCGATTGAGAAATCCTCCAATGCCTTCATGATTGATATGGTGGGGAAACGTTTGTTAAGTAAATATGGCTCAGAGAAAGGCATCGATGTCTGGCACAAACACATGCAGGAATTTGGCTTGGGTGTGTCAACTGGTGTAGATCTGCCTAATGAATTTCTGGGTAGGCTAGAATATACTAATAAAGACGAATCAGCTCTAACACGTTTGGCATTTGCCTCATTTGGGCAGCAAGCCAAGTACACCACCATGCAACTCGCCCAATACACGACCATGCTTGCCAATAAGGGCAAGCGGATGGAACCACATCTGGTGAAGGAAATCCGTGACGCGGACGGCAATGTGGTGAAAGAGATCAAACCTAAAGTGCTCAATGAAGTTGATTTTGCCGATGCGCACTGGAATGAAGTGCACAAAGGAATGGTTACCAAAGTAAGTTCATTTGACGGTTTCCCTTACGATTATGCTCGGAAAACAGGAACATCAGAGCAGGGGACCGGACCGAACAAAAAAGAGAATGGTGTATTTATTGCCTTTGCACCACGAGATAATCCGAAGCTTGCTGTCGCTGTTGTTGTACCGGAAGGTGGGTTCGGGTCAGTCAGTGCTTCGCCAATAGCACGGAAAATTTTCGATGCATATGATGAAGTATATGGTCTCGATGGAACGCCAAAAGGGAAGAAAGACGAAGGAAAAGACAACGAGTGATGTAAAAGAAACGCGGCAGATGTAGCTCTTTTACATCACATCTAACAGGTTAATGAAGTGAACAACATATGAATTTGGACAGGCAGGGGAAATAATCCCTTGCCTTTTTTTTTGGCTTCGGATAAAATTTGCACAAGGGAAACATTATTAGTCTTGATTAAAACTTAATACCTTGTACAACAAAATTAGATGTAGACAAGTATTTTAGGAGAGGGAAAGGGGTCGGTCGAATTGTTAATGGTGAAAATGAGGAGTATTCAGAGGGGGGTCATTACGCTAGCGGCTCTGGTTCTGGTGGTTGTACTTACGGCATGTTCCAGTGATGCAGAGACGAGCAGTGGTGGCAAGCTACAAGTAACCGCTACAACGGGAATGATCGCTGACGTAGCACGTGAGGTGGGCGGGGCATATGTTGATGTTACCGGGCTAATGGGCCCGGGAGTTGATCCCCACTTGTACAAGGCATCCCAAGGTGATATTCGCAAGCTGGAACAAGCAAAAGTCATTTTCTATAATGGACTGCATCTTGAAGGCAAAATGACAGACATTTTGGAGAAAATGTCCTCAAGCAAGCTGGTTACTGCTGTTACAGAGACTATTCCAGTCGAGGAGTTACACTCAGGCAAAGATACAGGCGGCACCGAATATGATCCACACGTTTGGTTTAACGTCAGCCACTGGATGCATGCGGCAGAAGCCGTACGCGATACGCTCGTGGAGGCGGACCCGGACCATGCTGAAGAGTACAAGGCTCAGGCAGAGACGTATCTGGCGAAGCTCGAAGCACTGGATGCCGAGGTGCGTGAGAAGATTCTGGAGATTCCGGAAGCAAGCCGGGTATTGGTTACGGCGCATGATGCATTTGGATATTTCGGTCAGGCTTATGGCATGAAAGTGATGGGGCTTCAGGGCATCAGTACAGCAGCCGAATATGGTGCAAAAGATGTTAGCGAACTGCGGGATTATCTCGTAGATAACCATATCAAAGCAGTATTTGTTGAATCGAGTGTACCTGCAAAAGCGATGGAAGCCATCATTGCCGGAGCAGCTCAAAAAGGACATACGGTCAACATTGGTGGAGAACTGTTCTCGGATGCCATGGGGGCTGAGGGGACGGAAGAAGGCACATACATCGGTATGATTCGCCACAATGTTGAGACGATTGTAGAAGCACTGAAATAATGAATCACAAGAAGAGAGGAGTTACAGGATTATGGAAGATACAACTTTATTGAAACAAACTCCTACGAAACTGAACAATAGTCACTTGCAGGGAACGCAGCCAACATCGGCTCCTCTTAGTGTGAGGGATCTGGCTGTTGCGTATCACAAAAAGCCGGTGCTTAGCAGCGTATCCTTCGACATCCCTGAAGGACAACTCATCGGAATACTCGGACCGAATGGTGCAGGGAAATCGACCCTGATCAAAGCCGTTCTGGGACTGGTACCGAAGATGCATGGAGAGGTACGGATCTTCGGACAATCGTACAGGGAACAACGTCGCCGCATCGGTTATGTGCCCCAACGGGAATCGGTGGACTGGGATTTCCCTACGCATGCGCTTGATGTGGTGATGATGGGACGGTATGGTCATCTGGGCTGGTTCCGTCGTCCGGGGAAAAAGGAGCGGGACCTGGCGGCACACTGCCTGGAGCAAGTCGGCATGGGCGATTACATGTACCGCCAGATCAGTCAGCTGTCCGGTGGACAGCAGCAACGTGTCTTTCTGGCGCGGGCACTCGTGCAAGACGCAGATCTGTATTTCATGGATGAGCCGTTTGCAGGTGTGGATGCCACCACAGAGAAAGCGATCATTTCGCTTTTGGAACAGTTGAAGAAACAAGGCAAGACCGTACTGGTTGTTCACCATGATCTGGCGACAGTCGAGGAATACTTCGACCATGTTCTGCTGCTCAATGGACGACTGGTGGCAGGTGGACCGACAAGTGAAGTATTTGTACCGGATACACTGCAAGAGACGTACGGAGGCCGGATTGCGATGATCGGAAGCCGGACGGAGAAAGGCCAGGTGTAGTGCATGTGGAACTGGATCGTTGCCATCTTATCTGACCCCAATACACGTTGGATATTGCTTGGCTGTCTGTTGTTAGGATTCAGTAGCGGGATTATTGGCTCCTTCACCTTTCTTCGTAAACAGAGCCTGATGGGGGACACCCTTGCTCATGCTGCTCTGCCTGGGATCTGTATTGCATTTATGTTGACGGAAACGAAGTCGGTCGGATTATTCCTGTTCGGTGCTCTGGTGGCTGGCATTGTCGCTACCTTCGGAATCTCGTGGATTACGCGCTACTCCCGAATCAAGCAGGATGCGGCGATGGGAATTGTGCTGACCGTATTTTTCGGGGTTGGTGTAGTGATGCTGACGCGCATCCAGCATGGGGCGAGCGGAAGTCAAAGCGGACTCGATAAATATTTGTTTGGGCAGGCGGCATCCATGGTCATGACGGATGTGTATGTCATGGGTGGCGTATGTCTCGTATTACTGATTGCCTGTCTTGCCTGGTTCAAGGAATTCAAACTGGTGAGTTTTGACCCGGGATTTGCACGTGGTATGGGACTGCCGGTTGCTATGTTAGAGCAGCTCATTTTGCTCTTAACGGTGATCGCGGTAGTTGCCGGAATTCAGGCCGTTGGTGTGGTGCTTGTTGCGGCGTTGCTGGTAACTCCAGCAGCAGCGGCACGTTGCTGGACCGACTCACTTGCACTGATGGTGGTATTGGCAGGCATATTTGGTGCATTGAGTGGTGCAACAGGCACGATCTTCAGTACGCTTGTACCTAATCTGCCGACAGGACCTGTAACCGTTCTTGCGGCTACGGTGTTGTTTGCCGGTTCAGCCTTGCTGGCTCCGCGTCGTGGATTATTAGCTCGACGGTTGCGCAGTATTCAGGCAAAATCGGCGTATATGCGTGAAGAGCGGGCTACACTTCAGACTCTCGCCACACAGCGAAATCAGCAGGAACGGGGGGGAATGTAATGGCAACGTTTTGGATTATCTTAACGGCCGTATTGGTTTCTTCTGCCTGCGCCATCCTCGGTTGTTTTCTGATTCTGCGGCGAATGGCTCTGGTCGGTGATGCGATCAGCCATGCGGTTCTCCCCGGTATTGCGATTGCTTTCCTGTGGAGTGGTTCCAGAGATTCGTTATGGATGCTACTTGGTGCAACGGTGTTTGGACTACTGACGGTGTTCTTCATACAGAGTTTGCAGGCGGGTGGACTGTCGTCTGATGCCTCGATCGGAATTGTGTTTACTGCACTCTTCGCAGTAGGTGTCATTCTGATTAGTCTGAACGCCCAGCATATTGATCTGGATCTGGACTGTGTTTTGTTCGGTGAGATCGCTTATGTACAGTGGGATACACTAACCCTTGGAGGTACGGATGTCGGGCCGAGGGCAGTCTGGATGCTGGGTATTACTTTGCTAGTCATCCTTGTCGTCATTGGGCTGTTCTACAAACAGTTTAAGCTATGTGCCTTTGATCCGGCGCTGGCTGCGGCCTGCGGCATTCCAGTAGTGCTGTTCCACTATCTGCTCATGGGACTCGTTTCCATGACGTCCGTAGCTTCATTTGAAAGTGTTGGTTCGATTCTCGTTGTGGGCATGCTGATTGTACCTGCGGCAACGGCTTACCTGCTCACAGATCGTCTGGGCAAAATGATTCTGTATGCCGTCCTGATCGGAGCAGCATCCTCGGTTGGAGGTTACATCATGGCTTACGCTCTGGATGCTTCCATCGCGGGCTGCATGGTAGCTGTTGCTGGAATTTTGTTTGTTCTTGCACTGCTGCTGTCACCGAAACATGGCATCGTATTCCGTTACGCTCGTCGCAAATTCGCGGCAAGGTAATGGAAGTTTAAGTGAATAACAGATGAATAAACAAAATTACAAGAAGCCGTCTGCATCGCAGGCGGTTTTTTGCGTGTCTGGTCGTATTACTTTTACAAGGGCAACCGGATATAAGATATGCAATATAAAATGATAATGTAGCGTCATCCAGCCGATTACGGGTTATTTTGTTGCATACAGATGATCTGTGGTAAAATGTCGTTAGCTGTGACGTCCGGAGCGTCCGTTGTTACGGGTGCCGGGCGATCTTGTTGTGAAAGAATGTTTAAAATAGATAAAGAGAACCTTTAAGTTGAACTGGAGAACCATTGTGGAACGGAGAGGGCAGAAAGGACCTAGAGAAGGGAAATTTGTTTATGAATTTCCTTCTTGATGTTAGGTGTTATGAGCTCTAAATACAAAGGTGATGTAGTGAAGGGGACGGAATCGAGAATCGATCTGAAGAAGCGATAGCGTTCGCCTTTGTCTCCGAATTTCTAACCTTTAAGAAGAGAGAATCTAGAAAATTCGGAGACAACAGCGATCGGAAGACGATCCGTACACGTAACGATTACCTCGTATAATCTCAATACACTAAAGAAAAAGGTAATTCTAAAACAAATATACTACGACTCGAAAGGTTTTCTGCCCGCGTAGTGCCTGAATGGATATCCATGAGTTCAATTTGGAGAGAGACAACCTAGGAGGAACTACTGTATGAGTGAACTGAAATACAAATTGCTTGCATTGGATATGGATGGAACATTACTTAACGATAATCATGAAATTACACAGGAGACCGCCAAGTGGATTCAAATTGCCATTCGTCGGGGTGTACATGTGTGCCTTTCTACGGGAAGAGCGGTATTCCACGCCATGCCTTATGCGGTCCAGCTTGGACTGGAAACACCGATGGTTACCGTTAACGGCAGTGAGGTCTGGAAAGCACCGCATGATCTGCATATGCGTCATCTGATGGACCCGGCATTGATTCGCAAAATGCAGGAGATTGGTGAGAAATATAACAGCTGGTACTGGGCATACTCCGTGGAAGAACTGTTTAATCGTGACCGCTGGACGGACAATATTGAAGGTCTGGAATGGTTGAAATTCGGCTTCAATACCGAAGTGGATGAAGTGCGTCACCAGATCATGATGGAACTGCAACAAATGGGCGGTCTGCAAATGACCAACTCCTCACCCGTTAATATTGAGATCAACCCTGCTGGGGTATCCAAAGCAAGTGGTGTAGCCGAAGTCTGCAAGCTGCTGGGCATTGAGATGTCAGAAGTTGTTGCTGTCGGAGACAGTTTGAATGATCTGGCTGTCATTGAGGCGGTAGGTCTTGGTGTAGCGATGGGCAATGCGCAGGAGCAGGTAAAGGAAGCGGCTGATCTGATCGTAGCGAGTAACAATGAAGACGGCATCGTCGAAGTGATCCGTGAACATATTTTGAAGGGGGAGTAACCTTTGCTCGCAACCGTTGCCTGGATTTTAATTGTACTGCTGTTTGCAGTGGGGATGGCTGGAACGGTATATCCCATACTGCCTGGTGCTGTAGCGATTTTTTTTGCGTTTCTGGTCTACGGCTGGTTCTTCAGCTTTGATCCGTTTGGTGTGTGGTTCTGGATCATTCAGATTCTGATTGTTGTTGTGTTGTTTGTGGCTGATTATGTCGTCAGCGCATGGGGTGTGAAGAAGTTCGGTGGCTCCAAGTTATCGACCACGTTGAGTACCATTGGTGTTATCATTGGGCCATTTGTCATTCCGGCATTTGGACTGGTGCTGGGACCATTTATCGGTGCTTTTATCGGGGAACTGATCGGAGGGTCTTCACCTTCCAAAGCGTCGAAAGTTGGATTTGGTTCCGTTGTGGGGCTATTTACGAGTACTGTGATGAAAATTATTTTGCAAATCGTCATGATTGTTCTCTTTATTATCTGGGTGGTAAGATTCGCCTAAACGTTCAGGATTAGCTTCAACGGGATGCACGTCCGGTGTGGAGGAAAGAAGGGGAATTCGTTTGTCTAAGAAAGAAACATTCATTAGGGGTACGCTCATTCTGGCGGCCGCTGCGCTGATCGCAAGAGTACTCGGATTGGTTCAACGGGTGCCGCTGGAGCATATCCTCGGCGATATCGGTAACGCATCGTTTACGATCTCCAATACGGTATATTTAATGCTGTTAACTGTAGCAACGGCGGGCATACCGAGTACACTTAGTAAAATGGTATCGGAACGTTATGCGCTCGGACGCGCGAGTGAAGCCCAACAGATCTACCGTGCAGCCCTGATCTTTGCCGCTGTGGCCGGTGTAGTCATGTCTGCTTTGTTGTGGTTCGCGGCACCTTATTATGCCACGTATGTCTCCAAAGTACCGGAGTCAGTCAGCGCCATTCGCGCCTTGGCTCCAGCGTTGTTGCTCTTCCCGGCCATTGCGATGATGCGTGGATATTTCCAGGGACGCGGCAACATGACAGCAGGCGGTATTTCACAGATCGTGGAACAGTTCGCCCGTGTAGGTACAGCCATTATCGTGGCTTATGTCATGCTGCAATGGAATTATGATGACCAAACGATTGCTGCGGGTGCTTCATTTGGTGGAGTATTAGGAAGTGTGGGTGCCTTCGGTGTCATGCTGTACTTCACCTTGAAGCTGCGTCGTAGCGACCGTGCGGCCCAATTGAATTACGAGCGTGCAGAGCAGTTACCAATGCGAGGTATCTACAGTGATATCTTCAAGCTGTCTATACCAATTGTGTTGTCCTCACTTGCGGTTCCAGCCATTAACTTTATCGATTCATCCCTTGTGGTACCACTGCTTAGTGGCCAGATCGGACTCGAAGAAGCGACTGGTGTACTTGCGATCCTGGGTGCGAAAGCCCAAAGTATTGCGGGTATTCCTCCGATTCTGGCTATCGCTTTGAGTCAATCATTGGTGCCTGTCATATCGGCAGCATTTGCCCGCAAGGATGAAGCGCATCTGAAAAGTCAGGTTACACTTGCGTTGCGCATTTCGATTCTGACAGGTATGCCGATTGTCATTGCACTTTGTGCGGCAGCGTATTCGGTCAACGGATTGCTGTTTACCAATCTGGATGGAACGCCGATCATTGCCTTGTTAACATTCGGTACCATTTTCCAGATTACGATGATGACCACCAACTCTATTTTACTAGGGGTAGGGAAACCGCGGATTACGATGATCAGTGTCGCAGCAGGTGTTGTGATCAAACTGATCGCAAGTCTGATTCTGGCGCCGATCTTCGGCATTTACGGCATCATTATTGCAACGGCCCTCTGCTTCTTGGTCATCACGTACTTGAATCTGCGGGTCCTTCGTAAAATCGTTGATTTCTCCATCATGGGAGATCGTTGGAAAGGATTTATCATTACAGTCTTGCTTGCAGCAGGTGTAGGATTTGCAACGAACTGGATTGGCAATACGATCTTTGGACTGTTCCTGCCAGCGCGTGTATCCTTCTTGCTTACCTGCCTTGTGGTTGGTGTGCTTGTTGTGGTGGTGTATCTGGTTCTCATGGTTGTGCTGCGTGTACTGCGCAAGGACGAACTGGGCAGTTACCCCCGTATTCTGCAAAAAATTCTTCGTCCACTCATGCGTCTTCAACGTGGAGCTGGGCAAAGAGGTTAAAAATGCAAGGAGCATCATTCAAGCTCCAATATTTTGTGAAAATAGGATACAAGCTCTGTCTGCTGTTAAGCGGACAGGGCTTTTTATATAGTTAAGGAGTGCTGAGCGACTGAACTCGACATTAGCCCCGCAAGCGAGGATTAGCGGTACATCGGGGTATCCACATCACCCATCTTTGCCTGCTCTATATGATCTTCAGCTTTAGTGTGTGATGGCTTTAGCATCATGAGCCAGTGCTGTTTTCAGCATGCCATACCGGTGTTCGTGACTCATCTCAAAGAGCCATGGCCGACGCGGTGCGGTGAGATAACCGAGACAATCCCGTGTCTGAAGCCAGTCCTGTCTGGTGATCGGTTCATAAGGCGTGTCTCCCCATACAGAGAGCAGTTCCGGACTATACAATCGTTGCCCTTCGGGTAGCCATTCTTCATCCAGGAGCTCCTGAGCATAAAGTGTATGTTCACCCGCCTCGTCTTCACGATTAGTAAACAGCCCAGGCCAATATTCAGCGCGCGACCCACGATGGGGAACCGAACGTGCAAACTCTAACACTTGTGAGTGTACTTGCTCGATGCCAAACAATAGTGCATATAGGCCTTTGCCAAACATGATTCGCTCATCCAACTTGCCAAAATGTTCAATGACACGTCCTGCGAGTCCTGCTCCCCGTCCAAGAGGAAAGACGATATGATTCAGACCGGCCAGATTATGCAGATGGAATGCGAGTTTGGATAGTACTTCTTTTTGAAAATAAGGATGCTGCACCACCCGGCTCTCGATATAGTTCTGCTCATTAATAATTAATGCCACACTTAGCAGTGAACTGCATCGTTCCAGCCAAAAGCGTTCCCAAAACGGCGTCATAAACGCCGATACGTGAAAGTGCGACAAGAGATGGAAACAGCTTCGTCCGATCCGGCGACTGTTCATATACAGCAGTAGCTGGGGATATGCATCCTGGAAAATGAGTGCATTGCACCGCTCCAGCAGCCGATACATATGCTCGCGATCGCTTTGATTCTGTAGATTATGCATTAAGTCACTCTGAAGATCTGTCATGTGATATCCGCCGTTGCGAGAGACCATATGAGCCAGCAGTGCCCAATGCAGTTCGGGATATTGCTCATAACATGCCAGATAGGCTGCCGTGCGGGTGATATTACTCCGATTATGCTCCTGGGTCAGTGTCTTAATCTCTTCCAGAATGATGCAATCTTCTTCGCAGACGAGTGCGCTTTGAACCTGGTCCGTGCGTGCAAAAGACTTGCCGTTGGCAGGTAACAAACGCTCCACCTCAGACTGTAAGGCAGCTGCCGTATCTGTATCCCACTCGATGTCACGCAAAGGGTGACGAAGCTGTGCAGAAGCTTGCCACGCAGCCTGTTTGCCACGCCAGATTTCCCGGGCAGCACCCGGAATGGAACGGACCATCTGCAGGAGGGACCCGTGATGTTGTTCGCTGGAAGAATCGGTTCTGGTGGAAGTCATGATGTGACATCCTTTCATGATGTTCTGGGTTTAAATTCACAGACCATGTGGTTTATTCTAAGTATGCGCTGATTATTTGACTTCCACTCGCCAATTTGCTTCACTTAGGGTAAGACAAGGTACAGAAAGGGAGATGACCGAATGGAACAGATTACTTCCAAACCGGCTTTTGATGTAGCCATCCAATCCCCACGTTTGACGATTGCCGTATTCAAGGCAGACTGGTGTGGTGACTGCAAATACATCGATCCGTTTATGCCTGAGGTTGAAGAGAAATATGCACGTGAACTGACCTTGATTGAGGTCGACGTGGATCAGGTTGGAACCGTTAGTGAAGAGCAGAATATTCTTGGCATTCCGAGCTTTGTGGCGTATACAGATGGCCGCGAACTCGTACGGTATGTGAACAAGCTGCGCAAGTCGAGAGAAGAGATTGAGCAGTTCTTGGATCGCGCAGTTGAGGTGTACAACACGATCCATAAATAATGTTATATAAGTTCAAATGATGAATATCACACAGGCACTACGATGCCAGAATAACCTTCCGATCGCTGTTATCCCCAGATTTCTTTGATCCCTTTTATAAAGGGGAGAAATCCGGGGATAAAGGCGAACGCTCCGCTTCTTCTGGTTATTTCTGTCCTCTCCGTTATTGTGTAAATATTTCATTGAACTTATATAAAAGTATGACAGGTTCATGTTGTAAAAGGGTATAATAAAAAGAACGCCATTTCTCTTGAAATAGGGAAATGGCGTTTGTGTGTTAAGGATTCAGTTTAAGACACAATTCAACTGGCATATCCCTCAATTACATAACTTCAATGACCTGTCGGTCATTATTTCACCAGACGTTAACATTTTGTCACAAAGCGCGACGTCAATGAACATTTTATCCGTTATAATGAATTTAGTTGTGAAATAAGTGTCAAAGTACCGAAACAAGCGGAGAATATTCTTCGCCATCTTAAACCAACAGCGGGTGAGAAAAAATTGAAACACTTAACTTTGTTTAAATGGTTAACCGTATTAACCTGTCTTGTCATGTTTCTGGCCACTTTTGGTGGAGGTATCGTAACCAAAACGGAATCGGGCCTTGGCTGCGGAACAGAATGGCCTTTATGTAACGGAAAACTCGTTCCCGCACATACTGTGGCTTCACTCATTGAATATTCCCATCGCGCTGTAAGTGCACTGGCTGGACTGTTGTCCATTGCCTCGTTTGTCGCTTTTCTGCGGTTTGGCAAGTCACGTCGTGACCTGCAATTGTTTTCTTTCTTAACTCTGGTATTTGTTATCGTCCAGGGAATCATGGGGGCTTTTGCCGTTGTCTTCTCTCAATCTTCAGCAGTCATGGCACTGCATTTTGGCTTTGCACTGATTGCTTTTGCCAGTTCTCTAATGATGGCGCTGGGCATAAGGCAAGAGGCCAAAGATGGCGGATTGGAGCGCCTGAATAAATATCCTCGGGTTAGCAAAAAATTCAGGAATCTGGTCTGGTTCTCCACCATTTACACATATCTCGTGGTATACACGGGTGCATTTGTAAGTCACACGGATTCTGCCGGCGGATGCTCCGGATTTCCGCTCTGTAACGGTCAGATTATTCCTGAGCTTTCGGGTGGGGTAGCGGTTGCGTTTGCTCACCGTGCAGCTGCTGCGTCGCTCGTGATTGTTATCGCCATTCTGGGTCATTTCGCATATCGGAATCATCCGGATAACAAGGAAATGCGGACCCTTGGCGTGATATCCGTTGTTCTCATTCTGATGCAAGTAGTCATCGGTATCTCCATGATGTTTACGATGAGCCGTCCGGAAGTATACATGTTCGTAGCTCTCGCGCATATGCTGGATATCGCCATATTGTTCGGGGTCTTAACGTATATGAGTTTCCTGGTGTACAAGCTGCATCGCCCGGTTAATCGGTTCTAAATTCCTTCAGTCCACCATCCAGTGATGTACATCATTGGACAGGTGGACTTTGTTTGATGTCAGAGGGATCAGGGCAACCTATGGCAAGCAGTAATTACACGGAATGGATGATGTGTTACGTTTACGGTGATGAATTCTTGTTGATTTGGAAAAGAGGAGGTTAGATATGCTGCGAACGTTGTTGGGGGAAAAGCCACGTATAAACGAAGGTAAATTGAAGGCAGCGATGGACGCAATGGCGCATACGCTTGAGCTATTTCAACGACAAATGCATGTGGACCATGATCCCACGCATGACTATCGGAAACTGTATGTGTGGACTCAGGGACTCATCTCCTCACTGGATGAACTGGAGCAAAGCTGTTTCGCTGCTGCTCATTTTCGCAAAAAGGTCGTTGCAGGTTCAACGGATGATATGACGCCGACTGAAAAAGCCGAGTATGCTCGGTATGTGTATTTCTACAAAGATGGCTTTATCCGCTGCTTTGCCATTCTGGATAAAGTGGGCACGGTATTGAATGAAATATTCCAGTTGAATACTTCAAATACCAAAGCGCATTTTTCTTATTTTACTGTGTTAAGGCAGTTCGATTATGCGAGGGAGCATCATGATCTTGCGTTGCAATTAATACAGATCAAGGACTCTTATCGTGAACCGATGAGCAAGCTGCGCAAACGACGTAATATGGAAATTCACTACATGAACTCCGAAATGCACGATGACCTGTGGCAGTTACACCAGACCTTGCAAGGTAAAGTGAAATTGGAGGATCTGAATCAGCATGTGCAGGAAATGCGTCAGGGCGTCGATATGGTCTGTGAAACGTTAACGGCCTCTTATAGTTATATCAACAAAATATGGAAAAGAAATAATTCCCTTTGACAAATCGGAATACTTGGAATATACTGAGTTTCAATCGAAAGTTACACGGATATAACTGATATTTCGGAAGTTACGTTCACATTATAAAGCATAAACTACATGAACTTATAAAATCCTACAACAACATATTTCTTATCGAGAGCGGCGGAGGGACAGGCCCGATGAAGCCCGGCAACCGATTTGTAACGACATGATACATGTATCATTCGTTATAGATGTTAGGTGCTAATTCCTACAAAATGGTGCAAGACACGATTTTGGCAGATGAGAAGGTATATTCTTTCACGTGAAGAGCCCTCTTTGTATCTGCAAAGGGCTCTTTTTTTGTACTTTAAGGGGAGTTTTCCTTTAGATCGGGTAAAGATACATGTAGGTGGTTGGAAAGGGGCAAGTGCGATTGATTGAATTAAAAGGTTTAACGAAAACGTACGGCAAAGGGGCAAAATCTACAACAGCGTTATCCGAGCTGAATTTGAGCATCCAAAAGGGTGAAATTTACGGAGTGATTGGCCATTCCGGAGCGGGCAAAAGCACATTGATTCGCTGTATTAATTTGCTGGAACGGCCTACGGAGGGTGAAGTATGGGTTGATGGGATCAACCTGACTGAACTGAGCAAAACCGAATTGCAGCAACAGAGACGCAAAATCGGGATGATTTTTCAACACTTTAATCTGTTATCTTCGGCAACGGTATATGACAATGTAGCTTTTCCGCTAAAACTTGTGAATACACCCAAGGAAGCCATTGATCGCAAAGTGAAGGAAATGCTCGCACTGGTTGGTTTGGAGCACCATAGCAGCAAATATCCGGCCCAATTATCGGGTGGACAGAAACAACGTGTAGGGATTGCGAGAGCACTTGCAAGTGATCCAAATGTACTTCTCTGTGATGAGGCTACTTCGGCACTTGATCCGCAGACGACAAATTCAATCCTGAAGTTATTGCTCGACATTAATGAAAAGTACAACCTTACGATTGTGCTGATTACACATGAGATGCATGTCATTCAGAACATCTGTGACAAGGTGGCTGTCATTCATCAAGGTGGCATTGTGGAACAAGGGCCTGTAACAGACGTGTTCCTGAAGCCGCAGCATGCGATTACGCGGGACTTCATGATGCGTGACCATGAAGCTGGACTTGCTCTGGAAGAGACCGCTCTGGCAAATGCAGGCGTTGAATTGCAGGCAGGTGCTGCTTCCAAACTTGTGAAGATATCTTTTCTGGGTAACAAAACGTATGAAGCGATTTTGTCCAGGACGGTACGTAAGACGGGTGTGGATTTTGCCATCCTGCAAGGTACAATCTCTACGATTAAACAGGTTCCTTATGGGCAGCTGACCGTTCGGTTCGAGGGTGATTCAAATGCGATTGATCGGACGATATCAGAATTAACCGCTGAGGGACTTGATGTGGAGGTGCTTCGTTAGATGGATTTTTCAACAGTTCGCTGGGAAGAGGTTGGTAAGGCCTCTATTGAGACACTGCAAATTTTGGGTGTATCAGGCTTGTTCACCGTTATCTTAGGTTTACCGCTCGGAGTTCTGCTGTTCATGACAGCCCGATCTGCTTCGATTAAGTCACGGGCAGTGTACACTATACTATCCCTGATTGTGAATATTTTGCGCTCAGTCCCATTTATCATATTGATTGTTGCTCTTATTCCATTCACTCGTTCACTCGTCGGTACAGCTACAGGAGTGTTAGGTGTTATACCACCTTTAGTTATTTCAGCAGCTCCTTACTTTGCTCGATTGGTGGAGACGACGTTGCGAGAAGTTGATCGGGGTGTCATTGAAGCGGCACAGTCGATGGGTGCATCGACCGGACAGATTGTAAGACGGGTATTACTGCCTGAAGCGTTACCTGGTCTGCTTGCTGGGATAACCATTACCATTGTTACGCTTGTCTCCTATACGGCGATGGCGGGCATGGTTGGTGGTGGAGGTCTGGGAACACTGGCAATCAACTATGGATACTTCCGTTATCAAAATGAAATCATGATTATATCAGTAGTATCGATGATCATTCTTGTGCAAATTCTCCAGATGGCTGGAGATCGCTTGGTTACATTTTTCACCAGGAAATAACACATAGATAACATGATGGATATGCAATAATGCGGATGCCACATGACAAAAATGATTAGAGAAGGGGTTTTACACATGAAAAAATGGTCTTTTGCTCTACTTAGTCTTATGTTGATTGCGGTTCTCGCAGCTTGCGGAAACAACAAGGACGCCGATAGCGGCGCAGACAATTCAGCAGGTGCACCACGCACGGTTGAATTGAAAGTTGGAGCTTCACCTACACCACATGCAGAGATTCTGGAAAGCATCAAGCCTGAACTGGAAGCACAAGGTATTCGTCTGCAAGTCGTTACGTTCAATGACTATGTACAACCTAACCAGCAACTTGCTGATAAAAAATTGGATGCAAACTTCTTCCAGCATCAGCCTTATCTGGACACTGAGAATAAAGAACGTGGATTCAACCTCGTTTCTGTAACACCTGTTCATGTTGAACCTTTTGGCGGATACTCCAAGAAGATTAAGTCTTTGGATGAATTGGCAGACGGCGCAAAAGTAGCGATTCCAAATGACCCATCCAATGGTGGACGTGCACTGTTGTTGCTCGCGAAGGAAGGCGTTATTACGCTGAAAGACAATACAAATATTACATCTACGATTCAAGATATCACAGCCAATCCGAAGAACCTGGATATTATTGAGCTGGATGCAGCCATGATGCCTCGTCAATTGGATGAAGCAGATCTGGTATTCATCAACGCTAACTATGCGCTTGAAGCGAACCTGAATCCGGCTAATGATGCTTTGCTGATCGAAGATCTGCAAGGTAACCCATACGCAAACATCCTCGTTTCCCGTGAGGACAACAAGGATGCAGATGCAATTCAAAAACTGGCTGCTGCTTTGCACTCCGAAGAAGTGAAAACATTCATCAAAGAACGTTATAAAGGTGCAGTTGAACCTGCAACTGAATAATTCACGATATGTATGATATGATGTGAAGCTATTAAGAAATAAGCCGTATATCTCTTCTGAAGAGATATACGGCTTATTTTATGTTTCCTAAGTCTGTGCTGATGTGGGGATCAATAAGGGAAGGGTTAGGGCTTATCTTGTTTCTCCGCGTTGGATGGATGCCCAGATTGGCGGTAATAGGATAATTCATTTTGATCAGCATACTGCTGTTCATCCGCTTCTTGCAGGTACGTCCTCTCGGAGGGAGAGAGTTTCTCTTCTTCTCCGTGTGAGCTTTTGATTTTGTATCTGATCCAACCGATCAGCCCAAGGACGACAACGAGGATCAAAGCCCATCCTTTTTTGAGCAAAAGAAGAGCACTGAATTTCTGGGAAGCCGTGTATCCGATCCCGCCCATCAGAAGACTGTTGAGCCCTATGGTGGATGTTTTGTCAGTCGAAGCATTGTACTCCTCGTAGGTGTATCCTGCATTGATGCTAAGTCGATTAAGGACAGTTTCCTCGAATGCCTGGCGGCTCTGTTGAAAGTTAGCCGTATCTGTAACCAGAATGGCTGTGATATACCCTTCGCGTGTCAGGAGTTTTACATTGTAATTGACCATGGCTTGCTGATCAGCATTCTTAAAACCAAGGGAGTAAACCAACTGATGTTTGGTACTGTCATATGCCGGTTCGATTTCCCACCCCGTTATGTACGTTCTATATTCAGGATCAAGTTCTCTGTTATCTTCTTCTGTGCCTCGGATATAACTGCTTAACAGTTCTTCGGCACTCAAATTTTGATCGTCATCATGGATATGACCTGTCTTCACGTACTCAAACACAACATACCACGAGCCGAATTCGCTATTGCTGGTTAGGCTACCGATTTCATTCCCGTTAGGCTTCCCATCACTGTTAAGTATCGAGCGTTGGGTATTGGGCTTATCCAGATAGGAATGGCTTTCAGGGACTTCCAGGGTGGCCTTACCGTCCAAAGAGACAGATGCTGGTCCAGTAATCCAATCGTACTCATCAGGTGTTTGTTTTCAATCAAGATATATTTGGAATTAAAGGTGGATAATCCCTTGTGGATAAGCGAGTTGTAGGAGGACGATAAATCTTTTATACTGGATAGTGACTGCTCTTTGAAGAGGGGGATGAACGTGAAGGGAAAGATTGCCCTCATAACGGGAAGTGCCAAAGGTCTCGGTAAAATGACAGCCCTCAGTCTGGCAGATCAAGGGTGTCATATTGCCCTCAACTATGTACACAGCAGAACAGAAGCTGAGGCTTTAAAGGCTCAGATTATAGCCAAGGGTGTGCGGTGCATTGCCATCCAGGCTGATATATCCAAGGTGGAAGATATCTCTTCATTGGTTGAGCAGGTGGAAGGCAACCTGGGCAGCATTGATATTTTGGTGAATAACGCAGGTCCATTTGTCCGTGAACGACGATTATTTGCGGAATATTCTGAAGCTGAGGTCCAGATGCTTGTGCAGGGAAATCTGTTGGGACCGATGTTACTGGATCAGCGTGTATTGCCAGAGATGAGACGCAAGCAATGGGGACGCATTATCCATTTTGGCTTCAGTCATGCTGGAGAAGCGAGATCTTGGCCTCATCGCGCCGTATATGCGGCTGCCAAGGTGGGTCTGGTATCTTTTACAAAGACACTTGCCGTTGAAGAAGCCCCGTATGGAATTACGGTTAACATGGTATGTCCAGGTGACATTCGTGGTGCGAACAAAGAGAAAACGATTGATGAAATGGCAGGCATCACCGACGAGGAAACGCCAAGAGGGCGCCCAGGCAGCGGTGAAGATATTGCACGAGTGATCACTTATCTGTGTCTGGATCATTCCGATTTTATAACAGGTAACATTATGGATGTATCTGGAGGACTTGATCCGATTCGTCCAACCATACAGCGCGAGGATACTTAAAAGGTGAATTGAAGGATTGTACGTGGAAACGGGTCAAGGTGACTGTGAACATGGACTCTCTGCATATGCACACAAAAAAAGAGCCCTCCGCTTCATGCGAAGCGAAAGGCTCTTGAGGTTTATTTCGTGAAGGATTGATTAGAATACTTGTACGACTTCTTGTACACCCTCAACTTCTTCGAGAAGGGCACGTTCAATCCCGGCTTTTAAGGTAATGGTGGAGCTTGGGCAACTGCCGCAGGCACCGACCAGTTTCAGCTTAATAATGCCGTCTTCCACGTCGACCAGTTCCACGTCACCGCCATCGCGTTGCAGAAACGGACGAAGTTTGTCAAGCACATCAATTACTTCATCATACATGGTGCTTTGTGCGTTTTCGCTCATTTTTTTCAACTCCTTTCCCCTATATTATATTACAAATGGCCACAAATTAAAATGGTCAAACAAAGCAGGTGAACCTATATGAGACCGATTATTGAATTTTGTGCCAATAATATGCATTTTGGCACAGATGAAGTCATGGATCAACTGGAAGAAAATCCAGACTATGACGTGATTGAATACGGCTGCCTCACCAACTGCGGCCAATGTTCTATGACTCCATTTGCACTGGTGAATGGTGAAGTTGTCATCACGGACAAAGTGGAAGATCTATATAACGCCATTCTGGCCAAAATTGCCGAAGCCGATGTCTGGGACGAGCTGGATCTCGACTAACCGAGATGACGCTTGGACATCCAGAGCACACCACTTTTCAAAATACGAGGTACACGTCCCATCATGGACGTTTTGCCCATCAGCCCAAACCCAGACTTCTTGCCGAGTGCACCCAGTGTGCCACGAAGCTTGAGTGGATGTGGATTGGGCTTTTCGCCTTTCCAGAGGGCATGCTGAATATGGGCGATCTGCTCACCCTGAACTTCCGCAGCTTGACCGCTAGGTGCATAAGGTACACTGGCACAGTCACCAACGACATACACATCAGTATATTCCGGGATTTGGTAGTATTCATTCAGGACGACACGTCCTTGAGGGTCTTTGGTTACGTCCAGATCCTGTACCACTTTTACGGGCTGAATGCCTGCAGTCCATACGACAGCATCCGTTAGAATCTGTTCATCCCGGTTATAGATAGCATTAGGTTCAACACGTGAAATGGCGATATGCCCGCGTGTCTCTACCTGATGTTCGTTGAACCATTCATGCACATACACGGATAGACGTTGCGGGAAAGCGGATAATACACGTTCACCACGATCCAAAATGCTAATGTTCAGATCCGGTCTGCTCTCACGAAGTTCGGCTGCGATCTCGACACCACTTAATCCGCCGCCTACGATATGCACATTGCCATAGGCTTTGACTTCATTAAGGCGCAGGTAGGTCTCGCGTGTTTTGCTAAAGCTCTGAATGGTACAGCTGTAGTCTTCGGCGCCTGGTGTGTTGTGGAAACGGTCTGTACAACCAAGTCCAATGACAAGTTTGTCGTACACGAGCGGGTCTTGGCCTTCAAATTCAATCTGACGCTGTTCCAGGTCAATCGAAGTAACTTCTCCATAACGGTAAGTGACTTTATCGCTCACTGGAAATTGGATACGCAGGTCATAATCAGATACGGTTCCTGCTGCGAGTGCGTAATATTCTGTCTTTAATCCCTGAAAGGGGCTGCGGTCCACCAAAATAATTTGTGTATCGGATGGAATTTTACCCTCCAGAAGTTCCTTGATGATGGTGAGGCCGCCATAACCGCCTCCAAGAATGACGAAATTTTTCATGACTCGGCTTCCTTTCTGCATCAGTCCCACTGAAATGGGGCTGTAAACTGTGGAGCAGCTATGCAATAACATAGCTGCTCCTTTTGTTATGATTTGAATAATTGAAAAGTAGACATTGAAAATTGAAGATATTATTCAGCAGTTTGCACCACTCGAATTCAAACGTCTCCCTATAATGAAAGCTGCGTTCTGGAGTGGTGCTGGTGCAATATTGGTTGTGGATGGAGGTATATCCTATTCGTACACTTGAATTTCATTGTAGAACGTATCACGTTCTACCGGAATACGTCCTGCACCTTTAATGAGCCATATGAGCTCTTTACGTGTAAGGCCTTCAGGTGTGAGTGCACCTGCCGCATGACTAATCCGTTCGCGAACGATTGTGCCGTGTGCATCCGAAGCACCGAATCCAAGGGCAACTTGAGCCAGCTGTGGACCGATGTTAATGAAGTATGCTTTGATATGATCGATGTTATCCAGCATCAGACGGCTGATCGCAATTGTTTTGAGATCCTCATAAGCCGAGTTACGACGCATAATGCTCGCGTTTTTACTTTTTGGCTGCATGGAAAGCGGGATAAAGACCATGAATCCGTTGGTCTCGTCTTGCAATTCACGGATCTGCACCATATGGTTGACGCGGTCCTCATAGGATTCAATCGATCCATACAGCATCGTTGTATGGGTACGCATGCCCAGGTTATGAGCAGTACGGTGCACCTCAAGATAACGATCTACGTTTGCTTTGTCTACACGCATTTTTTTGCGATATTCATCCGACAGAATCTCAGCGCCGCCACCAGTCAATGTTTTCAGACCTGCTTTTTGCAGCTCCTGCAGAACTTCCTTGATACTGAGTCCGCTGATGCGAGTGAAGAAATCGATCTCGGCTGCCGTATAGGCTTTCAGCGTAACATCCGGATATTTCTCGTTTAAAGCACGCAGGGAATCGACATAATACTGAAAAGGAACATGGTTATTATGTCCGCCTACAATATGGAACTCACGCACACCCGGATGAATATGCTGTTCTACATAATCGATCATTTCCTGACCGGATAATGTATAGGAGCCTTCTTCACCCTGATCTTTACGGAAATTACAAAAAGCGCAGTGGGCTTCGCATACGTTCGTAAAATAAAGACTCATGTTTTCGATAAAATATACTTTCTTACCATTTTTCCGCAAGTTGGCCTCATTGGCCAGCTGGCCCAAAGTCAGCAGATCATCTGTTTCATACAGATATACGCCGTCTTCTACGTTCAGCCTTACGCCGTTCTGCACTTTCTCAACGATTTCAGCCATTCTTTTGTCTGTGAACGGTGTTACCAATGTAGACATACTGTTTCCTCCTGTTCTTAACCGGATTTGAGTTGTGTGTAGGATCTGTATACAGAACTACATAGCAAAGATGCGGTCAACTGCCGCCTTCTTATATGGACTAACTCTTATTTACCCGGTGCAGCGTGTGCTGCGTACGTAAAGCTAATTTTTTCATTAAAGTGAGTCTTGTGACTCTATATGCATTGGGGACTGCGGACAGTCTCGAAATGTGAAAAAAATTACAACTCTATATATGATCGTCACCTGAATAAGTCATGACAAAATATCGACATTTCAGTGCGACCACCTATTCATTATAAACCTCGTGTCGCGGGGGTTCAATACACTGGGAAGAAAAAGGAGTAGAGGGGGAACGCGGAAAGAGGCAAACATGACTTGAGACCCTTGACGGGGTGGAGTATAATTTAAAGAAGAGTTAATGAAAAGGAGAGTGACCTGGCATGATTAACATCAGCGAAACGGCTGCTGACAGATTGAAAGAGATGCTTGCACAGCAAGAGACACCTGGTATGTTCCTGCGTCTTGGCGTAGCACCGGGCGGTTGTACCGGATTTTCGTACGCCATGGGCTTTGACGATAAAGAGTCCGATGAGGACCTGTATATGGATATTCAGAGCATGAAGATTGTAGTCGAGAAGGAAAACCTGAAATATCTGGATGGACTTGAAATTGATTTTGAAGAATCCGGTATGACGGGTGGGTTCACCATCCATAATCCGAACGCGGTAGCCACTTGTGGCTGTGGATCTTCTTTCCGTACGAAGGAAGACGCGGGTGTGCCGGATAAGGATTGTTAAGAAACTTAGTTGTACAGCGGTTTCCCAATCTTGTTTTAAATAAGCAGTATGCAATCCCTTTAATAGATTAGCCTCTGAATTGTATCCGTTTTGCACGGGCATGATATCAGGGGCTTTTTTGCGTGTACTGATTGTGCATGGTTGACAAACTTAGTTGTAACAACTATAGTTACAATATAAAGTTCAAACATAAACAATATCGATAATTACAAAGGAGAGATCATAATGAACATTGCAATCATTGGTGCAACAGGCAAAGCAGGAAGTGTAATTTTGAAAGAAGCGGCAGACAGAGGGCATAAAGTAACGGCAATCGTTCGTAATGCATCCAAATTGGAAGATAAAAGCCTGAATACGCTGGAGAAAGATGTATTCGATCTTACAGCTGAAGATCTAAAAGCGTTCGATGTGGTTGTAAATGCATTTGGTGCTCCAGCGGGTAAAGAAAACCTGCATGTGGAAGTAGGACAAGCGTTGATCAACATCCTGAAAGAGGCGCCAAACACTCGCCTAATCGTTGTAGGCGGAGCAGGAAGCCTGTTCACAGACGAGTCCAAAACATTGCGTGTCTTTGAATCCCCAGGATTCCCGGATGCTTACAAAGCAACTGCAACGAACCAAGGCCAAAACTTGCAGGATCTGCAAGCATCTTCAGGTATTCAATGGACATTCCTGAGCCCGGCCGGATTCTTTAATCCAGAAGGTGTACGCACCGGCAAATATCAAGCGGGCAACGACGTTATTCTCGTGAATAGCGAAGGCAACAGCTACATCAGCTATGCAGACTATGCGATTGCTTTGGTTGATGAGATCGAGAATCCACAATACAAAAACGAGCGCTTTACCGTTGTTGGCGAAGTGAAGTAACACTTTTAAATGATAATATGGAACATACAAACGGACGCTGATCTCCACAGATCGGTGTCCGTTTTTTTATGTTATCGAAGAGGGATGTTCCGCAATACCGTTAGACAGTTTAGAGGATTATCGTTCAACTTCCAACTACTCTTTGAATCTATGTTATATTATTCTAAAGATGGGAAGTAAATGTGATTATGTGAAAACCATCTTCTCTTCATTGGAATTTCTGCGAGTTCAAAAGTACAAGGGAGTGAACAGTTGTGAAGATGTATTCCAAAGGAGTTATACTATTGATCTTTGCGGTTTTTATGATTAGTGTATCGAGTGGTTCAGGGTTATCCCAATATACAAACGTTAAAAATGCGCTGAATCAATTTCACATCACTTCTCTTTATCCTAAAAATAAGAATGGACAGACATATGGTTCTGCCGCATATGCGACTTCTCCAGAAACGGAACCTGATTTAATCTTGGCTACGGGTGTGGATGGTACAGAAGGATATCTGCTGAGAAAAGACATGGAAGGCGAGCTACCAAAGACACCTGAAGAAGCTATTGCAATGCAGAACAGCAGATCACCAGAAGGTCATGATATTCCACTGTATGACAAAGATGGTGAAACCGTAATCGGTGTGTTTCGTGTTGGAGGAGAGTGAAACGTTACTGAAATGAACACCATTCGGCAGTTGATCAAAAGGGTCGGCTGCTTTTTGATTTTAAGATTTATTTAGTTTGCTAAAGGATGTGACAGTAATATGAAATACTTCATTGGAATTACCCCTCCGGATAATTATAAAGAAAAGATTGTGGCATTTCGTGATCGTTGGTCAAGTAATCGTCTTAATGATGTAGTCGAGCCTCATATCACTGTAAAAGCACAGGGTGGTCTTACCGTTGATCTTCATTGGTTAGAAAGTGTGAGACAGACATGCTCTTTAATGCCAAGTTTTCAATTATCGTTATCAGAACCGGGATCGTTTGGAAGTGATGTTACATTTCTTAGTGTTGAAACGAGCAATGTCATCGAGTTACATCGAAATTTGGTGAAAGCGATTTCTCCATCACAAGAACTTTTAGACCTTTACTTTGAAATGGATAAGTATCATCCTCATTTAACCTTGGGGCAAACCTATTGGGGTTTGAACGAGATTGAAATTGAAGAAATGAAACTCTTAACAATTAAGGAATTGGCTCCTTTTCCAACCTTTGATGTCAATTATGTACGCGTATATAAAGAAGTTGAACTAAATAAATACGTACCATTTGAAGACATTCAATTGGGAACTGAAAAAGAGAAGTGATTCAAATAACAGGACAATAAAACAAGGAAACTCCTGATCAAAGGAATTGGCTGTTTCCTTGTTTATGTAATGGCAGATTAACGCAACCAGTTAATGAACAAATCGTCAAAATGATGAATATACTTCTGCACATTGGAGGGGACTTGGTGTATTTTAAACCTAACGTATTGTAATGGGGCTAGTTTTTTTTATCATTGCTGGGTGCAATAACGAGGTCACGATGATGGGTACAGATGAACTCACGATCACAGGTGATCAAAAGACTGCCACAGAATATGTTAAGGCAAAAGGTTATAAAATTTCTTCGTACGATGGTCAAGTTCAGAAATACACTCTAAACAAAGACAAACTACTCTACGGGATAACGGAAACGATACCATATAGACAGACCTGGGGGGTTCAAAAAGTAGAACCCGAACAGTATTTCGGGATGGAAATATCGGTATATAGCTTTACAGTAACAAACCATCCTCTGGGAACGTTTAACGATAGTAAATCCAAAGTTTCAATATTACTTTGTGAAGGCAAAGTTATAGGGGGGACATCCTTCCCAAATGCAGCAATGGATGGGGCACCATATTCGTTGGATGGAAAAACATTGGAAGAAGTAACGGGAAAAAGTTTTCAAAAATGGAGTGAAGAATGGGAAAGGAAATACGGCACTTAAAAAGTCAAAGCTAACGAAAATGATATTTACAACATATATCTTTCCGACGGATACGAAACTTAATTGTGCACAAATAGTTGCGATACGAAAACCTAACGAAACTATACTTTTGTTGAGAGGAGGGATGAGATGGATTGGCTTATGAGGATGAATCGGGCATTGGATTATATTGAAATGAACTTAGTCGGGGAGATCGAATTGAAGGAAATTGCTCAATGTGCTTATTGTTCTTCACATCAGTTTCAGAGAATGTTCTCGTTCATTACCAATGTTTCACTTGCGGAATATATACGAAGAAGACGGCTGACTCTCGCTGCAATTGAATTGCAGAATAGTGATAGGAGAGTTGTTGATATTGCCATAAAGTATGGGTATGAATCACCGGTATCATTCGCAAGAGCTTTTCAATCATTGCATGGTGTTAATCCAGCGATGGCTCGGGAAGAAGGGACTGCCCTCAAAGCCTATCCTCGGCTTTCCTTCCTTATTTCAATTAAAGGGGAAGAGCCTATGAACTATCGTATCGAAACAAAAGAAGGCTTCGAAATATTTGGAATTGAGAAAGTGTTTCAATTAAACGGGGTAGAGACACCAGCAGAATTATGGAAGCAAAGCCACGAAAATGGCGAGGTTGAAAGACTTGCTGCAAATGCCGGTGATCTACCGAACTCTTTGAATTCGAATTATCATAAAGTGCATACTGTGTGTAGCTACAAAAAAACTGGGGAAGATACTTTCCCATACATGTTGGGTGTATTTAAAGGTGAAACAAGTAAACCTGATGGTTACACAAGTATAACGATACCAGCACACACGTGGGCGATCTTTTCATCGGATCCCTTTACATGGGATAAATTCGATGAAACCATTGAAACCCTATATAGACGATTCTTTTCTGAATGGCTTCCTACTACAGGATATGAACAGGTCGACGGAATGGAATTTGAAATTACTGGAGTTAAAGATGGACTGAATTTTGTTGAGTTATGGTTTGCTGTAAGACAAATATCTTAGTTTTATTTCTTCTAGATTAGTCTTGAATAATAACTTAATAAAGACAAATGGAGCAAACAATTGTGTCCGATTGGTTGCTTCTTTGTTCATTCACCTAACGGCCAGGGAAAATGCAACATTTTTCCTGTTAAACAGGTCAATAAAGATGTACCAATTAACATTATGAGAAGAAGGTGGAAAAACTGAAGCTTCGTATAATCACGTTAATTTTTTTTATATCTAGCGTGTTCTTTATCTCAAATGCACAAGATGTTAACGCTTTGTCATGTGTTGAATCGGGAAGCCCCCAAGAACAGTTAGAAATATATGATGGAGCTGTTTATGGTGAAGTAAAGCAAGTAAAGGTCGACTTGAAGCAAGAGGGATTTACGGGGACCAAAGAGAAAATTAGATATATTTTAGTGGAAGTTGAGAGGAGTTGGAATACTGAAGTTGACTCTCAACTAATTATCGCAACTAACTTCACTTGGGGATTTGATTTCAAGGAAGGTAACAAATACTTAATATACTTTAGCGAAGTGGATGGCGAATTAAGTAGCAGTCCGTGCAGTTTGACCATCGAAATTAATCATTTGAACCAAGCAACTGAGCTACTCGGGGAAGGATATCCACCAAAACAACAAGTGAACGTAGAACACAAAATGTGGTTTATGTTTGAGCAAGATATTGATTTGTTTATCGTAGGTGTAGTCGTATTTGCGGCGATCTTTATCCTCTTTATGAGAGTAAGAAAGAAAAAGCGCAAAGTATAATTTGATTGCGCTAAACGGGATTTTTGCTCAAAGAAAAAGTCATTTGAACTAGGCATGGATTCCTGTATGACCTATTACCCCCTTTACTTAAACGAGGATCGAGGCGTATAATCCGTTGAGATATCAGAGCAATAAGAGGGGATACAGTTATGAATAATGGATTAATCAACGCGATCATTGCGTATATCATGTGGGGGGTTCTCCCGCTGTATTGGAAGTTGTTTGAAAATGTACCGGCAGGCGAGATTTTATCGCACCGGGTTGTCTGGTCATTTGTCTTTATGGGGATTTTCGTTGCCGTCCAACGTCGTTGGGGTGACATGAAGCGCATTCTGACCAGTCGTTCGACCCTGCTGTCCCTTACCGCGAGTGGGCTGCTAATTGCTATTAATTGGCTTATCTTCATCTGGGCAGTTAACAATGGTCATGTTGTTGAGACAAGTCTGGGCTATTATTTGAACCCGTTACTGAATGTGCTGCTCGCGGTTGTCTTCCTTCATGAAAAGCCAAACCGTGGGCAATGGCTCGCGATTGCCATCGCTGGTGTCGCGGTGCTTATCATCGCTATCGACTACGGACGTTTCCCATGGGTTGCGATCTCGCTGGCCGTGTCATTTGGCTTGTACGGTCTGGCGAAGAAGAAGATTAAGCAAGATGCTTCTGTGGGCTTATTTTCGGAGACAGCTGTAGTTCTTCCCATCGCACTCGGCTACTGGATCTACTTGGCCATCGTGGGTAAAGCTACGGCATGGACTCTGCCTGCACCGATGTTCTTCGAACTGTTGCTTTCCGGTGTGGTGACGGCGCTGCCGCTGTTATTCTTTGCACGGGCGGCTGCTCGAATGTCGTTGTCCACACTAGGCTTCGTACAGTATATTGGGCCGACAATCATGCTGATCTTGAGTGTGTTTGTGTTCAAGGAAACGGTCTCGCCAGTTCTGCTTGTTGGTTTCGCACTCATCTGGACAGCGCTCATCGTATACGCTACCGCATCGATACGTGCTACGAGACTCGCTAAGGTAAGCTGAACAGAGGTATCTGGTATCGCCATAATTGCCCTTTCTGCCCATGAGGTGGAGAGGGCAATTTTTGTTTGTGGGGGAGTGATAGGTCGATAAAAACTAAAAAGGAAGGCTGATCAACGTTATGGTAAAATACAGGAGTAGTAATCAAAAATAGTAACCAAAAAGAGTAATAGAAAAACGAGGAGGCGACAGATATATGATGGTTAATAACCGTTACCGCAAACGTGATCCATTCTTTGTAAAGAAGGCTGTAGTTCAGATACTATTTCAGTTTGCAGTTTCAGCGATAATCGGTAGTATATATGGTTTCATGATGGTCAACGAGACGATAGGTGGATATATTAATAAACTATTACCGAGCACGGATGGTCCGGATCTTCATTTATATCTGCCCGTTGTGATAACGGTGTTCATCTACTCGTGTTTAATTCAGAAGAGACAACGGATTTTACTTGAAAAAATCTCATTTAGTTTTCTCCATATTTTGGTTGCCCTGCTAGGCTGTATTTCTTCAGTTGTTGTGTTATTGGTGATCTAATCCAAATCCCTACGTATCCACACCTTCAGCCCCATCAACTGCATCGATGATACCGACAGCGAGTGTTGTTACCGCAGCAGCAGCTAAAAGATTTTTGGCACCAAGCTTCACTCTGTCCTTATCTTCCTCTTTCATGCCCACAACAACATCTTTACCGCTGTTATATACGTACTTTGCTGATATCGCTACACCTTTTGCAGTATTGGTTACAGCACCTCCAATATCGGCAAGCCCCGCGTCTATGGCGGTATCATCTTTTCGAATTGCACCACTGGCAAGATCATATGTCCCGCTAGCCAGTTGTCCAACGGTTTTGCCTGTATTAATTGTGGCTTTCTCTACGCCGTTCCCGATTTCTTTGATAAAGGGGCTTCCCGCGATTTCACCAACAACCCTCACGCTGCCGCCCAACACTTTTCCGGTAACTTCCCCAGCTAACTGACCGAACCCTTTTAAAAAACTCATCCATATTCCCCCGCTCTTAAAATAAGCTAACTGATGTTCTGCATTATTTTATTTTATTATATTCATATGTAAGCGAAAAAACCATTCTGCATTCAGCCTAGCTCATAAGAACGATCTGCCCTGGAACAGAAACTGGCAGCGCCCCCAACGAACCAAATTGGAACCCTCAGCCGTATAACTTCAACGTGAAAAAAGGCGCTAATCCCACCGGGAACAGCGCCTCAAGCCCTTGTTTTACCTTGTTACCTAATCCATTTGACTACCCACGGTTTTAGAAGTGTCTCAAGGGGCAGCAACGTAGTGGAGGGGGCGGAATCGATTCTGAAGAAGCGAAGCGGTCGCCTTTATCCCCGGATTTTCCCCTTAACAGGGGAAAATCCGGGGATAACAGCGATCATAAGAACGATCCGCCTCCGGAACGCCCACCACGCTGCCCCCTCAACGCACTTCATCGCCAAAAGGCGCTAATCCCCCGGGAACAGCGCCTCAAGCTCTTGTTTACCTTACTACTTCATCCATTTGACTACCCACGGTTTTAGAAGTGTCTCAAGGAGCAGCAACGTAGTGGAGGGGGCGGAATCGATTCTGAAGAAGCGGAGCGGTCGCCTTTATCCCCGGATTTTCCCCTTAACAGGGAAATTCATAAAAATCTGGGGATAACAGCGATCATAAGAACGATCCGCCACCGGTACGCCACCACGCTGCCTCCCCAAAGCCCACACTTCTAACCTCTCCGTGTATTAGTCAATAAATCCTTCCATGACAACAGTTGGCATCATATTCGACTGCCAAGCGCCCTTACCATATCCACTGTTGTATCCTGGTGTAGCCTGAGGCTCCCAGTAGAATACACCTTTACCTTTGCCATTTGGCAGATTGCGGATTTGGTTTTTCATCGCGGCAACAAAACTTTTTCCAGCTGCAGCCTGGTTATTGTCCATGCCAATTTCGGAGATGATGATCTCTTTGCCATAACGGTTGATCATATCCTTGGCGTTGTTTACCGTATTTGTAACAGCGGTGTTCCAGCCGGAAGCTGAAGGATAGAGGGACATGGCAATCATGTCAAAGTTAGCTCCGTTATTAATCAGACCACCAATATTCCATACATAGAGGGCGTTATCATCTCCACCTGCCAGATGCACAATGGTTTTGGTGCCGCTGCTCAGGGACTTCACTGCGTTATGGCCTGTGTTCACCAGCCACGCATAGTTTTTCATGTTGGTGGATGCTTTGCCATCTTCCCATAACATACCGTTGCTTGTTTCATTACCGATCTGTACCCAGTCAGGGGTAACGCCTTTGCTTTGCATCGCCGTCATAACTTCACGAGTGTGGTTCCATACCGCATCCATGAGCTGTTGGAACGTATAGTTTTTCCAGGCAGCAGGTTTAGTTTGCTGACCAGGGTCTGCCCAGGAATCGCTGTAGTGCAGGGTAAGCATCACACTCATGCCAGCATTCTTGGCACGTTGTGCGAGTGTAGCCGCACGATCCTTATTCATGTAACCGTTCCCATAATCATTCGAAGGATTAACGAATACCCGAATGCGAACGGAGTTGATTTGATAGTCTTTTTTCAAAATATCAATGATGTCGCGCTGTACCCCGTTTTTATCTTTCCATTTGTAGCCTTGGGCTTCCATTCCGGGAACCCAACTGATATCGGCTCCTTTGGCGAAACTTGGTGCTGCGCTGGCATGCTGACCTGCGGGCAACATGATAGAGGTGAATAACAAAACAAAAGCCAACATGATGGATGTCTTGAAACCCCTTACATTTTTGAACATTACAAGATGCCTCCTCGGATTTAGGTTGAGTTGCATCCTAATTATAGCCATCCTGGTTTGCTCTACTAAAGGGTCCATTTCCAATATTTTGGGTGTTTTCTCAACCTCTCTACAGAAAAAGAGAAAACAAAAAGCCGTCCGAAGACGGCTTTTCTACCCGTGGCGCTTTTTGAAACATTGATCCGTATCCCGCGCCTCCACCAGACTCTTTTAATTTGAGCTAGTGGATCGGGTAAGGGACACGTTCAACATGACATTAGAAATGTTGACGCACCTCCTTTCCTTGTGGCAAGAGTATACAACACCTTGTTTCGGAAAGCTAGTCTTTTTTCGTATTTAAGCAAAATTATTTTTCAGTCTGGAACATCGTGATATCTCGTGCATAATGGCTCTTTGTTCCGTCATTGTTTCGAATGCGCACACTGTCTTCACTGATCCGCTCCACAATGCCACAACCGACCTCGCAATAGACACCAGCCGGGTCTTCCTGCCATGCGCTTACCATACATTGGGATAGTGCAGCCGTGAAAAACTCTATATTTTTTTGTAACGTTCTAGGTTTGTTGGATTTCATTATATACTCCTTTAGTCAACTATATTTGGAATGAGAACAAGCAACCGGACCAAATCACACTGTACTTCACTTTACTCTGTCTATTGACCTTTGTAAAGGGATGGAAAAAGTTGCGGCCATGAGGTATCATTTACATAAATTTTACGTAGCGTTTACACTGCGCTGACGCTTGATGTTGATTACGAATAGTACAATTATATGAGAACTTTAAACAAGAATAGATATGCAACACATTCGGAGGCCATACATGCATAGAGACGTCAAAACAGGCAACTACGTTAATCGTGATTTGAGTTGGGTTGAATTTAATCGGCGCGTACTTCAGGAGGCCCAGGATCCAACAACGCCTCTGCTGGAGCGCATGAGATTTCTCGGCATTGTCGCTAATAATCTGGACGAGTTCGTCAGTGTAAGGGTGGCGGAGACAAAAGAGAAGATCAAGGCCGGATTCACGCAAAAAGATTTTACAGGGTATACGCCTGCAGGGTTGTACCGCAGATTGATTAAACGAACCGGGACCATGGTCGCCGAGCAGTATAAAACGTATCATGAACTCATTCGTTTACTCGCCAAGAAAGGCGTGAACATTCAGGAATATACAGATCTTAATGTGACACAGCAGCGCGCAATGGACCAGTACTTTCATGAAATTATTTTTCCGGTACTCACACCGATGGCGATTGACCAGAGTCGTCCGTTCCCGCTGGTACACAACAAGTCTGTCTATCTGTCCGTGATGTTACAGAAGGAAGGGGAGCAAGAGGGTGAGCCATTTATGGCTATTGTTCAGGTACCTTCCAATCTGCCGCGGGTAGTTCAGGCTCCTATTCGGGCGAATAGCAAAAAGAAAACATTCATACTGATTGAAGACCTTATCAAACATCATATCCATACGCTCTTCAGCGGATATATCTCGCTTGCTGCACAGGAATTCCGAGTGACCCGTAATGCGGATCTCTTCATTAATGAAGAAGAAGCGGAAGATCTGCTTGAGGCTATTGAAAAAGAATTGCGACGCAGACGCCGCGGGGCTCCTGTGCGACTGGAAGTCTGCAAGGATTTTCGTCCGGACGCTTTGCTTGAATTGCAGGATGAATTCGATATTCAGGACCCAGTGTATGAAATTGATGGACCGCTTGATCTGAGTTTTCTGGCGGGATTCGTGGACAGTCTGGAAAGTTTCTCACATCTGAAATACAGTCCGGTGAAGCCAGTCTACCCACTTGAGTTTCTGCCAAGAGAAAGTCATTTTGAGCTGCTGCGCAAACGCGATGTACTGGTGCATCATCCATACGAATCGTTTGAACCGGTCACTGATTTTATATTGGAGGCTTCAGAAGATCCAAGAGTTCTGGCCATCAAGATGACTTTATATCGGGTCAATGGCGATTCACGCCTTATTCCGGCACTTGCACTTGCCGCTGAGAGTGGTAAGCAGGTCACGGTTGTGGTGGAACTGAAAGCCCGGTTTGATGAAGAGCGCAACATTGCTTGGGCCCGTAAGCTGGAGAAGGCCGGTTGTCACGTGGTTTATGGACTGGTTGGACTCAAGACCCATGCCAAAATTATTCTTGTCGTACGCAGGGAACAGCAGGGTTTAAGACGTTATGTCCATGTAGGAACCGGTAATTATAATGAGAGTACAGCCAAAGTGTATACGGACGTGGGACTGTTCACCTCTAATCCGATTATTGGGGAAGATGCATCCGAATTGTTCAATGAGATTACTGGATACTCCGGTCCGAAAGCATTGCAGGCGTTCCGCGTAGCTCCGGATGGTATGAAGGATGAACTGTTTGCACTGATTCGTAGAGAAACGGAACACGCGCTGAAAGGCAAACCTTCCAGAATCATTGCCAAGATCAACTCCTTATCCCATCAGGAAATGATTGATGAATTGTACGAGGCTTCTCAAGCCGGCGTGCAGATCGATCTGATTGTGCGTGGTGTATGTTGTCTGCGTCCGGGGGTAGAGGGGCTCAGTGAGAATATTCGGGTCATTAGCATTGTGGATCGTTTTCTGGAGCATTCACGGTTGTTTTATTTTGAAAATAGCGGTAACCCGGATGTATTCATCTCCAGTGCAGACTGGATGACACGTAACCTGAATCGAAGAATTGAACTGATGTGTCCCGTATTTGATCCAGAGCTGAAGAAGATGCTGGTCGATATTCTTAATCTGTCCCTTATGGATAATGTCAAAGCCAGAGAGCTTATGCCTGGTGGCAATTATGTATTTGTAAAAAATGAAAAGCCCCCGCTGAGAAGTCAGACGGAGGCGATGGGTATTATCCCTTGGAAGCCTGCTGAATGGAGTGCGTTAACGTAACTCCCCAGGCTTCCTGCAGATCCTTGACGGCCTCTTCCAGGCCATCAAGTTCCAGTAACGGCTCGGCTGTACAGGTGAATTGCACCTGCAGCGAGTCGTTTTCTTTTGTTGCTTCAATCGCAGCGATGCTCTCGGATCGATTGATGGCTTCCGCTACGCGCAGCAGAGAGCCTATACGATGAGCATGTCGCTCATCCGAGTTTTTCAGAATGTCCCGGTGCTTATTCAGCAGCTGGGGCGTTCTTTTTTTGGGATGATAATCGGCTGCACTGGCACTGAGAATGGTCTCCCGGTGAGAAAGTCCATAGATGCTTGCATTCATGATCCAATAGGCCGAGTGCTGCGTATAACGGAAATAGTTAATCTGCTTACCTGCCATGTGCAGCATGGAGGACGCATACAGGATTCGAGCATCCGCGTGATCAGGAGGGGTACCTTGTAATGCCGTATACAGGGTAACCGTATCCTGATGAATCCGTTGCAGACGTTTCTCTGGAATAGGCGGACCAAAATGGATAAAGTTGCGGATACTGTCCTTCAGCGCGTCCGGAACGACCGGCTGACCTCCAGCCATGTAATCTCGCAATAACCCGTCTCGTAGACCCGCACCACTAACCACATAACGATCTCCCTGTATTAACTGGAAGACGGTTCGCAGGATCAGTACGCCGGGCACAATGATGTCTGCGCGATCTTTGGCGAGCCCGGGTACCTTTTTGCGCTGTGCCGAGGTGAGATGTGGCAAGGAGCGAGCGATGTTCTCCATCGCTTCCTCACTGATCTCATAATGATGGCTGACAGGCAGAGAATACTGGGTACGCTTCTGTTCCACTTTGGCGAGTGTACGCATCGTGCCGCCAAGTCCGATGAGTGGCAGACCAGTATGCTCACGAATCCAATCCTGTCCACGGAGAGCCTCAATGACTTCGTTGCACAATGCATTTGCATTCTCCTCGGTCCACTGATCTTCACCCCCATAACGGGCATGTGAATTCACTGCACCAATAGGGAGGGAGATGCTATGTAACCTCTTCCGATCCCGAAAGACCGTGATCTCTGTGCTGCCGCCTCCAATATCCACGACGTAACCGTCTGCCAGATCAATGGATTGAGTGACACCAAGGAACCCATAATAGGCCTCCCGATCTCCCGATACACATTCAATGGTAAGCCCCGTCTCTGTCTCCAGCCATTCAATAATCTCCAGGACATTGCTTGCATTACGAATGGCTGCGGTAGCTGCTGCGCGAATCAGTTTGGTCTGATACGCTTCACAGGTCGCTTTGAATTGACTCAAGATAGTGATGGCTTTATCCAGAGAATGGCGCAGAATGGTTCCATCCGGCTCAACAACGCTGCTTAGACGAGCGGCGTATTTGTCTTCATGAATGATGCGATAGGCTTCGTCCTGGTCCAGTTCATAGATAACTAGACGAATGGAGTTCGAGCCGATATCAATAATTCCTAAGGTTTCATTAGTATGTGTCATAAGCATCTCCTTCTACAGAGGTTCAACTACCCGAAGTGAAGAAGGGCAGCCATGGCTTCCGGTGAACCCGGCGGTGTGGCAGAGAAGGGCGTAGTTAGCATAACAACAATGATAAAGACGATGAAACAGGCAAATATAAGACAACTCACGGCAAAGCCGCGATTACGCTTTTGCATAAACAGTCGAATACCTGTGACAAAGAGAAGTACCGTAACAGCTACGAGAACGATCGACATTGCAAAATAGGCTACGCCATAAAGTGATTTGAAAAATGCTTCCATTTGTTCTGAACGCTCCTTAGATCCTCATATTTAAGCCCTTCCAAGCCATTCCTTAGTAGCATACGACAGATTGACTTGTTTGAAAAGCAAACCGGGCGCTTGTTCCCGTTTCCGCCATCTCCCCTGGGACAGGTTACATGGAAAAGGGGCCCTTGCCGCGGACAAACATCCAAGAAAGCAAGGCTTCTGTTGAGTATGTATAAGGAAGGACTATTGTTTCAAGGAAGGAGATCAACCCATGTCGAGACAACTTGCAAGCAAATGGCGGAAGACAGCGGCACTGATGAAATACCCGGTAGCGGCTGTCCATATCCCACAGACCAAGGCATTCAACTCGGGTAATCTGCTGCACATGCTCAGTCGTTATGGAATGGTGTATGTCAAACCTATTGTCGGTGGTGGAGGTTACGGTGTCATCCGGGTATCGGCGAGCGGTGGGGCCTATCGATACACCCATATGAAAACGACCCGTTCTTTCGCCAGTTTCAGCCAGATGTATCGCTCTCTGGTGCGTGTAAAGGCTAGACGCAGGTACTTGATCCAGCAAGGCATTCATCTGGCAACGATTCAAGGGAGACCTGTTGATTACAGAGTCAAAGTTGTCAAAACCGCACGAGGCTGGGTATTCCGTTCCTTAGTAGGACGACTCGCTCGTCCCGGACTCTGTGTGACGAATCTGAGCAAGGGTGGCACCATGTTATCAGGAAGGCGAGCTCTTGGATTATCCCTGCCCCATATATCCGGTCGGCACAAACGTCGGGAGATGCGGTCACTTACACTGACATGTACGTACATTATGGAAAGTCAGTTCCCTGGGGTAGGTCAGCTTGGATTTGATTATGGACTGGACTATTCAGGCAAGATCTGGATTTTGGAAGTAAATACCAGACCTCAATAGAAAATGAATGGGAAAGCTCAAGAAAATTCAAGAAAAACCGATAATATATAAAAGAAAACGGTATGAAAACCGTTTGAAATTTTACATTACCGGGTAATTTACTCGCAACAAGTCTTGAAACTATGAATTTATTCCAAAAAAAATACGCTGATAAACGTTCTGACAGTAGTACAAACTCCCTGTGCATAAATATTGTCCACACTATACACGTTGATTACTCTACATTTTTTCCAATTATCAACAAACTATGCACAGGATTTCCACATATCGTTGTGGATAACAAGAACGCTTGTTCTCTATATGAATCTCTGATATGATAGTTTTGAGGAAAAAAAAGGAAAGGTTGTGGCGGGAAATGGCTATGTTATCCGATGAGATGTTGTTGGATTCCTACCATAAAGCGATTGAGTTGAATCTCGAACGAGATTTCATCGCACTGCTGTTGGCAGAAATCCATAAGCGCAAACTGGGTACCGACGTATCTGCCATTCTTCACTAGAGATCCTCATTGCAGGCAATGTTACAGGTTTCCGGACAAGTCCCATAGTGAGACTGGCCATGGCGTGCTCGTCTGACAATGGTGACAGTACATCACATGATTGCAAACGTTTTCGACTTCGTCTGCCGTGTCAGAGGAAGTTTGGAATACGTAGGGGCTGTATGGTCCGGTGTAATCATCCAATTTGCCGCATTCTAACAGTCCCTGAAGGCAGTGGGGGCAAGCCTGCTCCGGTACAACCAGACCGTTACACAGCGGGCATATATAAGACAAGGGTATCCCTCCTGATATGGATTCACTCAGGAGTAAGATACCCTTTTTTGTATCAATATATGTTATTTCAGCAAAACTAGCGTTTCATGTTACTGCTGTGTCCTGGGGACAATTTGGCATCCGGATCGAAGTATACCTTCGCATTGTTGACGGCTGTTGGAGCTTCGCCGAATCCGACAGCGATCAGCTTCAGTTTACCCGGATATGTTGTGATATCTCCGGCAGCGAAGATTCCTGGAATGGATGTTTCCATGCGGGAATCAACAACGATGGAGTTGCTGTCAATTTCGATACCCCACTCGGCAATTGGTCCGAGAGAAGAGACAAATCCGAAGTTAACGATCACGTCATCTACTTCGATTTCCTGAGTTTCTTTGGTTTTCACATGGGAAAGGGTTACCTTGGTAATCGTGTCATCCCCATGAAGTTCCGTGATTTCAGTCGGTGTAACGACATTCACCTTGGAATTCATGAGGTTTTCGACACTGTGCTCATGTGCACGGAACTTGTCCCGGCGATGGATCAGCGTTACTTGCTCAGCGATAGGCTCCAGCATGAGTGCCCAGTCTACCGCGGAGTCACCGCCGCCACTGATCAGTACTTTTTTGCCAGCGAAGGCATTCAGATCACTGATGAAGTAGTGCAGGTTGCTCTTCTCGAACTTGGCAGCACCTTCAAGCTCCAGGCGACGTGGTTCGAATGCACCTACACCAGCTGTAATAATGACGGCTTTGGCATGATATTCATTCTCATCCGTCTTCACGACGAAATGTTGCTCATCCTTTTTCTCCACCGATACAACCTTTTCTTCAAGGCGGATGTTCGGGTTAAAATGATTCATTTGCTCAACCAGGTTATTCACCAGTTCCTGAGCTGTTACTTTCGGGAATCCGGCTACATCATAGATGTATTTCTCCGGGTAAAGAGCGGCAAGTTGTCCGCCAAGCTGTGGCATACTTTCAACCAGTGTAACGGATGCCTGACGCATCCCACCATAAAACGCGGCGAACAGACCCGCAGGGCCTCCACCGATAATAAGTAAATCAGTCATATCATGACTGGAATTTTGTGCAGTCAAGAATCAACAACACCTTTCATATTTTAATAGGTAGTTAACAGAAAGAATGTGCAGGCTACGTATCATAACCAGCATGGGTGCTGAACTGTCTTTCCTATTATAAACGGTGTATTCAGGGTTGCAAAGTTAGCGGCGTCACGAAACTGGGAACAATTGATGAAGATCAGATGAGAATAGGATGAAATTGGAAATGAAAGGTTATGAAAAATAACAAAAAAAACCTTGATCTTTACTAGAAATACAGATATCCTTGACCTGTACTATGTGTTTTTTTGTCTAATTTAGAGTCAATATGTAATATGAAGACAGATCCCGTGTTTTGTAGAATCTTGTGGTTAATTTCACAACTTGAAACGATAACTTGCGTGCAAACGTATCAATTTCATAAACCTTTAGTTGCTTCAATCAAGTCTAGATATAGATCAAAACGGTTCGATATGTCGATATCTAGTTTCATAAAATCCATTTTTAGTGAGTTATGAAATTGATGCAAACGTTTAAATAAATTCGCGAAGTTAACATTTGTCGTCATAATGGGCAAGACCTCATCAATATTTGTAAGTATGTGCATTTTGCATCTCACCCAAGATCGGGCTGATGCAAGTGAAACCGGAAGGGGTATAGACATGAGCAGTATTCCCAAAATCGTCATCCTCGGCGCGGGCTATGGCGGGATTCTGACAGCCCAGCGGCTGCAGAAGGAATTGAACTATAACGAGGCCGACGTCACATTGGTGAATCGGCATGATTATCATTATATTACTACACATCTACATATGCCGGCTGCCGGCACGGATACCATTGAGCATGCAAGAGTGCCCATTTCCAAACTGATTGATGAGTTCAAGATTGATCTGGTCAAGTCTTCCGTGAAGGAGATTCGTCTGCAGGATCGAAAGATTATTCTGGAGGATGGCACGTTATCCTATGATTATCTGATTATTGGACTAGGCGGTGAGCCTGAGACCTTCGGGATTCCGGGGATGCTCGATCACGCGATGACAATCCGCAGCATTAACTCGGTCAGATTGATTCGAGAACACATCGAATATCAATTTGCGATGTACAAAAACGATAACAAACGAAATCGTATTCGGTTTGTCGTAGGTGGAGCGGGTTTCAGTGGTGTTGAATTCGTAGCTGAACTTGCAGATCGTATTCCACAGCTATGCAAGGAGTTCGACGTGAATCCGAAACATGTGCACATCTATAATGTAGAGGCAGCGCCTTCGGCCTTGCCTGGATTTGACCCGGAATTGGTAGAACATGCGATGAATGTGCTCAAGAAAAAGGGCGTTACTTTCAAAATTGGTGTTCCAATCAAGCAATGTCTCCCGGACGGGGTTATTGTGGGTGAGGGTGAAAAGCTCGATGCGGCTACAGTCGTATGGACCGGCGGTATTCGTGGTAACTCACTGCTTGAACAGGCAGGTCTTGAAGTGATGCGAGGACGTGTGAAAGTAGATGACTACTTGCGTGCTCCGGGGCATGAGCATGTTTATGTCATTGGTGATAATTCACTTGTCTTCAACGCGGAAGGGCGGCCTTATCCGCCAACAGCCCAGATTGCGATGCAGCAGGGTGTGAACTGCGCCAAGAACGTCGTGGCATCCATTCGCAAGAAACAGCCACAACCTTTTGTATTTACGAGCAAAGGCACGGTTGCATCACTGGGTAAAGGTGAAGCTATTGCCGTTGTGGGCGGCAAGAAATACAAGGGCTGGAAAGCGGCTCAGCTGAAGAAGCTGGTTGATCTGCGTTATCTGTTCATCATTGGTGGTATTCCGTTAGTCCTGAAGAAAGGGCGGTTTTTTGGATGAGACATTGCAGTGTTCAGGTCCGGGGACTATTAACGCGTGAGGAGCTGGATCGATACAACGCCCTGATGCAGGTCGGTGGTTATCTGGAGGAACAGGATCAATATGATCTGGCCTACATCGTACAGAAAGAAGTGGATATTCTCATTATGCCTGCGATTGAGCGGCTTAAAGAGAAGGGTCGTGACCGTGATCGGGCCACAGCCGAATTCCTCGAATCGCTGAAAGCGGTAGATGATGAGGACGAGGATTAAGAATTAACAGAGGCTTATAAAATAGAGTGAACAACTGCAAAATGGATCATCATCCGACTTGGTTGTCCACACGTACATGAATGAGAAAAAGCACCGCAGACAGTATCCTTTACAGGAGATGTCGCGGTGCTTTATTGTGCTTTGTGCTATTTTTACAGCTTAAGCATGTCTTCTAAAGTACCTTCGTTCAACAGACTTCCCACATAGAACGAACCGAATTCACCATAACGGGCGCTAACTTCATCGAAACGCATCTCATAGACGAGTTTTTTGAACTGAAGTGCGTCATCCGCAAATAGCGTAACGCCCCATTCCCAATCGTCGAAACCGACGGAGCCGGTAATAATCTGTTTTACTTTACCCGCATAGCTGCGGCCAATCATGCCGTGACTGCGCATCATGGTGCGACGCTCGTCCATGGACAGCATGTACCAGTTGTCATTCAGCTCACGTTTTTTGTTCATTGGATAGAAGCAGATGTATTGGCGTTGCGGCAGAACTGGTTTCAGACGGGCGATAATCTCCGGATTCTGCATCGGGTCTTCGCCTTCTTTGCCAAGATAGTTGCTCAGTTCCACTACACTGACGTAAGAATAAGATTTGGTCGTGTATTGGGCAAACATCGTTTTGTTAAACGCGTTCTCAACGGCCTTCAGATCTTCCAGCGTTTCACGCAGATGCATCATGCAAAGGTCAGCCTTCTGTCCCACTACGGTATAAACGACCGTGCTTCCCTGGGATGAATTCTCGACTTCTTTCCATTCCTTCCAGAATTCTTCCAGCTCGTCCAGTGCTACAGCACGTTCCTCATCATCTGCTGCTTTCCAGGCGGCCCAGTTAATCGAGCGAAAATCATGCAGGGCATACCAGCCCTCCAGTGTTGATGCGGCTTCGTTCATTGGTTGTGTTCCTCCTGCAAGGTATATTTCCAAATCCCTATAAGAGGTTGTTCAAAAAGTCCGCTTTTGATTACGAATCATGCCTGGTGGCATCATCAGCGTCGAATATGGCATTCAGCCGAAATGTCCGCTGCTCACGTAGCTCTATCTACGCTCCGCTGCTCCATTTCTAACTTCATTCCATCTTCTCGGTACTGAAAACCAGTCTTTTTGAACACGCACTATAAGGGACGGGTGATTGCTTTATCGTTTACATTGTATCCCAACATGAAGCAGAAGGGCAAATGAACAGAGTATAATTATAGGGAAATTTGTCCAGAAAGTTCGTTGCTTCGCCACATTTTTTGCGGTACACTAACTACTATCCAGAAGTGAAACCTGAATGTGTGAAAGAAGAGGTGAATGTCGCCCGATGCAATTTATACCTGTGTTGGTATTGATGGTATTATTTTTCGTTATGATGTTTGGTATCGGTTTCATTCTGAACATGTTGATGAAGACCACCTGGTTTCCTTCCTATCTGTTCATCATTGTAATTCTGCCTATCGTCGTATACTCTCTATGGGATCATTCGTCATCTCTGATGTCACATCTGGGTTCTTTCCAGCTTGTAGACTATATGACGGGCATCGCTGGACTGGCTGGTGCGATAATCAGTGGCTGGACGATCCAGAAGTTGCGTTTGGGTGGGTACAGAATGTTTTAGATTGTTGGAAAGAGGTAACACATGCCACTGTAAACGCGTGAAAGTCTTGTCTTTGTCGTAAACGCTTACGATTACAAAGGGAAGGCTTTTTTGCTATTCATTTATATCAGAAGGATTATTGTACACTTGTACTTCATATACATCTGGAGAACATTCTCTTTAGATATTCCCTTGTATTCTGTGGCTACAGCTTTTATAGTATTCTAGCGGCTCTCGACATTTTTATTTAGAAATTTACTGAATTCGGCGAAAACGTGAATGATGTCGACCTAGGACGAAACGGAGCGAGAACAGGCCATCTTTTTACCTGTTTTTGAGCATTTGAGGATCAGACATTTATGATAGAATAGATAAACATACTTTTGGGGAGAAGGAGATCAGGCTATGCGCATGAAGAATCTGCACCATTATACTGAACATCATCGCTACTGCGTATACAGGGAGTTTGGACTTAGCGCCCTGGATGACCGTATGCTTACAGGAGCATATCAGCCCATGGTAGGTGCTTTTGCGGTTGGCTTGTATCGGCTGTTGTTTCAGCATCTTCCCGGTGAACAGGTCGGTTATTCGCCGCTTGAACAGCAACGGAGGCTGTTCATGACGCTTGGCTTGGAGCCAAGTGAGAAAGGGCGCAAATATTTGTTAGAGCAGACATCCAAGCTTGAGGCAGTGGGGCTACTTCAGACTTCACGGCTATATATACCGGAAAATGATGATTACATCTACGAATATGAGCTGCAACCGCCGCTCTCTCCGGTAGAATTTTTCCGGACACAGCATTTGACACTGTTGCTTCGTGACAAGATTGGCAAATTCGCTGTCCTTTCCCTGCGTTCCGGTTTCTCGGCAGTGGAAAATGGGGACGCACCTTATCCGGCAGCCAATAAAGAGAATATTTCCGTACCCTTTTACGATATATTTGAATTGAATACCCATGTGATTGATTACGAGTTGGAGCAAGCATTGTCGGAAGTATCGACTACGGCTCAGCGGACAGGCACGAACGATGCAGCGGAAGAAAACAGTTTGAACTATGCCGACATTATTTTGCGTTTCCCGCGGGAGTCCGTCAATCGCCGCCATGTAGAGCAATTGCGGTTCGATCATGAACAACTGGGCATTGTAAATTATGTAGTAAACAAGTTTAATCTCAGTGTGCAGGATGTATGCCGACTGCTGGACGAAGATGATATCTTCAGTCCACAGGGCCAGCTGATTCTGGATGATCTTCAGCATAAGGCGAGCATGCAGTTCAGACAGACGAAGAAGCGGCATGAGCAACAGACTGTACAGGCAGCCAAGGTCGTGGCACTGAGACAGCATATGGAGGAGCCAGAGCGGAAAGAAGACTCCGGTGAACCACCTGTTGAGCATGGGGTACAGATGGAATATTACGTCGAAGTACCTCCACAATTTATGACCAAGTGTGATATTCATCAATACAATATGATGTTGCGTAATGAGCCGTATACGCGTCTGTTGCAGACGTTCTTCCCAGGAGCAGTACCGGACAATCTGATCGATATATTTGAGAAAATTGATCTGAGCTACAAGTTGCCTGGTGAAGTCATCAATGTATTGATTCATTATTTGATGGCATTGCTTGTATCCGGCGGCGAGCAGCGGATTAACCGTAACTTTGTTGAGGCCATTGCCTCCAACATGCTGCTTAAACAGGTAAACTCATATGAGAAAGCTGTGCAATATATTCGTGATCAGGCCAAGGTCAAAGGAAAACAGGCTGCTGGTGCAGCTGGAACCCGTACCCGTACATACGGCAAAGGAACCAAAGCCAAGCCCGAAATTCCGATTGTACAAGACATAAGCACCGATGGGGATGCCGTATCTGAGGAAGAGTTCGAAGAGATGATGCGATTTGCACAGCAGATGCAGGCGAGTAAGCAAAAAGGAACTTCTTAAATATTTATTATATAGCAAAAAGGCGAGTCCCCCAATTAATGGAGACTCGCCTTTTTGCTATATAAGTTGAATTGAAGAAACGTATTTTTCGTCCAATCATTTCCATACGTTCAGGAGGGGGCCGTGTTAAATAGCGATGTCCTAATCACTTCGTTGGACAGGACAGACAAAGTTTTGTGTAAAAATGGCCACCGTCCGGGAACGACTATTCTTCGTATACATTTCCGAACCGACTTACTTGACCGGCCCCATCCAGGTTGAAATCGTCTTCTGCTGGTGCGGCAACGGCGGTTTCAACTTCCCGTTATCGATCAAATGCTTCAAAATATAAGCGACAAGCCGGCCTCCGCCGGTGTTGCCTCTCACCATGTAAGCAAGCTGCGGCTCCAAATGCTTCGGCTGATTTTGCAGGAACAGCTTGAGCATTTTATCGTAGAGCTTGCCAACAGCAGGCGCATACAGAGCGGACAAATCCGGCATTGCCTTGTTCAACCGATCCAACGTTTGCGGAGAGTCGATCCAGACCGCATTGAACTTGTACCCCTCCTCCGTCTTGCGGATGTACCCCTTCTCCAGCAGGAACGAATATTGCTCGCTGTTCTCTTCGTTGTCGGGCAGTTCTCCTTGTTGGAACGCATGACAAATCTCGACATTCCGGTATTCCAGGGAACGCCAATCCACCTGGCGGTCGCTCCAGTACGTATTGAATTGCCACAAGTATAAGGGGCTGTCTTCGACGTAGCGGAGCGACGGACCGAAAGTGACGTAACTACTCAAATCAAAACCCGGATCGGCATTGCTGCTCGTGTTCAACCCCGCATAGGCAATATACTGACCTCCGTCCTTTCGCATTGGTGCGACCGCATCGAAGTTATCGCCCGCCGGCATGCTCCGCCAAGATTGCTCCTCGACGTTCTTGGGCAGCAAGGTCCAGAGCAGGAAGTTATAGTCGCCGTCCGGAACGTACACTCCGCTATCCTCGACTTGCCGGCGAACTTCCATTAACGCGTCGAAATGAACATCGGCCACTTCGGCGGCGCAATCTTGCCAGAATTGATGACCAGCTACGGCTAACTCGAAGAGGTCCCAGACGATGGTATTGCTTTGATATTTGCCGGGAGAGGTTTGGATGAGAAAATTGTAATCGGCCAGGTGCCGGACTTCGCCTTCCAGCAAAGACGGCGGCATTCCGAGCTCCTCCGCGATTTGATGTACGGTACGCGCCTTATGATAAGCCGCGTAAACGATATTTTGCGCCAAGGCGCGTCCAAGAAAATCGTTGGTTTCGCCCAGGCTGCCGGCCGAACCGGAATGGCCCATTTCCCCCATGCTGACCGGATTGACACTTAAAGTTCCTGTTGCACGCATACGTTTCATCCCTTTCCGTAACTTCTTTTTGGCCTCGCTCAAATGCCACTTCACCGTGTTGACAGGAATATTCAGAGCAATCGCGATATCGCCGATTTTAAGCTCGTCGTAGTAATGCATGACCACGATCCGGCGATGGATGTCGGACAGAAACGCGACTTCTCGGCGCAGCTCGCGGTAAGCTTCGGTTACCAGTAACCGGTCAAGCGGCTCCCGAGAAGGGGCGGCCGACAGTTCGGACATGCCGTTGATTTCGATCGCTTGGGGAGCGTGCGCACGCTTTTTCAACCAATTCACCCAAGTGTATCGGGCAACCGTCCAGACGTAAGCGTCAAGGCTTCTAATGTCCCGCACCCCAGAGAAGGATTTTAACAACTGCAGCATAATCTCCTGAGCCAGATCCTCCGCCTCGGCCCGCTGCTTGACCCGGTTTAACGCAAAACCGAAAACCGGTTTGACATAGCTCCGAATCGCTTCCGCCGCTTCTTTTCCGTTTTTACCAATTGAATCCATCTTTTGCCTCCATAGTTGCATCTGTAATTCCTGACAATTATATAGTGTGCCAGGCGAAATAAAGGTTGGGATTATTTTTAAAAAAATTTGGACGTCCTAACGGATCGCTCATACATGTATAATTACAAACATCATGAATAGATCATTTGAATGGTTAAAAAGACGTTATGAACTTTTTGTTAAGTATATTGGAAAAGAATTAAACAAGTTGAAGATTACTTTAGATGTAAAGGTCTCACTTTTAGTATATAAACATACTTTTTTCTGTTCAACTATGGGAGGATACAAACTAGGAGCACGAGCCGAAGTTCTTCTTCGGGTACTTGGGGTACTCCTTCGTTCCGTAGTATTGCTAACAGTCATCATTTTCTTGATGGCAATCGAGCCTGTTTGTGCAAAGCCAAACGATGAACCGTTGAAAAGGTTAGTACTTACTTTGTTAGCTCCAAAAATACAGGAACAGATTAACCATTACTACAAAAATAAATTAACTGTATCACCTAAATTTACTCCTTTTTTGGATGGAACTAATGTAGACGTTAAATATCATTCTTCACATATTGATGTTCAGGTTAAAACAATCCCGTACGTAGGACCTCATTTGGATGTTGGACTCGACTCGATGAGGTTTAGTATATATAACTCCGGATCAGTAGTGGTTCTTGACTATCAGCACATTAGGGATTATGACTTGCCTCCTAACTGGCAAGAAATTATTAAAACTCGTTAAACTAACGGGAAACGTCAGCTTAATAAAACTTAATAAAACTTAATAAAACTTAAGAAGGAATCAAAGTGATCAGCTGCTGTTTTCAACTACCGGACTGATAATAGAATCGTTACAGAAATGCTGACGACCCTTTTTGTGTACCTTTGTGGATGCTATAGAACAGAAAATTATGTTAAATTAATATAGCTTTATTTATATATTTATTTAAATAAGAGGGGTTTTAGTTATGAATAAAAGCACTTTGTTCGTAGGATTGTCGGCATTATCCTTGGTAGCAGCTGTCACAGTTGTATCTGCAGCACCAACAAATAATGTAGTGGACTCATCTACTGCATCTACACAAGGAGAAGGAATGATTACTCCAATGGCAGTTGATAATGAGGTTGTGAATTCACAGATTTCCGGAAGTGGCTACACGAAGAATTTTAATATCCCTGCAAATTATGAATGGGTTAAAGTTTGGGTTCAAAATACATCTAAGGAGACCTTAACTGTCCGAGTTACTCAAAGTACTCTATCTGGTACTCAAAAAATGTCATTCTCTGTAGCTCCTGGTGCATCTTGGACTGATTATGGAACAAAACCATGGGCAACTGGAACTCACTGGGTTAGCATTAGCACTAAAAACGGCGGTAACATGTCAGGATTGCTCTCTGTTAAACTCGCAAATACGAAGGAAGAGCTTTAATACGGAATAAAATAACTGAAATCGGTATTTGCCTGCGTCAGATGTTGTTTTCAACTAGCAGGCTGACAAAAAAAAGGATCGTTGCAGATATGCTAACGATCCTTTTCTGTATACCTTTGCGGACATTAAAATAAGGTCTTTCCAAAAGTTGTCGAGGGACAAGAACTTGTACCGATTGTCGGAATGGACAAAAAGATGGTCCGTTTATCAATTAGATGTAGATATATACATGTAGATTAAACCTCTGTAAGTACCAAGATAAATAAAAGTACTTACATCTTAAATGCTCGAGAAGGGGAAAGCAGAGTTGATTAGGTACTAAAAATAGGGCATTATAAATAATCAAAAAACTTATCTGCTACAACTCGGCTGTGTGGGGAGGGCGATAGTAAACTCGCAAAGAACATATGTTGATCTTGATAGAGTGGTATAATGATTTAAATGCGAGAAAACCATCGTAACTAGTAGGAGGAAGAGTCAATGGATAATCAACAGATTCTTATCCGAAATAACGTAAAAGTAACGGGCTGTGGTTCTAAGGCTCTTATATTTGCCCATGGGTTCGGCTGTGACCAGAACATGTGGCGCTTAGTAGTACCGAGTTTTGAAGAGAAATATAAGGTGGTGTTGTTTGACTTTGTAGGTTCGGGCAAGTCTGATATTCAAGCGTATGATCCTTTTAGCTATCAGGATTTAAACGGCTATGCCCAGGATGTCTTGGATATTTGTTCCGCATTGGAATTGGAGAGTGCTATTTTAGTGGGTCACTCCGTCGGAGCAACTATTAGTATGTTAGCTTCCATTCAAAGACCGGAATACTTTGATCGGCTAGTTCTTATCGGGCCTTCTGCATGCTATTTAAACGATTTCCCGGATTATATCGGTGGATTTGAACGGGAAGATTTGATTGCTTTATTTGACATGATGGATCGAAATTTTCAAGGTTGGGCAAGTTACCTGGCTCCTGTTATCATGGGAAATACAGACCGACCGGAATTATCCGAAGAGCTGAAGCTTAGTTTTTGCACGATTGATCCTAAGGTGGCACGTCCATTTGCGGAAGCAACTTTCCTATCTGATTACCGTAAGGAAATTAGTAAAGTAGGGGTTCCATCCTTGATTTTGCAATGCTCCGAAGATTTGATCGTTCCGCTGGAAGCTGGAGCCTATGTCCATGAGCAGTTGAAGGGGAGCGAGTTCCGACTGATGGATGCAACCGGACATTGTCCACACTTAAGCCATCCAGATGAAACCATAAGACTCATCAGCGATTATTTTACTTCAATGGATTCAATACAGGAAAGAGAGCAACACACATAATATGGACGAACGGTTAGATCATGCTACCTGCAGTTATCTGTCGCTAGATGGAAATCGGACGATTAGTATGGTGAACGATACCTTTTGTAGCTTGTTAGAATATCAGAAACAGGGGATAATCGGTATCAGCTTTGAGTCACTGCTAACGAAGCCAAGCAAGGTTTTCTTTCAGATTTATTTTTTGCCTCTCATTAATCTTAATCATCACGTTAATGAGATGTATTTAATAATGAAAACAGGTAGTGGCAGAACACTCCCCGTACTCATAAATGCTGAAGTCCGAAAGCGTGGAGACCAATCGGTTTACGATTGTTTCTTAATTCCCATATTGCTTAGAAAAGATTACGAGCAGCAGATTGATCAAGCTGAGGTGGCCTATCAGAAGGCGAAATATGAACTACAACGAATTGAGCAGGAACTTAAAAGGGAATGAATTACATCTTTTTCTAATCTCAAAATCTAGCCCGTTTTATTTTCCTCCACTCTCTAAGAAAAGAACCTAACATAAGTAATATGATCAGTTAATATGTTAGTGACAAGAAAATAATCAACATTTTTTAAGTCACGATTTTAGCGGCTTTTTTATGTAATAGGAACAAGTTTTTGTCCCGATTACCGAAATGGACAAGAACTTGTTCCTGTTACCGATTACGCTTATATCTAATTGATGGTATCCTCCCCGTTAATTCATTAAACTAACGGGAAACGTTAGCTTAATGCTCAAAGAATCAACTGGGGTTACAACTAACGGATAACAATAGGGATCGTTGCAAAAATGCTAATGATCCTTATTGGTATACCTTTAGGGTGGTATGTACTCCAGAAAATACGGACAAAAAAAGCCCAAAAGGGCTACTTCCATAATTGTCATAATAAACTTTTCCTAGCACTCTCGTTGGTAAAAAAAATTATTTCCTTTAACTTTCCCTTGTAGGAGTATGAGTAGCAACTTTCCATTTACCTTCTTCATAGATTAATTTTATTTTTGCAGAGAGCGCCCCCTCGTTGGCACGATACTTACTGACCTCTATGGCAATGTTATTATCTGATTGCTTCTCCTGTTTTTCAATTTTCAGTAAAATCCCTTTAAGCGTGTTTTCAGACTGTTCAGACAGTCCTTCTTCAATCAATTCTTCATAGGTTAGGTTATAAATTTTTACGTTATATTTGCTGTGAAGGTAATCCTCAATGCTTTTCTTATCAGAATCCTTTAATGGAATTCCTTTATCAAAATCTAATGAGATATACTCCATGTTTTCATTAAGTACTGTATCTGTTGAAATTAACTCCTCCAACGCCATACGATAAGGTTCACCTAGTTCATTCTGCTGACTAGAGCCAGTAACACCACCTGCGCAAGCTGATAGTAAAAATAACGCTACAACACTGAGAATAAAATACATTGTCTTTACTTTTATGACAATCCCCTCCTTGATACTCGTTTCCTAAATAAACGTAATGATAACCAGAAATGTTGGATTTCAGTTTAAAAAGCAGCCCAATTTGATCTGCCTAATTAAGCTAGCAAGTAGGTAAATGGCAAGGACCGTCCGTTGGCAGAACTGTAATATCAGGAGAATTTATGAGTTTAATAGAGGATAATGATTACTTATTATTCCAGATATATGCTACTCTCTTTTTATTCCATAGTTTTCTTAACGGAGAAATGGAAATTTAAATGTTGGGGGTAATTGCTTGCTTCTATCCGAACGATTACCAATTGCAGCAAGTATGTACCCTGAGGAACCAGCGTTAATGCGCTATGGGCAAACGATGAGTTATGGGGAGCTTTACGGTCTAGTTGAAAGACTCAGTCATGCCCTGTATGTTGAAGGACTCCGAGCCGGTGATCGCTTTGCCCTTTTAGGTGATCCAGATCCCCAGCTCGTTGTTGCGTTTTATGCAGCAGTTGGGATCGGCGCTATACCGCTCGTGCCGTCTCCTTTGCTAACAGTGCCTGAACTCGCTGCGATATTTCAGGATGCAGAACCACATATGGTTATTCATGATGACCAACATGCTAAAGTAGCTATTGCCACGGTAAAGCTTCTTGGGTATTGTCCAAAACTGTTCACGACAGACGAAGAAGGGACGAAGAGCAGTTCGCTCGCTGCTCTTTTAAAGCAGGAACCTGCGTTATCTCCAAAAGACCATTCCAAACGAAGTGTAGACGATACGGCATTCCTGATATATACGGGTGGGACAACTGGTCGGCCAAAAGGGGTCATGCATTCGCATCGTGGTATGGCTGCTTGGAATCAACTTACGCCTTCTGCAGGCTTCGGTCATGATCTCAAGCGTCGTGTGTTAGTGCTCAACTTATCCCATCTGGTAGGTCAGTTCCAGCTGTGGGCGACCATGGCTGCCGGAGGCTGTCTTGTATTTCTAGACGAATACCCAGCGGATGTACACCGCATTATGGAAGCTGTTGAACGTGATCAGATTACACAACTCAGCACAGTAGGCCAACTGCTTCGTGATCTTACCCGCGAGGCATCCGTAGGAGGTAGAAACTTGAAGAGCCTATCGCTTATTGGCTGCGGAGGGTCCATTATTTCCCCGGATACACTACAGGAGGTCGTATCGCAATTTCCTGAAGTTATCATTGTGAACAACTACTCACAAGCGGAATGTGGAATGTCCATAAGCCGCCTTTTTCCTGCTCAGCATATGGGCGATCCTCATCGCCTTCGATCCGTAGGTCGTCCTGCTGACTTGGCTGCCCAAGGTGAGCAGGCCTTCGAAGTTCGGATATTAGATACGGACGGAAGTGAGACAGTTACGGGCGAGGCTGGAGAAATCGTTGTTCGAGGTGCACAGACCATGCTGGGGTATTGGCGCCAGTTGGAGGCTACTGCCGAGACCATGCCCGATGGCTGGATTCGAACTGGGGATGTCGGTTGTCTGGATGTCGGAGGTTACCTTTATGTGTTTGATCGCTTGAAGGATATGGTTATTGTGGGCGGTTTCAATGTGTTCTGTGCCGAAGTGGAGCATGTTATGGTGAGGCATGAGTCGGTAAGCGAGGCGGCCGTAATCGGACATCCTCTTCCTAACGAAGGCGAGGAACTTGTCGCTTTCATCGTGTTACGGGACGGTGAAAGTATGGATCTGACGCGGGTGCGGGCGTTCTGTGAGCCACACCTTGCTCCGTACAAATGGCCGACTCAACTGTTCATTGTGGATACTTTGCCCAGAACAGCCGTGGATAAAATAGACAAAAAGCAGTTGCGCAAGCATCTATCCTCAATTTCATCCGAAGGACTGTGCTAACGGGAATGCTGTTTAATAGCTGTTGGGCAGAATATTTATTGTTAGATCAACAAGAACAGCCCTTCAACTTCCTTTTGGAAGTGAAGGGCTGTACGTTTTTATATCAACTGGTATGCAGGCGGGCGCGAAAATACCTTGTAGTGTTACCTCAAAATCGTAGTAGCCTGATTGCCCGCATAATCCTCAATAACCAGCTTCAATGAGCTATTGTTGGACGCTGGTGTGAAGGTCAGTTCACTGAGCTTTGTTCTTCCTCGAATGATATACGGGAATTTCTGCGAAACGTAAGTGACTCCGAACTCGCGTGCCACCCCATTTTCATATACATAGATCTTGTACAAGTCCTCCAGATCCGGGAGGGCCAATGTGTACTTTCCATCTTTTACCGTGACCTTTTCCTTAGCGTATGGTGTAATCTGAAGATCTGCGAGCTGTCCGGTATGGGTAACCGGGTTCTGCCCGCCAATGGCGATGTTCAGCACGTAATGTTCACCGTTGGTAGGAAGTCCGGTCAGGACGGCAGATTGTTTTCCTTTTTTGACTTGAAGCGACTTGGTGAAAGGTTCTTTTGTGTATTCAGTTTCTAGCGTGAGTTGAATAGACTCATTGCCTTTACCTTTGTCTTTATTTTTATCCTTGTCCTTATCCGTATTCTTATCTTTGTCTTTGCCCGAGTCTTTCACTTTCTTCGGGTTTTTCCAGCTTACAATAGCATCGCCATTCTTTTTGAATTTCACATCAATATTCTGAACGGCTGTATTCAGATCGTATGGCAAGACGTTTGATTCACTTTCGGTACCGTCTGCACCAACAGCACGTATAGACAGTTCACCAGACGGCTGTTTTAGCGATTTGATATAAAAAGTGGAATCATACACGCCGCCTACATAGGCGCCATTTTCATATAAATTGTATTGTTTGACCTCTGAATAGTCTTTCATGTCCCATGCGACAACCAGTTCATCGGTGTTGGTCAGTGCTTTGACAATATGGAATCCGGTCGGTGCATCCGGTACAGTCGCTGAACCGTCGGACATACGGATCTCGCCAATATTCATCTGATAATTCTCGATAGACTCGCCATTCGGGTCGAAGGATAATCCCATAGCGGCAATGGTTTTTCCATGATAGGCGCTCAAATCCAGCGAAGTTGTCTTCCAGCCTTCCGTATGCTGGCCTGACTGAGGCACTTCCACATTGACCACGTTGGATGGATCATCTTCGAAGATCAACCCAACATGCAGGGAAGAAGTGTCACTAGTGGACGGTTTATTATACGTCAGCTCCAGTTTCGATTTTCCGTTGACGGACAGGTCGGTTTTGTACAGGCGCAGGAAGTTCTCCGCGTTCAGTGTACCGTTCACCACGAGAGAGCTGCCGCCATTAAACGCGCCAATGGAGTCATAGTTGTACCTTGCACCTTTCTCGTAAGATGGACCGTAGTCAAAATCAACATTGAGCTTGTCACCTTTACTATCCATCCACCATTGCCAAGTGACAGGGATATCCTGAATGTTGATATTCGACCATTCTTTATCGTTCGAGACAGCGCCGTCTTCATAATATTTCAGGCCGTGGCCCGTATTGAAGCTGGTTGCAAAATTGGAGCCATTGATAACGGATCGCTCGGTAAGATAAGCTGCAATTCCATCCCAATTTGCACCGGATGCATACACATCCGACAGATCGGCAGAAGCATTACGACGTGCATCTGTCGGGTCTTGATTTGGACCAGACCACCAGGCACGATCGCGTACAAAGGTCATCCACTGGTACTCATCCTCAGCTCTGTGATTGGTGCTGCCATCGCCCATCTCTTCATCCAGAGCGTTGTGGGTGAAGTCGGCACCCAGTGTCGCAATGCTATTCATCGGTTGACCGTTCTCATCCAGGTTATGGCGCAGATCATAGGATTGCTTCCAGCGGCCGAATTTGTCATGTCCACCTTCGACACCAGCAAATACGGTTTCCAATGGATCCAGTCCCAAGCTAAGGGCATGGTCACGGGAATCGCGGAGCATCTTGTGGTTCCATACATAGTTCAGGAAGATGGAATCCGAGACTCTGCCGAGAACGGAATCCTGCACAAAGGGGCTATTAAGCCCATTGAATTGGTTCTGGTATTGAATTTTGCCTGTTGTATTGATGGTGGAATCATACCACTGAACGTACAGGCCTTTATCTCTTAGATATTTCATGAATTTCTTGTAGGAAGCGATATCCTCAGGGGCTACACCCCGGGCAACCTCTTCCTGATTGAAGAAATATCCATCGTAGTTGTAGTATTCTGCCATCTCGGCCAGTTTCTCGGCCACAGGGAAATTACCGTTTTCATCCTGGATCAGCATTTGTTTGTACGTCTGCGGTCCACGGTCATTGTCCGAGAAAAAGATGTTGGCAATGGACTTAACGCCGTTCTTGTGGGCTGCATTGGTGTAGGCCGGATTCGGAATGTTCAAAATGCCAAACTCGAAATATTTCTCCGTCCATTCCTTACTCGGGTCATACAGCTCCTCCGGTACTCCGGCAGAAGCCATGCCATGCCAATAGCTGTAGTAGTCTGTATATTGCCAATAATTGAAGAGGTACTGGCTGAATTCATTGGTATAAGGTGTGCTATCGAAGAATGCATTGCCGTAATCACCACTCATTGTGAACAGTTGTGTGTCCGGGCTAAGCTCAGGATAAGCCTGTGTGGCAGCGAACGCTTCATTACGGGGCTGCAAGGGAACATGGGCACGGAGGAGATCACCATGGATATCACTTTCCGGTGTCCAGTTCAGAATCTGTGCTGAGGTGTATCCATGTTGATAGGGCTGATTCACCCCTTTGGCGCTTTCACCTGTGTAAGGGAGCGTATCTCCTGCATAAACGGATGATACAACAACTTGTCCAAGCAGAGCCGTAGTCAGGATCATGGCCGTTACCTTGGGAATGAGGGCTTTTCGTTTGAGTTTGCGTGTCATGCTGTTCCTCCTTCAAGTGGAATGAATGTAAGGTATTCTTTTACACAAAGCTAAACTTATGGTTAACGATAGTGGATGAAAGCGTTTTTAAATAGGGTGAAATTAAAGAAACACAGATATAAACTAAAGAAAAGTTGCAGGTGACAAGTTAATGTCAGAAGCCTGATGGTATAATTCAAGTCAGGAAAACAGCATCGGAGGGAACAGGCGACTTGAAAATTGTTAGCGTTTACAATAATTTCTTCAAAAATAATATGTTTATGAAAATGCTCCTGATTTTCTCGATGATATCGATTGTCACGATCATTACGTTATCTTATATCATCTTCCTGTCGGTGTCCGACTCCACGATTCGCCGGGAACTGGCGATCCAGAAAGCGGCGATGGAACATGTGGATCGATACATTCATCAGCAGTATGAATCGGTGCAAAACATGGTGAGGGACATGCATCAGAATGAGGCGCTGTCCGCCAACATTACTTATCTGATGAATCATTCGTACGCTGAATATGTTCAGCACATGACCAATGGATATTACGCTAATCAGGATGACTATTCGGCCGATGTATTGAAACATTTTCAAAATATTATGGATCGCAATTCGCAGATTAATCAACTCATGTTGTATAGCGCTGAGCAGCAGGATCTGTCTACCTTTAATCAACACAAGCAGTTCCGCAAGCTGGACGCCAATGTAGCTCATTCCTATATTCCGGACGTGATGGCGATGGAAACGCCCAATATCAGTGCACCCAACTACTGGATACGCAAAGAGATTAATCAATGGGACCCTGCGCTCTACTCCATCCGCGTACCGATTAACAATACACAGACTCTTCGGAATCTGGGCCAATTTCTTGTCTTCTTTGACTCAGAAGGAATCGGTAATGCGCTGGACAACTACGAGAGTAATCTCAAGGGAGAAATCGTGGTGTTATCGGCGAAAGGTACAGTGTTATTTGACTCCAACAATCATTATTACGGGAAGAAGTATCCCTACGTGAATGTAGCCGATTCCCTGTTTGATCAGACGGATATGGATTCAATGAAAAAGGAGCAGAACATGTACGTGAACAAGTTTGTCTCCGCGGATCAGGGTTATGTGGTCATTGGCACCGTTCCGGTAGAAGAGATGGCTGAAACCTATGCGGGTATTCGCAATACCATCATCTCGATCAGTATCGTATGTATTCTGTTTGCCGTGCTGGTTCCGGCGTTTTTCATTATTAACTTTGCCAAACGAACCCGCCGAATCATTCGATTCACTCAGAAAGTAAAATACGGCAATCTGACGGCTCGCATCGACGATCCGCGAGATGATGAACTGGGGCAGATCTCACATAGCTTCAACGATATGCTGGACGAGCTGAATCTGTACATTGAACGGGTCTACAAAGCCGAGATCAAACAGAAGGAGACCGAACTGGTCGCGTTACAGGCGCGTATCAACCCTCATTTTCTCTACAATACGCTTGAAGTGATTCGGATGAGGGCCATATCCCAGGGGGCGAGAGATGTCGGCGAGATGATCTATAGCCTATCTGTATTGTTCAAGAGCCTGGTACAGCAAAAGAAAAATTATACGCTGAAGGATGAGATGGAAGCTTGCCGTTTGTATCTGGAGTTATTCCGAATCCGCTACAAGGATATTTTCATATATACGATCCAGATCGATGCTGCTTATTATCAACACCCTGTAGTCAAACTTTCGCTGCAGCCTATCATTGAGAATTATGTCGTGCATGGCATTCAGACGGAACGTTCGGATAACCGCTTATCCATCTTTGTAGAAGAGACGGATGATGTGGTGCAGGTGGAAGTCAGAGATAATGGCAAAGGCATTGATCCTGCACGCCTGACGGAAATCCTTGAAGAACTGGAACGTCCTGAAGAGTCCGGTCAGATGTTCGGGCTGCGCAGTGTTCATAGTCGATTGCGCTTCCTGTATGGGCCAGAGTTCGGTATCACCATAGAGAGCACCCTCGGAGAAGGAACACGGATCAGGGTGCGTTATCCACATACAGAAGGGACAGGTGTGTAGTATGTACAAGGTGTTTATTGTGGACGATGAGCCATTCATCATTGAAGGCTTATACGATATTGTGGATTGGTCTTCATTTGGTATGGAAATTGTGAGCCATGCAGGTAATGGGCAGGCGGCTTTACACGCGCTCTCTTCTCAGCCTGTGGACATTCTGATTACGGATATATCCATGCCACTCATGAATGGTCTAGACCTGATTCGGGAAGCAAGGCGAGTGCAACCTGAGATTAAGGTCATTATCCTGAGTGGTTTCAATGAGTTCGAATATTTGAAGGAAGGCATGCAGCTGGGGATCGAAAACTATCTACTCAAACCGATTAATGTGGAGGAACTGGAATCCACGCTGAGCAACACAGCGTGCAAGCTGGATCATATGGTGTCACCTCAAGCCGATGATGCTTATGGTATTCAGATTCTGAAAGATAACATCCTTCATCGATGGCTTACCGGACAGATTGCAGCTACTGAATTTGAGGAACGCGCCCAGTTTATGAACCTTTCGCTGGATGCACCTGATGTTGCCGTGGCCATTCTGCGTGACAAAGGGCAAGCTTCTGGTATGTTCGAACGTGTAGAGGAGATGCTTAGAGACAGACGCCATCTGAACGTATTTCATGATATTGATGGAGACATCGTCATTATTGCGAATATTCAGGGTACGAGTGACGAGGAACAGAAGTTGATGGATGGTCTGCAGGCATTATCTGATGAGATAACCGTAACCCATCCGGCGGCACGCATTGGAGCAGGCAGATTGATGAAAGGGCTATACCATGCGCCGACCAGTTATGCCGAGGCCAAAAAGGCACTCCAGTATGTGATGATTTATCCTGATCTTAAAGTCATCGACCATGCCATACTGGAAAGATGCGGAAGTTCCACGGCGACCTTTTTCATTGATTGGAGGGAATACGCCAAACTCATTCTGTCCCGCAATACAGAACAACTTGCCGACAGGATTCGCATGGATTTTGAACAGCATCGCGATGGGCTTACACCTGGGGAGTTACAGAATACCGCACTGGAAGTTGTGATTCGCTTCAAAATGGAACTGGAGAGCATCAAACACTCGGATGAGTCTGCCATATACCAACAAGGGCTTCAACTTGTACTGGACAGTGGCACTTTTGATGAACTCGTGCGGGCGCTTCAGCAGGTTGGGTCGCAGACGATCCAATCCCTATTGCAGGATCTGAAGAATCCAATTGTGAACCAGGTGCTTCAGCATATCGACAAACACTATGCAGAAGAGCTTTCCCTGAAGCTGCTGGGTGCCCACTATCATCTGCATCCGGTGTATTTGGGACAATTGTTCCATAAGGAAACCGGAGAGACGTTTGCCGAATATATCAACAAATACCGGATTGAACGTGCGAAGGAGCAATTGCGTAATTCCAATCTGAAGGTACATGAGATCGCCCGAAATGTAGGGTACTGGGAGACAGGGTATTTCTATAAACAGTTCCGCAAATATGTGGGAATTTCACCGACTGATTACAAGGTGTTTGGTTAATTCGGTGACGGGTAGATCCAACTGTGCGGACGGAGATCAAAGAGACATATCGGGAACAGGAATGGCATGGATGAAAATCATGGCATACGTTACCCGGCATGTCTCTTTCATGTAAGCGATTTATTGAAATAGGTACCAAATAGTTACCCAAGGACGATTTCTCTTTAATTTGTACCTCGAAAACTTAAGTTTATCTTCTTTTTGTAAATGCTTTCATTCGATAAGGTTAAAGCAGTTAGTAAGTAGAGCCTAAAGGAACACGAAAAGGGAGGATCAAAGAAATGAGTAAACAAAGAAAACGCTTCTCACTCGTTCTTGCATTGTTAATGGCCGTTACACTTGTTCTTAGTGCCTGTGGAGGAAGCAAAGATGCTTCGGAATCCGAAGGAGCTGGTGATGACGCGGTAGAGTTGATCTGGTATACCATCGGTACCCCTCAGAAAGACGTCAACAAAGTGATGGAAGAAGTGAGCAAGTATACCAAAGAGAAAATTAATGCCACGGTAACGATGAAGATGGTTGACTGGGGTGACTACCCGCAGAAGATGCAGGTTAACGTAGCATCCGGTGAGCCAATGGACATTCTGTTCACCTCTTCTGGTGGATTCGATTATGTACAAAATGCCAGAAAAGGTGCATTCCTTGAACTGGATGACTTGCTTGCTAAATACGGTCAGGATATCACCAAGACCATTGATCCTGCATTCCTCAGCGGTTCGAAGGTAGACGGACACAATTACGGAATTCCAGCCAACAAAGAACTGCCTCAACAAGAGGTATGGCGTTTTAACCAAATGCTGGTTGATAAATACAAGCTGGACATCTCTGGCGTTCGTACGTTAGACAGTCTGGAGCCTTTACTGAAAACGATCAAGGAAAACGAGACGAGTGTAACACCTTTTGCCATGGATAAGAACTATGTTCCTTACGTGCCGTATGACTATGTCATTCAGAATCTGCCAATGGCAATCAAGCTGGATACAACAGACTATAAGCTCGTGAACATATTGGAAACACCTGAAATGAAAGAAGCACTTACTACGATGCACAAATACTACAAGGCTGGTTATGTATCGGCAGAAGCGGCAACAACAGGTTCCACCAATGATCTGACGACATCAGGCAACTGGTTCCTGGATCGTGCACAGACACAGCCGCTCGCGGATAATCAATGGTCTGCAAGTTACGGTTATCAAGTCGTTTCAACACCTGCAAGTGAAGCAATTATAACAAATACATCTGTACAAGGCTCTATTATGGCGATCTCGGCCAACTCGGAATATCCAGAGAAAGCGATGGAGTTCCTGAACCTGCTGAATACAGATCCTGTGCTGCGTAATATGGTGGATTCCGGTATCGAGGGCACACACTACAAAAAAGTGGATGACACGCATATGGAAAATCTGCCTGAATCGAAAAACTACGATATGCCTTCATACTCCCTTGGGAACAATATGCTGCTCTATCTGAACAGCAATGACCCGGATAACAAATGGGATGAGTTCAAGAAGTTTAACGCTGAAGGTATCAATTCCCCGATCCTCAGCTTTAACTTTGATGCAAGCAATGTATCGTCCGAACTGACGGCGGTACAGAACGTGAAAGAGCAATATTGGGCAGCACTGATGACAGGTACACTGGACCCGGGAGCCAATCTGGATCAAGTGATTGAGAAGTTCAATCAAGCCGGACTGGAGAAAGTAATGGCTGAAGCCCAAAGCCAGCTGGATGCCTGGAGAGCGGAAAACAAGTAACAGTACATCGTAAGGATCGGGCGGCTGCTTATCGCGTCCGGTCCTTTTTTATTCAAGCCTGAAGGAGGATATCCACAATGACTACATTTTTGAAAAACCTGATTAGAAACCGAGTCATGTTGTTCATGGTGCTGCCAGGCGCCATCTGGTTCTTCTTCTTCTCCTACTTGCCACTCGTGGGCACCGTGGCTGCTTTCAAGCAATATCGGTTCAGTCGTGAAGGATTCTGGGCAAGTTTGATAAAGAGCGAATGGGTTGGCTGGGATAATTTCAAATTCCTGTTCAGCACAAGTGATGCATGGCTGATAACGCGTAACACCCTTTTTTATAACATCGCCATTATTTTCCTGGGGCTGGTATTCTCTGTGGCATTGGCCATCCTGCTCTCGGAACTGGTTAATAAACGACTCGCCAAACTATATCAAACGGGCATGTTCCTGCCGTATTTTCTATCCTGGGTTATCGTTGGTTACTTCGCATTCAGCTTCTTGAGCATGGACCGCGGGATGTTGAATCAGATTATCGGCTGGTTTGGGATGGAACCAATTCAGTGGTACTCTGAGGCGAAATATTGGCCGTATATTCTGGTATTCGTAGCGTTATGGAAAACCATCGGGTATAGCAGCGTTGTCTATCTGGCTTCCATACTGGGGATTGATAAATCACTGTATGAAGCAGCCATGATTGATGGAGCAAGCAAATGGCAGCAGATTCGCAATATTACGATTCCGTTGCTATCGCCCATCATCACGATTATGACCTTGCTGGCCGTAGGGCGCATTTTCTATGCCGACTTTGGACTGTTCTATCAGGTACCAAGGGATTCGGGTACGCTTTATTCTGTGACAAATGTTATTGATACGTATGTATATCGTGGTTTGAAAACTAGTGGTGAGATTGGCATGAGTACGGCTGCCGGATTGTATCAATCCGTCGTGGGCTTTGTGCTTGTTATTATCTCCAACTATGTTGTTCGCAAAGTAGATAAAGACAGCAGCCTATTCTAGGACAAGGGAAAGGAGTGAACCACAATGGCTCAAGCTCAACTCGTTAAAAAACGCGACTTCCACCACGTATCCAGCGGCTGGAACGTGATTATGAACATCATTGCCGGTCTATTCGCTCTGATCTGTGTATTTCCTTTTGTATTTGTAGTCATCATCTCGTTTACGGACGAGAAAGCACTGGCACGTGATGGGTATCGTCTGATTCCGGCAGAATGGAGTCTCGCGGCATATCAGTTTGTCTGGCAGAGTGGGGACACGCTGCTGCGGGCGTATGGAGTTACCATTCTGGTGACGGTACTTGGTACTATTATCAGTCTGATTCTCATGTCGCTGTATGCGTATGCGGTTTCCCGCAAGAGCTTCAGATATCGGAGATTTTTCTCCATCTTTGCAATTCTTACCATGCTGTTCAACGGCGGGATGATTCCAACCTATATGGTCGTATCCCAGCTGCTTGGGTTGAAAGATACGTTATGGGCACTGATTCTGCCGCTGGCGATGAATGCCTTCTATATTATGATCCTGCGTACATTCTACTCCACCAGTGTACCGGATGCAGTCATTGAATCGGCGAAGATTGATGGCGCCGGTGAGTTCTATACCTTTATGAAAATCGTGGTTCCACTCTCCTTGCCGGGACTTGCAACCATCGGGTTGTTCAGTACACTCGGTTACTGGAATGATTGGTTCAATGCGCTGTTATACATCGATAATCCGAATCTGGTACCACTGCAATCTATGTTAATGCGGATTGAATCGAGTATACAATTTATCCAGCAGAACTCTGCTAACAGTTCAATGAGTCTGGCAGCCATGCAGTCCATTCCGCAGGATACGTCCCGAATGGCGATGGTTGTGCTTGCTACGTTGCCGATTATATTCGCTTATCCTTTCTTCCAGCGTTATTTCGTACAGGGTCTGACGGTGGGCGCGGTCAAAGAATAACCGGATCACGTTATAGGATTGGAGAGATGCAGATTGATGACTTACAAGGATCAAAGCAAATCCGTAGAGGAACGGGTACAACACCTGCTTAGCCTGATGACTACGGAAGAAAAGGTAGGCCAACTCACTCAGCCATTTGGCTGGCAGACATATACGAATGATCAAGGGAACATCACGTTAAATGATTCCTTTAAACAGCAAGTGGAAAATGGGGGCATCGGCTCCCTCTATGGTGCACTTCGCGCAGATCCGTGGACTGGCGTTACGCTGGAAAATGGACTATCCGCCAGAGAAGGCGCTGAGGCGGTCAATCTAATTCAACGTTATGCAATAGAACATTCCAGACTGGGGATTCCCATTCTGATCGGGGAAGAGTGCTCGCATGGGCATATGGCCATTGACGGAACAGTCTATCCTGTCCCCCTTTTACTGGGGAGCACCTGGAATGTGGATCTGTATCAGGAGATGTGCCGGGCAGTAGCACGGGAGACACGTGCTCAAGGTGGTGCGGTCACCTATTCTCCGGTACTAGATGTTGTGCGTGATCCGCGCTGGGGACGTACGGAGGAATGTTTCGGTGAAGATCCGTTTCTCATTGGAGAGTTGGCAGTTGCTTCCGTAGAAGGGCTTCAGGGTGAAAGTCTTGACCGTGGAGATACAGTAGCGGCAACGCTGAAACATTTTGTTGGTTATGGCAGCTCGGAAGGTGGACGTAATGCAGGGCCTGTACATATGGGCTGGCGCGAACTGCTGGAAGTGGATCTGTATCCATTCCGCAAAGCGGTAGAAGCAGGTGCTGCGTCGATCATGCCGGCATATAACGAAATTGACGGCACGCCTTGCACCGTGAATACGGAATTGCTGGAAGATGTATTGCGTAAGGATTGGGGCTTTGACGGTCTGGTCATTACGGATTGTGGCGCGATCAATATGCTGGCAAGTGGGCATGATGTCGCGGCAGATGGAATGGAAGCTTCCGTACAGGCGATTGAGGCAGGCATCGATATGGAAATGTCCGGTGAGATGTTTGGGCAATATCTGGTGCAGGCGGTGGCAGAAGGCAAGCTTGATGTGAAGATTCTGGATCAGGCTGTCTCTCGTGTGCTGGCATTGAAGTTCAGACTGGGTTTATTCGAACAGCCTTATGTGGATGCCGATCAGGCAGCAGAAGTCATTGGCAGTGAAGCGCATGTTCAGCTGGCACGCCAGTTGGCTGCGGAAGGGGTTGTGTTGCTCAAAAATGAGGCTGACACGTTACCTCTATCGATAGCCAATGTGGGCCGGATTGCCGTCATTGGCCCAAATGCGGACCAGGCTTACAATCAACTCGGCGATTACACGTCGCCACAACCGAAATCCAAAGTAGCTACCGTGCTGGATGGGATTCGGATTAAGCTGGCTAACCGTGTTCTTGAGCACACGAACGAGGTCGCTGATCGTCATGGGATGCATGAAAAGGATGACCGTCCGGCTGGATATGGGGATAATCATGCTGCGAAGAATTTGGCAAGTGATCTAGAGCGTGATTCATCCGAGGTACTTTATGCACCAGGCTGCCGGATCAAAGGTGATTCGAAAGAAGGATTTGAGCGTGCAATCGAAGTTGCCAGCCAGGCGGATACGGTCATTATGGTGGTTGGCGGTTCCAGTGCGCGTGACTTTGGAGAAGGAACGATTGATCTGAAAACGGGCGCTTCCAATGTATCGGATAACTCATGGAATGATATGGAGTGTGGCGAAGGGATCGACCGTATGACGTTGGGTCTTGCCGGAGTACAGTTGGAACTCATTCAGGAGATTCACAAGCTCGGCAAGAAGCTTGTCGTTGTTTACATTAATGGTCGTCCCATCACTGAACCTTGGGTAGATGAACATGCCGATGCGATTCTGGAGGCGTGGTATCCGGGTCAAGAGGGCGGGCATGCCATTGCAGATATTTTATTCGGTGATGTGAATCCGTCAGGCAAATTGACGATCTCCATTCCGAAGCATGTCGGACAATTACCGATCTATTATAACGGCAAACGTTCCCGAGGCAAGCGTTACCTCGAAGAGGATCTGGAGCCTCGTTATCCGTTCGGATACGGACTTAGCTATACCACATTTGAGTACAGTGAACCGAAGTTGAGTGACGCGTCCATGACAGTTAGTGATTCAGTTACAGTATCGGTGAATGTGACCAACACTGGCCGTTATGCAGGTGCAGAGGTTGTACAGATGTATATATCCGACGTGGTTAGCTCGCTGACTCGTCCGGCCAAAGAACTGAAGGGGTTTGCAAAAGTGAACTTGGAGCCTGGAGAGACACAGACCGTGGAATTCCGCATCGGAGCGGAGCAGTTACAGTATATTGGTCGTGATTTGAAGCCTGTCGTTGAACCGGGACAATTCCATATTCATATCGGCAGCAGCGTTAACGATACGCAAATGGCCGAACTGACCGTAAGGGAGGCGTAAGACGTTGGAACGTATCAGACGATTTATTCGCGAGTTGTCCGAACATCAGTGGCTGGAGCAATTACAGCTGCACAGCTGGGACATTACCCGCGCTTATTACAATGTGCCCGGACAGTATGAGGATCAGGGTGATTACCCGGAAGGGCAAGATTTTGAGCGTTTCCCGAGCAAACAGGGAACGACTTATTTCTTCAGAACACGTTTGGAGATTCCTGCTACATGGCAGCAAGCACCTTATGGGCTTGTATTTGAGACAGGCGGAGAAGGCTTGCTTCGGGTAAATGGGCACTCTTATCAGGGCCTTGACCGCAATCACACCTACGTCACCCTTGATCCGTACAAAGTTGGAATCAATCCGGAACTGGAGATCGAGATGTTTGATCCAGTACCTGAACCCGTGGACCCTTTGAATCAACAGGCGGTTATTCAGCCGCCAATCACATCGATTACGAGCCTGTTGGTAAGACCAAATGAAGCAGTTCGCAGTCTGATGTATACCGTCATTATTGTGCGTGATTCGGCTGTGTTGCTACCGGAAAGTGACTTTCGGCGGGTTCGCCTGTTAGAACTGGTGTATCGTGCGATGGATCAATTTGTAGGCATGTCAGTAGAAGAGATTGAGCATGGAGAGGGTATTCGTCAGATTGAGAATAATCTGAAGCATCATGTGCGTGAGATTGGTGGCAACGCGGAAGGTCTGGAGCATATGGTGGGACAGTCCCATATTGATATTGCCTGGCTGTGGCCTGTACGCGAGACGGTACGCAAAACGAGTCGTACCTTCTCCACCGTAGATGCACTCATGAATGAATATCCGGACTATGTCTATTCCCAGAGCCAACCCTTACTATATGCGTTTCTGAAGGAGCATGATCCCGAGCTGTACGCGCGGGTGAAGCAGCGGATTATAGAAGGTCGCTGGGAACTGGTTGGCGGCATGTGGGTTGAGCCGGATCTGAACATCCCGAGTGGGGAGTCCCTGATTCGCCAGATGTTATATGGTCAGCGTTTCTATATGGAGGAGTTTGGCAAGACATCACAGATTGAATGGCTGCCGGATACGTTCGGGTATTGTGCCTCCCTGCCGCAGATTTTGAAGCATGGCAATGTGGAGTATTTCATGACAACAAAGCTCGGATGGAATGACACAAATGTGTTTCCGTACGATCTCTTCCACTGGGTGGGCATTGACGGTACACCCATTCTGTCTTACCTCAATCATGGTGTTAACGAGCACACGCTGCCGAAGGACATTCATGATCACTGGCAGTCTTACCGTGAGAAAGCCGCGCATCCGGAGCACATGCTTCTGTACGGACACGGAGATGGCGGTGGTGGCGTAACACGCGAGATGCTGGAGTATGTGGATCGCTCAGACCTGATGGTAGGACAGCCCGCCAGTCGATATAGTACAGCTGGAGCTTTCTTTGCCGGAGTTGAAAAGGAGCAGTCTGTACTTCCGAAGTGGCATGGCGATCTGTATCTGGAGTTACATCGGGGAACCTACACGACACATGCGCGCAATAAGCGCAACAATCGGAAAGCTGAAGTTCTATATCGTGAAGCTGAATTGTGGAATACACTCGCTCTGCCAGATATGGAGGCGAATACCGAAGCTGAAGTACGTTCAGCACTGCATGACGGCTGGAAATTAATTTTGCTGAATCAATTCCATGATATTATTCCGGGATCAGCGATTACGGAGTCCTACGTCACTTCGAATGAGGAATATGTACAGGTATTTGAATTGGGCAGAACCGGACTGGATCAAGGTATTGCAGCATTGACAACGGGTATCAACACAGAGGGACCGGAAGGTTCATTAGCCTATGTTGTATTCAACAGCCTGGGCTGGAAACGCAGTGCAGTCGTTCAACTTCCTGTGCAGGATGGATTGGATCGCTACGGCATTGATGAAGAAGGCCAGCGCCTGCGAATGGATCGGGAGGATGGCAGCATGTCTATTCTCGTTACGGACATTCCGGCGTTTGGATATAAGACGATTTGGCTGGTACCGGAAAATACAAGGGAAACAAATGTAGGGAAAATGACAAACCTTGCCGCGCGGCCAACCTTTAATGATACATGGGATACCGCCTTTTATCATGTGCAGTTCAATGAACGTGGGGAGATCAGCCGTCTGTGGGATAAAACCGCGGAGCGTGAGATGCTGAAGCCGGGTGAACGTGGCAATCAACTCCACTTCTTCCACGATCGTCCAACGCTCTGGGATGCATGGGATATCGACAGTCGTTATGAGGAACAGATTGCTGGCGAAGTGGAACTGTTGGAGAAAAAGCTGGTGCTGGCGGGTACAACAAAGGATGTCCTGCGCTTCCGCTGGAAGCTTCATCAATCGGTGATCACACAAGATATCGTCTTTTATCATGATTCACGACGTATCGACTTCCAGACACAGGTGAACTGGAACGAAAATCACAAACTTCTGAAAGTTGGTTTCCCGATTGATGTGGTGACCTCCAAGGCAACATTCGAGATTCCATTTGGCGCACTGGAACGCCCAACACATCGCAACACAAGCTGGGAACAAGCGCAGTATGAAGTCTGTGGACATCGCTTCGCGGATGTATCCGAATATGGATACGGTGTGAGCCTGCTCAATGATTGCAAATATGGATACGACGTGCAGGGAAGCACCATCCGTTTGTCCTTACTTCGTGCGCCCAAATGGCCTGATCGCACAGCCGATCTGGGAGAACATGAATTCACGTATTCCCTTTATCCACATGACGGAGACTGGCGAACTGCACACACCGTACGTCAGGCTGCCGAGTTGAATCATGAGGTGACGGTACAGCAAGTGAAACAAGTGCAACAAAAGGGTCAGATACAACAAGAGCAGCAGATAGAGCAGGTACAGCCAAGCACAGGGACTGGAGTCGATCCACTTGCAGATGAAACTGCGGCACCTGTACGTCCAGCAACAGGCTCCTGGATTAACTTTAATAGTAACCATGTCATTCTGGATACCGTCAAAATGGCAGAGGATGGCCACGGAACAGTCCTTCGTTTCTACGAATCATCAGGCAAACGCGAAAACATCACATTGCAATGGCCACATGCCTTTGAGCAAGCCTTTCACTCCAACGCACTGGAAGAACCGGTTCAACCACTGGCCCATACCAATGGCCAGATTACACTATCTTTTAAACCTTACCAAATACAAACCGTGTTACTGCGGTAAACCTTTTTGAAATATTTTTGAGCTGTACATGTTCAACTAAACATTTACACGATAACGGAGAGGACAGAAAGAATTCGAAGAAGCGAAGCGTTCGCCTTTATCCCCAGATTTTCCCCTTTAGAAAAGGGAATCAAAAAAATCTGGGGATAACAGCGATCAGAAGGTTATTCTGTCATCGTAGTGGCTAGTGTGAATGTTCTCAGCTTGATCTTTTATAGCTACACCATTCAATTTGTTTAAGGAGTTGCACTCATCCATGGAACAGTTCAGATTACCCAAAATACCCATGCCACCTGTTGCTTTGCCACAATCCATTCAGGCCGTGCTCGAAGAAGCAGAACAGAAGCTGGCTCACCGACCGAAACTGCTTCAATTATTCAAAAACTGCTTCCCCAACACCATCGAAACAACAACCAAGTTGATGGAGGACGGTACGACTTTTGTGATCACGGGAGATATTCCGGCTTCCTGGCTGCGTGATTCCGTGGAGCAGGTTGTACATTACATTCCGTTTGCAAAAGAAGACGAGAACCTGCAACGCATTATTGGCGGGCTGATCAAACGTCATATCCAGTATGTTCACATTGATCCGTATGCCAATGCCTTCAATGAGACGGCCAACGACTGGCACTGGAACACCACGGACGAAACCGAGATGTCACCTTGGGTGTGGGAACGCAAATTTGAGATTGACTCATTATGTTTTGTTGTACGTTTGGCGTATTTATATTGGAAGGAAACCGAACTGACTGACATTTTCGATTCAAGCTTCAAAGCAGCGATGCGTAAAATTGTGGACCTATTCAAAGTCGAACAGCATCACATGGAACAATCTCCATATCGCTTCACTCGCAATAACGGTATCCCAACAGATTCCCTGCGCAATCACGGAAAAGGTATGCCAGTCAACTACACGGGGATGATCTGGTCCGGTTTCCGTTCCAGTGATGATGCATGTGATTTCCACTACAATATCCCTGGCAACATGTTCGCGGTTGTAGCTCTGCGCCAAATGCAGGAGTTTGCCGAGTGGGTGTTCCGGGATATGGAACTTTTGCAGGAATTGAAGGATCTGGAGCAGGACGTAGATCACGGCATTCAGTTGTATGGTATTTATCGTCATCCCGAATTTGGACCGATCTATGCGTACGAGACGGACGGTTATGGCAACCACTGTCTCATGGACGATGCGGGTACACCGGGACTTATGTCCATCCCATATCTGGGTTACGTCACAGCGGATAATCCGATCTACCAGAATACGCGCCGTTTTGCCCTGAGCAAAGAGAACCCGTTCTATTATGAGGGCAAGGTTGCCAAAGGGATCGGAAGTCCGCACACCCCACCAGATTACATCTGGCATATGGGATTGTCCATGCAAGGACTGACTGCGCAGTCTGCCGAGGAGAAACTGGAGATTATTCGCATGCTCGAAGCGACAGATGCAGATACAGGTTATATGCATGAAGGCTTCCACGCAGATGATCCAACGATTTTTACTCGAAAATGGTTTGCATGGTCCAACAGCCTGTTCTCCCAGTTGGTCTATAAATCCATGAAGGATGGCCTGTTATGAGTATCCAACCTAATGATAAAAAGCTGATTATCTTCGCTGACTCTACGTTTCCATTGGATGGTACTTTTCTAACTGAGCAGGCTCTGAATACATGGAAAGCAGTCGAAGAGATCACCGTTGTAAACGCCGAAGAACTTGCAGAGGCTTTGAAAGCTACAGCAGGTGAAGGATGTCTGGTCAATCTGCATGCACCCTATTTTCCCAAATCCGCTTGGACGGAGATTGTAGCTTATCTGCATCAGGGAGGGAGCCTGATTAGTGTTGGGGGTGCGCCCTTCAAACGTCCGGTTCGATATGAAAATGGGGCATGGGTTGTTGAGTCAGAGCAGACCGCATATCACCAGGAACTCTATATCCATGAGGCATTGAACGTATCTGCTACCAACGTGCAATCGTACACTTCTTCGCAGCAGATACCACTCCTTGCTGGCAAAGAGGGACTATTCGAGGTTGCAGATACATGGAATCTGGTTCCACATACAACCAAAACAAGTGATCTGCCTCACCAGATGGGTTCATCAGGACCGATGAGTACGCAGATTTACCCATTACTTCGTGGCATGAGTAAGGACGGGCGCAGTGTCGCCGCTCCTGTCGTTCTGTGGGAAAACTCCCGCGGGACTTTCGTTGGTTCACGCTGGATGTTTGTACATCTGCCGCTGACCACCTCATTCTGGACGCAGGATGGCGCTGACGAGATTGTGAAGTGGGCACAATTCTGTGCGCAAGGTGTAACTGAGTTATCCCTGAAAACGAATTATGCTTCGTATGAACCAGATGAGCGGGCTGTACTCACACTTCAAGGCCAGATTTTACAGCGTGCAGGCAAAAGGCGTACAGCGTCTGAGCTGTGGACATTCGACATAACAGTGGAGCATGAAGATCGCACAAGTGGCACGACGGAGAAGGTATGGAGCCATCGACTGGAGATGGAACTTTCCGGTGAGCAGCGGTTTGAACGCATACTTCTCCCGGTTTCCATTGAAAGTGGGCTGTATCGGATCGTATGCCGCGCGCAGGCACCTGACGGGGAAGTTCGGACCTTACGTCAAGGTTTCTGGGGACAGGATGCTGCACTGCTGGCAGAAGGGGAACTGATTACCCGCAGCAGGGACTATTTTGTAAAAGACGGACGTCCTCTGCCTGTTGTGGGCATGACCTACATGACCTCCGACGTGGCACGGAAATTTCTGTTTTTGCCGAACGCAGATGTTTGGGATCGAGATATGGCTCAGATGGCGAAAGCAGGAATCAACTGGATTCGGACCGGAATCTGGACCGCCTATCGCAACATGATGCAGGTGGACGGACATATGGCAGAGGATGTGCTTCGTGCCATTGATGCATTTATTTTAACGGCGAAGCGTCACGGCTTACAGGTCACATTCACCTTCTTCTCCTTTACACCGGAGACATGGGAAGGCACGAATCCGTATTTGGACCCGCAGAGTGTCGAGGCTCAGAAACGTTTTATCCGCAGCATCGTCAGTCGTCACACGCATACAACCCATGTGGACTGGGATCTGATTAATGAGCCATCGATGTTTGATCCGGTGCGCATCTTCTCGGCTGGCCCACGCTCGGCAAGAGATTCATATGAACAGCAGGCTTATATGGCTTGGCTTCAGCAGCGGCATGAGACGATTGAAGCGTTGCAGGAGGCATGGAACATGTCACCGAAGCAGCTTCCGAATTTTGCAGCCGCGGTCATCCCTGAGCCAGAAGAGATTAATTTTGATGTACAGGACATGCACAAGGCCAAAAAGGGAACACGCTGGCTCGATTACTGTCTCTTCTCTATGGAGATGCACAATGTATGGGCTAGAGAGCTTGTAAGTACAATCAAGGATCTGGTACCGGATCATCTGGTTACCGTGGGACAGGACGAAGCCCTTGGTGCACAGCGCCCTTCTCCGTTCTTCTATGAACGTGAAGTGGATTATACAACGGTGCATTCCTGGTGGTTAAACGATGATCTGATCTGGGACGGTATTTTCGCCAAAACGCCACATAAGCCAAATCTCATTCAGGAGACGGGCATCATGTATGTGGAAACTCCAGATGGACGAGCCAAACGTACAGAAGAAGAGCTTCGTGGCATTCTCGAACGCAAGTACGCCTATGCTTTCTCGACAGGCGGCGCAGGAGCGGTGCAATGGATATGGAACACCAACTTTTATATGGATAATGCCAATGAGTCTCATATCGGAGCCTTGCGTGCAGATGGTACGGAGAAACCAGAGGCAGATGTGTCTTATGATTTTGGCCGATTCATGCATGGCATTCGTGATCTCTTTGAAGACCGCGAGCTGGAGGATATTGCAGTCGTGTTCCCGTATTCCAATGACTTCTCCAACCGTGCCCTGGCCTATGATGCCACAACAAAGCTTACTCGCGTAATGTCTTATGATCTGAAATTGCCATTCCGTGCGTTATCCGAATATCATCTGGAAGCGTTGGAGCAACAGCCACCGAAACTGATTATCGTACCGAGTCCGCACAACATGGGCAGCGATGCACTTCATCAATTGCTCACGTTTGCGGAGAAGGAAGGCACGAGTCTGCTCATCACTGGACCACTGGGGCTGGATGCATACTGGAAGGCAACTGACCGGGCAGATCATATCGTAGGCAAACGCAGTCTGGGTAACGTGCAGCGAGAGGAATTGCTGAGTATTAATGGCGTGAATCACCGGGTGACCTATGGACGGCGTCGTATCGCTGAGGTGGCAAAGGAGACGTTGCTTCACAGGGATAATGGTACAGCAGATGAAGTACACGTTCTGCCTTTGGGCAAAGGGAAATTAATCTGGACTCCACTGCCGCTCGAGTTAAATGGACGGGACGAGCCACTTGCTGAATTGTATCGTTATGCGACTGAAATTTCGGGCATCGAACAGGAGTTGGAATGGATATCTGGCGGAGATATAGCAGGGATCTATGGTCGGAAGCTGAGTTTTCCAAAAGGAAATCTGTATGTATTTGTATCAGAGTTTGCCTTGAACCATGAAGTTCATGTGAGAGATCAACGTACAGGTGTATCGCATGCGTTCCAACTGGAGAAAAATCGTTCGGTGCTGTTTGCCACGGATGCTTCCGGAAAGCTGACTGCGGTGTATCGCCCTGATGAGGTTGAGATTGTACAACAAGATGACAGAGGTGGGATCACACGATGACCAAGAAAAAGAGAGCACATATTATTTCGCATACCCACTGGGATCGGGAATGGTACTTACCGTATGAGAAGCATCATATGCGTCTTATTCAGCTCGTCGATTCACTGTTGGATCAGCTTGATGAGGGATCGGACTACAAAAGCTTTTATTTGGATGGACAAACGATTATCATCGAAGATTATCTTCAGGTTCGCCCGGAGCAGAAGGAAAGACTGGAGAAGCATATCCGCAATGGGCGGATTGTGATTGGGCCATGGTACATTTTGCAGGATGCGTTTCTGACGAGTGGAGAAGCTAATGTGCGCAACATGCAGGTTGGACATAAAGACGCCAAGCGTTACGGCACACCTTCGAAAATTGGTTATTTTCCCGATACATTCGGATTGGTCGGACAGACCCCGCAGCTGATGCAGCAATCGGGCATTGATAATGTGTTTTTTGGTCGTGGTGTGAAGCCTACGGGATTTAACAATACGGTATCGGATGCCGGATATGAATCAAGCTTCTCGGAGCTGATGTGGGAAGGACCAGACGGATCAAAAGTGCTCGGCGTATTGTTTGCCAACTGGTACTCCAACGGAAATGAAGTTCCAGTAGACGAGGAATCGGCCCGCAAGTTCTGGGAAACCAAGCTTGCAGACGCTGAGAAATATGCATCAACGAATGAGTTGTTGTACATGAACGGATGTGATCACCAACCGATTCAGCGAGATCTGCCAGAAGCGATTCGCATGGCTGAACATTTATATCCCGATATCGAGTTTGTTCACTCGAATTTTCCAGAATATCTGGAAGCTTTGAGAGCATCGTCTGAACATGAACTGTCCACGGTCAAAGGCGAATTGCGCAGCCAGCGTACCGATGGCTGGGGAACTCTGGTGAACACCGCCTCGGCTCGTGTGTATTTGAAACAGATGAACCAGCTGGGCCAGACTATGCTGGAAAAAGTGGCTGAACCCCTGGCATCCTACGCCTATCTGCTTGGACATGCCTATCCACATGATCAACTGACGTATGCGTGGAAAACGCTGATGCAAAATCACCCACATGACAGCATCTGTGGATGCAGTGTGGATGAGGTGCATCGCGAGATGGTGACACGGTTTGATAAGAGCCGTCATGTAGCAGAGGCTTTAATTGAAGAGAGCACCAGCCAGATTGCTACAGCTGTTGATACCTCCATCTTTGAGCGTTACGGCGAAAATGCCCGGCCTGTTGTGGTGTTTAATACAACGGGTTGGGAACGCAGCGGTGTAGTTCAGATGGAGCTGGACGCGGCTCGGTTGTATTTCCGGGATGGACATACATTGGAAGAGATGGCGACGCAGATGAAAGCCGTTGACCTGTCAGATCGCATACTGGTAGATGAAGATGGTAATCACATTCCATGTACGGTGGAGGATCTGGGTCTACAATTTGGCTATGATCTGCCAGATGATCGCTTCCGTCAGCCGTATAGCTGTCGGCGCGTTCGTATTCGTTTTGAAACAGAGAATGTAGCGGCATTTGGCCTGAAAACCTATGCATTGGTCAACTTTGCGGATGATGCTAAGAGTGGTACTCCGTCGAAAACGACTACGCTGTTGCGTGGTGAACGTGGCATGGAAAATCAACATTTGATCGTCACGATTGCAGACAATGGTTCATTCACAATCACAGACAAACGAACAGGCCGGACTTATAAGGACCTTGGCGTGTACGAAAATGTGGGTGATATCGGTAATGAATACATGTTCAAGCAGCCAGAGAACGAAGTGGCGCGGACAACACAAGCGCTTCAGGCCGAGATTCGGGTCCTTGAGGATACATCATACTTGGCCTCGTTCGAAGTGATTCATCAGTGGGAAATACCGGAGTCAGCGGATGAGATGCTGGATCAGGAACAACGGGAGCTGATTTATTATCCATACCGTAAAGCCCAGCGTTCAACTAAAATGATTCCGCTCCAGATCCGCACGGTTGTATCGCTTAGTCGTAGTGGAAAAGGTGTGCAAATAGAAACAACCTTCAACAATCAGGCGAAGGATCACCGGGTACGTGCTCTTTTCCCAACGGATCTCGTATCTGCTGTTCATCATGTGGATTCCATGTTCGAAATTGCAACGCGTGATAACAAGCCTGCACCGGAGTGGCAAAATCCAAGCAATACACAGCATCAACAGAGTTTTGTAGATGTGAGTGAAAAAGAGGCGGGATTGGTCGTAGCCAATCTGGGTCTAAATGAATATGAAGTCCTTCAGGATGGTCGCAACACGATCGCAGTTACGCTGCTTCGTGCTGTGGGCGAACTTGGAGACTGGGGTTTGTTCCCGACACCGGAAGCACAATGCCTTGGTGAACATACATTTCAGATCGAGATTATTCCCCACGATGGCAATGGTGCAGCGTCAGGTGCATATATCGAGGCCTATCAGTTCCAGGTTCCTTGGACGCTGGCACAAACCGAAGTACACACGGGTTATCTGACACCTAACAACACACCGTTTGCATGGCAAGGAGACGGCTTGGCTTTTTCTTCACTCAAGGTGAATGAAGATTCCGGCGATGTCATGTTACGCTGGTTCAATATGACCACCGACTCTGCTACGTTGAAGTTTGCAACATCACAAGCGAATCCGCAGCCATTCGAAACGGCATACAAAAGCAACATCCTGGAGGAAGAGGGCGAAATACTTCATCTCAACAGCATAGAAGAGGCATCAACATTATCATTTGCCACCAAGGAATGGAACATACAGACAGGTTCATGCGAGATCGTTACTGTCGGCATGCGCCGCTGATCAAAGTTGTTTAAAGAGTCGAAAAACAGACTTTTGAACACACTCTAAAAGGTACAGACTGCAGGTGTGCTCTAAACTAGGCATTACGTACGGTGGCGGAAGGGTTACGCTATTTGCCAGATCTATGAGTTGAGTTATTGGTTGTTTTTCTATAGAATGAACAGTAGAATTGCAAATGATCGAAAGTCCCTATGCCATCAAGATGGTCAGGGGTACACTTCATTGTTCATTCTATATTGAAACATTAAGGGGGCTTGAAGCCATGGAATCCTTGGGAGGACTGCTTCAGCAGCTGAACCCTGCCTTTCGTGAGCAATCGCGGCGGATTGCGGCGGAATTGATGGAAAATCCGTACGTACGCGAATTCCGCGCAGGTCATCCTGAACTGCAAGATGCACAGCTCATGACTGATCTGAGCAAGCTGTTTCAGTACGCCAAAGACTCTAAGAACTGTGCGAATTGTCCGGGACTCGACAACTGTCCTAACGATTTTCAGGGCCACTTTTGCAAACTGGAAGTAGAACATTTTAACGGTAAACCCGAAATCATAGATATAAAAGCACCTTGTTCCAAACATATCGCCCGGCAAAATGAACATATCATTAAGCAACGCATTCGCAGTTTCTATGTGGACGAGCGTGCGCTCAGTGCCGGATACAACGATGTAGAGATTATGGGTAAGGATCGGATGCGTGCTCCAGCTGTGAATCAGGTGCTTCGGTATATTAGCGAGACCAAGGAGAACGGACTGTCTCCACAAGGACTTTTTCTGGAAGGAACATTCGGGACAGGCAAGACGTTTCTGATGTGTTATCTGCTGCATGAACTGGCGGTTGCAGGCCACACGGGTGTCATTATCTATATGCCTGACTTTGTGGAGGATCTGAAATCCATGATCAGTGAAGGAAACAAGCTGAAGGAAATGACGGATATTTTGAAAAGTTGTGATCTGCTCATCTTTGATGATATCGGGGCAGAGAATCTGAATCCTTGGGTACGAGATCATGTGATGGGGTCCATTCTGAACTATCGGATGAATCGCAAACCAACGTTCTATACGTCCAATTATAGTCTGGATGGGCTGGAGAAACATCTTAGCTTTACCAACCGGGACGGCGAGGAAATGAATAAAGGCCAGCGTCTCATGGACCGGATTCGTCCATTCGTGGATGTCATCTCCGTTCGGGGTGAGAATCAGCGCGGTAAACGTTGAACCGATCTAATTGAACGAAACGGTTCTGGACAAGGTTAATCTTCAAATTATCGGTGGAGCTTACGATTTAGAAGCTGAGCTGATTGCAATCAAAAGCTAAAGTAGTCCCAAAAAAAGCCTGGCTTTCGCATTGTCGCGAAAACCGGGCTTTTCTGGTCCTGCGTGAGATCTGTGAGTGTCCTATTCGGTGAGGAATTTGAAGATAACCATACCGAAAAAGATCACTGTCATCAGGCCAGCCATGCCGGCAACACCCGCGATCAGATCAAATAGATCGTTGCGAGGTTCCTCGTTCACATGTTCACGCGGGTCGTTGATCCGCACATTTGCATCCATGTTATTGCCTCCTTATGGGGAAACAGCTTGCCCGTATGGGGGCTGAAACCCGGAGTAATTTTAGTATACTTGGAAAAGAAAGCGTTTGTAAAGATTTTGAAGTTGGTATGCCACATCCTGTAATTGTGAAGATTTGATGTTGGGAAGATGAACATTGCAGCGTTCAATTCACAAGTTTGACGTACCTGTGTTATACTGGAAGTGTCGTTCACGACGTTACAGGTTAAAATAAACCGTAAGTATATATAAGGAGGACAATTTCATGGCTATTGTTAACGTATCCGATCAATCCTTCAACGCTGAAGTAGAAGGCGAAGGAACGGTTCTTGTTGATTTCTGGGCGCCTTGGTGTGGTCCTTGTAAAATGCTCGCTCCAATCCTGGAAGAGCTGTCCACAGAAGTTGGCGATGCAGTGAAAATTGCTAAAGTTAACGTGGATGAAAATCCGGAATCTGCTTCCCGCTTTGGCGTAATGAGCATTCCAACTTTGATCTTCTTCAAAGACGGTCAACCGGTAGATAAAGTGGTTGGTCTGAACTCGAAAGATGCGCTCAAAGGAATTATCGCAAAACACCAATAATTTACAGGCTTACACATACGCCTCCGGTTTACATGCCGGGGGCGTTTTGCGTCGAATACCTTTATATAGGACAATATAAAGTATACTATTTATATAAAATGAAACTGGAAATTTACATGTTTAACGAAGAAGACAGAAATGAACTGTAGAAGCGTAGCCGTTGCAATTTTTATCCGAGTTTCACCTTTAATATGTATTAGACTAATTACTCACACAATAGCCGAGAGAACAGAAAAAACCTGAAAAAGCAAAGCGCTCGCCTTTATCACCGGATTTTCCCCTTAAAAAGGGGAATCAAAAAAATCTGGGGATAAGAGCGATTGGAAGGTTGTTCTGTTATCGTAGTGTTCGTGTGAATTACAGCGATCGAAAGGTCATTCTGTAATCGGAGTAACTCATGTAAGGTGAGGATTTCAGCTTTTTCGGGAAGGAGGATTCACCGAATTATGGATCAATTCATGAATGTTTTGCAGGATCAGGAGAAGGCATTGGAGCAGATTCGTCACAAGCTCGCTTTGCTGCCAGACATGTCTGGATGTTACCTGATGAAGAACAGTGAAGGCACCATTATCTACGTAGGTAAAGCTAAAGTGCTGAAGAACCGCGTACGCTCTTATTTTATCGGCAGTCATAACGGAAAGACCCAGCGGCTGGTCTCCGAAATCCGTGATTTCGAATATATCGTGACGGGCAGTAACATGGAAGCACTCATTCTGGAGTGTAACCTGATCAAGAAACATATGCCGCGGTACAACGTGTTGCTTAAGGATGACAAGACTTTCCCATATCTTAAAATTACAAATGAAAAGCACCCCCGGCTGGAAGTAACCCGGCGTGTGCTGAAAGATAAAGCCAAATACTTCGGACCTTATCCGAACTCGTATGCGGCACACCAAACGAAAAAACTGCTCGACCGCATGTATCCACTGCGCAAATGTGGTGTAATGCCCAAAGAAGTGTGCCTGTATTATCATATGGGACAGTGTCTTGCCCCTTGTGTGAAGGAAGTGGAGAAGGAGCAGTACGACCAGATTTCCCAAGAGATTGGTTCATTTCTGAGCGGTGGTCACGAAGAGATCAAGAAGGATTTGCAGCGTAAGATGCAAGAGGCTGCGGAGGATCTTTATTTTGAACGTGCCAAGGAACTGCGCGACCAGGTAATCGCCATCGATGCGATGATGGAAAAACAGAAAATTACGATGGCCGATGCCAGAGACCGTGATGTATTTGGTTTTGCCATTGATAAAGGCTGGATGTGTGTCCAGATTCTATATATGCGTCAGGGTAAAATGATTGAACGTCACGTATCAACCTTCCCGTTTTACGGGGAGGCGTACAGTGATTTCATGTCCTATGTAACACAGTATTACAGCGATAATCCGGCATTGCCACAAGAGATTTTGCTGCCGGAAATGCCCAAGGATATGTCAACCGGAGACGACAGTACAGATACGTTATCTGATGCAGACGGAACAGCATCTGCCGCAGTTACGGTAGAATTCGAGCAGACGGGACAAGTGGAGCACAGTAACGCTTCCCAACCACTGGTTGCTGAGACTCGTGCAGCTTACGGAGGGTCCACTGAGGCAGAAGGTGAACAACCTGACAGTATGCAAGAGGATGCCCCAATAACGGATACAACTGATTCAACTGAAAAGCTTCCATCAGGACTGGAAGACCCAACTCAGGTTGCTGCTGCTTTACAGGAGTGGTTGGAGATTAAAGTGCTCATTCCGCAACGTGGATTGAAACGGCAGATGATCACGATGGCCGTGGACAACGCACGTGTGGCATTGGAAGAGAAGTTCCGTTTGATTGAGCGAAATGAAGAACGGACATCCAAAGCTGCCGAAGGACTGGGACGCTTTATTGGATTGGACCAGCTTCACCGTATTGAAGCGTTTGATAACTCGAACATTCAGGGTACGAACCCGGTATCTGCCATGATCGTATTTACCGATGGTAAACCGGATAAGAAGGAATATCGGAAGTACAAGGTCCGTTCGGTTGAAGGGCCGGATGATTATGAAACGATGAGAGAAGTCATCCGTCGCCGTTACGAGCGGGTATTAAAAGAAAACCTGACCCAGCCTGACCTGATTGTGGTCGATGGTGGTAAAGGACAGATCTCGGCTGCGGTCGATATTTTGGAAAATGAGCTGGGGCTGTTTATTCCGGTATGTGGTCTGGTGAAGGATGCGAAGCATAAGACTTCGCAGTTGATGATCGGTAATCCACCGGAAGTCATCTCCCTGCCACGGGATAGTCAGGAATTCTACCTGTTGCAGCGGATACAAGATGAGGTCCACCGTTTTGCGATCTCGTTCCACCGCGAGCAGCGGGGTAAATCGATGGTGACGTCCCGTTTGGATGCCATTCCGGGGATCGGAGAGAAGCGGCGTAAGCTGCTGTTGAAGCATTTTGGCTCTTTGCGCAAAATAAAAGAGGCCAGCGTCGAAGACTTCCGGCCTCTATCTATTGGTGACAAACTGGCAAATCAGATTATTGCAGCACTTCGGGATGAGGAGTCGTAACATACGGCTTCTCTTTTTGTTTTGGATTGAATTTGTAGACCACATATCCAACAATGGCCGGGAGTACAATCCAGAAGAGTCCAGCAGCCATATTGAGGGCATCGCCCATAAAGATCAGACTGAGTCCCATCAGTAAACTGTCGAAGATCACATGAGCGAATACAACGGCAATGAAGCCGTGACGCAGCATGATCAGACTGAACAGCAATCCAATCACCATCAGCTCAATGGGACGGGTGATTACTGGATAGATCGGATACAATGTGTGTCCAAGTGCCCAAATGATGGTTGGGATCAGACATGCGATAAACGTATTACGCACAATCTTCTGCATCATACGAATGCCGAACAGTCGATAGACGGCTTCTTCACCAATACCGGCCATCCAGGCCATAATCGGGAAGATCCATGCGTAGCTCATATTAAATGTAGATTGATCTGCTGACGTCGTTGACCATGTGCCAATGCTCCGCTCCAGAATGAAGAACAGGATGGATTGCACACCCAGTAGAATGAATGCCCACAGGTAACCAGCATACATACTGTGAAGTACATATTTTCCGTATCCCGGTTCTTTGGCACGAGGCCAAGGGTTCAGACCGATTTTACGCCACATGCCGTCACCGGCAACGAGGGATAGATAGATGGTTGCACTCATGACCAGTGTAATGCCTATCTGAAATAACATCAGGAACGCTAACATGAAGTTGGAGAATCCCTGTGCCTGGAGCAGAGGAATCATGTTCAGCGTGCCAATCACCGAAGCTGCGAAATACACCACCGAGAGAATGATCCCGCGTTTGAAAGACGTATGTGTTCGGGTCAGAATGCTATAGATGATTGCCAGCACGCCCAGAACAAGGGTCAGGAACGCATAGCCGCCATAGGTCATCCAGTTGGCTTGACGCGTCTGAGCTTTCACATAATCGGTATGGGATTCAGGGACCGAGAAGCCAGGATCGAACGATCGTACTGAACCCTCTTCAAACGTAAAGTTCAGTTCCAGCTTGGAGTCTCCAATGGCTTTTGCAGAATCTGTATACTTCAGTCCCGCTTCACCATCGCGAGTCTCCAGTTGAAGTGCCGGCACTTCATAACCGAATTCGGTCAGCACGCCAGCCGCAAGCTGTTGTTTCTCGTCCAAAGATATATTGCCTTCAGCAAGTACTTGCGATGTGGTCACTTTCCCAGTGCTTTGTTCTGTCTCAATGGCGGTATAGAGGGAAGAAGGAAGTTCTCGTTTGAAGCCGACCACTTTTCCTGTTTTCATATGTACGTCAACATTAAGATAACCGCCCTTGTCCTGATCAGGCAAACGAACGCGGAATACATCGTAAGGATAGCTTGTTTCCCATTTCTGGTTATAGGTATCAAGTTGTTTGGTTTTGGCCATATACCCGTAAATATCGGAATGTGTCTGGTAGGTTACCAGGGTTTTTGCATCATCATTTGGCAGTGTATAGTCATTCACAGAAGCTGCGAATGATCGTGCGGATTGCTTCGCCTGCTCCTTGGTTATGAAGGACGTGGACGGGATTTCTGTCGTTTGTGATGAGGTAGCAGGAAAGATCTGAAATACAAAAAATAGAATCAGGCCGATCGCCGCAAGCAACCCCAGACGCTTGAAGTTAGCCTTGAGTTGCAAAGGCTGCCCTAAGGGATTCATGTAATGGTGTTCCTCCTTAATCTAATATGGATATTAAAGTTAACATAGCACAGGCCAAGCACCGAATGCCAATGATGTAACGAAAACAGGTGTAAATCCTTGAAAATGAATGAAAAGGACCGAAAGAATCTGATCCATCCGTCGCCATATCTGAGTTCTTCCCTTTTTGGCTGAATTCGATCCGATTTACACAAAAAACGTTTTGTCTACAAACGTCGAAGCGCTTATAATTTTGAAGCAAATGTGCAATGATTCGCATGTCTTTCGCCCAACAAGGGAACGAATAGGATATATTCCAACTTCATTATATATGTCGTTTTAATCTGAATCATACTTGTTTAACGTTTGGCAACAGCATTTCAAATGAAGAAGGCTCCACGGGTGTGGAGTTATTTTCATTTTAGAAGAGGTGGAAGATACTCAAGTGAAATTGAATGTGCAATGGATGCGATTATCGCCACCCCGAATTCTTGTGTTAGGGTTTGCTGGCATCATATTGGTAGGCACACTGTTGTTAATGCTTCCGGCATCCAACCGTAACGGTGACAGTCTTGCGTTTATTGATGCGCTCTTTACAGCAACTTCGGCTGTTTGTGTCACGGGTTTGGTTGTGGTCGATACAGGGACTCATTTCTCGGTGCTGGGTCAGGTTGTGATCGCGATTCTGATTCAGATTGGCGGACTGGGCTTCATGACAATGTCCACATTGGTTGCCATCGCGTTCAAACGGCGGATTTCGCTTAGAGAACGGTTGATTCTACAGGAAGCGATGAATCAGAGCACGATGGAGGGCATCGTCCGGCTGATTCGGAAAGTTGTGATCTACTCACTCATTATCGAAGGCATATGTGGCACACTGTTTGCCATCCGCTGGTCGTTCGACATGCCAGTCGGACAGGCGATCTATTATGGCTATTGGCATGCGATCTCCATGTTCAACAATGCGGGCTTTGATATGTTTGGGGATTTCCGCAGTCTGACCGGTTATGTGTATGACCCGTTGGTTAATTTTACCGCAATGTTCCTGATTGTCTCTGGCGGTATCGGTTTTGTGGTGTTGTCAGACCTGGTGGATTACCGCAAAACGCGGAAGTTGTCTCTGCACTCCAAAGTTGTACTGTTAATGACTGGATTGTTGATTGTATTTGGTGCACTTGTCATTTTCGTATTTGAATTTAGCAATCCACGGACACTGGGTGGCCTGAACTGGGATGGCAAAATTCTCGGTTCATTCTTCCAGTCCGTTACGCCGCGAACAGCAGGAGCCAATACGGTAGATATTGCCGGACTCAGGCAGGCAACACAGTTCTTTATGATCATTCTGATGTTCATTGGTGCTTCGCCAGGTTCTACCGGAGGCGGGATCAAAACAACGACATTTATGATTATGGCGGGAGCGGTCATCGCCATGATGCGTGGACGTGAAGATATCGTGTTTTTCCGCTACCGGCTCGTACAGGAACGGATTTTCAAGGCGCTTACCATTACATTGCTGGCGCTTTTGTTCATCATAGCTGTAACGATGGCACTGAGTACCACAGAAGACGCCAGTTTTATGATGATCTTATTTGAAACAACATCAGCCTTTGGTACTGTCGGATTATCGCTAGGACTGACGCTGAAATTGACTACATTGGGCAAGCTCCTGATCTGTTTTACAATGTTTGCAGGAAGGCTTGGACCGATCACATTAGCGTATGCACTTGGGCAGAAAAAGGGTAAAGAGTTATACAGGTATCCGGAAGGCAAAATGATTATTGGATAAATCTATTTTTAGTGAGTTTTGAAATTGATTTGGATAAGGGGTTCGTGAAGAACAATGAAAACACAGCAGTTTGCCGTGATTGGGCTTGGGCGATTTGGCTCCAGTCTGGCACAGGAATTAATGGAACTCGGCTACGAGGTGCTCGGGATCGATAAAAATGAAGAAGTCGTCGAAGACATTAGTGAATTGGTCACCCATGCCGTTGTAGCCGATGCCACAGATGAGGAAGTGCTACGCTCCCTGGGTATTCGAAATTTTGACTGCTGTATCGTTGCTATCGGGGATGATATTCAGACGAGCATTCTCACCGCGATTCTCTTAAAAGAGCTGGGCGTCAAGACGGTTGTGGCAAAGGCCATATCCGTCCTTCACGGACGCGCATTGGATAAACTGGGGATTGATCGTGTCGTTTATCCTGAGCGGGATATGGGAATTCGGGTTGCCCACCAGCTGGTTACCCCGAACTTGCTGGATTACATTGAATTATCCAATGATTACAGTATTGTCGAGATGAAGGTTCCCGCCTGTCTGCACAACAAAACCCTTTCCACCCTGAATGCACGTGTACGTTTTGGTTGCAGCATTGTCGCGTTACAGAAGGAAGCCGGGGTCATTATTGCTCCGACAGCACTGGACTCGCTTCAAATGGGGGATATTATGGTCATTATTGGTAATAATGCAGATATCGACCGATTTGAAGAAGAGGTTATCAGCCAAGAGAGCTGATAATTATCATGAGTTAAATATGGAAGCCAGACGTTAGAGCCTGGCTGTTTCAGATCAAGGCAAAGGCGTCGTAGCCCTCCGTGAGGGCAATGGCGCCTTTGCTGTAAAGAGTGCAGCCGTCTCCTTGACCCATTGTCTGGAGGTCTCGCTGAGGTCCTCTTTTTCCCCATAGATCATACAAGTTGTTCTGCGGGTCTGCTGTAATTGAGGCAAATGAACAGAAACAAGATCATTGTCCGCAAGCAATTGTGGACGAAGATATGACTTGGGCAATAGAGCAGCAGCTTTGGCGGAAGGGAGAAGTCGGATGATCGCTTCGAAGGAATCAATCTCCATACGAATATCCGGCATCACGGCACAGCGCTGGAAGAGATCATCCGTTAATTTGCGATACCAGGTTCCTTTGGAGAACGTGATCATCGGCAGATCCTGCAAATGTTCCATCCCGGCTTCCTTACCGGACAAGGGGTGTGTAAGCGGCACAACCAGTTCCAGGTGATCGTCAAAGAGCGGCACACAGTTAAGCCCCACTTCGCTGATGGAGGAGGCGACAATGCCCACATCGGCTTTTTTGTCACGCACAAACGACACAATCTCATGTGTTTTACCCGTCAACAGTTTCAGTTCGGCATTTGGATGTTTCTCCATAAAGGCATTGACGAGAGGTGGTAACGTAGTTTGAAGCGTCGTCAGACTGGCTCCAAGTGTAATGGTGCTCTGTTCTTCGTCTTTATACTGGGCCAGCATGGTGAGGAACTTCTGTTGTTGCTGCTTCTGTTCTACAGCGTAGGTATAGGTGAACTGGCCCACACTGGTTAACTCCAGCCGTTTGCCACGGCGGTGGAACAGGGCAACTCCGAGTTCATCCTCCAATTTGGCGATTTTGCGTGAGAGTGCGGGTTGGGACAAGTTCAGTAACTTGGATGCACGGTTCAGGCTGGACTGCTCCACGACCGCTGCAAATGCATTTAACCCCTCAAACATGAACAATAACCTCTTTTCCATGAATGTGATTCTTGCCCTTGCTCAATCGTTTTCCATGTTGTATAGCCTGTAAACCCAATGTTTCACTGCTTATACCTATAGGTTATAACATTTAATAATTATATTGCAATTCCCTTATAAGAAAAAAAGGAGTAACATGAACCGTGACACAAGTTGTTCACACCTGGGGAAAACGGAACAATTTGTCGAACCTTTTCATGGAAAAGGATTCGTGTCATGATAAGTGAAATCATTTATGAAAACGTTGTATTTAGCGAAAGGGGATCGACATTTTATGAAAGGGTTTTACTCCAGAAAGCTGCACTCCTTGCTTGGCGTCATTCCGCTCAGTTTGTTTTTTGTTGAGCATTTGGTGACGAACTTCACGGCAGTTGAAGGCGGCAAAGAAGCTTTTTACGGTGCCGTTGCATTTCTGAACGGTTTGCCTCTTGTTATTGTGATTGAGGCGTTACTTATCTGGCTGCCGTTGTTCTATCACGGTGTTTATGGTCTCTACATTGCCTATCAGGCCAAGCCTAATGTGGGCCGTTATGGCAATGAGCGTAACTGGCGCTACACGTTGCAGAGGGTGAGCGGTATCATTACGTTTGTATTCGTCATCTGGCACGTATGGGAGACGCGAGTACAGATTGCGCTGGGTAATGTATCACATGAAGAGATAGGCGGCGTCATACATGATGCGGTGACGAATCCGATAACCTTTGCGATATATATGATCAGTGTGGTTGCGGCGTCATATCACTTTGCCAATGGTCTGTGGTCGTTCCTTGTTAGCTGGGGAATTACAGTTGGTCCGCGTGCGCAGCGTGTATCCTCCTACGTATGTATGAGCTTGTTCGCTATTATTTCCATCATGTTTATTGTTTCACTATTTGCTTTCCGGAGCATTGATTTCCAGACAGCTACTTCGATGATTGACGCAGTAAAAACAGTTCTAATTTAAGCATTTAGTGTATAAATGCTGACTTATAAGGGAGTGAACAGCAATGGCATCAACGAATGTAATTATTGTGGGCGGCGGTCTCGCGGGATTGATGGCGGCGATCAAATCGGCTGAAGCCGGAGTCCATGTTCATTTATTTTCACTGGTTCCTGTTAAACGATCCCACTCTGTATGCGCACAAGGCGGCATTAACGGAGCGGTAAATACCAAGGGTGAGGGTGACTCCCCATGGGTACACTTTGACGATACGGTATACGGCGGTGACTTCCTTGCGAACCAACCTCCTGTTAAAGCGATGTGTGAAGCAGCACCTGGCATCATTCACTTGATGGACCGTATGGGCGTAATGTTCAACCGGACACCGGAAGGTTTGCTTGATTTCCGTCGTTTCGGGGGAACGAAGCATCACCGTACGGCGTTTGCCGGAGCGACAACAGGACAACAATTGCTCTATGCATTAGACGAGCAGGTACGTCGCTGGGAAGCAGCTGGCCTGGTTACGAAATATGAGAACTGGGAGTTCCTGCAGGCGGTTTTGGATGATGAAGGCGTATGTCGTGGTATCGTGGCTCAGGATCTGAAAACGATGAAGGTACAGACCTTCCCGGCAGAAGCGGTTATTCTGGCGAGTGGTGGTCCGGGGATTATCTTCGGTAAAACGACCAACTCGGTCATCAACACAGGTACAGCGGCAAGTGCCGTGTATCAGCAAGGTGTAAATTACGCCAACGGGGAGTTCATTCAGATTCACCCAACAGCCATTCCAGGGGATGACAAGCTGCGTCTCATGTCTGAATCCGCGCGTGGTGAAGGTGGACGGATCTGGACGTACAAAGACGGCAAGCCGTGGTACTTCCTTGAGGAAAAATATCCGTCTTACGGTAACCTGGTTCCGCGTGATATCGCGACTCGTGAAATCTTCAGCGTCTGCGTAGATATGGGTCTGGGTGTGAACGGCGAGAACATGGTTTATCTCGACCTGTCGCACAAAGATCCGAAGGAACTGGATGTTAAACTTGGCGGAATCATTGAGATCTATGAGAAGTTCATGGGTGATGACCCGCGTAAAATCCCAATGAAAATCTTCCCGGCAGTCCATTATTCCATGGGCGGCATGTGGGTAGATTACAACCAAATGACTAACATTCCGGGGCTGTTCGCAGCTGGTGAATGTGAATATCAATACCATGGTGCGAATCGTCTGGGTGCCAACTCATTGGTATCCGCGATCTATGGTGGTATGGTGGCTGGACCAAAAGCGGCTGAATATATCAAAGGACTTAAAAAATCGTCTGCTGATATCCCATCTTCCGTATTTGAGAAACACACCAAACAACAAAGCGACAAGTACGAAGGCATCTTGAAAATGCAGGGCACGGAAAATGCCTATGTCATTCATAAAGAGCTTGGCGAGTGGATGACAGCCAACATGACGGTTGTACGTTACAACGACAAGCTTGAAGCCACGATTGGCAAGATCAAGGAATTGAAAGAGCGTTATGGCAAAATCAACATGTACGACAGCTCCGGTTGGAACAACCCAAGCGCAGCGTTCACTCGCCAACTGTGGAACATGATTGAACTGGCAGAAGCAATGACTCTCGGTGCTCTACTCCGTAACGAAAGCCGCGGCGCGCATTACAAACCGGATTTCACGGAACGTAATGACGAAGAGTTCCTGAAAACGACTATCGCAAGCTGGTCGAAGGAAGGCCCGAAAATCTCGTACGAGCCAGTAGACGTATCCCTGATCCCACCTCGTATCCGGGATTACTCCAAGGATTAAGTATCACGGACTTATTAATAAGGTTAAATATTAAGCACCTGAACGAAGAAGGCAGGAGAACTTTGGAGAAGCAAAGCTTCTTCAAAGTTACTGCCATCAAAGTGATGGAGTGAAGGTTCTCAGCGAAGGTACTCTGTGTGCACAAAGCAGCAGAGGAAGCCAAAATACCTGTTCATAAGCAAGCAATGCATTGGCAAAGCTTGCTTATCTAAAATTACCGCAATCCAGCATGAATGGAGTGCAGTTTCCAGCAAAGTGACCCTGCGTGCACGACGTAGCGGAGGAAGCGGAAATGCCCAGAAGAAGCGAAGCGCTCGCCTTTATCACCGGATTTTAACCCTGGAAAGGGTTGATCAAAAAAATCCGGGGATAACAGCGATCAGAGGGGCATTCCGCTGACGAAGCGTCTCCCGTGCACCAAACCAGTAACTTTGCGCATCAGCAACACCAATCATCGTCACCAGAGGAGGGGACTACGATATGGCGGAACAAGCTACAGCCAACAAAACCGTCAAGTTTATCATCACCCGTCAGGATAGCCCGGAGTCATCTTCGTACAACGAAGAATTTGAGCTTCCGTACCGTCCCAACATGAATGTGATCAGCGCCCTGATGGAGATTCAGCGGAACCCCGTCAATACAGATGGCAAATCCATTGCTCCCGTGTGCTGGGATTCCAACTGTCTCGAAGAAGTCTGCGGTGCCTGCTCCATGGTCATCAACGGCAAGCCTCGTCAAGCGTGTGCAGCCCTGATCGACAAGCTTGAACAGCCTGTACGCATCGAACCAATGAAGACATTCCCGGTAGTGCGTGACCTGGTCATCGACCGTAGCCGGATGTTTAGCGCCCTGAAACGCGTAAAAGCATGGATTCCGATCGATGGTACCTATGACCTCGGTCCAGGTCCACGGATGCCTGAGAAGAAGCGTCAGTGGGCATATGAGCTGTCCAAATGTATGACATGTGGTGTATGTCTGGAAGCATGTCCGAACGTCAATGAGAAAACAGACTTTATCGGTCCAGCAGCACTGTCCCAAGTGCGCCTGTTCAACGCTCACCCAACAGGGGAGATGAACGCTGACGATCGCCTGGAAGCGTTGATGGAAGACGGAGGCATCGAGGGCTGTGGTAACTCACAGAACTGTGTGCAATCCTGTCCAAAAGGCATTCCACTGACAACCTCCATTGCCGAAATGAACAAACAAACGACCAAGCATATGTTCAAACGCTGGTTGGGTGTATAATCTCGTCATAACATGTGCAGAAGTGTAATCTGCAACTTAGAAGAAGTCGTGATCCCGTGCAGCAACATGCCGGAGATCCCGGCTTCTTTTTGTAATGAAGCAGAGGAACGGGGCTACCCATGCAGAATATGATATACTAAGGGGATGGATTAAGAGCGTAGAAGGAGGGGGAGATATGGCAGAGACACCGCGTCAGGGCAGCAACAACTCGCCGTCCCAGCGCTCGCACAAAGCATCAGGTGCAGAAGAGTCTGTGTTTCCTGGGGAAGAAAAGGATCATGATCCCTCTCGCCGAAGTTTCTTATTGCGCATGGTTTTGATGACAGCGGGTGCCAGTTTGCTTACAGGAGGTTATGCCTGGCTATGGGAACCGCGTCGTCTGGAGATCAAGCAAGTGGCGCTGAAACTTCCGAAGTTTCCAAAGGCATTTGACGGATTGCGTGTAGTTCAGTTCAGCGATGCCCATCTTGGTTTTCATACCGGGGTGAAAGAGCTGAAGAAGCTGGCAGCAACGATTGAGGAGCAGCAACCGGACTTGATTTGTTTTACCGGAGACATAGTCGAGAGGGAAGCAGAGCCGATGCGTGAATGTATTCCGGTACTCGCCTCCATGCAAGCGAAGTATGGCAAATTTGCTGTTTTGGGGAATCATGATTATCGGGGCGGACAGCAGAATGAAGTGACAACCATGTTCCGTGAAGCTGGATTCACTTTGTTACGAAACGAACATGTGGTGATTGAACAAGGGGGCGAACGTCTGGCCATAGCTGGTCTGGATGACGCACTTACAGGCAGGCCTGATCCTGCCCAAGCCATCAAGGGTTTGGATCATGATGTGTGGAAATTGTTACTTATGCATGAACCGGATTATGCCGACATTGCCACTCCCTATGGTTTTGGATTACAACTTTCCGGCCATAGCCATGGTGGACAGGTACGTTTTCCCTGGATCGGGGCACTGACAACTCCGCGAGGTTCACACAAGTATGTTCAAGGATTGTATTACACGGATGTCCAGGGGGTATATTACACCACCCAGACACAGATGCCGGTGTATGTGAATCGTGGTTTTGGCATGACTCAACTGCCCATTCGTTTTCTATGCAGACCAGAATTAACGGTTTTTGAGCTTAAAGGATCAACCACATAAAAGAATATAAGATGAAAATAAAACATAAAGGATTGAACATGAATGGAGGTTATCCAGATGGAAAGAATTGCGATTGTATCCGACATTCATGGCAACATGACTGCCTGGGAAGCAGTGTTAAAAGATATCCGAAGTCGTGGCGTGGAGCGAATCTTTTGTCTTGGTGACCTCGTGGGCAAGGGGCCAGAACCGGTACAGGTTGTGGATCAGGTGAGAGCGACGTGCGAACTTGTTATCCGTGGCAATTGGGATGAACTGGTTGCGGTTAACCAAGACAACGAGAACTTTACGTGGCAAGCAGAGCGGCTGGGTGAGGAACGATTGGCGTACTTGGCGTGCCTACCCTTCAGTCATCAATTTCAACTGAGCGGTCGCACCATCCGTCTGGTCCATGCTTCACCTCAAAGTGTATACCATCGTGTACAGCCGTGGGACGCGATGGAAAAGAGGTTGGCAATGTTTGATCCTCCGGCTGATGAGCCTGAGCAAGGTGTTGCAGATGTTGTAGGTTATGGGGATGTGCATAACGCATACTTGCAGTATATGAACGGCAAGTTACTGTTTAATGCAGGCAGTGTTGGTAATCCATTCGATCTTCCCCAAGCTTCCTACTGTATTTTGGAGGGTGAAGACAGCAACGATAACAATACCCCGTTCAATGTTCAATTTTTGCGAGTGCCTTATGATATTGAGCGAGAAGTACAGGTTGCACAGTCGGCGAATGTTCCTGCATTTGATTTCTATATTCGTGAGATTCGTACTGGTATCTATCGCGGGCTGCAAGAGTAGTCAGTATCTGGGCCTTTTAGCGTGAGGAATTGAATGATGCAATATATTAATACTAAAATGCGAATACTAAAGTTCGTGGATCAGTTCAAATGGTATTACGCCGGATCATCATCAGAGCATGCTTGTCTTACCGGACTAGAGCCCGTTTAGGCAAAAGGAGCGATTGTCATGCTTACCAGAAAAATGCTGGTTCAAGGTCTGCCGGCTTTGTGGACAGAGCGTCTTGTCCTGCGATCATTACGTCAAAGTGATTACAGCACATTATCGGAACTCTTTTCCGATCCTCAAGTCATAAGATATGTGAACAGGGGAAGCCAGCCCACGCCAATCAGGGCGAGACGGTTATTGAACCAGATACGGAGCAGCAGCGCCAAGCTGGATTCGTTACATTATGGGATCTGCTGGAGAGGCAAGGAACAAGTGATTGGGATCACCTCATTCCAGCACTGGAATGATCAGAATGGTACCGCACAGATTGGTTACATCCTGAACAGGTCCTGTTGGGGCAGGGGTGTGGCTACCGAGGCGGTACAGCGGCTGCTGCAGTTTGGATTTGACGATCTTCATCTGGGGAGGGTGGAAGCACGTTGTTATGAGGCCAATGTATCTTCACAACGGGTGCTAAGCAAAATAGGGATGTCCTATGAGCGGAGTCTTCCCTCGTTCGGACTGCATGATGAGGATGAAGAGGGATCAGAATCCCTGATGGATGTTAAAGTGTACAGTATGTACCGGGAACAATACGTCAGACCGCTTCAGGAAAAAGACCTGCAAACCCTGGTATCTGACAAGCCGCAATGACATAGAGTAAGAGTAGTCAAACGTGAATGAATCGAACTTCAATCATTTGTTACACAATTGAAATATAGCTGCAATTGAACTCTAACAGACAGGGGGTAAACTTATCTCATGACCCCCTTTTTGATAATAGATAATGCTGTTGGGACCCGCGCGAGCGGGTTCATTTTTTTTGCCCATATAAGTTAACTGTGGAGTATTTACACTGGCCACTCCGATGACAGAATAACCTTCCGATCGCTGTTATCCCCAGATTTTTTTGATTCCCATATTTAGAAGGGAAAATCCGTTGATAGCGTATGCTTCCGATGCAGCTTTCTTTCAGAAAGCTTTTAGGAGAACACTTCGTTTCTTCTGGTTATTTCTGTCCTCTCCGTTATCGTGTAAATATGTAGTTTAACTTTATATAATATTTTTTTGTTTAGAATTAAACCCAAAACCCCCACTGCGCTTGTTAACGCTGTGGGGGTTTCTCTGTGGTTCTATTTATTTTACAGTGGTACAACCTGCATCTGTTTCTGCTTGAAGTATACCCAGTCGGTGAATCCGATCTCCTTGAGACGTGTACGAACGTCATCCAGCTCGTCTGCAACCCGCTGTGGTTTATGAGCGTCCGATCCAAATGTCACCTTCACTCCATAATGATGGGCGCGTTCCAGAATGGCATCCGAGGGATACCAGCCACCGCTGAGTTTGGTTTTGCCAGATGTGTTAATTTCGATCGCTACGTTGGATTCTGCAATGACCTGCAACGTTTCATCAATGGCCTGATCAGCGATAATTTCGGAGAAAGGTGGATAGTTTCCTTTCATCGCATCAATGTGTCCAAGAATCTGGAACATACCGCTGCGAGCCGATTGCCGGATCAATGAATAATAGCTCTCTTTCACTTCAACTTTGCGAGCATTGCTTAGTCCATTCCACCGGGTTTTGTTGAAGATACTCACATCCTCGGTATGATGAACTGAACCAATAATATAGTCAAAAGGATACTGTCCCAGTGTGGTACGGTACAATTCTGCATGAGCAGGGAAGTAGTCGGATTCAATGCCGAGCAGTACATCGATTTTACCAACGTACTCTTCTTTCAAAGCAAGGACTTCTTCCGCATAATGCTGCAACTCAGACTTGCCCATTGCGATCCGGGGAAATGCCTGCTCAAGCTCACTGCCAAAGTATGGCGTATGATCCGAGATACCGATGGCCTGAAGTCCTGCCTTAATACCTGCCTCTATATAATCGCGGATGTTGCCGTCTGCGTGACCACAACGAAAATGATGTGTATGAAGATCGAATTTCATATGGAATCCTTCCTTTCTCATGGCTCATTGTCATTCTGAACTGATGAATTGGGTTTCCGGCATGCCTTTGAGGTCACTTATGAATTGTTGCATTGCTGAGTTAAGGTATCGACTGGACTTATAGATGACACCAACAGGGTGACTGACCTCCAGCTCACTTAAGGGTATCATTCGCAATGTACCTTGACGCAACTCATGCGCAACAGATTGTTTAGAGATAACAGCTGCCCCGAGATCAATCTCGACCATCCGTTTCACTTCTTCGCTGCTCGACAACTCCATTACAATATTAGGTTCAATATTATGTTTCTTGAAGATCGTTTCTGTAAACCTTCGTCCTACTGTATCAGGGGACAGCAGAATCAATGGTGTACTCCGGAGCACATCCACTGCAGCATGTTTTTTCTTCGCCAGCGGATGGGAAGGAGATACGACGAGTTCAAATGTGTCATAGTACAGCACAGATGTATTCAGGTTGGGATTACGCTCCGTGAGATAACCGATACCAATATCAACCAGACCATTTTCGACCTGGGTATAGATCTGTGATGAAGGAAGGGATTGGATACTGGTTTTGATCAGCGGGAATTGATCTTGGAAATAGGATAACACCCTTGGCAAGATCTGAATAGCAATGGAAGTTGTTGTGCCTAACACGATACGTCCCTGAGGCGTTTCATCGAGATCGGACAATTTTTGTTTCAACTCATCAACGATGTCGAGCATCCGTTCAGCGTGGTCCAGGAATACCTGTCCACGGTCTGTCAGGGTAACGGGTTGGTTCCGATCCACAAGAACGGTGCTGAATTCGTCCTCCAGACTTTTGATCTGGGCCGAGACGGCAGGCTGGGTAAGGTTTAGAAGTTCTCCCGCTTTGCGGAAGCTCATCGTTTTGGAAATGGTAATTAGTGTCTCCAGTTGGCTTATGTTCATAGGTGACCTCCTTGCAGGAAAAGTATCTTCGATATGTAGATGTGATGCGATGTAATCCCGTAACTGGTTATTGTTCCGTTATCTTAAATTATAGGTGATTCAGTACAGCAGAGCAATGAAGGTAATGATCAGGATCAAAAGTAGTTCAAGAGACTGTGAAAAAAACGCGAATACAAGAATTTGATTTTTTTAACAGTTGTGAAAAAGCAGTAATAAAGTCCTAAATGCCTTTTGCCACGCACGATGATCGAAATGCTTTCTTCAAAAGAAGTGAAAAGCTCTATTTATTCGCTAGAATCAGCTATAAACATTTGCCCCACGGATGACGATAAATTATAGTACACATGATTTAACGAATTCTTAATGAATTCTTGTACGTGATAAAGTATAATAAATTTAATGAATATGGGACTTTTGGTGTGTGACCAATAACCCAGTGTGAGGGGGACATAGACAGTGAAAGCGGAAGTGATTAATCCTTTCCTGGAATCGGCACGGAACGTATTCGAACAGCTCATCCAGGTTTCGCCTTCCACCGGGAGTCTTGGCGTGAAGAATGTAGAGTACATTGCAGACCATGTCTGGATCGTGATCGGAATGACCGGACAACTTAGCGGAAACATTGTATTTGGAATCAATGAACAAGTTGCATTGAAAATTGTATCTGCGATGATGGGTGGTTTTGTCATTACAGAAATGGATGAAATGAGCAAAAGTGCGATTTCGGAACTGGGTAATATGATCAGTGGTAATGCCAGCACCATCCTGTCTAATCAGGGTGTTGTGGTCGATATTACACCTCCACAAGTGATGAAGTCTGAACATCTGACTGCATTTAGTGCAACGAAAGCACTGAGCATTCCTTTGCTGATGGACGGCATTGGTGAGATGGATATTCAGGTCATGATCTCGTAGAATAGAGCCATACGCCTCAAGAGGCAATATGTGTTCAATACGGGAGGACATCGGGTATGCTGAAAGATCAGGTAGTGTTTATTACAGGTGCATCGAGTGGTATCGGTGCGCTGTGTGCGCAGATGCTGATAGAAGAAGGAGCCATCCCGATTCTGGCTGCCCGTTCACGGGACAAGTTGGAAGAGATTGGTGCCTCGCTGAAAGGGCCGCATGAATTACTCACGCTTGATGTTACGGATAGTGAGCAAGTTCAGGCAGCTGTGGATGCGATATTGCATAAATACGGACGAATCGACATTTTGCTGAACAATGCAGGTTACGGGAAATTCGCAGCGATGACAGAGATGTCTGTACAGGAATTCGATGAGATGATGGACGTTAATTACATGGGCATTGTCCGCTGCACCAAAGCAGTGCTTCCACAAATGCTGGAACGTGGCAAAGGTCAGATTGTGAACGTGGCCTCCATGGCTGGCAAAATCGGTACGGCCAAATCCGCTTCCTATACAGCTACGAAACACGCTGTACTCGGATTTAGTAATGCGCTGCGTCAAGAGCTTCGCAAGACTGGCGTCATGGTGACAACGATTAATCCAGGTCCGATTGATACACCATTTTTCCACCGGGCGGACCCATCTGGCAATTATGTGAATAATGTACGCTGGATGATGTTGAAACCGGAAGACGTTGCGGGTCATATGATTCGGGCGATGAAAAAGCGCAAGGAAGAAGTGAATCTGCCAAGACTTGCTTCTGCTGGCATATGGTTGTACCAGCTATTTCCTCGTCTTGCAGATCGATTGTCGCACGGTGTAATGAATCAGAAGTAAATGTGATACGAGGCATCATATACGGAATGAAAGAAAGGCTCCGCCGAGGGGCTTTTCTTTTTTTTGGCGTGTATACATACAATTCTGGAATAAGATTTGGTACACAGGCTTTTTTCGCATATAATGAAAGGTAATGTGATGACAGGCTTCGGTAATATACAAGCAACTTATATGTTCAACTAAACTTTTACACAATAACGGAGAGGACAGAAATAACCTGAAGAAGCGAAGCGTGCACCTTTATCCCCGGATTTTTCCTTTTGAAAAAAAGGAATCAAAAAAATCTGGGGATAACAGTGATCGGAAGGTTGTTCTGTCCTCGTAGTGTCAGTGTAATTACTCATTAGTTGAACTTATATAACATCAAAATGAATAAATTAAAAGGATGGACATACATGACGAATCAAACATTTGCTTCAATTGGCGTGGAACAGGATCTGGAGGCCGTTTTGGCGAAACACGGCATTAACGAACCTTCACCTGTACAGGCTCAGACGATCCCGGTTATTTTGGAAGGCCGAGATGTCGTATCCAAATCCCAGACGGGAACAGGAAAAACGCTGGCATATCTGCTACCACTGCTACAATCCATCAAAATGGATATCAAAGGCACGCAGAAACTCATTATTGCACCTACGCAAGAGCTGGCGATGCAGATTGTACGTGAAGCGCAGCGTTATGCGGAAGAACGTAAGATCGGCGTATTAGGTCTGATTGGAGGCGCAGCGGCTAAACGTCAGATCGAGAAGCTGCGTGAGCATCCACAATTGGTAGTGGGTACACCGGGACGACTGAAGGAATTGATTACACTCAAAAAACTGAAAATGCACAACGTCTCTACGATTGTTATCGATGAAGCGGACCAAGTGTTCCAACTTGGCGGCGTAAGTGACGTGAACTTTGTACTCAAGAGCGCATTGCGGGACCGTCAACTGATCTTCCTATCAGCAACCATTGATGAGCATACGGCTGGACTCGCAAAGCGTGAGATGAAAGAGCCTGTTCAGATCGGAATTGAACCGGATCGAGCTACGGCTGCGGGCCTTGAGCATTATTATTTTGTAGAAGAAAACCGCAACAAAATTGACATGCTGCGTCGTCTGGTTAGACAGTACAATCCGGATCGGGCAATCGTATTTGTGAATGCAACCGAAGATATTGGTGAAGTTGAAGCAAAAATGAATCATCTGGGCTTGTCCGCTGCTGCGCTGTATGGAGATGCTGACAAAGTGACCCGCAGTAACGTATTGTCTGCCTTCCGTAATGGCAAACTTCAGTTGCTGATTGCCAGCGAAGTGGCTGCCAGAGGACTGGATATCGAAGGCTTGCCAATGGTCATTAACTATGACCCTGCCTTTGATTCGGAGCACTATGTTCACCGTGCAGGTCGTACAGGCCGGATGGGACGCTCGGGTATCGTTTTGTCCATTGTGGATGAAACACAGATCTTTATTATGCGTAAATTCGCACGCGAACTCGGAATCGAACTGTCAGAACGTGTACTCTTTGGCGGTAAAGTACTGGAGGCTGACCCGCGTCCCGACACGCGGCCTGAGGGACATTCCTTCTCCAGAAAACCAGGACAATCCAGAGATCGCAAACCAGGTCAGGGCAATCGTAATGGGGGAACCCGAGCTACAATCTCCAATTCGCGTCCAGCAGGTAGCAAACCAACGGGTAATACAGGCCGCGCGGAGCGCGACCAGGATCGCAAAAACAAAGGAGCACCCAAGTGGAGTAAAGACAAAGCGCCACGCTCCGAAGAATAGAATCTGACGAAAGGGGTGCAGGGATAGATGGAAAACGTTCAATCGCCTGTTCTGCAAATCAGCGGGTTAAGCGGAGGTTATAGTGCCAAACGGCCGGTCCTTCACGGCATTGATCTGGAAGTTGGACGTGGAGAGATGGTCGGACTAATCGGCTTAAACGGTGCTGGCAAAAGCACAACCATGAAACACATCCTCGGCTTGATGACACCTCAACAGGGCGAAGTGCGAGTGATGGGCAAGAAGCGGGACGAGGATGCGCAGATCTACCAATCGGCTATGGCATTTGTACCGGAATCACCCGAACTGTATGATGAGATGACGGTGATGGAGCACCTGGAGTTTACGGCAAGAGCGTACAATGTGTCGGAGGCTGATTTCAAACAACGTACGGAGAAACTGCTGGAACTGTTCCGTATGAATGAGAAAAGTACAAGTCTGTCGACTCACCTGTCCAAGGGGATGAGACAAAAGGTCATGATTATGTGTGCTTTTGTGGCAGGACCACCACTGTACATCATTGATGAGCCTTTCCTGGGGCTGGACCCGCTGGGTATTCGCTCTTTGCTTGATTTTATGCTGGAGATGAAAGCTTCGGGATCATCCATCCTGCTCAGTTCACACATTCTGTCCACGATTGAAAATTACTGTGACCGTTTTATCGTTCTGCACCGTGGGCAGGTTATTGCTCAAGGGACGCTGAATGAACTGCGCTCCCAATTCGGGGAATCGGATGCCACGCTGGAGCACATGTTCTATTCCCTCGTACAAGGCAGGGATTGAGCATGGATCTCAAGCTGCTATGGAAGCAAAGACGCACAGGATTCTGGAACGGAATTCTTCCTTATCTGGGTTATGTGATCCAGAGCGGTGTAGCTATGGTCTTTTTATTTCTCGTCATTGCGTTCTCCGCCTGGTATACATCGTTTGTTCAGAACATTCCGGCGGAATTTCCGATTCGCTGGATTGCATTGCTGCTGCTGGCACCACTAGTGCTGTTTAGCAGTTATCGTACATATCTGCTTCCGGCAGATATTGTGTTCCTGCGACCACAGGAATACCGGATGCAGGAATATTTGAAGAACAGCTTTGCCCGAGGCATCATCTATAAAAGTCTGGGCTTGCTACTTGTGTTTGTTACACTGTGGCCGCTCTATGTCAGAGCAGATCTGGATGCACGGCCATTTGGCTGGTTCATCGTGTTCCTGCTGCTGTGGAAAGGGTTGTCCAGTTATGGAGCATGGCAAGAGCTAAGAATGGTTCAGGTCGGGGCAGCAAGAGGATATCGTCTCTTGCGATGGGCTCTGGCAGTGCTGGCGATTGCAGCTTGGCTGTGGCAGCCACCGCAGCGCAGTGTCTGGTTCCTGCTGTTGCTGGCTGTTGTCTACATCGTCGCCCTGCGTATACCGGTGAAACATCGGGTAGCGTGGGAACGACTGATTCAGGTGGAGCAGGGGCAGGCTGGCAGAGTCATGCGGACGCTTGGCTGGTTCGTGGATGTACCTTCATCCGGACAGAAAGTAAGTTCGCGTCGCTGGCTTAGCAAATGGGGGAGCGGTCTTCCTTGGAATGCAGGGAAAGCTTACCGTTACTTGATAACCAAAACGTTTATTCGAACCGAAGTGTTTTCAATCGTGTTACGCTTAATTGTACTGGGCATGTTACTATCCTGGTGGACAGCAGGCAGCTACTTTGGTGTCGGTGTGTATCTGTTTTTCCTGTTGCTTGCAGGTGTTCAGTTAGGTGCGATGCGTCGCAGTCATAGTGAATCGTTCTGGATTATGATCTATCCAATCTCGGGAGAAAGTCGTCGTTCTCAGGTGTTAGGATTCATATTCCATCTGCACGCACTGGCTGCGTTGCTCATGTGGCTGCCTATGCTGGCTGCCGGAGCAAGCGGACTGACTGTCACCGGAGTAGCACTTATTTTGGGTATACTGGTGATTGTGATCATGCGGCGTTCGCAAGGTAACAAGTGGTTGAAGGAAGAAGAGGACGAGTAAACGATCGGACACCTGACCAACTCGGATTATTACATTGGGTTCATCAGTGAGAGGTACAAAAGATAACAAAAGAAGGGTATTCCGGGCTGTGTCCCGGTATACCCTTCTTTGTGCTGTAATGGAATCATGTAGTTAGATCACTTGGTTCTCTCGCAAGTGTGTATTGGTACTAACAGAGGAACGATTTAGTGATGATCACGAGCAAGATGAACAGAACGAGAATAGCACCTGTGTTTGTAAATCCTCCGCCGTAACCGCCGCATCCATAACCGCCTCTTGTATCTTCAACTCCAGACATGGTCATTCCCCTTTCAAGTGGTTGTTTGGCACGCCCTTGCGTACATCGTATATTATGTGCCGGGGGGTTAGGCTGATTGGGCCGATGCCCGGTAAAGCGAGAAATTAAAGCTTTTGGGCACCTGTCCGGGGGAGTGGAGTAGTATCATGCGAGTTGCAAAACACAAAAGAACCCTTTGTATATCCAGAGACATGAAACGTCGCCGTTATACAAAGGGTTCTTATATCATTCAGGGTATAGGTCTGTGTTAACTAAGTCGTCCGCAGATCCTGAACTCCACGATAGATGGTTTCATACAGATCTTCCAACCCGGATTCTTCAATACAGGAGAAGGCGATTCGAAGATCCGATTCACCCAGCGCGATTGTACCCACACCGTATTTGTGCAGTAAATGGCTTCGAAGTTCTTCAGCGCCAACTTCTTTCAGCTTCAGGCACATGAAGTAACCGGAGTTGAACGGATAATAGTCCCATGCATCTCCATACTTGCCGCTATCAAGAATGGCTTTTACCTTATTGGCGCGGCCTTTCATAATCTCGAACTTCTCCTGTTTCTGTGCTTCAAACTCCGGTGCTTTGAGCGCATCCAGTACAAAAGTCTGGGAAGGATGCGGGCCACTGGAGATCGTTGCCCGGATAATACCAAGTGTTTTTTGTTCCAATGCATGCAGAACGGCTGCATCTTCATGGGCATACGTAATGAATCCAACGCGGAAGCCCCATACAAACTCCTCCTTGGTTGCACCATCCACTTTTACGGTCAACACACGTGGATGAATGTTGGCAAGTTTGCCAAACAGGGATTCATGAATGGAATCTTCGAAGAACAGCCCGAAGTACGCATCATCTGTTACAGCAACCACGTTAACGCCGGCTTCAGCTGCCTGAAGAATCGTGTTCACAATGGCATCTGCTTCTTCCGCTCCAGGCGTATAACCTGTAGGGTTATTCGGGAAGTTGAGCAGAACGATCGCTTTACCTTTGTCCTTTTGATCAAGCAAAGCCTGAAGCAGACCCTCACTGTTGAAGTTCAACTGATCATCGAACAGGGGATAATGAACCAACTGGCCATGACGACGAATTCCGAAGGTCAGCTCGTAATTTTCCCAGTTTTTATCCGGATATATGACAGCGTCCCCTTCATCGGCGAACAGGTCGGCTACGATACTTAGTCCATGGGTTAATGCATTGGTTACAATCGGATTGCCAAACGTTTTGCCTTCCAGGGAAGGCGTTTCCTTCAGCATCTTGTCTCTCCAGACGGTCCGCAATTCAGGTTTGCCTGCAGGTGGAGCGTAAGGATACAGATCCTTTGGCTGGAATGCAGACAGCTTCTCCTGAATAACCTGAAGATGCATAGGCACACCACCCTCCAGGGCGATACCAATCGTGGCATTATGGGTCTTGGCCAAGCTTGCTGCTTCAGCAGATTGACTCAAGATCCCTTCTTTAGGAAAATAAATTTCTTTGCCAAGCTGTGACAGCATGGAGTAGACGTGACTGCTGCCTGTCTGAATACTTTCGTTCAACTGTTCAGCCAGTGGATTCATTCTTTTCATCCTTCCAAGTCTTTGTGATTCAACTGCCTAACATTATATCACCTTGACATGCCCCCGTCACGGAAATTACGCAATATGACAGTTATATCGCTTTACCGCGTTGTTGCAGAGGGTTTTCGGGTGGGTTATCGTTGAATTCAACCTTGGAGTAATCCTCAAGAAATGAAACTTATTGTTGATGAAATGGACAGTATTTCCGCATCATTTCAGCAGTTTCGGCATCTCTTCCTTCATTGCGCTGTTCCAACTGACCATTGATATGATCGAATCGTTCACTGGAAAGGTTCTGACCAAATTTAAACTTGGCGCTGATCCGTTCAGGAATAATTCGGACTACGGCTACAGCTTTGAGGTTTCCTGTGTAACGCGAGTCAGTAGCGTCAATGGGTACATATCCGCCTTGCGGCTGGAGTTTTTCCATAAATCGTTGCAGTACCTTACCTTTGATGTCCAGATCTTTAACCGGTTCAGCCTGACCAAAGGCCATGACACTTTTGAAGAAAGAAGTTGCCGGACAAGCCAGCTCAGGATCACTGAAATAGGATGGAATCAGGGAGAACTCTTCAGCCACCGTGAAACTGACCGACGAATCCTGTTTGATCTGTTTCATCTTCTCGCCAGCCAGACTGCCGTGAAAATAAAAGCAACCGTCCATATATACGAAATTCAGCGGTGTAACCCGTGGTTGTCCGTCCGGACTGACCGTTCCCAGAAACCCGAAGGAGCACTGATCCAGAAATGTGGTAATTTCCTGTTCTTCATCTACTGTGAATTCTTTCCGTCTCATGTGTATTCCCCCATCATTGAAATGTATAATAGAACGCCATATCTTATGGATAACCATAGTTCATACATTGACAATGAAATAGATCCAATTTACATTCACTTTAGTAGGCCAATTAGTCGGGGATCACAGATGAAGACAAATGAAGAGAGGTGCATGATGGAATTGTGGCTGCCGATGGATACCTATGAACTTCAGCATCGATACAAGTATGAGGCACTGTACCATGCGTTACGTGATGCCATTCTTGCAGGCACGTTGGTGGGAGGCACGCGGCTTCCTTCCACCCGTGAGTTGGCAAAGCAATATGAGATGTCACGTGGTTCGGTAGCTCAGGTATACGACATGCTGCTTGCGGATGGTTATGTCCATGCACATCGGGGAAGAGGTACATTTGTAACCGAAACATTATCCACTCAGGAAAATGAGAAACAGGAAGCCGTTCTCAAGCTGTCTGCCTGGGGCGAACGAGTACAGATGTTGAGTACGCAACATGAAGTCCTGCGGACTCAAATGTCTTCTCTGAAGCCGTCCGTCATTAATTTTCAAATGCAGCGCATGCCTGCGGAACATTTCCCGTTAGGGGAGTGGAAGAGTGCACTCGCTGCGGTTCATCGCAGTGGTTGGCGAGAATCGAGCGGTGTAGCCGGTGATCCGGAGCTGCGTGAGGCCATCGCCTCCCATCTCAGATGGACACGTGGTATTCAGGCTGAACCCTCTCAGATTGTATTGTTCAGTGGTTCAATGCAAGGCATCACCTTGCTATCTCAACTGCTGATTACGGAGAATACAGCAGTGGTATTAGAGAATCCGGGGTATCCGGGCATCGCTCATGCCGTCAAGTCCTGTGGTGGGCATATCATCCCGGCAGAGCTGGATGCCGCAGGCATTATTCCTCAGCCTTGGGAGGCACAGACGTTATTTGTCACCCCTACCCGGCAGTTTCCAACAGGGGCCGTGCTGGGATTGGACAGAAGACGTGCCTTGCTTGCTTGGGCCTCAAAGCGGAATGCGGTCATCATTGAAGATGATTATGACAGTGAATTCCGATGGGGCGGAAGACCAATTGAACCCCTCAAAGTGCTTGATCGTGAACAGCGTGTCGTCTACGTCGGTTCATTCTCACAAACGATGGTGGCTTCTTTCCGACTTGGCTATGCCGTACTGCCGCCTGGCCTGGTAGAACCTCTGCTTGCCGCCAAGGCGTTGTATGAACCGGTACCTCCGGCGCTGTTAGAGCAGCGCGCACTGGCAAAATTTATGACCAGAGGAGGTTACCTGAGACACTTACGGCGGTTAACCCGGTTATATGGGGAACGGCATGATTTTTTTGTCAGAGAGATGGAACTACAGTGGCCGGAAGCATTCACGATGCAACTTGGTGATGCAGGACTGCATATCTACGCTACCTGGAATGGCGATGTTGACAGTTATCAGCGATTTAAAAAGCTTGCTCAGGAGGATGGCATATTGTTCCGTGATGCAGAGCGATATCGGCTGACTTCAGGTCATCCGGCGGCCTGTTTTGCTTTTGCACATCTGGAGAAAGAAGAGATGACAGAGGGAATCCGGCGTATGCGGCTAGCCTGGGAGAAGTGCACATTTTCGTTTCGGTGAATTCCGCTGTATAATGGGATAAGACATTTCGCTCCTGTAGGAGCAGAGATTATATATGAGCAAGTTGTATTTAATCATGCAAGATACTGAAATACATATGGCCTGGATTGAAGAAGTGAGATTCAGATCAGAATGATGCCATATGCAGAGAGATTAACTATCAAGGGGGAGTGGCGACATGCTGCAGGCATCGCCGTCATCATTTGTTATTTTGCCCGCTGTCGCCAAAATTGTCTGTGAACCGGGCTGGAAGTGGCAGAAACGGGAAAAACCGATGCAAAACTATGATTTATTTTATGTATGGAGTGGTGAAGGAACGCTTGTACTGAATGACCAGTCGTATGAAGTTGGCAAGGGGAGTTGTTTTTTGTTCAGGCCAGGAGATCATCCTACTGCAACACATAATAAGCAAAAACCGTTGGTACTTACGTATATTCACTTTGATGTGGACGTGCCTGTTGCTGACGTTCCCCAGTCCTATCGCGAGGTACAGGAAACGGTGGAGTTTGAGCACTTGCTGGCACGTTATGTAAGACTGTTCTTATCGGATGTGTACGGACGTGATGAAGAGAGCCGATTGATTCTGAAACAATTGATGATTCATTTGCTGCGCGCCGATACGGAAGAACCTGTGGAGAAAAAGGTGAGCAACCAGTTGTCCGATGTCATCCAGGAGGTCGCCAATTATGTGCGTCAGCATCCCGGGATTACGCATCGGGTGGAAGATCTGGCTGCGCGGGCTGGCTTATCGCCCCGATACTTCTCGATCAAGTTCAAGGAACTGGTGGGATCATCGGTGCAATCTTATATTATCCGCATGCGTATTGAACGGGCGGAACATCTGCTGGTGCATACCGGCATGAATGTGACCGAAGTGGCGGATGCTCTGGGCTACCGGGATATTTTCTTCTTCAGTCGTCAGTTCAAGCAGTATACCGGCAAAAGCCCGTCCGAGATTCGTTAAAATTCTGATGAGAAAAACAGGAAACCGTTTCAAGTCTGGAACGCAAGGGTAATGATCTAGCATTCCAGATGACCAAAAGGGGGAACTTGTGATGAACGGAAAACGTCGGGTCCGCAACCGGGGATGCTCTACGAAGGGATGCAATATTTTCCGGAACCGTCTGCGTCGCTTCAAACCGGCAGAGGACTTGCAAGATGTGTGGTTTTGAGGAGAACTCAGCAGACCAATAACGACGGAGCGAAGCTTCGTATTGCATGTATACATGGATAAATATGAAGGCATAAAGAGGATGGCGCAATACCTGGTTACAGGTGTTGCGCCATCCTCTTTATTTGCGTATGGACTCATTAGTTCTTCGGTTTCAAACGACCAAGCAATGCGCCCATTTTGACCGAATCGCCTGGCTGTAAGCCCGGGTTTGGTTCGAATGTGCCACTCTGCGTCAGCAGAACAACGGTGGAACCGAATTCAAAATAGGCCAGATCATCGCCTTGTGCCCAAGTACTTGTGTCCGTATCAGCATATTGTATGCTACTCACGTTCATCGCACCTACTTTGACAACCGCCACTTCACCGTAATCGTGTGCGATATACGTAATGAGCCGTTCGTTTCGACTAAGCACGGATCTCATATGGGTTAGGCCAAAGTCATTCACGGGATAAACTTTGCCTTTGATGTGTTCGCTCTCTATTTTGCGGCCGCTGACAGGTGCATGAATGCGGTGATAGTCGCGAGGGCTGAGATAGAGGACGAACCCGTACCCGTGCTTGTACTTCTCCAGATGGGGAGAATGGTTTAATAATTCAGCAAGTGTATAATTTTGTCCCTTAACATTCAGGAGTGTCCCTGCAGATATTGGACCGGCTGCCGTAATCTTGGCATCTACCGGGCTGATCAGTGCATGCTCTGAAAGTTCCAACGGGCGCATGCCCGGCTTTAATTTGCGGGTAAAGAAATCGTTCAGTGAACGGTATTCCTTCCAGTCTTTCTCGGCCTCCTGAACAGGGATGTCGTAGGTCCGGACAAAATAAGGGATAAATGCCTTACTTCCCCGGCTTTTGGAGAAGGCTCCCACGGTCCGGGAGATCCATTTGCGCGAAGAAAGCTCGGTCATTAATCGCAACAGCGTTTTTGCCATGAATATCCCCCTTAGGGTTAATGCGAACTTCAAGGCCGGCAAGACCGGCCGTTCTGCATAATATTGACACAGAATGCACACGAAATCAATATAGTCTCCTATCGTATGTCTGCGGTTGTCTCGGAATCCTCGAATTCTGTTCCAGCAGCAGACGCCCATAAGCCATCGGTTTGCTGTACGTTGCCTTCCAGTGTTCCGACATTCCCGCCTTGCGAAAACCGTAACGCTGATCCCGTCCATTGCATTCAATAAAATAGATCTGGCCGCTGCGCGTTATTCCGAGATCAAGGCCCAGATCAGCCAGATGTGGCAGACTTGCCGCCAGGTTCTGGGCAATTCGAAGTGCAACGAGTCCGATTCTGTATTCCAGTCGAGCCAGGTCGAAGCCAGATTCCCCTAATCCAAGGGCCTCTGCGAGCTTCATGACTTTACCGCCCTGGGCGATATTGCTGACAAACGTATGGGCAGGAGCCGCTTTGGCAAACATGCCTGTTATTCCCCAAAGACCATCGCCACCACGTTGTACAGATACCCGCAAATCTACCGGCCTGCCCTCATAACGTACCAGTGGGATACGCTCTTCAATGAGGTAGGCATGGCGAAAGATCCGCCTTAGGGTGGAGGAAGGAAGCTGTCCTTTGCTCAATCGGAAGGTAGCCCACCCTTTGCGTGCAGCCTTTGTCTCACAGGTTAGTTTCCACTGTCCATCTCGCTCAAAGACTCGCATAATACCATGACCGATGCTGCCGCTGCATGGTTTGATGACGAGGTCATCATATTGTTCCATCATATAGGCCAGAGACTCTGGCGTAGCTTTCACTGCACGGGGCAGGTGTTCTCGCAAGTCGAGGTCCTGATGAAGCATGTCATGAATGTGATCTTTACGGTACCGGTTGCGGACGTTGAATACCTGGATACCCTGCAACATCAGCTTGGTGATCTGATGCTGTTCCGTCCGGCGAAGCTGGAGTGATCGGTTATGAATGACGGAGGGCAGTGGCATGCGCACGCGAACATATCTGCCTTCTTTTTTTACATAGGCAAGACATGTTTTTCGATCCGAATCAATATCTTCCAGCCGCAAAAAGCAGGGTGTTAATCCATAACTGGCCGCTGCCTGTTCATAATTCGCGAGTGATTCCTGACCGGTCCTTCCGGCCGGTATCCCCCGGTACATGCGTGAATCGAACATAATGCCGATCGTTTCTTGGAGCATGACCGTTCCTCCTTCGATGTTATCGCGACCATGGAGCGTCCATTCATGGAATGCCGGCCTGTCACCGCATGGCTCAGACATCGCGATAACGCAGACCGGTGTGTAAGATGCATCGCCAAGCACTAGTGCTTGCTCAGGGCGTGTCTAAAACTCTGAAGGAAGCAGGTTTTGCCGAATTTTCGTTCCAAGCAAGGAAGTTTTCCGCGGGCGTGCCGGGGCACGTCAAGGGAAAGTGACACAGCAGGGGGCAAAAAGAAGGTGAAAGATGCACTTCAGCGAGTTTTCAGACACGACCTAGATATAATATCCTATGACATGACTGGGACGGGGGCGTGGACAGCCGCCTTTCCTCTGCTCCCTGACACGCCTATTTCCACGAAGATCATCGAACCTTCCTGTCTTGACGCCCGTACATTCGTGCTCTGGAATCCGCAAAAGTCATAAATGAAGTGGCAGATGCCCAGATGGAAGCATATGATGCCGGAGACGAACGTTAGAGGAAGGAGCAAGCTGCATGAGTAAAAATGGCAAAAAGAAGGTTCCGACGCCGAAACTGCGGCATGTGAGCCCGAAATACAAGGAATTGGAACTGACTGATCGCCGGGCAGACAAGATGAACTCAGGTTTCACTGTGAATAGGGAAGAACGCTTGAATACAAATAAAAGGGATTCGAGAGCTGTTCAGGAGTCGGAAGAATTCCTATTCGACTCAATGGAGCTACCTGCTTCAACGAACGAGCTGGAAGAGCTAGAGATCGAAGCCGAAATCAAGCCGGAACCCGTAGAGTCTGATAGCAAGGAAATCGAGACAGAAGATAGCTCGGATAAGCAGATTCAGGTTAGCAGCGTGGCTCCGCTTGTTCTGGAAGAAGAGGTGGTTATCATCAAACAAGAAACAACAAGCAAGGACCGGCTGCAGATCCTGAACCAGAACCAGATGCCGGGTCATACCGGACATTACATCTACACGGACGACTTGAGTGAATTTGCTGTTACGGAGAGCAAGTTGGCTCCTTTCTCTGTAGATGCCTCCAAGCTGAAACCGGATGCGGTCGGCAGTGAAGCATTGCAGGATTATGCGGTGACCAGCATTCACATTGCAGACGGGGCCATTGTTTCAGCGAAACTTGCGGAAGCGTCTGTATCTGAGGAGCACCTGATTGACGGTTCTGTGTCTGGTCACAAAATACGAAATGCTTCTATTGCAGGCGAGAAAATCAGAGATGGCAGTATTACTTCTCAGAAGCTTGGCAACCAGGCCATCGATTCGGCTAAAATTGCCGACGGTTCCATCAGCACAAGACATCTCAGCCGCATGCTGGTAACGGAAGAATTAATCAAGAATCATGCCGTAACTGGAGACAAGATCGCGATTAGCGGCGTGGATACAAGGCATCTCACGGGAGGAGCTGTGAATACCTCCAAACTGGCTGACGATGCAGTGACTACAACCAAAATTCGTGAAGCTGCTGTCACAGGCAGCAAAATCGAAGAACACTCCATCGAGTCTCACCATATTCAGGCAGGTGCTGTTAAACAGACACATCTGGCAGAAGGGTCTGTCGGTCGTTCACAACTATTAAATGGCAGTATTGGAAGTGACCAGATAGAGGATGGATCCATACAAACAAGACATTTAGCTGAGGGTTCATTAAGTGGAAGACATCTATTGGACGGTTCAATCGGTTCAAGTCAGATTCGAGCTCATTCCGTTGGCAAGGAGCAGATTGGCAATGGAGAAGTGGGCAGTGAGCATTTGACAGAAGGTGCAGTAACCAGTAGCAAACTGGCAGACCAGTCTGTTGGAACAGCAAAATTGCTAGAGCAGTCCATTACGGCATCCAAGATCTCTGATCAGAGCGTCATATCTTCCAAAATTGCGGATGAAGCCGTACAGGGTAAACATCTTGCTAGAGGGTCCATTCGTGCGGAACACATTGTGAATCGGGGAATTACGCCGGTACATGTGGACAATTCCGCAATTCACTCTATTCACATTGCAAGTGGAAGCATCGAGGCAGCTCATCTATCTGCCGGAAGTGTGTCCGGAGACGCTCTTGCAGACGACGTGGTGTGTGAGCGGCATCTTGCAGAGTCGGCCGTGGGTACGTATGAATTGCAGGATGCTGCCGTTACAGACGTTAAACTTGCGGATGGAAGTGTGACAACAGAAAAGCTTGGAACGGCATCGGTGAGTAGCAGAGCGCTTGCCCCGGGAAGTGTTATATCCTCGCATCTTGCGAGTGGTGGAGTCACAGGGACACATCTGGCTCCAGGCAGCGTGGGTTCCGAGGCCCTGAGACCTTATGCAGTGAAATCGGAACACTTGACAGAACATGCCGTAGGTGTACCTCATCTTCAGCCGGGTAGTGTTGAAACGGATGCGATTGCACGGGCCGCGGTCACAACAGACAAATTGGCTATTGATAGTGTAACTTCAGCCCAGCTGGCTGGCGGGTCCATTTTTCCGCCTCATCTAACAGATCATGCGGTTACTTCCCCCAAGCTTTCACCAGAGAGTGTTGCAACAGATAAACTGGCGGATTTTGCTGTCACATCAGCTAAACTGGCAGACGGCAGCGTGACTTCTTCCAAGATTATGGCAGAGAGCATTAACGCCAAACATATTCCATCAGGAACCATTCGCGGATATCACCTGAAGCAGCATTCCGTTTCCCTGGAACATTTGTCGGAAGAAATACGCTCGCCCGAGTTATTCGCTGATGGCAGTATTACCGGCAACAAACTTCGGCATGGCTCCATAAGTGCGGACCATTTGACAGCAGACTCGGTATCCGGAGCAGAACTGCAACAGGCTGCTGTAGGTAGCGAGCACTTGCAGCCATCCGTTGTACAATCCGTGCATCTGGCTGAAGGCAGCGTGAAATCTGACCATTTGGGAACTCAAGTAGTGAGCTCACAGCATCTGAAGGCAGACATCATTCATGAGGAGCATATTGCTGAACAGGTGGTCACATCGCATCACTTGGCACCCGGATCTGTCGAAACAGACCATCTGGCACCTTTATCCATTACAGCGGCTCACCTTCAGCCAGGTTTGATCAGTGGTTTGCATCTTCAGGCAGAGTCGACAAGTGCTGTTCACCTGCAGCAAGGAGCTGTGCATTCCCGTCATATTCAAGATGGTGAAATTCTTCCTCATCATATCCATGAACGCAGCATCGGAACATCTCATCTGGAAGAAGAAGCGGTAAGTACGATTATTTTGCAGGATGAATCTGTAACACGCTCCAAGCTAGCAACGGGTAGTGTGGATGGCAGCAAATTAGCTGCAGGAACCGTATCGGCTACTCACCTTGCCAATGAAAGTGTGCAAACCCGTCATATCCAAGAAGGCGCAATCCTTGCTGATCATATTCAAGAGTGCAGTATTGGCTCAGTTCATCTGGATGAGGACTCCGTAAGTGCGGTTCATTTGCAAAATGGATCTGTAACGAGTGACAAACTGGCGAATGGCAGTATCAACGGCAGCAAATTGCTCGAAGGTGCGGTGTCGGGGCTCCATATCGCATCCGAAAGTGTGCAATCCGGGCATATCCAGGCTGGGGCTATTCATGCTGACCATATTCAGGAGCGGAGCATCGGCACAACCCATCTGGAGGAGGAAGCCGTAAGTGCGATTCACCTGCAAAATGGGTCTGTCATCAGTACCAAACTGGCCGACGGTAGTGTAACCGGCAGTAAGTTGATCGAAGATGCGGTGTCAGGAATCCATATCGCGTCTGAAAGTGTGCAATCCCGCCATATCCAGGCAGGAGTAATCCTTGCTGACCATATTCAGGAGCACAGCATCGGCATGCTTCACTTGGAACAGGAAGCAGTAAGTGCCATTCATCTGCAAAATGGATCTGTAACAAGTACCAAGTTGGCCGACGGCAGTGTAACCGGCAGCAAGTTGCTTGAAGGAGCAGTATCAGATATCCACATTGCAGACGATAGTGTGCAATCCAGGAAGATTCAGGCAGGAGCCATACATGCTGATCATATTCAAGAGCGGAGCATCGGCACAGCACATTTGGAAGAGGAGTCGGTAAGTGCCATTCATTTGCAAAATGGATCTGTAACGAGTGCCAAACTGGCGGATGGCAGTATAACTGGCAGCAAGTTACTCGAAGGTACGGTATCCGGGATTCATATCGCATCGGAAAGTGTGCAATCCGGGCATATTCAGGCAGGAGCCATTCATGCTGACCATATTCAGGAGCGAAGCATAGGCACAAGCCATCTGGAAGAGGAAGCCGTAAGTGCGGTTCATCTGCAAAATGGGTCCGTCACAAGTGCCAAATTGGCTGACAGTAGCATTAGCGGCAGCAAATTGCTCGAAGATACTGTATTGGGGAGCCATATCGCATCGGAAAGTGTGCAAACTCGCCATATCCAGGCAGGAGCGATCCTTGCTGATCATATTCAGGAGCATAGCATTGGTACGTCCCATCTGGAGGAGGAAGCCATAAGTGCGGTTCATCTGCAAGATGGGTCTGTAACGAGTGCTAAACTGGCCGATGGCAGTGTGAGTAGCGACAAACTGCTTGAAGATGCGGTGTCGGATGTCCATATTGCCAATGGAAGTGTGCAATCCCGTCATATCCAAGAGAAAGCCATACATGCTGACCATATTCAAGAGCGAAGCATTGGGATCTCCCACCTCAAAGCGGAATCGGTAAGTGCGATTCACCTGCACAATGGTTCCATAACAAGTGCCAAAATGGCTGACGGCAGTGTAAACAGCAGCAAGTTGATTGAAGGAGCGGTAACGGCTGTCCACATGGCAGACAAAAGTGTGCAATCTCGGCATATTCAGGATGGAACGATCCTTGCTGATCATATTCAAGAACGCAGTATTCGCACAACTCATCTGGAAGAGGAAGCCGTAAGCGGGGTTCATCTGCAAAATGGGTCCGTCACCAGTGCCAAATTGGCCGATGGCAGCGTGAACGGCAGCAAACTGAGTGAGCAGAGTATAACTTCAAGTCATCTGAACGCGGGAATTGTGGGTACCGAGCATTTAAGTGAAGAGATCTGGAATGCCATTCGTCAGGTTAGTGGAGAAACGCTGGAGCAGCTGGCTGAGATCAAAAGGCAGGAAGCCTTGCTGGAGGTCCAGCAATTAATGCAGTCGGTTGGACTAGAGAATGAATCCATCTTCGGAATGGATTGGAGTACGGAGACAACAAATCCTCAAACGGATGGGCTGGAGCTGCAGGAGCAACTTGAACTGCAAAACCCACATGATCAGCAAGAGTCACAAGCTGGCGTTGAATTATATGTAGAACAATCGATTGAACAACCTACAGAACTTGCACCAGATGTTACATCTCTGACGCCTGGTGGCTCAGTAGAAGAGGCACCAGAACCTGTTGTTCAATTGCAGTACACACCGAACCCTCAATCAATTACACAGGAGCATCTGTGTGATGATGCCGTGGGCAGCAACCAGTTGCAATCGGGTGCAGTTCAGGCCAAACATCTGGCCTTCCAGCCCGTTCGCAGCGTAAGCAAACAACCGGTTGTACAACAATTCGGGATGGAAGCTTTTGTACTGCCAGAGAGTGAAGTATGCACAGAGGTAACCGTTGTTTTTGAAGAATCATTTGCTTCAGAACATTATGTGATTGTGGGCATGAGCAATGATCGGGGATTCCAGATTTCCCTGCTCTCGCAGAGTGAGGATGAAGCGGTACTTGAAGTGTCACGTACAGCAGATTGCAAGCATACGTACGGGTTGTTGTCATGGATTGCTGCGGGACCTTCGCAAGGATAGTGCAGGTAGTATCCGTAATATATAAATGACAAAAGCGGTGTCCAGAGTTGTCCGGGACACCGCTTTTGGTTGATCTAAGCTTAATCCGTTCGGACGGTGAGGGGTGTCTGAACGTTTCCTTATCATTAGGATGAGTACATTATAAGTTCAACGACATTAATTAAAATAAGATTTTACAGGCCTACAGCTTGATATGCTTTAGTAATAGCAGTAGCTTCAGCCGAAGTTGCTCCGTACAGATCTTTGGCAGCTTGAATGGTAGCTGTTTTGGCAGCGGCAAATTTGGACGTTGGTGTCAGGTAATTCACCAGTGTGCTGTAGAAAATCTGGATCGCTTTATCCCGGCCGATTCCGGTAACAGTCACACCATTATGTGTTCCGCCTTGAGCAGCAAGGTAGTAAGCTTTGTTGATGATACCACTGTTGGTATGGACACCGCCGTTGTCCTGTGTGCCTGTGTAGCGATCGCTGTATTTGTCAGGTTGACCATACAACGTAGGATTGGAGAGGGAGCGTAGCGCATCTCCTGGAATGTTAGGTGTGTAGATATCATCACCGAGCAGCCAGTTTTTGCTTTGGATCGTATTACCGAAAATATCGGCAAAGGCTTCATTGAGTGCACCTGGTTCATTGCGATATTCCAGATTGGCTGTATATTCAATAACACCATGCGTCAATTCATGACCCACAACATCCAGATCACCAGACAGGGATCGGAACGTCGTTCCGTCTCCGTCACCAAAGACAATCTGTGTCCCGTTCCAGAAGGCGTTATTGTAATTGGAGCCGTAGTGAACGGTCGATCTGATCAACAATCCGTTACCATTAATACCGTTACGGTTGAATTTGTTTTTGTAGAAATCATACGTAGCAGCTGCATGGGCGTGGGCATCTACACCTGCACGATCGGTCCATACATTATCCGAATCTGTGAGCAAGGTACCAGGCAGTGAGGAGCCATTGTTCGCCGTGTACGTTTGGATGCCATTGCCGCGAGTGGTGTCTTTCAGTTGGAAGGTGCTGCCGGATTGGGTGGTTGTCAGGGTTTTGGTATCTCCAAGCACGCCTGTACCTGTTCCAGTGGCAAAGTTAATGAGGTCAAACTGGGATACGATACTGCCATCCACTGCGTTAATGAAATATTTGGTCCGTAGAGGGGCAGGTTCCAGTACGTTTACTTCCGTAATGTAAACCAGATACGTCTGACCATCTTCTTCATGATGATAGATGTTCAATTCAGCTTGAGGTGTGATTTCCGCGGCACCAAGCTCTCCAATCCGGGAAGTTGCTTCTTCGGTTGCAATACGGATCGCGTCTTCTCCGCTGATCTCGGCTACACCATCATTCGGAATGGACTGCTCTTCAATCGGTGGAAGATCGCCAAGGGCGGAACTCACGGCTCCGGTTTTGTCCAGGTGCACCGTCTGTTCTGCACCATAAACCGGAATACCTTTAATATACTGTTTCAGGCGGAAGTGTCTTACGCCAGATGTATCTGTGTTTCTTTTGACAATTTTGAGTTGGGATTTTACATCGGAATTCAGGAATTGTTCCTGCTGTCCAAGGTAATTAAAGATGGTGTCATCTGTTCCACTGTTCAATGGAATACCCTCCTCAGAGGCATAAGGGGCCTGAAGTGGAATGGATTGATCAGACAATGGAGCTGCAGTAGCAGAGGATACGGAAGCGAGCAAAAGAGCTCCTCCAAGAATTGTTGGCATAACTTTGGCGAATTTCATAGTAAACTCTCCCATTCTTAAATTATTTTTTTGTTGGAAAATGTTCATGCCTATCTCGGTTGGATTTCCGTCTGCAACTTGGGCAGCGCGGAGCGTGGGGCTGAACCTGAAGCGTGGAATGAGACAAGAAACGATTGGAACAAAATCGGCTTGGCCTTAGCTCGGGAAGTGTTAAGCACGACACCAAACGAAAGGATAACCGTTTATTCAGTTCAGCCCGAAGGTTTAATCGTCTATTGTGTTCCTCTTTCAGAAAGCCGGGGGTTGTCCAATTGCGCAGGTAGAAGATACGTTTACGGAAAACTGGGGTGTTCAATCCGGGTTTGCGTAAATGACGAAGGCAGTGTGTTCTGAACGGCATCACTCCTCTCAAGAGTAAAATGTATCTGCTTAACAGGTTCTGTGAATGAGGTCATTATCTAATCAACCTAAGGTCAATAAATTGATTTACAAAGATAAATGGGAACTTATGTTCACAACAAGGTTATTTTTGTAAATAAAACTGCTTGGAACGTATATTATCACAGTGTAAAACTTTGGAAAAGATGCAATTTTAGCTTTTTGCTAAAATTGTGTCTGAAGTAGGGGAGAGGTAGCGTTTTTCACATAATTTGACGTATTTTGTCTAAAATCAAGGCCTGTACCCTCGTGTTCACAGGGAGAACCTGCTTACTGCAAGGACAAACGCCGTTTCCACTGCTCCACGAATACATAGAATAACGTGTACTCCCTTGGCATGCCGATGATCGAATGCGGGAGGTGAAACTGTTGCGCAAAACCCGTACCACAGCACGTTATGCAACCCGATCCAATGTGACACGAAGAAAAAAAGTGCTGAAGAAACGAAGATGGAAGTCTGGACACAAAAAGGGTACAAAGGCCTATACGTTCGTTATTCCGTCCAGACAGCTGATGTCACAGGCTAAGGATGGAGTAGAGAATGGAGCGGAAAATGGCATGAGTGATGCTCCTTCACACAGGGATGTTTCTCAGGGACCGGTGCTCTCGGTCATTATCCCTGCTATGAATGAGGAGAAAACGATTGGTGCAGTTGTACGTGAAGCGCTGCGGATATGCCGTGATGCTGAAGTGCTTGTCATTGTAAATGGTTCAACAGACGGTACGGCTAACGCAGCCAAACGGGCTGGAGCACGAGTGCTCACGTATGCAGAAGCGCTGGGGCATGATGGAGGACGAAAAGTAGGCGCAGCGGAGGCACGCGGTCAGGTATTGCTTTTTACTGATGCAGATATCGCAATTCCCGCAGAGCACCTTGCGCCTTACGTGAAGGCTGTGCTGAAGGGAACGGATGTGGCGCTTAACGACTACCATGGGCCGGTCACTCATCATCCCGTTCATCCGGTAGTGGAGGCCAAACACATGTTGAACAGCATACTCGCAAGATCCGATCTCCGGGGGGCATCCATGACAGCTATTCCACATGCAATAAGCCGAAAAGGACTTGAGGTCATGGGGATATCCTCACTGGAAGTTCCGCCACTCGCACAAGCCAAGGCAGTGATTGGCGGACTTCGGGTACGCGCTGTTCATCACGTACCTGTTGGTAGAATGAATGCAGTACGAATCAAGAAGCGAAGCGGACCTGATCCGCTCAGTCAAGTGGTACTGAATGATCATATGGCAGCGATCAAGTGGATTACGGATACGCTCGGTCCCCGCGGAGGTTATACCGATCTGCAACGTGTTCGCAACCTGGCGAGGTAAGCATGTCGCATCGGATGATGCAGCATGCTGGAGGTGAGGATATGAAGGAACGTTCAGGGATTGCCCGCCGCAGGCGGACAACTAATAGACGAACGACAGCAGGACGAACAGTAATGAACAAGCGTCATCGGAACAGGAAGCATTTAAATATTCAAAAAACAAGAAGAAGCCGATCAAAGTCTGGCCAAGTAAATCTGCACTTGATGTGGAAAGCGGGGCAAGTTGCAGGAAGCGAGGCAAAGGCGAACAACACAGTATCAGAAGAACATGCACGTCTCATATGGAATGCACACGCGGCGAACGTTGCGGAGCTAAGCAACTTCGAGTTAGCCCTGAACGCAGGTAAGGCATTTATGCAGGGTTATGCGCATGCCTCGGGACATTCATTCCAGATCGTACCGCTACCTCTTCGTCATTCGGCTGCTGCCATTGTCTGTGCCTGTAATGAGGAACACACACTGGGGCAGGTGTTATTGCAACTAAAGCGGTTGCCTCTGACGGATATTATTGTGGTACTGAATGGAACGACAGATGACAGTTTGAAACAGGTGTTAACGCAGCCGGGACTTACAGTAGTCTATGAACCGGATCGGGCAGGACATGATGTGGGCCGGGCACTTGGAGCCAAGATGACGGATGCGGAGACGGTTCTCTTCGTGGATGGAGATATGGTCGTCTCGGCTGAACAGCTTGCACCCTATCTGTACGCGGTTGATCGGGGACAGGATGTGGCGTTGAATAATCTGACGTCTTTGCTTCCTGCGTTTGCAGGGCAGGATGAGGTAAGCCGGATCAAAGCATATCTGAACCGTACATTAGGCAGGGCAGATCTCGGTTCCAATTCCATGACAGCCGTGCCTCATGCATTGTCTCGTCGTATGATTCAGACCGTGAAGCCAGCATCACTGGCCGTTCCACCTAAAGCACAAAGTCTAGCTATTCAGCATGGAATGAACGTCTCGGCACCAAGTCAGGTGGATGTTATTCGTTCCAATCGGTTGCGTCCTGGTAACACGGGAAGTGGGAATGATGTCGCCAGATTGATCATCGGAGATCATCTGGAGGCACTGGCTACATTGCTGGATACAGGTTGGAATCCAGCTCAGGCACATACGCTCTCCCGTGCAGAAGTGGCTTACAGGAGGAACGCCAGATGACACTGACGAGTATGATTATCCCAACGTACAACGGTCTGGATCTGATCAGGCCCTGCATCGATGCCATACGTCAATACTCTGGCGATCCTGCGTCATATGAAATTATCGTTGTAGATAACGGTTCGACGGATGGAACGGCTGAATATTGTGCGCTGGAGCGAATTCGATTTGTAAGGTTCCCGGACAATCGGGGATTTCCGGCAGCGTGTAACGCTGGACTTCGTGCAGCCTGCGGGGATGAGTTATTGCTGCTGAACAATGATGTTACGGTCACGCCCCGTTGGCTGGAGAATCTGCGAACGGCTCTGTACAGTGATCAAAGTATTGGGATCACGGGGCCTGTTACGAATTATGCAAGCGGCATCCAGCAGATTGAACTGGCATTTCGGGACATGGAACATTTTCAGGAGTTAGCCGATTCCAATAATGTTGCCGATTCTTCAAGGTGGAGGGAAGTACGCCGGATCGTCGGTCTGTGCATGCTGATAAAACGAAATGTAGTGGAATCGGTTGGACTGCTTGACGAGGCGTACTCTCCGGGACACTATGAGGATGACGATTATTGTTATAGAGCAAGATTGCAGGGATATCGCTTGCTGGTATGTGGAGATGTTCTCGTGCATCATCAGGGAAGTGCCAGCTTCCAGAAGACAGATCCGGTAGCGTGGAAACAGCTGCTTGAGCGTAATCGTTCGATTTTTATGAACAAATGGCATGTCGATCCGCTTGAATATATGGACATATCCGATGAAGGAGGGAACGTGGAATGAAAGGTGTAATTCTTGCCGGCGGAACAGGAACTAGACTGTATCCGCTGACCCGGCTCATTAACAAACATCTGCTTCCAGTCGGTAAACATCCGATGATTATGTATGGCATCGACAGGCTCCGCCAGGCAGGCATTGATGAACTATTGATTGTGATCAACAAACATTCCGCCGGGCTATATACAGAGTATCTTGGTGGCGGAGCAGATCATGGCGTGAAGTTGACTTATCGCATTCAGGAAAAGGCAGGCGGGATTGCGGAAGCGTTGGATCTGGCGACCACTTTTATCCTTCCTGGAGAAAAATTCGTTGTGCTTCTCGGTGATAATCTCTTCAGCGATGATCTGAAGCCTTATGTGGACCGTTACATGCAGCAACCTGCTGGTACAGCGCGAGTTCTGCTCAAAGAGGTGGATGATGCACGACGTTACGGGGTGCCTGTTTTTGATTCAAAGTATCCAGAGCGAATCTCGTACATTGAGGAGAAGCCAAGCCAGCCGAAAACCTCTTATTGTGTGACGGGCATATACATGTATGACGATCATGTATTTAACCTGATTCGCAACATTGCGCCGTCTGCGCGTGGAGAACTTGAAATTACGGATGTGAATAATCACTACGCATCTACTGGCGGACTGGAATACGACATTTTGCAGAAATACTGGAGTGATGCAGGTACATTTGAATCGCTCCAGGAAGCAGCTGTCCGTATGAAAGGACAATTGCCCTAAAATATATGCGACTGATGCTGCCGCTGTGCGGTGCCCCATGGGAGCAGAACACTCTGCGCCGGAGCTGGAAGGATGCTCCGGCGCTTTGCGCAGCGACAATCCTCGTGCATGCCAAAGGAGGGAATGGCGTGAGAGTAGTGACACGCACCGGGGCCGCTAGGGCCTCCGTGTCGGGTAAACCCCGGGGCATCCACCCGGCCGTATTTATGGGCAGTGGCACTCCGGCAGTAGCAGGTACAGGGTCTGCTGGAGTCAGAGGTGTGAAGTCAGGGAAACGTAGTACCCTGACCAAAGCAGGTACATCTGCCGGCGCAGCGCATAAGGTACGTGCAGGCAAAGCGAACAGCACAGGCAGTGTTGTTGGCAGAGCAGGCAAAGCTGGCCGCGCGAGCGCGAGCAAAGCGCCAAGAGCTAGCCGCACCGGCAAAGGCAAAGCCGGCCTGCGCCGGGCCACTGCTGGGCGCAGGCATGCACCAGCGCGGGGCGGGCGTGCCGCTGCCCGCGCCAAGCAGCGCACGGCGATGCGTCGTGCGCCCTTGCCAGCACCGCAAGCCAGCACGCCACAGGCGATGCCTGCCAGCGGTGCTGGCCCCGCCCCGCGCCAGGCGACACACCCGAAGGGTGTCGCCCCCCCGGGGCGGGGAGGCGCTGCCGGCGCGAATGCGGGCAGCGCGAAGGGCTTGCCGCCTCCGCCCGCGGAGCACGCAGTGCAGGCGGAGGCCGTGCCCGGCGGCTACGCCGAGGGCTACCGCGACGGCGTATTCGCCGGCGGGGAGGCGCTGGTGGCGCAGCACATCCCGCCGGATCACATTCTGCCTGCCGTGGCGGCGGCAGATCTGATCGCGGCGGGATTCCGCCAATACGCGCCCAGCCTGGCCCGGCTGTCCAGCCCTCATGAGATGGCTGGACACATCACAGCGGCGCTGGATGCGCAGCGCCCCTTATCTGTCGTTCGCCTCGGAGATGGCGAACTGCTCACGCTGGCAGCCGATACGGTGCTGCCAGTCCAGGAAGTGCAGGAGCTGGCACCGTTTCTGCCCTATGCAGGGGTGCCATGCTCAACGCCAGACATCCGCGCGATGCTTGCGGAAGCCATACAGGCCGCCGACTGGGTTGGCGTGCCGATCTCGCGGGCGCCGACATTCCAGGGGCTGTTATTCCCGGTATTGCGCCACTTCGGGATCGACTGGTCTCGGCTGAAATTGACCAGTTCCACGATCAATTACAGTCTGCATCAGTCCGGCCTGGTGTTGCCCTTGTTGCAAGGACGGCGGGTTCTGCTCATAGGTAGCCAGGCACCAGAGCTTGCGGCACTGCTGCATAACCGGGGGATTCATGTCACAGGTATCATTGGTTCTGTGGAGGGAGTCATGGATATTCCCAAGGTGATGCAGCAAACCGCAGAACATGCTTTTGATATCGCGTTGGTGGCGGCGGGAATTCCGGCGGTCATTCTGTGTCGGCGAATTGCAGGTGAACTCGGCAAGGTCGCTCTGGATTTTGGACATTTGGCTGACAAACTGGTAACAGGAGAGCTTCAACTCTAGTGGACCGTCCGGGGGCTGGTCATGTGCGTGTTAGCCTCACGGACAAGTGGAAATGGAGGGAGCAACATGAGCACACCCGATCAACAGCGCGGGGAAAAACGTCATAGCCGCAGCAACAAGGTTAAGGCTCGAAACGTCGTCCGTCGAAAGGGTCACAGTCATCTGAACATTATTCCAAATATCAGCACTCGCAGTGACAACAGCCGCAGTGAAAACAACCGAAATGGCAGCATAAGCAGTGAAAAAAAAGCGGCCCGCCGTGCCACAAAGCACGATGTCTCGCGATCTGATATGGCAGTCCTGCATGCAGCAGGTCGCCGCTCAATACGGAAATCCAGACGTAAAGGCAAAAGCAGGGGCACAGCCAAAGGCGCCAGGCTCTACAAACAGGGGTATACCAGAGGATACAACGAAGGTGTCCGCCAGGGACAGAGCTCGTTTGGTCTTGTTTTTGAAGGAGTTAGCATCATTATCCCCACGTACAATCAGCGGGAGTATGTGCTGAAATGTGTGTCCAGTATCGAGAAACATACCCCTGCTCCCTTCGAGATCATTGTCGTGGATAATGCCTCCAAGGATGGAACTGCCGAGGCGATGCTCCGCAAAGGCGGCATGGTGAGGGTGGCTGCCCTGGATCAGAACCGGGGGTTTGCCGGAGGTGTCAATCATGGACTGATGATGGCGAGAGGACGACATATCATCGTGCTGAACAACGATACGCTCGTTACTCCGGGCTGGCTGGATAACATGATGACTTGTCTTGCCAGTGATCCGAAGATTGGTGTGGTGGGCCCGGTGACCAACTATATTGGCGGGGATCAGCAGATTCAGGTTCCTTACCATGAGGTAGAAGAGATGTGGTCTTTTGCCGCCACACATAATCGTCCGGATGCAGACAAACATCGAATAACCGATCGCTTGGTCGGATTCTGCTGGCTGTTCTCACGGGAGCTGCTGGAACGGGTAGGTTATCTGGACGAAGGGTACGCGGTGGGCAATTTCGAAGATGATGACTGGATCATCCGGGTGAAGCTGGCAGGATACCAGCTTGCGGTAGCCGGGGATGCTTTTATCCACCACTTCGGAAGTGTCAGTATGAAAGCCTTGGGTGAGCAAGACTTTGCTGTAGTGAATAAGGATAACGAGCAGTTTTATAGCCAAAAGTGGGGAGATCCCCATGCGCTGGTTGCCGAAACCTCCCGCTTGGCTAGACAACAAACCTCTGGTACCCCATCCGGTCAACAAGAGGAGGGTGACACACACCCAATGGATCCGCGTCAGCGAATCTCAACGCAGGGCAGCCAAGATCCAGCATTACAGTTCAGACACAGTTATGACTTCTACCCGGAAGGTTCGTTCCTGTCCGATGCCAAAGGAGATGTCTATACTTTAACTGGCGGTCGGCGGCGTAAGTTGAACATCCCTGTACCGCGTGGAATATCTCCTGTTCAGGTTGCCAAACCGGACCTGCTCGCCATTCCTGCCGGAGAAGCACTGATATCAGCGGGGGACGTGCAAGGATGGCCGAGGGAATCACAACAGGTGCATACGACAGCGGTTCATGGTTCTCACCATGGCTGGGCAGAAGGAAGTATTGTTGCCGCAGTGGATGCACCCGAGATTCGATATCAGATCAGCGGAGACAAGCGGAGACGATTTGTATCGGTCTATGCGGCAGAACGTTGGGGTGTACATTCTGGGCATATTATCAGCGTGTCTGCGGACCAACTGAATGCGATGGAAGAAGGCTGGCCCATTATCGCCCCACCTCAGCTCTTGAACCCCGATCTGTAATGTCAGGCGATCTGTTTATGCGAATCAGCAGCATGATGCGGAATGGAAAATGTAGCGGTACCCTGTGTAATCGCTCTGATTCATTCCGCATCCGAATATTACATATGGGTTGGTAGCTAGAATACTGAAGCAGTGCGATTCATTCCTGTAAAATAAGCCATCTTTCAAATTTATAATTTAATCTTTCTATTTGGTTATAGGTTTATTCTATTAGCAAATCCATTGACGCAGGAAGGGCACAGGAGTACATTTAGAGCCATAATTCTTATTTAACAGATAGGAATTGAAGGTCTAGGACGTTCATATTCAATCGCCCAGATCTTGATCTTAAAACTAATCAGGAGGTATGTCGATGTCATCATCAACCAAAAAAGTCGTGCTGTGGAGCAAAACAGGCTGTCATTTCTGCGGGGAAGTGAAAGCATTTCTGACAGAGCGAAACCAGCCTTTTGAGAACATTGAAGTGCAGGGCAATGACGTGCTGCGTGATGTGCTTGAAGCAAAATATGGCATTCGGCATGTACCCGTTATTGAAGTGGGAGGGGACGGCAAGTTTGAAGCCTTGCTGGAACCTGATCTGGAGAAGCTGGCGGAACTTCTGGCACGAGCGGACGAAGCGGCAGCAGTCTAACGGGAGTGGATATATACCTTTGAAGCAAGCCGTTCCGGCTGTTGTATGATGCAAGATCGCATTTGTACAGCAGCTGGAACGTTCATAAGTTATGGCTCTCTTGGCATGTAAATGGTCTTATTTACATCTTCAATGTTCATATAGAAAAAATCTATTAGTCACGCTGTTGACCCTTTTACGGGGCAGTGATAAGATTTGTGAAATTAAAACAAACCAAACTCATAGGAATAGTTAACTTTTAAGTTATTTTGCATACGTAATCAGTTCAGTTGGCCCTTGATCATTCTTTTGAAGATTCTAATCCAAGGAAGGCGGAGTGCATATGACAGCGAAACGCAGTTTGAAATTTGGAGCCATTATTCATGGGGTTGGAGGAAGCAACACCACATGGAGACACCCGGAGGTTCTGTCGGATGCCAGCGTTAACTTTGGATTCTACAAACGTCAGGCACTGAAAGCGGAGGAAGGCAAGTTCGATCTGGTCTTTATCGCAGACGGTCTGTATATTACCGAGAAATCCATTCCGCATTTCCTCAATCGCTTCGAACCAATCAGTATCCTCTCCGCTTTGGCTGCCGTTACTTCACATATTGGACTGGTAGGCACCCTCTCGACATCCTATAGTGATCCGTTCACCGTAGCCAGACAGTTCGGTTCCCTCGATCAGATCAGTGATGGCCGTGCAGGCTGGAACGTTGTGACTTCTCCGCTGGAAGGTACAGCGAAGAACTATAGCAAGAGCAGTCACCCTTCGCATCCGGAACGTTATCGCATAGCCGCAGAATATTTACAGGTAACCAAAGGTTTGTGGGACTCTTGGGAAGATGATGCCTTTGTAAGAGACAAAGAGAGCGGCGTATTCTTCGATCCATCCAAGCTGCACACGCTTAATCATGAAGGAGAGTTTTTCTCCGTACAAGGTCCGCTCAATATTGCCCGTTCACGGCAAGGACAGCCGGTAATTTTCCAGGCAGGTTCATCGGAAGATGGCAAAACGCTGGCGGCGCAAGAAGCGGATGCTGTGTTTACCGGACACGATACGATTGAAGATGCACAGGCATTCTATAAGGATGTGAAAACGCGGGCGGCTTCCTATGGACGTTCTTCACAGGATATTGTTATTCTGCCAGGCATCAATCCTATTGTTGGACGGACGGAAGAGGAAGCTGAACAGAAATATCAGGAGATCGCAAGTCTGGTTACCATTGATAAAGCGCTGGATTACCTGGGACGTTTCTTCGAACACCATGATTTCTCCCAATATCCGCTGGATGAACCGTTCCCGGAGCTGAATGGCATTGGAAGCAACAGTTTCCGCAGTGGAACCGACAAGATCAAAAAGGATGCCAAAGAGCAAGGATTGAGCTTGCGTGAAGTGGCTCTGCGGGCAGCAACACCACGCAGCAAATTCTTGGGCACACCGGAGCAGGTCGCTGACAAGATTCAGGAATGGTTCGAGACGGAAGCGGCGGATGGTTTCATTATTGCTTCGGAGCTGCCAAGTGGATTGTCTGATTTTGTGGAACTGGTTGTTCCGATTCTGCAAGAGCGCGGCCTGTATCGTACGGACTATGAACACGATACATTGCGAGGTAACCTTGGGGTACAGATTCCGGTTAACCGTTATACGGCTGCGAAGAAGCAAGTTGTATCTGATTTGGCATAACGGATAGGGAGCGTACGAGCATTTGATTTTGTCTGTTGTGTTCTCCAAACGGTAATGAAATAAATTACTACGTTTCGTACTATTTTAAAACCGACTTAACTCATAGGATATATATAGTATTGGTATAAACATCAATTTAATGACACCTGTATACACAGAGGGGGAAGCGATATGAACAGGTCTATCTCATGGATGAAATATATGGCATTGGCAGCAGTATTGGTGATGGTATTATCCGGCTGCGGAGCGGCGGGAGGCAGCACGAACAGTACGGCACAAGCATCAGGCGGGGGGCAGGCCGGGCAAGCTGAAGGAGGCAACCTGACTTTTGCACTCGCGACTTCACCGGATACACTAGACCCTCATCGTAGTGGGCTTGCCGTAACAGTACGCGCCATCCGAACGATCTACGACAATCTGGTCGTGCAGCTGCCTGATGGTTCCATCAAACCTTGGCTTGCCACGGAATGGAGCGTATCCAAAGACGGCAAGAGTTATACGTTCAAGCTGCGTGAAGGTGTGAAGTTCCATGATGGTACACCGTTTAATGCGGAAGCCGTGAAATACAATCTGGACCGGGTGATCGACCCGGCCACCAAAGCTGCCAATTCCCTTGCCCTGATTAGACCCTACAGCTCCTCCGAGGTCATTGATGAATATACGATCAAGGTAAATCTGGAATCACCATCGCAAGCCTTTCTCGGTAACTTGAGCCAGGCACTTCTGGGGATCGTATCCCCTACAGCTGCCCAAAAATATGGTGACCAGCTAGGTAAAAATCCGGTGGGCACAGGTCCGTATACCTTTGTGAAATGGGATGAAAATGCGGATATCGTCGTTGCCAAAAACAAGGATTACAACTGGGGACCTGAGACGGTTGAAAATAAAGCCGCGCCCCATGTGGATACGATCACATTCAAGATTGTACCGGAAGAAGCAACGCGTATCGGAAGTGTACAGAGTAGTCAGGTACTCGCTGCCGAGACGGTTCCACCGCAGAATATCGCTGCATTGAAAAACGATCCGAACCAGCAATTGTTACAGGCCAATACGGTTGGACTGCCGTACACACTCTTTTTCAATCTGCGCAAAGCGCCTTGGGATGATGTGAAAGTAAGGCAGGCAATACAATCCGCTGTAGATGTGGAATCGATTGTCAAAACATTGTATCTGGGCAACTACGAACGAGCGTGGTCCGCACTGTCTCCTGGAATCCTGGGTTATGATGCATCGCTGGAAGGAAGCATCAACCCGGACATCAACAAAGCCAATCAGCTGCTCGATGAACAAGGCTGGGTGAAAGGCGCTGACGGTATTCGTGCCAAAGACGGCCAGAAACTGACCCTGCGGTATGTCGATGGTTCGCCAAATCGGGAGAAACGCAATGACATTGCCGCCATTATCCAACAACAGTTGAAACAGGTTGGCATTGCTGTTGAAGTCGAGATTACAAAAGATATCGCAACAGTCATCTATCAGAACTGGGATTATGATCTCTATGGAAACAGTCAGGTCAATTCTGACCCAAATGCCTTGTACGCTTTCTATCATACGAGTGCAGAGGGCGAGCGTCCGACATTGTCCGGTTTGTCTGATCCAAAGATCGATGAACTGTTAGAGCAGGGAGCGGTCGAGACAGATCCTGATAAACGTGTTCAGATCTACAATCAAATCCAGCAATACCTGATTGAGCAAGCGGTAATTCTGCCGATCTATGTATTCCCGTATACTGTCGCTGCATCCAAAAAGGTCGAAGGCATCAAGTTTGATTCACTGGGGTATCCACTCTTTAACGACGTCCGCATTCAGCCCTAACAGAGGTTGTTCAAAAAGTCCACTTTTGATTACGAGTCATGCCTAATGGCATGATCAGCATCGAATATGAAATTCAGCCGAAATGTCCGTTGCTCACGTAGTTTCCTACGCTCCGCTACTCCATTTCTAGCTTCATTCCATCTTCTCGGTACTGAAAACTGGTCTTTTTGAACACGCACTATAGGAACGACCAATCCAGATTCAGGAAGGAGATATCCCGGTATGGTTCAAACGATACTGTCACGACTCGCAACATCGCTCCTGGTTATATTCGGAGCTTCGGTGCTGGTGTACTGCATCATGTATCTTCTGCCGGGTGATCCGGTTCTGCTCATGCTGGACCCGTCCTCGGCTACCCCGGAGATGATCGAGAATCTGCGGGTTCAGCTTGGACTAGATCAGCCGTTTTATATCCAGTTTGCGAACTATTTCGGTGATATGATGCGTGGGGATTTCGGTAAATCAATGATTAATTCCGATCCGGTATTGCCAAAAATACTGGAACATTTTCCAGCCACACTGGCTTTGACCGCACTCAGCTCCATCATTGCCATTACGATTGGAATTACACTTGGTGTATTGTCTGCGATTCATCGCAATGGCGTGATTGATTTCGTCGCCCGGCTCGTTGGACTGTTTGGCATCTCCATGCCAACCTTCTGGACGGGGATACTGCTCATCCTGTTATTCTCGGTACAGCTTGGCTGGTTCCCGGCGATGGGGTCCGATGGATTCAGTTCACTGGTTCTTCCCGCGGCTACGCTGGGTCTCGTAGGTGCAGGATTTATTGTACGGATGGTGCGGAACAGCATGCTGGAAGTGATCAATGAACCGTTTATCGTGGCTTTACGGGCCAAAGGACTTTCGGAACGTGCCATCATGTATGGTCATGCACTGCGTAATGCACTTATTCCTGCAGTAACGGTAATCGGCATGCTGATCGGTGATCTGCTTGCGGGAACCGTTGTGGTGGAGACCGTCTTCTCCAGACAGGGGATCGGCCGAATTATTGCCGATGCGCTAATGGCCAAGGACCTTCCCGTGGTGCAAGGCGTTGTTTTCTTTACATCTATCATCTACGTTGTCTTGAACCTGCTGGTGGATATCTCGTATTCGTACATTGACCCTCGGGTTCGGCGTGCAGTCCGCACATAATATTGGATGGAACAGTCAGAAGTGTCCTGACGCGGAGTATGAAAGGAGGAGTTGTTGCTCATGAGCATGAAACATTTGGCTGGTGACAAAAAAGTATGGGCGGGCAGTGTAGGACGTATCCGTCTGCGGAATCGCCGCCCTTGGCGCTATCGCGTCTCATTCGCGGTATCCCGATTATTCTTTTATGCAGCATTGCTGGTGGTGGTGTTTACCGTGGCATGTGCGATTGTACCGGGCTGGATTGCGCCTTATGATCCAACTCAGATGATGACGGATGCCATTCTGCAGGCTCCTTCTGCTACGTATCTGTTCGGGACGGACTACTTTGGCAGGGATATCTTCAGTGTGGTTGTGCATGGAAGCAGGGATTCGCTGCTCATTGGATTTGCTTCCGTTCTTGTGGGCGGTATTGTCGGTAGTGCGCTTGGTATTATCTCCGGTTATGCCGGAGGAATTGTCGATACCATCACCATGCGTGCCGTCGATATTCTGATGGCTGTACCCGGCGTGCTCCTGGCATTGTCTGTTGCAGCTGCTCTCGGGCCAGGGCTGATGAATATTGCACTGGCTGTTGCGGTTTCCTCCATTCCGGGCTACGCACGGGTGATGCGTGGGCAGGTCATATCAGTTAAAGGTCTGCCTTTCATTACAGCGACACGTTCACTGGGCGGTTCCAATACCCGTATTTTCTGGAAACATGTACTGCCACATTCGTTGTCACCCTTGCTGGTCATGGCTACGCTGGGCGTAGGGACATCAATTCTTACGGGTTCCGGACTCAGTTTTCTGGGACTTGGGGTGTTGAAGGAAATACCGGATTGGGGCGCATTGCTCTCACAAGGTAGAGGTTATCTGACGGTTGCCTGGTGGATCTGTACGTTCCCGGGTCTGGCGATCACGTTGTTTGTACTGGCGGTTAATCTGATTGGAGACGATATTCGCGATCGGCTGGACCCCAAAGTAAAAGGAGCGGCTTGACCGCTATTCCAAAATATAAGAATTTATAAGTTTCACCCTATCCATTTTTATATTTCACTGCGAAACGGTAGCTGTGCCACCAGAGGACGGCGACAGCCGTTTACGCTTGAGGAGGAGATATTCATGTCACATGTTGTCATTATTGCCGGATCACCTTCCAAACGTTCGCGTTTGACAGGTCTGACGGATTACAGCAGCCAAAAATTAACGGAGGCAGGCATCACCGTTGAAGTCATTCACGTTGTGGATCTACCTGCTGAGGATCTGGTGCAAGCCCGGTTTGACAGCTCATTCATTCGTGATGCACTCGCTGTCGTGGAAGCGGCGGATGCAGTTATTGTGGCTACCCCGGTATACAAGGCATCGTACTCGGGAGTGCTCAAGCTGTTCCTGGATCTGATTCCGCAAGAAGGGTTGCGGGGCAAGTTGACACTTCCGCTCGTGATCGGTGGCTCTATAGCTCATCTGCTCGCCATTGATTATGCATTGAAGCCTGTTCTGGCAGCCCTTGGTGGAAGACATATCTTGGGTGGCGTGTATGCTGTGGATCAGGGAATTGAACGATTGGATGATGGGAAATTCGTACTCTCGGCAGATGTGACCACACGTCTGGATCGCTCGCTGGATGAATTGATATTGACACTGGAAAAGGATGGGATTACGATATCATAAAACCAAGTAAGTATATTGGATAAATCGATATAAGATCAAACGTCTGCGGACGTGGATACGGAGGCGCTCATGAATATCGAGAATATTGAAGCATTTGTATATATCAATCATTATGGAAGCTTCAATAAGGCTGCCGAAGTACTCTTCTTGTCCCAACCTTCGGTTACAGCTCGCATTCAGTCACTGGAAAGGGAGCTGGGCTGCAAGTTGTTTGATCGGCTTGGCAAACAAATTGTGCTTACAGAGGAAGGTAGGAAATTCCTTCCATATGCGCAGCAAGTGCTGCAAGTGATTCAGAAGGGCAAGCAGAAGATTCAGCAACGGCGATCAACACCGGATGCTCTTCGGCTCGGTAGTACAGTATCGGTATCTAACTATGTCATTCCCGATTTTCTACCTAAGATCAAGGAAGCTTACCCCGAAATTAACATCAAATTGACTACAGCAACGACGGATCAGCTGATTGCCAAACTGCTTGGTCAGGAGATCGATCTTGCTTTTGTGCGCAAGGTCATGCATCCTGCGATCCGTACGGTTGCTTTTTATGAAGATCCAATCCAGCTCTATGTGTACAAAGGACATCCATTCATTGAGAGCGGGCATGTCAGCATGGAGGCGATCCGGAATGAGCAACTGGTCTTTTTTGAATGTGGTTCACTGGACTGGCTTCGCATTCACCGGGCTTTCGACTCGCTGGAACATCCGCCGAATATTACATATCATGTTGATAATTCGGAGACGGCAAAGAAACTGGTTATGCAAGGGGCAGGCATTGCCTTTCTCCCGGGACTCACGGTGAAGAAGGAAGTGCAGAATCAGGAGCTGTTCCCCATTCAGGTACATGAGGTAGCAGGTGTATCGTTGCAGATCAGCGTCGTTACTTTAAAAGAAGAATATTCGCCATTGGCAGAGCCCTTCGGGGAACTGCTTCGGAAGTTATAGATTGTTTGTAAGATTCAACAACAGTGGTCCAGCACAATCAAGGAGGAGAAGGATATGAGTATTCGTGTTGGCATTTTGGATCAGACTCCCATCTATGAAGGGGAAACGGCGGTGGATGCTTTTCGGCATACGATTGAGCTGGCACAGCGGGCAGAACAGCTTGGATTCCATCGATTCTGGGTGTCGGAGCACCATGATTCAGGGCATGTTGCAGGTTCCTCCCCAGAGGTACTCATCTCCCACTTGCTTGCGCATACAAAGCGGATTCGGCTGGGGTCTGGCGGAGTAATGCTTCAGCATTACAGTCCATACAAAGTCGCCGAGAATTTCAATATCCTCGCCGCGCTCGGACCAGGAAGAGTTGACCTGGGAATCGGTCGTGCACCAGGCGGGTTACCACGTTCGACACAGGCGTTGCAGGAAGGTATTCAGGAAGCCGCATCTCTTCAAGAGAAAATTGTTCAAGTGAAACGATACATCCACAATGTGCCGCTTGAAGATCCATCCCATCCACTTGCAGGTCTCAGCGCTTCGCCTGTGTCCGACATTCCGGCGGAACTGTATGTACTTGGAGCGAGTGTTGATAGTGCGGGCATGGCTGCGGAACTGGGACTTCCATATGTCTTTTCACTGTTCATTAACAGTAATATAGAGGTAGCGCTTCAAGCGATCCGTGTATATCGTGAACAATTCGATCGTTCCCAAGGACGGGAGCCCTACGCTGCACTAGCCATATCGTTAATTGTGGCCGAAAGTGAGGAAGAAGCGGAAGGACTTGCGAGCGAGCATATGCTGGTGAAGATTCATCTGGAGAGTGGTAAGGTGCTAACCGTCGGTTCTGTGGAACAGGCGGAAGAATTCGGCCGTCAATCAAACGAAACCTATCGGATCGAGATTCTGGAGCCAAGTGTGACCCGGGGTACGAAGGAAAGCGTAGGTCAGGCACTGCTGAAGTTCCAGCAGGAGTTTGCTGTGGAAGAGTTCATTGTGACTACAGCTACACGGGACTTTACCAAGCGAATTCGTTCATTCGAATTGTTGCGTGAGATTCTGGCAGAGCAAGGACTAAGTGAATTTGCACTGGAATCCAAGGCACAGGAAGCTGCAATCGGATAGAATTAGGCAGTTAAGATAGCAGTGAATATATACGAATGGGAGGCCATGTGATGAAAAGTGATCTGGAACAGCCCAAGCAGCATTCTGAGCAACAAGCACAGGGCCCCGAGCATGAACTTCACGGTGAACGGGCGGAAGAATTCGCGGAACGTTTAATCACTATTCGGCGACACCTGCATCGTAACCCGGAATTGTCCGGTGAGGAAAAGGAGACGACGGCAGCCATTCGCAGTTGGCTGGAAGAGGAAGGCGTCCATATTGCAGACGAATATGCGCTCCGGACAGGGCTTGTCGCTGAAGTAGGCCAAGGGAACGGACCTGTGGTCGCCCTTAGAGCGGACATTGATGCGCTGCCCATTCAGGAAGAGACAAAGCTGGAATTTGCCTCCCAGGTAGATGGAAAGATGCACGCTTGCGGACATGACGCACACACGGCAATTCTGATCGGTGCTGCACGATTACTGAAACAGCGTGAGTCCATTCTACCGGGAAAAGTACGGTTGATATTCCAGCCATCGGAGGAAAAAGCAACGGGTGCTCGGCAAGTGATCCAGAGCGGCGCATTATCCGATGTACGGGCCGTATTTGGGTTGCATAACAAGCCTGATCTCCAGGTAGGTACGGTGGGTATTCGGGAAGGCGCATTGATGGCAGCAGCAGACGGTTTTGTTGTCAAAGTGGAAGGTGTAGGCACCCATGCAGCTGTGCCTGAAGCCGGCATTGATCCAATCGTGGTTGCCGCACATATCGTTACGGCACTACAGGCCATTGTGAGTCGCAATGTGGGAGCACAGGAGAGTGCAGTAATCAGTGTCACCAAGCTCCACAGCGGCACAGCCTGGAACGTTATTCCGGATGAAGCGATCCTCGATGGCACAGTGCGTACCTTTGATGAGAAAGTGCGTGCACGGATTCGCGAGCGTTTCAATCAGGTAGTCGCCGGTGTTGCGGCAGCCTATGGCACACGGGCTACGGTTCGCTGGATTCAGGGACCACCTGCCGTGGTCAACGATGAGTCTCTGGCATCTGCGGCGGAGCAAGTTGCAAGTCAGATTGGACTGAATAGTGTTAGACCGTTACCTTCTCCAGCAGGTGAGGACTTTTCCTTTTATCAAAAAGAAGTTCCCGGCCTGTTCCTCTTCCTGGGTACCTCTGGCCCGCATGAGTGGCATCACCCTGGCTTTGATGTGGATGAACGGGCACTGCCGCTGGGAGCACATCTTCTGGCTGCACTGGCTGAACAGGCACTACACAATGTGCAAGCACATCAAGAGTGATGAGTACAGTGAATCACTGGATCATATCCAGATCGAAACGGTTCCGTTCGACGGTAACCGTTTTTCGTATTCTCTTTTTTAAGTGAGAGCGGGGTAGGGACGACGAGTCGTTGAGTCTTATCGAACGATAGGGTGGTGTGTCCATCAGACCGGTCGCTGACTTCTCTTCCTATTCATTTATGTACATGATCTGTGCTATTCTAGGAGCGGTAATGATCGTTTTTGCCTATGAACGGCGTAGACCCGGGACAGGTACATCTATGAGTTGATTGCCAGAAGAGAAAGTGGTGACGAACGTTTGAAGTCTTCGATGAATGCAACATCCAATGGGAAATTAAATCCGGTATCCTTTTCGTTTATCCGGTTTTATATGCTGGCCTTTTTATTTTTTGCGGCAAATTCAGCTTTGACGATTATTCTGCCCCTGAGAAGTGAGGCTGCGGGATTAAATCAGGCTGAGATTGGTCTGATGATGGGGGCATATATGTTCACCTGTATGCTCTTGAGACCTTTTGCAGCACAGCTGCTGGGTAAGCATGGGCCACTGCGTGTGATGCAATGGCTATTGCTTTTACATGCCGGGACGCTGTTGCTGTTTGTTGTTTTTGGTGTGGAGACGTATCTGTGGTTGCGAGCCCTGCAAGGGGTGGCTACAGCCTTTTTCTCCATGACGATGCAGGCAGGTATTGTGGAAAAGCTGGAGGACAAAGACCGGGCACAAGGGCTTTCCATGTACACCCTCTTTACGATGGTTCCTTCTCTGGTCATTCCAATCCTCGCCATACAAATCTGGGAAAATGCCAGTGATCTGGCGTTTACGCTGCTGATGATCGGACTGGCGGCGCTGCCACTTCTGATTGGATATAATGTGGATCTGCCGCGGAGTACCGTGCAGAACAAATCGTACACCTTGGGCGATATGTTTCGTTCATTCGGCGGCATCTGGCGCAGTACGCCACTGCTGATTAGCAGTGTGGTGATGTTGTTTGCGTCCTGCGTCTTTGGGGCGACAGCGACCTTTCTTCCCTTGTATATGGTATCCACCGGACTGGCGAGTGCAGGCGTATTTCTGACGATTCAGGGATTGGTTGTGATCCTGTGCAGGTTTATTTTGCGCAAAAAAATTCCGTCCGATGGTAGCTGGAATACCTGGCTGATGGCCGGGTTAATGCTGTGTGCAGCACTGGGTACCCAATTACTCAGCTTAATGGAGATCATCGGGCCATTGGTGTATCTCTCCGCGGTGTTTAGCGGTTTTGCCCTGGCACTGTTGTACCCGACATTAACCACATATCTGTCTTTTGTGCTGCCTGCGGATTCCAGATATGTACTCATGGGGATCTTCATGTCCTCGTATGACCTCGGATTCTCTCTGGGTGGATTGGCGATGGGGCTTATTGTACAGGTGAGTTCGTATTCGACCATGTTTATGATCTGCACGTTGCTCTCTATTACAGCGATGATTCTGGTGTTGGTGTTCAGGCAACGGATGGAAGCGGGCAATAAGGCCAGATCTGTGGTGGCAAGCTGAACCGTATGGTAGTGGAATGATCTTGGGCAGTGATAGACAGCCGGATGTTGCTACCAGGTATCAGTTATTGTGCTGCGATTGGAGCACCGATGTGGGAGCGTAAAGTAAAAGGCTTATGGACTGAATTTTCTGGGACGTACCGCAGGGTACGAAGCTGTAGGAGACAGACCATGAGTCTTTTATTTAATCAATTTTCTGGACGATTTCGTAAAAATAGTTTGACAACGACCATCTAACAGGATTATAGTCATTGTTGTTAATCGTAATAATTACTATTAAAGTCCGAATTACGCAGACTGCACATATAAGGAGTAGATTTCTATGACACAAAAGCAAGTTCCGGTAACCGTACTGAGTGGTTACCTTGGTTCAGGGAAAACGACGGTTTTGAATCACGTGCTCAACAACAGACAAGGGCTTAAGGTTGCTGTAATCGTCAACGACATGAGTGAGGTTAATATTGATGCTGCGCTGGTTAAGGGGGAGGCAACCTTGTCTCGAACGGAAGAGAAGCTGGTGGAGTTGTCTAACGGCTGTATCTGCTGTACCTTGCGAGATGATCTGATGCAGGAGATTGAGAAGCTGGTGAACGAAGGCAAGTATGACTATATTTTGATCGAATCCACGGGCATCAGTGAACCTGTTCCCGTTGCACAGACCTTTACATACGCCGATGAGGAGTCGGGTATTGATCTAACTCGTCTGGCCCGATTGGATTGTCTGGTAACGGTGGTGGATGCGAATCGATTCTGGCATGATTTTGGATCAGGACAGAGTCTTCTGGATCGTAACCAGGCGACCGGAGATGAAGACACCCGTGATGTCGTAGATTTGTTGATCGATCAGATCGAAACCTGTGATGTGCTGCTGAACAAATGTGATCTGGTCGATGAGACCGAGCTGAACAAGCTCGAAGGTATCATCCGCAAGCTACAGCCTAACGCCAAGATCATTCGGACGGAGAACGGACAGGTGAATCCGTCTGAGATTCTGAATACAGGCCGCTTTGATTTTGAGAAGGTGAGCATGTCCGCTGGATGGATTCAGGAATTAGAAAAGGAATCGCATACACCGGAAACCGAGGAATATGGCATTGGTTCCTTTGTGTATCACCGTAGAAAGCCATTCCATCCTTCCCGTCTGGCAGAATTCATGAGTTACTGGCCGGAAGAAGTAGTACGTGCCAAAGGTTTAGTATGGCTCGCGGCCGAGGGGGATGTGGCTGCAAGCCTGAGTCAGGCGGGACCATCCATTCAATTTGGTCCTGCGGGACATTGGGTCGCGGCGTTGCCGGAAGCGGACAAAGAGGAAATTTTACGTAACGAGCCGGATGTTCTGAAAAAATGGGATGCCCAGTGGGGAGATCGTCAGACGGAGCTTGTCATCATTGGGATCGAAATGGAACGTGCGATCATTGAAAATGAGCTGGACCAGTGCCTACTCAGTGATGAAGAAATGCTGGCTGACTGGGGCCATTTCGATAATCCATTGCCATGGCCTGTGGAAGCCGTATAACTCGGAAGTTGATGTTCTAAACATAAATTCAATCGATAAGGAGCTGTAATTCATGGCTAAAAAATCAAAAGTGGTACGTGAGAAGCAACGTCAGGCGATCGTGGCAAAATATGCGGACCTGCGCCGGGAATTGAAGGAAAAAGGGGATTACGAGGCATTGCAGAAATTGCCGCGTAATGCATCTCCAACCAGACTAAAGAACCGTTGTGAAGTGACAGGCCGCCCGCGGGGTTATCTACGCAAGTTCAAGGTGTCTCGGATTAAATTCCGTGAATTGGCCCATCAAGGACAGATTCCTGGTGTAACGAAATCCAGTTGGTAAAATGATCAAGGGGGGCATTTTGCTGAAAGGATGTGCATTTTCATGCTGGATTTGTTTACGTTACGAAGAATTCAGTCCGTAATGAACGGCTATATTCACGAGAAGGTACCTGCGCCACTACGTACGATGGTGAAGTTGACGTATGAGATGAATGACAATGAACTGATCCTGACCGAAGAAAGACCGGCCGAGGAACGGTATCAATGGGACAAGATGCACATTGCCCGATTTTACTGGGAAGAAAATCAGTGGAAAGTGTATGCCAGAGATGAACAGAGCAGCTGGAATCCGGTAGATGTTATTACACCTTGTTCTGATTTTGAGAATGTGCTCGAGCAGGTGGAACGGGATGAGGCTGGACTGTTCTGGCGTGAGTGAGAGTAATACGAATAAAGAATCAACCATCCAGGGCACGATGACGAAGACATGGATGAACTTATATGAAAAAAGACCGAAGAAGACTCTGCATGTTGTACGCAGAGTCTTCTTTTGCGTCAGCTTGTTCAAGGAATACGTCCCTTTCCCTATAACGAATGATTGTGCATCATTCGAAATTGCATAGGGGTTACGTTTTCCTGTGTTTTAAAACATCGGATGAAGTAGCTTGACTGTGAAAATCCCGTTTCCAGCGTAATTTGTTTAATGGAAAGGTTGGTTGTTGCGAGCAGCTGTTTCGCATGTAGTAGCCTGGATTCCAAGAGGAATTCCGGGAAAGAGATTCCAAACGTCTGACTGAACTTTCGGCTAAAGTATGTTGTACTGTATCCGGCAATCCCGGCAGCGTGGTCTAGTGTAATGTGCTCGTTACTATGGGAACGAATATAATTTCCTGCTTCACGAATTCGCTCTGAAGTGTGATTTAACGAAACATTGATTTGGCTCGCCGCGGATTGCAATCTGGTCAGAAGCTCATATAGTGTAGCTGCCACACTGTGCTCGTCCTCCACCTGATAGCCTCTGCCTAGCTCCAGCAATCGATCCATGAGCGCGGTAACCACCGGAAAGTTGGAACATTGAAACAGCCAGGGCTCGTCAACGCCTTTTCCATTTAACAGCTCTTCGAGACGAATACCGTAGAAGTGAATCCAACGAATACTCCAAGGGTCATCCAAATCTGAATAGTAGGTTTGTCTGAGACCGGGACCGTAGAGGAATCCCTGCCCTCGTGTTAGCTCATAACGAGTGGTTCCCGTGTCCAGGAATCCTTTACCTTCAAGTACAAGGTGCAAATTATAGCAATGATCCAAGTTGATATCTTTCGTTCGATATTCCCGATTCACATAATGTTTCGGAAAGTCACTGTACCCTCCAATAAAATCGGGAAAGCATATATGTCTGGGAAAAATCGGCTTGGGGAGAAAGATGTGTTCTTTCACGTGCATCCTCCGTTTGAACGCAATATTTTTATGTAGTGAACTGAAATAGATTCAGCCTACTGTTATTTGAATCTTGGACAATGACAATATTTTATTATAAGTCGCATAATCTTGTCATTTATTATATGTGAAGGTTCCAATAGAATGGAGGCAATATGGCACGTTAAGGGGGCAATTGAAGGTGGCAAAATCAATCCAAATGGATGAATTGAAAATGGGGGTCTGTTATTACCCCGAGCACTGGTCAGAAGCGTTGTGGGAGGACGATTTCCGCAGAATGCGAGAGATGAATATTACGGTTATTCGGATGGCTGAATTTGCATGGTCCATCTTTGAGCCGGAAGAAGACCAGTTCGATTTTAGTTTTTTCCAGAAGGCATTGGATCTGGCGCATCAATACGGGTTAAGTGTTATTTTGGGAACACCTACTGCAACTCCACCAGCGTGGTTAACATCCAAATATCCAGAAGTATTAAACGCAAATAAAGACGGGGTGTTGTATCAACATGGTATGCGGCGTCATACCAACTACAGCAGCCCAATCTTCAGACAGCAATGTGAAAAAATCGTGCGTAATATGGTGATTGCCTATAAAGATCATCCGGCTCTTATTGGCTGGCAGATCGATAACGAATTCAATTGTCATATGGATGTTTTCTATGCTGTGGCTGACCATGTCGCCTTCCGTGAATGGTTAAAGGATCGTTATGAATCGTTAGAGAATCTGAACCAAGCATGGGGAACCGTTTTCTGGAGTCAGACCTATACCGACTGGGCTCAAGTTCACCTTACCCGAAATATGGTCAGCCAATCGCCAAATCCTCACCTGGCATTAGATGAAAAGAGATTCATCTCAGCCAATACGATTTCATTTGCCAAGCTTCAGGTTGATATCATTCGCGAATTGGACCCTGAACATTGGATCACAACGAACGGTACGTTTGGACACTTGGATAATCATGAAATGACAGAGGAGCTATTGGATTTTTTCTCCTATGATTCGTATCCGCAGTTTGCCACGATCTTCCCAGGGACAGACGATAACTCATTACAAGATCGGGCCTGGAGCATGAAACTGTCGAACGTACGCAACATGTCACCGAACTTCTGCGTCATGGAACAACAGTCTGGGCCAGGAGGCTGGGTTGACAGTATAGGTATGGGTACACCAAGACCGGGACAGATCCGATTATGGTCGTATCAATCTGTTCTTCATGGAACAGATCTGCTCGTCTACTTCCGCTGGCGGACGGCAACGTTTGGCACCGAGATGTACTGGCATGGCATCAATGATTACCATAATCAACCTAACAGAAGAGTACGCGAGGTTGCACAAGTAGGGAAAGAGTTTGCCAAGATCGGGCGTGTTATTGCGGGCACTACATATCAAGCCGATGTTGCGATCCTACAGGATTACGATAACATCTGGGATGGAGAGTTGGATGAGTGGCACGGCCCGCTTCAGCAACAGAGTGTACGCTCCTGGTATAAACAGCTCCAGTATCGTCATATTCCGACGGACATGGTTACACTGCAACCAACGACAACACTGGATGCGTTATCCGATTATAAGGTGATCATCTATGCTCACCCGGCCATCATGACAGACGAGACAGCAGAACTTCTGCAAGCCTATGTCAGTCAAGGAGGCACTCTGTTTTTCGGTGCGCGCACTGGATATAAGGATCTCAGGGGACATTGTTATATGAGACCGTTTCCTGGGGCTGTCGCTGAGTTGTGTGGTGTAACCGTAGAGGACTTTACCTTAATCAAAGGAACCATTCCAGCAGCTGAGCTGCAATGGAATGGGGCGAGTGAGCGACTTCAGGAGGGAACGTCAACGGCCGGATTTAACGAAGTTCTTCATGTGGAGCATGCTGACGTACAGGTTGTGGCTGAGTATACATCCGAATATTATGCAGGTAGTCCTGCATTGACCAAACGTACGGTAGGTCAGGGGCAAGTATGGTATTATGGAGCGGCTTACAATGAACCGGTCGTAGATGCTCTCCTGGATGAAATAGAGCTATCTTCACCTGTGGGTGACCTGGTAGAGGTATCGTCCGAAGTTGAGCTTGGTATCCGTTCTGGTAAGGATAAAGCTTATGTCTTTTTACTCAACTACTCGGATCAACAAGTCCCCATTAAGCTTAAGAAGCAAGCAAAAGAGTTACTGTCAGGTACAACACTTCAGAATGAGATCAACATGCCCGCGTATGGTGTGTTCATTTTTGAGATCGATTTGCCACATTAAGAAATTCATTCATTCATATATGTTATATATAGAAAGAAACACCAAAAACGCCTTGCAGCCCTTGCAAGGCGTTTTGTATATGCATGATGTGTAATATGTTTTTAGCATGGATGGACTGTCACGGAATACATTTCGTATACCTATGCTTCGTACAAAATCTCACCTGTCCGGGATACATCATATCCCTCGAATGATTGCAGTTCCTGCCTGAACTCTGATGATTGGAGAATTCGCAGTACAGATTCTGTCCAGGCTTCATTACCTTGCTTCCTCAGCATGACCAGGTCATAGCGCTCCTGAGTGAGCGGGACAAAATCAACCTGCCCCACAAGTCGCGCAGCCTTTTCAATGCCAACTCCGACATCAGCTTCACCTGAACTGACTTTGGCAGCCACGCCCATGTGACTGGTTTCCTCGGTTTCATATCCGATCAGACCTGTGGATGGAATTCCATGCAGCCGAAGTTGCTCATCCAGCAATACTCGTGCGCCAGAACCTTTCTCCCGATTAGCTAGTCTCAGTTCAGACTTGCTCAGATCGGTCCAATTTTGCAAGTTCTGCGGATTACCACGCTGTACATACAGTCCGGCAGGACGTGACAGCAGGTTCACCACAACATAAGATCGCCCCGTCAGAATTTTGCGGATATACGGCAGATTATATTCACCCGTATCTCCGTCGAGCAGATGGGTGCTGACCAGATCGGACTCACCGCGATACATCGAGATAAGTCCGTCCAAGCTGCCCATGAACGAGCGTAGCGGACGGATGTCCCGAGTTTGTTTTTCCATATGGCGCATTAGGATATCCAGACTGACATCCTGACCAGTTATGACCAGATGCCGTGGTGCAGCAGTCATTGTATGAGCAGAACTCGCAGGAGTAATCGCATGCGCAGACCCAACGGGTGTAGTCGATTGTAAGGAAGTCGCCTGAAAATCACCCTGACCTGGTTGAGTCCCCGATGCCGAGGTCTGATGCGGAGTCGGGATACGCTGACCTGAGGACTGAAGTTGCTTGGAGCGACGTTTATATGCCTCCAGATCGGTAGCATCAATCCGCATTTGTTTACCCACACGGTATGCGACAAGATCTCCCTTTTTGATCAGGTCATAGACCGTCAGTTTCGATATTTTGAGCAGCTTGGATATTTCTTCGGTTGTGTAGGATTGCTCCTCCGTCATAAGTGAAGATCCTCCTTCAAAGGTATAGAGCAACTATGGTTTTGTTATAAATGTTTCTTGTACTATATCATTAATTGAGGGATGCCATAAACGTGAGAATATGTAATAAATCCATAGGACAGGTATCAAAAATCAAATGTGATAGAAATCACCTTCCCATTTTTTTTGTCTTGTGTATAATTAGATATAATTAATTATATCTAGTTATAACTAAACATAACATTGGGGGAGAAGTATATGAGAAAGAGAATCGGATATGTATTAGGAAGTATGTCACTGGGACTAGCCCTTGTGTTGGCTGGTTGTGGCGCAAGTACAGGCACTACGGATACGTCCACGGGGGCAGAACAAACGACTTCAACGCCAGCGGCATCAGGTGAAAGTTCATCAGCAGGCAATACAGATCCTCAGGAAACGGTAGATCTGACGATCTCTGCGGCTGCCAGTCTGACCGATGCGATGAAAGAGATTGAAACCAATTATGAACTAGCGAATCCCAATATAGAACTGAATTTTAACTTTGGCGCCTCGGGTGCCTTGCAACAGCAGATTGAACAGGGTGCCCCGGCTGATATCTTTGTATCGGCGGCAACGAAAAATATGAATGCGCTAGTGGATGAAAACCTGATTGCATCGGGCGATCAGAAGAATCTGCTACAGAATTCACTGGTGGCGATTGTGCCAGCAGATGGTACCAATACAGTGGCCAGCGAAACGGATCTCACCAGCAATTCCATCAAGACGGTAGCGATTGGAATTCCGGAAAGTGTGCCTGCGGGAACCTACGCCAAGGAAGCTCTGACGAATGCCAAGCTATGGGATGAACTGGAAAGTAAACTTGTGCAGGGGAAAGACGTTAGACAGGTTCTTCAATATGTAGAGACAGGTAATGCAGATGCAGGATTTGTCTATAAAACGGATGCTCTTACTTCGGATCAGGTGAAAATTGCGTTTGAGGTGGACAAGAACAACTACACACCTGCCAATTATCCAATAGGCATTATCGAAGGAACAAAACACCGTACAGAAGCTGAACAATTCTATGCGTACTTGCAAACCCCTGAAGTGCTGGATATCTTCGCGAAATACGGATTCACAATTCCAGAATGAATGTGAACGCCATAGACTGGTCCGTATTCTGGTCACCGGTGCGCCTGTCGCTTCAGGTTGCATTGTTATCCAGCGTGGTGGCAACTGTGCTCGGGATCGCGATAGCCTGGAAGATGTCACGGACTTCATTTCGGGGAAAGATTCTACTGGAAACGGCATTTATGCTGCCGCTAGTCCTTCCCCCAACGGTGGTCGGATTTCTGTTACTTGTCATATTGGGGCGTAAAAGTCTGTTTGGACAATGGATTGAAGCCATATTCTCCGCACCGGTTATTTTCACCTGGTGGGCTGCGGTGATTGCTTCGGTGGTGGTTGCTTTTCCACTTGTGTATCAGACGATGAAATCGGGATTCAGTGGTGTGGATCGTGATCTGGAGGATGCAGGTCGTTCGATTGGTGCAAATGAGTGGCAGGTTTTTCGTTACATTTCCCTGCCGCTCGCAGGCAGAGCATTGATGACCGCTTTCATCCTGGGCTTTGCCCGTGCACTCGGCGAATTCGGAGCGACACTGATGATTGCAGGCAATATTCCGGGCAAAACACAAACGGTACCCACGGCAATCTATGTCGCTGTAGATTCGGGCAATCAGACCATGGCTTGGGCGTGGACTGTTTCCATTATTATCATCTCATTTCTCATGTTACTGATGACCAGACAGCAGCGAGATGGAAAAAATGACTGATTTGATATGTGTTAATATTATATATAAAATGATTAAAAACCCGTTTTGAGGAAAGAACTTTTTTCCTTAACGCGGGTTTTTTATTACCAATTTCATATGTACCAATATCAATATCCTGCCAAATTGGTCTTAATGGAAATGTAAAGCTGTTTTAACATAAAAAAATAAAAATTTTCCCGAAATTTAATCGTTCAGTACTCGCTTTCAGTGGGCTTGTTCCTGTAAGATAGAAGTAATGGATTCCAGCCAAGTACTGAAATAAGGAGAGACGACGATGAACACTAAATCTGATTGCGGCGTTTCGTTGCAAATTGATGACTATCTGGATCTTTTGCATTTTGCCATCCAAATTCAGGATCAGGAATGGCAGCAATCCCTTATCCGCCAACTCAAAATATTTCAGACGGCGACGGAGCAACAACGCACACCCGAAGAGGAACTATGGACACGGTTTGATTACATCAACAGCAAACTGACAGGTCTGTGCCACCAGATTCATGCCGCTCATTCCATGGACGAACGCAAGAAGTTCGAGGAACGGATCGGTCTCTTACAATTACAGCGAGTGGAAGTTGCACGTAAAATTAAATGGGCGAGTCGCAGATAGATGAGTAGTGTACACACCAAGTGATGCACCGCCAAAATGGTATAATTAGTGAGAGTCATACAAGAAGAAGCCATCCGCCAATAAAGTGTACCCTTTGTAAAGGACATTTTGAAAAAAAACTAGGCAACTTGTTGAAGCTGCTGTCTGTATTTTACAGGCGGCAGCTTTTTCAAATT
>NZ_JAGIKV010000010.1 GCF_017874615.1 Paenibacillus xylanexedens
AAGAAAACAATTATTCGGTATTAGCTACCGTTTCCGGTAGTTGTCCCAAACTTGAGGGCAGGTTGCCTACGTGTTACTCACCCGTCCGCCGCTAAGTATCAAGGAAGCAAGCTTCCTATCCACTCCGCTCGACTTGCATGTATTAGGCATGCCGCCAGCGTTCGTCCTGAGCCAGGATCAAACTCTCCAATAAAGTATTGAAAAGAGCGATAAGCTCATTTTGAATCTGACGAGATTAAAAAATTAAAAATCTCATTTGTGCTCCAGCCGATCCAAGCCAAGGCTTGTCTCCAACTTTCGCGTTCATTCTGCAAGCAGAATATTTACTCACTCGTTGTTCAGTTTTCAAAGATCAAACTTATTTCGTTACCGAATGTCGTTCTCTTCAGCAACTCTTATATAATATCATGTCCGAACCAACTTTGCAAGCTCTTTTTTTAAGTTTCTTTCGAAGCTTATTTCATTTTGCTTGCCGCACCAGTGTTAAACCGTGTTTTCTTGGCCGGATTAATAATATATCACGTATAGATATTAATTACAATACTTAATTTAATAAAATTCATTAACTACAAATCAGCTACCTTTACTGTGTTGCTCTCCTCTATCTCAGTGTAAAGTTTATTATAGCTTAAATGACATTCTTTCCATTCATACATCGCAATACATGTCTAATTGATTTTAAACTTATTAGCCTACATCTCCTCTCATATATTTTAGCTTCATTAAAATGCTCAATTTAGGTTGTCCTTTTATCAAGGTCATACAAGATTACTGGGGGGGGCACTGTAAGTTACCACGAGTATAAGTAGAAGTATTATAGAAGATACACAAAAAAAGTGATGCACGCATACAACTATACGTGAACCACTTTCTTGTGTGTTATTACATTATATATAGAAGGAAACTCTTAATGTTGTGCCTGTGCTGATGCTGGAGGCGTCATCGTCATTTGTCCATTACCTGCTTTTTGCATGCCAACTCGCAGCAACGTAATTCCCCACGTAATAATCGAGATCAACAGAAGATGAACCATGTATCCCCCTACTGCTTCTCCACTATAGATCAAACGCATAAATCCCTGTACCCCATTGGAAGCGGGCAGAAAGTTACCAATATACCGGTAGAATGGCGCCAGCATCTCGGCTGGAATGATATTTCCTGCTGTCATCAACTGGAGCGGAACCATCGCTACATTAAATAGAGGGCCTGCATTACCAAACAGGGCAAAACTCATTTGTGTAAAACAGATACAAGCCAGACTCACCAGCACATGATACAGATACAACGCGCCGAAGGAGCTCGCAACATCCGTGAACTGAAGAGCTACTGTATCCACAATCAGAGGAACGATCACAGCTATACACAATAACAGCAATTGCCGTCCCCAGAAGATTTCCCATTTGGAGTGGTTACGTTTCATGATATTCGATGTAATATTAAACTGAATGTTCATAGTCATCGAAGCAATATAGGTGATAAATCCCAGAATCATGGGCAGCATTGATGTTGCAAAATCACTCACGCTGTTCGTTTTATTAATTTCAGCCTTCACAGGCCCTTCATTTATCTTCGCCATCACTTGTCCAATAGCTGCACTCAGTTCATCGCTGTTTATACTATCGTTATTGAGTGTCACTTGAACCTTGGATTCCAGAATCCCTTGACCCATTTGTGCAGTCATTCCGGTCGCGGCATGTTCCACAATGGATTTGGCTACATCGGCATTTCCCTGATTGATATAAAAGGACAAGCTCGCCTCTGTGCCTCCTGCAATCTGGTCAGTAAATCCTTCCGGAATAACAATAACCATCGCATAGTTACCAGCATTCATCTGTTGCTCAGCTTCCTCGGCAGAACCCAGTACATTGACATGGAAAGGCGCGAGCGTTTCAATCTGCTTCTGCACCTCTGTTCCCTGTGTCCCGTCTTCGTTCACCAGAGCAACTTGAAGTTGATCCACTCTCTCCGTGGCTTGATGATAACCCGTCATCCAGATCACAACAAATAACAGCGGAACAATCAATGCAAAAACCAACCCTATTTTTGTCTGTGGCACTTTAAGAAAATCTTTGAAGCTTTTCATTCGTTCACGACTCCCATTAGTTAAAATTAAAATAATTGCACTGCATATATATGCACATGCACATATTACGTCAAAAAAATTTATTTCATCTTTTCATAGATGCGATTCATTACATTCATGAATGCTTCAAGCTCTTCAGGGGAACATTCGGCGAGTGCCTCTTGCTCTTGCTGTTTTGCCTTTGGTGTCAGAACGTTATTCATTTCCAGTCCTTCCGCCGTCAAACAAAGCAAAACCGCTCTGCGGTCCTGTGGATCTTCTTCTCTTGTCACCAAACCTTTGCGAATCAACTTGTCTATAATTTTGCCTACCGTTGTCTGGTCCCGCACTGTTAATTCAGCCAGTTTTTTCTGTGATATATGGCTTCCAGCCTTGCTCAATTCATTCAAGACTGCAAATTGTTCCGGAGTAATATCCTGTTCACTTAGATTTCTGGTTGTTGTTTTTTTGTATGCCAGATACGTCCGTGACAGAATCAGTCCAAGTGGATTTTCATCCATATTAACAGGCATGCTGTTGCTCCTTTCTCTATATAGTAGCACTACCATCTAATTTGCGTAAGCTCTATATTATTACCATATTTACATTACTGTCAATTTAATTTTTTATCTTATCAAGCAAAAAGAGACCCACCCGTTAGTCAGGCAGCTCTCTCCTCTGGCATCGTCAAGCCATACTTACTCGGGCTTGCCACTTGAAGTTTCGGTATCGTCCTTCTTCTTTGTGCCTTTACTTTTATAAGGCTTCGGTGCACTTTTCGCCCGGTTAGCAGCGGCTTGCCAACGGTTCCAGCCTTTTTTACCCGTACCACGGCCGGTGCCGCCTTTTCCTTTTGCATTGCTCATGTTATCACTCCAATAATCCTGTATATGCTTAAAAATGACCGTCCTCGGTAACTTATTATGCAACCCAGCCCATCTAATTCACTTCCAGCAATTCTTATTATACCAAAAATCCACGTCTTTACGTCCATTTCCATAAATCATTGTATTGTTATTCTGTTATGAAAGCGGTATAGTGGACATAATTGAAAGAGGAAGCTGCGTCTTCTTCGGGATTGTTACTGGTAAGCAGGCGATACCCAAACCAAGGCTGTCTATTAAGCCTTAGTTTGGGTTTTTTGTTTTTATTACGACCAATTGAGGTGAAACACATATATGATCATCCGTCAGATTTTTAACAACAATGTCATCCGGGCTGAGAACCAGGTTGGTCACGAATTTGTTGTCATTGGCAACGGTCTTGGCTTCAAAAAGAAAAACGGACAGCCCGTGGATGAGGATAAAATCGAAAAAACCTTTGTGCTTAAATCGGATAAAATACCACAAAAACTAATCGATCTGATTGGGGAAACGTCTGTTGAATATTTGAAGTTAGCGGACGAAATTGTAGGCCATGCCAAAAAGGAAATGGGCGATATTTTTAGTGATAATATCTATATATCATTGATCGATCATATTCAGTTTGCCATTACCCGGTACCGTAAATCCGTCGGGCTGAAGAATTCCCTTTTGTGGCAGATCAAAAAGTTTTACAAGAAGGAGTTTGGGATTGGCATGAACGCTGTGGAGCTAATCCAGGAACAATTCGGCATCCAAATGGATGAACATGAGGCCAGCTTTATTGCGATGCATTTTGTAAACGCTCGTCAAGATGCTCAAGGCATGAAACAAACCGTTGAAATTACTGAAGTTATTGATGATATCTTCAACATTGTGACCAACCATTATCACATCGCCCTGGATGAAAATTCATTTAATTATTCCCGGTTTATTACCCATCTTCAATATTTTGTGCAGAGAATGTTGAGTAATGAACAGGAGCAATTTGCTTCAGGAGACAACTTTCTGTATGAGCAGGTGAAGGACAAATATAGCAACGCTTTTGAGTGCACACAGCGGATCAATCAGTACCTTGAAGACAAGTTTGAAAGTGCCATGTCCATTGATGAAAAGGTGTATTTGACGATCCATATTCAACGTGTCACTTCCCGTAACGAGCTTCTCGACACAGAATAAAAAAAGCTTGCAAACGATTTCGGCGTCATATATAGTAGGTCTCACAACTTAACGACAAGGATTGTTACTGCTCAAGCAGGCGATACCTAAATGATTGGCAACAGGTCATCTTTCCGATGATCATAGCCATTCGTTTAGGTATTTTTTTGTTTTCAGGCAATCTTAACAACAAAGGAGAATGAACATGGATCATAAAAAAATGGGGGATGACATCGTTCGTCTCGTCGGCGGAGAAGCCAATATCAATGGTCTTGTCCACTGTGCGACCCGGCTGAGATTTGACCTAAAAGATTCGAAAAAGGCCGAACGCGAAACGCTTGAAAAACACGATGGCATTATTACCGTTGTAGAAAGCGGCGGCCAGTTCCAGGTTGTCATCGGTAGTAACGTGGCTCATGTATATGCGGAGATTATGAAAAACCGGGATTTCGGAGGAGATTCCTCCTCATCGGCTGAGTCTACAGGGGAAAAAACCTCGCTATTATCCAAAGTTTTTGAAATTATATCCGGAAGTTTCTCGCCGTTAATCCCGGCTATGGCAGGATCAGGTATGCTAAAAGCTTTGCTGACTGTCCTGACCATGCTCGGATGGATGTCGGATACAAGTGACACATACCTGATTTTATCCGCTGCCGGCAACGCTGTATTTTATTTCTTGCCCATCTTCCTTGGCATCACACTGGGTATGAAGCTGAAAGCCAATCCTTATGTAGCTGGCGTAATTGGTGCCGCTCTAATGGAACCTAGTTTCACTGGGCTGATGGATAAGGGCTCAGATGTATCGTTCCTGGGTATACCGGTTGTGATGATGAATTATTCAGCCAGCGTATTCCCAATTTTCATATCGATTAGCATCTACGCTGTTCTCGATAAGTTACTCAAGAAAATCATTTTGAAAGACCTGCAATTGTTCCTTGTACCCATGATTGCTTTGATGATTATGGTTCCTCTGTCCGCAATGGCCTTTGGACCATTTGGCACCACGGTAGGTGACTGGATCTCCTCCGGCGTAACTTGGCTCATTGGTGTCAGCGGTATATTATCAGGGGTTGTACTGGGTGGATTCATGACCTTCATGGTTGTGTTCGGACTCCACTGGGGCTTTACTCCAATCACGATACAGAATATAGGGGTTGGCGGCGATCCAATTGAAGCCATGGCTGCTGCAGCTGTATTTGCACAAATCGGTGTAGCCTTCGGTATTTTCCTGAAAGCCAAAAAGAACAAAACCCTGCGTACTCTTGCTGGCTCAACCAGCCTTACAGGTTTACTTGCAGGAGTCACTGAACCAATCGTATATGGTCTGATCCTGCGTTATAAGCGTGTGATTCCTATCGTGGTTATCGCAGGTGCGATCGGCGGTGCCATCAATGGTCACTTTGGTGTTAAAATGACTGCTTATGTGTTCCACAATATATTTGCCATTCCTGTCTATACACCAACGGTTGTCTACGTGATTGCGATTGCCTGCTCCTTTGCGGTAGCCGCGGTATTAACGGTGATGTTTGGTTATGAAAGCAAAACCAAAGATACAGTTTCCGAGAAAGATGATTCTGTCTCCAGCACATCGGCTGAAAGTACGCAGGCTGAACTTCCTGTCGTTCCTGAGACCAAAACAACGGAGATCAAGAAAGAACAAATCTATAGCCCACTTACTGGTAAAGCCGTAGCACTGAGTACCATTAATGACCCGGCTTTTTCGACTGGTGCTATGGGCAAAGGTTTGGCGATTGTCCCTGAGATTGGTGAAGTTGTCGCTCCGGTAGACGGTGTTGTCACTTCCCTCTTCCCGACTGGACATGCCATTGGATTAACCACAAACGCAGGAACAGAAATCCTGATTCATATTGGCATCAACACAGTAGCACTAAAGGGAAAACACTTCTCTCCTGTCGTTCAAGAAGGTGATATCGTAAGACAGGGCGATCTGTTGATCCAGTTTGACATCGATAAGATCAAGGAAGCCGGATACGAAACCGTAACACCTGTCATTGTCACTCTAACGCAGCAAGAAGTGGATGTGTTCGAAACAACTCAGGAACAGGTACAGAAAAATGATGTCCTGCTGACTCTCGTAGTCTGACCCAACTTATATTATACGAATTCAATTTAGGAGGAACTAACTATGAAACATACTCAACTGAAACCATTTCCTAAAGATTTTTTCTGGGGAGGTTCAACCTCTGCCTATCAGATTGAGGGAGCCTGGAATGAAGATGGTAAAGGCCCTTCTGTCATCGACATGGGGAATCACGTGGAAGGCGTAACCGACTTCAAGGTAACCAGTGATCATTATCATATGTACAAAGAAGATGTCGCGTTGCTCGCCGAAATGGGCTTCAAAGCCTACCGCTTCTCCATCGCATGGACACGCATCTATCCGCAAGGAGCAGGTGAAGTGAATCCGAAGGGCCTCGCCTTTTACGATTCCCTCATTAATGAGTTAATTAAATACGGTATTGAACCCATTGTGACCATGTATCATTTCGATCTTCCTTATGCACTTGAGGAAAAAGGGGGCTGGTCCAACCGTGCAACGATTGATGCTTTTGAACAATATGCCAAGACTCTTTATGAGAACTACGGAGATCGGGTTAAATATTGGCTGACCATCAACGAACAAAATATGCTAATCCTTCATCCTGGCTCTCTGGGTACACTGGATACAACGCTAGTTGATCCGCAAAAAACAATGTATCAGCAAAATCACCACATGCTGGTTGCTCAAGCTAAAGCTATGGTACTGTGTCATGAAATGCTGCCTGAAGCCAAGATTGGCCCAGCTCCTAATATCGGTGTAATTTACCCTGCGAGCTCCAAACCAGAAGACACACTCGCGGCTGATAACTATGCTGCCATTCGTAACTGGCTCTATCTCGATATGGCGGTATATGGACGTTATAATCATATTGCCTGGAGTTATCTCGAAGAGAAAGGATATACGCCTGTCATTGAAGACGGAGATATGGATATCCTAGCTCAAGGAAACCCTGATTTTATTGCGTTCAACTACTACACTTCCCAGACGGTTGGTGAAAGTCTGAACGATGGCAATGACTTCTCCCATACAGGAGACCAGCATGAAATCGTAGGTGAACCGGGCGCATATAGAGGATCTGTGAATCCCAATCTGCAAAAAACGGAGTTTGGCTGGGAAATTGATCCGGTCGGCTTCCGCTCTACCCTGCGTCAGATCTACTCCCGTTATCATCTGCCATTAATTGTTACGGAAAACGGTCTGGGTGCCTTTGATAAACTGGAGGAAGGCGACGTGGTTAACGATCCATATCGTATTGAATTCTTCAACAAACATATCGAACAGATTCAACTGGCGATTACAGACGGCGTGGATGTATTTGGCTTCTGCCCTTGGTCTGCGATCGATCTGGTCAGCACACATCAAGGGTCGAGCAAACGTTATGGATTCATCTATGTGGATCGTGAGGAATTCGATATCAAGGAATTGAGACGTATCCGCAAACAAAGTTTCCACTGGTATCAAAAATTGATTGAAACGAACGGAGAAATTCGTTAATACTGTAATATCAAAAAAAGTCGACTACACAATTTTCATGTGTAGTCGACTTTTTAGTTAATGCATTTCTTTTCCCGAATGAAATTACATTTCAGCCTTCTGTTGTTTCACCGTTTTGCCGCCTCTGAGTACCCGCAGGGATAACAGGAAACAGATCGCCAAAACGGCTGCTGCTGAAACATAAGGATAGTTAATATTCACATCGAACAGTGCTCCAGCTACGATTGGACCTGCGATATTCCCCAAACTGGTATACGCCGAGTTCAGTCCAGCCACAAAGCCTTGTTGTTCTTGTGCCAGTTTGGACATCTGTGTACTAATCGCCGGACGCAAAATGTCCATACCCAGAAAGACGATAAACGTTACGACAAGAATCATCCAGTACGTACTTACAAACAAGGTCAACAGTACAAATACGGCTACAAATAACAGACAGACTGAAATGACCATCTTTTCACCAAATCGATTGAGCAACCAACCGATCAGGGATACCTGTACTACCGCACCCGCGATGGAACCGAATGTAATAATAAATGCAATATCTTTGGTCGTAAAGCCGAATTTGTGATCCACAAATAGTGAAAATACCGTCTCGTAGTTCGCCAGACCAAATGCCATAACAAATACAATAATCAAGCTGAAAAAGTACGGTTCACGGTACGAATTCAGCAATTGGGATACCATACCCGGAGCTTTGACCTTCGCTGCGCCAGCTACAGGTTTACTTTGTTCTCCTGTGCTTCGTGCAGATTCCGGCAAAATAATCAATGTAATGATGGATGCCAGCAAACCGGCAACCCCAGCAGCGTAGAACGGAATTCGAATGCCAAAGTCCGCAATGTACCCACCAATTCCCGGACCGATAATAAATCCGGTTGTAATCGCTGCATTAATCAATCCCATACCTTTGCCGCGTTCTTCCTCTGTTGTAATATCTGCGGTGTAAGCCATAACCGCCGGGAAGATCATCGCCGCACCAATACCCCCAAGCATCCGGGCTGCGAAGAGCAGCACTGGTGCGTTGACCGCACCAAACATAAACTCGGATACGGCAAAAATCAGCATGCCGCCAACGATAATTTTTTTACGTCCCCACGTATCCGACCATCGACCCGCAAGCGGGGAGAACAGAAACTGGGTGAAGGAAAATGCCGCTACCAGCAATCCAACCGTGAATCCGGTGATATGCAGTAGATCCATATACGCAGGCATGATCGGCACAACGAGACCAATACCCGTAAAAACGAGAAAAATATTAAACATTAACAGCAGCAGTGCGCCCCTGTTCCGTGTTAGTAATGCCATGATTCCATCCTCCGTAGTAGTCAAAATGTTACTTAATCTTTATTTTTTGCAATCCCGTGCAAGAATACACTGGCAGCCTGGCGGTATAACGCAAGAGCCTGATCAGGCTCCATCCCCCGTGACATCTGGCTAAGACCAATAATGGTACTCTCCAATATGAGCGCGAGATTATTTACATTGTCTGCTTTAAACTCACCGCTCTCAATGCCTTGCTCTATCATTTGTTTGTTGAATTGAAGATGCCGCTCAAACATCAAGGCGATTCGTTCTTCAATATCATTTTCTTTCTTTTCCCCAGTGAAGAACTCATCGGCTGCTTTGGTCAAAGGGTGATTCATGTCATCTATGACGAGTTGTTCAGCCAGTCCGTAAATCTTCTCCGTAGAGGTGTGATAGAGATGTTCTTTGGCCGCCCAACTCTCTTCCCACTCCCGATCCCACTCATCAATTAGATAGAGGAACAGACCTTCCTTACTTTTAAAATGGTAATATATATTGCCTTTGCTGCTGCCTGTCGCAGCTACAATATCCTCAATGGACGTTGCTTTATAGCCTTTTTGTACAAAAAGGGCTTTGGAAGCATCCGCAAGTTTCTTCTTGGTCTGCTCGGTTTGAAGTTGCTTTTTATTCATATTCATTCCATTTCACTCCGTCCCATCCATACTGAACATTCGTTCTGTATTTTAACAGATGCACTCAATATAAGCAATGAAAAAGGAGAATTGGCACGCATGCCCACTCTCCCTCAACAATCATTTCACTTTTTTACCTTTACCATGCAATATTTTCAGTTGACCATTCTCATAACCCAACTGATACTCGACCCGATATTGCGATAGTATATATTCCCCATCTTTGCGTTCATTTGCTGTAATCATTGCCTTCACTTCCATCTCGTCATCGCCTTTGTTGACCGAGGATACCTCACTGATGGTCACCTCACTTGTATTCAGATATCCTTCTCTGAATTTGGCATATGTTGTAGCACTCTGCCACTCGCTTCCGAGCAGTGCATAAGCGGTTACATAATCACTCAGATTAAGGCTTGTATAAAAGTCCGTTACAATTCCTTCTGCTTGCAATGTCTTAGTGGCTGAACCCAAGTGAGTATCCCCAGCCGTCCGTACCGACGTTGTGCCAGAAGGATTTTTGGACCACGCCTGCACCTGCTTGAGCACACTAGTCATTGGGATACTGAATCCTATTCCCCCCTCCTGCTCCACGACCGCCGAATTAATGCCAATCACTTCACCCGTCTCCGCACTAATGAGTGGTCCACCACTGTTGCCATGGGTTATTGGTGCCGAGATCTGATAGAGGTTACTATAGATGTAAGGCGCTATTTCAAAGCTACGCCCCAATCCACTGATGATTCCGGTCGTTACGGTGTTCTCTAGCCCAAGTGGACTACCCAATGCCAGAATCTCGTCTCCGGTCTCAGCTTTGGATTTGGCGATGATTAACGGCTTAACTTTTTTCAAATCAGGAACCCTGACCACAGCTACGTCTGTTTCATCCCCAATACCAATAACCGTCCCCTTATATTCCTCATGGTTCAAGGTCCGAATGGTTACTTCCTTTGCACCCTCCACCACATGCGCATTGGTCACGACATCTCCCTGATCATTGTAGAGAAAACCGGAGCCCAATCCGCTGCTACTCTCGATCGTTACGACTTTCTTCTGGCTTTCTTCTATAATCTGTTTGCGCGTCTTCTTCACAGGTTGCTTGGAGGCAGTCGTCGCTGCCGCATTTTCCGTTTCCTTCGCGGCAACAACTGCCAGTCTGGGCCCATCCTGCAACTGATCTGCTGAATGCTGGTGTATCCAGAACACGCCTCCTGCTCCAGCGCCAATGATAATAGCACTGGATATGATCGTACTCCATGTTCGTTTGGTCATTCCAACCTGTCCTCCTATTCGAGATACCACGTTGCATTCACAACAGAGATTTCCGCTTCCTCGTACACACCATAATAATAGGTTTCAAAGAAACCTTCTTCCCCCACATCCAGCCAGCTTGGATACACATCTGCATAAGTTTGGCCCAGGTATATACCGTCTATATTATAAATATCAATCAAAACTGTGACGGAAGAGATCGGACGAGTTGCATTATTGATCAATGAACCGCTAATATAAAGATCCCCGTACATATCAAGCGTTGCATCAACGTTCACGACACTTACTGCCGCCGTTCGATTCATCAGATCTTCTTCTGCAGCCTGTTGCTCCGCCTGTTGAATGCGATCCGCTTCCGCTTTTTCAAATGCCTTTTTTTCACTGAGCACCCGTTCACGATACGAAGTCAGTTTTTCATTTTCCGGCGCATAGGACAATCCCTGGTCGACCGTTTGTAACGCAATTGTGAAATTCTTTTGCTTTACTTGCTGTTCCGCCTCTTTATAACTTATGCTTGCGAGCTTGTCGACAATTTGCTTCTCTACCGTCTCAGCTTCCTTGCCTTTCAAGTTTGATACGGTGTCCAACTTTTCGGCTAGTGCCTCTATTGTCGTCAGACTGTCGATTTCCTTTTTCACCTTCAATACAGCCAGCGTTACCTTTCTGTTGTTGAATGCGGCACGCACTTTGGAAAAAACAGGTTCTTCCCGCTCCATCAGCACTTTGGCTACAGCCTGAATGGTTTTATCTCCTGCGGACAGCTTTCCTGTCTTCAGACTTGTGGATGCCTCATCCAACTGATTCATCAAGTTGAACGCTTTCGCCGTAATTTGCCGATCCTGTATAAGTGCATCATAGTTCGGTCGTTTCGTTAGAGCGCTGTCCAGCAGTTGGAGAGCCTCTTTATATTTCCCCTCTAGTGCAGCCTGTTCCGCCTGTTGGTGCAGTGATTTAACCTCTGCATTTATACCTGTCTCCTGCTTGTGATAATACGTTAGCAAAGCCCCTACAGCTACTGCCAGAAACAAGGGAATGATCCAGCTAAATACATGACCTTGACCCGTATTTCTTTGTTTGGAAGCAGGTTGCTGTTGACGGGATAACGAATCAAGTGCTTTTCGCGTTCCTTTATCCAAGTCTATGGCTGTTTCTGCCCAGATCTGTTCCTCTGTAGAGCTTGTTTCTTTCAATTTGGTTCTACACTTTCTGCACGTGTTATCCGCTGGACTGTTTCTGGTCCCACATACATGACAATACACCCTGATCCCTCCACTTAAGAACATATGTATACTTCGCTTTCCTGGGGTTCGCCTATTGCATCAATTGCTAAAAAATACCAGCACGAATCGATATTTATCATATAGCAAAAAGGAATATTACACCATATATTCTATAGATATCACGTTTAAACGAGTCATAGTGGATGCAAAAGAACCTTCCTATTAATCCAGGAAGGCTCTAGTTATTTTCATTTTGTCACTCTGAAGGAAAAGCACTTAGATCCATATAGGAGACTTCCCACAGATGGTCATCCAGATCCTGAAAACTCCATCCATACATGAATCCGTGATCTTGTGGTTCGTTGGATGGCTTCGCTCCTGCATCGAGGGCAGCTTGTACAATGGCATCCACCTGCTCACGGCTATCTACAGACAGGGCAACGATAACTTCGGTTGTATCGGCAGCATTGGAGATTTTTTTCGAGATAAATGATTGGAAACGTTCCTCCACCAGAAGCATGGCGTAAATATTTTCCCCGATGATCATACAAGTAGCAGACTCGTCCGTAAAATTGGCGTCAAACTCAAATCCCACCTTGGTAAAAAACTCAACGGATTTCTTCAAATCTTGAACAGGTAAATTAACAAAAATCTGCTTAGCACGAATAGCCACCATCGATCACCTCGAACTCATAGAATACATTCCACCTCAAAATAACACCTCGCGTATACGCTGTCAATTGAATATAATGGAGACATTCCAACTTGTGAGGTGACACGGATGTTGCTCCGTATTGTTCGAAGTAATTAGTCGTCGGGCTGGGTCAAAACGCGTACCAGCTATCAAGGGACACGTCTGTCCATTTGATCCTATTCGACCATATACACTAGAACAATTTGGCACAACTCTCTTGTCCTGTTCAAACAAACTCACATTGGAGGAATATGAAAATGAAAAACAAAATAGATTACGCTGACTTTTATGAGCGAGTAGGCCGGACGAATGGATGGAACTTCAGCTCCATGAACGTTGTCTCGGAGAAAGTCGGATGGAACTTCTATGAGGAAGTTGTTCGCCATACGCGATCATCCGATCTGTTGCTGGATATCGGGACGGGTGGTGGAGAAGCTATTCTGTCCATTGCCAAAGAAGCCTTGTTATTGGTGGGAATTGATCTCGCTCAAGGAATGATTGAGACCGCACAGCATAATCTTCAGGCTACGGGCGGTCATTCCAATGTACGCTTTCTTCATATGGACGCAGAAAAACTGCATTTTCCAGATTGCTTCTTTAATGTGGTATCTTCCAGACACTCTAGGTTCTCTGCTTCAGAAGTATTTAGGGTTCTTGCTCAGGGTGGGATATTTCTAACCCAGCAGGTCAGCGAACATGATAAATCCAACCTTTCAGAAGCTTTTGGCCGTGGACAGAGCCTTGGCATTCAACCTGGCACATTGATGGAACGATACAAGCATAAACTTCAAATAGCAGGTTTCCATGACATTCAGGCCCGTGAATATAATGTAGTGGAGCATTACGCTACACCCGAAGATTTGATGTTTCTCCTAACCCATGCACCCATCATTCCCGATTTCGGAAAGGTAGACACTGACTTCGAGCGATTCCAGCAGTTTGTGAATGAACATCGCGACGAGAAGGGCATTCGTACCAACTCGGCACGCTTCATGATCACTGCAAGGAAATAAATGATCCCAGATTGAATAAAATGAAATAAAAAAGACCCGGTCACATGTGAGAACCATAACATGGTGACCGGGTCTTTATATTATGCTTGTAAGGCTAAATTAAATCGGAGTTACTGCGTAATCTCCAACTTTTCCAAAAAAGGCTTTAATTTATCCACGACATAGTGGCTTCCACCTCGGCCGTTCACCTCTTCAATTACAGCGGATAACAGAAAGGTCGGAGAATCGGTATCAAACACTACGAAAAATCCGTTTTCCTGCCCCTTCTCTCCCTTCTCTCCCTTCTTCGCTTTCAGTTCCGCTGTTCCCGTCTTGCCCGCGAGTCCTCCAGGAATTGAATTCAAAGTGTGGGCCGTACCTCCCTGCCGGGAAACAACTTCTCCCAAAGCATCCTTAACCGTATTTGCGGCTTCTGGAGTAATAATTACCTCGGGGTCAGTGCTTTCTTTTCCCTCAATCAGAACGGGTTTCACCAGTTTCCCTTCATTAATAAAAGGTGTAAATGACGACGCCAGATGAATCGGGGACATTAACATCTCCCCTTGCCCGTAGGACGTATCAGCGAGTAACACCTCAGACGACAGATCCAGATGTGCTTCATTGGCATATTGGCTTGGCTTCAGATACAGTTCATTCAGTCCAAAGTTATCGCCAAAACCAAATTTCTGGATCCCATCAATAAACTTGGCGCTGCCCATCTCGATCGCTTCCATCGCAAAGTAAATATTGTCCGAATACACCAGAGCATCGACCATATTTACTGGAGATAAACTCTTCACACGCTTGACATAATAACCGCCCCAACTATCGTCTTTACGCCATTGCAAGCCAGAGATATCATGGGTTTTGTCCGCTGTGGTCACCTTCTCCATTAGTCCCGCTGCGGCTGTAATCGCTTTGAAGGTTGATCCCGGTGCATATCGGGTAGTGACTCTGTTGATAAAAGGAAGCTTCTCATTCGCTGAATAAGCATCCCACTCTGCCTGAGTAAGTCCTGTAACCATCTTGTTCGGGTTATAGGAAGGCGCACTGACTAACGCCAACAGGTTGCCGTCCGTCGGATTCATCAGAACCATTGCACCGGCGTCTCCACCGCTGGATAAAGTCTGATACAATTTCTTTTGTTGTTTGGAGCTAATCGTCAGCTGAACATTCTGTCCATCTACAGCATCCTTGCGAATAAGCTCAGAACGAGAGTTACCGGATTCATCGGTGATTTCAATCAGACCACCACGCTCACCACGCAGCTGCTTCTCCATGGACTGCTCCAAACCCGCTTTACCAATCCAATCCTCGGCGCGATAATACCCTTCCGTATCCTTATCCAGGTCTTCCTTGGTAGCTTTGCGCACGTAACCAATCAGGTGCGCAGCCGCCTCGCCGAGTGGATAATAGCGGATTTCCTTGCTTTGCATCGTAACCCCGCTTAAAGATTCTGGTACGTCAAACTCCTCCGTTGAACCAATCGGGACAAAATACTCCGGCTTCACCCATGTCTGCGCAAGCGCCTTCTGAATGGCATCTTCCGAAACCTGATAATGGCCCGCGATTCGGGCAATCATCTGATCCGGGTTATCCCCAAGTTTCTCAGGTACAATGCCCCATTCATTCATTGTGCCCTTGGTAGCGAGCGGCAAACCATCACGATCCACAATATCTCCACGATCCGGGAACAGTGTCCTCACTCGTACCTTACTGCCCTTAACCATGTCATTCAGGATCAGTGAAGGCTGCCAGTTAATTTGCCAGTTTTTTCTGCCGTCCTCAAGCTCCTGCCGGACCAGTTTTAATGTATGCGTCTCACTGACTTCTCCCAAAAAAGTTGTCAGTTGCAGGTTGTAATCCACCTCATACGCATCCGGGTTTTGTTTCTCTGCATCGGTCTTACTGCCATCGGAAGCCGTTTCGGCAACATCCACAGGTTTAACCTCCGCCTTGACGGTGGATACTTCCATACCCGAATAGATCGCATTGTATTTCTCAACAAATTGCTCCTTGTTCATGCCCGACTCTTGCAGCGAAGCAGACGTCATCAAAGTGTATAACTGGTCAAATTCTTTTTTTTGCAAATGCTCTATGTACTGATTCACGGTGGTCTGGGGTTTGACTTCTGCTTCTTTATTATTCTGCATGTACAGATACATTCCGATTCCACCTGCAAACAAGATGGGCAGCAGTCCGTACATTAATTTACGTTTGGATTTCATGGTTATATCACCTCTAATATATACTATAGATTTCCAGAGCCAATTAAACAATGAAACAAATCTGACGAATTTATCATTAAAAATAGCCGAAGACTCACATAATATGTTTAAATAAGAATAGTGAATTACATATTAAAGCTTTTTTGCTATACAAAATGCAAAAGGCTGAAAAGGAGCCCGATGATGGAAATCAGCTATTTTTTACTCCCCCAAGCCGAAGTGGCCTATATCAAGTCTACCGCTTCCATGAAAGATGCTATTGAGCAACTGGAATCGCACCACTACACCGCCATTCCCGTGATTGACCAGGATGGAAAATATGTTGCTACCCTGTCCGAAGGCGATTTGTTATGGAAAATGCGAAATACACCCGGATTAACTTTTGATAATATGGATCAGGTTCAGGTCCATGAGATTAACAATCGGGTATATAATGAATGTGTATTCATTGAGGCTGAGATGGAGGATATGCTGACACTTGCAGCAGACCAAAATTTTGTGCCCGTGGTGGATGTCGATCGTGTCTTCCTCGGTATTATCCGTCGTAAGGATATTATTGAATACTATACGCGTAACATTTCGGATTAGATGAAGTCGAACATCCTGTAATAAACGAATATTCAACTCGAAAGGGTACTCCTGTGGTCATGTTTGGCCAAACCGGGGTACCCTTTTCGTTTCATGGTATGGTCGGAATCACTCTACTTTCGCTTGGCGCGCTCTTCCTTATAATAGTTCAACACGTCCCTTGGGCTTCCATGAAATGCACGCTCTCTGCCGAACTCATACGCCTGATGCAGATACGAATACGCCTCGTCATGCTGTTCAAGTCTCATGCAGATCATGCCGAGATCGATCAACGGACTCGTACTTCTATCCGAACTCCGCGTATTTAACGATATCTCAGCCCACGGCTTCGCCAGTTCATACTGCTTCAGATCGATATGTGCATTCACGTGGCAGGATGCAATCCAGCTTGCAATCTCCCAATCCATCTTCGGCTCGGGCAACATGCCCCATGCCTGATCATAATAGATAAGTGCTTGTTCATGCTGCTGCGTCTCATCCAGCACATTACCGGCTTCTACGGTTTCAACAATTTGTCGCTCCAGTTCGGCATGTTCCGGTGTTAGATCTTTCATTGCGCCGTCTCCTGCTCCAGGACGAAATACCACTCCAGAAAAGCATTGAAATCAGCCCACTGCGGCTCACTCTCACCATTAAGAAACCGTTCGATGGACTCACCCAGTTCCACCAGCACCACTTCTCCCGTCTGACGGTTGTAGAAAAATCCACCTTCACCTTCAAAACTGTCCAGTGGAATATACGCCTCGGGAAGTCCCAGTGTAAGCTGTGCTACATTCATGTCTTCCATATATACGGTGTTCTCCATAAACCAGCAGATCTGATACAACTCCTGATGCCTGCTGTAGAAAGTCGGTCCATCCTCTGCATGTAAATAAAATTGTGCGAAATCCGATTGAAGATCAATTTCAAGCTTCCGCAACGCTTCTTCGTATGATGCTGGAACATCTTCATGCCACCAGCCTTGCTCCTGGCAATGATCAATCACTTTATTGGATAACATCGTAGGCCTCCTCATTCAATTTTACTAACAATACCTGTTCAAAAAGATTGGTTTTCAGTACCAAGAAGATGGGATGAAGCTAGAAATGGAGTAGCGGAGCGTAGGGAAACTACGTGAGCAACGGACATTTCGGCTGAATGCCATATTCGATGCTGATGATGCCTCCAGGCATCCTTCGTAATCAAAAGCGGACTTTTTGAACAACTACGGGTATCCAGACTTGGGGAGGTGTGCCGTGACCTCTGTACACTTCAAGTTCCGGAATCCCTGCATGCTGATATGAAGTGGAAGGAAACCACTCTGTCATAATATGGTGCCACAACCGTTGTATCGCCTCCGGCTTTAATTCATCCGCTTCAAATACAATCCAATGGGACGCGGGAAGTTCGATGGACACCAAACCTTCAGGCACTTCACCTGAGTAAGAGGTAGCAATCCAATACTCCATTTGATTGTCCTGCAGCTCTCGCTGATCTATACAGATGCCCACCAGACCGGGAATAGCTCCGTTATTGAACCCGTTTAAACGTTCCTCAATGCCGTCTGCCAAAGCATCCTGCCACATCTTAGGAATTTCTCTTAAATTCTCACCATCCACACAAGAGAACGTTCGTTTGAAGCCCACAAAGGTAAGAGACTGCTGTTCGATCACCTTATCATTCATATTCATTAGATGGACTCCTCTCCGAGAGCGATACGGGGCACGGTTCTCCATGACCCATTCATGAAAACATTGGTGGGCGCTGCTGGCATCCGGAGCCGTAAAAAGATACGTGCCCTCTACCTCTCCGCGACTCAGCCTGGAATCTACAAGATCCCGATCTTCTTCTTCATTCAAAACAATTCGATACGTCCCATCTTCCTCTCGAAAGCCAAGGGCGTGTACATTCGTATGTTGTTTATAGTAGCCCAGCTGCAAAACGGCTGGTTGCTCTTCTGCCATATTGCCTGTGAAAGCCGGATTGGGGAACTCCTCATCGAAACTGGCTTCATCTGGTGTGATACCTTTATAGAAGCCGTTAACTACATTGCCTAGCAAATTGACAATCTGATGTGCGTAGACATATGGAAACTGTTTGATCTCGAATACGTCCCGATCCAACTGGTGCCATTGTAGAAACTCCATGATTTTGGAATATGTAAAGCTGACGGCACTGGAAAGTTCTCGATCCAAAGGCTGATTGGCAGTACGACGAGTCAGTTCCATAATACTGTTCACGTATTCCCAGAATAGTCCCTGATCGAAACATGCCTCTTCATGCAGCATATACAAAAAGGTGTTCTCTTCTGCACGCGCATTTCGCATCAGTATCTGAAGTGCTTGTTCCATATATAATTGTTTACCTCCATTATATCTTACAGATACTGTATCAAAAGAGTAGGTAGATTGGAAATAGTGCCAGTACTTCTATTCATATGAAAGTAGCAGGAACAGAAGTAGACGTGCGATTCATGACTTAAAAGAATACTTACCTACCATTCGTTCCTGCTCGATGTTGGGAGATAGACATACTGGGTTCTTCCCGTCCTTCATTTCCTTATTCTGGTGCAACTTTCTCCCTACTCGTTCGTCTAACTACTGATTAAAATTAAAGGAGATGACTATGCGAATAACTTGCAGCCCCGGTTTCCCAGGAAGCATGATTGGATCGATTGATCTTCAGCCATCGAAGTATTACAGCGCACCATCCATGAACAGCAAGATCACAGATTATGTTGATCCTGAACTCGTTACCATTCCCTATGTGAATGATCCGGAATTCGGATCACACTTTGACAACATGAAGGTTATGAACGGAACTTATAAAGATGAAATGCATGTGAGCTATGATGTCGAGTTTACGATTGATGTAGATAAAAAAGGTTATATTACGCAATTTGAACATACGTTCCAGCTGGAGCGTTATTTGGATCTGGTGCGAACGCAGTCCTATAAAGTGATTAAGACAAACTGGCGCGGACAAACATTTCACGTGATGACGTACAGTTACCTGGAGGAAGTCATTCGTCCGAAGAATGTCCTTTTTAAATGTAACCTCGCAGAAGACGTTTTTGTGGTAGCTGAACTTGTCTCCAATCGCACAGATGAAAGTGCAACTGAGCACGGTATCAGGGATCTACATTTCCGTGCATTAATCTCGGCACGAGATGATCTGTACCCATTAGATTATATGTGTGAGCCTGATTTCGACCTGAGTCTCGACTAAAAAGTAGATACATATGTAGAAGAGCATAAGCTGTCCCGAATCAGCGGGGGGGGGGGCTGTGCTCTTTTTTTCACAAATGAATCACCAATTTCGCTTATTTAAACGCCCTCCTTCACATGCTCCGCCAGTAACAACAATTAACCTGCAATGCCACCTCAGGTAGCGTTTAACATAAATGAACCTGAATAGGACACCTCATGGAACAGGCACGGGATAACCATTCGTTATCCTCATGCCCTTTCTGGAGGTGCCTTTTTAAATATTTTTACACATGAAATTTAGAGATAAACGACGGGCTCATTATGCTATTTCAGCGTTAAGCCCCCATTTCGGTATTCGAGCGAGCCGTGCCGCCACGTGATGTGAAATTGAAATATCCTTCATCCAGTTGCTCCGTCTTGGGGAGGTTGCGGGATACGCGATCGAACATCCAGTATACACCTACCAAAACAACGGTAATTCCACATAAGGTAATGACTGTAGAACTCTGTAGCCAGACTCCCAACGTACCGCCGATCAAGCTGCCTATTGGCATAGCTATGCCGCTTAAAGCCATCGTCGCGGAGAAAACCAAACCCAAATACTGCTGCGGCACCCCCTTCTGCACAACGGTATTGATAATGACGTTAACGGCTCCGCCGGGAACCCAGGCCAGTCCGTATACCAGAATGCTCAGCCAGCTCCATGGGGTAAATATACACCCGATCCAAGCGATCCCGGAGATGATGTATGCCACAGAATACAACCGACCCAAACGCACATTTTCCAGTCTGAGATACGGTGCACATGTTGCACCAATGACGCTGCCGAGCGCCTGTGCCATCAGCATCAACCCGTAGATATCAGCTCCGCCGATCTCATCACTATATATGGGAAGTACACTAAATGTCGCTCCTCCCGCAGCATTGATAACCATAATGCCAAAGAGCAATTTGGCCAATGCCGTCCGTGTAAGCAGCCTGATCCCACTTACTAAATCATCCGTGTAATTCCTAAAAAACAAACGCATGCCTGACGGTGCACTCCCGTTAGCTGGTTCAATAGTCTCATCATATGTATCCTGTTCCTTCTTCATTTTCGATTCCATGATATAAGGAGCAATCCGCAATTGGGAGAATAATAACGCACCTATGAAGAAACCGATGGCATTCCAAAAATACAAAGATACCGCACCAAGCGCAACAATGAGGATCCCGGAGATGGCATTACAAGCCACATCAATCCCCTGATAAGCGATGGAGAACAAGGAATTGCCCTGCGTGAGTTGGTGTTTCTCCAATACTCTTGGCAGAGCTGACATCTGAACAGGGTACACCCAGGTATTACATATGTTCAGAATAGGGGTGATCACCAATACCAGGCCTACACTCAGAAAATCATAGTACGCAGCAATAGGGACAATTAATAACAATCCGGCCTGAATTAATTGACTATATACCAGAATCCCTCGAATCGGGATCCGATCTATCATTGGTCCGGATAACAGTTGAATAATTTTCGGCAAAATGGACAAAAAACCTGCGAGTCCTGTATAAAATGAGGATCCTCCCAGATTGTAGACCAGCCACATGGCGGATACCGCATATAAGCTATCTCCGATGTTGGTCAAGATTCTGCCAAAAAACATCAAACTGAAGTTCTTGTTTTTGAAAATCTCCATGGCCCACCTCCGCTTACGTCGAACCTAAATCTCATTCCACATCTCTTTCATGCTGCTATGAAGAATGAAGACAAGCGAAGTCATTAATACTCCGCTTGGTTCAATCTGATGTTCTCTTCCATATGAAGCAGGAAGATGCATCCAAAGTTAAATCTTTTGCACAACTTTCTCCTCTTGCAACGTCAACACCGAAGCAATGCTTTACCTGAGGATATCGATTCCTCTTCGCAGATTGTGATTGGAGATGTTCAATGGAGGCATGACCTTAACCACGCTATCGTGTCTGCCTACTCGCTCTACAATAAGTCCACGCTCATAGCAAGCCTTCTGTACCTCTGCGGCAATATCCGGTTCGAATTTGGAGAAATCCAGCCCCCAGATCAGACCAATTCCCCGAATATCAATGTTGGGGTACTGCTTCAATATTTCCTCACTCCATATAGAGTCGGTCATCTTTGGCTTTATCAGATACGGCCGGGAAATGTCTGCAATAACTTCTCACATTGGATTCCATCGTTTCAAAAGTTATCTGATCCATCCCTACACCATTCGATTCACATATTGGGCCACATTCACAGCATGATTGTAGTCGATCAGATTCTCATGATGACCTGGAATAGGAGTTGAAGTGCATGTACCGGTCGTCTTGGCATGCCACGACTGTGCATCCGTTAACGGAACTGGACTTTGCTCATCTTGAGCGGTTGCGTACAACAGATGGATGTCGGACTGAATCGGTTCTGCTGAATAGTAGTTATCAAAGGCCACTTCATTGGCCAGACGCACTTTGAGATGTCCGATTCTTCCATCATCTGGAAAGTAATGCATGACTTCCTTTAACTGAATCTCATAGTCTCCGCTAGGCTCGAACTCATATCCGTTGTTGTGTGCTAATTCGGCAAGAGCCTCCATCTTGTTTATTGGACGAATATCCCGTTCATGACTTCTGGCAGGCGCATCCAGAATAATCAGCCACTCCAGCTGCTGTCCTGCATCTTCGATGATCCGTGCCATCTCAAATGCCACATTGCCGCCAAATGACCAACCCAATAATCGGTAGGGACCTATCGGATGCAATTGCGTAAGAACATCGTAATAATACTCGGCCAGTTCCTGGACGGTATAGAGAGGCTCTTCGTCATTTTCATATCCTCTTGGCACAAATCCGTATATATTCAGACCTTCCAGTTGGCTAACCAACTCATAATAATTGATCAGATTGCCGCCACCCGTAGGAATGAGGAACAACGGTATTTCATCCGCACGTTCTCCTTCTTTCAATACAACAATCGATTGATCTTGAGGAAGGTTTCCTTCCCGAATGATTCGCGCGATCTCAGTGACAGTGGAGTAATCAAACAAGGTGATCACGGATAGCTCGGTATGAAATGTTCTGTTCAGAACATCCATTAAACGGACGGCTTTGATCGAATGTCCACCCTGATCGAAAAAGCTTTCATGAAGATGGATGGTGTCTACACCAAGGATATCCATGAAGATCTGCATGACCTTTTCTTCCAGCTCATCCTGCGGAGCAGCGATATAATCCTTCAATGTGCCACGGTCCAGCTGCTTCAGCGCTGGCTTGTCCAACTTACCATTACTGTTCAAAGGAATACGGTCAATCGTAATGAAACGTGAGGGAATCATGTGACTCGGCAGCAGCGTTCGGCAGAAGTTGCGAAGATCCGTACTATGAATCTCAGAAGAAGGAGCTACCTGAATATAAGCACTCAGTGACAGTTCTTCATCCTCTCCCCATCTCTCAGCCAGCATCGCACACTCCTGTATATCAGCGTGTCTGGAGATTACATCGGAGATTTCTCCCAATTCTACACGCATGCCTCTGATCTTCAATTGGTTGTCTATTCGGCCCACAATGTATAACTTGCCAGTGGCGTCGTAATAAGCAATGTCACCCGTCTTGTACATCCGTCCATCCGTAAACGGGTTCGCAAAGAAAGCCTGTTCGGTCTTTACGGGATCTCCATAGTAGCCCCTCGCCAGCCCAACTCCACCAATATACAAATCTCCATGAACCCCGATGGGCGCCGGATTCTGCATTTCGTCCAGAACGTAGATGAAATTGTTCCCGATTGGCCGACCTATGGATATATTTCTTCGAGCACGGAGACCTTCCAACTGCACATTCATATGAATGGTCGAATCAATGGAAACCTCGGTTACCCCATAACTGTTATGCAGATTACGCTCGGGAAGATTGTGGTGGAACGCTGCAACCATTTCGGGTTTCAATGCCTCCCCACTGGAGAATACATCCCTTAATGACGCTAACTGCTCCAGATCCGCCACACTAATTCGCTCCAAAATCATCTTCAACATGCTCGGAACAAAAAAGACGATGGCCACTTCATATTGCTTCAAAGCTTGAATGATCGCATACGGATCACGATGAAATCCTGGTTCCAACAGGGCAACCCTAGCACCTGCCATCCATGTCCAGAAATATTCAAGACCGACATCATCAAAGGTCAGAGTTGTTTTCTGAAGTACTGTTTCATGGGATTCCAGCTTGAATTGGTGCTGCATCCAGCAGATACGGTTCACCCATCCCTGGTGCCGCACAGATACCCCTTTGGGTTTCCCTGTAGTGCCTGACGTATAATAAATAGCTACCAGATGATCAGGCCCCACTTGTGTCGAGGGAACTGTTATCGGCTTGTCCATATATATTTCAGATTGAGATACGTCGATCAGAAGGGCAACATCATCCGGGATCGGCAACGTATTCGTATTGATGAGACAGATGGACGCTCCCGAATCTGTTAACATGTGACGATTTCGCTCCACAGGTGCATCCAGATCCAGAGGCACGATGGCTCCTCCCGCTTTTAACACGGCAAGAAGGGCAATAGGCAAATGCAGCGAACGTTCTATGCCAATGGCTACCGCCTTGTCAGGTCCAATTCCCTTTTCGATCAGAAGATGAGCCAATTGATTCGCTTGACGGTCCAGATCTCGATAAGATAATTCATCTCCTCCATACACCACAGCCACTTGATCCGGGGCTTGAGATACGGATGCTTCAAACAGATGTTGTACACAGATATGATCAGGGTAATCCATTACGGTATCGTTCCATTCATATAGAACTTTCTGTCGTTCTTCATCACTAACGGCTCCAACCCCTACGATTGGCTTCCCTGGATGATCCACAATATGTTCAAGCAACGCTATAAAATTACTGGCCCAGCGTTCGATCGTACTCACGTGGAACAGATCCCGACTACATTCAAACGTACCCTTAATCACATCCCGATCTTCCGTCAAATCCAGTGACATGTCGAATTTGGATGTGTTGGTCTGCTTCAGCTTGATCTCCCTGAACACAGCCTGTTGATCTGTTTGTTCGAAATCTCCCGCCTTCGCCAGACTGAACATGACCTGAAACAATGGCGAATATCCCGTATTTCTGGATTGGATCAGATCATCGAACAACAGATCAATCGGTACATCCTGATGGTCGAATGCATCAAGGATCGTATTTTTGGAAGCGTCCAGATGTTCCAGAAATGATTGCTGATCATTGATGCGGCTTCGCAGTACCAGTGTATTAACAAAAAAACCAATAATCTTCTCCAAATCGGACTGTGGCCGATTGGAGACAGGCGTACCGATCATCAGATCCGTTTCACCCGAATATTTGCGTAACAAAATCGAAAAACAGGTATACATCACCATAAATAGCGTGGAATGATTCTTCTCCGAGATTTCCCTTAATCTGCTGGTAAGAGGTGCCGGAATCGTGAAGTATACGGAAATCCCCTCTTCACTCCGTTTCTGCGGACGTTCATGGTCATATGGCAAAGTGAGCGTATAGGAGTGTCCTTTCAATTGATCAAGCCAGTACCTCTTCTGAGCAGCAAACTCTTTACTTTCCAACAATTGATTCTGCCATACCGAGTAGTCTATATATTGGGTCGCGGAAGAGCTGTATGCCTGCAAAGGGCCTACTCCACGGAAATGTTCATAATAAGATAACAGGTCTCTTCGTATGATCTCGATCGACTGACCATCCGAGATAATATGATGCATCATCAGAACAAAAATGTGGTGGTGATCGTTCAGCTTAAAGAATTTGAATCTGCACAGTCTATCCCGGGTAAAATCAAAAGGGCCATCGGCCCTTTCGACTTGATCAACAATCTGCCTTTCGGCCTGATCTTCCGAATACATCGATAGATCAACCCATTGATAATCCGGTTGTTCTTTCAAAATATACTGATAAGGTACACCCTCTTCGGAATCAATCCGAATCTGCAGTAACTCTTGCCTGTCCACCATCAGTCCGATGGCTTGCTCAAATGCCGACTCATCGAACTCTCCTCTAATCTCATTGGCAAAAATCATGTTATATGCCGTACTTGCTGGCTCAATCTGCTGCTGAAGCCACAACCTCTTCTGAGCAAAAGACAGCGGAAATCGATTGATGTCGCGAGAAGTGCGCTGTACTGTATTGGTCACATTCATCTGACTTAATATTCGATCAATCAGTTCACTTTTGTTCATCACTGCACCAGATTTTTTCACTTAATTACCCTCCGCAGAATATCCATTCGCTTCCAATAACAAATTCTCAATCACTTCGGACAATTCACGAATGGTAGGCGCATCAAATATTTTACGTAGCGGCAGATTAACACCTACCTGTTGTCTGATTCCAGAGATGACCTGCGTTGCGATAAGCGAATGCCCTCCGAGTGCAAAGAAATTCTCATCAATACTAATCTGCTCCCGCTTCAATACCGCTCTCCAGATCTGGGCGACAATCTGCTCAACGGTTGTCGTTGGTGCGGCATATTCCGCCCCGGAACTTACATCCACGTCCGGCAGGGCGTGGTAATCAATTTTCCCATTGCTCAGCTGCGGTAAATGCTCCAGCACTTGGATGACGTTTGGAATCATATATTCGGGAAGTGCGGATGAAATCCACTGTTTGACATCCTGAATCTCTCCAGCGCTATCTAGTTCTACATAGGCAGCCAGCAAAGGTTCTGTCTTCTCTAACAACTTCGCCGCTGCAAGTCGCACATGAGGGTGTTCATTCAGAACCTTCTCGATCTCACCGAGTTCGATCCGGTAACCTCTTAACTTCACCTGCCGGTCAACCCTACCAATGTATTCGATATGACCATCCGGGAAATAACGGACCCTGTCTCCGGTTCTGTACATCACGTTGTCCGGCGCATAAGAATGTGCCAGGAAAGCCTGGTCATTTAAGTGTTCATCTACATATCCATCTGCAAGTCCTTTTCCGCTGATATATAACTCTCCGGCAACACCTGGCGGGACAAGATTAAGGTTCGAGTCCAGCACGAGCAGATTCGTATTATGAATCGGTCTGCCGATCGTTTCATGAACGTTATCCTTGTCACAGATATGATAAGTCGTATCAATACTCGCCTCAGTTGGGCCGTACAAGTTAATCAACTGAGCGTTGGAACCAGCAAAGAAAGCCTTCTGGAGCGGAATTCCCAGTCTCTCTCCGCCGCTGAACACCCTTTTTAACGGTGCTGAAGAGAGGGTTTCTTTTTCCACCAAAGCCTGAAGCATGGTAGGTACAACCTGTAATGTCGTAATTCGTTCCTTATGAATAATATCGAGCAGATAGTCGGGATCAGCATGCTTGTCCGGCTCAGCAAGAACCAGCCTTGCGCCCGTAGTGAGCGGTGCATAGAATTCCCATACCGATGCATCGAAATTAATCGATGTTTTCTGCAATACAGCGTCTTCCCCGCTCAGTGGAAATTCATTGTTCATCCAATGCATATGGTTGCTGATGGCCTGATGTGACACTTTGACCCCTTTGGGTCTACCTGTGGAACCGGAAGTATAGAGGATATAGGCGATGTCTCTGGCATCTACTCCGATTGCCGGTGCGTCCGTGGGCTCGGTCGCAATTGCCTCACCTTCTTCTTCAAGAAATACAGGATTAGCAAAAAGGGAATTGAGCCGTTCATTGTTTTTATTCAACAACAGCACCGTTTCAATGCGGGCATTCTCACGGATATAGGACAATCGCTCATTCGGATAATCCGGATCAAGTGGTACATAAGCCGCCCCTGCTCGAAGCACCGACAGAAGGGCTATGACCAGCTCAGGAGATCTCTCCACGCTTACCCCGACTACATCTCCATGCCCGACACTTTTTGTCCGATGCAGATAGTGGGCAAGCTGTTTGGACTTCTCATGGATTTCCCGGAACGTAAGCAGAGTGTTACCGGACACAACCGCAACCTTATCTGGTGTCTTCAAGGCTTGTTCGTCCAGCATCTCCACCAATGTAGAGGTTGCATATTCCCGAACCTCTCCTTGAAGAATCGATTGCAATGTAAATGTCAGATGATCAGGGATGATATTGGACGATACGGGTTCATCCAGATTCACGTAGGCCTTGTTACAAATATGTGTGAATATATCCGCTACGTAGCCAATCTCTGTCGGAGTGTACTTTTCCTCGTTATATCGAAGAACGATATCTCTGCGATCAGGGTATTGCTGGATATGGAGTCCAAGGTGAACCGGTTCAATCTGTTCCGACTGATACACAACCCGGAACGTGTGACCACCCGATTCCACCACGGATGATGCATCACGACTCTCGAATCCATAGGAGAACACAGATTGACTTGAATTCGATTTGCTAAACATTTTGAAGTCAAAATAATCTGCATATTCTGCACTATCTTTCGCTTCACTCGTCGTTCTTTGGAAAAACTGAGTCAGCGTGTCGTCCTCTTTCAAGCCCGAGTACAGAGGTACGTATCGATTCAATGCACCGACAACCTTCTCCAAATCCTCATCTTGTCGGCCAAGCGTATGTACGCCAACCGTTAGTTCCTTATCCTCGCCCAGCAGATGCAAAGTCAGATTCCAACAGGCGAGCGTAACGTTATCTATTGTACTTCCAGCCTTCTCCGCTACCTTCTCAAGTTCAGCCCACAATTCTGGTGACCCTTCCACAGGGAAACTTGCCATCGTAATACTCGTGGTTCCGCTACCGGATACCATGGACAATTGTTTATCAACATGATCGAACCGTTTATTGTTCCAAAAACTTCTTTCCTCCGCGTGCTCATCATTGGTCAACAGGTCATTCAACCACTCGGATACAGCATAATACGGTACCTCTTCTTCCAAAAGTTCAGGGTCCACCTCAGCCACGATTAATTGTGATAAATCCGCTAGAATAACGGCAGGTTCAATATCCGAGAACTGTGGATCAAAAGCGAGAATCAACACTTTGGAACGTTCGGACAGATCCACGTTAATGGCTTCCAGCGAATAATCACCTGTCCATGTGTCCAACTCCTTTCGGATCAGCCCTTGGATATCCTGCTCTTGAATCGGTTCATCGGAATATGCAGTACGGAATCGGCTTCTGGTCTCCGAATCTACTTTCTGAAGATGGACCCCATAATTGGGATCGGCTTCTATGGAAGTGCGGAGTGTGCTGTATTTCTCGGCTATTCTCTTCACGGCTAATTCAATCTGATCATTGGAGCACTCACCTTCGATGTTAACAGCAATTACACTTGGGACCAGTGATGTTAATCCGTTATTATTCAGTTCATGCAGTCGTTTCTGTTGTGGTGAAAGGGGATAACCCAGCATTACATTTTCCATGTTCAATCCTCCTGCATTTCTAATGTATTTTAAGTTCGAATGTAATTTCCTTCAGGCGCAATTGAGGCTTAACGACTCACGGGTTCTCCCATGGCTACGAGTACTTTTCGATCTCCCTGATACGGGTTCCGTGCATGCGCCACCAGCATATTGTCCAGCATAAGAATATCTCCCTCTTGCCATGGAAAGGCGATCGTGGCATCGGCATAAGCCTGACGAATATGTGCAGCCACATCAGCATCAATTGAAGTTCCGTCTCCATAATACGTCTGGTATGGCAAGCCGCTCTCTCCAAATTCCTCGAGCATCAAGTTGCGAACTTCCTCGTTCAGGCTACTGCTATGCCAGAAGGCAATATGATTGAACCACAGGTTCTCATTTGTATCGGGGTGGATCGTAATGGCCGGTCTCACCTGCTTCGTTGTCAATGTTCCATCCTCGTTCCATTGGCAAGCCATGTTGTTGTCCAGGCAATATTGCTCGACCTCGTCCTTGGACTCCGTGTGGAAAACATACTGCCAGGTCTGTCCGAATCCAGTTCCGTAGTTTCGAACCAACATCCAGCCTTTCTCTGCAAAAACATCCCGAATGTCCGGATCAATGAGGTTATATACTTTCCGTACATCCACAATAGGTGTTTCTCCTCCTTCATCAGCGACAACGATACTGGAGAACCAGATTTTTTTGGGCCATGTCATGACGTAGGACAGTTCATTATGCGGTGCAATGGATTCCTCGTTCGGAAATTCCGTTGACGTATACACCTTGCCCTGTACTTGGGTTCTCGGTGTCGCTCCTTCTTTATAACTGAGCGGTTCGGGGCAGCTTACATCGATGAAACCATAAAAGCTTTCTGGTGTGGTAGTATCAAAACCTCTGAACAGGACGCCACCATATTTCAAAATTTTCTCTTCCACCATATCCTTATTGTTGAGATACCATTGATTCAGATCCAGACCGGATACATTGGGTTTGATTACCAACGGCAGTTCCTGATCTTCCTCCAGAAACGATTGCTTCACAATTTCTTTCTGGATGACCATCTGCGCACCTTTATCAAATTTCTTCTTCATAGTTATTCCTCCTAAGATTTGATTTTGTTGAATTTCTTTTTGCTCTTACTGCTATTCAGCAACTCCATCTTGTACTCGTGGGCCATCACCTCCCAATCATGGCGTACAGCTTGAAGACTCCGTGAGGAATCAGCTGCAATCAGCTTCACTACAGCCATATAATCATGCAGAAATCTCTTCATGGTGGATTTGCCAAACAACTCTGTTTTGTATTCCACCACGGCATTCATGACATGATCAGCCTCGATGAGATTTAATGTCAGATCCCACTTGCTCTTGCCGCTGTGTCCCCACAAAATTTCATTTTGAGCAATATTTAGCCCTTCGATGTTGTACGTATTTTTGACATCAAGTACAAACCACGTCTGGAAGAACGGGGTCAGCCCGGAAGCACGATCCGGGTTCAGCAGTTCAATCAGCTTGCCGAAAGGCATCTCCTGATGATCAAATGCTTCAAATACCGTATTTCTAACGGAAACAATCTGGGCGTCTATGGACTGCTCGGGGTCCATGGTCGTCTTCAAAGCAAGACTGTTGGAGAAATATCCGATCAATCTCTGCACTTCGGCACGATTACGGTTTGCTACAGGTGTTCCCACGACGATCTCGGTTTCACCCGAGTAAAAGTACAGCAACATTTTGTAGGCGGTGAGCATGGTAATGTACAGACTGGCATTGTTTTTCATACCGGCCTTTTTGATCATGTCAATGGTTTGGATCGGAATTTCTGAGAGCAGAATATCTCCGGTATCCCCATTATTCAGCGAAGGCTCCCGGTCATACGGCAATACTTTCACCGATCGGTTAACGGTACTTCCCAACTGGTTGCGCCAATAATTCAGAACTGTCGGAAATTCTTCAGTCATCCATTTTCCTTTTTGCCAATGTGAATAGTCGGAATATTGGATACTCAAATTCTCAGTTGCTGCATTTTCTCCCCTCAGATAAGCATTATAGTATGACCCCAGTTCAGCCATCAGAATATCCTGAGACCAGCCATCGAAGATAATGTGATGAAAATTAAAATAGGCAAAATATTGATGTGCATGGATCCGATACAATCCAAAATAATACATCGGCCCGGTTTCCAGGTTGAACTGGTGTTTGGATTCTTCTTCAATTACACGCTTCAGACTGGCTTGGGAATTATCCCTCAGCGTATGCTGGACCTCAATGCCAAAAGGCTCGTAAGGCCTGATTCGCTGCACGGGTGTATTGTTTTCTACAACAAAATACGTTCTCAATACATCATGCCGCTGCACAATCTGATTCAATGCATAGATGTATGCCTCTTCCGAGAATGCACCTTCAAAAAGGACATGTCCGGGAATATTATATTTGGTGCTCTTCCCCTCGAACTGTTCAACCAGCCACAGGGATTCCTGGTTGAATGACATTACACCTTTGAGTGACGGATCAACTCTGGGAATATCTGTAGACAGGAAGATCGGCTTGTCCATAATTCCGTTCAATACATCCACTTTGGATCTCTTCACTGTGTTTTGTTCCATGCTCATCATGCCTTCCTTTTCTTCCATGACCTGATCCAGATATGAACTTAAGGATTGGATTGTAGGGAAATTAAACATATCGTTAATCGAAAAATCAAAACCTATCTCGGAAAGCCTTGTGTAGATCTGAATCAACTTAAGGGAATCACCACCCCGTTCGTAGAAGTGATCCGTCACACCCACCTCTTCCAGACCAAGAATCTCAGACCAGATGGTAGATATCGTCTGTTCCATGACAGTATTCGGTGCCACATACACATTTTCTTCATCCGATTGTGGCTTCTCTATCGATAACGCCAAGTAATCAATCTTGCCGTTAATGGTAAGTGGAATCGAAGACACCTTGATCAGATGTGTGGGAACCATATACTCCGGCAACAGAGATACCAGATTATCCCGTATCATCCTCCGGGTCACATGTGCATCGCTGACGTAATGAGCACATAACTGACGGGATTGCTGATCCGTCTTGACGCTTACAGCAACATCTCGGATTCCTTTGATCTTCAAGAAAGCTGCCTTGACCTCACCCAGTTCAATTCGATACCCGCGAATCTTCACTTGGTCATCCATTCTTCCGAGGTATTCCATCTGACCATCTTCCCTTAACCGGCATAGATCACCTGTCCGGTACAATCTCTCGCCTGGATGATCCGGGTGTTCGACGTATTTTCTGCCCGTCAATTCGGGTTGGTTCAGATAGCCTCTGGTCACTCCGTCTCCCCCAACCAATAATTCACCCTGAACACCGACAGGAACGTATTGCAGTGATTGATCAAGCACATATATGGATGTGTTCTGAATGGGCTTGCCGATTGGCACATACTCCGTTTGGTCAACATGAGGATTGTAAGTATAGATCATACAGCCCACCACTGTCTCTGTCGGTCCATATTCATTGAAAATGGTAACCTCATGTTTGCTTTGCCGAGTAATATTTGCAGCCAGCGAAGCACTTAAATTATCGCCACCTACAATAAATGTCCGGACATTGGATCTGTCCATAATGTTCATATCCTGAATCAATTGCAGGTGCGCCGGCGTCAGCTTGACCAGATCGACTCGCGGATCCAGGACAACATCAGTAATCAATGCCTTGTTATGAGACGAATTGTATATGATCATTGTGTTGCCCGTAATTAACGGTGTGAAGATGGAGGTAATGGTCAGATCAAACGCGATGGATGAATACAGTGAAAAAGTCGTTTTCCTGTCAGTAACATACGTCTGACTCGCCCACCATATATAGTTCGTCAATCCCTTATGTTCCACCAATACCCCCTTCGGTGCTCCAGTTGACCCTGATGTGTAGATGACATAAGCAAGATCCTTCATATCTATGGTCAAGTTCAGATTACCTGTTGATATATACCCATCATTACCTTCAAGAATATGAATGACTTTTAGACTGTCCGACATATGGATACGCTGATTAACCAGGACAAACCTTACCTGAGAGTCTTTCAAAATATGATGAATTCGCTCATCGGGATACTCGGGATCAATTGGAATGTAAGCACACCCGGCTTTCATAACAGCCAGAATCGCGATAACCATCTCCATACTGTGGGTTGCAATAATGCCTACCAGTTCTCGTTGCTTGATTCCTCTGCTGATCAATGTCGTAGCCAAGCCGTTAGCTCTGGCATTCAATTGTTCGTAGTTCATCTCCTGATCCCCCAGGATAAGTGCTGTATGTTGAGGGGTAGCAGCTGCCTGTTCTTCAAACAACTGGATGACCGTTTTGTCGCTAGGATAAGACGCCCTGGTATCATTAAACTCGGTTAGCATCGATTGTTTATCGGCTTCGCTTACAATGCTGATCTGTTCAATTCTTTGTTCAGAATGCTCCAGAATGGCTTCCGTAACCGTAAGAAACTGATCGAGCAGATTGTCCATGAACGATTCACTGAACAGCTGGGTCCGATAATCCATCTGAAATATGATACGATCCTCATTGATTTTTTCAATAATGTTGATAAGCAGATCATTCGTCTCATGTCCGTTAAACTTGTTGTCCATATAGACATCATGTCCTTGCATCTTGTCAAAGCGTTCTGGACGATAGACCAGTGATATGCCGAACAGTCTGTTCAGTTCCGGTAAGGAGAGCGACTCTCTCAGATCACGGATCAGCTGATTATACGGATATTTCTGATGACGCAATATTTCTTTTTGTTCATTGGAAATGCGTTGCAGCAAGGTTACCACGGTTTCAGAGGGTACTACCCCGATCCTGACAGGTATGGTTGTGACAAACATGCCAATCATGTCTTTATCTGTTTTACTAGTTCGGTTCGCGTAGTTGGTTCCAACGACCAAATCGGTTTGGTGAGTGAGTTTATTTAGCAGAATAGCTAGAGTTGAGAGAAAAAAGGTAAATACGCTGACATTCTTCTGACGACAGAAATCTTTCAAACGTACATACATGGAGTGATCCATATTCATCGTTTTTCTTCTGGCTGTGGTGTGAGTTAGAAGGGGATTGTGCGCTTTCAGTTCCATAAATTCGGGAATCGTATGAAACTTCTCTCTCCAAAAGGCCTGATCTTTCTCATAGCGTTTGGAAGCGAGATATTGTTGTTCACTATTTATATAGTATTCATAATCGTGAATCGTAGATTCAATCCTGCTTGTATTACCATCTTTCAGTTCGGCATGATAGGTTGCCGTAATCTCATTCGTCAACTGGAATAATCCCAGGCCATCACAGATGATATGGTGAACCTGAATGATGTATCCGTATTGTCCATGACCCTCATACGTATAAAACTGACATAGATCTTCACTATGTACATGAATCGGATGGTTACCCACATACTCAGTCCATGTCACACCCGTCAAGGCTGGATCTTCATGAATATGCTTGAGTGATCTGTACTCATAAGGTTGGATGTATTGTTTATTCTCACCTTGATCCAGTATAATCCGAGTTCGAAGCAGTTCGTTATTCTTCAAAACCCTGTTAATCGACCGCTCTAACAAGGTGAAATCGATCGGTTCCGGTATGCTCATCTTGGATGTAATCATCCATACATCTGATTTTGGATATAACATTTCCATGTACCATATTCTTTGTTGATGCTCTGTTAAAGGATGCAGATCGACACATACATTTCCCATCTAATTCTCCTTTATATATAATTTATCCTAAAATAAGTTAATTACAACTTATCATCCCACCCACATTTAATCAATAACTATTTTATTTGTTTTTTTAACAATTTCTTATATAATTCGACATCAAAATACCATTTTCAGCGTAGAAAGAATGAAAGTCCCATCCAACCTTTCTACAAGATTTCCACTTCCCTTTCATTATTCGGTAAAGTTCGAACAAAATGAAAAGCCCCGTGATTGATACAGAGGATCTGCATCTGACCGCGGGACCAATTTACGTGAATGATTCTTCCAAACTTCAGTGCTCATGGATCTTGACTAGCCTAGGGTGAATTGGAACAAATCTTAGCAGTCGACTACCTTTCCGAATTGCTCTGCCTTTTCTGTCATTATCCTCGTTAACCTCGCTCTTAGTCCGCTCATCCACTCCGGCTCATATGACCACTGCTCTGCAACAGATCGAAGCATACGCACATAACCGTACAAGTCGGCAAAACGACGACAAGCGGGGAACATACTCTCCAGATCATAACGTTCTCCTGCCTCGGACCAGTACCCGTTCAGGAACAATTGCTTCTTCTGCTCCCATTGTTCAGGCTCGATCTCCTCACGTAGACTATCAAGACTCTGTTCCACGTCCATTGCGTACCAGTGATACATCGAGTCATCAAAATCAATGGCATAACAAGACTGGCTACCTTCGTCATAGAAGACATTGTCCAGTTCAAAATCGTAATGGATGAGACCGAAATTTTGCTGGGTCATCGGCCAAGTCGCAAAATACGTTCGAAGAAACTCCACCTCATTCAAAGCAGCCGTTTCACCAGGAAAACCCTTCAGGATCTCCTGCATCCAATCCAAAACATCCGTATAGGTCCAGCGTTTCTCCTTCTGCTCAGGCATGAATGCGCGCGATAGATGATGCAGCTCACCCAATGCCTGACCATAGCTGTACAGGATGGAGTCATTCAAATCAATGCTTCCTAACTGCGATCCAGATACTCGCTTGAATACGGAAGCATAGTACGTTCCCCATGGGGTGTGAGCCTCTACAAGTTCTGTTCCTGAATGAGAAGGTACCACCTCCATGGCTCCATACTGATTCGTTCGAAGATAACGGAGGAACTCCAATTCCGCGCGAAGGTTGATTTGATTTTTTTCCTCTACCGGGGCAAAACGAAGCAATCTCACTTCTCCCTGATCTCTGAACGGATACACGGCATTGGAGGATATGCGATAATACTGAAACATATCCAGCGACTCAGGATCATAACTCCAATTCTTTAGAATCATCTCGGCAAGGTCTTTATTTTGGAATAAATATTTTAATTTTAACATGGACATTTCTCCTTTTTGATCGTTTTATGTGCATTGCTTGTAGGCAACGAATGTCTATTTTTGCCCGCAAAAAGCCGCAGGCTATGCCTGCGGCTTTTAAAAATTCTGAGTATATGAGAAATTTGCACAAGCAAATAAACCTCGCATACGCCAGAAAAAATGAGCAGTTATATCCCTATAGATCAGCAGATCTCAGATCGGACTGGGAAACTGGATGTGTCCCACACTGTATCTGAATGATCTGCCGGAATTATTCAGTTTATGCTTACCTTCATTGTAGTAATAGAACATACCATCTTAGACCGTCGTTTCATGACGCTCACTCCCTTCAAAAAACCAGTTGTTACCATAATAGCCGATAAGCCAAATGTAAGCAATTACAAAACGACGATAATCCCATCATTTTTTACTGGACAACCATCACCCGTTCCACCGTCTCGGTGTTGTCCTTATACCACACCATCACGATGTTTTCTTTTTGAAGATCAGACACTTGAATGGACGAATTCGCACGTGGGCTGGAATTGCCCGAACCCGGCGTCCCCATGCCTTCAGTGATAGCAACATCATCACTTATATTCAATTTCATCTCCATTCCGGTATCCTTCCACTCCATGCTTGGAGATGAGGTATCCTGCACCTCAAGTAACGCCAGCGTAACTGTGTTTCCATTCACGGAGATGACTCTACCAGTAATGTCGGCATTCATCATCCCCTGCGTCATGCCAGGACTGCCTGTTCGATCATTCATGCCCGCGGTGCCTCTTCCACCTCTCGGTGTTCCTCCATTCATGCCCAGGCCACCACCATTCGGCATACCGCCACCGTTCATGCCTTGCACAGAACTGGTCTTGGTAATATTCTGGGCGGTTATAACATCACAGGCCGTAAGCATAACCGAGCACCCCAGCAAAAGGAGTATTGTAACCGATGTGAAATATTTATTTTTTCGCATATGATCACCTTTTTCTCAGGGAATATCTCTCCAAGGTACCTTTACGATGGAATATGAAGTCATACGTATCTTTGAAACCCATATAGGACAGCACAACCAACAACGGATATACAGGGTAGATGTATCTGGACTTAATCTCCCACAGAATATAAAATCCGATGAATCCGAGAATGACCAGGATTAAGGAGACTTCATCATATCGTTTACGACGAATTCCACCGACCAACCGGATGAGAATAAAACAGTACATCAAGAAATTCATCACATATACAATCCAGAGCAAACCTGTCCGATAAGCCGAACCCCCTTGCAACAGTTCTGTTATCGTATTGGTATAACTATAGGAGCCTGCGATTCCACCTCCCCTTCCTCTTCCGGCACCCATGGAACTTTCATTGCCGATTCCGTAGCGGTCCATCTGGTATGTCCCTTCGGTCCAGGTCCATATGATCTTTTTGTAATACATCTGCACCAACTCACTCGCACTTGCTTCAGACAGCTTGTTTCCAATCTCTTGTTTAAATAATGCTGTGCTCTCTGCCTTACTGTAGTTCGCCTGCCTCTGGTAGATCTGATAACTCTCCATATTGTCCCAGAAGCCAAAACGCTCCAGATTAATTCCCATATTCAGCCACATATAGACCGGTGCGGCATTCTCTCCAACAGGTGCGCTCACTGCACCGGAAGACTGAAGAACCGCATTCTGAGTCCAGGTTGGTACATTAAACAACATAGCCAGCACGCCAATGGAAATGATGACTTTCTTCGTTCCGATGCTCCGCAAATTCAGCAGGATAGTTACGATGGCAGCAATTAGCACGATCACACCGATGCTTCGGAAGTAGTTGCCCATCGCGAGAAAAACGGCAGCAATGACGATTGTTTTCCAAGACTTTTCACGTACAAAACGAATGATAAAGTATAAACAAGATGTCAGAAATGCTGTGGCAATCACATCGTTATAGATCAGGTTGTTCAGGAACAAGGACGGCAGGTACGTTGCTGCAAATATCAACACACCGTAATCACGTTCCGTCGATCTATCGTTCACTTGTTTGTAGATAAGATAAATCATGAACGTTGTTAACGTTGAAAATAAAATGTTAAATAGTTTGATGACCAGATAGTTATCCGGGAACAGGTACAGCAATGTCTTCAGGTACAACACGATCGAGTAGTTAAACGGGAACATATGCAGATAACCACCCGTTTCAAACGAGGCGTAGTCTTGGTCATACAGCATGTTCATGGCCAGTGAAAGAACGGTCTGTGAATCATCGGTGGGTACTCTCGGAAATACAAAAATGATGATGATCTGAATGACCAGAGAACATAACAGCACAATCGGAATAACAACCTTCGGGCTGTATTTGTTCAGTTTCAGACACAGAGCATATAACCCGACACCTGAACCAAGAAGCAAAAGAATGACCGGGAGAAAAACACTCCACTGCTGCATGCCCAAAATGGGATTGTCCCCATACAAGGCGTAGTTGTACTGTGCCCGAACCAACAAGGACGAGGCAATAAACACCGCAACAAACACGAGCAAAATGAGATAAAACGACTTATGCAGCACCTTAGACATGCAAAAACTCCTTTTCGATTACAGGATTCCGTGAGTATTATAATGGCTCTGGCTGAAAAATCGCTGAAAGGGAGTAACGCTTGCAGTCGGTGCAGATCAGTATGTGTATACAAACAGAAAAAGACCGTCCCTTCGATAAGGTAACGGTCTATAAGTCCATTTTTTGAGAAGTACAGGGCCTTAGCTAATTGTTGAAGATCACTTCTCGTCCTTGATAAACTCAATGATATCCTGGATCTCACAATCCAAAGCCTCACATATTCGATTCAGCGTATCGAACTTCACACCATCGGTTTCTTCATTATATAATTTGGCAATCCCATTTCTATGTAATCCGGTTAGTCGGGATAAATCAGCAATATTAATTCTTTTCTCACCCATAATACGAGATAAATGAACCTTGATCATACGAATTCTCCTCCAGATAGCATAAAGAGCAGATGATACAGAGTTGCAGAATTACTTATATCAAAACTTAATTCCCACACGCCTTAAACTATTGTACAAATATTTAATTTTCATCAATCATCTTGATTATATCTCCTGGCTTACATTCCAATGCAAGACAAATTCGTTCAAGTGTATCGATGGTGATGGATTTGACCTCAGCACCATTACCCGTTACCCACTGACCTATTGTGTTGGGTCGTACACCGGATTTTTTAGCTAAAGCGTACATGGTCATTCCTTTATCTTTGAGAACCTCGTCGAGAGTAAATTTTATCATCTATGAACATCCCTCAATATTTATTTTATATCACATTCAATAACTCTTGACGATATTAACTCGGTGAGTTAATATAAACATAACGCAACGAGTTATTATTAGTCTATACATATAGAAAGTAGGGAGAAAAAATGCTAGAATCTCTGGAATCTTTAGCAGAACCGTTAATCCGAACGCGCTTAGAGTTATTATACAACAATTTATCTCACACGCAGCCTGATTATACCCAACTATCTAAAGAATCTGATCATTACTTTCAGAATATTCGCCAAGCTTTACCGGAGCAACTGAATCAAACCCTTTTTCTATATGAAGATACTCAACTCTCCATGCAAACACTTCTGGAAAGAGAGATTTATTTACAAGGGTTTCGGGATGCCCTTCAGCTAATGAACGAATTACATATAAACAGCTTCTAACAACTGGCTTCTTACAAAATATGCTATAATCAACAAAGCAATAGAATAGGCTTAAAGTGCGTGTTCAAAAAGATCGGTTTTCAGTACCGAGAAGATGGAATGAAGCTAGAAATGGAGTAGCGGAGCGTAGGGAACTACGTGAGCAACGGACATTTCGGCTGAATTTCAACTTCGATGCTGATGATGCCACTAGGTATCCTTCGTAATCAAAAGCGGACTTTTTGAACAACCTCTTAAAGGGTCGGTCAGCTACCTCGCCATGAAGGGAGGAATGCCTTGTGACAGTATTTGAAGCAATTATGTTGATGCTTACCTTTGGTTTGCTCATCGTTGCTATTCTGTCCAATACACACAAATAGACCGCCCCCCTCGCAAAAGGATGCGGTCTATTGTTGATCATCTTTCTAAGCGAAGCCCACCGCCCTTAAAAGCGGCTATTGCTCGGAGGAGTCGTGTTACCAGCACGGCTCTCTTTGCATTTTACGTCTAATCTGCTCTTATTATACCATACTCAAATCTCCGGCGTCACATGTAAACCACGCTAGATACGATACATTTCTTTATACTCATCCACATATAAAACTTCAATACAATTAGACCAATTCAGAATCGAACCGACAAAATCCTGAATGTCCAGACTCGGCATCTCATACGTCTCCGCTGTGTTCACCGAACCTGTTGCGTCCTCAATCAAGGTTACCTCTGTTCGTAATCTACATGGTTCATGTATATGATTAGCTCATGTTGCTGTTCAAAATCAGCGATAACCGCTTCAATCTTGCCCAACTGAGCTGTGAGATCCGTTTTTACCATTTACTACTTCTTCTGCTTCTTCTCCAGAGCTTTTTCCACATTTTCTTTCACCCGAAACGCCACAATCCGGCGGATGAGATCCTCTGGCAATGGCTGATCCAGTGGAAACTGGACAGATCCCTTAGCCCCTTTGTACTTGGAGAGTTCCTCCTTGAACGCCAGAACCCCACTCGGAGCAGGGTAAAAGCCAATATGATGCTGGTAAGCGGCAAAATGAACCAAATTCCCATGCTGTGCATACGTAGGCATCTTGTAACTGATCTTCTCTTCGGCGTTCGGAGCCGCTTCACGAATAATCTGTCTTAACGCCTGTAATCTCACCTGTACATCAGGGGCAAACTCCGAGATATATTCATCTACCAGCACTGAATAATGGTTACTCTCAGCCATCTTGGACTCCTTCCACCATGGATACATCAATGGATCCGTGGTACGGGCATATTTGCTTATATTGTACTTCAAATGGACAAGCGGAACAGCTAATTTCCTGCAACTTGGAATGTTAAATTTGATTTTTAAGTGAACTAAGCCTTATAATACGTTTAAACAATTAAAAATTATAACGGAGTGAGCCATGAACGAGTCGATGGGTAACCAAAAAGTTATTAATATTTTCGAGAATCTAAGTCCCTATCTTCAAGGATTGGGAGATCCTGTTCGCCAGCGAATCATATCGCTGCTCATTGATCAAGAGAGCATGAACGTATCGCAAATTGCAGAGCATGTCCCCATGTCACGCCCTACGGTCTCTCATCATTTGAAAATATTACGTCAATCCGGGCTGTTATCGGTTCAGAAAAAAGGTACGGAGATGTATTACAAGCTGGAGTTCAACGATGCGATCGAATTACTCAAACAGCTCGTTCATCTCGTGGAAGTGGAATGTCAGAGCTAGCGCATACCGCGCTGGTGAACCGCATTCCTTTTCTTCACTCTATTATGTTCATTAGTTTAAACATATAAGTACATAAACATATCAACGGAGGTTTATCGAATGAATAGAAAAAGAGTTCTTATCGCTGGGGGCTATGGTGCTGTAGGTGCACAACTTGCTCGCATTTTGCATGACAGGCATCCTGATCTGGAATTGGTACTGGGAGGCCGTTCTGCGGGTAAAGCAGCACCTTTTCCATCCAATCGTGTCCAAACGGTTGTTGTTGATACCAATGCAGACGATCCACTGATTCACGCAGGAGAGAATATATCGTTAATCATTAATGCAGTGAACGATCTGGATGATCGACTACTGGTGTCGGCCGTACGGAGAAAAATTCCCCTCATCGATATAACACGCTGGACTGAGGTGTTCAATCAAGCGATCCGTACAATAGAGCAGGAAGAGCTTCATGCTCCGGTAGTGCTGTCCTCTGGATGGATGGCAGGAACGGCGTCACTCTTTGCCATGATACTTTCTAACTCTCTGCAACATGTCGAAGTAAACATTCATGCCCTATGGTCGCTGCGGGATAAGGCCGGCCCTGATTCGGCAGCCTTCATGGACCGGATGAGTATTCCTTTTCAGATATCCGAATCCAATACACATCGACTCGTCTATCCCATGACAGATCCGATCAAAGTTCATTTCCCGAACGGGTATACGACTCCATGTTACAGATTGGATACACCCGATCACGTCACTTTGCCTCATACCAGCCATATCGATTCCGCCAGTTTCCGCATTTCATTCGATAGTAAAGTATCTACCTATGCACTCGCCGGATTGGTCAAAACCGGAGTATGGAAGATGATCAGTGGTGAACGTTTCCAGCCATTCCGGCGGAAATTGCTCTATAATCCGGGAACCGGGAGTGCACATCATCTCGTCATTCAATTGAAAGGGCTGGATGCAAAAGGAAACGAAGTTAAACGAACGATGACAGTCTCTGACCCACTCGGTCAAACTCATATGACTGCACTCGGCGCTGCGGTGCAAGCCGAGAAGATACTATTGATGCCAACGGACAAGCCTAGGGCTCCAGGCATCTATTATCCTGAGCATCTGTTCGATGACCGAATGGACATGGATGCGGTTACTCATTTTTTCAAACAATACGGCGTTCAAATATCCCATTCCTGATATCCAGACATAACAAAAAATCCGCGAAGCCGCTCACTGCAAACAGTGGGACCTTCGCGGATTTACAAATTATAATGGAGGGGTATGGCGCGTCCAAGTGAAAGCTTGGGTCTGGCATTATAGCCTCACGGCTCGACCATTTGATTTTTCATTTCAACAGTTGCAATATATCTGATGATTTTTGATTGGCTTGAGCTAGCATAGCTTGTGTCGCTTGTAAAAGAACAGTCTCTTTCGTATTTTTCATCATTTCTTTCGCAATATCTGCGTCTCTTATCTTGGATTCTGCAGCAGATAAGTTAGAAGAAGCGTTCATAACATTGTTCAATACATGTCCAAGGGCGTTTTGGTAAGCGCCAAATCTAGCTCTGTGTGAAGACACATACTCAATAGCTTTATCAATCTGAACGAGTGAGTTGTTGGCTTCGTGCTGTAAAGAAAGGTTAATGCTCTCTACTCCAATAGATTTCGTTCTAACATCTGCAAGCTGAACTTTGTAAGTTGCTCCTTGATTAGAACCTACTTGCAAACCTAAAAATGTTTGGTCAGAACTTGAACCATTTTCATTTCCACTGATATCAGTTATTTTAAAGTCAGTTATCTGGTAACTACTACCGTTCATTTCTCTTTCAAATTTGAGCATACCATTATCATCGACAGCAATAATTCCCGCACTTTTTTTTTGGAATTCACTGTTCAGATAATCTATAAATTCTGATGAAGAGTAACTACCTTCATCTAAAATAAATGTTTTATTTATTGAACGTTCAAGACCAATTTCCCATCGGTTACTATCTGCATTAATAACAATACCATTAGTTAGATCAAGATTTGTCGTTAGAAAACTCTTCGTTTTGGGATTCCAAACATCACCTGGAATCACTGGACGCATAAAAAGAGGATTAAGTGCGTTACCTGAAACTAGTTGAATTGCGTTCGGAGAACCACTTGATTTGTGTGTCAAACTTAGAATGTAGTGTTTGTTACCCGGTCCATCACTTACATTAACACCAAAAGCAGGTGAAAAACTAGCTAAAATATCCGCTCCCACGCTATCAAACTGGTTATTTAACTGATCAATAAGTTCATCTCTGCTATACGTTCCTTCTGCAAGAACTATTACCTTGTCAATACCCAAATCCTTAATATGAAGAGTATCATTCACACCACTTTTAACCGAATAACCTATAGAAAAGTCGGCTTCCCTACCCAAAACTTCATATCGAATGCTGCGTGTACGCTCTTCCGTAAATATTTCATTAAACGCTGTTCCTTCCACTTCTATCTTGTGATTACCTGAAATTGTGCTGGTCAATAGCGTTCTCATATGTGTATCATCCCAATGACTGTAAGCATTCGAGAGTTCTACTGGAGCCCCGATAGCCCTAAGCTTTGAGTTGATATCATCATATAATGCAGTAGAGGATCCACGATACACGCCCGCACTGATATTAATGGAGTATGCCGCATCGTCAAATTTTATCGTTAACTGATCATTAATTCCGGATAAGATTTCGACTCCAATAGCATTCTGAATATTGCCACTATTACCAATCAAGGTGGATCTGCCGAGAGTTGATATATTTTCTCCTACATACGTAATGAAACTTAATGAGCCTGGTTTAATTTCTCCATCCTGATTAACAACTTCATTTGATCCATTATTTAACAAATTAATCCCGTTAAAATATGTATTATTGGCAATATCATTAATGCCCTCTTTAATCTGTCGAACTTCTTCCTGTATAATCAAACGATCCGAATCTGTTAAGCTACCATTCGCTGCTTGCACAGCAAGTTCTCTTAATCTAATTAATAATGGATCCTGTATATTACCTAGTCCTGATTCAGCAGTTTGAATTAATGATATCCCATCTTGTATATTTCTTTCCGCCTGATTCATACCACGAATCTGAGCCCTCATCTTCTCAGAAATACTCAATCCTGCTGCGTCATCTGCTGCCTTGTTAATTCTTAAACCAGAAGATAATTTACTTGTTGATTCGGAGATTGATCTATTAGTATTTTTTAATCTATTGGTAATATTCAAGCCAAGTATATTATTCTTTACTATCAAATTCTCACCTCTTAATCTACTCTTTAACTAAAATGTATAGGACTTACTATCCATTATACTAGAGAAACATGAAATCTGATAACAAATACAATAAAGTGTTGAAAATTATATTTACAACGTCATGGCTCGACCATTTCGCATCAGGTAATCTTCTTTTGTTTTGTAATCCGGCATGATGCTGCCGATTCGCCGCCAGAAAGAGCGATCATGATTCATGTGGTGAATATGGCAAAGTTCATGAATGATGACATAATCGATCACTTCCAATGGCGCCATCCCCAGACGATAATTGAACGTAAGTTTTTTGTCCCAGCTGCAACTGCCCCACTTAGTGGGAGAATCTACGATCTCTACTGACTTCGGCTTCACCTTCAACTCCTGCTGATAGCGTCCAATGCGCTCCCCAATCATGCGTTTACACTCGGCAAAATAAAACTTCTTCAGATTCGCTCGCAGCTCCTCTTCTGTAAGCCCCTCTACTGGAATTAAGTCATGCAGTGCATGCTCCTTGCCAAAAAGCAGAAACTTCCCCTTGCCCTCATCTTCGTATTCCTTGGTTTGAGGACCGTCGAGCGCCCGCTGCATCAGAGCGGATTTCTTCAATATCACATCCCCGTGCTGCTCTACAAGTTGCCGGATCATGTCTTCACTGGTACCATTGGGTGCTTTGATCGTTACCATATAAGGCAAGTCCATCGTGATGGACACCTTCTTGCGTTTGCCGTATTGGATATGACAGTTAATGCTGTGATTATTTAATTCTATAGTTAACATAATGCGCTCCGCTTCTGAAGTTATTCATTCAACCAAATTGTATACCATCTCCGACCACAATGCATACTGTTCGGCGATATATATGTTTGTATTGTATTTTTATACATTATTATGTATTATTATTTAATCATAAAATCGGAGGTTGGATATGAGGCATACCATAGATACAGAACACAAAATCATTGAAGAACTATCCCTTAATCACTGGCAACCCTTGTCTACCTTACTATATGACGGTTGGGTACTCCGTTTTGCCAAAGGATATACCAAACGTGCCAACTCCGTTCAACCCATACACTATTCAACTCTGGATGTGCATGAAAAGATTGAGGAATGTGAGCGTATCTATGCTTCCAATCAGTTAAATACCATATTTAAAATCACACCGTTTATTCAGCCGGATCATCTCGACCAACTTTTGCAAGACAAAGGGTATGGCGTTGTCGATCTGACCCGTATCCAGATTAGGAGCCTGGAAGAGATCAAAGAGCCTGTGCACCAAGCTGTACAGATCGACGAACAGTTGACCACAGCGTGGCTGGATCATTTTTGCAGGCTAAATCAGGTGAATGATCTGCAACGGGAAACGACGGAATTAATGTTGGACAATATCCGGACAAAGGTAGGTTTCATCTCGCTGTTGATCGATGGGCAAGTCGTCGCTTGTGGGTTTGGTGTAATCGAGCGTGGCTATATTGGATTGTATGACATCATTACAGACGCTAACTTCCGGAATCGGGGACTTGCTGAACAGATGATCCTGCATCTATTGCATTGGGCAAAAAAACAAGGCGCTACGTCTAGTTATCTGCAAGTGGTTGCGAATAATGCACCTGCCTTGAAACTTTACGCCAAGCTGGGTTATTCAGAGATTTATAGCTATTGGTACAGAGTCAAAGAATAGAGTGTTTGCTAATCAAGCTTAGCTTGTGGATTCTTTCATCATATTCAGTCTGACAAACAGATTAATTCAAAACAACATCTTGAAGCAAAAACTGCCCTCCTTCTATAAAGGAAAGGCAGTTTTTAATTTGTCTTCGTAATTTTCCAAAACTCTTCAGATCGTTCAGCATTACTCCTTGCGCTTTTCTACAAAGGCAGCTTCACCAGCACCTCATATTTCACGCCGCCCTGTATATTCTTGATGATGTCCCCTGCAATTCGTTGACCGTCAACATGCACTTCAATCGTCTGGACAGTTGCATCCTTCTTCATATTTACATTCAGCTCAGCCCCGCGGAACAACCGCGTAACCGATGCCTCGTTCCAATCTTCTGGCAACTGCGGACGAACCTGAAGCCCTTGTGCGTGACCTTGCAGTCCAAACAATCCGTCGATCAGGCAGCGATACACCCAAGGTACTGTGCCGGTGTTGAACAGATGACTGGAGCGCCCAGCTGTACGTGGGAATTGCCGATAAGCTCCGCGATAATAATTCGGGATAAATACAGGTAGCTGACCCCGCTGGAGAATATCCTCGCCATCAGGGCCCGGAATCATTTTACGCAACAGACGATATGCCTTCTCCTTCTCGCCCACCAGGTACAACGCGTAAATATAGAACGCCGCCGCGTGATTGTACACGGCACCATTCTCTGCACTTCCCGGATGTTTCTGCGTGACACGACCTACATCCTCCCGCATGGCGGTGAAAGACGGCGCGAGTTTCTCGACACCATATGGCGTCTCCAATTGCTCCTCTACCGCACGAATTAACTTCTCCTGTTTATCTTGATCCGCAGCACCGCTCATAAGTGCCCAGCTCTGAGGATTGATATAGATGCGCCCTTCCACGTCGTTGCTTACACCAAACACTACGTTATCATCCGTAATTCCGCGGGCATACCAGTCCCCATCCCACAGATACTCATTGGCTACCGCATTGGTCTGGTTGGCTTCCTGACGGAATTCCGCTGCGACCTCGGCATGTCCCGCCTGTTCACCAATATCTGCCCACACATTGAACGCATATGCCGTCGCAATGGTCAGCCAGCCGGATACGCCTTTGCCTTTGTATCCCACCATGTTCATCGGATCACACCAGTCACCCTGATTGATATAGTTCAACCCACGCGCATCACGCTCATGGATCAACCAGCGCATCGCAAGATTCATATGTTCCAGTACGGAAACCTTTTGTTCACTGTCTGTAAAAGCAACCTGTTCCTCCAAAATGCTATAGTCATTCGTTTCATCTAGATAGGTCTTCATACAGACCGGAAGCCAGATGCAGTGATCGGTATGAGGAACCTGGTTAATATATTTCAGTTCTGCGTCCGGGTGCAAAATAATGCCGTCTGGCATCGCACCGCTTATATGCTGCTGAGACAAGGCTGTCAAGAACGCAGCTCGTGCAATCTGCGGCTGAATGTAGCTCATACCCATGTTATCTTGCAAATAATTCCGCGTCTGCGGATCGGTTGTCAGACGATTGGTTTTGCCATGATAGTACATCTGGCGAGGTAGCCAGTGATTCACAACATTATCTAGCCAGCTGTCCGGTGTCTCGATCTGGATGTTTCCTTGCCCTTCCGCAATATACTCAGCATACTCCTGCTCGGCTGCGGTGAAACCATCCTGTCCATCCTTATTCTGTTTCACAAAATAATGTTGACGAATGCCCTCAATCTCTGTCTCATCATGAGCCGGGCCAAAGATAAATCGATACGCCTGCTCCGCTCCCGCTTCCAGTTCGACTCTATATTGCAATACAGCTACAGGTGTCTCGTACCGTGCATCTCCACCTGCGAGTGTCTCCGACTGAAGGGCAGAAGGATTATGAAGTCCGCCTTCGCCTTCAAAGATCTCATGATTCACTTCCCACGCGGTCGGTTGGTGATCTGCAAGCAGATAGGTTTTGTCGCTGTAATTTTTGATTTTGCTATAATCCTGATATTTTTGATACGGCGTAACTGCCGAGCAGACAATGCCCTGCAAATCTTCCACATATGAACCGGATTGGTTCATCCAGGACATATAGCCGACCGTATAATACGGGTAGATACTCAGCTTGCGTTTTCTCGAAGACAGATTGGTTACCTTCACACGCCATAGCTCCATGACATCTTCCTTCGGCAGGCGCAGGGACATCTCGATGCAAATGTCGTCCTGAATCACTTTCCAGTGAATATCGTGTTTACCCACAGCGAACGTATAGCTATCCGCCTGCTTGCGAACCGGTTCATACGGGGCGGAGAAAATTTCGCCACTTATTTCATCTTTAATGTAGACAAACCGTCCCGGATGGTGGGCATAGTATGGCTGCTCCGGTTGCATAAACGTCTTGGCTTCCAGGTTGGGCGCATACGAGTATTTAGCAGGTTCGGGCTGCATGAATTGGGCCACCGCGTACCCCCGGCAATTCACATGAATCATCATCTTTTCATTCCAAAGGAATCCGGATGCCTTCGGTAAACTTGTCGGGCTTGTTAGTTCAACATATTGATTATCTTCCGTTGCTTTAATCATCACTGAACCTCACTTTCAGATTATGGAGTTAAAAGACAGAAAACGTTTTAGGTAACTTGTATACAACTTTGTCCATTATAACACGGGAACGCTTACAAAGAACTGAAAACTAAAAAAGAGCTGAGAAACTCAGCTCCGATTACGTTCCAATTGTTTCTCGATGCCCATCCTGTCGATCTGAATCCAATACTCTGCAATTCGTTCGTTTTCCACTCGGTATACCGCACTGGCAATTTCAATTATTCTTCTATTATATATAAATATGTAGTAACTCTTGTATTTTAACATGGTCCCCCCGCTACGGAATTACAACTGTTCTATTGTTCTACAGGTCTTAAAACCTACCCTCTCACCTTGACAATGCGTCAATATGACCATAAACTAGCAAAGGATATTAGGAAATTAATAGGAGGTTTGGCCGTTAAGAGGTTCGAGTAAGGGTTTTAACCATATCTGATAATCTTTCGGTGTGTAGAAACGTAGCATTAGAGCAACTCAGAAAACAAGAAAGCGGTGTATCATGAAACGTCTATTTTTCATTATGTTTGCACTCACCCTGTTACTGGCTGGATGCCAGAGTACTGAACAGGAGAGTAGTCCGTCCGAAAATAACCCTACAGAAGTAGTAGAAGGTTCTACCATTTTAAATTTGAAGCAGAAATACGGCTCTGAATCGGAACAAGCGATCATGCCGATGTACAACGTAGCTCAGGATGAAGAATTTACGTTCAAGTTTAAAGCAGATTTAGGAAAATCTAATTGGTCCCTGAGAGATACCATATCCGTACATACCGATATCAAAGCACTCAAAGCAAGTGAAGTACCTTTATTATCAGATATTCATGACAATAGTATTTCTATTAGACCTCTTGGATGGGGCGTTTTAACCTCAGATTCCATGAAGAACAAGGATCAAGGCTCTTGGGGCGGTGCCCCCATTTATTACATTCGTCTGAATTATGATCCGGATGCCGAGAAGCTAACCCTGCTCGATCAACCCATCATTATTCCGTTTACAGTGAAATCGGAGTTGCCTGTGCCCAACCTAAGATACGAGATTGATAAAGACAGACGGTTAACGTTGGTCTGGGACAAGGTTGAGGGTGCCACCGAATATAAAATTTATGAACGTTCTGACCTAACCAACTTCGATACAAATGTACCTCTAACTGGCGCAGAGGACGCTTTCAGTAATAGTCTGCCTTTAGATATTGCGGTAACAACAGAGACGTCTTTCAATGATTTTATGAAAGACGGAAGAGGTGGGCTCGGCACTTATAGTGAACTGATAATTTCTCATCAGAACCATGGTTTACGAGGAGAATATTACGTCACTGCAATCGGTGGAGGCAAAGAATCCAATTTTAGCAGAGGTGTCCCTACAGCTCCGCTTGCTTCCCAGTTACCAACAGCTTTGAAAGAACAATTGTATATGGAGAAATTAAAGAATATAGATGTACTTCCTCAGAAAGCAACAGTTGAGTACAATGACGGATCTCTAGCCCGTGAAACCATTGTCTATGATACCAAAAACGTAGAGATTTCAGAGTTCAATGAAACAAATATTCCTTTTCACATTAAAGGGACAGCTCTGAAAAGTTACGTACGTGTAGAAAATGTGACCCAAGCAGACCTGGACAGACTCACTCAGCAAACCGTAGCCGAGTCCAGCAACGGACTGGTGGAACCAAAGAATAACACACCTTACGTCCCTGCACCTGATGTGCCAACGATCATCAACAATCATGATGAACCTGAGTCTGCAACGGAAACAGAAGAAGCACCGGCTTCGGAAACTCCAACTACAGAGTCCACAACCGATACTGAGACTTCAGAAGATGCAACTGATCCTCTATCTACTGAGGCTTCCGATGATACTTCTGATAATTCTTCAGATATGGCTTCTGAAGAGGCTTCCAATGAAACACCTGCTCCAGCTCCTGAAGCTGAAGAAGACAACCTGGTAGATGAACAGAAATCCAATACACAGCAAAATGTAGAACAAGGTAATCAGGAAACCGTGCCACAGCCTGCTACAGGCGATGCAATGATCAATGCAGATTCCGCATTGGAAGAAGTTTTAGCCAAAAATATGATTGCAGCACAAGATAAAATTTCGTTAAAAGCTTTCCCCGAAGCTCAAAATTTTACGACACTCTCGGATGTTGTCCTGAAAGTGATGTACCAGAATCCATTGATTCTTGGTGTGGAAGGTTTCGAATACAACTATGGTACGCTTACCCTTTCGATTCATTACAATGAATCGGCTAGTGGCATCCAGAAGAAGCAAGATGAGATTATTGCCAAAGCGAACGAAGTCGTGGCTTCTATTATCAAAGACGGCATGAACGAAGACGAGAAACGAAAAGCCATCTACGATTATCTGAACGATAACGCGAAGTATGACGATGCAGCGCTGGAGAATGCGGAGCAGAACAACTTCAAAAATGTCGATCCACAGTTTAATGACTCGTTTACCACATACGGTATTCTGGTCAAAGGAGTTGGGGTATGTGCCAGCTATGCTTCCGTTTACAAATTGCTCTCCGATCTCTCGGGATTGGAAAGCATCGTTGTAACGGGCGCTTCCAGTGGCGTTCCACATGCATGGAACAAGGTCAAAATCGGGAACGAATGGTTCCATGTCGATGCCACCAACAACCTGACGAACTCCGGCATCCCATACTTTCTGTATAATGCCAACGATGATACTGCTGCCAGTCAGAAAACAATAGCGGATCAAGATTACTGGCTTGATTCCGAGCTCGCGATGTTTAATGGCGAGAGCGATGCCAATGATTATTATGTACAGAATGATCTCGAAGTCGTGTCCATTAATGAGTACAAAACCAAGGCTGAGAGTGAACTCAAAAAAGGAGAGAACCGAGTCATTCTCCGTTTCGCCTCACCTGTTGACTCTGATGAGCTGATGACAGCTGCCGGCGAAGCCCTCGCTGCAGTGGATGAAGCGCTTCTGAATACAGCACAATTAGCCACGCTAGGCAGTTATGCCATTTTGGACCCGAAACCAGAGCAGAAGTAACTTAGTTACACAGCAATCCCCTTTGCTTTTTCACAAGCAAAGGGGATTTTTTGTCTATTATTAGATGACTTCAAGCCATTGATTTAACCTGTTGTAATCTGGTAATAAAAGAAGAAATGAATACTTTCTCTTTTATAAGATTCTCTTGCAATCTCTCACTTATTTTACTGAGTGTACTTGCATCACGCGTTATATTGTATTTCAGAACTATATTTCTCAATTTAAAGTAGTCCTGTTTCAGAATAGTGCTTAATTCCATAAAGGTTGAATCTCGTTCAATGATTAATTTCTCCATTAAATAAGATAAACGTAACTCCATTAGTAGCTTATGTTCATACAAAAGATGAAAGACTCGTGAATCCAATGCTTCTCCAACTAGGGCTGCCTGCTCAATGTCGGTAAAGATGCGTTGAATGGCTTGCATTCCAAAATCGTATTTCTGATCTCTCACTAAGTCATATGTCTCGCTTGAGTTAAGATAGTTTTCCATCGCCGTTATAATCTGCTCCACATGAATTGCATAATTGATATTCTGGATAGGCTTGAGAAATCTCACTTCTGTCCAAAAACTGTACTCATTAGACATGGTCCAGTAGCCTTTCTCAAGTTCATCCAGACTACATACGGTTTGTATGAATTTACCATCATCTAGATTATCAGCAATGTAAATCAAATTTTGATCCAGGTCATACCCGTACACCAATAATTCGTGCATGAGATGTTCTTTCTGATAATAGTCTGTACACGCAATGTAGTATCTATCTGCATAAATATATAGATAATATCCCATATCTATCGCTTCCGTAATCACTTGCTTAAGTGATGTTCCCCATTTACTAATCACAATTTCTTGTGGCAGGTTGTAAAAGGAAATTCCCGGACAGGTACTTAGCAGAAACTGATGAGAATCAAACGAAAAAATTCCCCATCCATGTGCATACCTGATTTGTATAAAGTTATTGAAAATCCATGGCCATAAATCTTCGTGCATAACGGATGTTAATGTCCCATATGATGTGTACGTGCTTATGACGGGTTCACCTAGTTTAAGTACATTCTTGGCCATTACAGAATTCCTCCTTCGATTACTAGGCATAGTGTATTGATCTGAACAGATTCATTGTATAAGCAACGCACTCTCAGAGCTGGGAGCGAAGATCATGTTCTTGAATATATTACCATGTACCTTTTCCGTTTTATATAAGAACGCTTTCATATATGAAAATATTTTATTTCTCTCATCTTAATGACAAAAAAGAGGATACCGCCCCCAATATGGAGACCGTATCCTCTGATACCTTGACCGGATTACCTAAGTCTATTTACGGACTAACCGTACCACCATTTGCATTCAATGTCTCACCGCTCACATAGCTGGATTCCTGGCTTGCCAGGAACACAAATGCCGGAGCCATCTCGGCAGGCTGTCCTGCCCGACCAAGCGGTGTGTTGGAGCCAAAATCGGCCAGCTTCTCGACTGGTTGTCCACCCACGACCTGGAGCGGTGTCCATACCGGTCCTGGTGCAACAACGTTGACACGTATCCCTTTGCTACCCACCTGTTGGGCCAATGCTTTACTAAACGTATTGATCGATGCTTTCGTTGTTGCATAATCCAGCAGGATTGGCGAAGGTTTGTACGCCTGAATCGATGATGTATTGATAATGGAGCTGCCCGGCTTCATATGTTTCACAGCTGCTTTGCAGAGCCAGAACATGGAATAGACATTTGTTTTGAACGTTGCATCGAATTGCTCGGTAGTCAAATCCGCAATCTGCTCTACAAACTGCTGTTTACCTGCCACGTTAGCAAGGATATCAATCCCGCCAAGCTCTTTTACCGCAGATTCAATGAGTTCTTCACAGTATTTCTCATCCTTCAGGTCACCTGGCATCGTGATCGCTTTACGCCCAGCTTCCTCAATCAGCTTCACAACTTCCTGCGCATCTGCTTCCTCTTCCGGCAGATAGGCCAGAACGACATCCGCGCCTTCACGAGCAAACGCAATCGCTGCCGCCCGGCCAATTCCGCTGTCGGCCCCGGTCACAACCGCTTTGCGTCCTGTTAAACGTCCGCTGCCTTTATAACTTTTCTCACCCGCATCGGGAACAGGGGTCATCTCACGCTGGAGCCCCGGCTCATCCTGCTGCTGTTTCCACTCCGGTGTCGCCTTCGGATATTGTGTCGTTGGATCTTGCATGGTGTGCTGGTCTTGATTAGCCATGTTCAATTTCCTCCTTGGTTATTTACACGATACCCATCGTATAAACGTATTTTTTATTTGTTGTGAATTTAATTTGTGTAAAAGTTGCACTCTTTCCTTTGTAACCGAGATGGGTGGAATTTAAACTAAGCTAACTGGATTCCCAGACAACTGTCACACATTGAATCTCCCCTAACTGGAGATTGTATAATAGAACATGAGGTGATCTCGTTGAATGCAAACAAAGAACCCTATTCCATTGGTGAAGCAGCCAAACTGATCGGCTCCACGGTGAAAACGATCCGTTATTACGATGAGATTGAACTGTTACAACCCTCCAGTCATACGGAAGGCGGGCATCGACTCTATACAACGCAAGACCTGTGGCAACTCGAACTCATTACAACGCTTCGGTATCTGAATTTCAGCATACCGGATATTCGAAAGCTCATGTCGGGTGAACTGGCGGTAGCACAGGCACTGGATCTGCAGATTGAAGCGTTGGAAACCCAGATCGGCACGATGAATTCCATGCTCTCCGTTTTGCAGCAAGCGAGGCAGCATGAAGAAGAAACTTCACTGCGTTCGGAACAGTCTCTCACGTACATCTCCAGTCTGGTAGAATCCCTGACGGCCAATGCGAGCAGGCGAAAACAATTTGTTGCTGCGAAGGTGGATGAATCCCATCTGCTGGACAGCATTCCGCAGGATTGGAGAGTGTCGTTTCTGCACTTTTTCGATAAATACATGATGAAAGATACCAAACTGACGGCTCAGCAAACACTGGCCTGGAAGGAAATTCAGGAACTGATCAATGATCCGGCCTATTGGGCAGATCTGGCTCGGCTGGAGGTTCCATTCTTCATTATGGCGAATCAGCCACAAGTCGAAGCGGACGTCTGGGTGAAAAAAATGGAGGCTATTCGCATTCGCACTACCGAAGCTTTGGACAAGCGGTGGGCAATCGATAGCCCTGCTGTGCAAAGCATGGTGTGGGACTTTGTGTTGATGTATGCAAGTATCGAGCATGCCGAAACACCTGAAGTATTTTTCAGCAAACAGGCCCGATATATGCTGGACTCCGTGACGGATCGCATTCTGCGTTTTAACAAACTGTGCAAGGTAATGAATCCCGAATGGAGCCAGATTGTAGATGGCATTAACCTGTTGCAGGAGGGCATGCGGTTACGATTAAAACAAATGGAAGAAGACTGAATTTCAGTCTCCTTCCATTTATACGTTTAGCCTTTTTTCAACGAATAGGATTCATGTTCTCCCACTTCCGTGTCCATATGGAGCGGTTGCCCTTTCAAGTAGTGGTTGAAGAAATCAATCGTTGTATCGTTAACCAACTGTTGTGTCCCCCGCGCATCTACACCCTGTGTCCATTCGAGCAGTGGAGAGATCAGGTAGAGGTCGGAGAAACTCAGATGTTTGGTGTTGGTCAGCTCCATCCAGAAGTTCCCTCCTACGGTTACCGACTCATACCGAGCGTACACTTCCTCGTAATATTTCTCGGCTTCCGGACGGGTCGTGCCCATCGCAGCAATTTCCTCGTCACTCATCACACTTGTACCTGCAACGGTTGAGTCTGCACTCATCATCAGAAACGGCTTGCCCACACCTTCCGCAGGGATACGCTTCTCGCCAAACAATACACCGTCCATATTCATGCCTGCTTTCACACGTGGATCATCCATTAACATCTGTACTGTCGTTGCTCCGCCAAATGAATGCCCAAACATGCCGATGTTGTCCAGATCCATATGTCCTGTAAACCGCCCACTCGGGTCCCCCTCAGCCAACTTCTCTACCTCATCCAGTACAAACTGTGCATCCTTCACCCATGTCTCATTCAACTTGTCCATGTAACTGAATTGCAGCTGCTCAAAGCCTTCTTTCCCTTCCGATTCAAACTGCGCCACACGTCCATCCGGGAATACGGATACCAGACTGCTATACGTGTGATTAATGCCCACAACGATGTATCCTTGACTCACCAGCTGCTCGACCTGAAACGTATTCTGATTTTCATATCCATGTAGGCCATGAGAGAAAAGAACAACCGGATACTTGGCTTCGGCATCAGACAACTGAGCTTCCTGAATCGCATGCGTTTTGACCTGACTCAGACTGGAAAATAAAAGCTTTGGCAGTTTCAGCACTTCATTGAAGGCTGTCCCGTAGATCTCCGGTTTATTAACATAAGGAGCTGTTGCGCCCTCTGCGTCTGGATTCGTTGGGTACCAGATCTGCACCATCAGCTCCCGTTTCTCTCCGGCGTTACTCGTCAGAAGTTCGTCACGGCTGTTATCTGTCCAATCGTAGGATACCGTTCCGATTCCATAGGGACCTGCTGGCTTGGCAAACGAAAATATCGGGAACAGCAGTGGCAAGCCAATGCTCACAATAGCGTATACCAACACCAGAAGAGACGTTGCGATGATTCGAACACGTCCGAATTTCCTCGTCACAGTCGATGTGGAAGCAGATGCCCCGGAACCTTTGCTGTTCAGCGAGGTTACACCTGACTGTTGCTGGCGTCTTGCCTTTGTAAATAACACAACCAGTGGAACCAACGTGAGCAGATACGCCGGAATCATCGGCCAACGAAGTCCTTCGACCACACCATGGATGATCAGCAGCACACCCGATATGACGAATCCACCCCATATCATTTTCCGAAAATGTTGACTCTGTCTCCCGATCCCGATTACCCCCACAAACATAAGCAGGTTAAAAATAAGATAAATCCATTCTACTGTCCTCATAAGACGTATGCCCCCTTGTCTGCCTCCAATCTTAAAACCTCCAGTTACAGGAGATTCAAGCATGAATTTTGCGGATAAAAAAAATGCACTCCCTGAATGACGCTGAATCGCCCGCAGGTTCTCCATTGTATTCAAGGAATGCACGTATGAAATTACGTTATAAATTGACTTTGGAATACGATACTAACGATCTTCGCCGCCATCTATCCGTTGTCTTTTTCCGATGCCAAATGCGAAATATCCAGCCACCACGATTGCCATAAACGTAGCTCCAACAACCAGAGGCAAGCGTGTATCCGGGTTAAACGCCATACCGATAATGACGAGGATCAGATACACAATAATGATGTAATTGCTGATCGGGAACCATTTGGACTTGAAGTTATGATCTGCCATCTCGTTGCCCCAACGCTTTCTGAATCGGAACTGGCTGAACGCCAGCGCGAACCATGGAACCATACCCGGAAGAACACTTGCACTGTAGATGTACAGGAACAGCTTCGAGTCCGGCATCAGGTAGTTCAGCACAACCCCAATCAGCAGCAAGGAGATTGTAATGACGATACTGTTGCGGGGAACCCCGCCTTTGGACAGCTTTTTGAAAAAGGCAGGTGCCTGCCCATTCTCAGCCAGCGTGTACAACATCCGTCCCGCACTGTAGATCCCGCTGTTACATCCCGACATGGCCGCCGTGAGCACCACAAAGTTAATGATCCCCGCTGCAGCAACAATACCAACTTTGGCAAAGGTGAGCACAAACGGGCTGCCCGTCTCGCCTACTTCGTTCCAAGGGTACAAGGTTACGATAACAAATATGGCACCAACGTAGAAAATAAGAATACGCCACACGATATTTTTGATCGCTTTACGCAAAGTGTGTTTCGGATTCTCCGCTTCGCCTGCTGTAATACCGACCATCTCCACCCCTTGATACGCAGCCGTTACGATACACAATGCGAAGAGGAAACCTTTGATGCCTCCAGGGAAGAAGCCACCATGGCTGAACAGATTCGACAGACCAATGGCCTGACCCCCATTCCCCCAGCCGAAGAAGATGAGCCCGGTTCCGATCACGATCATCGCAACAATAGCCGTCACTTTGATCATCGCAAACCAGAATTCAAATTCCCCATAGAACTTCACCGCCGCCAGATTCGCTGCCGCAATGATCAGCACCCCGGCAAGTGCAGGCAGCCACTGTGGAATATCCGGGAACCAATACCCGACATAGATACCAATCGCCGTAACTTCCGCCATACCCACCGTAACCCATAGGAACCAGTAGCTCCAGGCGGTCAGAAATCCGGCAAGCGGACTAATATATTTGTGAGCAAATGTAGCAAACGAACCGGTTACCGGTTCCTGAATCAACATTTCACCCATAATACGCATGACAAAAAAGATAACGATACCAGCCAATAAATAAGCCAGCAGCACGGATGGTCCTGCCCATTTGATCGTACTCGCCGATCCCATGAACAGACCAACGCCAATTGTACCTCCGAGTGCAATCAGCTCTACATGGCGGGGCTTTAGCCCTCTAGATAGTTGCTTTGATTCCAAACGATTCTCCCCTTTTCACATTCACATTAACGCAATGCAGAATTACTTCATCAAATTGTACGAGATGTGCCGCAGAAATACAACAAGGAATGTGAGGAAGATTAGCTAAATAGGGCTTTTACATGAAAAAGGTGCCGCTCCTCATACCCTCACCTGACATGATTAGGATAACCCCTGATGATTTATTGCAATCAGAATAATCCTGATTTTTATCGCCACTGGAATAGGGATCTAAAAATCCATACAAAAAAGAGCTACCAGAAAAATATCTTTGGCAGCTCTACATCCATTTTTGTAATCACCCAGAAGGTAAATGAACGATCACCGTTGTCCCCATGCCCACCTGACTTTTCATTTCGACAGTTCCGTGATGAAGCATCACGATTTTTTTGACGATGGCGAGGCCCAGACCGTTACCACTGATGCTGCGATCGCGTGACAGGTCTGTTTTATAAAACCGCTCGAAAACATAATCCAGTTGCTCTGGCGCTATTCCAATGCCCGAATCGGTTATCGTGAAAAAGATTCCATCCACAGACTGGCTCATGCGTATTTCGATACGCCCTCCCACGGGAGTAAACTTAATGCTGTTGCCTAATAAATTCATCCACACTTGGTTAAGCTGATCCTGATCTGCCCTTATTTTGATACCGTCCGCCAATTCTAAATGAACTGGAATGCCTTTGGTTGACCATTGAGGCTCGCAAGTCACCACCACTTGCCTGATTTGCTCATCAAGATTATAGGTGGTTGTCTCGAACGGATGATGATCGGAATCCAGAGACGCAAGCTCCAGCAGATTATCACTTAGTCTGGATAGTCGTCCACTCTCCGTAATAATGATATCGAGGTAATAGTTACGATCGGCCTCCGCAACCAGGCTGCTGTTTTTCAACGCCATGGCAAAACCGGAAATAGAGGTCAGCGGCGTTTGAATCTCGTGAGATACATTGGAAACAAAATCCTGTCTCATCTGTTCCAGTTGTTTAAGCTCACTCGCCATTTCATTAAAACTCTGCGTCAATGCTCCCATTTCGTCCACGCGCTTTGTTTGGATTTCCACATTAAAATCACCCTTCGCCAGTCGTTTGGTTGCCCGCGTCAACACCTGGATCGGTTTGACCAAATACCTTGCAGCAATAAGGATACACAAACTTCCGATCAACAGTGCAAGCAATAATACCAGCAAAACCATCCGATTAATGATATTTTCATTCTGCGGAGAATACTGCATAAACATGGCTTGTGGTTCCCCTTTGTATGGAAAAGGAAGACCGATGAACGTCTGCTCCACTTCTCCGGGAGAACGATAGACCTGACCCTGCAACACCTTTTGAACCACTTCTGGTGCAATTTCAACGGTCTCTGTATGGTCTAGGTCATAATAGGTTACGTTACCCGAAACGTCATATAGATGAATGGGATAGGTGGACACTTTCACCATACTTTTGATGAAAGCATCCCTGTCCTCAGGTTGCGTTTGCTCATATAGACGGATCAGTTCCTCCCCTACAGAAATCATGTCATTCTGACCGATATGATTTACTTCTTTTTTGAAAAGGAAGATCCCGATGAAGAAAGAGGTCAGCAAACTGAAAACGATGACGACCAGAAACGTGCAAATAATACGAACATATAAGGTTTTGATCATGTGATGACTAACCGGTAGCCCAGACTACGAGCCGTTTCAATCTGAAAATGGTGTGCATCACCAGCGAATTTTTCCCTTAGTCGCTTGATATGAACATCAACTGTCCGGTCATCCCCTTCGTAATCACTCCCCCAGATCTTGATGATTAACTGTTCTCTGGTAAATATCTGCCCAGGCTGGTTTGCCAGCATGAACAGCAATTCAAACTCTTTTAAAGGCAAATTGATTGTTTCCTCTCCACGAATCACTTGAAAGCTGCGTCGATTCAGCATAATGCCCCCTAGTTGAATGGTCTGGGAGGAGACAATCAAGTAACGTTTCAGCAAAGCTTTTACTCGCATCACAAGTTCCAGCGGATCAAAGGGCTTCGTTAAATAATCATCTGTTCCCAACTGAAATCCCTTTACTTTCTGGGCCGATTCCCCTTTTACCGTGACCATTAGCAATGGCATATTCAGATCCATACGCCGGATCTCCCTGCATAATTCCCAACCATCCAAACGCGGCATCATAATATCAAGGATAACCAGATCAATTGGGGATTTCCCCACAATCTCCAGTGCTTCCGCACCGTCCTTGGCTACCACAATCTCGAATCCTTCATTCCGCAAAAACAAGGTAATCAGCTCACGAATATGCACATCGTCATCCACAACTAGGATTTTGGTCATATGAAATGTATGCCTCCGATATCTATCTTGTTCTTCCTATCTGGGCGCAGGTTTTCAACCAAAATGCCATCCCAGCAGGTTCCAATGATAGAAAAATAAACTCAAGATCACTGCTGCTACCATTACGAACGTATAATGCACACGCTTCAGTAACGTCCAATATTGGTTTTTCCATGCCAGGACGCTCATGATGAATATTGCCGCAGTCAACCCTACAAGGATAACCGGCATAAACAGATAGAGACGTAAAGATAGTGGAATATGGCTAAGCCGATCAATCAAATCCATGTTCATCACCAGAAGTGTTGCGCCCAAGGTTAATAGTCCCCATATAGACGTAATAGCTGACAACCGAACTGCCCATTTCTGTGCTTTTGGCATCACTCTGATTTCGCGTCTGCGATAAACAAATCCATGCAATACAGTGATGAACAGAACAACCGAAATGCCGAGCAAGAGGAGCCAGAACTTCGATTGGTTCATTAACGGTGCAGGTTCCAGCGGCATTGGGTTTAATATATCCAGAAACAGATACGTGACCTTGCCCTCTGCATCGGTGCGGAACCCCATCTGATGTGTCCCTCCGACCTCCTGGAATAAATTCACGCCAATCGGAGTATACACTTGCTGATCTGCACCACTTCCAATAAACAGTCGGTTATCCGAAAACTCAATATTGATTTGAGTCAGAAAACTGAAAAACTTATCGATCTTCGTGTGATTACGGCGTGTAAATTGATAAGAGCCTGCATATTTTTCCAGAGACTCCCCTAATTCGATAGAAGCTTCATTAGGCTGCTCAGTTTCATGTACAGGATAGTATCGGTCAAAAAAGGCTTGCGCCAACCCTTCTGCTGCCGTTCCGCCTTCCCCTCCACTATAGGAAACAAAGATGCCCACTTTTTTGTCCGGTACAAGATAAAGCGCTGTATTAAACAGCTCATCGGCCCCTCCATGAGAGATCACACGCAGCCCATTCATATTCAACTCATAAAAGCCCAGATCCATGGCGGGTAAACGTTCATCAAATTGGAATGCCGGAGAATGCATGAGCTTGGCTGTTTCCGGCTTGAGCATTTGTTTATCTTCATATCGCCCGTCTTGAAGATGGGCAATCATGAAATGAGCCATATCGTTCGCCGAGACGCTTCCTGATCCCGCAGGACGGAATCCTCCCTCATACGTTGGCCGTTTGGTTACAAACTCGCCGTTAGCTCGGGCGTATCCAAGGACGGCATAAGGTTCCAGAGACGCTGGAACAGGCTCCTCTACCGTAGCATAATTCATGCCCAGCGGATCAAATATATTTTTCTGTATATAGTCATTGTAGGCAATACCGCTGACTTCTTCGACGATAAGTCCCGCGAGTGAGGCTCCGTAATTGGAATACGACAGCATCTCGCCTGGTGGCTTAACCCGTGCAGGCATATGTTTCGCCATCGTTTCAGCAATAGAGACGGGAAGTTTCCCCGGATCGGTAGTGATCTGATAACCTACACCGCCTTCCTCAAAGCCTGCGGTATGGGTCATGAGATGGCGCAACGTAATCGGTTCCTCATAGGTTTTCGGTATTTTCACCGTTTTCAGATAAGTGTTGATGTCTTTATCGAGATCAAGCTTGCCCGCCTCAACCAATTGCATCACCGCGGTCCATGTGAACAGCTTTGTTGTTGAAGCAATTCGAAATAAGCTGGTTTCGGGATCAACGGGTTTATTTTCTTCGATGTTCGAATGTCCGTACCCTTTGGAGAGCAGGATCTTCCCATCCTTCACAATCGAAATGACTGCGCCTGGAATCTGTAAAGATCGCATTTGCACATCCATCATCCCATCCATGAATGCCGTTAACTGATCAGTATCCTCCAGATTAGCTACGACTCCTTGCTCCAATTTACCCGAATTTAATCCCGGATTGGATACTGCTGCCGATAGTGGCATGGTCCCTAATCCAGTTGCCCCTAATATCATGCCTAACAATAACACCAGTAAAATCATTTTCCCAAAAAGCTTTCTTATCAACGATGACATAACTTGCCCCCACCACTCCGTATATTTTTTAATACCTGTTCCTTACGCTTTCTTTCGAGAGCATATCAAGCACGTATGAACGGAGTGTGAACCTTTTTTTCATATTTTGCCAAATTAAATTACCTTTAGTAAGATAGGAGCAGATTGAATAGGAAAAGGAGACTTAGCATGCCTGACTTTTTACTGGTTTTATTTTTGTTTAACCTGTCTCTCTTTCTGCTTCACGAAATGGATGCCATCAGGCGGTCCGAGTGGAAATTGTTTATGGTGTTAAAAGATATGGAAGATGATAAAGCCTATAGGTATTTCACTTGGATTCACCTGCCAATGTATACCATCATCCTCTCTCTTCTTTTTAGCTCATATCAGACCGTTACATTTTGGGTGCTGGATATCTTTTTCATCATACATACCGTATTACACTTCTTTTTCGAAAAACATCCTCGAAATGAATTTAAAAACGGGTTCTCCAGATCATTGATCTACCCTATGGGAATAATCGCTTTAATTCATTTGATATTCCTAATCATCTAATCTGTTTACACCGACAGAATGAAGGAAGCTGGAAGGGTATTGTTGAATAACAGTGAATATGGAGGTGTGCCTATGCAGCAGCATCATGCAGAACGAGTTGAATTATTTGTTTCCAATACCCAGATCATCAAGGAGTCGTTCAAATGGCAACATGCGATGATGCAACGTCTGGCTGCCCTGCTCTATGCAGCGGAGAATAAAACAGCGGATGGGGAAGCTATTCGTCAAAGCCATGAGTTGATTAAGCAAAACACAAAGCTTTTCTCTGCATTCAGAGGTAATTCGGCCATTAGCGTTGCTGCCATGCTCTCCCTTACAACGGATGCAGAGACGAAGCTGGCAGACACCTTGCATGTCTATGACTTGATGAAAGAGATCAAATTTCGCAACTCCGATTATCTGGTTATTGCCGCCTATCAGATCGCTACTCAGACATCACCTGACCAGTTTCAACCTACGGTGGAGCGGGCCAAATCATTTTATGACGGCATGAAAGCAGAGCATCGTTTCCTCACTGGACAGGATGACTACATTTTCGCTGCCATGTTAGCCCTTTCCGATCTCGAGGTGGATACTGGTGTGGCACGTATGGAACAACTCTACGGGGAATTAAAACCAGAGTTCTCTTCCAGAAACAGTGTGCAGGCGTTAACACAGGTTCTGGTTCTTGGAGATGATCCCCCGGATGCAGGTGCTCGTGTGATTGCCTTAAATGAAGCTTTTCGCAAAAGGGATCTTCGAATGGACAAAACGTATACGTTAGCCTCTCTCGGAATACTTTCTCTACTGCCTTCGGACAGAGACTCATTAGTGGATGAAGTCGCGGAAACAAATGACTGGTTACGGACTCAAAAAGGCTTCGGTGCCTGGTCAATCGACAAACAGGAGTTGCTCCTGTTCTCGTCAGCTCTGGTAGCCATTCAACATGTGGAGAATCTGCGGAACGGTGTGCTTACGACAGCAATCTCAACCAGTATCACAAATATTATCATCGCTCAACAAGCAGCCATGGCCGCAACCGCCGCAGCATCGGCTGCTGCCGCTTCTTCATCATCAAACTAGCAAATTAATTCGACTCTTAAGATGCTCCGTGCAAAACAAAAAACGAGTACCCGGGTGAACCCTGAGTACTCGTTTTTCCTGTTGAACGCCACTCATTAATGGCTTAATTACTGTAAATCCTTGTCTTTCCCTAATCCAGAACATACAGAGGCAGCGTGAAATAAAAAGAACTCCCTTTTCTGACTTCACTTTCTACGTGTATGTTTCCATCATGATACTGAATAATTTCCTTCGCAATCGCAAGTCCAATTCCACTGCCCTGAACCACATGCCGATCATGTTTCTCACGGAAAAAGCGATCAAATACAAATGGCAGTGACTCTTCCATAATACCCGCTCCATTGTCCTCCACACGGATGGTAAGTCGTCCTGGAGAATCACCGTCATTTTCCCATTCCTCAATGGAACAATGAAGACGAATCATTCCACCTGCACCTGTATGCTGAATCGCGTTAAACACCAGATTGGTCAACACCTGAGTAATCCGATCCATATCAATCACGACTTGATAATCACTTCGCTGAGCAGTCGTAATGTTCATCTGAAACTCGTAGCTCATGTCAGCACGTGCGATGTCCAGCCTGAATTTGTCCTGAATGGTATCCATTAACTCCTGCAAGCTCATCATGATAAAGATCATTTCAGACTTGCCCGACTCCAGTCGGGACAACTCGAATAGATCGTGAATGAGACGGTTTAGCCCCAGCGCCTTCACTAAGACCATTTGCAGATATACTTTTTGATCCTCTTCGTTATCCACCAATCCGGATACAATTGCCTCCACATAACCCTGAATCGCAGTCATCGGTGTGCGCAGTTCATGCGATATATCGCTCAACAATCGTCTGCGTGACAATTCCAGACGGCCCATATCTTTATTTTTGTGCTCCAGCTCTACTGTACGATCCTGAATACGATGCTCCAGGTTGGTATTTAACTCGGATAACTGTTGATTCAACTCTTCAAGCTGCTGTGCGTTCAGACTCAGCTCCTGAGCAGACCTTTTTAACAACAACAGTGTGCGTACACGGCTTATGAGTTCATTACGTCCAATCGGTTTTGATATATAATCATTGGCTCCGGCGGCAAAACAGGCTGTAATTGTATCATCTCGATTACTTGCTGTCATAATTAGAATAGGTAACTCAATCAGACTGTAACGCTCCCTGATCAATCCGCATAGTTCATATCCAGACATGCCGACCATCATCATATCCGTGATCACCAGATCAAAATTCTGCAACTCATTCATACGCGCGAGTGCTTCAGTGCCACTGTTCGCAATTTCAAACACACATGCCAGTGGTGCAAGCTGCTGAATCACCACTTGCAGGTTAACGGGCTCATCGTCCACAATTAATACACGATAAGGTTGGATCTCCGATTCTTTCGCGGAACTGACTTCCCTATTAAGAGCATGTGAACTTGCTGTCTTAGCTGCTGCAACAGAACGAAGGGCGCTTACGCCGTTCTGAATGGATTCATTGTTTTGCTTATCCGGTAGCGCAGCTGGAACATTCTTCTTATGCTGCCTGATGGTGAACGAGAAAAGGGAGCCATGATTCACTTTCGACTGTACTTTAATCTCTCCTCCATGCAGCTCGACAAGTTGCTTGGTGATTTTCAGTCCAAGTCCGGTACCCGTGTTATCAATGGATTCCAGCTTTTCGAATGGATTGAAAATCATTGCAAATTTATCCTCCGGTATGCCAATCCCTGTATCCTCTACCTGAATTTCCACATCGCCCTGCACAATCTGTGCACGAATCACGATATGACCCGATGGTGTGTACTTGATCGCATTGCCTACCAGATTAAACAAAATTTGCTGCATTCGATTCTCATCTGCTTCGATCGGTGGAAAATGGGGATCAATTCGATTGTGTAATAGAAGATCCCTACCAGTAATGAGCGGTTTAACCACGGTGAGGACCACCTGAACCAATTGGTGCAGATTTATTTTGGTTCGATTCAGACGTACATCGTTATTTTTAAGAAGTGCATAATCCAGAATATCGTTAATCAGAAAAGACATACGTTGACCACTTGAGACGATCATGTTCAGATGCATTCGCTGGTTATCTTCCAACCGATCATCCATGCTGTGCAGCAACGACTGCGTAAGCCCGATAATTCCGTTGAGCGGTGTACGAAGCTCGTGGGAGGTATTGGCCAGAAACTCATCTTTTACCCGATCCAATTCAAGCAGGCGCGAAGATAAACGTTCATTGGTTTTCATGGCATTGGAAAATTTGGTGGATACAATAATCGACAGACAAAGAATGAGAAAGAGAAGACCATATGAGAAATAGATTCCTGTTTGAATTATACCGTTATTCATTAAAATATCATTCACTACGGTAATGAAGAATACGATCGTACCTGCCAGCATCCAGTGTGCCCCAGCAAGTTTTTTCATGGCAGCTCGGACCACATTTTGAATGATCACAATCCCGATCAGAATCACGTATGCCTGCATGAACAACGCAAACTTCGTGTATACCTGTGCAGGTGTGAACAGGATAAATAAAGTGAACAGCAACCCTGGAATCCAAAATATATCACGTAATCGTTTGGACACCTCGTTGGGGAAAATGGAGTAACAAAAAAGCAGAGCAAGTGAAGAGCTGCCCAAGAAGCCTAAATACTCAACTTTAAGGAATGTATCACCACTCATGCCCGGAATAAGCTCTGATAAAATGTACTGGGAATCAGAACTATTCTTCATGGCCAGCAGAATACAGATCAGACCAAAATACAGAGACTCCCGATTTTTGCGCAACAATGCATACAACAGGATATGGTAGAGCCCCATAATCAACATGCAGCCAATAATCATGCTCTCGGATACCATTTTGTATTTCATGGATTGATTCAATTGATTATATTCACCGATCGTTAGAGAGCCAAACAAACCCGCTTTTCGATGTGTATAGTTCGAAACTTGAATGATAATATCAGCTTGGGTCTGCCCTGCCTCCATTCGGATTAGAGCAGGCACCTTATATGAAGAAGATTCCTTTACCGTTCGTCCAACAATCCCACTTTCGGATACAAGTTTGCCATTAATCCACAATCGGTGTGCGGAGGTTATCCCTGTGGTTAGTAATCCCAGCTCTATATCTTGCTCTGGTAAATCCACCACCAGACGATACGTGGCGAATCCCGTATTATCCAGCTTATGCCCACTGATTTCATAATTCCCCCAAGATTCTGGAACATTAACGTAACTTACCGGACCCGTTCGTTCACTGGCAAAATCCTTGGGCTCCAGCAATTGTTTCCAATAGAATGCCCATTCGCCATCTAACCGACTTCCTTCTCCAGAGGACAGAGCTTCACTGGTAATCGTTAAACGCCCATCCTGAACTTCTGCATTCATCTGATTAGAAGGTAATTCGAACAAGATCAGTACCGTAAAAATCAGAAAAAATAGCATAACAGGGATGATGTAATACAGGAAAGAAGTACGTTTATTCATGAGATTCCCACCACGGTGTCCCCTCTTTTAACTGAATAAAAAACCGAACCATCGGGTTCATGCATGTATCATAGCACAACCCTATTGCTCAGATGCCATAGTTTTCAAGCCAGCGCTGAATGTTCTTCTCCTGCATGTGAAGATACGTATTGATCCACTGGTGGAGATGCATGCGGCGCGGATCAACGGCGATGGCAATATCGTCATCCTGATCCTCCAGCTGCACATATTGAAGATCAAGGGAGTAGGCTGGATTCTGATCCAAATAACGTGAAATTTCAAAAGCATCATAGACTGCAGCGATCACTTCGCCTTGCCTCACACGATCAAACAATTCGGAAGTATTCTTGTAGGCAATCTGATTCTGCGTGGGGAACAGCTCACGTGTGAAGCCTACGTAAGACGTGCCTTGAACAATGCCGATCTGTGTTCCACGTTGCTGAAGCAGCGTTAGCACATCGGGAAATTTGTTTTTTTTGCCGAGCTCCGCAAGTTGAAGGCGGTTAATCAGCAGTGCTTGTTTGAAATGCAGATATGCATTGGAGAACAGTACTCGCTTCGCCCGCTCCAGGGTGATACTCAATTTGGATATGCCGACATCCACCTCCCCGGAAGACACCTGATCAATCACTTCATCGAAAGAATCCGCTGTTCGGATATACTCTGGTTTAACTCCAAGTTTAAGAGCGATGTCGTTGGCAAGCTCAACATCGCTCCCGCGCAGTAACCCTTCTTCATCGGTGTAAAAGAACGGATAACGATCCTCTACCTTCAATCCAATCCTCAGCTTGCCCCTGCTCAAAATATCCCGAATATCTTGCGGATATCCTTCTAATTCTTCCGCAGTATAAACTCTTGGCTCACTTCCCTTAGCTGCCTTAGCTGCTGTGATGTCCGTTTCTGCTGCCCGAGACTGAGCCGTTTCAGTCTGCGGACTTGCTATGGTTGATACAGCGTCTCGGGATACGCTTGTACAGGATGAGAGGATAAGTCCTATAGTTAACATGAACAACAGCAAGATGCACAGCCGGCCGTAACTTCTGATCATGGTTAGCCCCCTTCTCCTGCAAGTGGAAGCTGCGTTTTGCGAAAACAAGCTGCACATACGCTCATCTCGTACACTGCAATTCGTATGTGGCAGACTTTGCAACGCGCAATTGAAACAGTTGCCAGTCCACCGACAACCTCTTCCAGTTCTTCTTCCAGCAGTTCATCGGACTGGGGGTTCTCCTGCTCCGCATCGTTTCCATTCTGTTGATATCCCATCTTCTGCCTCTTTCGAAGATTACTGAAGCCGTATTGTCTCAGATCATATCAGAGAACAGACGGAATACCGTAACCCCACGTTATATTTTGACCACTCATGCCCTGACCATAATCAAGTAACAGGCCTAGACCTTGTACAAGCTCTTCCAATTCAGGCACAGAAGGTTTTAAGGTGAACATATCATAGATCTTCCTGCGACTTCGTCCGGCATTTATGTGGTTCTCCATACGGTAGTAACCAAACGTTAACGTATTGACCGAGACTCGAAAAGGCGTCATCTCTTTGGCAAAGCTTTTGACATATGCCTGGGCACCCTGGTTATACACCGGAGAAGAAGGAAATCCACTATAGTGCATCATATCCGCCAGTATGGGTACGATCATCTGTCCACTTTGTTTACGCGCCATAAAATGACCTGCTGCACGGGTATATAGAAAGAGTTCACTTAACTGACGATGGCTGGTTAGAGCAAAAGCCGCCGGATCACTTTGGAGCTCAGACAGTTCATCCACCCAGCTACTGCCATGAATATAGAAGTCGAGCCCCTGCATATGCTCGGCAGATGCTGACAGTACGGATTCAATTCCCTTCATTCCCAGGTCCGGCGCAACGATAGTCCGGCAGTTCTTCTGGTCGTGCACAGACAGATCGGAATGAAACTGCTCTGCTTGTTCTGATGTGGCGAAGCTTGCTGTAATCTGCAAGCCACGATGTAACAAATATACAACCATCATCTGCATAGCTGTACTCTCTGCATGATGCACATACGCCGTTTTCATTAGCTTCCCTCCCTCTGATTCCTATTCAAGTTTGCCCTTAACGCAAAAAGCCGCCATCCAGTTTTAATGTCTGTCCGGTATGATAACGTGCCGCGGGTCCTGCGAGGTATATCACCGCTTCAGCTACCTCTTCCGCAGACCCTTGCCTTCCGGTGAGGGTGTGGCGCAGAAAATCATTCAGCTTCTCTTGCGACACCTCCCCCGTCATCTCGGTATCAATCATACCTGGTGCGATGGCACTGACCTGAATGTTGTTTGATGCATACAGGCGGGCATATAACTTCGTCAGCCCCATCAAAGCCCCTTTGGAAGCTGCATAATTGCTTTGACCTTCCCGCCCATATATACCGCTCACCGACACCAGGTTGATAATGCTTCCACTGTCCTGAAGAACCATGTAGCTGACCGCTTCCTGTGAGCAATAACAGGCACCAACATAATTGGTGTCCAGCACCTCATTCCACTGTTGCTCTTCCATCCGCAGTGCCATCTGGTCGCTCGATCTTCCGGCATTATTGATCAGGACATCCACACGGCCAAATGTATCAAATACCTCTTTCATCACATCTGCTACAAAAGCATGGTCCGCAACAGAGCCCTTGAACAACCGCATCCGTCCGCCTGCTGCACTCACCTCTTCTGTTAGCCGGTCCGCTGCAGCGTCATCCCTGACATAGATGCCTGCCACAATGGCTCCCTCTGCAATGAATCTCAGCGCTATCGCCCGCCCTATGCCCCGTGATACCCCTGTAACCACAACGACGTGATCACGAAAGGTCATTGGACTCGCGTCCCTTTGGTCTTTCTGGCCATAATCAGTTCGGCAATCGACTGCACATTTCTCAGATGAATCTTTAACTCTGTCGCGGGAAGGTCCTCGACCATCACGCCATATACTTCTTCCATACCAACCATAACCTCAAACGCCTCCACAGAGTCCAGTCCCAGTTCTTCACCGAACAAAATCATGTCATCCGTAATTTCCTCTGCGGTGATGTCCTCCAGTTTGAGTCGATCAATTAACAACGTTTGTTTGATTGTCTGTTTGATCTCATCCATCTCTACCTCGTAATTCACTGTCATATGTGTAAGCCTCCTATAATTTTTTTCAATTAACACGGTTCACTCAGCGACGCTACTGACGATTGCCGCAGAATAACTGCCATTAACGGTAGAACTGATGGTCAAAATATGGCGGTATGCAGAAGAGCGCTCAGGCAGGCCCAGATGGGCGTAGGTACCTTTGGCAAGCTCATGCATGGCTCCCGGGCTTACAAGCTCTGCAGCCGCCGCGAGATGTAACATCGAACTGTACGATTCTCCATAGCCTGCCCATGCATTAAGGTTAATGATCGGCACGGATGGCACGGATGGTACGGCCACAGCTTCCCCGATCGAGGATACAGCGACCTGCTCTAACTCCAATTCACCGGGACGTCCCACTGAGTTGAGCAAAATCAGATCCATTTGCCCCATGCTGGTTTCAGCTTCATGGAGTGCATCGGTAACTGCCCGGATCAACGCCTCGCTCTGTCCCGAAGCGTCCTGTGCTGCGCCAGAAGCAACACCGAGTCCACTCAATTCCGCATAGATCCCGGATCGCGTCTGATCAGCTTCTTCCAGGTCACTGAGGACCATACAGACACTGCCTTCCGTCATCTCGTAACGGCTGTCCTGCAATCCTTTAGCCCGGTCGATATCCTCCGCAAGCTGGGATCGTTCATCTCCAGCACCAATCAGACAAGATGTCAGGGCTCCCTCTCGGATCTTGCCCGTTGCATACAATGCGGCAGTCAATCCCTCATTGCCTCCTGTGCTAAAGGAGCTATTGAATCCCTTAAATTGCAATTTCTCGGCCGTCTGACCAGCAATGGAATTAATGACCGTATGCGGGAAATAGATCGTACTTGCATACTCGGGGCCTTTGACAAATACAGATTCCAGAAAGTTCGAAATACTGCTCGTGCTTCCTCGTGCTGTACCGTAGATAAAACCCGTATGTTCCCGCTGAGACTTGCCCAGCGCTGCATCCTCCATCGCTGCAAGGACTGCACCTATCGTATTCTGTGTGAGCTGGTTCATTCTGCGCTCATATTTGCTCTTATCGTAATCTTTTAAGGAGAAGAAGGACGTCTCCGTTACCTGTTTGGTATCCTTACCGAAAGCCCCGAGTACATTTCCCTTACGGATATCCCCTTTGCTGACGGCACCCACTCCAGTAATGACAACACGTCGTCGGGGGACTGCCTCGCCCGGATGCCCTGCAAGTGAATTCTCACGTTCAGGATTCTGCACGCTTGAATACCGCTCTTCTTCAATTCCATTTGTACGCAGCACAAGCGAAACATTGTGTCCTCCGAAGCCAGAATTGTTGCAGATCATATATTCCGGGCGCATCGGACGCATCGAATGTTGAATGATATCAACATCCTCGCAGCCTTCGCGAGCTTCTTCAAAATGAAGCGTAGCGGGAACGTATCCTTGCCTGATAGCGTAGAGCGAGGTAACCAGCTCCAATGCAGCCGAAGTACCTAATGTATGACCAAAATAGGCTTTGCTTGAGCTGATAGGAATCGACAGATTAGGCCCGAAACTACCCTGCAGACCACTAATTTCAGCACGATCATTTGCCTGTGTTCCAGTCCCGTGTGCGTTTACGTATTCAATATCTGTTTTGGATACTCCAGCAAGGCTGATCGCCATCTCCACTGCACGTTGTATACCCGCACCTTCCGGGTGAGAAGCCGTCATATGATGGGCATCGTTACTCAACCCATAGGCACATAATTCAGCATAGATCGTAGCACCACGTTCAAGTGCGGCGTCCAGTCTCTCCAGAACCACAAAAGCAGCACCTTCTCCCAGATTCAATCCGTATTGGGTGCTGAAGGGTGAAGAGGGACGGGAATTAAGTGCACGGAGTACATTAAATCCGGCATATACACTATGCGACAATGGATCAGATCCACCAGCGAGCATCACATCGGCATACCCCCAGCGAATGAGATCACTTGCATAGCCTATGGCATTACCACTCGCAGCACATGCCGTATTTAACGTTGCGACCGGACCTGCCACACCCAGAACTCGCGCTGCATCATCGCCCTGCTGATAAAATGGATACCGGGACGTATGATCAACGTCCAACTCAGACAGGTTCCACTGTTCTTCCAAAGATAGAACTCCACCGTTACACGTACCCAGCGTGAGTCCGATCCGCGCAGGAAGAACGGATGGCTTTCCACCTGTTCCTTTTGCCCTGTCGTGGTGCTTCATGTTATCCCCATGTGCTATTGAAAGGCCACTATCGATTAACGCTTTCCTCGCAGCAGCGATGGCATACCGTGCACATAAGTCCATGGATAGCTCCGCTGTGCCTGCAAGTGCTCCTTCACGGATGGAATCCTCCAACTGACCTGCAAGTGAACTCTGTAACTTATCCGTGTCGAAGCGGGTTACTTCCCGAATTCCGGTCTCAGCAGCAAGCATACGCTCATATACCATCTGCGGGTGATCGCCAAGTGCGCATAATACGCCCATGCCTGTAATCACGATACGATCCTTCGTGTTGGTATTCTCTCTGTCGCTCATATTCGCCCTCCTCTCCTTATCCCAATCGGATATAACTGCTTCGCTTCTCACTCGTCTTCCAAGAATACGGTGCAAGCCACTGCCGGGAAAGCTTCATCATGATTGGTGTACTTTGGTTAACTGTGAACATCGCGTGGGGGATGCCTGCCTCCGTTTGAACCCGGATGGATCTGCCCAGCATCTGAAAAGCCAGACCGAACTGTTGATATTCCGGCGCAATATACAGTGCATCATACAAGATCGTATCCTCGTCCAGTCGATACGTCATCGACCACCCCTGAACTCCCTGTGTGGATTGAATACCAAAGCTGTTGCTTGGTTCCAGGGGAGCAAAGGTTTTGAACGGAGACAAAAATGAAGGGAAATCAAGCTCTCCTGTTTCAATGGATTGTCTAAGTTGTCCCTCTTCCTGATCTGCCCATAGAAATAACTCCAGCCCATTGGGGATAGCTCGTTCCCTTAACCAGGTCGCCTCAGCAATTCCGCTTCCAAGATGGATATGGAAAACGACTGATTCACATTGAGGCTGTATCCAGCCTTCCTTATGCAATAAAGCTTCGATCGTATCCGACGAAGACTTGTCAGAGTAATAGCTCAGAGAGAGCGTAGCCATTTCTTTCTCCATACATAAAATTCGTGCTTCCTGGAGCAACGATGTAGCGATTTTTTGCCTGCGCCACGGCTTCGATACGAAGATACACTGTAAGACTGCATGCCCGTATCCACCCCGCTGCTCAAGCACAAGCAGGCCCACGGGGACACCTTGCGATTCTGCTCCGATTAACATGAACCGTTCAGATTCCATTGGATCATTCAAGCTCTGTTCCACTTGTTTGTATAACCACTGAAACATGAACGATTTATACTTCAACCTGTCCTGGAGTGTTAGCCGTTTGATAGTGATCATAGTTATCCTTTCTGGCTGACAATAGTGAAGTGGTTAGACATTGTATGGATACATTCGCAGCCGTAATGATAGGATCAATAATTGGATTCATAGCCAAAAGCAGAATGATGGTGACCTCGGAAGGCAGACCGAGCATCTCCGCAATAACCGCGATCATACCAATAGAGACAACACCCGGGGAGCCTGCACCAGCAATCGATATCACCACAGCCCCTGCAAGCACCACGATCCACTGCGACAACGTAAAGTCAAAATCATACAATTGGACGGTAAAGGTGATGCCAAGCGTATACACAAGCACCATACTGTAACGGCACATGATCATGCCCAGAGGTACGACCAATTGTACGATACGCGGATCTTGCTGAAGCTTCATACTCAGTGCCTCCATACAGGTCGGAACGGTGGCGATACTATTCCGTGTACCGAATGCCAGAATTAACGCATCCTTCAATGCAGACAGGATGACCCAGACAGGCTTCCGCAATGTTACAGCCATGATCACAATAGATAGCACAATCAGAATCACGCTGGAAATGTAAAACATCATAATCAACTTCATCATGGCAGGTAGAATATCCAAATTTAGTGTCGCGAACTGCCCTGCCATCATACAGAAGAGTGCAAAAGGCAATGCGTACATGGACCAGGAGATCACCTTTTGAAACGCTCCAAACAATACATCAGCAATCTTCAGCACGTCATCTCCCTGCGGTGTCCGCATCATGCCGACTGCCACCCCAACGATCACGGAAAAAAACAAGATTTGCAGCGTATTGTTTTCCGTCAGCGCTGTGAATATATTGGATGGAATCATGTTAAGCAAAAACGAAAATATCCCCTGCGGCTTCTCTTCGATGGACAGGGCACTGTTATCGGCGCTCAGATCGTATACAATAGCCCCAAGTACATGTTTGGATTCTTCTGGCAGCCCTGCACCCGGACGGCCGATTCCACCAAGACCGAGACCTAGCAGACCACAGAATATCAACGCTATGGTATATACCATGCACATGCGAACGATCATCTTCATCGCTCCGCTCTGGATAAACAGACTGCCGATGCTAGAGATGATGGCGGTCATCATAATGGGAATGACACACATCTTCAAAAAGGACAGATACAGATCGCCAAAACGTGATACGGCATGAGCCAACTCAGGAACGTATAATCCTGCCGCAATTCCAGATACCATACAGAGCACAATCATCCAGAATGATTTGATCCATTTCAATGAGAAAGCTGTCTTCCTTGACACGCAGGCACCTCTTGTTCGTCATTGTAGCCATGGTGACTGCTGCACTGAATTCCTGTTCAGACAGCGGACTTTTCGGCTCGTGTTAAGCAATTTGGAGTGCGATCCTACCTGGGTAGGGGATCACACTCCAATTCATTCCATGCTTTTTAATATAAGTATGAAGTATATAAGGAAGACTACTTGGCTTGTGCGTTACCGTAATTCTCTCCAACACGGATGGCTGCTCTTGCAGCATCCTCGGCAATACTACCCACGCCATTGAAGAAATCAGTTGCGCCGTCTTTGCTACCACCAGCCACAGATTCCAGCTCGGTTTCTGTCAACTCATCCGCCTCGCCGCGTGCTTCTGGCAATACAATCGTTGCGTGGTAACCTGTTCCATCCACTACATTGATTTTGAACTCACGTGGTACTTCTTGACCCGTTTCTTGCTGAATTGCTGCGTAGATGTCGCTTACAGCCAATGCGCGGAATGCTGCATCCGAACTTGCCTTAGCCATAACTGCGTTAACCGTTTCTTGAATCTGCTCTTCTGTCCAACTCATGTAATGATTCCTCCAATAGATCGATTTGGTTTCTTACCTTATTCAGCATAACAGCCCAGTTTCAAGCAACGCTCAAGGTTACTTCAAGTTTAGTTCAAATCTACGCCAGCTGACGGCTGGCCAGTTCCGCGAAGAGCCCGTTCTGCTCCATCAGCTCCTGATAGGTGCCAGACTGAATGATTCTGCCTTTATCAAATACATAGATATGATCCGCCTGCGTAATCGTACTGAGCCGGTGTGCAATCACAATCCTTGTCACCTGAAGCTTGCTGAGGCTTTGGCTGACAATACGCTGTGTTCGGTTGTCCAATGCACTTGTTGCCTCGTCAAAAAAGAGAATCTTCGGCCGTTTGGCAATGGCTCTGGCAATCATTAAACGCTGCCGTTGTCCACCAGACAGTGTACCTCCACCTTCGGAAATTACGGTATGCATGCCCATCGGCATGCTGCGGATGTCATCATCGAATCCAGCCATGGCTGCGGCCTCCCAAGCATCCTGAATCGTCAGATCCGACGTTCCTGTGATATTCGTGAAGATATCACCGGACATCAGTTTGCTATTTTGTAACACCACCCCGAACTGACTCCGAAGCAAGCTGATATCAAGCGAACGCAGATCCTGACCATCGAAATAAATAGAACCGCTCTGAGGTTGTTCGAAACCCAGTAACAATCGCATCAAGGTAGACTTTCCACAGCCTGATGCCCCGACAAAGGCTACATATTGTCCTGATTTGATATCCATCGACAGGTCGTTCAACACAAGTGCCTGATCCTCTTCATACCGGAACTGGATATGGCGAATCTCGATCGCTCCACTCACCTCACCCGGATCTTCCAACTGATCATGGATTTCAGGTAACGTTTTGAGAATGGGTTTGGCCCGTTCATATAATGGAACAATATTCACCACGGATAACAGTGCTGTAGCCATACCGAGCATGGCCATAAGGAAGCTGGTAAATGCAGCGAAAAAGGCGATAAACTGTCCTGCCGACATTTCTGAACGGGTAGATACCACCAGATAGAACAACACCATTGATGTCAGCAATGGGAAAAAGGCTTGAAATACACTGGAGAAGCTATCCAGCATCCGAACTTTATAGGACCACTTTTTCTGCTCCGCAAATGCTCTGGCCCACAAGAAGAAAGCCCGGTTCTCGGCTGCTGCCATCCGAAATTTGCTCATTCCGTTCAATAGCTGAAGTACTGTTCCGGCAATCTGTCCCTGAAGCTCCAACAATCGGCGCTGGTAACGTACCTGTAGCAGGCCAATCGCAAAGGTAAATGACATGGAGATGAGGACAAGACCACCCGCCACCAAGGCAAGAACAGGACTATACCGGAACAATAATGCAAATTGAAAAATGGAGAACACACCTGTTAGCAGCGAACTGATTACTGCACCGGATAACAGCTGCCGAATCGCATTGATGCTTCCCGCTCTGGAAGCCAAATCCCCGGCTGAATAGTTTCGGAAGAACGAAACCGGCAGATTCAGCAATCGATCCCAGATGGCAGCCTGAACCGCATTCTCCACGCGTCCTTCCATACGCAGCGCGGCAAGTGAACCTGCGAGTCGGAACAAGGCAATCGATAACACGACCGCGATGAGGATAAAGGCCATCTGTACCAACGGCCCTCGATAAGACTCCGGTATAATGGTATCCACCAGAATACCGCTGGCGAGCGGGACCATAATGCCCAGTAATCCAGCCAGTGCCCCCATCAGAATCACCATCACGAGATCCCGACGAACCGAGTGGTGAGCACCATACTGAAGCAGGTCTTTGATGCCAAGCTCACGCGCAGGAAAAGGCCGGTAAAACATGTACGCCATCGGCTGTATGGTAGCCGCCATTTCATCATTAACGAACCCATTTTCCCCGTGCATTGGATTCTCCCAGCGATAAGAATTGGCCCCTGCCGGGATTAATGCAATTGGCTCGCCTGATGTCTCCAGGTATCCAACAAGCGGTCCATTGTCCGCTTCCCACCATTCCCCTTTAAGTGCGACTTGGCGGGAACGCACACCGGAAGCTTCCGCCATCTCCTGGACAGGCGAACGCTTTGATTGGCTTTTTAATTTTCGTGTAACAGGCTTCATCACGATACCAGCATAGTCCCCAACGATCTTGCCTACGGGGTAAAGCGGATCAGTAGAATAAAAGGAGACAACTTGCTGCTCATCCGGCCCGGTAACGGCAATCAGTTTTTTGAGCGCATGGTCCATTAAGGAATCATCATGCTCCGTACGCTGTTGCAAGCGTTCCTGTTCCTGCAAGCGTTCCTTGGCAACCACGACCGCAAGCCTATTGGCGACTAATCGATGGAAGGCATATAACCCGTGAAGTGACGGATCTGTGGGTAACCAGGACTGTGTTGCTCTTACATCGACGACAGCCGCTTGTTGCGTTTCCAGCCAACCCGAGGACGTTACGGGTATGTAACAAGCAACTTCTGTAGTAACGGGATGTTCTTTCCCCCAGAGTATCGTGCCATCCTGTACTTTAATCCAGACGGTACGCATCGGCCTCCAGGTCTGATCAGGTATCAGATTCTGATCTTCCCCAGGTTCCAACAGTGTAAATTCAAGTGGTGAATTCCGTACATTCAGTGCTGCCGACCAACTACCAACCCACTGATCTACCCTGGATGCCAGCCACTCGTTATCCCACTGGTCGTTTAATCTTCGGTTCAGGAGTAACTCTTTATCTATCCGGAATACTTTGGTACCAACAGACGCTGTTAACAACAAGCCCATTCGCTCCACCATCTGACCATTGTCAAAGCCGAACAAAAGCGCTCCCTCATCCAGACTGAACATATAACGGCGTTTATGTCTTGTTCCGGCGTTCTCTCCTTCCATGACTACAGCAAATACATCCACGTAACCGGAAGCCACGTACCATACACTGTTCTCATCCGTAATCAGAATAGGGTTATTTCCTTCCACATCATGAATCATTCCAACCTTTGTAAAAAATGACTCCATTTTCGTCCTGATCGGCTCTGCCACGCTTTCACCCCCTCCTGCAACCCTGTTACTGACTCTGAATAAGACGGGTGTAATATCCGTTTTGCTCCATCAAAAACGTATGCGTACCCCGTTCAATTATCTTCCCGCGTTCCAGTACAATAATCTCATCGGCATCCCGGATGGTGCTCAAACGATGAGCCACCGTAATACAGGTCAGACCTCTGCGCCGAAGACTGTCATCGACCAATTTCTCTGTTGCCGGATCAAGTGCACTCGTCGCCTCATCCAGGATCAAAATCGACGGATTGCCTGAAAGGGCTCTGGCTATTTCCAGCCGCTGCCGTTGTCCTCCGCTGAAGTTACCGCCATTCTCCGAAATCAAGTGATCATACCCACCGCTACGTTCTGCGATATGGTCATGAATGACGGCATCTTTGGCTGCACGAACGACATCCGTCTCCGGAATCGTTGCATCCCAGAATGTAATATTTTCCTTGATCGTGCCTTCAAGCAGCACAATCTCCTGATCCACAACGGCCAGGGAATTGCCCATCCGATGCCTGGAGATCTCATCCCGACGCAGATCATCAAATCGAATCTCACCTTCCCACGGTTCATATATTCCGGCAATCAGTTTTGCAATCGTGGATTTTCCGCTGCCCGAACCGCCAACCAGAGCCACCTTCATACCTGGCTGAATAGACAGATTAAACTGGTCAATTAATGGTGCCTCCAGCTTGCTGTATCCGTATGTCAGATTACTGATCTGTACCTGACCGGATAACTTGGCACTGTCCTTCTGTTCGTCTGCTTCATCCAGATCCGATTGAATCTGACGATCCACCGGATATTGCAACACGTCATCCAAACGTTTCATGCTTCCTCCTGCTTCCTGAATCGTTCCTGCCAGCATGACCATCTCATTCACAGGCTGACTGAAGCTTGCAGCAAGACTTTGAAAAGCGACCAACGAACCAATGGTCAACGCCCCGTCCATGACTTGAAAACCGCCAAAAAATAACACGGCAACAGCCCCCAGACTGGTCAACAGTGTGGGAACAGACATCAGAAACTGATTTGATACGCCAAATTGCTGATTGGATTGCAACAGTTTTGCCTGATAACCTGACCATTTGACGAAAAAATCAGACTCAGAGCTATTGGACTTCAACGTCTCAATAACCTGAAGTCCATTCATGGAGACACCCTGCATCTTGCCGCTTTCCTGCAACAGGCGCAGATTCTGATCGTTGCGCTTACGCGTGATGAATTGCATGAATATAACATTAAGCAGGGATACCCCTACCGTAACTACAGCTAGCAATACACTGTACTGCAACATCAGGAGCAGATAAAACAGGATCATGACACAATTCAGTGCAGCGACTGCCAGCTGTCCAGACAACAGCTGCGCGACCCGATCATTGATGGCCACCCTTGATGCGATGTCTCCGCTATGCCGTTGGGAAAAAAATTCAATCGGCAACCGGAGTACATGCCAGAAAAAACGACTGGATGAGCTTAAAGCCAGTTTCATCTCCAGTCTGAGCAAGTAGTAGCGCTGCAGCCAAATCAGCAATGCACGCAGCAGTGCCGTTATTCCCATACCAACCAGAAGCGGGAATAACCAATTGGTCAGATGTCCAAGTAAGACCTGATCAATAAAAATTTTGCTGAACACCGGAATGACCAGACCGGGCAGAACCAGAAACAATCCTGCTATAATCGCATAGACCAGTGCCTTCTCCGAACCTTGGATTCGACTGGAGAGAGAGCTAAGCAGACTTGACGTTTTGCCTTGTGGGACATAACCCTCCGCAGGCTTCATCGTCAGTACAACACCCGTGAACGACTGATCTAATTCCTCAAAGGTAATCTCCCGCGGGCCCGTAACCGGATCATTGAGGAACACCCGATCCTTCTGAATGCCCTCCAATACTAGAAAGTGATTGAAGTTCCAGTGGATGATGACCGGCCATGGCATGTTTCTCAGATCCTCGGGATTTTTACGGTACCCTTTGGCTTCCATTCCATATTGCCTTGCTGCCTTGAGAATATTGTTCGCTTTACTGCCATCACGGGACACGCCACAGGATATCCGAAGCTCCTCCAGTGGAATGAAACTTTTGTAATAGGAAAGTACGATCGACAGTGAGGCAGCTCCGCATTCTACAGCTTCCATTTGTAATACCGTCGGCGTTTTCACTCTTCTTGGGGCCACTACTCCATCATCCTCCCTATGCCTGTTCGACTATATTGACTCCTCATTTGAAATAGGGAATGACGGTTGCAATCGGTCGCTGCGAATGAACCGTAATGGTTCCATCCACCGTCATTCCGCTATTCAGACGCACAGGCGGACCTTGTTTCGTTGTCCAGTTATAACCACTCGACAACTCCGAGTTAGGCGAGAGATTCACGCGCACTTCCAGCGAGAGACCTTGCGAGGCCATCTGCTCCACAAGACCCTCGTTACCCAATGTAGACTGTAACTCCTGTACCGTTACGGGGAATTCAGATACCGAAACGACCTGCCCGATCATGGAGCCATATTCTTCACGATTGACGGTACTTGGCGAGACACGGACTTCCATGCCCGGAAGTAACTGCTTGCCTTGATTTACGGGCACATACATAACCCCTATTAATTCATCCGTCTGAGACCCGTAGGTCTCCATCCGGAACATCTCCGTTCCTTCACCCACATACATTCCATTCTTAACTAACACCTCGGTGACCTTTCCTGTGTAAGGACTGACCACTTGAGTCTGGTACTCATAGTTCAGTAACTGCTGCTCCTGCTGCTGTTTTAACTTGCCCAGCTCCGCAACACGCCCTGACTTGCCTTGAGATGAGGCACTTTGCAGATTGGTGATAGCAAGCTTCGTTTGCCTGATCTGGTCAAGCAATGCCGGTTGCTCGATTCGACCAATCACCTCTCCTTGCTGAACCGTATCATTCTCCACCACTGCAATATCGGAGATTGCGCCTTCTGAAGAGGTGTGTACCGTTTTTAGGCCGCCCGGCCGAATCAATACACCCTGTCCTTCTGCCCTCGTGGTCATGGTGCCAAAGATTCCCCAATACAGCGCAGCTGCCAGAATTAAACCTGCTCCGATGAGCACCAACCAGCCTCGGGGAGAGGTGACACGTACCAGATTATCCAGCTGTTCAGGAGAAGACAGCCGCTCAAGGGCTACTTTTCGAAAAACCTGTTTATTCATCCTGACCTCCCCCTTTCGCTGAATCTCGTGATGAATCTGAAACGGGCTTCAGTGTCTGAAATTTGCCCTGCTGTAACTTCTTCATTACAATGCTCATTCCCTGAACATCACCCTGGGTATCAAAAAAGTGTTCCCCCGTAACCCCCTCCCAAGATGTAAGGTCGGACAAAGCTTCTGCTATCGCTTTCGGACTTCGTGAACCTGCTTCTTCTATACCCGCAGCGAGTAATTTCAGTGAATCATATGCCTGTGCTGCCCATTTGTCCGGTGCCTTACCATAGTGTTCAATGTAGGTTGATCGAAAATCTTGATTGACGGTCGATTGTCCCTGATCATCGTATACGGAAGCGACGATTGTGCCTTCTACGGACCCGCCGCCTTGTGCAAACTCAGCCGAATCAAGCGCATCTCCCCCGATGATAGGGGTATCCATACCCGCCGCACGGATTGCTTTGACAAATGTAATTCCTTCGTCCGCTCTTGTCGCGATCATAATCAGATCCGTGTCCAGTGTCTCCCATTTATTCGCAATCCGCATCATGTCGGCTCCGTCCTTATAACCTGATACGCGGTCAACCACATTCTGTCCGGATAGTGTAGCCTGACGTTCAAATGCATTCGCGAGCCCTCTACCATACTCGTCATCGGTATAGTAGATTGCGATATTCTCATGCTTCGTGCCCGCAGCATACAGGGCAAGGGATTGCCCGATCTGATTATCATTCGGTATATTTCTAAAAATATAAGGACTGCTCACATCGGTCAGTTTGGGCGAGGTCGATGCCGGAGACAACAGTACAATGCCCGCATTGGCATATATGCGTGAAGCCGGTACGGTTACGGAAGAACCCCGATGCCCAATGACCGCACTGACGGAGGGATTATCGGCAAATTGCTGCGCGATGGCCATGCCCTTTGTCGTGGAAGCGCCATCGTCCATCTCCAGCAATTTAATTTTTTTTCCTCCCAGAACACCCTCTTTGTTAATCTGCTCCAGCGCCAACTGAAGTCCTTCACGAAATTGTTCATTCTGCTTCTCAAAAGGCCATACAGCTCCCACGATGACTTCATTTGATGAGCTTCCAAGCGTCTTTTCTCTGATCTGGTCTGGCGCAGTGTCAGATGAACACCCACTGATTACCAGTGCACCAAGCAGTACCACACTCCACAACACCCATTTCAGGTGATTCCCCCCATTTCCATTCACTAGACCTATCTCCCTCCAGAGCTCAAACCTGGAACGCCCAAGTTTTAATATCATTAATTATAGAAGCAGCCGAATCATCAAGACCATAAATTGAAATTCAAGTTAACCTCAATTTCATATCAAATTTAATGTATCCAATCGACTTATCCCGGTCCACATGCGATACTTGAAACAGAATACATCGAGGACTTTCGACGAACGATTGGAAGGATACGGACTTTGACCAAAGCGATATACATAAGGAGAATGAACGCCCTATGTCTTTGAAAAACACGATTTTGATCGTCGATGATGATCATGAAATCAATGAATTGTTAACGATGTCTTTGAAACGGGAAGGTTTTCAGACTATATCTGCATACACTGGCGTGGAGGCACTTCGAGCTGCACAGGAGCATTCACCTGATCTTGTACTCCTGGATGTGCTGTTGCCTGGGATGGATGGTTTTCAAATCTGTAGCGAGATTCGTAAAACGAGTAATGTGCCTATTTTGTTCGTAAGTTGTAAGGATGAAGCCACAGACAAAGTCATCGGACTTGGGCTGGGAGGGGACGACTTTATCTCCAAACCATTTAGTCCAATTGAGCTGATTGCACGAGTCAAGGCTCATATTCGGAGAAACAACATGCCACAGAAACAAGAGGAGCAGGTGGATGAAACGCTGGTATTTGATCAACTACTCATCGACCCAGCCACCCATCGTGTACTCGTCGGTGACAAACCCATTGCTTTGTCGGCCAAGGAATTCAAATTATTGTTCCATCTTGCGAAGAACCCTAACCGCGTATACAAAAATGAACAGCTTTTCTCGCTGCTCTGGGATGATGTGCATATGGGCGATACGCATACAGTTATGGTGCATATCTATAATCTGCGGAAGAAGCTGGAACAAAATCCGGCCAAGCCACACTATATCCGTACAATTCGGGGTGTCGGGTACAAATTCAATGACAAGCCTGTTGAATTCGCAGAGTAAACGTATTACAGCACACAGGTATGTACGTTCATTCAAACTAAAAAAGCCGCCAGAATGGCGGCATGATGATGGTAACTATATTCTCTTTTTCATTGAATGATTAACTAACGATATCTGCTTCCCGGAATTCTTCCACGAAACTATCCAGCCAATCCGAACCATAGTCCAGCGCACCCATATCACTCTCAATAAAAGCAACATCTAGTCCCATCACCCAGAATCGGCGAGCAATAATAAAGAGATCAACCGCCTGCTCATCTTCGGCAGAGAAGCTTCTGACTGAACGATATCCTGCCATGAGCGCATCCCATAATGCTGCTTTTCGCTCATCAGACTGCCTTTTTCGAACTTTCACTTGAGCTAAATCATAGGCACGCCAGCCTTTGGCTGCCCACTCGAAGTCATAATGGATGAACTGATGTTCCTGTTGAAATACATTGTTATTCCCATGCATATCGCCATGGCACAGACCAAAGTCCAGATCTTGTCTGGAAGTGGCAACGATGCGTTCTTTTAATGTTGTGGCAAACGTATGGAGAAATGCTGCTGCTTCATTGTTCTCACCGATATAGTGGATAATTCGCTCAAGGGGTTCGTCAATAAGTAATTTCAGATCCAGCTCATATCGTGGCAGCTCCATGTTCACCTGATCCATAGCCTCATGCAATTCAGCCGCAGATTGGCCAAAGGCGTAACAAGACTCCTCATCCTCCAGGTTGTTCTCCGTACCCTCAATATACCGAAACATCACAGCAACCCGTTTGCCTTCCGCAGCCTCCAACACCGTATATCCCGTATGATCTTTCTTCTCGATGTATTCTCCAATGTCAGTATGTTCCGCAGAACCTAGAACGTTCTTCAGTTGAGACAATAACGAAAGCTCATACTGAACATCTTCCTCCGAAATTTCAGTGCGGTAGATACGGAGAATATACATGCCACTGGATGTACGAACCCGGTAGGTATCATTCAATCCCCTAAGCCAAAACAAACATTCTTCCCATGTTCCAATGTCATACTCATCCCTCAATGCAGACTCGAGGTATCTGGGGTTAAGCACTGAACGTAAAGCAGTCGGTTGAATGGACATATGGTTGCTCCTTCGGTTTAATATGATTATTTCTCATCAGATTAACGATGTAATCCTTTTCACCTATCAACCTATAACATAGTATATTTTTTATTTATTTTCCAGAATATATATTTTGATGAGTAAATACTCTTTAGACTCCTATAGTTCCATCTCGCATCAGCGGGATTAGATAGGGCTATTTGCATTGGCCCGCTTTCCAGATTTAAGCAGGTTATTACGCGCTGGATCGCCGCCAGTGCTCGACAATGCAGCACATTCACGGAAGGCAAAATGTTTGCACCCCTTACATTTCTGAACATCCAGATGCTGCAATGCATAATTGATAGCTTCACCCGTGTGCTCAAACATATGATCCGAACCAATCCGTTCAATCAAACCTGTTCTCTTCAGCATTTCCAACGGTTGCGCCTGAATGCCTGAAAGTAAAACTCTGCCCCCGGATCTCTCCATATGTTTGACAACACGGGCCAGATTGGATTCACCTGTTGTATCCATAAAAGGCACCTTGCCCATGCGCAACAGCAGAGTACCTGGTCGCCGATGAATCGAATCCATGACCGACTTCTCGAACATATCCGCTGCGCCGAAAAAAAGTGGCCCTTCAATTGTATATAGGCTTATTTGCGGACAGTCATGTCCTTCCCGAACCATGTGGGCCATGACTTTCTCATGTTTATGATCGGGATCGGGCAGTACTTTGGCAACCTTTAACATCTCACTCATGCGTTTAACAAATAAAAGAACAGCCAGAATCAACCCAACCTCTACAGCCGTTGTCAAACTTGTAAATACGGTCAGCAAAAAGGTAATCAGCAGAACGAGTGAATCGCTCGTTTTGGTTTTCATGACATGTACGAAGGATCTTCGTTCACTCATATTCCAGGCAACCAGCATGAGAACGGGAGCCATACTGGCAAGAGGAATGTGGGATGCATATGGCGCAAAGAGAACAAGTACCAGCAAAACCACTACACCGTGAATCACGCCAGACCATGGCGATACTGCGCCGGATTTGATATTTGTTGCTGTACGTGCAATCGCTCCTGTTGCAGGAATACCACCAAATAACGGCGTCACCATATTAGCAATCCCCTGCCCAATCAACTCTCGATTGCTGTTATGCCGACTTCCGGTCATGCCATCGGCAACAACTGCGGATAGCAGCGATTCAATTCCACCCAGCATGGCGATGACAAAAGCGGGTTGCAGCAAGTTCACAATACGCTCCCAAGTGATCTCTGGCACATGAAACTGAGGCAAAGAGTTAGGTATGGCGCCAAAGGACGAACCAATTGTAGCCACCTGCCCTTCAAAAAAGAACGCCGCGACTACCGTCGAAAGAACCAGCCCCACCAGTGATGCAGGCACCTTTGGTGCAAACTTGGGCACAAGCAGAAGAACAGCCAGACAGATTCCAGCTGTAAGCACACTGTATATATTAATCGTCGAGATATGTATCCCGATTTCTTTCATATTGGACCAGAAATCCTCGTGTTTCTCGATGCCTCGAAGTCCCAGAAAGTTCGTAATTTGTCCGCTAAAAATAATGACGGCGATGCCTGCCGTAAAACCGATAGTCACCGGCCTTGGAATAAACTTAATTAATGCCCCAAGCTTGAATACGCCCATAAGTACAAGCATCAAACCGGCCATCATTCCGGCGATCAGCAGATTCTCATATCCATACTGCATCACAATGGCAAAGAGGATCGGAATGAATGCCCCCGTTGGCCCACCAATCTGGAACTTGGACCCACCCAGCAAGGAAATGAGAATCCCTGCGATGACTGTGGTATACAATCCATACTCCGGTTTGACCCCGGAAGCGATGGCAAAGGCCATACCGAGTGGAATCGCAATGATACCTACAATCAGTCCTGATAACAGATCCTTGCGAAAAGCGGCAGCATTGTACCCTGTATATCTCCCCATCCATTTCATGTACCAAAACCTTCTTTTCTTCATATATTTGAATATTTGAATATATTTAAAAGACTACTCCCCTGCATACATCCTGTCAATCGGATTACCCACAATCCCAGCAGGAACCTAACACAAAAAAACAAGAACCTCCGGAGCTTACACCCAGTTGCTCTTGTTTATTGTGTCAGGACTCTTTACGAATATCTTCCAGCATGGAAATGGCATCAACCAGATGATTGTCAAAAATCTGTTTGGTGACTGCCAGCAGGTCCCTAATCAGCGGATCACGCAGTGAATAGGTGACGGTTGTCCCTTCTTTGATTCCGTGGACAACGTTTTTGCTGCGCAATACAGCCAGTTGCTGTGAAACGGCAGAGCCTTCCGATCCCAGAATGCTTTGCAGTTCATTCACGTTCTTGGCTCCTTCACTCAGCAGCTCCAGAATCTGAATCCGCATCGGGTGTGCCAACGCTTTGAAAAAATCCGCTTTAAACTGTTGTATGCTCTGATTCATACGCTATGCCCCTTCAATCGAACTTTTGAAGATGCAAATATCATAACATAGAACGGGTACCATGCTTTACTCTAAGAGTAAACGGTTTGATGGAAAAATGAAGATTGACCTTGAAGTACACTTCAACCTTTATACTTTACTTATAGTCTCCACAGACCGTATATCGGAACGTTAGATACCAAGAAATTTTTTTCAACACGCGAGCTTACCCGCAAACACCTGGATCATATGGGCTTGGAAAACATTAAACCTTATACCTTGGGTAAAACAAAACTGTCATCTTCCATCAAAGAGCGCTCCCATGAAGACATGCAGGTGTTCACCTTAAACGATCAGCATTCCCGTGAAGCTCGACAAACTGCTGACGGATCAAAGAATCGATCATCAAACGTACGTTTACCCATGTCTTTGTCCTCTATCCGATTCCGGAAGCCAGGGATGCACTGCGTAAAATAGTTAACATCATAAAAAGCTCAGCACATGAAGCTGGACAATAGACTGTAACGCCTCCCCATAGCCATTTGGCAAAAGGAACGAAAAAAGCTCAATCCCTGGACTAACGCCACCGGATTGAGCTTTCTTGCTGTTATTCTGTCATCTAAATATTATTTATATGAACCATATTCAAACCAGTCAAAGTCCGCTACCTGATCGGAAGAAGTACCGTTGCTGCTGCTAAACATTCCGATACAACAGCCAACAAAGCCGCCGGCTACTTCAGTGCTCAAGCTGCTTGTATCCACCTGTTCCGCCACCAGATGATACTGACTTCCATCTGTGCTGTAATAGAAGTTTAGTTGCTGACCTGTTGCGGCCAGTTTGATATACAACCGCGATACATCACCCTCCAGCGCGATTTGCGCAATGTGGGTATCCTGACCATCTATACAGGTCAGCACACGCAGCACCTGCTGTTTCTCGACCAGAGCACGCTCAATCCGTACGTGATACAGATCGTTCTGAATGACGACAAGACCAGCCGTTTCATTGGCATTCCCGGGCACAAATTCCATCGCTGTAGCTGCGACATAATCCATATGCCTTTGACGCAGACAAACAAAGCTGGAATTTTCTTTTTCCTTCAATGTTTGCGGTTTCAGCTTCAGTCGCAAGTATCCTTTTCGTTCGGTTAATGAATAGAGATCCTCCTGAGGATTGCGCAGGAACATCCATTGCAAGCCCAGTTTATCACTGTCAAAATGGTCAAATCGCAGTTGCGACTCTACCGGAACAGGCTTCAAATCCAACGTGCCCTGCTCCTCCAGGATGCCGCGGCCCTCATTAACAACAGGCCATCCGTCCTCCCAAACGACAGAAGCAAGAAACGTCTCCCGCCCCAGGTTGCTATAGCTCCCCCCATATGGACGCGAAGCAAGCATGACCATGAACCATTGACCGTTCGCAGCCTGCACCAAGTCGGCATGTCCTACATTAACAACAGGGTAACGTTTACCCAAATGGCGATGTGTAATGATTGGATTATTCGGATTCCCGACGTATCCTTCGGTCAAACTTTTACTACGAGCAATGGTCACCGCATGGTTTGGCCCTGTGCCTCCCTCTGCAATCAATAAATAGTAATATTCATCGATCTTATACAGATGCGGTCCTTCCGGCCAGATAACATCCACCATCGCCCCGCGCCACAGAACGTAACTGTCTCCCACCAGCTTCATACTGTCCAGATCCAACTCCCGCAGCCACACTTCCCAGTTCCCATTGTAACGAACTCCCTCAGAGCAAGGACGTGTACCAAGGTAATACGCTTTGCCGTCATCGAAGAAAATCGTAGGGTCTATGCCTTCGGCGCCTTCAATAAAATAAGGATCTGACCATGGCCCAGCTGGGTCGGTAGCGGTTACAACAAAATTGCCGCCATGTGATACATTGGTTGTAATCATATAGAAGGTGCCTTCATGATACCGAAGCGTTGGAGCGAATATCCCCTGTGAATGGCCTGCTCCCTGAAGATTTAATTGCGAAGGACGGTCCAGCACATTGCCAATCTGTTTCCAATTCACTAGATCACGGCTCTGAAAGATCGGAACGCCAGGAAAATAGGCAAATGTTGATGTCACCAGATAAAAATCTTCACCCACCCGGCATACGGACGGATCTGGATAAAACCCGGGCATAATCGGATTATTAAACGTGCATTGTTCGCTTTGATTTGCATTTTTCATTCTTTTACCCCTCCAATGGTTAGTCCAGTCACAAAGTATTTTTGCAAGAACGGATACAGTAAAACAATCGGCATTGCCGTCACAACCGTGATCGCTGCACGAATGGATACAGGCGTCACCATGTTGGTTACATTTTTGAATGAATCCACGTTGACGGTCCCCCCCTGTGAGGTCGCAGAGGATAACAATTTCATCAGTTCATACTGCAAGGTGGTCAAATTCCGATTCCCCGCCGTGTACAACATGGAGTCAAACCAGGAGTTCCACTGACCTACAGCAATAAACAGTGCAACCGTAGCCAGAACCGGCTTGGATAAGGGAAGCACGATACGCATGAAAATCCGAAAATCTCCGGCTCCATCCATCTTCGCGGATTCAATCAATCCCTCCGACAGTCCCTGAATGTAAGTACGAATGACGATCATGTTGAACACCCCGATCAACCCGGGAATAATGTATACCCAGAAGCTGTTCAGCAGCCCCACTTGTTTAATCAGCATGTATCCCGGAATTAAGCCGCCGCTGAAATACATCGTCATGACAAACAGCGTTGTGACCAATTTGTTAAACATATACTCCTTGCGGCTCAGTACATAGGCCAGCATGGCTGTACAGAACAGCTGTACAACCGTTCCCACCACCGTTCTGGCGACCGAAACAAATGCGGCTTGTGTCAGATTCGGGTTCTGGAATACGGAGACGTAATTTTGCAGCGTCCATTCCCTCGGCCAGAGATAGATCCCGCCGCGGATCGTATCCAGCCCGTTATTGAAAGATACGGCAATGGTGTTTAAAAAAGGATATAACGTAACAACCATGACAAGCAACATAAATATGCCATTGGTGATGGAAAAAATAGAGTCTCCCAAGCTTCGGTTTCTACTAAATCGTTTCACAGCTCTGCCCCCTTATCATATCAATCGCTCTTCACCAAGAGACTTGGCAATCCCGTTGGCGATAAATATGAGCACCAGACTGACCACACTTTTGAAAATGCCTGCTGCGGTGGCAAGTGAGTAGTTGCCGAGATTAATCCCGTATTTCAAAACAAAAATGTCGATCGTCTCGGATACATCCTGCACAAGTCCGTTCCCCAGCAAGTATTGAATCTCAAAACCCGCGTTCAGTACGTTACCAACGTTGATGATAAGCAGGATAATAATCGTTGGTTTGATGCTTGGAAGCGTGACATTGAACATTTTACGAAACCGTCCGGCTCCGTCGATGGAAGCTGCCTCGTACAAGCTCGGATTAATCGACGCCATGGCCGCCAGATAAATAATCGTGCCCCAGCCAATTTCCTTCCACATGCTGGACAGACCTACAATCCCCCAGAAGTATTTGGGTTCGGCAAAAAAATTGATCGGTGCATCAATCAGGCCCAATTTCGTCAACAGCACATTCACTATTCCTGTTTCCGTTGATAATACATTCGCAACAATACCTGTTACGATGATCCACGACAGGAAATGTGGAAGGTAGGAAACCGTCTGTACCACGCGTTTGAACAATACCATTCGCAGTTCATTCAATAAGAGCGCCAGACCAATTGAGCCGACAAATCCCAGAAACAGACTGATCAGGCTCATCGCCAGCGTATTGCGAATGACACGTAAAAATGTAGGGTCCGTGAATAACGTTCGAAAATGATCCACTCCAACCCAATCTTGCTCCATAAAACCAATGCCCGGTCTATAATTCTGAAACGCCATCAACCAGCCCCATAATGGTCCATACGCAAAAATAGCGATAAACGCAATAAACGGAAATGACATCCACATTAATTGTCGCTGACTTTTCATTCTGGACAGGTTGTACCCGATCCAGCTTGTTCCCGCTGGGATATGGCTGGTTTTTAACGAAGGCTGCAGCTCCTTTTTGGCCATGTTTTTTCTCTCCTTGCTTACGAGTTTATCTATATCACCCAGTCTAGGTGAATCGATTCCATTCCTATCCAATCTCCTAATCTAGCGTGTAAGAAAGGCTACGGGGTTCCCCATAGCCTTTCTGTGTGACAGGCCTTTATCCCCACAGTTCCATACGTCTGCGGACTTCTTCCGTCAGCGCATCTTCATACGCTTTAATATCTGCACTTTCCTTGAGCGTGGCTTGATATTCTTCCCAGGCCTTATCAAATTCGGCTGGTGAAGTCATAATCACTTTTGGCAGCCATTTGCGTTTTACATCATCCATTTTCTGTCTGGCGATGGTCTCCGGTTTATTCGGTTCAAAATTATAGGTATAGATTGGGAACCACGGTTCATTTTCCTCCGCAGGCTCAAGGAAGTCGGTAAACTTCGTATATCCATAAGCCTTCAGCACTTTTTTGTCGATATCATTCAATGTAGCAAGGTACTCCTCAGGCTGCTCCTTAGGGTCAAGGGCATTCTTCCCGTCAGCGGTCATACCTTCATGATGCGGGAAATAGACCAACGGGCTTCCCGTGTTTGCCAGCACCCAGTCCGGATCTTTGGAATTCGCACGTTGCTCTTCATTCCTGGAGAACACGCCTTTGTCATCGACTTGATAATCCACGCCTTCCTGTCCCCAGGTTCTCAATACCTCCATCTCAGGGTCCAGCAAATCATTAATATATTGAAGTGCTCCCTCGATATCCTCGCAGCTCTTTGTAATGGCCAAGCCACCATTTACGTTAAGGATTGGATTGTTCTGATAACGCCCTTTAACATCCTCTGAGAGTGTAATGGACAACGGTACATAGGTTTTGTCATACAATTTTTGCTTCACGAGTGATGCCTCGGCGTCAAGGAACTGCCATCCTTGATCCACCATGCCCAGCACACGTCCGGTTGAAATTTTGGAGATATATTGATCATAGTTTGCTGTAAAGGTTTCGTTATCGACCAAACCTTGATGATATACCTCATTGATCTTCTTGAAATATGCCTTCGCTTCCGGAATGGTATTATAGTTTTTGGCCGTCAGCGTTTCTTTATCAACGATGGCTGCACCTTCGTTAGGATAACCAGCCATGAAGAGCGGAGGGTTCTCCAGTGCGAAATAACGCCAGTCATAGGAGATAATTTCAAATCCAATTGTTGGCTGACCATCAACGGTCGGGTGAGCTGCTTTATACCGTTCAATCAAGTCGAAGTATTGGTCAAGCGTTTTGATTGTCGGATAATTATCCCACTCCAGTACGGCCTTCTGAATCCAGAATGCTTCTCCGTCATGGGATACTTTCATCGATTTCTCTTGTATATTGCCGAATTGAGGAATGAAGTAGATATGTCCATCCGTCGTATTTTTCATCTTCTTCCAGTCTTCGCCCAGATAATTTTTGATGTTTGGATATTTATCGATGTAATCCTCAAGTGGTACTAACGCTCCTGCTGCTACCAGTTGCTGAGTACCATCACTCCCATCGATAAAATCGGGATATTCGCCGCCTGCAATGAGTACACCAATCCGCTCTTTAGCTGTTTGGCCTGTAAGCCAGTCCATCGTGACTCTGGCGCCTGTTTTCTCCTCAATAGCCTTTAACACCCGATTATCGTCAGGCGCAATTTTTCCCGGTACGGCAAAAAATGCGGAAAATTGTTTCAATTCCCTTCCATCTGCTGTCTTTTCCCCTTTCGAGGACGATCCCGGTGTACATCCAGTGAGTGCGATGACCAGTATTAAAGCGAGCAGAGCACTATACTTGATTCTTTTTCTAACATCCTTTTTCATCATGACCCCTCCATCGATTATATTGACAGAAGCTTTTTGGAAAGCGCTTTCCAAAGGCTGACTTAAAATTATCATGCTTCCATGCCCCTCTCAACGGGATAAACTATAGATGGAATCCCACTAATTCCAGCATCTACGAAAAAAAATATCCCGCCGCTCCGTCAAGGAGTGCAGGATGTTAATCAAGAGAGTACGCAGCATGGGCACTTTTACGATATTGTGCAGGAGTTTCCCCCATGAGTTTCTCGAACCGGCTAATAAAGTAATCGGAATCCCGATATCCCACCATTGTTGCGATTTCGTATACTCTTTGATCTGTTCTGCGCAACAGCCGGGCGGCTTCCTCAATACGCAATTGATTCAAATAATCACTGAAGCTGATTGAGAAATGCTTTTTGAAAATCTGACCCAGATATGCACTATTCATGTAAAACTGCTCCCCGAGCAATTTCAGACTGATATTTTCTCTGTAATGCTCGTGAATGAAGGCCTCGATTTTGGCTAATACGCCCATCGCATTTGACTTTTGCTGCTCCTTCAGTTTCTCTGCGCACATGAGCGAGAATTCGCATAAATGTTCAATGTTTTCCTCCATGGATAACATCGCGTAGTTCACCTTCAGAAAAGTCGATTCCATCAACCCCGAATCTGGAGTAACCGTATCGTTATTCACGAGATCCAGCAATGTGTATGCCAAATAATGCAAGTGAATGCGGACAATACCAGGCTCGATTCGCTCATCCAGAAAAAATTGAAAAATGGCCTTTGCATGACTGTATAACTCATCCGTCTGCTGTTCCTCAATAGACTTGACTAGCCCATCAAATAATTGTTTTTCGAACTGTCCCGGCCGATTAACAAATAAGGTCGTATCCATAAGTTCGAAGTAATAAATGGGCCTGCAAGTGGTGAAGAAACGTAAGCTTTTCATTATGCCGCAGGATTGATAAGACTCGTGCAGCGCCTCCAACTCATGTACTTCCTTCCCGACATAACAAGCAATAGCCGCCTCTTGACCATGGCTCAGATCGGCATGTAATCGGGTCAAATATTGCTCCAAGGTCACTGCCTCACGGTTCACCATCAGGTCCGTAACCATAAGCAGAACCGCATTTTTATCACCTGTGAAGGGCTTCAAAATTTGTCCCGGCAAGGGCTTGCCCACCCATGCCTCAACCCGAGCGCACCAATCCGTTCCCTGTTCTGGACCGGCTTCAGCCTCAATCAGGATGCAACGCAGTATTCCAACATCTTGATAATGGGGCTGCAGACTCGTAACAGCATCCTCCTCAGCCACCCCAAGCATGATTGACTGCATATGCTGAGCCATAATAATCCGATCTTTTTTTTGCTGAAATCGCTTCTCTTCCGTCCGCGCATTAAATGCGACCCTGAACTCCTCAAGCACCTGAACCAGTTCGGTCTTCACAATAGGCTTGAGAATGTAGTCATCCACCTGGTATTTAATCGCCTGCTTGGCATATCCGAACTCATAGAATCCACTCAGAAGAATCAGCTTGATGTCACCGTTATATTGCTCGTACAAGGTTTTGGCAAGCTGCATTCCGTCCATTTCCGGCATCTTAATGTCGGAAATCACCAGATCGGGCTGCATAGCGCGTATGCACTCCAATGCCTGCATACCATTGGAGGCCTGACCGCAAATCTGAAATCCGTAAGACTCCCAATCAATTAACAATAGAAGTCCTTGGCGAATAAATGGCTCATCGTCCACAATCAGCACGTTGATCATATCCTCGCTCCTTATTCTTGAGATGCCTGCATAAGAGGAATTTGAATGCCAATCGTTGTTCCCTTCCCCTTTTCACTGAATATGTGCACCTGAACGAAATCATCAAAATACATCCGCAGCCGAATATATGCATTCATCATACCAATGCTGCTAAGCTCACTCATCCGATCCATACTCGGGTCTTGCATCATTTTGCGGAGCGAGGCCAGCTTGTCCTGATCCATACCGACTCCGGTATCTCGAATGGAAATGTACAGTTCATTACTTCGAATTTCGAATAATACCTCCACGACCCCATCATTCGACGTCCCCTCAATGCCATGGATACAAGCATTCTCCACAAAGGTGAGAACGGTTAGCTTGGGTATCATCATGGCAGCAATGGATTCGTCTGTGATCCGGATTGCAAATTGCAGCTTTTCACCAAAGCGATACTGCTGGATACTCAGATAACTCTCCACAAAATTGATTTCCTCTGCAATTGTAATCAGATCATCGCCCCAATTGATCGTCTGACGTAACAGCAGTGCCAGTTTATGAATGACATCGGAGGTTTCAAGCTCGTCCTTGATCAAACTCCGCATACGGATCGTTTCAAGCGTGTTGAACATGAAATGGGGATTCACCTGACTCTGAAGGGCTTTCAGCTCCGCCTGTTTCTTGGAGAGCTCAAGGGCTTGCCGCTCCACCTGACCCTTAAATACAATCTCAATCAGGTTCTTGATCTTGATGACCATCATGTTATAACTATGGGTCAGGCTGCCGATCTCGTCCTTGCCCACAGGTCCCGATATCACCTCAAATTTCTCATGCTTCACTTGGTCCAGGTGCTTTGCTATCCGATTAACTCTGATGACCAGTGATCTGGATATCAACCAGATTAGCAGTGTCGGCACCAACAGATTAAGAATGATTAGTAAAGTCAAATTAAGCTTGGAATTAACAATCTCCGACAGAACGTCCAATTTCTCCGTGCTGACGACAATCTGCCAATCCTCGGATACGACGGGAATCGATTGCATGGATTGAACAGGGTCAATTGGACTGTTTGCAATCAGATTAAATGACTTGCGCATCTGATTCATTTTTGAATCGTTCGAGAAAATGACCCTGCCATCCGAAACGACATACACCTTCCCATTGGCTCCCTCATTTTTAAGCGATTTGTTGATGAAAGCGTAGTCCAGATCAACCTTTAACACCTTTTCAACCTGCTGCTCCCCAAAGTAATCCAGCTTGCGGATAATGCTTACTTTGCGTCCTCCCTGACTTTGCGACATCTCCGCCTGTTGTTTGTCAAAATACGAATAGATCATGATATGGTCGCTCGTGTTCATCAGCGCTTGATACCAATCACTTTTCTTCACCTCATCATCCAGCTTAATAAAGTTTCCTCCATTGACGAAGGTATCATTGCCAACATAAAACGTAATTTGATTCACCTGCTGGTAGCTGTAGTAGTACCTGACCAGATTGTTGTTGCTAAGCATATCATAGTAGGCAGAATAATAGTCTTCCTGATCACGATACTTGAACTCCATGAACCGGTTCAGCGTTCCATCGGTATAGAGAAAATTGGACACATACAAGCTATTGTCTATACTGTTCCGCAGGTTGAACTTGATCCTTTGCTGCATTTCATTGAATCGGCTATGCTCCTTCTCTTCAATGTTACCTTTGATGCTTTGGTAAAACACGGTATTTGTGACCAGGACCGGGACCAGCACACAAAAAATGAACAATATGTACAACTTGGTTTTGAGACTCCAATCATCCAGAAACTGAATACGCTTACAGTATTTCTTTCGGCTCATGTTATGTCTTTGTCTCCTCTAACCATGTCATATATCAACATTATTATAACGAGTACAGGATGGGTTGGATACTGCAATCCAGGATTTCCGGGAAGCCTTTAATCAACCTCCCGTTCAACTGGCCCAACAAGACAGACACTAACACCCCACATATTTTCGTATGAACCCGATCTGATCTTAAGTCGAAACGGGTATCTCGTTATAATTTCAAGAGCATTTCGTACTGGCCCACATGATATGAAAAGCCTGATTTGACCAGGAGAAAATCTTGCATCGGTTTCAGATGAGACTCCACATTGAGGACACTGATTCTAGGCGATTCTGTGCGTTGCACCATCTCTGTCAGGATGCTGCTTGCAATACCTTTGCCCCGGTAATTTTGGTTCACTGCAAGCTGGGGAATATCACCTGTTTTTTTATCTATAATGCCATAACCAACAATGCTGTGATCCTGACGTGCTACCACATAGATAAAAGCCTCCGGTACAGCGTAGATGGAATCAATTGAATTTTGCCAGGAGGGCTCCACATCCCAAAATTCCTTAAACTGCTCCACATCGATTCTCTCCACACATTCCACCGTGGAGGTCGTTTGCGGTATGAATTGATCTTTTTGCAACTGGAAACATGAAAATCCCCTTTGAATTTTGAAGTTTTGTTTACTGTACAGCTGAACTGCAGATTCGTTGGATTGGATGACTTCCAGCAAATATTGCTCTACATTTTTTTCTTTTAACAGCTTTTGAATATTCAAGAGCAGATCGCTTGTAATGCCTTGCCGTCTGCAATCTTTTACAACGCCTGTCCCAAGGTCATATGCAGTTGCCTTTCCATTCCAGCTTCGGAGTCCATTGATAACAAATCCGACCATTCTCTCATCTTTAAAGGCTCCCATAGATATTTCGGGGTGATACCCCCTTCGTTGGAGCATCTGTTGAAACTTCCAAAAAGGCAAATCCATTTTAACCTGGTAGTCGGAGAACGCATCCACAAACGCCTCGTGAAGTGTCTCCATGCTTATTGTGTCCAACAATTTATAACTGTACATTAGGGCACTCTCTCCTTTAAAAAGATGAAAACAATAATAATATAGTAGAGCTCATGATCCCTATCTTTATATACATATTCTACTAGATAGTGTTAACACTATACATTGACACTCCCACCCCTAAAGGGGCAAGATCACTAAAGTGATTGGGATTCTTAGCTAAGCTTAACGTCCTCATTTCATTTCTGCTTTGGACAGATGCTAAGATTAGGGTATGCCATTACCCCTCCTAAGACAGTGCATATAGCATCTTAGGCTGATTGACTGTTACCGCCAATCACAGTTGCGTAGCGAATATTCATCGCCCCAACGATATCACGATGTCTCTTGAATCCACATGGGCACGTATATCTTCTATCTTGCGCCTTGTTCTTTTTTGAACATTCTGGACAGGTTTGACTTGAATATGCAGGGTTCACATATTCCACTTTGATCCCTGCCATGTTTGCTTTGTATTCAATGAATTGTGCCAAACGGTAGAATGACCATGTGTGTAGATTCTTTTCGTTTTTACGACTTGTTCTTGTCGTCTGCCTAATATTCGTTAGTTGCTCTAAGCGAATGACAGAAGTCTTATTTTCGACTGCGAAATTAACGATTTCACGACTGACTTTGTGGTCTTTGTCTTTCATCCATCGTTGTTCTTTATCATCTAACTTGCGAATAGCGTTCACTTTCTTTTGTTTTCCTAGTTTTTGACGAACACTACGAAACTTCCGTTTCTTGTATTTGTTTTCTCGCCCATTCCCAAAGAATCGAGCGTGATCATTATCTGTGATGGCTACGGCAGGGACTTTCAGCCCTAAATCAACGCCCAAAATCCGCATACCCGTTTTTTCAGTTATTGGCATGGTGACAGCAATTTGGGCTATCCACTTACCTGAGCTTTTCGTGACACGGAGCGTACCAAGTTTATGCTTCAAAAGGTCAACGTTTCGATGGTCCTTGTCGATGAACAATGCACGAATTTTTAAACGCTTAGATTTTCCCTCTACCATGAATGGAATGGAAATGTGCGTGAAGTCAAGAGAATAGTTTTGGTTATTCCATACGCAAATCGGTTTCTTTAGGATCGGTATGATTGCGTATTTACTTTTTTTAACTTTGGTAGAGAAGACACTATTCGCATCTTTAATCGCTTGATTTTTTACTGCACTTGGTAGATTAGCAGGAATGTCTTTTGTTGTCTTCTTCAACCTTTTCTTTTCTTCTACCATCTCGGCCACGAGTGTATTAACAACTCGGATATATTCATGACTACTTTGTTGCAATAGTTGGATCTGCTCTTTAGTCGGCAGCAGCTTTACCTTAACTGTTAGGGTCTGAGACAGTTACTTCACCCCCTTGTCTTTTGTTGTTCAACATAACGCTTGATGGTCTCACTTGATACATTTCCAGCGGTAGAAACAAAATAGGAACGTGTCCACAAACTGGGCAAATGCAGAAGGTGTGGAAACTCTTCTCGTAGTTTTTTTGATGTGACTCCTTTTATTTTTGCCATGATATCAGCAGGGCTTAATGTTGGAAGTGCATTGAGAAACATATGTGTATGGTCTTTGTCGCACTCCATGGCAACAATCACAATTTTAAGCTCTGCACATACCTCATGCACCAGTTCCTTGAAGCGCTGTTCTACCTCTAATTTGAGAAATATCTTTCTTCTGTATCGTGGGCAGAACACAAAATGATAGTTCAACAAAGATACGGTTGTGTTTGTTCTTCTATATTCATTCATATCTATATTGTATCAGTTTAATAGATGAATTGAAACAAACTAAAAAAATTAAGAAGGCAGACATTTCGGATACTTGAAGCATCACAATAGTGATACTCCGTATCCGACTTCACTTTCATCCCACATCTAAAGAATTTGGCTTTCTCGTTCGGGGATTCTGTAAGATCCGCAATATATACGTTAATGAAATTGATTCAACTAATAACTAAAATAGACCGCTCCCTGGTTAAGGAATACGGTCTATCGAGTCATTATTCTATGGGGATACCGATTTTGTTAAACCAATTTTGGTGATTACCGTATCATACGGCTCCAATTCCACGGTCTGTTTTCCATGCTCTGTATTGATCGTCGTGAACTGAACCTGATTGCTATTATTGATCACAACCAATATGTTGCTCTCGGGGTAGTAGGCGCACTCCGTATACAAGTTATCCGTGATGTACTTTGTTTCATGGAATTCATTGCCCGCAAATCGAATCAAATTCAGAAGTAGTCTTGTATTTTCCCAGCTGAATTCGAAGGAAGGTAAATAGATCCCTTTTCCTTTTCCAAAAGCATGTGTGGACAGTGTGATCTGACCATCCGTTTCACTCACTACAGCTGCTGATCCATCAGTTAGATAAATGTTATCTTTCGGAAGTATGCTGGCCCCCTCAGGCACCAAACCATACTGATCATTAACCTCATACGACCATTTTCCATGAACAACCCTTGCACCTGTATCCTCGTCCACTCCAAGCACATGCGCCATTCTAAAATAGCTGTCGTACCCATCCATTGCCGAAGGCTGGTTAATGCCAATAAAGGTACCACCCTCATACACCCATTGTGTCAATAAGTCCACAGACTTGTGGTCACTCCAGTGCTCTCCACCGCTCCATGCTGAACCTGCAGAGCCGGCATTGATGATAACATCTACATCCTTCAATGCGCCCTGACAAATATCATCAAAATCAATAAACTGCACGTCAACAGGCAACCCGGCTAATGCCTCATTCACATGAATCAGATCATGCATATGCGTTTCATGAAAATGACCGGACAAGGTCCACGATCTTAACTTGCCCCAGCTATGCAGCACGGCTACCTTTGTTTTGATCTGATACGGTTTTCCCTCTTGATGCAGCTCTTTCATTTCCCTGAATTCATGGGCAATCTTTTCGATATAATCCACAAAGTCCGGGTAAGGCTCAACCAGATGCAAATATCCACCCAGTCCAATCCGGTCAATCGACTCCCGCAGCAGCGCACGCCGGATATTAATCCAATATTTCTTCGCATCCAGGGTGGGGTCACCTCCCTCCTTGAAGGTAGGAAGTCCGCCTAAGCCAACCGGAAACAAGTAGGGATGCAACCGAATCTCATGGGTATCAGCCTTAACGCCGGAGCACATTCTTGCCTCATAACCAGAGAACACACATTTGATCATGCCGTCGAATCCAAATTCCTCAAAGCGATCATTGTACGGCTCCATGCCCACCCAGCTGTCATCATAGAAGACATACGCCAGCTTGTCATGCTTGTGCACAATATCAATTAATTTCTTACCGAATTCAATGACAAAATCATTGATAAATGCCATCCAATCCAGTTTGCGCTGATCCGCAGGCATATGAGTGACCTGATATTTACCGCCATTTACAAAGTCCTCGGCGGAGAGTGAATACCCATATTTTTGAGCAAACAGATCCAGTGCTCTCGAACTTACTGTGAAATCGTATGAACCCCAATCCGAGAACAGATGGCGATTCCGCTCATCACTGCCCCAGATCCAGGCGAAGTTATAAAATAGGGACGTAAAACGTACAACCGTTGTTTCCGGGTGGCCTTGGCACCACTTTTCCATCCAATCCAGCAAATAGGTTTGGGTGTCTGTATAGATCGGGTCAATCTGCATCAGATGCTCTTTGTCCCAATTATTCGTCGTGTGATTGTACATGGAAATCTCTTCCCATATCCGATAAACCATGAAACTCACCGTGTATTTATGCCAAGGAGCAACGCCGGTAATGACAACATTGCCAGATTCCCTTTCATAATTCCACTGTCCTCTAGGAACTTCTTCCCCAGTCGTTCGGTCGTACACCTGCCAATACTTAAACGCTTCTTTGGAATCATTCACCCTGAATTGTTCAGCAAAGAAGTCCTCCATCAGATAGATGGATACATAATCTTGTACAGCGACCTTTGGATTCGTTATTAGAAAACATTGCTGCAGCTTATCCAGATTACGGGATGCCCACTCATTATGATCCCGAATAATGCAAATGGTTGAATAGATGCCGTATCCGGCATTAATAATCTCATCGGACAACTTTGTACCGTCACTGTCACGGATCACATCCGCACCCCAGCGATCGGCAAGTTCCAGCGTCAGTGCTTCATAACCGGATTCTCCCGGTAGTGTAAAGGAGCCTTTGGTTGGTTTGGACAATGTGGTTCCCTCCCTATCTCAACATATCGGACAGAAAAGCGAGTGCCAGGCCCTGACCCCAGCCCTGAATCCAGTCTTTTGGAATATTACGATAGCCATCCCGATCCTTCATCACCGCGGTACCTCCAGATACACCTAGCACGCGTCCATCTTCGCTAATGTTGTTCAGGATGCCTTCCAGTGCCTTTTGCACGTATTTGGTATGTAGTGGATTGCCGTTATTGATCATCGCTGCTGCAATACCCGCGGAAGCGGACACCTCTTCATACGATTCTTCGTCATCCAGAACCGTACGCCACAAGCCGTTCTCGGTCTGTACCAGCTTGAGAGCCGCCAATTGATCACGAAGGGCACACTCTACATCCATACATTGCGGATACAAGTACCAGTCGTTCAATTGAGGTTTCACCTGAGACATCGTATAGGCTCCCCAAGCATTCGCTCTGCCCCAGTAAAATCCGGACATGTGGTCCTTGTTGATATTGTTATAACCGTGATACCACAGACTGCTGGTCGGATCTTGAAGATATTTGATATGCCAGTAATACTGATTCAGCGCATCCTGAATCATGGCCTCATCTTTTAATTTGCTACCTACGCGGAGCAGGAAAAATGCCGCCATAAACAAGGTGTCCGCCCAAGCCTGTTCCGGAAAATCATTGGAAACGGATACCGTATGCTGAAGCACATTGTCTCCAAAGCGAAGTGCATGGTTCTGGAGATAATCGACCTTGCTGAGGACAATATCCCAATATTTCTGATCTCCGGTTTCTTCATATAAAGTGATGAGCACATGACCCATAGCACATGTATTTACCGTCCAACTTGGCAGGCCTAGCTCGATATATTCGTCTGCCCATTTCACCAGCCTGTCCAGAATCTCTTGGTTGCCTGTCGTTTGATAGGCTCTGGATACACCATAATAAGCCACTCCACCGGGCCAATCCCATGTCAGATCCATATCCAGTGTTTTCTTGGTAACGTTCTCGATTACGTGTAGAATCTGATCCCTGTCATATTTCACTTGAAGCATTGTTATTCCCCTCTCCCTGCGCACACGCCCCCAAGTGCGCCCTGAGAGGTGTCCGTCCATTTTTGTAAACGCTTTACTTATTCCATTGTACGCAGTAAAATAGTCTCAATCTAAGCATATTCATAACAAAACTGCGCAATTTCAATCATTTATACATAGGAGTCCTCGAAAATGCCCAAACCGAAGAAACCTGTCATTGAATATCGTCACTACAGCCTGCCCATTGATTTCCCTGTCCTGTTACTCAGTGGAGACCGCTGGAGAATATCCGATATCAAGAGTGAGCATCTTCATTTCCATAACCACATGGAGATTGGCATCTGTTATTCAGATGGAGGCATCATGGAGATTAAGGGGGAATCTGTGCCTTTTCGGGCAGGCGACATCACGTTCATTCCCCGATATCTTCCGCATACCACATACAGTTCACCTAATAACGCCAGCCTGTGGGCTTATATCTTTTTTTCACCGGAAGAACTCTTCCGTCATTCGCTCAAAACAGCACAAACTCACATTGAACCGAATCTATGGGCGATTCAGGGAACCAATTGCATTCTTAATAAGGAACAGCATCCCAAAATTCATATGCTCGCAACTTCAATCGTTGAAGAAATGAAGCAGCAGTCTCCCTATTATCGGGAGAGCGCGTACGGCTTGTTGATGTCTCTATATATCGAACTGCTTCGAATTCATGCGAGCAGCGAACGCTTGTCATCTCAGGATCAGGAACGGGAACGAGACCTCCAAGGTGACTTGGTCATCTCACCCGTGCTGGAGTTTATCACCAAAAACTATATGATGCCTGTGACCATCGATTACCTCGCTGAACTTTGTCATCTGAGTACAACGCATTTTCGCCGCAAGTTCCATGAAATTATGGGAACCACGCCGCTTGATTTTCTGAACAGTACCCGGATTGAAGAGGCATGCAAACGATTAAAAAGCACCGAGGCCTCCATTCTATCCATCTCTGAGCAAGTTGGCTTCCGCTCCATCTCCAGCTTTAACCGCTGCTTCGCCAAACTGATGGGAGAATCCCCCAAAGCCTGGCGCAAAGGGGCTCATACAGAAGCACAGTCTGCAAAAGCGTCGATATTGGAATTCACGGGGTGGGTATGAAGGAATTTGTCGAAATATGATTGCGCCCCCTAGAGATATTCGCTACAATGCCGATAGAATACAAGAGATTTTGTCCGAAGCTACCAAAGGATTGAACAATCTCTAAAGGAGCAGCATTTCGTGTTATTAAAAATTTCAGGCGTTGTCCTGACTGTTGTACTTGCCATTACCGTACTGCTGCTGTCAACGATCAGAGAACCACAATCTGCTGCGCTTCATGCCCGTCAAGGTGTTCTGGACCTCTCGGCCTGGAACCCTGAACAAGACGAGCGGATCAAGCTGGACGGGGAGTGGGAATTTTACTGGGAGCGATTGCTTCCTGACGAATCTGCAACATCGAATCAGGCTGGTCCAACGAAAGCACCCGACACTTATGCAACCGTTCCCGGCTCCTGGAATCGACTTAAAGTGGATGGTGAACGACTGCCTACCCACGGCTTCGCCACGTATCGACTAGTGCTGCGTAATGCACCTGTTGAGGGAACGCTGGCGATCAAAAAAATGAACATTCGTTTTGCTAGCGAAATCTACATCAATGGCAACAAGCTGCTGGAAGACGGGCATGCCGTGGCAAAATCTGCAGGTTACCGACCTGGAAACTCCCCCCAGATTGTTTTTTTCCCCTATCATGGCGGTGACATTGAGATTTTGATCCGGGTGGCTAATTACGATTACACGGACTCTGGCATTCCGGGTCCACTCTTTTTCGGTGAACAAGCAGCTATGCTGAAAAAACATCAAGCCAGCACAGCTATCGAATTCGGCACGCTGGCAGTCCTGGGTACCATTTCGATCATATTCCTCATCAGTTACCTGGGGTCTGCACTCTACCGAAACAGGGACGATTCCCTGCTGCTGATTGGTCTAATCTGTCTGCTGTATGCACTTTATAACGGCATGGTCAGCGAACGTGTGTTATCCATGGTGGGCACGGAAATCTCCTTTAGCACGCTCTATAAATTAAAAGATTTCTGCTCTGTCGCATGTCTGGGTCTGTTAACCTTTTACTTCTACCGATTCAAAACAGGCATCCTGTCCGGTTTGCTCACGACGGTGATCCTGATCATCTTCGGAGCTTACTTATGCATGGTCGCGCTCCTGCCTATTTCTGTCTATGGGGTTGTTGCACCTTACGTCGTCGTTATGTACACGTTGCTGCTGCTCTGGTTACTGTATCAATGTGCATCACAGTTTCTAACCAGCGAGAAGGGCGATCGATTGTCTACTTTCTTGTGGTATGCGTCTCTCTTAAGCATCGTGCTGTACTGTCTGGACATTAATCTCTTCTCGATCTCGCTCAAGGAAAATATGAACATCGGGCAGGCTTCCATTGTCCTGTTCAGCATCCTGATGCTGTTTCTGGCGGTGCTTCGGTTCTTCGAGGCCTATCGTACGGTCCGCACCCTCAAAGATCAGTTGCTCTTGCTAGACAAGGTGAAGGACGACTTCCTGTCCAATACCTCGCACGAGCTCAAAACACCGCTGAACGCGATTGTAAATATCAGTGAAAGCCTGCTCAAAGGCGCCGAGGGCCCGCTTACCGACGAACAGGCGCACAATCTGGCGATCGTGACAGGAAGCGGCCGACGATTAACCTATTTGGTGGATGAATTGCTGGATTATTCGAAAATGAAACATGGCGACATCCCGCTCCAGCGGTCTTCGACCGATCTGTACTCGTTTGTCGAATCGGTTATGCGTATGCACTCCTTCCTGCTTGGTACAAAAAAGGTGGAGCTTATCAACCGCATCCCGGCGTATTTCCCGCCGATCTATGCAGACGGCAACCGACTGATTCAGATTTTGCATAATCTGATCGGCAATGCCGTTAAGTTCACGGAACGTGGCACGGTAAGCATCAAAGCTACGGTTGTGCAAGGCAAAGCGGAAATACGCATTGTGGATACCGGCCGTGGTATCGGTACGGACAAGCTGGAACATATCTTCCTGCCGTTCGAGCAGGAAGCGGATACGGGGCCAGTCGTTGCTGGAGGCACCGGTCTAGGACTAAGCATTACACGCAAGCTGGTCGAGCTGCATGGCGGAACCATTCATGCGGAATCAGCACCCGGCATGGGTGCTACGTTCATCCTGAACTTTCCGCTGGCGGATGGCAAAGGTGAGAAACGTTCCAACGTCATGCCGCTTACCATCGCTCCTACAGGTCCTGGTAATCGGCTACTCCGGTTCGAAGAACCAACGATTGTACAAGGGAATAAAGACGAATGGATCATCGTTGTGGATGACGACTCGGCTAATTTGCAGACAATAGTGAATCTCTTGAAGTTGGAAGGATACAGTTACGCAGTCACTTCACGCTCCCCTTCCGTACTGGAGCTGCTGGACAAGCTACCTGCCGTGCATCTCGTCATTGCTGATATCATGATGCCTGACATGTCGGGTTACGAATTGCTGGAACGAATCAGGGAGCGCTTCTCTCCTTCCGAATTGCCTGTACTCATGTTGACGGCGAGTAATAAAGCTAATCAATTGAAGCTGGCCTTGGAGAAAGGTGCCAATGATTTTGTATCCAAACCGTTCGAATCAGAGGAACTGCTGGCACGGATCGGCGGTTTGACTCGGATGAAAACATCCGTGCAAGCTGCGCGAGATGCCGAGATATCCTTTTTACGGTCACAGATGAACCCGCACTTTCTATATAACGCCCTGAACGCCATTGCCGAATTGTGCGTGGATGCGCCGAATCGGGCAGAACAATTGATTTTGCAATTATCGAGTTACTTACGGCGGAGTGTGCACTTTAAACATCTGGACTCAAAAACTAGCCTGATGAACGAACTGGAGATGATCGAGGCATACGTAGCCATAGAGCAAGCCCGTTTTGGCTCAAGGTTGGAGGTCATTATCGATGTGGATGCGGATGTGAACCGAAACATGGACATTCCACCGCTCACGTTACAGCCCCTGATTGAAAACGCGATTCGGCATGGCCTGATGTCCAGCATTCGCGGTGGTCGGGTCATGTTGTCTATCCGCAATCTGAATGATACTGAAACACGGTTCACCATCGAGGACAACGGAATCGGCATAACCAAGCAACGGATGGACGAGATTCGGCAATCCACGGACGGCAGTAACGGCGTTGGACTATGGAATATTTCCAGCCGGTTGAACCTGCTGTATGGCAGACACCTTCAGATGGAAAGTCTGGACGGCGAGGGAACGCGGATTACCTTTGATCTTCCAAATCAACGTCTAAGCACAAATGGGAACGGGGGTTATGAAACATGAAGATGAAAGTCATCATCGTGGACGATGAGGATTTGTCGCTGAAGCGACTGAATCGCATTTTGACAGAAAGCGGAGAAGTTGAGGTGTCTCGCGCATTCCATGACCCGGAGGAAGCCTGTGAATATGCGGCAGAGAATAGCTTCGATGCGGCATTTCTGGACATTACGATGCCTCGCATCTCGGGTATGCAACTCATTGGTGAATTGCGTAAACATCATCCTTCGCTTCCCATCGTGCTGGTGACTGGATATGAGGAATATGCGGTGCAAGCCTTCGACAAAGAGGTGATCGATTACGTCATCAAGCCGGTCACGGCTGAGCGACTGAACCGCAGCATCAAGCGATTGCAGGAAAAGCTTCACAAGTCCGTGACAACACCTGAACCAGCGGTGCCTGGACCCAAACTGAACGTTCGTCTGTTCGGTGAATTCACCGTGTTTGGCGGTGCTGGAGCAGACAGTCCCATCAAGCTTAGAACGCCCAAAACCGAAGAGTTACTTGCATTCTTGCTGTATACCAAATCAACCACCCGCGATGCCTTGGCCGATACGTTGTGGAAAGACCTCAGTCCGCAGAAAGCCTGGACTAACATCAATTCCACACTGTACTACGTGCGGCGTGCCATCGGCGATAATAGTGACGTGCCGATTATTCTCAAGGACCGGAACGGTATCCGGATCGATCGGGAAGCGATTGACTGCGATCTGTACGAGTTCGAGGCTTTGTTCCGGCAGATGCGTCAGGCATCAGCACATCAACCCGATCTCTTCGAGCGGATGGATACGTTGTATACGGGTGAACTTCTGAAGGGAAGGCATTATGAGTGGGCTTTCGCGTGGTCCAGACAGCTGGAGCTGGATTTCATCATGACGATGGAAACTGCTGCCCACTATCATGCGAAGGAAGGCGAGCCGTTACGGGCGCTGTATTATTTTGAACGTATCCTCCAGATTGATTCGATTCGGGAAGATATTCATCGCGAGATCATCCTGTTGTACCTATCGCTTGGACGAAGAACCGAAGCGCAGCGCCAGTATCTGGTGCTGGAGGAACTGCTCAAAGAGGAACTTGGTTCCAGTCCGGCAGCGGATATCAAACAACTGCTGCAGCAATCATGAAACAGCAAAAAGGCCCATGCCTTGGCGATAATGAACTGCTCCCATCGTAGTCTTCTACGGTCTACTATGACAGGGAGCAGTTCAGTGTTGCTTTAGGCTTGGGCTTTTTGCAATAGATGGACGTTCGTTCGTTCGTTCGTTCGTTCGTTCGTTCGTTCTGGTCGGATGATTTTACATCATCATTGTCTAGAATCAATTACTCATTTATAAGTTTTTCTGTATTAAGGGTAAAGCCTTCAATCACGACATCTTCGTCCACTTCAATCATGATGCAACGTCTGCCTTGATAGTTCACCTGTTTCACATATCTCAGGTCTTGCGGGCTAACCGAAATCGTAGCAACCTTGGTCTCGATCTTAATGGACTTGGACGTAAACTTCGGCATAACACTGGTTGCCTTCATCTCATAGTTCTTGTTATCAACGATCGTTTCGAAGGCACGTTCTACTTTCTCTGTTGTCAGATCCTCTATACCGCTTGCGGTCAGTACACGTTCCAGATCTTTATAATCCAGCTTTGGAGGTTCTTCCTCATGGGACTCTTCGTTAATTTCGATGACTCGGTTGATCTCCTCGTATACATGTGCAATGGTGGCTGAATCTAGCTGTTCACCAGCCACTTCCTTGACGATATCTTCGAAGATCGCCCGTTCTTCCAGTGCGGTTACGGATCTTTCTCCATTCAATACATTTTCAACAAAATGCGGATCCGGGAAATTGGATTTCCCTGTACAATATAGAACACGATTCACATCGGAGTAGTTGTCCGTTACGCTAGGGTACAGGAATCCTTGCTCTGGCGTGCTTAATTTGATAATTGGATCTACAATGATGTTGTATTTGAATTCTCTCTCCACGTAATCAAACAAGAGTGTCTTCCTTTGTTTCTCCGTGGAATTTACGCTGCACAGAATGAACGGATGAGCGAACACCTCATTCTTCTCACTCTCTTCCGTGGCTTCGTTTCTAGCCTTGGTCGGCAGATAATACTGTCCACGCACAAACGTAGCTACCATATCCCGCTCAAACTTCGCATCCACTAACATTCGATCCACGAGCAGCAGCATCAGATCCTGCCATTCATCCGGATCACCTGTTACCAAAGCCTGGTGAAGTAGTACTTGCGCCGGGTCCTCCGCCGCTTCCTGGAACTTCAACTCAAACAACTTCTGATCTAAATCACCTGTTAGCAATTTTTTGAAATTGCCCATGTACAGCTCCTGCTTCTCTCTGTCCACCAGTTCGAACGGGTGACGCTCCCAATGATATACCTCATTCGTTTCCTTCGTAATATACACATTGAGAATATCGTAAATATTCAGTAGATCGTGATCGAGTTTAAATTGCTTGCGTATATGCGCGACTTCTTTTTTATTCATGATTCGTTAGACAACTCCCACAATATATAATTTTATCTGCGTGCAGCTCTATATCCTAAAAGCCAGTGCTCCCTTGGAAGTCTTCATCTGAGCAGTAGGTCACAAATGGGCGCAGCTATGGAGTAGCTGGATCAAGCCGTTCTTGCTCTCCATTTCTGTACTCTCAGTGAGAAATTATATCATATAATGATGACGATTAATGAGAAACAATCTATGGTATTTCCCTCTTACGATCACTATCCATTTTTTTAATACGATTTTAACTGAACATAGTAACATAACCTTCAGTCTGATAGACTAACTAAGATTACATACCAATGGAGGAAATATTGTGAAGAAATCAATACTAGTTTTATCAGTTCTTGTGTTGTCCTCTCTATTAAGTGCGTGCACTGTGACCAAAACAGAGGAAACTAGACAAGTCAGTACAGTAGTATCACAGATTGAGAATACAGATGTGGTAACAGAGGAAGCATCTACATCTGATGCCGTCGAACAGACGGAGCAAGCAGCGATAGACTGGCAGACATCGGTTAACGAACTTGCTAGAAGCGATCAATCACCTACAGAAAAAGTCGAAGCAACAGAAAAGCTTGCTCGGGAATACAATCCTACTACTGAAGAACTCGAAGAATTTAAGTATCATGTCCTTCAAGAATTTATGAGTTTCAATTATCTAAAAGATGGCTCAAATGCTGAATATATGTTAAGCAATCTGTTTCAATCGATTGTGTTAGAACATCACGATGTTCACGCCGTCAGGGACTTCGCTCTTGCTTTTTATCACAACACCAAAAATGTATTTACAGGTGTAGAAGATATCGATAGCGATAGTGTGAAAACTTACGAAGAACAATTGTATAAAGCCCTCAACGATGGAAAATAACTCACCGTATGAGAGGCACGATGAGATCTAAAAAGAAAACAAAAAGACGCAACAGGAATGACTCCCGTGCGCCTTTTTTCGTTGTTTAACAATTCTTAAATAATTAATTACTGCTCGGCAATATATCCGTATTCAACAGGGGTGCTCTGCTGGAAGAAACTTTCCTTGTTTCCCGCAGAAACAGTAATCCCATGAACAAGGACACTCCGCCAATAATAATCAGCAATGCCCCCAACTCCTGACTATAGGCTGTCAGCGCCCCGTCCCTAAACGCCATTCCACGAATCAGACGGTTAAGCCAGTTCATGGGTAATGCCCATGCGAACATTTGGAACGGTTCTGGGAACGCCAGTGGCGTTAGTTGAATTCCCGTAGCCAGAAAGGAGGGATACAATACAAAACCGGTTCGTAGGCTTACTTTCGACATATCTTTGGCAGTGTATCCAATCAGCATACCCATGAGTGACAAGGCAAAAGCATAAACAACTAACGGAATGATAAAAAGATAAGCCTCTGCTTCAAACCGCATTCCCCCCACCTGCTTTAATAATCCATAGGATAGAAGCAGCGAAAGTGAACTGAACACAGCGTAAGGTACACTCCGAACCCATAGTTGAAAAGGTGACTTTCCGTTGGCAAACAGTTTCCCTTCCTGACGAAGCCGAGGTACAATCGATCCCGCTGCGCTTGTCGTAATCATCAATACTACGATATTTACAAATCCAAGCACCATAAAACCGACATAACTGGAGGTTGGATTAAACAGCATCCGCTGCTGAAGGGATAACGGTGACACGATTCCTTTAGCTGTCTCGGCATCCATCCCTTTTTGGATCAGACGTGTCATGGAAAGGGTCATATTCTCTGTCTGTATGATCTCCTGAATCGCAGTGCGAATACCGCTTAGCCCCGAGGGCATCGTGTTATCCATCAATATGCCGATATTTGTCGATTTCCCTTGTTGTTGGCGCAATCCCAACTGATTGGGAAGCATAATGACCGCTACAGCCTGCTCGTTGGCAAGCAATGTTTCAGGACTCATTCGGCTCGCATATACGCTTTTGACGCTCATGTATTGTGACGCATTTATTTTGGAGATCAATTGCCGTGAATATTCGCTATGATCCTCATCAATGACCACAACTGGTGATTTACTGAGTTGATTCTGCGAGAACATTAGTCCAAAAAATAGGGCTGCAATCATTGGCCCAATAAAAATTAGCCGTATATACTTACTGCCCGCGACGTACTTCCACTCGTCAATCAGTGATTTCATCAAGTTTCACCTCTGCCGTCATCCCCGGAAGCAAATCGGTATTCGAATCCATCGATATTCGGACCAGAAACATACTTAAATCGGCTTGCCCTTTTTCCCGCGACATACGCAAATTCGCAAACTGAGGAGCAGTTGAGATGGAAATAACGCTCCCCTTCACCTGCGTTGGCTGATCCAAATAAGGGAAATGAACATCAATGCTTTGATTCACTTCAAGCTGTTGAATTTCACTTTCCTGTATGTAAAGGTCGGTGTAATACGTCTTCTTTTGCACAAATGCTAGCGGGACTCCTGCTTGGACTTGATCTCCCTTCTCTACAGCGACTCGGTCAACTAATCCGTCATATGGTGCGAGTACATCCACATCTCCCTCCCCGGTTGATTTCACTTTGAAAAGAACCTCTCCCTCTTTCACAGAATCCCCCGTAGATGCACCAACCTCTGCAATCGTCCCGGGACTATTCAGATAAAATAAAGTCGTTTGCTCTGCCTCAAGTATGCCTTGTTTCCGGCTCTCGGCCTGACTTACAGCATCCTTTCCTTTAACAGCCAAAAGTGAACCTCCAACAATGAGCACCATCGTAATTCCAATATACAAACCTGCTTTTATTTTCATTCTTATATCTCTCCCATTCCCAATCCTCGTGTATGGTTAAATTTGCTGACTATTTTTGCTTTTTCATTTTGGTGACCGCATTCTCGGCTGCCTCCATGATCACTTCTCCCAAAGTGGGATGAGGGTGAATCGTCATGGCCAGATCTTCCACGGTTGCGCCCATCTCGATCGCAAGTGCAAGCTCCGATATCAGTGTAGATGCCTCCACGCCGACGATTTGCGCGCCAATGACAATTCCTGAAGTCGGGTCAGCCACTATTTTCACAAAACCTTTGGTTTCCCTTAACGCCAATGCTCTTCCGTTGATTCCGAAAGAAGATTTCCCGATAACCACCGGAACGGCCTGTGTTTTGGCTTCCGTCTCACTTACTCCAACACTGGATAGCTCCGGATCAGAAAACACGACAAGCGGAATCACCTTGTAATCCACTTTGGAGGTGAGACCCGCAATGGCCTCTGCAGCTACTTTGGCTTCATAGGATGCCTTGTGAGCGAGTGCCGGACCGGCTGTAATATCTCCAATGGCATAAATGTGCGGGATAACCGTTCTGCACTGTTCATCCGTCTCAACCAGTCCTTTGTTCGTTACGGGCATACCTATGCGTTCCAGTCCTAACTGGCCGTCTGTATTGGGTTTCCTGCCGATTGTAACCAGTACATATTCTGCTGTAACTTGTTGCCGCTCCTGATTTTTCGAATAATGCAGTGTAACGGAATCCGCATTGTGCTCCACCTTTTCGGCAATCGCTCCGGTTACGATCTGGATGCCGTCCGCCTTTAATTGTTTGACTACCGGGGCTGCCAGTTCCTCCTCGAATCCAGGCAATACTTGTGCGCCTCCCTCCAGAATCGTTACCTTGGTTCCGAATTTGGCATACATCTGTCCAAGCTCCACCCCAATATAACCTCCGCCGATCACAATCAGACTACTCGGAAACTCCTGTAGAGATAATGCTTCAGTGGAAGATAAGATGCGACCTCCAACTGGAAATGCGGGCAACTCAATTGGACGAGACCCCGTTGCCAATATGAGATTTTTAAAAGAAATGCTTTGCTCCTGTCCAGTTTGCTGGATCATGGCTGTGTGCTCATCCACCAGACTGGCCTCTCCTTCCAGAATGGTCACACCCGCAGTCTTTAACAAATAGTGGACGCCACCTGCCTGTTTATTCACAACTCCCTGTTTAAAATCCTGAGCAGTCTTAAATGTCGCTGCCGCGTCAGCTTGATTGAACTGTCTGAACCAATCATAGCGATGCGATTCCGCAATTAAGGCTTTGGATGGTATGCAACCCACATGTGTACAGACCCCGCCGAGCTGTTTACGTTCAACAATCGCCGTCTTCATCCCCAACTGCGAAGAACGAAGCGCCGCCACATATCCCCCTGGACCTGATCCAATAACTAACGTATCCACAGATTCAAGCTTACTCATATTCTGATACCTCCCGATTTGAAGTCATTTTAAAATATGATGATCGTAATATATTATAACCATCATATTTTAATACCGTCAATAACCGTATTTTATCCTTTTGTAAAGCAACAGATATATTCAGTCGCCAAATTGACAGGCTTTATTATGATGACTATAATATTTTAAAAAGCATAATGATGAAACTATGGAGTGAATGATCATGCCCTATCCCAAAGGACATAAGATAAAAGTACGAGGTAAGATTGTTGAAAGTGCGGCTCGAGCTTTTCGCACCAATGGTATTCAGGAGGTGAGTGTCCCGTTTATTATGAAGGGAGCTGGATTAACTCACGGAGGGTTCTATTCACACTTTGACAATAAGGAACAATTGGTTGCCGAAGCCTGCGAATATGCCATCAGTGATACCATTGCACTTCTACAGAACGTGGCTGATCAGGAAGAACAAAACCCCAAAATTAATAAAGTAATCGATTATTATTTGAGTCCGTATCACCGCGACCAAACAGAAATGAGCTGTATTTTCCCCGCCCTTTCCAGCGAAATATCCCGTTCTTCGGAGGAGGTCCGTCAGGTATTCACCCATGAATTGGAGCGGATGATCAATTTTATCTCCAATCTGGCTGAGATCGATATGTCCAGCGGTCGTGCACTGTTCAGTACAATGGTTGGTTCGCTTGTGCTTGCACGCTCTGTTAGTGATCCTGAGCTTAGCGACAGCTTTCTCTCGGCGGGCAGGCAGCAAGCCAAAGAAATGGTTAAAAGGAAAGATATGTAGAGGTTTCTTGTTTTTATACGATACGTAGATTTGATGTTGCTATATCAAGCTGAAAACACAAATAGACCGCCCACCCTTGCAAAGGTTGCGGTCTACTTGATCGTGTATCCTCTTGTTAAGCCCACTGCATGGTAAGTTTCAGCATCTTACATATTTGCGCTTGAAGCCCGTCCGCCCTTTATCCACAGCCTTTTGGATATTCTCAGAGGCATTCAGCAGCTTGCTCTTGGGCATGTCCTTGTTCACTTCGACAGGTCCCACAGCCTTGGCTATCTCCACTGCCTGATCGTGCAACGGTTGATAGGATGTTGCAACGGTATACAGGAAATTGTTCATCGAATATTTCGTTCGTTCCGGAGATTCGTGAATCGTCTTTTTCACCTGTTCAAGCATCTCCATCAGTTTATTCTCCGAAAACTCAGCATCCTTTCGACTGCCGAGCAACCAACAGTAACAGCTCCATCCTGCTGACATTTTCAGCTCATCTCCGCTGGCGATCCACTTATCCGAAACTTCTTGAGCAATATCCGTCTCTGCCAACGTGACGGCAACGATGAAGTCAGAGATCATGTAAAAATAAGCAGCGTCAATCCAACGGTCAAAATCAGCTTCTGTCATCGCTTGAGGATCGGCTATCACGCCTGCAAAGTACATCGCATCATAATTCCCCGTTGCATATAGTTGCTCTGCCAAAGGTTGATCCTTTTTGATCCGCTTCGCCATTGGTTTCATCGCCCCGGTTGCCACGCCAAATAACGGTTCATGCGCACCGTTGGAAATGTAGATTTTTTTCGTTCGTTCTTTGCCCAGCGCTTCAAGCTCCTGCATCACTTCATCTAGATTCATTTCGTGACACTCCCAATCCTATAAATTATATATCTGATCATATCAAACGGACACTTATGTTTAACGAAAAACCGATGGAAAATCGCTCATTATCCTGTTCAAGCATTATCACCGATCATAACATCTATACCTTTGTTTCGCACAGATCCCTAAAAAGATAGATATAACTTCTTTCGCAGACAGACATTTTTCCTTTCTTATGTTTCTACCGGCAACTTCTGAATACCTGCCGAGGGCCTGATTGGAAAGAGCTGATTCCCCCAGCACAAGCAGAGCAACATATGTCCATGTCCAAGCAACGTTAAGCTATGGCAGGATACGTCACTCATCGTTTATGTTCAGTTTAGTGTTGTTAACAAAACCGAGATGAGGAAGGATGCGAGAGCATGAGCAACAATCAAGTGTTAGGCTTTGCCCCTGCCCTGGGCTGGAATTCGTGGAATACCTTTACGTGGGATATTAACGAACAATTAATTCGGGATGTCGCTGATGTGTTTGTATCAGAAGGTTATCTGGCCGCAGGTTACGAGTATATTGTCATTGATGATTGCTGGAGCCTGAAGGAACGGGATGCGAGCGGCAATCTGGTGGCTGACCCGGATAAATTCCCGAGTGGAATGAGAGCGCTTTCTGATTATATCCATAGCAAAGGACTAAAATTCGGCATGTATTCATGCGTAGGTACGCATACATGTGCCGGGTATCCAGGCAGCTTCGAGCATGAATTCCAGGATGCTGCCCTTTTTGCCGAATGGGGCGTTGATTATTTGAAGTATGATTACTGCTTCAAGCCGCGCCATATCTCAGGAGAGCTGCTGTACAAACGGATGAGTCTTGCGCTCAAAAACTGCGGACGCGATATCCTGTTCTCCGCCTGCAACTGGGGAGCCGACGACGTATACGATTGGATTCGGGAATCGGGCGCTCATATGTACCGCTCCACCGGCGATATCCGTGACAATTGGGATTCAGTGAAGGAACTTGCCCTGTCTCAATTGGGCAAACAAAGCTACACCGGCTCCTTCTGCCATAACGACATGGACATGCTAATTGTTGGTATGTACGGTGGAAGCAACAATGATTATATTGGCAGCATCGGCGGATGCAACGACATCGAATATAAAACCCACTTCTCACTCTGGTCCATGATGGGTTCCCCATTAATGATCGGATGTGACGTGCGCAAGGCTAACCAGATTACAAAGGATATTCTCCTGAATCCTGACCTGATCGCTATCAATCAGGATGTAGAAGCGCGCGGAGCTTACCGCATTAAACCAGAACCGCAATGGTTTCACACAGACGATGTATTTATGCTGGTGAAGGTACTCACAGATGGTGATCTAGCTATTGGTTTCTTCAACCTGAGCGACAGCCAGCGGGAATTGTCTTTGCAATTTTGGGATATGGGTCTGCCTTATGCTGCCGGTTATGCCCTGTCCCTGTATGACTGCTGGGAGCATCAAGAGCTTGGCGTATTCCGTGAACGCTTCGCTCCCGTTGTCGCAGCACATGATTGCCTCGTCGTCCGGGCCAAACTGGTGAAATAGATGGCTCAACATCGCCTGTGCACCTCCTGTCAGGTTCCGCTCTCTTCAGACGATGTGGGCATCTACCTCAAATTGATCTCGCGCTCTGCTCAGCAATTTCTGTGCATTGATTGTATAGGAGTGAAGCTGAACTGTGGACGTGAGCCTATTGAGAAGCTGATCCGTTATTTCCGAGAGTCCGGGAACTGCGCCCTGTTCCGTTAACGTTATGCCTTGGTCCCGTGCAGCATCATGTACGATGTTGGCGTGTGTGAAGTTGCTTTCTTAAATACTTTGGAAAAATATAACGGATCATTGTAGCCGACAGAATAAGCTACCGATTGAATCGGCAGGCCCGACGTTTTCAACAGTTCACAGGCGCGCTCGATTCGGCAGGATGTAATATACTCCAAAACAGACTTGCCGGTTGCTTCCTTAAACAGACGAAACAAATAACTGCGCTCCAGATTAACTGCCTTTACGATCTCGGTGACGGTCAATGTTGGCTTCCAGTAGTTCTGCTCGATGTACTTTCTCGCCAGCCAGACATAATCCTTGGCGTCCACCTGCGGCTCTTTCGGATAATGCTCCATATAGTAGGAGAGCAGCAGACGCAAACGGGCATCCGCCCGCAGTAATTCATAAGATGATGCACCCGCGTTCCAGGCAAGGTGGAAAAAAGGCTGCAATGTCTCCGGCGAGACCGTCACCACGGGTTGTACCTCTGAGAGCTGTGTCAGCCCCAGCAACCGCCCGGCATCCTCACCGTTAAACTCCACCCAGACGTACTCCCATGGATCTTGCGGGTCTGGATAATAGTAAATCTCCTTTTGCGGAAATATGATAAAGCTTTCCCCCGTAACGAGCCGAAAAACGCGGCCGCCCGTCTCCAGCGTCCCTTGGCCGCGGATAATATAGTGCAGCGCATAAACGTCACGCACGCCTGGCCCCCATTGGTGAGGGTTAGCTGGCTTGTGACCACCGCTGATAAAATACAAATTACTGGCTCTACTGCTCTCATGCCAAATCGGATTCAACCTTGATTCCCCCTTTCTAAGACGCCCTGTTCTGGCGTTAGGTTTATCTTATATATCGTTGATCAGATTCTCGGTAACGCTTACATGCTAAATCCAGAGAGGAGAATGTTGTATGCTTAGAATGGTTACGGTAGAACATGGACAAGTGCAAGGACTGCCCGCGGCGGACCCGCGGATTACCAGCTTCAAGGGAATTCCTTTTGCCGCACCTCCTGTAGGTGAGAACCGCTGGCGCGCTCCGCAGCCGCAGTCGAACTGGGAAGGTGTACTGCAAGCTTTTGATTTTGCCCCCATCTCCATGCAAGCCCCAACAGTCATCGATGATAACAATATCTATACCCGTGAATGGGCCGTTGATCCCGACCTGCCCATGGACGAGGATTGTCTGTATCTGAATGTCTGGACACCAGCCAAGCGCACGGACGAGAAGCTGCCTGTTTTTGTCTGGTATTTTGGCGGGGGCCTACAAGTCGGCCATACGGCCGAAATGGAATTTGACGGCGAGCGAATCGCTCGTAGAGGTATTGTCGTTGTGACAATTAATTATCGGCTGAATGCCTTCGGCTTCCTGTGCCATCCTGAGATTAGTGCCGAATCCCCCCATGCACCCGCCAACTTTGGTCATCTTGATCAACAAGCAGGTACCCAGTGGGTCAAACGCAACATTGCCGCCTTTGGCGGTGATCCAGACCAGATCACCATCGGCGGACAGTCGGCAGGCGGAGGAAGTGTACTCAGCCAGATGACCTCTCCGCAAAATAAAGGCTTGTTCCAGCGAGGTGTCATCATGAGCGGTATAGCTACCGAGTTGTACCCGAAGGTCCGCGTGCCTTCTGTCCGTTCCACACTAAGGGATGCAGAGCAAGCAGGGGTTGAATTCTTCGGCTTCCTGGCCGTATCTTCCCTGGCTGAGGCGAGACAACTGGATGCTGAATATCTCCGTGACAAAGCACTCGAATACAAAAGCTTCTGGGGAACCGTCATCGACGAACAATTTTGCGCAGGCGATCCGTTTACTCGTTTTGTTCAGCAGGAGCGCGAGGCGATCCCCGTAATGCTGGGGCATACGTCTTCCGAATTTTGGACCCGTCCCGCCGCAGCCAATCTGGAAGAACTGAAGCAGATGGCTGTGGAGCTGTTTGGCGAGGATGCTCCTGCCTTTTTGCAGCTATGTGAGGCTGATTCCGGCCAAATCGAACATGCTCTGCAACAAGCATCGGTCCGCATGATCCAACATGCCATTCTGCTCACCATCCGTGCGAACAGCGGTCATCTGTCCGAAACGCCTCTCTACTATTATAACTTCGACGCCGAGATTCCGGGCTGGGACCAGCCAGGTACTTTTCACTCCGTCGATCTGTGGTTCTTCTTCGAAACACTCGCCAAATGCTGGCGGCCTTTCACAGGCAAGCATTATGATCTGGCTCGCCAGATGTGTAATTATTTATCCAACTTTATTGCTACAGGTGATCCGAACGGCTCGGACTCCACCGGAAAGCTAATGCCTCATTGGACTCCTTGTACTACGGAACAGCCGTATCTCATGGAATTTGGCGATCAGGCTCAATTACAGCAGGCTGAGCCCGGACCGATGCTCGCGTTTCTAATTGAACAATATTTCAAGAAACAGAATGCACCTGTTGTTTAAAACATAAGGCTTGCCCTCTCGCGATATATGTAAGAGCCATGCTGTCGCATGGCTCTTTTTGTATAGTGTGAATGGTAGAGCGATGTTCTTTCGCATATGCTTATTTAGCGCATCATTCCAAGAGATTCGTTATATATGAGTCTGAGTTGGTTTGTTGAAGATGACAGGTAGCGTAATCTGTAGTGAAAAGATATCTTTTTCCTGCGACACCGTCAACGTCCCGTTGTGCTGCTGGATCATTTTCTGACAACTAACGAGCCCAATTTCGTTGCTATCTTTCTTTTTGCCAACACGTTTAATCTTATTCTCCACCGCAAGAATGACCCATTGTTGCTTCAAAGAAATCTGGATATGAACGGGATGCCCTGGATCGGCGTATTTTCGAATATTTGAAAATATGTTATCCATTACGCGACGCATAGCGACCAGATTGATTTCCAGCAAAAACTCCTCCTGATGTGCATCTGTCTGAACCTGCACATCTATATCGTCCAAAACCACTAATTGCTCATCTATAAGTTGATCGATAAGCGCTCTGCCCTCATACATTTCAAATTCTACTTCCTCTTCTTCAGCGGCCGAGGATACCGTAAAATATTCGAAAAGTTTGTCCGACAGCACTTTGATCTGATAGGCCTTCTCCCGGCTATTATGAATATACTGCAACAGATCCTCATGTGTCTTATATTTGTTGAGTTCTATGATATCCATATATCCTAATAGAATCGTGAGTGGTGTTCGCAAATCATGGGAAATCGCCGTGATCAATTCACGGTTGGCCATCCTGACCCTCTCCTCGCTGCCCAGCCGCTCCACAAATGATTTCCTCATCTCATCAATACTCTGGGCCAGAGATGACAGTTCATCCTTTCCCGATATCGTAATCGAATAGTCCAAATTTCCACCTTCGAGTATTTTGATCTCTTGTTCAAGCACGCCAATATAAGATGTTTTCTTATTAATCATCAGTAAAAAGGAAACAATGAACACAATGGCCGCTATGAAAACACCAATAATCAGAATGAGGTTGTAATATTGATACTCATAAAAGCTAACCAAGTATATCTGGGCATCCTGATCCGCAAAATGGATGGTGGTGATGGGTATTTTCGATGGCACAAATTGAGTTAACAACTCTTCATTGATGGCAGGATCAATCTCCGTGTTGGAGGAAAATATCAATTTGTCTTTTGCAAAAATATACAGATTTAAGTAGCGCTCATGTCTTATCCAAGCAGACAATTGCTCATGATCACGGGTTGACACGTTCTGGTTATCCACAAATGCTTCGAATCGATCAAGCGCATCTTGCTGCCTGTTCTCTACAAAAGTGGATTTGCTTAAATAACTATCCAATACAGTCTCGCCAACAACTTGTAAAATAACGAGTGCACTTATGGAAATGACCAAAGAAATGACAACCGCCAGAACCAGTTTAATCTTCAGCTTTTTTCCGATTAATAATCTATTCAATTTTGTACCCCTTCCCCCAAACGGTCTTCACATATTTAGGGTTCTGCGGGTCATCCTCCAGTTTGCCTCTCAAATTACGAATATGAACCATCACCGTGTTATTACACGTATAAAAGTAGGGTTGCCCCCAAACACTCTCATATATATTTTCTGCCGAGAATACCTTTCGTCGCTTCTTAGCCAACAGCAGCAAAATCTGGTATTCAATTTCAGTCAGAGCAATTTCCTTCTCTCCAACAAACACGGCTTTTGAATCCTGATGGACGGTAAGATCCTTAACGATAATTTGGTCCGCTTCTTCCGTCTTCTCCTTGCCCCGATAAACATAATACCTTCGCAGTAAAGCCTTCACCCGCGAAACGAGTTCTGTATAGGAAAAGGGTTTGGACAAAAAGTCATCACTGCCTGAGGAAAAGGCCAATTGTTTGTCAGAATCCTGCGTTTTCGCCGTGAGAAAAAGGATCGGTGCGCTTGTTTTTTCACGAATCTCCAGACACGCCTTCAGCCCCGATTTATTGGGCATCATCATATCCAAAATAATGAGATCCGTCTCTTCGTTCACTTTATCAATCGCATCTTGACCATCTATCGCTTCAATCACTTCATAATTTTCACTCTCTAACAAAATCCTTACAATTTCACGAATTTCACTGTTATCATCAGCAATTAGAATTTTCTTGCTCATCTGATCCCTCCGTCTAATTTCAGTATAATATGCGCTATTAGCGACTACCAGCAAATACAATCGACTTAAGAATTCTTCAGAAGTTATGTAGGTATCTCTTAATAATTTCGTCTTATACTGTAAATATGTAGAAGTTATTAGACAAAGGGGTCGTCAGGTATGCCACAACCTTCGAAAAAAGTAATGATTAACATATTGTTGGGTCTGTTCATCATGTTGTCCTTTGGTCTACTGGTGTATTATTCTCCTGCCCTTATTAAAATCATGTCTTCCATGGACAACTTCAGAGCGTATATTCATTCAACAGGCCATTGGGGTCCGGTCATGTTTATTTTATTCCAGATTCTTCAGATCGTGGTTGCACCCATTCCAGGAGAAGTGGTACAGATTGCAGGCGGTTATATCTATGGGGTTACAATTGGGTCCTTGTATACTACAATAGGTTTGATTATAGGCTCAGCGATTGCTTTTTATTTTACTCGTTTTATCGGTCGCGCTTATATTTCACGGCTAATGCAAAAGAAAAATAATAAGTGGATGTCGTTAATTCATGATGAGAAGAAGTTCTCCGCTTTTTTATTCATCTTTTTCGTAATTCCCGGCTTGCCCAAAGACATGCTTGTATTTGTCGCCGCACTTACATCGATTAGTTCGTTTAGATTCTTCACGATCCTTATCGTCGGTCGTCTGCCTTGGATCATCGCATCTACCGTTGTAGGGTCCACGATTCATATGCAACAATACACCATCGCCATTATTATTTCTGTTATCGCTGTAATCGGGTTTGTACTCGGTTATATCTATAGGGAGCAATTGGTGGGATTGTTCTCCCGCTCAGACAGTACCAAAGCCAAACCCAAGGCTATACCCAGTTATAGTACGAATAGGGAGTCTCGTAAAATAAAAAGAGATACAACATGAACAAAGCCAATCTATTGATATGAAAACCGGAGGTATATCATCTTATGCAAATACTTAAAACCAATCGATTAATCCTGAGAAATTTCACCTTAACGGACGCAGCCGGACTGTTGGAATACACAGCAAATCCCAGAGTAAATTGTTTTATGGATCAACAAATTTCAACATTGGAAGATGCGGCGGCAGAGGTCGCAAAAAGAAGCAGTGACGATTCCCACATCGCAGTCTGTCTGAAAGACAGTAACGAGTTGATCGGTGAGCTGTTTGGTATGAGGGAAGATCGGGATGCCGATACGGATAAAGATTCGAATTCAGATACGTATAGTATAGGTTGGAATTTTAATGGCAGATTTGAAGGGAAAGGGTACGCCAGTGAGAGCGCCAATGCTTTCATCGAAAATCTCTTTATGGAACAGGGAATAAGAAGATTGTACGCTTATGTCGAGGATGATAACTTCCGTTCTCAGAAACTGTGTGAGAAGCTGGGCATGCGCCGGGAGGGTCTTTTTTTGGAGTTCATTTCATTTGTCAAAAATGAGGACGGCACACCGAAATACGAGAATACGTATCAATATGCTTTGTTGAAAAAGGAATGGCTGGCACAGCTTGAATTACAGAAATAAAGAATAACAAGCCTCATCATTCGTTTAAAAAAGTTATAGAAATGAGAACGTACACATATGTACGTTCCACAACAAATACGGCGGCTTCTCCCTGGATAGATTCCAGAGGAAAGTCACCGTATTTTTATCATACCAAACACCATTGAACGGGTAATCGTTTATATGCCACAATACACTCAGCTTGAACCTAGACGGTGCTGCCCCAATATTGCTTTGCAATCTTCTGCCCTTGATCGATCTTCGCCCATTGCTGAGCTTCGCTTAATTCGTTACCACCATCGCAGGATGCAAATCCGCATTGGTGAGACAACAGCAGCCGATCCTTATCGATGATTTTGGAAGCTTCGTCCAGCAAACGGACAACACGCGCTTCATCATCGAGTGTACTCGTTTTGGATGACAACAGACCCAGTACAATTTCCGTTTCGGGTCTGTCCTTGAACACTTCCAGAGCTTCAATTGAACCCGCACGATCATCATCCCACTCCAGGAAGAAACGGTCATACTTCAATTGCTTCAGGAACAGATTCGCAATTTTGGCATACGATCCACCGCCCATGTTGCGGGAGTCATAATTGCCGCGGCAGTTATGTGTCCACATTTTCAAGCCAAGGCTATGTCCGAAGTCTATCACGGTATTATTAATATCAATGAATTCAGTTGCGAGACCTGATACTTCATCTTGATTGATATGCTCACCTGTAAAAGGAGAGTTCGGGTTATCGTCTGCAAACAGTTCCCACAAGCAATCATCGAATTGCAGAATTTTACCGCCCACTGCAGCGAATTCCTCCACGAATTCCTTATACGCGATCACAAGACCCTCTTTGAGCTCCTGTATGTTTTGATATACAGCATCCGTACCACCAATGTTATCTGACCAGGAAAGCTCACCGAAAATATGGGAAGGAGACGGTACGCAAAGTTTCGTTTGTTGCTCGCCAGCCGTGTCTTGCAGTTGTTGGAACAGTTGAATGAAATGATGGTTCTTTCCACTCAATTTATCAGTGATGCGCAGTCCAATATCTTTGCGTGTTTCATATTTCGAAGTTCCGTCCACATCTCTGAAAAAATAGCCGTGATCCGCGATGTAACGCTTCACTCCGCCAAATCCCCATACAAAGTCCAGATGCCACATCGATTTGGAGAATTCGCCATCGGTAACCACGGACAAGTTATGTTCGATTTCCTTAGCGACAACTTGTTTGATTGCCTCTGTCTCACACTTCTCATATCCTTCGTAGTTTTCATAGAACGGATATTGGATATCATCATTATGTTCAATTTGCGTTTTATATTTCAGCAGCTCATCCGGCCGCAATAAACTTCCTACGATCTGGAACTTATCAGTCATGTAAAAAACCCCCTCGTTGTATACAATGATCATATCACGCTGAGAGCAGTTAGAAGGGATACTAAAAAACCATAACTGGTTATAGTTAAAAGCTATATCCACTTATTAGACAGATTTCAGTGAAACCGTCACCGACACAGTGTACCTCTATCCGTGAACGTTATTCAATTTCACACCGTACGACGACGCAGTTCATAAAAATACTGAACGGCTGGATGCTTTAATTTGACCTGCTCCGACATATTTAGAATTCGCTTTTTGCCAACTCGTCTGTCCATTAAAGCCAGAATATTAAACAAGATATCCTTGCTCTCCAGATTATCCTCTATAGAAGTGGATAAATACGTCGTAGCTGCAACGGTAAAATTCGATTTACTAAGTGCGGTCTGAGCCAACAACAGCTCTTTGGCATGTACGGAGATTTTTCTACTTCTTGCCATGACTTGAAGACGATCCTCGGGAATGGGTCCTTTGGAATCTTTTCGGATAGCTTCAATCTCTTCATCGCTCACAGGAATCATGATTTCCGGGTCGCTCTTGATCTCCTGCTCTGACTGATACCATCGAATTGGGGTTGTAGTATCACTCATGTTGAGTACATTCTTTTTATCTACAGTAATATAACAATTGCCTGATTTATCAGGTGAATAGCTATAGCTGGTGGCACGGTACTCCACCCTTCCAACTAACGCAGGACTAAGAAAACTCTCCAGTTGTTGCTTCAATTTACTCCAGGACATAGATCCTCCTATTATCAAAAGCCTACCGCATGAATTGCGGCGATCATTTCAAATATTTTTTCTCAACCAATCCTCAATATCAACATTCTTCTAAATTATATCACAGCCAAACAAAGCAAAGTCTTATGTTGATTTAGAAACAGATCCTATTGATTCCTTTGTTCGTCAAACCAGAAGTTTAAAATCCAGTTATTGGTTTAAAATCTCCTATGTGATAAACTTGCAGCAAATTATCTACTTTCTATCCATCTGTGATTGCCTATCATCAGAAAATACGATGTTATTCATAAGGAGAGGGATTTAAAAAATGGCTAAGAAGAAAACAACATTACCTGCTCATATGGAGCAACTCGTTAAAGATAATGATATTGCTACCGTAAAAGAAATTTTCGAGCAATGCGAATGGGATGCACGTGGGGGTTACAGCAAAGGTACGGCCCTCAGCTTTCGGCATATTTCGGATGAATTGGTTCGCTGGCTGGTAGAACAAGGGGCAGACATTAATGCACGTGACAAATATCAACGCACACCTTTACATGCTCATGCCTCACACTGGTCAGGGAATGTACCCTTGTTCCTTGAAATAGGTGCGGATTTGGACGCTGTTGATTACCAAAATGAAACACCGTTACATGCAGCGGTCAATGGGTATCGAACCAAAGTGGTTCAAGAGTTGGTAAACCAAGGCGCTACTATTAACGTAGAAAATAAACAGGGAAATACGCCATTAGCTAAGGGGTTAGCCAATTGTAGGAATAGCGATATAGTCAGTATGTCAAAGATTTCAGCGATTCTGCTGGATGCTGGTGCAACAGTCACCCCAGAAATGAAAGAGTCTGTGAAGCGGATCGGTAAGGATTTTGAATTCGTCCGTGAGAAGTTCAATAAGGACAAGGTCGATGAAGTTTCAGACGCGCTGAACAAACTGTACCCGTTATTTGATATCGAGCCGGTAACGAATCGGATCATGCACGATGGGACTACCCCCATTCAGGTAAAGGCAACCACTTGGACCAAACAGCACCAAGAGCTGTGGGAATATCTCATTCCGGCCCAAGGCCACGCTCAAACGGTGCAGGGAGAGGTCATCCGTATCACAGGACGTGTGTCCCATGAAGTATTGGATAATGGCGGTGGAAACTGGGATGCGGAGTATCGCAAGATGCTAGATGCACTGATTCGTCACCTGGGCTCTGGTGTGCCACTCGCCCCCGCACTTCTCCAAGAGGCAGCAGCCTTGGTCAGCAGGCTTCGCAATGGATACGATTTTGATGCGCCTGCCAGATTATCCGAGTTGGCGGTATTATGGGTGCTTACCAATCCTCAACCGGTTGCTATGGAGAAGCCTGCGTACACGCGTTAAACAGCAAAGCAAAAAAAGAAGCGGAAGAGATACCGCTTCTTTTTTTGCTATTAATCTACCTGAATCATACTCCGTATCCATGATTACGTCTTACTCTACTCTACCTGTTCATTGCTTTCAAACTCATTGAGCAATTCGCGTACTTTAGAAGTGGTTTTGGCGTTCATCAAGCTGTTTCTCAGCTCACTAGCACCTCGGAAGCCACGAACATAGATTTTGAAAAAACGGGCCAACGGGCTGAACGAACGTGGTTCAAGCTCAGAATATTGATCATGGAGATCCAGATGCAGCCGTAGCAAATCAAGCAATTCCTTACTGCTGTGTTCCTTCGGCTCCTTCTCAAAAGCAAACGGATTCTGGAAAATACCGCGTCCAATCATAATGCCATCCACACCATATTGCTCCACGAGTCTCAGGCCTGTTTCACGGTCAGGAATGTCCCCATTAATCGTCAACAGTGTATTAGGCGCTATCTCATCACGAAGTTTCTTAATCTCCGGAATCAGTTCCCAGTGTGCGTCTACTTTGCTCATTTCTTCTCTTGTCCGTAAGTGAATAGACAGATTCACAATGTCCTGTTGCAAAATATGGGTCAACCAGTCGCGCCATTCATTGACCTCAGTAAATCCAAGACGCGTTTTTACACTGACCGGCAGCCCCCCGGCTTTCGCCGCCTGAATAATCTCCGCCGCAAGGGCTGGCCGGCAGATCAATCCACTTCCTTTTCCATTCTCGGCTACATTCGCTACCGGACAACCCATATTAATATCGATACCTTTAAAGCCTTCCTTTGCCATACCGATACTCATCTCACGAAAGAATTCCGGTTTATCTCCCCAGATATGAGCCACAATCGGCTGTTCGTCCGCTGTAAACGTCAAACGCCCGCGCACACTATGGTGCCCCTCCGGGTGACAATAACTCTCCGTGTTCGCAAATTCCGTAAAAAATACATCTGGTCGCCCTGCTTCACTCACAACATGACGAAACACAACATCCGTCACATCTTCCATGGGTGCCAGTATAAAAAATGGTCGTGGCAATTCACGCCAAAAGTTTTCCTTTGTCATCTCAAAAGCTCCTCTATACATTCCAGGACAGTTTTTGTCCTCATTAATAGTTAAAATAGTAAAACTCGAAACTCATGCAACTACTGGCCTATCATTTACATGATCATTCGCAGTTTCGTTGCAATTCACATTATGCTGTCCTTGCTTCTTCACTTATACCATGCAAATGAACTTCCTTCAAACAGCAGTATCTGTTATTAATTCCATTAGACCTTCAGATTATTGAATGTTCGATGATCTCAAAATTGCCCTTTCCCGATTTTATCACGTCTTTATTAGATTTTCAGCCCGATTGCTCTTGCCGAACTGGAAAAGCTCCTCTAAAATGAAGCTCGACAGGCTTTTAACCTGCAAATCGAGATTTTAAGGAGGCCTGAATGATATATGGAAATTTCACTGGATATGATCAAAGATAAAGTTGAATGCTTGCAGGCTTATGACTTCCGCGAACTGGAACGAGCGATCGAAGAACGAATCGGAATGAACAAAGCATTAATGCTGCGCGTGAAGCAAGTTCAACATCAAGTAACGTTTGACCCTTTTCGCAACAAGATGTTATATAGTGCAATCGTGCATTTTAACGTAGATTAATGGACCAAGATTTTCAATAGTGAAAATCAGTTCATTGACGCAATTGCATTTAAGCATATCCTATAAAGCATGCAAAAAAGAAGACGCGAATTCGCTCGCGTCTCTTTCCATATCAAACTCCACTTTCTCTTGTTACAAATCTTGCTTAACCAACAACAACTTATAAGCAGAATTTCACCTGTAATCATACTTTACATAGTTAAATACGGGATCGTACCACTTTACAAACAGTCATTTTTGAGGATTAAGGGGGTAATACCATGCAAGAATTAATATTTATGAAGAATTATAAAAACAATGAAGTGCTGCGCAAGAGTTTTTTCGAGCTTGCTGTCAACACGTTTGAGATCAATTTTGAAGATTGGTATCGACAAGGATACTGGGGCGAGCGTTACATCCCTTATTCATATGTCGATGGAGACCAGGTTATTGCCAACGTTTCTGTTAACATCCTTGAGCTCATCATTCACGGTGAGAAGAAAAAAGCGATTCAAATCGGCACGGTGATGACACATCCTGATTATCGGGGGAAAGGACTCTCTACACGTTTAATGAATAAAGTTTTAGAGGAATACGAGAACAAGTACGATTACATGTACCTTTTTGCCAATGAATCTGTGCTCGATTTTTACCCCAAGTTTGGGTTTAAGCCTGTGGAAGAACATCTTTTTTCAATGAATTATACGGCAAAAAAATCACCCGAGCCTGCGAACATCCGAAAACTAAATGTAACTAACGCGGAGGATTTACGTCTTATTCAAAAATTGGCATCGGAAAGATTGCCTGTTTCTCGCCACTTCGCAACCCAGCATGCTCAAGGAATACTCATGTTTTATTGCCTGAATGTTTTTAGTGATGATATTTATTACTTGGAAAACGAGAACATCATTGTTATTTATCAGAAAGAAGACAATCATATTGAGCTCTTCGACGTTGTTAGCTTAAACGAAATGAATATGAAAGATATCTTGGATAAGATTGCAGATGAAGATACAGAGAAAGTAACCTTTCATTTCACTCCAGATGCAACAAATGATATCGTTCTAAAAAGTTCGATCACCAATGAAGGTTTATTTGTAAGAACCCATGGTGAACATCTCTACCCTGTGCACGTCAAACATCCGATTACATCTATTGCTTGATGATTTATTTAATAAGATCTGCCACCCGACCATACTTAAAAAAGATCAAAAAGGAGCAGGATTTCCCTGCTCCTTCGTTATGTGAAACTTCTTTCTCTCATCAAACGTAAATTCACAAGGTATAATGAAATCAGATGACCGTTCAGCATGATCTTATGACCATCATAATGAAGGAGGGGACATTCGTGGCGTTTATCCCGTTAAACTGCCCCAATTGCAACGGAAAAATTGAATACAAGAAGGATGAGGTTTTAAAGTGTCCCTATTGTGAAACAGAGCTTTTATTGAAGCAAAATCATGTCTATTACGTAGACCAGACTATTAATCATTACCATGGAACGCCCCCTAAAGTACCACCGAAGCAGACTGCCTCCGTAAAGGTAATGCTGATACTGATGTTAGTCCTAACTGGAGCGATCGGTACATATTTTTATTATAGCAACAGCTCCACCTATTCAAAAACAGAAGCCAATCTGCCTGTACGAAAGATGCCTGAAAGCGAGGTTCTGCTCTCTTTTTTGCGAGATATCTTTGATAAAGGGTCCGCCTTGCCAACAGAGGAGGAATTGGCTCGTATTCGCTATTTAACCGTAGAGCATTCGGAGAATGATCAGTGGAAGTTTACATATAGCCTCTCCGATCCCTTCAGCGATGAACAGGCCGAGAAGATCACTTATATTACTCAGGACAAGAAACTGAATAGCCAGCGGATTGATCAGCGAGATTTTGAAGCTTTTAAGGGACTAACGGCATTGGACCTGACGAATACCTATGAAATATCCCAGACGGACCAAACCACTCTGGCCCATATGCCCGGATTAAAAAGTTATGCTGGCGCTTTTAACGAATCCTTCAGTACATTTTCGGGCTACTTTGGCGACAAGTCTACAATTACGGAGCTTACCACTCAGCTTCGCAGCAATCAGGAATTGGCTATGTTGCTGGAATTCCCCAATCTGAACTCTTTATCCATTACCTATGTGGATGAGTCCGTAACAGATTTTCACTTGTTAAACCAATTGCCAATCAAGTCCCTGTCGCTCACCTTTGTCGATGAACTCGGATGGTTGTCGTCCATGACCGGGTTATCATCCTTGTCTATACAGTACAGTGAAACCACAGACCTGCAGCCGCTGTATGCCTTGACCCAGCTTCAGGAGCTTCAGTTGTCCTATTTAACGAATGTAAAGTCCATCGACTTTGTGCAAAATATGCCTGCTCTACAAACGTTAGATATTGAAAATGTAAACTTCTCCAGTCTGGAGCGCTTGACCAGCAAAAACTCTATTACCACACTACGCCTGGCTTCTCTAAGTGAGCTTGGCTCGGTAAAGGCCATAAACAGTCTGCCCTCTTTGCGGGAATTAACGTTGTCCGGCTACTACGAGAATGCAGAAGCGCTGACACTGCCTAAAGTAGAGCGAGTGGAAATTCCAAGCTCCTTTCTCCCCGGGCTAAAGGCCCCGGTTACAACCAGTCTGACGCTCCGTGGCGGAAGTGGGGAATTGAACTTGGCTGCGCTGGGGAAATTCCCGAAACTGGAGCAACTCTCGCTCTGGGAGATCGATGAAATAACCCGTCTTGCCGCCCTAGACGGCTTGTCCCGCCTAGAGAGCCTAAGCATTTACGACTCGTCACTGTTCAAGGAAAGCGATGCCTTATTTCGTTTGAAGCAGGTCAAATCTTTGATGTGCTCCGAGTGTAGGCTCAATTTTGAACAAAAATCGGCCGCAGAGAACGGCGTACTTGAACATCTGACCTTAGAGCAGCCATATTTCAGCATAAACAACACCTCTGTTACTGAAGTCGACCAGATGATGCCTTACTTTGCCAACATGTCCGCTCTACGTTCCTTCACTCTACAAGACAACAATTTGGCTTCTCTCAAATTTATGAGTAAATGGCAGGCCATAGACGAGCTTCATCTCGAGAACAATGCCATTTCCAATATCGAGCCCCTAAGCCAACTGCCTAATCTGCAAAAGGTATATCTATCCGGTAATTCCGTACAAAACAAATCCGTGCTTGGTGCGGGTGTGCATGTGTATTAGACTACTATAATTAATGGATGGTATTGAAACAAAGACAACAAGAAGGGGTTCGAGAATCATGTATAAATTCTCGAACCCCTTATGTTTAGCTTCTCACCAACATCGCCACCGGCTCCACATGCACCGTATGCGGTAAGCACTCTTGGTACCCCTATTATTGGAGAATTACACTGACCAAGCTTCACTTCGTTGTAATATGATACAACTATGTCCACTTACTCCGTATTGTCCTAACTTTTCGTATATCCTAAGCCGTCAACAAAAAAGTAGTAATCAAATATATTCATTTCCTCAAGTTGCTTGGCTATTTCTCTATGATAGATGCTTGCAATAATCAGCCGTGAATTCTCATCCAATAACACAGTTAATTCGGAAGGAGACTGCACGGGTACACCATATGCTACACTCCCCCATGCGGCTTTACGATTATCAAAAGCGCACACCACATTCAACCCACTGCTGTAACGCTCCATCCAAATCCGCAAGCTATCGCCCGCACCGAAGATATATACCTTTTTATTTTCAACATCACACAGCATGTCAGTATAGGGACGAACATACTCTTTGTAAGACCGGCCCATATCCACAATACTATGATCAATATGCTTCGGTTTACGCTCCTTTGCATCAGGCTCGTATAGCCCGCCAGGATAAGATGCAATTAGTACTTCCTTATAGCCCACAGGAACTGGAATTTTTAAATCTTCAAAGTCCATTTCAACACTTTTCGAAAACCATTTCTTGTCATACACTCTGCTGCCATGCTCGCCCATTACAACGGGGATAGAATAATATAACTGGTTAGAATACTTTGAGCAGAAGCGTTCATACCGCTCTGCAATAAAATCGTATTGCCCCGATATCCCACCAGCACCGTAGCAAAATTCCTCTTTACCTGGGGATATCTGCCCCCCCTCGCATTCATCAAGGGCAGTCGAAGCGTACATTTGAATCTGTACCTTCAATGCGGTTTCCTGAACACGTCTTGCAGCATCGCCGCTAGGCATATCGTCTAGCGGAAGGATATCGATATAGGCTCCCATGTGACCGCCTCGTGTAAACCCATTGGGAAAGTTCGAGAGGACCGTTGTATCGCTTCGCCGTAGCCTTATAAAATGGGGAGCGGCAGCAGGATCATTTTGCGGTGTCTGCAGGAAATAGGGCTCACTAAACCAGTTCTGTGAAAGCCGGAGACGATCATATTCCAAGCGTGGCAAAGCAATATCAATATCGTCATCCCACGGGATGAAACCTTTATGACGTACAGCACCGAGAAGAGTTCCAAACATGGCGAACCACGTTAACTCTTCACGCTTTGCAACCCTTGTAAATTCTTTTAGAATATCAAGTTCAATGACCTGTAACTCTTTTAGTTTATTCACTGAATAATTCTCCCAAGCTGAATGTCATCCAATAATTCGGTTCACATTTTGAAATGTGGCTTATTATGATGAAACCCTCTGCATTTCAAATCCCTTTTGCCCAATCAATTTTGTTAACAATTACTGCGTCCACACCAAGTTGCCGTGCAAGCTGTAGATCGTCCTCGTTCGTTACTGTCCACGGGCGTATCAATATGCCACGTTTGTGACAATCTTCCGCGAGCGCTGGATAGCGCAGCATATGAACGCTAGGATGCAATGCTTCAGCTCCAACCTTTTCACACTGCTCTCCAGTAACTAATACGCCTCCTCCACATAACAACGCAGTTCTAGCTGAAGGTTCAAGCAGCTTTATTTTCTGAATAGAATAGTGGTTGAATGATGACCATATAACCCTGTTTGACAAGCCGTACTTTTCAACTAATTTTAAAGCTACTGGTTCAATTCCATCATAATAGATGACGCCTGTCTTCAGCTCTATATTAATAGTCAATCCTGTCGGTTTCAATAATTCCAATACTTCTGCCAACGTTGGCACTTCCATAAAGAGCGGCCCAGTGCGTCCACTTTTATTGAAGTTGAGCTTCTTTATTTCAGATAGGGTAAAGTCCTTTACCCAACCTTGGCCATCACTCGTTCGATCGACAGTTTCGTCGTGGATGACGACGATCTCTCTGTCCTTGGTAAGCTGAATATCAAGTTCTACTCCGTCAGCGCCCACTTCAGCTGCCATTTGAAAACCATTAAGCGTATTCTCTGGTGCCGAAGAGTACGCTCCGCGATGACCCCATATTTTCATCAAAGCCACTCAGCCTTTCCATGTGCAACAATTTTATCTTTACCCGCGCCAAACCTCACAAAGCGGATCTGTCCTTTTTCAGAATCTACGAGCATGATATCAAAAGCTTCTTGAGAAGGGTCCCCGAGTTTTCGATTAGGAGTGATAAAGCCTTCCGGCTTATATTCTGTGAATGCTTCACACTTTGAATTCACTATGGATATGATAGGAAACCCTTCTTCATTGTCCAAAAAATCCCCATGGTTATGACCATTTATAAAAGCAAGGACTTTATCGGCATGAATGTTCAACAATTGCATTAACTCGTTTTCACCACGCAGCTCTTTAGCCCAATACTGTAAGCGGCTAACAGGCGTGAGGTGAGAAAAAATAGCAACTTTCCAATCCTCAGGCGTATTTTCTAGTAGTTTATTTAGCCACTGAATGCAGGCTGCATTATATCCGTAACGTAATGTCTCATTCGGGTCAAAGGAATCCAAAAAAATAAACCGTAGTTTTTGTTTATCAAAATCAACGAAATAGCGTGGCTCATCTCTACCTAAATAAAGTTCACACTGTTCTTCTATCGAAAAACGATCCGAGTTATTTCCAAAATAGTTGGTATCATGGTTACCAAGCGTAACCCACACAGGTATCTCGTTCTTCTTTAAGTCTCCAAGAACTTGTTCTACATAATGGCGACTCACCTCACGTGAGGTCATACCATCCGTGAAATCTCCAAGATGAATAATTCCATCAAGACCTATCTCTTTATGCAGTTGTTGGATGGAGGCATAGGTGTCATCCCAAGTACCATTTACTGTGTAATGTGTATCGGTCAATAATAGAAAAGGGATGTCCCCCTCTTCCCGAACATTCATAACACGCTTTGAGACCCGCTCTACTTCGTTTCTGAGCCACGGCTTCATTTCAGGCGGAGGAGTTTCATTTTTTTTAAATGAAAGAATATGATTGATGTCCTCCAAACTTTCAAATTCTGCTCCATTCATTTTCCTTAGACATACACGAAAGTAAACGGACTCTGTAAACACATAATCGTTTTGCCTGTAACTGTTCCCGCTCAAATCCTTTCGGTAAACCGTCCAGCTCTCATCTGGGGCATAGGCATATGTGTATATCCAACGCTCCTGCACTTCCGCCGCATAGGTTGCAACGTTGAACTTATAGTCGGAATTCTTTAGCCGTAATATGTCACCAGGTTGAGCCAAATAAAAAAGAGCGGTGCTTAGCATCTCAGGATGCCCTAACTCTTGCAAACCGTCACCAGCTCGTATTTTCAGCCCCACAAGACCAGTTAATGAAACCTCCAAGAAATCCACTCCCCAATTACTATTTACAACGATGAACTTTAAAGCTTGTTTAGCTCTTTTCTTGCTGTATCTAGCGAGTTCCTAACGATTTGCCACATATCGTAGTATTTGTATTCAGCTAGTCTGCCACCAAAAATTACGCCTTCTTCTTTATCCGCAAGCTCCTTGTAACTTAAATAACTGGCGTTATTTTTTTGATTATTAACCGGATAGTATGGTTCGTCCCCCGGTTGATACTCTTTTGAATACTCGCGTGTGACTACAGTTTTAGGCTGAGTGCCGAATTCAAAGTGTTTATGTTCAATAATACGGGTAAACGGCGTTGCCTGATCTGTGTAGTTCACAACCGCGTTTCCTTGAAAATTGGGCTGATCCAGAATATCTGATTCAAAATGGAGTGTGCGATACTCAAGTGGTCCGAATTGATACCCATAGAACTCGTCAAGCATTCCTGTGTATACTGTCTTCGTCGCGATTCCATCAAAATACTCTCTTTGTGCGAAATAGTCCGTATTCAGTCTAACCTCGCTACCTTCCAGTAACTTTTCAATGATTGGCGTATATCCTCCAACAGGTATTCCTTGATACTGGTCGTTAAAATAATTGTTATCCCATGTAAAACGAACGGGCAAGCGTTTGATAATGAATGCAGGCAAGTCCTTGCAGGCACGCCCCCATTGTTTTTCTGTATAGCCTTTAATCAGTTTTTCGTAAATATCACGACCAACCAACGAAAGAGCTTGCTCTTCAAGATTTTGCGGCTCGTCATATTGCACTCGTTGTTTCTCTATAATCTTTTCTGCTTCTGTCGGATCAGAAACTCCCCATAACCGATAGAATGTATTCATATTAAAAGGCAGATTGTACATCTCGCCATTAAAATTTGCTACTGGCGAGTTGGTATAACGATTAAATGTAGCAAAACGATTCACATAATCCCATACTTCTTTATCGTTGGTATGAAAAATATGGGCACCATATTTGTGCACATTAATACCTTCCACTTGTTCCGTATAAATATTTCCTCCGACATGGTCTCGTTTATCGATTACTAAGCATGTTTTATTACACTTCATGGCTTCATATGCAAATATAGCGCCGAAGGGTCCTGCACCAACAATCAAGTAGTCGTACTTCATTAGAAATTCACCGCCTTTTTAGAGTTCTAACAGCTTTTCATCCCGGCTTCCCATCAGAACGATAAGCCTCTTCATGACGGAGTTTGACCTGCGATTTGTTCTCTTATTGCCTTTTGCAGCATAGATGAACTTGTGCTTTGTGTGTAAGGAAAAAACTCTAGCTCCGAGCCTAAACTACGAAGCTGTGTTTGAAGTCTTGTCCAATGAAGCTCATGGTCACTACCCGAAAACAAGCAGCCGTAACGAAGCTCTTTCCAGGCATCTATTTTATTTGTATTGTTCTTTTCAATCGGAATAACTCTATCCACATATTTGCATTGCTTAACAATCTCAATACGCTCCTCAAATGGGATGAACGGAGTCTTATTCTTTTCATTTTCTATAATTTCATCTGTTAATACGCCTGCAATCAAGTAATGACTGCGCTCCTTGCATCTTTTCAAAAGATTAAGATGACCGATATGAAACAAGTCAAACGCTCCTGTTACATAACCTATATTAAATTTTCCGTCAGATTGGGTATCCGCGATAGTAAATGGCAATAAGTCATCCATACTTTTCTGGTAGATACGATAACTGTCCTCATAGATACCCATAGCATTTAATTGCTCAACAATTGGTTGATAGTTTGCAACGGCTATAACAATTCGATATGTTCCATAGATAAGTCGACTGGCTTCATCAGGAGAATTTATAACGATCCCTCGTTTGACTGTATCCCATACATCCTGATTGTTATCCATTATAAATTCAATTTTATACTGCTCTCCGTATTTATCTATAAAATAATCTGCATATTTACCTGATCCAAAAAGAACGAGTTTTCTATCATTGAGGCCTGAAACGGGGTCAAAAAGCTTAATTGAACGATCACTGCTCAATTTCATCGTCCTCCTGTTGCTTCTAAGAATGTATTCTGAATCATTCATCCACGTTGAACGTCCAGTATATATATCTTTATTTACGATCTTTCTGCTTAACTCGCCTTCCGTTTTCAAATAATACTTCCACAAACTTTTTAACTCATATTTTTCCTGCATTTCTTCAAGTGGAATCAGTTTAACGATCTCAGGTATAAAATTATAGATATCATGCACAGCCCGAAACATTACATATCCTGCCGGGCAGTGGTTCATGGTATATTCCTGATCAAAAAACAATAGTTCTCCATCCAGAAAGAAACAATTCACTGGAATCATTTCAATATAAGCCTTCTTAAGTATAGGTCCCCAATTTTCATTAGGAGCCATGCTTGAAAAAGAATTTTCAGAAGTATAATCCGATGAGTTCAGGATGTGCTTGTATAATACATCCAAGTAATCAAAAATAGCTTGAGTATCCTGATCCTTGATCAACTTTCTTAGATAATTCGATAATGTTGGGGCTTCGATCTTATCCATAACTGCCATGCCGTTTTCCATCGTTATGTTAAGCGAAGGTATGTTTCTTTTTATCTGCTCTTCTGCATTTCGTTTTAATTCTTCAAGGCCTGATATCCCTTCATCATATATGGGTATCTTTCTTACCTTGTTGTCACTAGAGATAACCGTAGCAAAAGATCTGTTACGGTTTCTTTCCGAAGAAAGAGCAGAATACAGTATATTAGTGTTTTTAACATCACTTCCACACTCGACAATAAAATAATTAGAAAATGAAGTCAGTACATTATTCTGAGCAAGCTTACGATACAGGGTCTTTTCACTTAAAACTCTCTCTTCGTTTTTGGAGATATATGACTTTATGCGCTCTGATATATCCTCTGTTGGAGGATAATCATCTGTATAGATAAGTTGAGGATTTCTGTAGTCAGGAAATGGATAATAGAGCTTAATAGAGTTGAAATGTATATTTTCAAGAAAGTTCAGAAGTTCACTGCGGGTGAATCGATGCATATCAGAGTGATTATCAGTTATTCCTTCAAACGGCAATCCCGATTGAGTGTCTCTTTCTCCACAAAAAAAACGAGCACCCATGCGATTTGGAATTACAGCAAGGACTTTTCCTTTTGGAGAGAGCATACTTTTCATAGCTGAAAAATAAATCTCATAGTCTTTTTCACATAAACGATCAACGCTTTCGTCAATGGCCCAAATGATATAATCGAAAAGTTGCTCGGAATTTTTTTGAAACTCTATCACATCGGAATGTATCACACTAAGATTGTTGACATCTTTCATACGCTTTTGAAGAAAGTGCGCACGGTAACCGTCCTTTTCCACAACGATATTGTTTTGCGTTCTTCTGCATATGCTCATTAAGAAAGCACCAAATGAGCCTCCGATCACCAATACGTTCGAAGTGCTCTCAAATGGGTACCATGCGAACAAACTATTTGGAATGTCGCTTAAGTAGCGTGAAACTTCCAAACGCTGATCTTTTCTAATAACATCTATGAAATTATTATCAGGATGCGAATGGATGTATGCCCCTATATCCGCATCGATCTCATTTAACGGATGAGGAATACCGTTAGTCATAACGTAGCTCCGTTCGTTAAAAATTTGAATAACTGGCTATTTACTATGCAAATAAGCTTTACTTAAAAATAATATATCCGCATCTAAGGTATACTCAAAAATACGATCGTCTGCAATGCCCATATCTACTAATTGGTCCTTAATTTCCTGACGATGAGCCTTGTTAGCCACAATATATGATGCCTGGGGATAATCCCGAACAGCCTGTTCCGGCGAAATTATGGGCTTACCTTGTAATTGACTGCCCCACAAATAGGAATTATTATCACAATAAGCTTCCATTTGATCTACTCCGTTTAACTCTAGCAAAATCGGAAGGAATCCTCCTAAGTAACCCGATCCAAAAACAACAATCGGCTGAGCAGAAGACAACTTGCTTAATAAAATAGAGAGAATACTACGTTTTTCATTTTCGATCTTTATATAATATTCATATAAATCTATCGGATTTTTTATCAATAATTCTAACTCTGACCACTCTTTAGTTAATAACTGTTCAGAAGCAATATAATTATTAGCCATAATTAGTTTCAATCTGTCAGAGATAATTTGCATATCAGATACTGCCGAATCCCAGACACTGCCCGAAATAGCCATTAATCTAATTCTTAGATTAGTTTGACGAAACATTTTGCAGTAGCTCAACGTTCGCCATATGTGTCCTTGTTTTTGAAGCAAACCATCTGCATATTGATACTCATCAATTAAGTAATGGAAAGCTTTATGATTATATACCGAAGCATTTGGATTATCCTGCCGATAATGATATAATACTTTGTCTAGATAAACTGCTTTTTTTGCTTTACAAAACGTCTGAAAAAGAAAACCGATATCTTGATAAGCAGCTCCAGAAGTTTCATTTAATTTTATGGATTTAATAAAATCCTTTTGATATATACCTGTCCACAAGTAATAATCTTTAAGAATAAGTTCAGGTGTTATGCTGGGATTGACAGAAACTCTCCCCCGATTAAATGCGAATTCTTTTTCAGTGAAAACCTCTATTTTTCTAGTGTAAGTTTCTCCTTCGCTCTTTTCAAAAAATTTCAGTGCACTCCCCTTAACATAATCTGCCTTTGATTTTAAAGCCAATTCATATAAAGTTTCGTACATATTTAACTCTATATAGTCATCCGTTTCTACAACTCCGATAAAGTCTCCTTGAGCGATTGAAATGCCCAAGTTTAATTGATAGCCGTAACTTTTTTTATCGGAGTGCATAATGCGAACCCTATTGTCTAGTGTTTCATATTTTTTCAATATTTCAAGAGTTCCGTCTGTTGATCCAGCATCTACAACGATAATTTCTATATCTCTTAATGTTTGGTTTATTACACTCTCCATACATTGTTCTATATAATTGGCCACGTTTAATGACGGCATAATTACAGAAATTTTCATGTCGCTTAACTCCTTATACCATCAATTAAATCCAATATAAATTTCCCTGAACGCTCGCTAGCATGTCCATCTTCATGAACACCGTATTTTTCCATAAATTCATCAACTTGATTCACATATTCTTCTTGATTAAAATTCTCAATATAATTGGCCAACTCTTCATTTGACTCCGCAATTGAAAATGGCAAAGTGTCATAGTCAATTAGTAACTTGCGCTCACCGTTGATATATTCCTTACGGTCTGGAGCAAACAAAAACACAGGCTTCCTCACATAAGCAGGCTCAAACATTATGCTTGAATAGTCTGTAATCATGATATCTGCAGCAGCAACAAGCTCCTGACTATCAGAGTAGTTGCTGGCATCAATAACATAATCCAATAGTGTTATTGATTTGCTCGCACCAGAAACTAACGGATGTAATCTCAAAAGAATACACCACTCATCAGAATACTTACTAGCCAATTTTTCGATTATTAATTCATAATTAATATTTGTTTCATAAACCTCACGTATATTAGAATCACCTAGCTTGTAGCGAAATGTCGGTGCATATAGTAGAATTTTTTTATTAACATTCAAACCATAATGACTTTTTACTTTTTGTCTATATTTACTCTCTTGAAAGAGAACATCAGAACGCGACGAGCCAGCCTGTATTATTTCACCTTTGAAGCCAAACCCACTTCTGCAAGTATCTGTATCAAATTTACTACCTGTAATAATGTAATCCATCATTTCTGAATTATGTCTGCACATTTCAATTTCCACAGAGTCTTTGCGAAATGTTGTAAAGTCAAAACCAAACGTTTTTAATGTAACGCTGGACCAATGTTTAACTTGTACGTATATTTGTTCAGGCTGTTTTTGAATATATGATGGAACCATATCATCATACACCCATATTTTAGCTGTTCGCATTTCATGAATATATTTACTTTTATTTTTCCAATATACAAGTCGAATGCCTCTTGGAACTTTTATCTTCAAATCGTTAACGACCCAAACAATATCCAAATCATTACGTTGTTTTAACAACTGTTCCGCGATATATTTTCCATGCCCGAAATAACCACCCGTGCTGTAAAATACAAGTTTATTCGGCTCAATTTTATCCGTACGTTTTGTTAATAAGCAATGGTTAACAATTTGATCTTTAGCCGATACGAAGGAGTTTTTTTCAATAGTTTCCATAGCTAGCAATGAGTAATAATTACTTATACCTACGCTTTCAAGTTGCTCTGCAATTTGTTCAGAGGCGTTAAGATTCGCTATGAGTACAACTAAATCATCATCCTTATACTGCTTTAGTACGGACACATTTAAAACTTTCTTTTCCTTACATTTATCCAATGAAATTTTATCAACAAAAAAATCAATTTGGTGCCCGTGCTTGGCCTCATCATTATCAATTATACCGACAATATTATCTGAATAATTTTGAAAATAAAAATCAGCGCCATAACCAGCACCAAATATAAATACAAATTTATCACTTTTGAAATTATTAAAATCTTCCCAAGTCTGAACATTAAATTTATTAACACCAAATTTATTTTTTTTTTCAGTTAATATATTTGGTTTTGTATCATCCATATTACAGATCATTCCTTTCGCTAATGCTTAAGGGATTTCCCAAAATTACTCAGTGAGAACACCAATTATAGAAGGAATTAGAAGTCAATTGATTTTTAAAGATTTCTATAATTTCTTCCTGGTATTTCTTGTTCGTCGCTATAATTACAAGTGTTTCCCTATCAAATTCTATTTCACCGAAGGCATGTACCGGAATATTTTCAATTACTGACTCATTGCCACTCATATCTGTAACAATAAAGCCATCTATTTTCACACCAATAAAGTCCATAGAACGGAGGCACTCTGTTCCTAGTATACCAGCTCCGTATATATATGTTTTTTTATGGTCCCGATATAATTTTTTTAATTCTAAAGACTTAGTGTCAAATTCATCCAAATCGTATATATATCGAAGACCTAATGAACTTCGAAGTCTATCAAATGCTTTTGATAAGGCCAACGTAAAATATCCTAATCTCTCTTCCGCATAACTTTCTGTCATAACCCATTTGCATTCATATCCAGAATCCTTAGCCGCAAATTCCAAAATTCGCTCAACAGCGTGACTCAATGTGCCGTCATCCGCTAACGGCTCGACATCAAAATCCTCGTACTTCCACTCATGCTCGAAAAGTTTTCTTAACGCATCCACCCTTGCCCAGAACACTGTTCCTATAGCCATTGGTGAAACTTCCTTATTAATATCACATTGCAAGTTCAGATCTTGTGCCAATTTAATTGTGTTTTCATAATTATTTTTCCAATTATTCATGTATGCAAAGTTAATACGCTCACTAGCCGGAACTGGAGGGAGCAGTAAACCTAGCTGATCATTCTTATTAAAATAAGAAATCACATTATAGATGTAATTTTTACTACTTAACATGTTCTCCCATTGACTGTAGATCCATTTATCTACATCCAGTTTACTTGAAGGATTTTTCTCCTTTTTGTCATGTAAAAAGCAAATATATTCATGATTCAAGATTTCTTTACGACAAGCTACTAAAAATGAACTTATATCTCTACCACGATTGTTTTTCGCAATTAATCTGCAATTCTCTCTATATAAAGAAAAGTTTTCAATTTTTCTGTTTAATTCTTCATTAGAGGTGGTAAAATAGATGGTAATTTCTTCAGGTATGTTCTCGCAATAGTCTTTATATTTATCAAAAGTATCTGAATAATGCAGATGAATGACTACAGCAATTCTTTTATTTGACATTCCATTGTCGTAACCATCTGTCATATAATTAGTCGGAAGGATACAATGTGTATTTCCAAAATCTACATCATGTGTATTGCTCATAAAATTCCCCCTAATTTCTTTGATGCCTTAATCTAAATTCCAGAAGTAAAAAACATTTTCATCTCTACCCAACTGCGATAAGACTTCTATACTATTCTTATAATTTAACGCAACAATTATTGAACTATTTGGCGGAACCTGTGAAGCTTTTATCACAGGATAGCCCCATATATCTGTAAGGCTACTTTTTTTTTCATCCGAGACAATAAACCCACAGAAATTTTCGATTTTATCACTAAAAACAAATGCTGTAGATCTGGCAAAAGAACCTCCCCCATAGATATATATTTCTTTATTTTTAGACACGAAATCATCAATTTCATCATAAGTTATTTGCGGCACACTATATTTTAATTCTGGCTGAGAGAAATATTTAGTTCTATTACCATTGGTAATATCAATACCATAAACTCTTTTCGCGTTTTCTTGAATTTTATTAATTCCATATAATTCATTGTTCTCTAAATACTCTAGCAATGTATAACAAATTGTTTCATTATAATTATCTTTGGTGAAGAATTTTTTCTTCCATATCGGAAGATTATATTTAAGAACACATATATCAGGATTTCTTCTGCTGAAATATCCGTTGGAATACGTATAAGCTCCTGGAATATATCCTTTTTGAGTTAATGTATAGTATATTCCAACCTCAAAAAGAGCAAAGGCATCTGCCATCTCACTTACTTTAAGTAATATTTTATCTCTGAAAAAATTGAACAAATCTCCGCTTTTCAACAAATCCCCACGAAAAACACAAAAATACATAATAATATAGCTCAAAAAATCCCTCTTAATACAATCTAGTCCCCAAAAATCACAGTTTTCATTTTCCATTGAATCAAATATTTTTTCAAAGCTCACAAATGGCCCATAAAATGTATCATTACACAATACGAGTTCGTCATATTGTGATAATTTATCTTCCCCCAAAAAATTAACAATGACATCTGCATACGCACCAGCATCGAGTCCAATGTTATCTCGTATGTAAACCTGGTTGCTGTATTTTTCTAATATAAGTTTGCCTGCTTGGTTTACTTCGCCGTTAACAACAATTATTAATTCATTTAATACTTTTTCTAATTCCGACATCAAATATTCAACGTATCCATCAACGACACCATCTTGGTCATAAAATACAAAGATCCCAAGCCTACGCATACTTTTGCTCCTAACGTAAATATTTGCTTTAAATACTTAGTTTTAAAACAGTCTCTTTAATTAGATCAATTTCATCATGTGAAAAGTATTTATTCAGCTGTTTATCAGTCAAGGCCATGTTCTCAGCATAATCAATATATTTATTCATATCACAACTATAAATATCTGCTACGATCTTATCTACATTAAAATAATGTGCTAACATTAAGCGATGTAAACCATCAAGAACAATATCATACTCATTTGACAACTTAATATTATAGTTTTGCTGAACATCGCCATTTTCATATTTATGCATTCTCTCAACAAAGTCAGACCATCTTTTATTTGCTGCTTCTTCACTACAAAAAATACGCATAAATTTTCTATAAATACTCCCACCTACCACATTTTTAGAATATTCGTTTTCGATGGCTAAATGGTAAATTGCATATGAGTAAATTCCATTTAATCTGTTTACAATATTCTTAACATCTAAGACTATATTATTTTGAATTGGCATTCCAAAACTTAAATCAAATAAATATGGATAAATCCAAATAACATTTTCAAAACCTAAATTACTTAGGTTTTCTAATATTTCATTCAGAAAAATATTATGGACAGCTAACATTACGATATTATCATTCGAAATATCTTTGATTTCTTTAACGGCTTTCCCATCAATGAAATTAGCATGATGTTCTAATGAAGATACAGCATAATTACTTACATTTCCCCAATACCCGTTTTCCTTAATTAGTTTACTAAACCGCTTCGACACTGATCCCGTCCCGTATATTACAATTTTCTCTTTTTCAATTGTATTTTTTATTTTCATAAATTCTGTATACATTGATTTTATATTAATTCCTTTCCCCAAAAAACATTAATTATCCGTTGGAAAAGTAAGTTTAGACACAGGATGAACCTTTCTGTTTTCTATAGCTGGCAGGGTTAAATAATCACCATATAAAAATTTCAAATAATCTTCATAATTACGACAAGCTCTAAGCGTTACTCCTTCGAATTGCATATCAATAGTATCCTCATACCATTCTCTTTTGTATCCATAAACACGATTACACGCTGGAAATGTCAAACATTTCACCAGTTCAGTACTTTTTTTATTCCGAAATTTAACATAACGATTATAGCTATTTTTCACTGTGTTTTCAGGAATTGAATTCAATATTTTATATAAATATTTACTAATTCCACTTGCTGTGAACTTACCCACTTCTGAATAGAATATTTTTCGATAAATAAAAGATCGGAAGTTACATATACACCGTGATATATAATTGTCGGGAACATTATCACCAATAAAAATATCTAAAAAAATACCTTGTTCATATGGCATGTGTTCTTGATTTAATCTAATGAAATCAGTATTCTTACGACGTAATTTTGCATATCCCCATCTATAACCAGATGTCCGATTTACATCCTGAAGATAAAATTTATCTGTATTTAATTCTTGATCCACAATCAAAAGAAACTTCTCATATTCATTTCGAGTTAAAATTACATCTGCATCATCATCCCATGGAATAAATCCTCCGTGTCTCACAGCTCCAAGTAATGTACCACCATCGATACTATAAGTAATTTCATGTTTTCTGCATATTCTATCGAATTCAATGAGAAGTTCTAATTCTACATTTTGAAGTTTTTTTAATTCCTCAGATGTTAAGTGATGTTGTTTTTTAGTATTCATTCATCCTTCTCCATTATCAGAAATTACCTTTACGGCTCATAAAACACAAACCGTTTAGGCTTCAGAATCAATTGGTGTTATATTGACCTTGGCGAAGTATTTCAACAGTATGTTTTAACCCTGTTTCTGCATTAAACAACCCTCTCCAACCAATTCCCTCTATTTTATCGCTATTTAAACTGGAATTATCCATCGGATTATATCTGGCGGCTTCCATTTCTGTCGGAATTTCAAATTTCAAATCGACACTTCCAAAATCAGCAAGTAACGCCGCCATTTCCTTTATAGTAATTATAGAATTTGAGTTTGAGATATTATAGGCCTCGCAACTTTCTCCCTTGACAAGTAATGCTAAAATAGCTGATGCGCAATCAAGAGAATAGCAATAGGAACGCATCTGTTTTCCCAAACTTTTCATTATAATATCTCTACCATTAGCTGCGCTATGCGCAAACATGGATGAAACACGGTTATCCTGTGTTGAGGCTGTAGGACCATATATGTGTCCTGGTCGAGCAATTACAATATCAATACCATACTCATGATGAAATGAGGCACAGAGTGTCTCAGTAGATTGTTTACCTATAGCATACGAAGATCTAGGATTCAATAAGTTAATAGAACCATAGCTATCCTCAGACAGTGGCCTAGAATCTAAACTTTCTCCATAAATTTCACTTGAAGATACATATAATACTCGTTTAATTTTATTCTTTTTAGAATAATGTAATAATTGATTCATACCATAAAAATTACTCATCATTGTTTCCACAGGTTGAATCATATATTGTATTGGATTAGCATTGCTTGCACAATGAATCACATAATCTACAGAAAACTTGATGTCTAACTCATCGCATGCATCATATTTAATAAAATTAAAATTCTCTAAATCAAAATGATGTAAAAAACGACTGCGCATTTTCTCTTCATTTCTACCACATGCATATATTTTGATATTTGCCTCTTTGCTAACATTCGCATAGAGCAGTAAATCAACAATAGCTGAACCAATCAAGCCAGTAGCACCCGTGACTAAAATCGATTTTCCTTCAATTTCACTAATCCCTATTAACGACTCCTGAACAGTCTTTAAATCATTCATATAAATCGAGCTATTATATATATTCAAAATAATAACCTCCTATAGAAATTCATCCCTCTTAATAAGATCATGAATTTTCTACATAATAGCCTGTTCTATACGTATTACTTAATCCAGTCATCATTCTTTGAATACAACAATGCCCTAAATATCTGAATATCTTCAACCGTACTGATTTTTAAATTTTTCTCAGAACCTAATGAAAAAAATGTTGGTTTTCCCAATGCCTCCATTAAAGAGCATGATGCAGCCATATTAATTATTCCTAGCTTATTAGCCTCTTCATGGGCAGCATATATTTCACCTAGTTTATAGGTATGTGGTGTTTGTGTCCTACGCAGATAATCACGATTAATACTTTTCATTGATTCATTGGTTTTACCCACATCAATAACAAATACAACTTCAGTACATGGAATAGCCGCAACAGCACTACCAAACTGTTGATATTTCACAAAACTATCTGTAATAATCTCTTGACTAACCAAAGGCCTGTTGCCATCATGAATAATAATAACATCATCTTCAGAAAGACTTGCTTTTAGTTCAATTAGCCCATTATAAATTGATTCTTGTCCTGTAGAACCTCCATTGATAACATATTTCAATTTAGTAATTCCAAATTGTTTAGCATATGCCCATAAGATTTTCTCCCAGCCATTGAGAACAACGACACATATCTCATCAATGTTAGGATGTTTCTGAAATGCTTCCAATGTATATATAAGAATAGGTTTGTTATCCACATGAATAAATTGCTTTGGAATATCTTGATTTGTCCGCGTACCGGTACCTGACGCTGTCAATAAAGCTATATTCATGTTTAATCCATCCTTTCTTTTTATTAGCAATATAAAGTCACTATCCAATTTCCATGCTATCTATTCTCCAGCATAAACTTTTCCATAATCTCCGTTAATGTGATTGAATCTTTTTGAGTCAGCTTGAATTCACTTTCAGTATTACCGTTTATCATAGAAAGAAAATCATTAATCTCATATCTCAATCCGTCACCAAGAAATCTATCAGAGTATTTTTCAACATCATCAGGATTCTCGTAGTGAACCTCAAAATAAGTTGTCTTCCACCATGGTGAGTCCACTTTGATATATCCTTTAGTTCCAGATATGATAAGATGGCCCTCGGATTTTACTCCAAGACCACAGGTAGCAGTCCCCATCCCGTTTGGATATTTAAAATGTGCTTTTGTAAAAATATCAAGACCGTTTTCGTCTTTTATTGAATCAAATCGTATATCTTCGAACTCCGTGCCAAAAATCTTAATAATAGGAAGCACGGTGTAACTTCCTAACTCAGTGAAACTTCCTCCGAACTTCAAATCAGTTAGTTCACGACTTGCAGGGTTTTCAAGTTTCGTAAAGCAAGCTTCAACATTACGTATACTGCCGATCATTCCGCTACATGCGATCCCCATCAACTTGCTGAAACCTGGAGAATAGGCTGTTTTAATTCCTTCAAAAAGCACCAAATTATGCTCCTTTGCATATCTGAAAAGCTCTTCTGCCTGTTTTTTTTCCAGCACCATAGGTTTTTCACAGAGAACATGCTTTCCATGCTCAAGCGACATTTTGATATATTGGTAATGTGTTTCATGCGGTGTTGCAATGTAGACCGCATCAACTGCATCAAAGAAATCTTCAATTTCAGTGTATGAATTAATATTCCATTTTTCTGCAAATCTAATAGAGCTTTCTGTATTCAGATTGTATACACCCTGTGTGCTTATACCACTAACCAGATTCACTTCAGGGATGAACCTTTCCGCAATACGTCCCGTTCCAATAATTCCAATTCTCTGAATATGCTTTTTTTGAGTGCGAAGCATTGTACTGGAAATATCCTTGGTACGCTCAAGATACACTACCTTACAATAATCATTAAGATAATCGAAATGACCAGTCCAATCGGATCCTACAGTAAAAATATCAATATTAAATTTTTTGATATCTCGGAATTTTTGTCCCGGTGATTCCTCAATAACAATCTCATCAGCAAAACCTGTTTTCCGTACATTTTCAACTCGAGTCATCAATGAATCTATTACATTAAGCTTTCCTCTAGTCTGGTCATATCCCTCCGTGGTAACTCCAACAATAAGAAAATCACCAAGTTCTTTGGCTCTTTGAAGTAGTCTGTAATGGCCTTCATGGAACAAATCGAATGTACCGTACGTTATTACTTTTGTCATACCGATAGCCCCCTATTTTTCAGTAAGCTGCTCTTTTATATAATAATGAACCTTTTCACCGCAAGTTCCATTATTGTTAGCTATGATTTCACCATATGCTGCAATCTGTTTTTCCTTATTGAAGGCATTTCCCGTTATAATTTCCTCCAGGAAATCAGAGAGGGAATTAAATGCATTTTCTTCACAACAATACTGCAACCATTCAGAATTTTTTTCAAACCCCGGCTCGTTTCTCTTTAATTCATTGATATTAAACTCTATATTAATTTCTTCATGTTTACCGGTTTCCAAATCAACATGATATAGTTTTCTGTCGTAGAGTGAAAAGAAATTATAGTTCTTCTCAGATTCATTATCCGGAGTAATAAACCATCCTTTGCACCAAGAAGAATAATATCCGTTCTTCACATTATCTGGAGCATCAAATGGGGGTTCCCATTCCACAGACTCCCCTGTAACTCTATTAAGTTTGATATACATATTCGACCAATATGGAGCCAAATAAACATAGTCTCCACAGAAAGTAGGCCGGCTAAAAGGCCTCTCCATACATTCAAAGCCAGAAATAATATTTTTGCATTTTAGGTTCTCAGGATAATTAGAGTATTCACGAACTTCACCACTCTCAGGATTCCAACACGTAACATCAGTTCCCGAATAAGGCATAAACCACAAATTAACCCCGTCGGAATTTATAATCATACAGCCACAGGAATTATTTGCGCCGGTAGTTAGAACCTGTTCTTTACCACTTTCGGCTTCAATTGCCAATACTCGATTATCTACAGGAGAGGCAATAAACAAGTATCCATTCTGAACACAATACCCCCCTACTTTACGTTCTCCGTTTTTTATGCCGATAATAACATCAAGATTAGCATCGAGATATTTGATTTCTCCAGTTGAAGTATTATATCTTACTACAGCAGGGTAAAAAAATGGTATTAGGAAAATGTATCGCCCACATTTTACCGCTCCTGCAAATGAGCCGGGACGTTCCATGTATGTTTTTAACTTAATACGTTTACTAATTTTGTTCTCATAAAGAACGATTATGTCCTGTGCATTTTTTGGCAATATGAACGTTTCATCCCCTAAAGTCATCGGGTATAAATAATAATCACCATATGCATATTCGGACAAATCGCAAAAATACTGGTACTTAAAATTGTTATCTGGAGAATAATAAAGTTTGTTACCGCGTGTAATTAACCATTTATCATCAGAGTACATGTTAAATCCTCTAGTAATCATTTCGCCGCGCCAATCATCTTCAGATGGTTCAGTAATAATATTATTATTTAAAATAAAGATTGGCTTTCCTGCGATACCGAAAAGTGAAACAACAGAAGTACCCGAATCACCAATGTAAGCATCACTGAGTGCAATGGTATTGGCGATATCTGGGGTTTCATCGTAAATACCGATATCATTTTCAATGAAGAATCTTTTCAATTCAGAGTATTTCTGTTTAAATTGCGGTCTCATTGAATCTAGTGATGATTCTAGCAATGGATGAGGTCTCCATAACAAGCAAACATCATCATGAGCCGAAAATACATTAAATACATATTGCATTTTTTTCAAGAACAACTCAGCATTGCTCAATATACCGCTAATACTGGTGTTGTAGAAATATACCTTCTTACCTGCCATTTTAGCTTTCCAAGCTGCAGGTGCTTCAGGTGGATTATTGCATATTCTCATAACCCTATCAAACTTTGGTGAACCCAGCGGAAGCAATTTTTCTGAAAAGGTAGGATCAAAGAATCCCCGGTATTTCTCTGCTTGTGTAACGATATAATCTGCATGATAATAGGCGGAACTAATTCTCTGCCCCTCGCTCATACCACCGGAAGTAGAATAATAGGGGATATAAACCAACGTATCTGTATACTTTTTTAATTCATAGGAGTAGAACCTTGGGTCCACAGAAGTAATAAAGTTGTGGTTGTCATACGGATTATGAATATAAGCCACATCCGGTCTACGGATACTTAAGTCATAGGATTCGTAATGAGTAACTGGAACATAATCAGGCAAATCTTCTCCCTCATAATGAAATTCACCGTATGAACCATCAGGATCTCGGTCTCGATATGGTATAGGCACAACATAAGCATCGCAATTTTCATCTTCGTTTGCTGCCATCCATACGCTCTCAAGCGAGTCCCACATTGATGCCTTATAAGGGAAAAATACAATCTCAATTTTGCATGGTTTGAGCTCATTTCTAATGCTGTCTTCAATCATCATAAGCACTTCTTTTATTTGCTCAATGAAGCTCACATTTATGGTTTCAATTTCCACGGCAATATTATAAAGACTTGTGTGGTATTCGGTTAACAATTCAACAGTTCGTGTATCTTCACCCTCAAAACTCTCTATAAACTCACCTATATGAACCGCCATGTTTTGGCACTCAATCAACAGTTCGATTACAGTCGGGATATTTTTCTGGGAAAATTGTCGTTTGATTTCATCCGTCGCCTCATACAGTGTTGTTACTAAATTCTGAATCTTCTCTTGTTGGTGCTTTCTCATTAAACTCCCGCCCCTGTATGCTTGTTATATTCTTTGTCATATCCTAAATTTTCACATACACGAAATTCACTTTTTATATAAGTTATATCGGCTTAAATCTTCTTTTGGTGAAGAGTCAGCAAAAATTCCCAGTTCAAAATAATTCTTGAAGATAATGGACATTATGCGCTCTGCGTTAGACCTTTACTTCCTCTGACTTAACGAATCCCCAGCCCTCACATCAATCTGCAATATTCGGAATTCATTCATCACTCTTGAAAAATTGCAACAAAAACTTTGGTAAGACAGGATAACATGGATAATCATTCTGGTTCCCTTTTTGTAGTAAATTGAATTAAACTCTCATTATCCTTTCAACACAAAATAACATATTTGGTGAATAACGTTTAGACAATCATTGGATTTTTATTTAATATAATTCATGAAAATACATAATAAGGAGATGTAAGTATTGAGAAAAAAAATAGTTTTCTTGTTTAGCCTAATTCTACTTTTCTCATCCGTACTATTAACTTTATCCGCTTCTGCTGCTTCTTCTGAATGGGTCACTAAAGCTGACTTATTAGAGCCTCGTACTGGTGGAGCAACAGCTTCACTTAATGGGAAAATTTATTATTTTGGAGGTGCATCAGGCTCAGATCATGCAGCTTCGGGTATAAAACAAAATTCAACCTATGAATATGACCCTATAACAGATACTTGGACTGTTAAAGCAAATATGCCGACAGCTCGTGCTGGATTAACGGCGGTAGTACATGACAATAAGATCTATGCTATTGGTGGATACTATAATGTTGGTACTTCAGTGCTAAGAACTAATAAAGTAGAAGTCTACGATCCATCTACCGACAGTTGGACGACTGCTGCTAACTTGTTAACGGCAAGATCATGGGCAAGCTCTGTAGCGTTAAATGGTAAAATTTATGTTTTTGGAGGCGGAGCTCTTGTTAATGGTACCTCAACTTCTTTGTCTTCTGTAGAGTCTTATGATCCCATCTCAAACACTTGGTCCTTGAAAAACAAAATGCCTATCACAGCTAACGGTGCTGCAGCCGCATTAGTTGGTGGGAAAGTATATATATTGGGAGGAATGAACTTCTCAACTTCAATAGGTGGTATCTACGAATATAATCCAGAATCAGATTCTTGGACACTCAAACAAAACACTGCTGTCAGAGATGCAAGTGGCATAGCTGTTTATAATGATAAAATTTATTTGTTAGGAGGGGCTAAGCTTTCTTCCGGTTCACTACATAGTGCTTTGGATAGTTTTGATGTTTATGACCCCAAAACAAATACGTTTAGTACACTCGGAAGCTTAACTTCTCCAAGAGCACAACTTGTTTCGGCTGTAATCAATAATAATCTATACATCATAGGCGGAACTAACTTTGGTACAAACGGCACTTTAAAAAACGTAGAAATGTATACATTTGAAAACGAAAGCACTCCAAGCCCAGATCCAACACCAGAATCAGGTAACGAGGATAGAGCCATTTTCACCGTTATCTTGACAACTGGTTTAGTAAAAGAATTCGACCTCTCCATGGCAGAAGTTAATAAATTCATTGCGTGGTACGAAGGCAAAGAAGCTGGCACAGGAACAGCCTCCTACGCAATTGACAAACATGACAACAACAAAGGACCCTTCACTAGCCGTAAGGATTATGTGATCTTTAAAAACATCCTTTCATTTGAAGTGGATGAATATAGTACAGGGGACTAACAAACAGAACGAAGCCCGCTGACCAGATATAGGTTAGCGGGCTTTCTCTCGTGTAAATTTCTATTTAATTTCTAACCAACATCGCTACACTCTCGACATGACTTTGAGTGTCGGTCACTATATATTAAGCCGTAAGAAGGGCGGTGGCAGTAAACTTATTATGAATGTTTAACGTGCCGTCCATCTGTACTTCAATTTATCAATAAACCTATGTACCATCTCAGAAGTCAGTTCATCCAGCTTCATGAACTGCTTGAGTTCACCATAGTTAAAAAAGATCAAAAGGAGCAGGATTCCCTGCTCCTTCGTTATGTGAAACTTCTTTCTCTCATCAAACGTAAATTCACAAGGTATAATGAAATCAGATGACCGTTCAGCATGATCTTATGACCATCATAATGAAGGAGGGGACATTCGTGGCGTTTATCCCGCTAAACTGCCCCAATTGCAACGGAAGAATTGAATACAAGAAGGATGAGGTTTTAAAGTGTCCCTATTGTGAAACAGAACTTTTATTGAAGCAAAATCATGTCTATTACGTAGACCAGACTATTAATCATTACCATGGAACGCCCCCTAAAGTACCACCGAAGCAGACTGCCTCCGTAAAGGTAATGCTGATACTGATGTTAGTCCTAACTGGCGCGATCGGTACATATTTTTATTATAGCAATAGCTCCACCTATCCAAAAACAGAAGCCAATCTGCCTGTACGAAAGATGCCTGAAAGCGAGGTTCTGCTTTCATTTTTGCGAGATATCTTTGATAAAGGGGCCGCCTTGCCAACAGAGGAGGAATTGGCTCGTATTCGCTATTTAACCGTAGAGCATTCGGAGAATGATCAGTGGAAGTTTACATATAGCCTATCCGATCCCTTCAGCGATGAAGAGGCCGAGAAGATCACTTATATTACTCAGGACAAGAAACTGAATAGCCAGCGGATTGATCAGCGAGATTTTGAAGCTTTTAAGGGACTAACGGCATTGGACCTGACAAATACCTATGAAATATCCCAGACGGACCAAACCACTTTGGCCCATATGCCCGGATTAAAAAGTTATGGTGGCGCTTTTAACGAATCCTTTAGTACATTTTCGGGCTACTTTGGCGACAAGTCTACAATTACGGAGCTTTCCACTCAGCTTCGCAGCAATCAGGAGTTGGCCCTACTACTGGAATTCCCCAATCTGAACTCTTTAATCCATTACCTATGTGGATGAGTCTGTAACAGATTTTCACTTGTTAAACCAATTGCCAATCAAGTCCCTGTCGCTCACCTTTGTCGATGAACTCGGATGGTTGTCGTCCATGACCGGGCTATCTTCCTTGTCTATACAGTACAGTGAAACCACAGACCTGCAGCCGCTATATGCCTTGACCCAGCTTCAGGAACTTCAGTTGTCCTATTTAACGAACGTAAAGTCCATCGACTTTGTGCAAAATATGCCTGCTCTACAAACGTTAGATATTGAAAATGTAAACTTCTCCAGACTGGAGCGCTTGACCGGCAAAAACTCTATTACCACACTACGCCTGGCTTCTCTAAGTGAGCTTGGCTCGGTAAAGGCCATAAACAGTATGCCCTCTTTGCGGGAATTAACGTTGTCCGGCTACTACGAGAATGCAGAAGCGCTGACACTGCCTAAAGTAGAGCGAGTGGAAATTCCAAGCTCCTTTCTCCCCGGGCTAAAGGCCCCGGTTACAACCAGTCTGACGCTCCGTGGCGGAAGTGGGGAATTGAACTTGGCTGCGCTGGGGAAATTCCCGAAGCTGAAGCAGCTTTCCCTCTGGGAGATCAGTGAAATAACCCGTCTTGCAACCCTGGACGGCTTGTCCCGCCTAGAGACCTTAAACATTTACGACTCGTCACTGTTCAAGGAAAGCGACGCCTTATTTCGTTTGAAGCAGGTGAAATCTTTGGTGTGCTCCGAGTGTAGGCTGAACTTTGAACAAAAGGCGGCCGCGGAGAACAGCGTACTTGAACATTTGACCTTAGAGCAGCCATATTTCAGCATAAACAATACCTCTGTTACTGAGGTTGACCAGATGATGCCTTACTTTGCCAAAATGTCCGCTCTACGTTCCTTCACTCTGCAAGACAACAATTTGGCTTCTCTCAAATTTATGAGTAAATGGCAGGCCATAGAAGAGCTTCATCTCGAGAACAATGCCATTTCCAATATCGAGCCCCTAAGCCAACTGCCTAATCTGCAAAAGGTATATCTATCCGTTAATTCCGTACAAAACAAATCCGTGCTTGGTGCGGGTGTGCATGTGTATTAGACTACTATAATTAATGGATGATATTGAAACAAAGACAAGAAGGGGTTCGAGAATTATGTATAAATTCTCGAACCCCTTATGTTTATGTTTAGCTTTCTAACCATCATCGTTACACTCCAGAACGCTGCGGATTGACCGTGCCAAAGATATGATACGGTGTTATCCCCTTTGAAAATAGACTATCGATCAGTTTGATCAATTCCTCCGACGATAGATCTTTGTCGTTGCGTATCCAAAGACGAAACATAGATATTAATGTTGAAATGTAAAACTCAATGATATATGGTGCCAAGACATCATCTGTTGGAAAATCCACAATCAATCGCTCAAAGGGAATTTCTCTTTTCAAGCGTTCCACAAAATGAACAGAACCATAGTCGCCCAATATAGCTTTAAGAACTGAAATCTCCTCTGCATTTTCTAAGCATTGAAGTGCATCTTGAATAGTATGTGTAGAAAACTCTCTGCCTGCCATTTCCTCCTTAATGGATTTCAAAATACGCTCTTCAACGCAGTCCAACAACTCATAGATATCTGTAAAGTATTGATAAAATGTACTCCGATTATATCCTGATTGGTTAGCAATCTCTTGAATAGATATTTTTTCGATGGGTTTTTGGCTATATAAATCGCAGAATACATTTATGAATGTCTGCCTTGTTTTGTCCGTAATTTCAGGTTGCTTTTTCATTATTTGCCTCCGTTTGCTGTTCGATCAATTATCCGACAGATATTAAAAATCTGATGGTTGATGACCGTATAGTGAATCAATACAATAATATTATACAACACGTTGTTGGATCATCAACAAGGATGAATATTGATTATTAGGAGGCTAAGATGAGAATTTTATTTTTCGGTAGAGGTGTAATATCGACCCAATACGCGTGGGCTTTCGAAGAGGCAGGCCACACCGTTGAGTTTTACGTTAGAAAAGGGAGAAAAGAAACCTTCGGAAGTCATATAGCGCTTGAAATGTGGGACGCACGAAGAGCGAAACGGTTAATCAAGGAAAACTGGAAAGTCAAGCTGCATGAGGAGATAAGCCCAAATTACGATCTTATTATTGCGAGTGTCAACACGAAACAACTTCCCGAAGCAGCACAATTACTATCGACTACCGCGGGTAACACCCCGATCCTTATTTTCAATAATATTTGGCAGGATTTAAAATCATCGATCTTGCCCTTGTCTATGAACAATGTTGTCTTTGGTTTCCCAGGAGCAGGAGGCGGCATTGAGGACAATAAGCTTAGGGGCGGCTTCTTAAAAACGATATTTCTGGAAAAACCACGTGTAGGCACGGAACAGATAAACAACAAGGTCAAAGAACTATTTGAAAGCGCCCATTTTAAAATCAATTGGATAAAGGATATGCAAAGCTGGCTATGGAATCACTTTGCCGTGAATGCGGCGATGGAGACCGAGGTGTTAAAACGGGGAAGTTTTCCAGCACTTATGAATCATCGTGACTCATTCGCAAATGTTGGTAAGAATATGCGGGAAATGGCACCTGTACTTAAAGCAAGAGGCGCAAAGATGGACGCGATTACTCTACTGTTGACCAAAATTCCATCAGCACTTCTCGGCACGCTGTTTAACAAGGTTATTTTTGCAAAGGGCAGCTTACCGCGACTTTTCATTGAATACAACAATAGTAAAGCCGGTTTTGCAGTACTTGAAGTTGTGAGAGAAGCAAAAAAGTTAGGTATACCTTCACCACGTCTTACTGCGGCATTTGCAAACACTGAGCAACAACACAAAGCTATTGAAAAAGGATAAACTGGAAAACTTGATATTGTTCAGACCAACATCAACTCTACTAATGGTTATAACAACTATAGCCCGAGCTTTAGAAGCTTCGGGCAAAGTAATTTATTAAAACAGGTAAATGTAGCTTCAAAACACTACACCCTAACCAACATCGCTACACTATCCACATGCACCGTATGTGGGAACATATCCACCGGCGTTACCTCAACCGTGCGATATCCACCATCCTCAAGCACACGAAGATCACGTGCCAACGTACTCGGATTACAGCTCACATTCACCACTCGCTCTGGCTTCATCTCCAGGATCGTTTCAAGTAAAAGTGGATCACAGCCCTTGCGCGGTGGATCAACTACGATCACATCAGCTTCAATACCTTGTTCTTTCTAGCATGGAATACCTTCCTCGGATGCGCCAACTTCGAACTTCACGTTACGCATCTCGTTCAAGAACGTATTGCTGCGAGCATCTTCAATCGCTTCGGGCACGATCTCCACCCCGTATACCTGATCCGCATGTTGCGCCAGGAAAAGAGAGATCGTTCCACTCCGTGATGTAATCTGCGAAAGAAGCAAAGCTATACTGCGCCACCTTGGATACAACATCTGGCTTTTTAAGCCAAGAATTTTCACTCTTAGATAGAGAGGTTTTTTCAATGAGTTGAGTTTTCGGATTTTCGAGCTGAAATTTAGTTTTTCTGTTTTTGTCAGATACGCCTGTTCGATGAGATAATCTCCACTTACTCTTTCATAAAACCAATGTGTTCTGTGTTGTGACCCTCCTATATTTGGAGCCCACACACGCTGTGAATTGCTTTTCATTTCTTTATGATATGGATTATTTGAAGAAAAGTCCTTACATTTTGCTCAAAAAGCCTCTGTCCGAATTAATCATAGATCTTTACAAGATCATCACCTGTCATAAATGAAAGATAAGACGGCCTCGTTGAACTAACGGGACACGGTAGTTCATAGGGAAATAGCAAATACATCTCAACTATTAGTCTTTCCTGACCAACAGTGAGTAACACTCCACATGACTAGTGTGCTGTAACAAAATCAAAACAAAAAAACGGCATCTCTGCCGTTTGTGTTTAAAGTGTTGATGCAGACGGCGGCGGCGGCTCTGTTCGCGGCGGTTTTCATACGATGAAAAGACACTTGCACAGTATGCCTATTGATGCGGCTCATTTCTAGCAATATTAGATGTGATTTTACCTGAAAGCCTTTAACATTAAGAATAATTGATTATTAAAATGTACTTCATTCGTATATATTTTTGTAAATAAACCAATGCACTTGTCTATGATTTCCCCAGTGAACTTTTGGGACATGATGGCTTTATTGGAATAGATCCTTACTGTCTTCCAGTCATGAATAATTTGGTCCAATAACGGGCCAAGCGTATGTTTTGCATTGATATGATCAATGTTGTACTTATAGAGAGTATTTAACCTGTATTTCTCAGAACATTTTCTATAAATAGTACTGCTCAGTGTTTCTATAATCGTTTCATTTTTTATAATGAGCTCGTAATTTTCTGCCAACAACAGTATATTATTCAAACTTTCCGTTATTTCATTTTGATACCTGCACATATTTTCTACGAATGTATTGATGGTTGTGTGCGCTAAATTCTTATTGTTCAAGATCTCATGATTACCGGGGGGCACTAGCGCATATTCCCAAAAGTAGTCTGGCATCTTTACGTGTTCCGAAGTCATACATGACCATTTAAATTCTGAAAATGGCAGAGAATATTGTCTGTATTCTGTAATATCATCAACCGTATATATTTCCTCGTTCGTAAGATTGAAGCCATAGACAAAAACAGGGTGCAGTCCATGTTTTTGGTTATAGTAAAAGTCTCTCCCGCGTTGATAAAATAAATCAATAAATATGGAAATCGGATGACCACTTGAAATAGAGTTTAGGATCTCATCTTGTAACGTATCTAGTTCAGGGGATTTTTTGCGAATAGAGATCCCCATTTCCTCAAGGATCTGATCTCCCTCCTCAAGATCCAACACCTCTAACTTGAAATATCCTCTTGTTTGTATTTTTTGTTTATCAAATCTATAAATACTAATAACATTATTCAAAATCGGCAACTCATCTTTTTTAAAATATCTGGCAAGCGTTAACAACAAATTGTAGCCGCAATTAAAATAAGGAAAATTATGATGAGGATACATTTTTGTCATGCCGTCGAAGGGCTGAAAGGTGTCCAGGGAAATAATTTCTTCCATAAAATATTTCTCCTATACTAAAATTATTGTTGATATTACGGCTATATTACCTCTTAACAAGGTTCATCATACGGTATTGCCGCGTTCCAGCCTTCATCTCTTCATATTTCTTCGAGCCGGGCAATGCGATAAATTCATTGATATCTCCAATATTCGTGCTCGCTTTGGCGTTGCTCGCAATCCCTTGCGTGCCAGTACGCTGCCTCGCACTCTCATCACATGATAGAAGAACATTCGAAGTCACATCCTGATTGCGGATTACAGACAGGCCTGCTTCCTCTAACAGCCTGATGTTCTGCGCTACTTGATCTCCCAGCATCAGCTCCGTATACAGAAATACGCCGCCAACTCTCATTATCCGGTACACCTCTTCATAGAATCGTGATCGGTTCGGATAGGCATGTGCGGATTCTATATTTAACACCACATCGAAGCTCTCGTCTGCAAACGGTATATTCTCCGCATCGCCGACGAGATACAAAGAATCACCCCCTCGGGATTTGGCATTGCAATAGGCAATATTCGCCGGGCAGATGTCGAGACCGACAATAGACAGCGGCTTGAAATATTTAGACAGAGCTGCTATGTTCCCTCCCCTGCCGCATCCGATGTCGATCACCTGCCGCTCCCGAATCGCCGTCCTGCCCACTGTCTCAAGCAGCAGCTTGACCGAGTTTCTATTCCATGCATCGTCGGGCTCGATCACCGCATGTTGCTCATTCCCGTGCGGGACGTAACCATAATTTAAGAAGGTGGCGAATCGGCCTATACCGGACAGCGCAAGAGAGTGCGAAATCTCGCTATAATCCCGAATTTCAGCCTCTTTCCGGTTCCATTCGGAAGGGTGGACAAACTGCTCACGCCGGTCGAGCATCGATACATAACGGTCATCGTTCGTATATACCGCATCGCAGCTGCAGCATTGCAGCAATGCCTCCGACTGGACCAGCACGCCCTTGCAGCTGGAGCATACCAACCTTGCATGTAGATGTTGTAGCATGACTATCACCCAGCCGACGTATACATTTGATTCAACGCGTACACATTATAGTAATTTGGGATATTCAAATCTTCGTAGTAATCAATCACGGCATAGAAGCCGTTGGTTTGGAAGATGTTCTCGAGCCTGCTGATCTGCTCTCCGTCCAGTCCGTGTACCTCCATTACAATTTGCCTGATTTTGCCCCAATCTTCCGGTTCGATTCCTTCCAGCACCTCGAACTCACTTTTTTCCACGTCGATTTTGAGAAGATCAATTTGGTTCAGATCATAAAAACGGATCATTTCGGAGATCGTAGTTAGCTTGCAACGATAGATTTGTTCATTCAGAAGCTTCGGCGACATAAGATGATCGACAAAGCGGTTTAGCATTCGCGGGTCAGCGAAATTATCTTCGTAATGGTTGATTAACCCGTATCGGAGATCTTGATCGTGGTTCTCCCTGTATTTGATCTGGACAGAGTCCGTGGACATCGTAGGAAAATAGGCAAACTCCGCTTCCTTGATCTCATTGGAAAGCCCGACGTTAACCGTCGTTACGCGAGGCAGCGAGCTCGTATTCATCTTCAAGAGTTTAAACGTCGGAGGCAGTGGCTCAAAGGCATATACTCTGCAGTCGCTCTTGCTGCTGACATATAGGCTGAACATGCCGATATTAGCCCCGACGTCCAGGACCGTGCCATGATCCGGAAGCGTAATACCGTGCTTGAAATACATCTCCTTGTGGAAAATCTCATTGTAGAGAAACTCGGTCTCTCCTTCGTTGTTTTGATAGATTTCAATCCCGTTGTGCAGCCTTTTCTTTGTAATGGCCTCTGTCTGCAATGGATGACGCTCATGCTCCGTCTTGCTCATTCAATTCACCTTCTCAACAATTTGTTTGTAGAGCATTTCTCTAACTGCTGGCGCTTTCATAGCGTTTGACGGCCAGCTTCCAGAACAGCCTGACCACTAGAAGCGATATAACGGGAGCTACAAAAATCCATATCCCAAGGAACAAGTCCAATCGATCGATCAAATAAACCGACGGCATGTTGGTGATGAACAAGATCGGCACAACATACAGCCCTATTCTCCGCAGCCATTTGGGGTATATGTACATCGGCATATTGTTTAAATCCCAACATTTGTCGAGTATTTCGAAGATCGAACCGGACTTCACCGTCCAGAAGGCAAGGATTTGCGGAAGTAGAAGCACCGAATAGGTCACGATCGTGCTACTCAAGATCACGCCGATATATCCGGCCACGTGGATCAAGCTTGGCTCGATGTCAAGACGCCGCCAAGCCAGTACGATCATCGTGATCCCGGCGATCAGGTTCGGGATCGGAAACGCGAAGTTAACGTGCCGGAATGAAATCATGAACTGCAGCGAAAGCGGCTTCGTCATATACAAGTCCAGCGTCCCGTTGCGGATATGGCCGGCGAATCTATAAAAGTTATCCATAAACAGTCCTGTATAGATTGCGATCATAATTGTATAGGTCCCCGTGAAGATCAACATCTGGTCAGGAGAAATGCCATTGATTTCGATCCCGAGCTGGAAAACGAACAAGATATAGATCAGCTTGGAAAACAGAAATACGGTCTCCATGATCAAACCGGAGTAGAAATTCGCTTTGTATTCCATGTAACCGACCAAGCTATTCTTTGCGAAAATAAAGAACATACGTACATGCTTCCGAAACTCCGTCAAGCTGATACTCACAGATCTAACCTCCAACGGCTACATATTTCCTCATCCCGGAATCCCACGACAACTTCGAAATCATCATAAGCACAATTACCCAGACCGCTTGTAAGAGGAGTCCGCGCACGATTTCATGAATCGCCATGCTCCCATTGATGATGTTAACCGGGAAGAATACGACATATTGAAACGGTAAATAGCTGGAGATTCTGGCAAACGTATCTCCGAAAATATTAAGCGGAAAGATGGCACCACTTAGCAGATAGACGCCTTGATTGAACGCGATATAAACGCCCCAAACCTCGGTAATGATGAACGCGAGAGCACTAATCGAATAAAAAAGCAGGAAGTTGATGAGCAGTCCGAACAGAATGCTGACCAGGAACATAACGATCTGCACCCCTCTAAGCTGAAACCCCCAAATCTGAGTAAAAACGATCATCAGTATGACGAATAAGACAAGGACGACCCCGATCTGAACCGTTTTCCCACCGAAAAAATTGCATATCCGATAGCTGAAATAATGAATGGGCTGAGCGATAAATTTGCTCAGTCCACCCGTCTTGATATCATTCGCGATTTCCCCTTCGAAGCCGGCAGAAACCAGCTTGGAGACGACGCCGGACAACACGGAATAAATGATGATCTGTGAATAAGTATAGCCATTAATAATCTCTTGCGGCGAACTGCGAAACACGGCCGTCCAGAGGAAGCATTGGACGAGAATGATGAAGCCGCCGCTGATGATACTCATAAAGAAATCAGTCCGATACTCCATCGCATTCTGAAGCGCAAGGATGTACGTCCTTTTATACTTCTGTAAGGCTTTCATGTCTGACCCCATCTTTCTGATACAAGCTTTCGATGCCTCGCTCGACAGGTATATCTTCAACTGTGAAATCAAGGATCGGGAACCGGTCCAGCATCATCTTGGAAAGCCGCTGGAGGTCATGCTTATCGATCTCCATGACGGCATTCATGCCGTCATGTTGCATGATAGCGCCATAGTCGCTTAGCGCTTGCCTCGGCACTTCGTCCGTAAATTGCAGCTTGATGATCTTTTTTGCATGAAACAGCTCGTTCACACGCCGAAGATCGCCGTCGTATACGATCTTCCCTTGATTGATGATGATCGTTCGTTTGCATAAATCCTCAATATCCGCCATATAGTGGCTTGTCAGAATGACCGTTGCTTTCGTCTGCTGGTTATAATACTTCAGGAACTCCCGAATGCGCTTCTGCGAAATCAGATCGAGTCCGATTGTAGGCTCATCCAGAAAAATCACCTTAGGCCGGTGGATGAGCGACGCAATTAGCTCCATCTTCATCCGTTCCCCCAGCGAAAGCCTACGTACCTGAATATTGAGCAGATCTTTAACATCAAGTATCTCCGTAAGCTCATCCAGGACAAGGTTGTAGGGCTTATCCTCGACCTCATAAATGCATTTGTTCAGGTACAACGATTCGTTCGCCGGTAAATCCCACCACAACTGCGATTTCTGCCCCATCACGATCGAGAACTGCATCTTGAATTCTTTTTTTCGCTCCCAAGGGACATAGCCTAATACCGTCGCTTGCCCGCTTGTCGGATACAAGATGCCGGACAGCATCTTAAGCGTAGTTGTTTTGCCGGAACCGTTCGGGCCTAAGAACCCGACCATCTCGCCTTGCTCGATTAAAAGTGATATCTCGCTAACCGCTTCTTTGATCAGTGATTTCCGCTTCACTAAATTTTTCAGCGATTTTTTGAACCCCAATTCTTTTTCGTAGTAATTGAAGCTTTTGGATAAGCGTTCCACTTGGATAATGCTCACTGGTTCACCTCATTTATGCTCATGTAGAATAGTTAAACACCGTGCAAATGCAAGACACTGCACTTGGAACATGCCGGTGTCAGTCGTTCATCCATCATTTCCCTTATCCTTCTGTAGGTCATCCCGTGCCATAATTCCTGTACGGACGCTTCATTTAATTTGCCGATCTCGAACTCCTTGAAAAATTTGCATGCAACAATCGTTCCATCGGGCGTAATATCCATCCGGTTCGAGAGAGCCAGGCACTTCTTGTTCATCGTGCCTTTACTCTTCACCTCTTTGCCGAGCACGAAATCTTCGATCTGGTCATAATCCAGATTCGGCTGGTAGCGTAAACGCATTTTCCAGACCCGATTATTCACCCGGTCCAACTCGCTCATCAAAGCAGGGATACGCTCCGGATCGAGCTTGTAGTTAAAGGCGTGCCAGCTTCGTTCGCCCTTGTGCTCGCTCGCCGGAAGGAAGTCGAACTTCTGGTCAAAGTAATCGTCCATTCCCTGCGTGCATTCGTCCGAGATGTACCACGGGAAGCAAACCATGACCATATCTACACCGACGTCCTCCAGAAATTCCAGCAGATCGTAAAGCTTGTCGGTCATAGCATCGTTAACGACGGTATGGATCGTAATTTTGCCCCTGAATCGGTTTTCCTTGCGCAGCTGGACTAGCATCCGAATAGCATCTATCGCCTTGTTGAATACCCCTTTGCCGCGAAGCGCATCATTCTCTTCTTCGAATCCATCAAGTGCAATGAGCAGCTCCAGATTGTCGGAGATTCTCAGCAAGGCGTCCAGCTTTCGCTCGATCAGCATCGCGTTCGTGCAGATCGTCGTCTCGCGAGGATGGGCTTCAAGTAAATCGGCCAAACGGTCGAAATGGCTGTATACGAGCGGCTCGCCGCCCCAGATATAGAGTCTCGACTTGGCTGGTTCCGTCTCAAGGATCAGCTTCTCCAGCAGCCCGTAGTCGAGCTGTTCCCGCTGCTGCTCCGGTGTCATAAAGTGATGGTATCCGGTGTCGTTCCATTGATAGCAATGCTTGCAGCGCAAGTTGCATTGGTTCGTCAGTTTAATCCCGACCGACTCTGGCAACGGTGTCGCGTAACCCGCTATTTTCTCCATGTTCCGCTTTGTTTCCACCGTATTCTTGATAGTACGTTTCAATATTTGCAAATCCTTTGGGGAATGTTTAATCTCTGATTTTGGATTCATATCAACACACCCTTCTTAAACTTATTAGGTTATTCACATGAATCAATAGATATAATACCTTGAACAAGCCGTACAAATCGGAAGCATATTTTTTTTCATATACGCGCGATAATCTTTGTACTTGTCACTACTCCAGATATCCAGCAAACTCTCTTCGTTCACGTTGCCGAAGGTCAAATCATAGAAGGCATGGCAGGGCGAAACGTCGCCCCTTGCCGTAATCTCCGCATAAACCCATGGAAGGGAGCACCGATTTCGTTTATCAGCCATCTGATGGAATTGCCCCGAGAAATAGTTACTCAAATTCTGTTCATCTATCGTCTTCGGATAGGTGATCACATGGATGCGGTTTTTCAAGCAATACGCTTTAACATTATTGAGCTGTCTCGTCAATTCCGGAATATCGATCTGGCTGAACGAACTGGTGTCCCGCCAGACCATCCCCTTGGCATAAGGAGCTTCGTGCACGTCGAATTTGTCACTAAGAACCTCCACATATTGGGCATACTGCTCTTCCGTTGCATAGAGCTGCACTTCCATGCTGATATGGTCCAACATCGACAAGTCGATATGCTTAAAGAAAAATTCCTCAACGTACATATAGTTCAAGGGCGTAATGATAAAGGATACACCCATTTTCGGAAATTGCTTGCCCTTGCTTTCCCGAAGCTCATACAGCTTCTCGATCCCCTTGATTACTTTCTTGAATACGCCTTTGCCTCTCTGCTTATCGTTGATTTCCTCAGGGCCGTCGAGCGACATCCAGATCTTATTTGGAGCAGTCTCGACAAGCATCTCGGCATGCTGCTCAAGCAATGTGCCGTTCGTGGGGAAGTCCGCTTTACTTCCATAGTGATTGATCATGGCGAGAATGTCGCTCAGCCAAGGGTACATCAGCGGCTCGCCGCCGAAAAAATCGTAATACGGCTTGCCCGGGCTGCACTCGACGATGATCTTTTTAATGAGATCCGGATCCAGATGCGCTAACGTTTTTTTGCTTTTGTAGGGACCTTCGAGTCCCCACTCATAGCACATCTTGCATCGTAAATTACACTCCTCCAACAGCTGCATGACGATCCATCTCGGATAGCTTGTCTTTGTCTTATCTTGGGCGACACTCAATTTGTTTACGCTCATCGCATAACCCCTTCTGCCATTGAAATCTTACCCCTTCGTTAACGCGACTCTCGCACAATAATGATCCACATAATTCGTCCGTTCTCCGGGTCTGTTCATGATCGCTTGATGCATCTCCCTAAGGACCTCTACGGAAAAATCCATCTCCCGCCACTTCTCGTAACGTATTCCGAACCCCAGTGATTCCCACAATTCCAAATTGCTAAGCTCGTGACTTCCGAACGGCTCCAGCAGAATAAGAGGGGTTTCGGATGCAAGCGAGTCGATTAATGTGCCCGCTCCCGGCTTGGCCACGATAGCCATCGCCTCCGAAGCGATATCGAATAACCAATGATGATCAACCTCAGCGGCGTATGACTTCGTGTCTTCTCCCGTTATTTCGATGTATGGCGGAAACTCGTGCAGGCCGTTCGCACTCTTCACCCATGCACACCATTCCGGATCATTCATCCAATATCGGTGATCGGGATCGGGCTTCGCTTCCTTCCAATCGTAAGCTACGATATCAAGCCCATAGTTATGGCCGGCAAGCTCTGGAATTGTACTTTGATAAGTGCCCATCCCCCAGCCGCCGCCATGAACAACAAGCCGCCGCTTCCTTGAGTCGAAGGGCAGTGGCGTACGATGAAGAACTGGGATTTCGCATCGAATCTCCATCTTGTCAGTGTCATAGAGACAAGCATTGTAATAATACTCGTCATAGCGAGAGTGAAACTTCTTCAAGCTCTTCCAAGACGGGGCCAGATCTGAATCGACGTAGAGCAGGTCTACATGAATTCGATTCGGCAGCATCTTCTCCCTATACAAATCCAGAATATAGATCCAGTGTCCGGATAACGATATGAATTCGTACCGGTCTTCCGCTTTCCACGCCTCCAGCAATAGCTCGACCTGGGCATAATCAATGCTGTTGCGTATATCCATCGGCATTCGGGCCGATAAATTGGCAAGTGCGAAATTATTGTGGTAAGCCTTTCTGCTGTCTACAATATGTTCCATCTTGTCTTGCTCCAAATAGCTTTCGAACACGAGCACTTCCGTCGCGATATCCCTTTTCTCGAAATCACTTGCAGCTAACAGACCGGGAATATAGAAACCCAGACCGAAACCCGAGCATAGAATCGTCACTTTCCGCTTACCCATAAAATTTTTTCCTCCATTCATGGCTTTAAGCGCTTCGGACTGCATCAGCGGGCGATCTTGAAGGATAACGACGACAGCACCTTCTTAACCTTAGCGGTCAATCGTTCGTTATCCCATTCCCCCTGGATCAACGAATAATATAATCTGCCTTTCACCTGCTTATTCCGGATCCCCTTGCACTCGCTGACGACTTTGTTAATAAGGAGCGTATTCGCGCTTAACGGTAAAATACCGAATCCTCGATCAGGCTTATATAGAACACCCTCGCGGTCCAGCGATTCAAGCAGTTGATCGAATGATACATCGCATGCAAACTGTAAAGTCGCATGCGTCATGCTCCCGGCCGTGTCGTGCTTCTTCAGGTAGCGGTCAACGTAATGCTTGATCAGACTCATCGATCTTCTTGCATTCACCTCAACAATCGGAACGATGCGGCCGTCTGTCAACAGCATAGAATCGACGCATACGTCGCCGTGATAACCCGACAGATAAAGCTCGCGAGCCGCCCGTTTCATTACATCAAAATACTTCGCTTCCTGCAGCATATGAAGCAACCTATCGTCTGCTGTATAGGAGCCTTGGTAAGCGAAATTGTGATTGACCAACTGCTGCACTGAGATATGTCGGTAAGTACCGTCCGAATCGATGTGGAATTGGCAAGAAAAATCCAATTCCTTGCGGAGGAACGGCTCAATAATAAACCGAACCGTTTTTCCCTTGCTGCACTGATCGGCGACATAGGATGTGACTCGCTGCAAAATCGCTTCCGACTCGATCAGCAAATTCCCTTTCCCGGATACCCCAAACTCATCTTTGATCAGGAAAGGTCCTTGATTCAGCAAAGTCAAGCCGCTTGCCAGCAGCTCTTCGGGAGAATAGACCGTCTGGCTGTCACACCGAAGATCAAGGCGACGGTTCAATTCGGTTGAATACAGCTTCGAATTGACAGTCTGAACCGTTTCGATAGCTGGAAAATCCTGTTCCAGCCCGTAACGCGCTGCAGTACGATCTACCCCCGGAATGACGGCAAAGGGCGACAACCGGGCGCCGTCCAGCAAGTAGAGATCCATGTCACCCATTCGATCGGCTGATGTGAGCAAGTCGAATATATTGGCGGTTCTGCCTACGCTTCCTACATCAGGACTCTCGAGATCGGTTGAATTGGAAAGAAATTTAAATCCGATCTCATGCAAATACTCTTTATGGCAAACGTTCATTCGATAGCGAGTAATGAGCTTATCCTGCGCCTCGCAAAATGGGAAGAGCAGCTCATCCATGGCCATCACGATATTCTCCATTTCAGGATCGTGGAACGACGGCAGTTTGGCTAGATTAGGGTCGCGCCAGAAGCGTTCCGCGTCAAATGTCCCGATAATGAGCTCGAACTTGCGTCTATCATTCATACCGGCGCTGTTTTCTGCAGCTCCGAGATATAATTGCAGAAGGTCGTTACCGACTCCATAAGATTGAAGTCGAATTGTTCAAAATCGATTTCAATACCGAAACGCTCTTCCACCTGTAGTACAAAAGTAATTAGCTGTAAAGAGTCCAATCCCCCGTCTTCCATGATGTTCGAATGCTCGTTCAAACTGTTTGCCAGTTGGGCGTCTTCCTTGATTTCGCATATCATCGCTATGATCTGTTCTTGCATAGGTACCTCCCGTTTAATGGATATATTGACCCTGGTAATAATGGATCGTTCTAGCGAGTGCATCATGCAAACTGATCGCCGGTTCCCAGTCCATAATCGTCCTTGAAATGGTAATATCCGGCTTCCTTCTCCTTGGATCGTCTTCCGGCAGCGGGAGAAACTCTAACTGCGCGTTGGACTTCATTAGCTCCTTCAATATTTGGGCGACTTCAAGTATGGTGACTTCCTCCGGATTCCCCAAATTGACTGGCTGTTCATACGTGGTGCTCAGCAGTCTCACAATCCCTTCCAGCAAATCGTCGATATACTGAAAGCTTCTCGTCTGTCTGCCGTCGCCATAAATCGTAAGGTTTTGCTTGGACATGATTTCATTAATGAAATTGGTAATGACGCGTCCGTCATTTAAATCCATCTTCGGGCCGAATGTATTGAAGATCCGAATGACCCTTACCGGTATACCGTATTTCCTGTTCATCCAGTAGGTGATCGCCTCTGCATACCGCTTCGCTTCGTTGTAGCAGCTTCTTGCTCCAACCGAATTCACGTTGCCATAGTAGCTCTCCGGCTGAGGGTGAACAGTTGGGTTACCGTAGATCTCACTTGTTGAAGCCAAGAAGAAAGCAGCCTGCTTTTCTTTGGCCAGATACAGCAGATGCATCGTCCCTTCGCTGTTGACCCTCATCGTTTCGATCGGATAGGACAAATATTTGGGCGGACTGGCAGGACTTGCAAAATGCATCACCCAATCGACAGGGCCTTCAATTGCGAGCGGATAAATGACGTCATGCTCGATAAACTTGAAATTTGGCGACCGTAAGAGATTGTCTATGTTGACAGTAGACCCGGTCAGAAAATTATCGACGCCGATAACGGTATGGCCTTCCCGCAGCAGCCTCTCGGCAAGGTTGGAACCGATGAAGCCTGCGACTCCTGTTAATACAATGAATATTATGATCCCCCCCCTTGCTTAAGGTTTGTGAAACCACTATTAATTCAATCGAACAGATATGGTTCTATGCATGAATCACAAGATGTCGGGTCAAATACTAGGAGAGATTCTTGAGGTGAGTGGATTCGCTGTGGTTGTGCCGGAAAAAAGTGCTTGAAGCAATGCGGATCGTTGAAAGACACGAAGGCAATAGGCTGTCAGCAAACGGAATCTTTAAGACAAGAGCAACGGTTTCGCTTACTCAATACGCTGTATCGCAACGATTATAATCCCGGCATCACTCCCTCCATAAATATGCCCGGATCACCACCGGCTTCGGGTTAAGGATTCTATTCGGGTACAAGAAGAGATATCCACAACTGACATCATCTGCTCCCTCAACATTACTGAATGCCTACCTTCTTCAGCCATCGTTCAAGGAATATGGATTCTTCATTTTCTATATTCGTTATCAGCGTTTGTAAGCTTTCGGAAATACTCGTATCCTTTGTCAAATTATATTTAATCGCTAGATTCACAAGGATTTTTGCCTTAAGTTCAATGGCTGTGAATTCATCTATATGCTCTTGATTTAATTTAATTAAATGCCGATTATCGTACAAGTACTTGAGTCTTAGCGTCATTATCTTCTTATGATCATAAAGTAAATGAAAGGGTCTTATATCAAACATAACCTTATGTTCCAATGTCTCTTTCGCATAATTTAATAGAGTTGTGTATATTTGCATGCCGAAGTCAAGATTATCCCTGTCGCCCCCATAGTTGAACATCTGCCAATACTCCGGCGTTTGCTTAGTGAAATAATTTCTTATAGAATTCACTAGGGTATCTGCACTGAATTTATCCTGATATTGATCATTGAATCTATACAGATAAACCATTTCTCTAAGATAATCATGATTGGTTGTTAGATGATTCGTGTCGAACGCAAGATTGAAATCAGTAAATGATATCTCAGCCTGACTATACACCCCGTTCTTAAAAAAATCGGAAACATACAACATCTCTCTATCCAAATCATAGCCGTAAACAAATATGTCATGATGCAATTGAAGTTTATTGTAGCGATCGCTTAGGGGCACGTAGAAATAATTGATCATGGTGTGGACATAGTTATTAGCATTAATATTTTCTATAATAAAATGAATAACAGAGTCCCATTTAGTTGTTACAGTATCTCTATGTATCTTTTGAGTAGTAATCCATTTGCACGCATCCGAAGGCCGCAGCTCATAAGTCAGAGGGAAATAAAAATCTCCCCAATGGTGTTTATAATCTTTGTTAATAAATAATTGAATATAATTGCTAAATATCCATGGATGTGCGCACTCGTAATGGGTAAGTATGGACAAGAGATGAGCATGTTGCGTATAGGTTGTAATCATCGGATAACTGACCGGCAATATTTCTCTTCCCAATGTTTGAGTTGAATTTTTCAACCTTTCGTTCACCCCTCGTTATTTGGTTAAACGGCTTAAGGATGCCGAATCAGTATATCTCATTTAGCAATAAGCGCTTCGTACTTGCCCTGTCCAGTTTTCCTGTTTTTGTTTTTGGAATGTTATCTATAACCCTCCATTGTCTAGGCACTTTATACGATGACAAATGCAAGTTGCAATGTCGTGTCAGTGCATCTATATCAACCAGGCATTCATTAAAAACTTTCAGAAATGCGATAGGCACTTCGCCTAATAGATCATCGTGTACACCAACAACCATGACCTCCTCCACTTCTTTCAAGCCGTACAAAAATTCCTCGATTTCTTCCGGATAGATATTGATACCGCCGGATATAATGATATTCTTCTTTCGGCCTGTGAGTATAAGACACCCTGATTCATTCCAATATCCTAAATCTCCTGTCTTTAACCAACCCTCAACAATGGTAGCGTTCGTTAACTCCGGGTTTTTGTAATAACCGAGCATCACATTCGGGCCCTTGACCCAAATTTCTCCGATAGCCGCTCCTTCAACCTCATTCTCTTCTTTGTCAACAAGACGAATAGAAACGTCATTTATGGGTGATCCACAGGATAGGCAGTGCTCTCCCCGTTCCATCATGGTCACCCGCGGAGAAGCTTCGGTCAATCCATAGGTTTGAATAATGTCCGCGTGAGGAAATACAGTCTGAAGATGGTCTACTAATTTCGCGGGAATCGCCGCACCGCTAATTACAATAAATTCAATGGAATCAAAGGCACTCCAGTTCTTTGTCTGATGGAAATCGGAAACAAAGTGCATCAATTGCGTAGGCACCGCTGAGAATCCCGTGACCGCCTTATTCTGAAACAGTTTAAACGCTGTGCGCGGCAGCAAGGGCAAGCTGATAAGTTTAATTCGGGTTCCATATAGCATGCAAGAAATTAATTGCGTGACAATCGTAGAACTGAAATGAACGGGCATCGTTACAAGAAATGAATCTTGATCCGTATACCCCACCTTTCCGCCATGTGCCAAGGCATTCGTTAATACATTCCAATGGGATAACATAACGATTTTAGATTTTCCGGTTGTGCCCGATGTAGGAAGGAGAATCGCACATTGATTGGGATCGGACTGATTGGTTAACGAGATCGATTCAAACGAAGGCATTGGTTCTTGCGATAAATCCTGAGCGGTAACCCAAGGAATGTCGCAATTTAAATGCGCAGGCTGTGCATATTTGCTGATAACCAATTTGGCGTCACTGGCATTTAAAATATTTTCAATTTCAGTATTGGATGCCGAATAAGGAACCGGTACTAACACATAACCGCAGAATTGAATGCCCAACGCCGCAATAATGAACAAGGGCTCATTATTTGTGTATAATGCAAGATGACTTCCGGACTCAAGTTCAAAATTCTTGTGGATATATAAAGAAATCAAGTAAGCTTCTGTCATCACTTCTGCGTAAGTCCATTGCTGCTTTAGATCTTCAAGGATAATATGATCTTGGCGATCAGAGGCCTCCAGAAATAGACGCTGAATGATAGTCATCATAGCGTTTTCACAGTCAAATAATTAAGGATTAATCCAGCCGTGGAGAACTTCTCAAATAACAGATCTTCATCAGGGATCGAGATGTTAAACTTCGATTCCATTAAAACAATAAGCTTGATGAAGCCTACTGAATCGATCCCTTGGTCCAACAAACGGGTATCGTGGCCTTCCGGATACTCGATGTCCAGCTCAGCAAAAATTTCATCTCTCAAGATAGATTCTATTGATTTAGACATCATATTCCCCCGTTAGATAATCTTTAGAAAGGCTGATTAAAGAGGATAGTATACGTGATGAGCAAGTGAAAGTGATTTTGGAGAAGAATAAGTTCATAACGATGAACAAGGTGAATTTGCACTGAAAGAGTTGTTTGCAGAGATGCTGCAATTCATGTTGGAGGTGGAATATGACACGGTTCATGTCATAAAAAGCTTGACGCGAAGAGTACAACGACGGAAATACTTGAGGGTTCCCTCGTCAACATCGCAAAGCCTAAAGAAAAAAGCATTTTCCCAAGCAATGAAGCGTTGCTGAAAATGCTCTACAAAACTACGATGAATTTCACTCGTAAATGGACAGTGCGTGTACAAAACCGGGAATAAGTACCCATCAAATCTCCATTCTCTTCCTCGAAGGGATTGAACTATATTGCGTAAAGTTTTTCTTGGTAGCGTTTACACCAGTAGATTTACAGCACCAAGCGCCCGATATATTTAATATAATTACAAATATACCAATTGTCAACAGTTTTGAAAAAGCCCGTTGATGCCCTCTGGAAAACACGGTTTCCAGTAACCTCTTTCATCCGTTCGGAAAGAAAGAAGTTACTGGTACGAAAGTCTGGCTGTTGGCCAGCGGCGAGCCACATGAAAATGATATTTTCACGAACCGCCCTACAAGGCTTCTCTACCCACATTTGGCTACAAGCGTGATGATAAGAAGCTTCTACTTGATGAGATCTATGCCCCTATAGTTCAAGAAATTTCACCTCTATCTGTATTAGGATTAGGGTGTGCAAAATCAGTAATTACTTCATTATTACAGGTACAAAAAAAGACACGGAAGAACAACTCCGTGCCTATATAAAGCAATTATCCCGCTTCACCGAACTTCAAATTGAAGTTATTAAAGACGGTTCAATCAAAGCCATACATTACATATTTCCCGTCCTCAATCCATAAGGAAGTTGGAACAACGAGAGGCGTAGGAATTAATCCTGCCCCTTCCATTTTAACATCGCCACCGATTCCACATGCACCGTATGCGGGAACATATCCACCGGCGTTACCTCCACGGTGCGATAGCCGCCATCTTCCAACACACGAAGATCACGTGCCAGCGTACTCGGATTACAACTCACGTAAACCACGCGTTCCGGCTTCATCTCCAGGATGGTATCGAGCAAACGCGGGTCGCAGCCTTTTCGTGGTGGGTCGACAACGATGACGTCAGCTTCGATGCCTTGTTCTTTCCAGCGCGGGATGACGTCCTCAGAGGCACCAACTTCGAACTTGACGTTGCGCATCTCGTTCAATAGAGCATTGCTCCGCGCATCCTCGATCGCTTCAGGCACGATCTCTACCCCATACACCTGATCCGCATGTTGCGCGAGGAAAAGAGAAATCGTTCCGATGCCGCAATAGGCATCAATTACCGTCTCTTTGCCGCTCAGTCCAGCGTACTCTACCGTTTTGCCATACAGTACTTCCGTTTGCACCGGATTCACCTGATAGAACGAACGCGCAGAGATCGCAAACTGCACATCACCGATATAATCATAAATTACATCACGGCCCCACAGGACGCGGGTCTCATCGCCAAAGATGACGTTGGTCTGTTTCTTATTCACGTTCTGGCAGATGCTTGCCACATGCGGAATCGCTTCACGGATACTGCCAATCCATTCGTCTTTGTACGGAATGTCTCGACCATTCGTGACCAGTACGAGCATCATCTCGCCAGTACGGAACGCCTTCTTCACAACCACATGGCGCAATAATCCGCGACCTGTCTCTTCGTTATAGGCGCTAATTCCAAAATGACTGCCGATCTCTTTAACCTTTGCGACCACTTCGTCATTGTGCTCATGCTGAATGAGGCAACTCTCCATATCGATGATGCGATGGCTTCCTTTGGCGTAAAAACCACCTACCAGACCACCCTCGGTCACACCAATGGGCACCTGTGCCTTGTTTCGATATCGCCACGGCTCGTCCATACCCATTGTAGGCAGTACGCGAATGCCCTGCTCCGTATCCTCTTCGTTCATGACACCTTCAAGGCGAAGTCGAATACGATTGCTGCCGATCATTTGCACTTCAGATGTAGCCGGTCCAGTTGTCTGGTTCGCATCACCAACTGAAGCGTCATCCTGCACGCGCTGTTCGGCGCCCTCTTTATCATCCTGCGTATTGGATGCCAGCGTTTCCGCATCCTCCACCAGCACGTTCAGCTTCCCGATCCGCTGCAAATTATCGATCACAAGCTGACGTTTCCACGCCAGTTGACCAACGTAGCTCATATGCTGAATCTGACACCCGCCGCATTGATCGTAGATCGGACATGGTGCGGATACACGGTCCGGACTGGCTTTTACGATCTCAAGTAGCTTGGCATAACCGTATTGCTTCTTGGTTTTGATTACACGCACGCGTACAGTTTCCCCCGGAAGGGCACCCTGCACAAATAGTGTGTATCCGTCCGCACGGCCTACACCCTCTCCGTCATGGTTCATGCCAACGATCTCAATGACGGTTTCTTCATTTTTGCTAACGGGCAATCCTTCAATTGGTGCGGATTCACGTGTTCTGCCTTTGGAACGCACACCAGAAAGAGATGCACCGCGTGACCGCACCTCTTTACCTGACTGACTTGTAGATGGACGAGTTGATTGCGTTGATTGACTTGGCTGACGGGAAGCTGAAGCTTTCCCTTGAGGAGCAGCCGAATTCCGGCGGTTTTTTCCACGACCGCTGCGGTTCGTATTAGACAACGTATGTTCACTTCTTTCTTATATAGTACACCGCCTGCAATGACGGTGAGCTGAATTGATTTGTTGATTAAGTTGATCTGATCTGTGTTGAGTTAAACTAAACTGTTTCGAACTATTTCGTAATTTAATAAAAGGATTGCCTTATTCACGCCAAAAATAACGTTCCAAAATTCTAACGAATCTCAGAAACGTTATTTCATTGTATCATTTACCGATGGAACAGTTGCAGATGATGTTTTAGATTGGTAAACGTAGCTGGCAATGTGCCACCCAACTCTCCATCGAGGTTCAGTTGCACATATCCCGGGGACGTAACTTCCATATGACTCGTCTGGAAATGAACCACTTTCTTGTCGTTCAGATGCTCCCCACGCAGCGCGAGCGTTACGAGGCGGATCATATCGGCCAGATTACATTTGCGGACACCGATCACATCGAACAGACCATCATCAATGGTTGCTCCTGGAGCCAACTTCTCGAATCCTCCGACCGAATTGGTATTGGCGATGAGGAATAACATGAATTCATCATGGATTTCTTCCTGACCGTCGGCACGAATAATCAGCTCCTGTGGAGACAGGCTCGCCATTTTCTCAATACCCTTCATATAATAGGCCAGTTGCCCAATCATCGTTTTCAGACGACTCGGTACTTCATAGGTCAGTTCAGTGAGTGAGCCGCCACCGGCGATGTTGATAAAATATTTATCATTCGCTTTGCCCAGATCGAGAGGACGAAGCTGCTGGTTAATGACCAGATCCACGTAATCTTCCCACTGTCTCGGAATGCCGAGTGCACGTGCAAAATCGTTCGTTGTTCCCAAAGGAAACACACCCAGCGGAGGACGGTTCTCCCGCTCGGCCATACCGTTAATCACTTCGTACAACGTGCCATCGCCACCAGCAGCAATAATCATGTCATATCCGCGCTCAATCGCGAGTTCAGCTTCCCGGGTTGCGTCACCTTCACCCGTTGTTGCGTGACATGAAGCTTCAATACCACCTTGATCCAAACGCTGCAAAATATCAGCCAGACGTTTCTTCATTTCTTCCCGGCCTGAGGTCGGATTATATATTAAGCGAGCTTTTTTCATCTCATACGCCACCTATTCCACATTATCCATGAGTCTAAACGACCTCATATTCTTACGTTGCATCAGTCCACAAAAGGGCATATTTTTTACACAATAATGAACTTGCGTTAATGTTGCTCTAATCATTCGTCTTACCTATATCTATGCATCAGGAATTCCGTCTCATGCCAAAGCCTTTAACTCCTATCATATCATCAAATGTAAAGATGTCCTAGCCTGTAATGTATAAGTATATTTTAACATATCCGTACCCACTAATCTGCCTATTACCCAATAAACCTCACGCACCGCTCCTGAATCTTCCCCACTACCTTTTATGTAAAATAGTCTCATTAATCAACCATTCTGCCCGCTTGGACAGGAATTAGTCTTCAATTTTGATGACCTTCATCTGATTATGACATAGATATGCTACAAATTTACAAATCTTAAGATGAAAAGATAAATAACATAAACCTTTTTCCAATATAGTTTTAGTGCACCCTCAACTTAGCACCACATCATACCCTTGAAGGAGAAGTGTAAATGAAAAAAATCGTGTTAATGCTCCTTGTTTCGCTTATGGCATGTATTCCTTGGGTCACCGTTGTTGAAGCAGCAGAAATTAATCATGATCAGGTTGTCGGATTCCAGGAAGTCACACCAGTCACCGTAATGCAACAAGCAGCCAAGCGTTTTCAACCGTTTTTGAAGGTCTATCATGGATGCGTGCCTTTTCCCGCAGTGGATCAACAGGGCAATACCAGTGCTGGCTTGAATACGTCCGGGTCATCGAATGGGAACTGTAGCTCAAGTACAGGGCAGATCTACTCCCGCTCCGCATGGCACAATGGGGTGTGGGCTATCATGTATTCGTGGTATTTCCCCAAAGACTCCCCTTCCTCTGGACTCGGCCATCGTCATGATTGGGAAGGAATCGTTGTATGGGTCGATAATCCGGCAGCTGCCAATTCCAAAATTCTCTCCATCGCATATTCCGGTCACGGCCAGTTCACCAAAGTCACACCGAGCAATAACAATACACAAGGTAACCATCCGTTGATTTCCTATAATAGTACCTGGCCGCTGAACCATGAGCTTGGCGTTACTAATGCTGTGGGTGGAACTCAGCCTTTGATCGGATGGGACGATCTGACTTCTGCGGCACGAAATGCACTCAACACGACGGACTTCGGTAGCGCCAACGTGCCTTTCAACGATAACAATTTCACCAACAATTTAAACAAAGCCTGGTTTAGATAAAAAAATCCCCTTCAAGTGGACAGTTCACTTGAGGGGGATTTCGTTATGAAGTTATCGTAGTATCCCGGATACTTATATCACTTCTTCAGCCAACCTCAAAATCCGATTTTTCTACCTGCACGCAGCTGTTTGTACCAGAAATAGACGGTGCAGCCTACACAATAACCCAGCAATGCAGCACTTGCAGCCGCGAGAAGCATGACGGAGAATACATAACCTGCTGCTACCCAGCCAAGTGAGAACGAGATGAGTGCCAGAGACAGGAAGAGCACAGCCAGAATATTGTTGAATCGCTGTAGCTCCAACGCCTGCGTCTCTGTACCTTTACCAGTCAACACAACTTTCCCAATCTGCACAAACAGATTAAGCTTGCCACCAGAAGCCAGCCCAACTACCTGAATGCTCCACAGCACGCCCAGAACTACCAGCGGATTGAACACAAACGAGAGTAAAACAAACAATACAATACCGACCTGATTCGCTTTCACATAACGCATGGGCACTTCCCGCATCTGTATATCTCCTTATCCCCATTTTATTAGTTGGCTTTATTGCAGTCGGTATTGGGTTAATGAGCAACACTTCATTTAAGGATAGTAAAATCTCTTTTCAGCACGTCCCAATGGGGAGTCGGGATGCCTGTTGTCTTTTTCCAATCGGTAAATGCATTATTTAACGCCTCAATCTCTCCAAAAGAACCCGTGACCAGCTTATGAACCGGAAGCATGCTATAGATCTTCAACAGAAGGTACAACATCCGTTGATGCTTGCGGATCATTTTAGCCTGAATCTCCGGTATAATCGTTATGCCCATAGCCTCAAGCACGCTGAAGCCTTCATCCATCGCCCTAATCATATGCACAAGTTGTTGCTTGTTGCCTTCCATCTTTTGCATCTCACGCTTCTCATTAAAACTCACCGCATTAAGTATCAGAATGGGGATGATATGGCTTTTCAGCCAGGCATCAATATCGCTCAGAACATTCAACTTGTTTTTCACATGTTGGAAAGCCTGATCCAGCACAGGTTTAAAGCCTATCTCTCCGTCCAGACTGCCAATTACCATTTGTCCGCTGCCTCCACCGACCGATAACATGCGGTCCTTTTCCCGCTTCCCTGCACTCACATGGAATCCAAACGCGACCTGTTTTGCTACCCTGCTGTTTACCTCCAAAAAGTTTTGCATGCTTCGCGCATCTGCGTTGTTTCCCACAATCACAATATTGCTGCTCTGATTGTCTGCCAGAATAGGTAACACAGAAGAAAAATCGTTATATTTCATGACAACAAAAATCAGATCATATTGGTCATCCACTTCCAACGTTCTGGCTACCCGAACCGGATCAACTGTCGTTTTGAATTGAAAAACATGCCGGATGACGATTCCATCCTTCTCCAGCTCTTCTGCCCGCTTCCCTCTAGCTAGAACAGTAACATCATTGCCACCGCGCACCAGAACGTGCGCCAATTGACTGCCCAAAACACCTGCACCATACACTAATATTTTCATTGGTTATCCCTCTATTTCATATTTTATCAATATTCGTTGCTTTATGAACATTTGTTGATAAAATAAGAGTAACAAAGCACCTACTGTGCTTCAATCGTTAAAATATCCGTTTTTGTTGAATAATCAACGAATGATTCCTTATTGTTGAAAACCATCAAAGGAGGGGCCATGGACAGACGAGTACTCAAGACACGAAAGGCGATAATCGAAGCTTTTGTGGGGTTACTGGAAGAACAGGATTTCGAGCAAATTACGATAAACGAAATTGCTGATCGAGCTAATGTAAACCGAGGAACAATCTATTTGCATTACGCTGACAAGTTCGACCTGTTGGAACAATGCATTGAGACCTATTTGCAGCGGTTGTTGGATGCCTGTATGATCGAAAGCCCTACTACAACACCCGTTACGGCCAAGGATGCGTTGCTCCGAACCTTCTGCTATCTGGAACAACATGCCACAACCTATACCACACTACTTACTAAAAAAGGTATTCCAGCATTCCGTAGTAAGTTGATGACATTGTTGGTCCAGGGAGTACAGGATCAAATGGATGCTTGTGGAATCCAGGAAGGTATGAAAAAAGAGATTACCATACAGTTTCTTGCTTCCGCTGCAGTCGGTATCCTGGAGTGGTGGATTATGAATTCCATGCCTTATCCGGCCGAGGAGATCGTTGACCAATTAATAGGTTTACTGCAGCTACATCTGAATTTGCACGCACCCATTAATGGATAACCTGATCCTCGCTCAAATGATCTACAACAAACAAAAACCACGTCCTGAGGACGTGGCTTCGTTTTTTTTGGCAAACCGATCAGATCGCTCCGCGAACACGCATCGCGGCCAGTGAAGAGAGTTATTATAGGTTAACAGAAATACATATTCTTCAGGCTCTAATTATGCAACGAAGCTTTCTTGGGTCTAAAAATGATAAAACTGATCGCGGCCAAAATCCAGACTCCGATACCGCCATAGAGCATCACCAAACCAAAGCCGTGCACAAGAGCTGCATGGGCGATTGCTCCGGCTGTATCCAGAGAGGTAATATTTAGTAAATCCAACTGGAGAGATGATGTGTTGCCGCCAGCTATTTTTTCCGCCAAAGACCTCAATTGCACTTCATCAATGGTCCCAGATAGCACATCCTTCAGATAAGACAAGATACCTTCCTGCAAAATATATCCCATCAATGCGATATTGATAGCTAGGCTGATTAATCTGGCACTCGTGTCTATGCCGGAAGCCATGCCTGAACGAGTGCTCGGAACCGAGCCGGTGGTCGTGTTGGTTACAGGCGTGTTGGTTAAGCCAAGCCCTATACCAGCCAATAGGGAACCGGGGAGCATGGTCAACCAACTAGCATGATCGCTGCTGCTGCCTAATTTCATCCATAAGAAGCCGGTTCCGATAATAAACAGACCCATTGGGATGATTATGCGCGACTGATAGCGAAGCGAAAGACGCTCTGCTAGTGGAGGGATTACCAAGGTGGGCAGTGTATAAGCCAAGAGAGACAACCCTGCTGGCACAATGCCGTAACCAAGACCACTCTGGAAATAAATCGGCAGATAGATCATGAACGGCCAGAAACTGAAATTCATTCCGATGGAGCCTAAAAGAGCGCCAGAAAAATTTCGTATCCTGAATACGGAAAAATCGAACATCGGATGGGTGCTGAGTTTTTCTGCAAACCAAAAAATAGTGAAGCATATTGCGGTTGCAACAAGGATACTGATGGCCGTCGCGCTGGTAAAGCCGAGTTCAGGCCCTTGCGTGATAAAGTATACTAGCCCAAAAACCGTCAACGATAGCGTGATGATGCCGATGATGTCCAGCTTTTTCGCCTGCGGATCTCTGGAATCCTCCACACCGGCTATAACCAAGATCAACGTGAGGATGGTCAGTGGGACGTGGACTAGGAAAACCCAATGCCAGTTCGAAAACGACACGATCATCCCCCCGATGATGGGTCCAAAACCAAGGCCGATGCCGAACACGATACCCCATACGCCAAAAGCTTTACTCCGTTCTTTTCCTTCCCGAAACTGTTGCGAAAGAATTGCTATCTGGCAGATGAGCATCGCGCCAGCACCCACGCCTTGAAGAAATCGGCTGACGATCAGAACTATCGTGCTTTGCGCCAAGCCACAAATCAAGGATGTAATACCGAACAAGATGAGACTGACAATAAAAATACGCTTCCTTCCATACCGGTCAGCCAGCGTTCCAACAGCCATCAGAACAGTTGTACTAGCAATGGTGTAGGCACTCATAATCCATTGCATATCCTTGAGATTTCCATGCAATACCTTTTCCAGTGTTGGCAGTATCACTGGCACACTGGAAATTTCGAGTCCGAACATTAGCGTGGACAAACATATAGCAGCTAATGCGATTATATTTTTGACCTTATCCATTCGTGCCTTAAAATCTTCTGTACCTACCTTATTGGAGTCGTATTTACTCAATGATGCCATCCTCTCTCTCCCTTTTCATATATAATCATTTTATTGCTGTAGATTATTTTATAATTAAAGTCATTGATTTTACATGTCACATTCAAATGCATATAATGAAAATACAAATTAATTAAAGAAGTTTTGTACAAAACGCCTTAAATTCAAAGGAGGAAATTGAAAGTGGATCATGTAGACAAACAAATCCTCTTATATCTTCAAAATCAGGCAAGGATTTCAATGACTGAGCTGGGTAAAAGCGTGGGGTTATCTCAACCTGCTGTAACGGAACGAGTTAAAAGAATGGAAGAAAGCGGAGTTATTCAGGAGTATCGCACCGTCATCTCTCCTGAAAAAATCGGGAAGCATACGGCAGCCTATATGTTGTTTCGGACTAGAGACTGTCTGGCATTTCTTGATTTTGTCCATGCATCTCCCCATGTTGCCGAGTGTCACCGTATAAGCGGCGAACACAGTTACTTATTAAAGATTGTTACCGAATCCACACGAGCTCTCGAAGAGTTTAGTAATCAGTGTGACAAGTACGGAACCTATACGAGCCTGATTGTCATGTCTTCACCGATCGATCACAGACTTCTCATTCATTCTCTCCCTAATTAACTCAGATAAAAGAAAAATATAGATTCCCTCTCCTCTCATATACATATACAAAAAGGAATTTGCCTTCAGGCTAATGAATAGCCTTAGGGAAAATTCCTTTGGTGTGGGATCACTCATTCAACTTTCACAGATCGTAGAAAATTTAATCATTATCCGAATCAATTTGGATGAGCTTGCGCGGTTCTTGTTCTTTTCCACCGTACCAGACCAAAACAGCGGCGAACAAATTCATTGTACTTGGGCGTACACCTCAATGAATACCACGGACTAAGCCAAGGTTCGTTCAATGAGCCCCTCCATAACGAAAAAAAGCCATCACATGAGGTGATGACTTTTTTCGTTATGGAGCCTAGGCGGATCGAACCCCTGACCGCATCGCTGCCAGCGATGCGCTCACCCATGAGCGCTAAGGCCCTTTTCAAGAAGAAGCTCCAACTTCGGCCTTATCTTCATTGCATCTTTCCAGCAAAATCTGGATCTGGCGCTCCATCCACTGCCCTAACAACGGATGTGGAAGAAACGTCTCACCGCTATACGCGTAATTCAATTCCTTAAGTCGGCTCGGAATCACCTTTCTCGTGAAATAACCGGCACTCAAAAACAGCGGCGCCACAATGACTCGGTTCCCCCGCTCTTCGCTCCAGTACTTCACTTTGTCGTACACGCTCTCCGGATTCAACAATGCATAATCCGTATGGGCTAAGCCACTAACTTCCTGCACACGCTCTGCAAGGGAAGAAATTCCGGCTTCCCAACGCTCGCGAAAACCATCATGAATACTCCCATGGCCTACCAGCAGGATCGTTTCCTTCTCCGGTTGCTGCGACAGTAATCGGACTTTGTCCCACACCATCACGGCAATATCCGGATCGTTATCCACCGGATAACCGAAGTGAACCCGAGCCTTCACATCGAACGGTTCCAGATCCGTTTCGCGATCAGGTGTTTCCTTTGCACCAATGGCATATTCAATTTCATCCACATGTGTACTCCCGGACGAAACAAATAGAGGTACGACCAAAATATCGGTTACGCCTTGTGCTTCCAGTCGGTCGATACCGTCCTGGATCAGGCGTCCTTCCACAAGTTCAAGAAAACCGGCTTCAACCGGTAATGGAATAGGCAGATTCAACCGGGAGATCGCGTCATCGACGGATTCCACCCAGGTCTGCTCCTGTGAACCGTGACTGATGATGAGTACGCCCGGCTTCTTCATGTTAGCGTCCCAGGCGTTCCAGCGTCATTTTATAACCATCATTGCCGTAATTCAGGCAGCGTTTCACACGTGAAATTGTAGCTGTACTCGCACCTGTCTCTGCTTCAATCTGGTTATACGTATTGCCTTTACCCAACATACGAGCCACTTCCAGCCGCTGGGACATGGATTGGATCTCATTAACTGTGCAGAGGTCATCAAAGAAAACATAACACTCTTCAATATCTTTTAACGTCAAAATAGCCTCGAATAGTTGTTCAATGCTTTTATCATTTAGCTTTTTCAGCTGCATTTCATCATCATCCCCTAGCGGTTACTGTGTACCTACATTGTACTCACCCTGAGTTGGTATTTCAAGCGTTACCGATTTCACGCACTACAGAATAAAAATACATGTTACCGCTTACAAAAGGTACTATTGTCCTCCCCTCACGCACATCGGGCGAAATTTACGCGCTTTTTCCCAGTTTTCACCTGTATATATCCGATTACTTATGTAGGATTTCAATCCTCCTAAATGTTACAATTTTGTGTCTAAACTGCATTTTACTCTTCGGGAACCTGCCATCATACATGCGCCCAAATCCGCAAATATCCCGTTTTCCGGGATACCCGCCTACGCCGTCTCTCCGCGAATGACATACAGTATAACAAAAGGGAGTTCCACAAGGGTCTATGATGTACATCTGTCATGCAACTCATGGAACGCAATTCCGAAATCCAACATAGAAGGAACGTGATCGTTCATGCCACAGCATTATTATCACCGCCAGCCAGCACAAGGGCACCGTCCGTCTTCTCATGCTCATCGGCAGGCACATACTTCTGCCTATATGCCGCCCGGTGTGGTTCCGCGGTCTTTGAATGAAACCCAGATCCAACCGATGTACCCTGGCGTAGAACCACACTACCCGGGCTTTGGCGAAGTCGAAGCATCTGCAATCGTACCGTATGGGCAAGGTGTAGCTGGCGGGAACTTATATGGAGGTGCAGCTCAGGTTCTTCCCCCAGCTCCTGTACCGGCGCCTTCCACTGGCAGTTCCGGCTTTTCATTAGCCAACATCGGTGAGTTAAAAGGAATGATCGACCGCTTCGGCGGTATTGATGGGATCATGAGTGGAATAGGCAAAATGCAGAAGGTCGTTGGTGGTATCCAGCAGATGGCTCCGATGATGAAACTTGTTATGGGCATTCTGCCTTTTGGAAAAGGAAAATCAAATAACAGCGCAGCTGATGCAGACTATGAAGAATATACGCCGCGCCGGAAACGTAAAAACAAACGTCGGAACAAAACAACGAATGCTACACGTCGCCGCAATACAACTCCAGTCCGCCGCAAATCCAATACCACGAAGCGCCGTCCCAAAAGTCGCAAAGGTTAAAAAAAATCCAGGCATCCCCTTACAGAAGGCGGGTGCCTTAACACCGTTCATCCGTATACAAATAAATTTCAGGAACTTACGTTCTTATTTCTGTAATTTGAGGTATACTGGATAGTAACTAAAGGAGGCGGACCATGGAACTTTTCAAAGACAAATACACTCCCGCATTAATCGAACGGACCGGCGAACAGTTGCGTCAATTCTACCCGAAGCTGGATACACAGCAATTTCATGAATTGGTTTTCGCTGAAGGCTGGGAACAGTTGGAATTCAAAGCGCGCATTCGCAGAATCACACTGGCTTTGACCCAGGTACTGCCGGACAATTATGAGGAAGCATTACATATTATCGAACAAGCGGCACCAACGATGAGAGGTGTTGAATATCTGTTTGTGCCGGATTTTATCGAAGTGAACGGACTTGACCCAGAGGATTACGAGTTATCCATGAAGTATCTGACCCTCTTCACACCTTATTCCAGCTCGGAGTTCGCGGTACGCCCGTTTATTGAACATTATCCAATCCAAACGATGAAACATATGATGGCCTGGGCAGAGAGCAACAAGGAGCATATTCGCAGACTTGCCAGTGAGGGCAGCCGGCCACGTTTGCCATGGGGTGCGAAACTCCAGAACTTTATCACCGATCCAACACCTGTACTTCCGATTCTGCATGCATTGAAACAGGACGAGTCCCTCTATGTTCGCAAAAGCGTCGCCAATCATCTGAATGACATCTCCAAGGACCACCCTGAACTGGTTATGGATCTGGCCACGACCTGGTACGGACAACATGTACACACAGACTGGATTGTTCGGCATGCCAGCAGATCATTACTGAAGAAAGGACATAGCAAAGCACTAAGTCTTTTTGGTTATAACGAGCAGGATTCAATTCACATTGAGCAGCTTCAGCTTGTCCAGGATACGATTAGCATTGGTGAAGATCTTCATTTTTCATTTGATGTGGTCAATGAGAGTGGCGAGTCACAGATGCTGCGAATTGAATATGAGATGGGTTATATGAAGGCAAACGGCAAGCAGGCTCCCAAACGGTTCAAATGCTCCGATAAAATGTACCCGACAGGCAGAACCAAGGTAGCCACCAAACAATCGTTCAAAATCATTACAACGAGAAAATACTATGCTGGACTACATACGCTAACGATTGTTGTGAATGGTAAAGAGGCAGCAACGACTTCTTTTGTCCTTGAAGTGGAATAACAGGAAATCGCCCTAAGTTATACACAGCTTATTGCAGCGGAATAGTTATTCACATGTGGATACATTTTTTTTCAAAACTTCTAATAGAAGAATCAGAAAGGCCACCTGGCAAGCATCATCTCCCGACAGGTTATTCCATTCCTGCCTGAGATCCTTGTCCAGTGGCCCTTTTCATATGTAACAAAGGTTGCTTCAGCTACGCAATCTTCTTCTGATGATCTGCTCGCAATAGCGTGCGCTTATAACAGAAAGATGGAACTGCATACGGAGCAGTAAGGTATAACATTTTCTACTTAAACCAGCCCCTTTTTACAAACCAGGCCACCATGCTTCCACCAAGCACAAACATCAACAGCAACACAGCCCCATACCCAAACTTCCACTGAAGCTCAGGCATATAGGCAAAGTTCATGCCATAAATACCCGCGATCAGTGTGAGCGGCATAAATACAGTCGTAATCACCGTAAGTGTCTTCATGATCTGATTCATCCGGTTGGAGTTCAGGGAAATATAACTGTCGCGCAGGTCAGCGGTCATCTCCCGATCGGCTTCAATCATGTCCGTCAACTTCAATAAATGGTCATAGATATCGGTAAAATAAGCCGTATGTTCACCTGTTCGCTGTACATGCTGGGAATTGACCACCCGATAGAGCAGATCCCGCATCGGTACTACCGTTCGTCTGAGCTTCAGCAATCGAGTCCGCAGATCAAACACCTGGTTCATCAAGTCTTCAACCGATTCTTGTCCACCCCTGTTCTCCAGTTCAGCCAGTTCATCCTCAATCGCAAATAAAGACGGAAAATAATGATCGACCAGCTTGTCCATCACCGTATAAGCTGCAGCCACCGGACCTCGCGCCCAGATGGTTCGTTCATGTGCATGGTGCAACAAGCGTTCCCACGCTTCATCTACTTCCTCCAAAACTCCATGATGAAAAGACACTAGGAAGTTTGATCCGAGAAACAAGTCAACCTCCTCGGCTTCCAGTGTGGACGGGTTCAGTGCATGCAGTACAAGAAACTGCAGATTATCATAATAATCAAGTTTTGGCCGTTGCAACACATGCAGACAGTCCTCAATAGCTAAAGGGTGAAAATGAAAATATGTATCCAGCAAACGGCTTTCCTCTTCCGTCGGCTGGTTAAAATCGGCCCATACCCAGGCATAATCGTTCAGATCCAGCTGTGTAAGTGGTACGTTAACGGAGACTTGATGTTCTCGTGTAATGGCGAGTGTACGAATCATAAATTAGACCACGTCCTTGTCCTGTATCTTTACGTCATTGTACAACTTTAACCATAGGTACGTCTCCCACGTGTCCAAAATATCCACAGACGCATTCAAACTCGACAACAAAAAAAGCCAACCCTGTTGGCTTCTCTCATTTCCCTATCCACAGTTCCCTGTATCCACAGGAATATCTTCTTTTGGTTTATCATTCCACGGATGGCTATCCACATATCCAGCCTGTCCACACGTTCATGCACAGGCGTCTCTTGATTTTTGTTGTATAATTGTCCACATATCCCGATATTCACACAGTTATGAACAGATCGTCTGGTAACCCCGAATTCGTTCGGGATAACTTCTCTTTTTAGAAAATAATCCAGTAGAGCAATCCTGCCAGTCCCGCAGTAATCGGAATCGTAATGAACCACGTAATAATGATACGTCCAGCAAGTCCCCATTTCACAGCAGAGAAACGTTTCGCGGAACCCACACCCAGAATTGCTGATGTGATCGCGTGCGTTGTACTAACTGGAAGGTGAAGCAACGTTGCTGTGAAAATAACGGAAGCAGCTGAAATATCCGCGGCAAAACCATTAATCGGTTCAATTTTAAAGATTTTGGTACCCATCGTTTTGATGATTTTCCAACCACCGATGGACGTACCCAGAGCCATCGCTGTTGCCGCTGAAATTTTAACCCACAGCGGAACATCCAGATTATCCTGCACACCTGCTGCAACCAGAGCAAAGGTAATAATCCCCATCGCTTTCTGTGCATCATTCGTACCATGCGTGAATGCTTGCAGTGCTGCCGTGAAAATCTGTACCGTACGGAAACCTTTGTTCACGTTATGCGGACTGCGTTTGGCGAAAATATATTTGAGAATCGTCATGACCACATAACCGATGGCAAATGCGATCAGAGGTGATAATAACAAACCTCCGACGATATCAATGAATCCGCTCCATTTCACTTTATCAGATCCTGCGCCAACGAGTACGGCACCTGCAAGGGCTCCAATAAGTGCATGTGATGAGGAAGACGGAATACCGAACCACCATGTAACCAGGTTCCAGATAATCGCTGATATCAAGGTGACTATGACGACCTCTATCCCGTTATCCAGCGTGGTGGGGTCGGTCACACTCCCCCCAATCGTCTTCGCAACACCTGTGAACATCATCGCACCGACAAAGTTCATCACCGCTGCCATAAGAATAGCTCGACGTGGCGTCAGTGCTCGGGTTGAGACCGAAGTCGCAATGGCATTGGCCGTGTCGTGAAATCCGTTGATGAAGTCAAACGCCAGTGCAAGGAAGACGACTATACCCAATACCCAAATCGTTGTTTCCATTATTCTCTGGCTCCTTAAGAATTACGCATAATGATGGATTCAAGCACGTTCGCTACGTCTTCACAAGCATCCGTTGTTGTCTCAAGACGTTCGTAAATTTCCTTACGCTTGATCAGTTCAATCGGATCAGACACGGTAGCGAAGAGATGTTTGATACACATGCGCAGCACTTCGTCGCCTTGGTTTTCCAGATCATTCAAACGAATGGTATACTCACGGATCGCGAGCAATTTTTTCTGGGACAGCAGATGGATCGCCTTCTGAATTTCGTAAGCCGATTGGCGCAAAATTTCAGCAAACTGTATGACGAACTCATCATCTGGATCTGTCAGTTGGTACATATAGAAACGGGAAGCCGTTGCTTCGAGTCCGTCCAATACGTCATCAAGTGTTGTTGTCAGCTCCATAATATCATCGCGTTCGATCGGCGTGATAAATGTTTTGTTGAGTTCTGTAATGATCGTATGCACGTAATCATCACATTTCGACTCGTACTTCTTCATTTCATTAGCAAAAAGAGTCACATCCTGAAGGTTGGAAACATGCTGGGAGAAATAATCTGCCGCTTGAACAACCGTATCTGCCATATTCTCCAGTGTCTCAAAAAATATATCCTTCTTCTTCTTAAGCTTCATAGCTCTATCCCCTTTACGAGAAAAATTGCCGACAACCGATGAAACATGAAATGACAACCTTTGATATCTTATCATATTTGTTTCATGGTTTGTACAAAAGGTGTGATCCTTTTTTATATTCTTATCACATTAATCTGAAATGAATCTTAATTATTTGGAATAATGGTAAATTCAAGTCAAGATTTTACACTGCGTTTACAATTCGACATCAAAATTCAGAATCGACAAGATTCTACTTTTCACGCTAAGAACAATTATAATGCCTTTTCGACGACAAAATGAATACATGTTTCATTGTTTTCTTTCATTACATCCTTTTATTGCTGCACAGCCAGCTTCACGTGACTGGAAAATTCAGGTTGATTCGGAACAATGCTGATAAAGGTTTTGCCCGGCACAAGAGCTACTTCACTGCCATCCTGGACAAACCGTATAATATCCCCCTGCTTCTTCACCCACTGCCCACGAATCATCTTGCCCTTCTGAAACAGCATGGCCTCACCACCCTGTTCCAGATTGACAGACAACCGACCTACACTATCGAGCACCTTGTGATCTGCACCTGCCACAATGATGTTCGCTGCACCAAGTTGAGTTCCATTATCCAGATCCTGATCTGCATTGCCATTCACCATTCTCATATATCGTCCGCTAACTTCATCATAATCATACGTCACCCGGTAACTATCCAATAAATAATGGATATCGAATTGCTTCACTGCCTCTCCGGCGGATGTCGCACCTTCTTCGTTATAGTTGTATACCGGCGACTTGAAATCATGGCTGTAACCTTTGATATCTGACCCTTCTCTCAGCTTGTCCGCTGAAGTATACAGATTATGTGGGGCTTTACGATCCGAGGAACGCCAGAAGTAAGGTCCACCATTCGAGATTTCATCCATATGCTGTTTCTGCTGCCTTTGCAAAATGGAATACGCCTCCGGACTGCCTCCGGCGTGAATAAGTACTCCATCATAACTCTCTCCGAGCTCAATGAGATATGGACGTATACTGCGAACGGGTCCAACTGTCTCAGCACCGCCTCCACTCTGGAAGATGGCTATGAAACGGGTAATGCCTCCCTCAGCGAGTACTTCAAGAATGATATCGGCTGAACTTAGACCCGATTGGGGCCGAGCTGCGGGTGCATTATTAATCATTACGGCGAGTGGTCGACGCGTAATCGCTTCATCTACAGGCAGACCCGTCAGAGGTGCTGTATAGAGAGACGTGTTGGACTCCTCGACGTGTTCTTCTTGTACTGGTGCAGGTGTCGGTTCTGGCTGAACTGGCATCTGCGCCACCTCCTGGTTTTGGCAAGCAACAAGACTTAATGAGAGAATAAACAGAGATGCAGCCGATGCTGCTTTGTTCCATTTGAAAAGCTTCAATATAGGACCTCCTGAACGATATGGCCTGGTTCTAAGTTGTGATATATGTCTCATCCAGGCAACCATTTCACGTATTTCTTTCCATTTAATCACACCCCATCCGATTTGTCTGCGCCTAGAAGGCCTTGATACAGCGTGAAATTTACATTTGAAACAGCATATAGCCAGAAAAATATGTCCTAAATGTGAACTTCTCAAACCTTACTTAAAATTTAAACTAGATTGTGATTTTAATCACAAACAAAATAACTTTTGAACTATACAATAAAGACATCAAAGGTGATCACTTAGAAAAAACAAAAACAACACACACTAGATTCCATGAAGGAGTGGTTCATATGTTCAGCACAAACCAATGGCTTAGAGAAAACAAAGTAGCAATGTGGATTTTGACAGTACTTCGGGTGTATATCGGTTATGATTGGATGACTCACGGATGGAGCAAATTGACTGGCGGATTCCAAGCTGGCGGGTTCTTGGCCGGTGCGGTAGAAAAAGCAACAGGTGATCACCCGGCTGTCCAAGCTTGGTGGGCAACGTTCCTTGAAAAATTCGCAGTACCAAACGCAGGACTGTTCGACTTCGTTATCCCATTGGGTGAATTCCTTGTAGGTTTGGGTCTCATCCTCGGTTGCTTCACTACACTAGCAGCACTGATGGCTATGGTCATGAACTTCGCGTTCCTCTTCTCGGGAACAGTAAGCACGAATGCTCAACTGGTTGTAATGGAAATCTTCCTTGTCGTTGCTGGTGCAAATGCAGGTAAAATCGGGCTGGATCACTGGGTACTGCCTTACCTTCGCGGATTGTTCACTCGTAACAACAAAGGCAATCTTCCTAAAGACACACCAACGATTAGCCCAACTCAAAAAACAGCTTAAGCAATCATTCATAGCATAGAATTCTCGGCCCTGCTCCCAATCCCCCTGGAGAGCAGGGCTTTTTACTTTTCAAAATCAGCCTGAATGCCTGACTGACTTGCCCATCCACAGAAAATCGTATTATGATGAAATAAAGTTGAACTTCAAAGGAGTACACGATATGCCGACCCAGCGACGTCTCGAGACCGATGCGGACTTCCAGGAAGCCATGAATATGAAGTATAAGGTTCGAGTTTTTAAAGATAATCACCAGATTGACTCCGGTGGCATCATTATCCGTTTTGACAGCAACACCGTAGTAGTACAATCCAGTGTCAGTGAGCTCGCTTATCATTCGCGTACAGACTGTGAATTGTTCGAAATCCGCAAATAAAGATTTATTGCATGAATAAGTCCTCATATTGAAAAAAGGTTACTGTAGCCCTTCAAGGGTGTACAGTAACCTTCTTTTGTTTATATATTGTAATTGTATGCATTAATACACGTTATGTTATCCGTACCAAACTGGCTTCAAGCACCATAATCAGGCTGTTGTCTGTTCCAAGTTACACGCCGTCTCCAAACTGCCAGCAGTTCAAACTGAGCGTTCCGTAAGGGTAAGACTGGAATAGACGCTTCGCTGATCGGGACATATCCGCTGTACCCATGGCGTAGAACAAAGGTGCAATGTGTTCTGTACCATACGACGGAACCGCCGTACGTGCATGAGGGGCTTTTTTCTCATATTGAAACAGTTCTCTTGTGTTCCACTGTTGTAAGCGCTCCCCGATCCAGTTATCAAATTCAACCGCCCACTCTTGCGGTTCATCCGTATTGCCCAGCAATCGCAAATTGTGAACCGTTCCACCGCTGCCAATGATTAACACATCATCATGACGTAGCTGTTCCAGCATTCGGCCAATATCATACTGTTCCTGCGGCGTACGCAGCGAGTCTACAGATACAGCAATCACAGGTATGTTAGCCTCGGGATACATATGGAGCAACGGTACCCATACGCCATGATCCAGCCCTCGGCCTCGAATCGGCTGATGTGCCAGATTGCTGCGGGTGAACAAAGCACATATCTCGTTCGCTAAACCTGGCTGCCCAGATGCAGGGTATTCCATCGTATACATCGTAGAAGGAAATCCGTAAAAATCATGCAAGGTCTGATGTGTATCATCCATCGTCACGGACGGTTCAGGACAATCCCAATGCGCCGTAAATACGACAATGGCTTTCGGAGCCGGCAGCCTGTCTCCAAGCTGGTTCAAGAAGTGAGTGTAGTCATTGCTCTCCACCGCCAGAGCGGGAGAACCATGCGCAATGAAAAGTGCGGGTAATGTCATTGCTGCCAACCTCCAGACACGAATAGAATGCTTACTCCTCTATTTTACCCTTAAGAAGGCGCTTTTCCAAGCTGACATCCCCAAACAGTTGTAATCCTGCCACTTATATCATCCAGTGCTGCCAATCCTGCTCGATCTTCTGACGTTCGCCCAGCCACTCTCTGGTACGCGTAATTAGCTGTTCCCGCTCTTTACCTGAAGAGAAGGTGTGATCGCCCTGGAAGATGATCTCCTTGTCACAGCGGCCCTCTTGGCGCATCCAGAATACCTTTTGATACAGGAATGCGTAGTCTACAGGAATAATCTCATCTGACGTGCCATGGACGACGAGTACATCTCCGCTAAACTTAACTGCTTCCTGGAATGGCTGTTGTTCAGCAAGAGACTCGAAGAACGTTGGTGTGAATTTGTATCCCAGATAATCAGCCGCACCCAGTTTCACGCCTTCATCGTATACTTCCCGTCCCGTAATCTTCACGATATCATTGAATGGATAACCCACGGAGGACCACATAACCAGGTTTTTGACACGTTTGTCACGTACAGCAGTTAGTAATGCAACGGCACCACCCAGACTATGACCAATCAGCGTAACACGCGTAGGATCTACATCACTGCAATTCACCGCGTAATCCAGCACCGAACGGGTCTGCAGCACCATGGACTCCAGTCCCTCCGCTCCGTACTCCCCACTGCTCTCTCCGCAACCGATATAATCGAAACGCAAGACCAGATAACCGTCTTCAGCCAGCTCCCGTGCAGTCTTTACAAACAAACGATCCACGCCGATCCGGCTACCAACGAAGCCGTGGCAGATGACCGCCAGAGGGACCCGTTGCTGACTCTTCTCCTCCTTGATATCTTTCACAACCGGATAATGAATCGTAGCTGTTAATTCTTCCTGTCCATGACGGATACTGATCTGACGTTCCATACCGATTTCCCCTTTCCACGCTTAGCCTGTTAACTTCCATTTATTAAATATATATAATCCGATAAGTTTAGTGTGTATTAAGATGTTATTCATATATTATCATCCCGTACCCTGCAAGTCAACGTAAGTAAGAACCCTTTCTACGTCGACTACCAATCTACATTTTATCGGATAATAAGCACAAAAAAATGAGCCACGCTGATGACAGCTGGCCCGGATATCGTTTGGAATTCAAACCAAGTGTTGCAGGATCGTTATTCGTAGCTTCTACGGAACATCTCGTGGGTCTCCACCCGTCCATTCCACTCATGCTCATGACCCGAATCACTATTGTCCCAGAAACTTCTTCCCTTCAAATTGCCATCTGTCAGTTCTTCTGCATACTCCGTATCCTCCAGGTTCTCTTCAAAGGATACAACTTCGTCCACGACTCCACGGGAGTTGCTGTTCAGTAGCAGCTTCCGCGTCAATTCTGTTTGTTTATCCATAACAAGCACACTCCAATCTTGGATTTCTGTTGGAAATGCTACTATTGTGATGGAATCGGCTGCTCTTTATGCATACTTCACACAATCGTTAGATCTGGGAGGCGTGAGGGTATTTTTTTACATGAACGGGGGAAAATAAACGAACAAACATAGGCAGCATATGCCTCGGAATCCTTCTGCCGAAAGGAATGAATTCATGGAACATCTACTGGAATGGATTCAACATCACGGTAAACTGGTGCTGTTATGCACCTGTGTTATACTGGCCTGTGTATGGATATGGGTCCACCATGAGCAGCTTTTTTATAAGGAATGACTTTGCGAAACGAGAGCCCTTCCCGTATACTAAAATACCGTCAGGGTCTTCAGTCAATTGGAAGATCAGAACGTGTGTAGACAGGGGGAGCAATCATTGGGGATTTCCTATAAGAAGCTTAAAGAAATACAGAATCGGCAAATAACTGAGATGAGTCGAATGACACCTGAACATGTGAAACTGTATGACGAGATCAGCACAATTGCGCGTCATGCGCCAGCGGACGAGAGAACACAAGAAGAGTGGATACTCTCCGCAGGAAAAGCGATCGTTCAGGCTCAGCGGGATAACATATCTGCTCGCGAGTTATACGGACCTGATCTGGAACAAGACATCCATGCACAGCTCGGGATTACAAATATAGCACCGGAGAAGACGGCTGCCGTTGAGGTGGGTAAATCCAGCCCAACCCGTGGTAATAGTTCAACAGCTTCATCGAAAAAGAATGCCAACGCTGTAGAACCACAGCCAACCGAGAATCCAGAGCCTGTGAAACGGACACCAAAGTGGTATGCCATGATCGCTTGGGCGGCTTTGTCTTTTGTCATGTTGATTCAAGGATGTGTGGGATTGTTCGTGGGTTGGACTGGCGGAGATACGGAGCCGTTCCAACACATCAGTCTGTTCTCTCTGCTCGTTGCGGCAGTTGGCGGTATCGCATTGGTGGAGATGCTTCGCCGCCTTGCTGAGCGACCGGACGATGAAGGAGCGGACAAGAACACCGTACCTAAGGTTAACCTTAAGGGAATCATCATCTACATCGTCATTGTGGTCCTTGTGCTGTTTGTAGGGTATCCACTACGTGATAAACTTCCGGTATTTACACTGGCTCCGTGGGTGAGCGCAGTGATCGGAGTTGTGGGGCTTGCAACGGTAAGGCCTTTATTTGGACAAAAGAAAACAGCATAACACGTTATATAATCGATTAAAGGACTTCACGAATTCGTGAGGTCTTTTTCCATTTGGAGCTGGTTCCGATGTTTGATTCCTTTGCCCGGTGTCTCACCAAACTCCCGCTTGAACATCCGGATAAAATAGTTCACTTCCATCCCTACGGTCTCTGCCGCCTCTCGTACACTTGCTCGTGGATGCTTGTCCAGCCATTCCGAAGCCTTCTGCAAACGTAATCGCTGCATATATTGATGTCCTGTCACGCCATAATGATGATGAAATAATCGATTGAGATGCTGAACCGAATAGCCCACTGCGTCAGCGACATGCTTCAATAACAGGTCATCCTGATAGTGCGTATGCATCAATGCTACTGCTCGGATGAGTGCATCCTTGCTCGGATCGTGCTCCCGATTAGAACGTGTTACAGTGCCGTCCTGTGCCATCGATGATCCAATACCTCCTATGCCGACATCAGATGGTATTTTCAATTGTGCTAAATCCAAAATGAGCTGGTAGATCAGGGTTGATGTGTCCCACATCTCCGTTGCTCCTTGATCCAGCGCATGCCAGAGATTGGTCATCCGTGACCAGATGATTTCAAAACCAGAGATATGGCACGGTTCGTTCTGAAGCAAACCCGTGGATTGTAGTACCGAACCAGCCGATGTACCGCCAATACCGATATAACCCAGTTCCCCTTTGGATTTGGAATGAGGCACATACTCATGCGGAACCTCGGGTTCCACGATGAATAACTGCCCTGCTCCCATCGTCCATGTCCCTTTTCCCGTTATCTTGAACTGCCCTTCACCGCCGCGTGACAAAAACAACTGATACACCGGAAATCCATCCGGTCTATGCAGAACTTTCTCTTCCTGCGTGCCCACACAATACAGGTACAACGGCAACCGGGAATCCGGCAGGCCTGTCAAACGAAATGCAAGCATTCCATCATTCCTTTCGGCTCATAGGCTTCAGGCTTATTCCTTTTTATTATCCATCTGTTTGTCCCATTGCAGCAATGGTCTAAGGAACCTTTTTAGCGACAAGATTTTCAATATGGTAATAAAAAAACTCCCCTTCTCTTTTGGAAAGGGAGTTAACATGTTACTTTACTGAAAAATAGATTGCGCTTCTCTGAGTGGCCGTTCCGGTCACGGATCGTTCTTGCGATCGCTGTTGTCTCCAAATTTCTTGATTAACCTGTAAAAGGTAGAAATTCGGAGACAAAGGCGAACGCTGCCGCTTCTTCAGAATCGATTCCGTGCCCTTCACTAACTCTGTACTCTTATCAAGATGATGTATGATTCAAGCTTTAAACATTAAATGTTGATTATTTTTATGGGGTTTCTCCAGCAGGTGCTTGCGTACCAGTACCACCGGAAGCACTTGCTCCACTATCCGTATTGGATGTTTGTGTGCCATTGTCTGCTCCAGAAGACGCTAGCGTGATAGGAAAAGTAAATACATCTGAATTGACGGATGTATTTTTCGTTAAATCACTTGTCACTGCAACTACCAAGACTTTGTAATTTCCTGACTCGAAAACTAAATCATCTGAATCCTTGGCAGCATTTCCAATACTCACTGTTGCTGTCCCTGGAGTATTACCAGTGATTACCTTGGCTAAAGCATTCCCAGCAGCACCCGAACCGCTAATCTCTTTAACAATGTACACATCGTAACGAGCAATGCCTGCCTCATTAGTTGGCTTAGTGAAACTTACGTTGATTGTATTCTCCGTTACACTTGCATTTACACCCGTTACCTTCTCAACAGGTGTGGGTGCCTGATTTTTTGCGTTAATTGTAAAAGCAGGGGACGATGCCAAATTGGATTCCCGTTTACTATCTGATGATTCCGATAGTATAAACACCTTGTATGAAACTCCTGCTTTGATATCACCGCCATTGCTATCCTTCAATGAAAGTGGCAAGTCTGTCGGAGTAGTAGTAACAACTGTTGCATAATTTGAATTTGCAGTTGTTTTGGCTGCATTCAGATCAAATGCCGTTGCAGCAGGCACAACCATTAGCACATACCGTTTAATGCCTGTCTCGTTACCAGGCTTCGTAAATTTAACTGTTATATCAGTTACGTTGCCTGCAGCTTGCGATGCATCTTTCACAGTTGCCTCTACCTTGCTCACTGCCTCTACAGTGGCATTCGAAGTCAGTGTAATTGTTCCGGAGGCAGACGATAATGCATTCGCCAGAGAAGCATTGTTATTCACAGCCATCACATATACTTGGTAGGCCACATCATTACGAATCAGTTCACCGTCCACAGATCTGGAACTACTTGTTAAAGTAACAGTCTGGTTAGCTCCCGTTTTGCTGACAGTTCTGTAATACGCGCTGTTCACTGCATTCGCTGTGTTCAGATTAAACGTGCTACCCGCCTTCACTACAAACACCCGATAATGATTCACATTTGTCTCATCTGCGGATTTATTAAACGTTACACGCAGATCACTACCATTTCCAGTATCCCCAATATCAGATGGCAACACATTACTCGGAGCCGTTATAGCTGCGTTCTGTGTCAACGTAATTTGGGAAGAGTAACCAGACAAAGCATTCTGACTGGAGTTTCCGTTGTTATTCACCGACAGCACGAATACCCGATAAGCAACGTTATTGGTAATGGTGTAACCATTGGTATCTACCGCATAGTTCGGAAGCGTAACGGACAAGTTACCACCCGTTTTGTTCACCTGTGTATAGTTGTTCGACGCATTAGCTGCGCTCAGCGTGAAGTTGCCCACATTAGCGGAACGAACTACATATACTCGGTAGGCAGAGATTCTGGATTCATCCGCAGCTTTATTGAAAGAAACCCGCAGATCGCGCCCATCACCGTAGTCACTAATATCCGCAACAGCCAAGTTGCTAATAACTCCCGCGTTACCGGTCGTTGTAAGTCTCAGCACAGTGGAGGAAGCTGACAGCGCATTGGTGTATCCATTTTGCTGATTGCCCACCGCCATCACAAAGATGCGATAATCTTGCAGATTCGTTACATTATAACCACTTGTGTCCTTCATGGATGAAGGCAAAGTCGTTGTAATGTTGTTACCTGTTTTGTTCACCGTATAGTACAAACTGGAGGACAGATTGCTTGCCGTTGTCAGATTGAAGCTGCTGGCAACCGAGTTGCGCACCACAAAGACGCGATAATTCGCCACCTTGGACTCATCCGATGAACGGTTGAAACTCACCTGAATATCACGACCATCTCCATAATCCGAGTTATCCTTCACCTGCGTAATTACTGGAGAGGTTGCTGTGTTCACGGACAGCGTAAGCGAAGATGATGCTGCGGACAGCTTGCTGTCTGTTGTTGTATTAGTGCTTACCGACAAGATGTAGACCACATACGCTGTGCCACTTTTAATCATTTCGCCAGAAGTATCCCGTGTCGAAGAGGTTAGCTGGCTTTTCACTGCGGTACTGTTTCCTTTGTATATGATCGTGGAGTTTGCACTGGACACTTTGTTCGCTGCAGCCAGATTGAACGCAGAAGAGTCCTTCGCTTTAACAACAAAAGCACGATAATACGTAATGTTAGATGTCGTGCTCGGCTGCGTGAAGTTAATCTCCAGATCACGACCATCGCCATAGTCACTAATATCTGCAGCACGCAGACTTGTAACCGCTTGTACTGTGGATTTCACATTATTGAGCTTCAAGGCTTGGGAAGACCAGTTCAATGCATTTTTATAATTATTGCTGCTGTTACCAACAGTCAGTACATACAGGCGATACGTTTCATTGCTGTTAAGCAGATCCCCGTTTACGTCACGCGTCTGTGCATTAAGTGTCAGTTTCGGGTTGCTACCATTTGGTGTAACAGATGTATAGTTCGCAGAAGGTACGGCAGTTGCTGAGGACTCCGTGAAGCTATTCACATCGCGAGTTTTCACCAGCATAATCCGGTAAGCAGATACCGCCTTCTCTGAAGTTGGACGTGTGAAGCTCACGGTCAAGTCACGACCATCTCCGTTACTTCCGGATACCGAACCGTAGATGTTCCATGCAGCATATTGTGTCTCATCCACTGGAGGTGTTGCCGTTGTCTTGATATCTACACGTTGATTACGGGAGTTCCAGAATACTTTCTCTCCAAAAGCTTCACTGACAAAACGAATTGGAACCATCGTGTTGCCCTTAATCGTGTTCGCAGGTACATCCAGCGAGATCGCTTCCCCGTTGATGTATGCCGTTTTGGAACCAAGTGTCAAAGTAACTTCCTGATCGTCGCGCGTTGCAACAATCGTTTTGGTTCTGTTCGTGTACTGTACCTTCGCATCCAATCCTTCAAATATCGACCGAAGCGGAACCAGTACGCGTCCACCTTTCATGACAGGTGCCTGAGCAGATGATAACTCTGCATCATTAATATATATACTGATCCTCGCGGCTGCATCCATAACCGACGTTGGAAGTGCGGACATCAGCATGGCTGATACAGCCAGCGCTGACATTACCTTCTTCACTTGTTTTCCTCCCGCTTTCCTCATATCCCATATCCCCATTCTCGCATTTAGTTAACATCGAAATAGATTCGCTGTTCTTTTCACTAATTCCTGTATTTACCTATGCACAACTAAGACGTTCAGATCAGCTCAAAGGTTTCCAGTTGTACAAAAAATATTTTCTCAGAAATCTCCCTCTATCTTCCACCCTCCAAAAGTTAAAAATAACAGAAGAATTTGTCACTATTCCGCAACCACATCCTTCACCAATTGGGTTAATGTATAGTGACTAGTGAACAACACCTATCATTTTCTCAACTACGGGAGGTTCATATCTATGACATCATCGTTCCAATCTGCCAAACGTAAAGGCATGCGCACCTTCATTACAGCCACCGCCATCCTCATGCTGCTCCAAACGGCTGTCGCTCCATTATCCGGAGTCGCTGCTGCCGTATCTTCCAGCACAGATACCAAAGTCACAACTGCCAGTTCAACAACGATATATAAAACATTTCAGTCCATGCTCTACAAAAAGAACGGCTTGCCTGCCGCGGATATTTATCTCGAATCTCATATCAAAAAAGTAACAAAGCATCACGCCACCCTGATGGTGCTTCAATTGGAGAATGCTCGCCTGAAGGCGCTAAGTACCATGACAGACCGCCTGCTCGTTCCTAACGTTCAGGACAAGATGATCAAGGCTTACAAGTTGAATGATAGCTTCACCAAACTCATGGAGCGTACCCAGGACTCCGATCTGCGTGCACTGTTAAAAGAAGCCCGTGACAGCGGCTACCGCCTCGTCATGCTCGAAGGCTCCCTCTATCCCATAATGAATTATGCCGCATTCGTGAAATATACCTCTGTAATTAAAGAGGACATCTCAAGCTACATCAGTATCATGACAAAGGAAACAAAAAACTTGCCTGCGGATGACGGTGCTCTGGTCATTGGCTATCAAGAAATTCTCCTTCGAGCACTCAGCCAGGAAAAATTCCTGGAACGACATCCAAAATCAAATCGGGCCAAGCAGGTGCATAATCTGTTAAACAGTTATACCCTGTATACCTTTTATGGGCTGAACAATACACCGCTGTTTGATTATGACACGAACAAAATGGTAGCGAACGCCCAAAGAGGCTACAACGGCGTCTTGCAGCGTCTTGCATCCGTCGATAGTGAATTCCTCACCAAGCTGGATGCCTTTATGGACGTGGTTAAGGAATCGAAGTATGAGAAAACAGCTTCGGTGGAGAAATGGCTGGACCAGAATGTGCCTGTCAGCGACTACGCGAATTATTGAGTTAATCCGCTTCCACGGTTAACACCCGGTTCAAATTCAAAACTTGGGCTAAATTCCAACATATCACCATACCAAAAACCGCGACAGGATTCGCTCCTGTCGCGGTTTCTTTTTGCTTCTATAGTCAAAACTGACTCAACCCGTCAGCTCCCTGCACTATTGAATCGGTTTGACCATATGATTATACTCATGTCCTGCGATGACAATCACATCGTCTTTGACATATCCCTGCCGTTCATAGAGCATTAGCGCACGGCCGTTGTCCCGTTCTACAATCAGGGATACCTGTGAGTGACCCAGATCTCTGCCCTGCTGCTCAAAAGCAGCCATCAGTGCCCGGCCGATGCCCTGCCCCTGATAAGCTTCACTTACCGAGAGAGTATCCAGATAATACTCCCCCGGACGGGTTTCTTTGACCAATGCATACTTCTCATCCCGGCTTCGTCCAGGTCGATCCAGAATCGGCTGGTCCAGACGATCAGCTTCACCGCCATCATAGGCCACCAGAATCCCCGCGATCAGCCCATCCTGCTCCATCACTGTCACATGACGGTAGCTAATCCGATTGTTTTCCTGCACATAAAACGCCTGCAAAATCTGCATCGCCTTCTCATGATCCGCCTCACCCGCTAGCGAGTATGCTATATCCCCTATCGCCTGATACAGTAACGGAATGACCTGATCTGCATCTTCTATGCGCGCAGGTCTGATCAGAGGAGATGTTTCTTGGTGATCTAATAGCATCTTGGAATCATTCATCAGATTAACATGTTGAACAGATTTAGATTTTTGTTCAGCTCGGTATAGGCGATACCTTTGCGGTTCATGCGTTCAATGAGCGGGTGGTAATCTTCCTTGTACATCAGCTCGATGCCCACCAAGGCAGGGCCATTTTCCTTATCATGCTTTTTCGTATATTCAAACCGGGTGATATCATCATTTTTCCCTAGAACTTCCTCCAGGAATTCACGTAAAGCTCCTGCACGCTGCGGGAAATTAACCATGAAATAATACTTCAGACCTTCATAGATCAGGGAACGTTCCTTGATCTCCTGCATCCGGTCAATATCGTTGTTCCCGCCACTAATAACACAGACCACCGTCTTGCCCACGATTTGCTCACGATATTGCTCAAGCGCCGCAACAGCCAAGGAACCGGCAGGCTCGACAACGATCGCATTTTCATTATATAGTTCCAGAATAGTTGTGCAGGCTTTGCCTTCTGGCACTTTCACAATGTCATCAAGTATACTATTGCAGATATCAAAGGTGAGATCGCCAACACGTTTCACCGCTGCGCCATCCACGAATTTATCTATATCATCCAGCGTCACAACCTGTTTGCGGAACATCGCCTCACTCATGGAAGCTGCCCCAAGTGGCTCAACTCCAATGATGCGTGTCTCTGGACTCACGGTCTTCATGTAGGTTCCCACGCCGGCTGCCAACCCTCCGCCACCAATCGTCACGAATACATAGTCGGCATTCTCATCGAGACTTTCCATGATTTCCATCGCTACCGTACCATTACCTGCAATAATCTTGGGTTGATCAAAAGGATGGATGAACGTCATGCCTTGTTCGTCACATGCACGCATCGCTTCAGCATAAGCGTCATCATACGTATCCCCGATGAGCACCACTTCAACGTTACTGCCACCAAAACGTCTTACCTGCTTCACCTTCTGGTTCGGCGTTGTACTGGGCATGAAGATTTTGCCGTTAATTCCGAGCGCATTACAGCTAAAAGCAACACCTTGAGCATGGTTGCCTGCACTCGCACAGACAATACCCTTCTCCATCTCGGCTGGTGTCAGACTGCGAATCATATTATAGGCGCCTCGAATTTTGAACGAACGCACCACTTGAAGGTCTTCCCTTTTTAGATACACATTACAGTTATATTTGGCCGACAATACAGCATCCCGCTGTAACGGCGTTCTTACAATGACCTCACGCAGCACATGATGTGCGCGTACGATATCTTCCATGCCAACACTGGCACGACCGGGACTTGTGGTTCCCGTTGGTTCTTGTTCAACTGGTTTCATGTTGTCTCCACACTCCGCTTTTATGGTCTATATAAGTTGAACTAAAGTTTATTTACACTGACACTACGATGACAGAATAACCCTCCATTCGCTGTTATCCCCAGATTTTTTCGATTCCCTTTTCTCAAGGGAAAAATCCGGTGATAGCGTATGCTTCCGATGCAGCTTTCTTTCAGAAAGCTTTTAGACGAACGCTTCGCTTTTTCGAGTTCTTTCTGTCCTCTCCGTTATCGTGTAAATCATTAATTCAACTTATCTAGCAATGTCGCGCACTGCTTTTCTTTGTATTGTATCACTTTTGATCTGTTCTTGCGCCTGGGCTCACTTCATTTATCATTCGTAAAATCTCATCAATAATAACCTGAGGGTCTGTATACATAACCATATGACCGGATTGATCTGCCCCAATCCATCTCGCATTGGACAGCTGGCTCACCGTCTGGCGATGGGCCGTGATGAGGGCAGGTCTGATTTTCCCCTCTCCCTTGCCCGGGTTCGTACCCGAGATCACGCTAACTTCCAGATCACCCAGAGCCGGAGGATGTTCCAGCAGCGCTGCCATGTCATCCAGAAACGTTTTGCCTTCCGCAAGCATCGTACTGGCTGCCCGTACAGTGAAATCCTCCTTGAGGTGATCCGCAACCACATCGTCAGGCTGAACACTTCCAGCTTTGCTGCCAAGCATCTTATATAAGCCAGTCCGCGCCATGATTGGAATAATGAAACCATTGATGGCAAAGCTCTTTTTAGTAAGCTTGGAAAAATACATTTCGCAATGCTCGTCTGATGGATCTACCAGAATAATGCCACGTAATCGAGATAGATGTGCAGCTGCCGCAGCCCGTACAATCGGACCTCCCCAGCTATGTCCAACCAGAATGAATGGGCCCGGGCCTAGTGCTGTAAGCAGTTCTCCAAGATCCCCTGCAATGCGTTCAAGGCTGCGGGGAGCCGAGTCGACATCACTTCGTCCCGCCCCTGCCCTGTCATACACAACTGCACGTGCATGCTCAGCAATGGCTGGTGCAACCAGTCCCCAGTTTGATCTGGAGGCGCCCATACCGGACTCAAATACAACCGTCAGCTCTCCTGTTCCCCTGGACATATAATGTAGTTTGCGACCATCACGGGTCCGAACAAACGCACTTGAACCAAATGTATGTGAGCTAGGGTTAGGATTCATATTCCCCTCCTGATTACGTGCATAGTCATCTATCACCGAATCTAATTGAAAATGATTATCAATTACTTCATTATAGAATAATCCATGCTTTACGACAACCATGTTGCTTCAGCAAGTTAGAGCAGTCCTGTCACCTCTGTCACGTTGCTAGAGTTATCCTCCGTTCCTTTCCCGCTCCTTTTTCCTTATGCAAAAAGAAAACCCGATCCATGATCGGATCGGGTAACTGTCCCAGCCACTGTGCCGCTGAACCTCACATACACCTTCTTGTTGCTTCGTGCGCAGTTCCTGCACGTATCGCATAATCGTAATCGCTTAATCCAAGGATGGACGAATACTCGGTTTAAGGGCGCACCCCCTTATCCTCGAATACCATGATCCTTGTTGTTCAGCTGCTCCAGAAGTTCATTCATCGCTTCTTCCGTCATGGCCCCACCGCTAAACGCAACCAGTGCACGCAGTGGCATATATTTCATCATCGCATCCATCATATCTGCATGATCCCCAGCATCATTACCGCCGAACCCACTGGCTTCCTGGAATTGTTGCAAAGCCTGGTCCAGCAGCTGTTTATGGGCCGGATCACGCTGGATATCACCCAATGTACTATTACGCGTATAGGTTGGAAGGAATGTCGCTGTAGACTCTACGTTCACACGTGTATGCACATGAATGTCCCGTGAGGAACTGCCTACCTGAATATCAAACTCTCCGGTCTCCACATGCCAATCCTTCATATCTACGTTGTAATAGGCGAATGAACGCTTGTTTAGTGTGAAGCTCACCACTTCGGATTCTCCAGGTTCCAGAGCCATCTTGGCAAAAGCTTTCAGTTCTTTGACCGGACGGATAACTGTGCTCTCTACATCGCTGACATACAACTGTACAATCTCCTTGCCCGCTCTGTCACCGGTATTGGTAATCCGAACATGTACATTCACCTCATCCTGATCGGTCAATTCTGTGCGATCTACCTTCAGGTCAGCATATTCAAATGTCGTATAACTCAGTCCATAACCAAACGGAAACAGTGGCTCCAGCTCTTTTTTATCATAATAGCGGTAACCAACAAAGATGCCTTCCCGGTAATCGACACGATCCCTTTCGCCCGGGAAATTCAAGTAGGATGGATTATGGCTGAGCTTGGCAGGGAACGTCTCCGCCAGTTTACCGGACGGATTCACCTCACCATACAACAGATCAGCCATCGCTCCACCAACGGCCTGTCCACCAAGATAAGCTTCAAGCACGGCTCGTACTTGAGGCAGCCATGGCATCTCCACTGGAGATCCGTTGCTTAGCACAACGACGACACGTGATTGAACCTTCGCAATCTCTTCGATCAGCCGAATATGATTGTCAGGCAGACGCAGATGGGCACGATCATACCCTTCGGATTCATAACGATCCGGCAATCCAACGAACACAACAGCGGTATCCGCTGACTGTGCGGCCTGCACAGCCTCATGCATCAATGTCTCATCCACATCATCCGCTTCAATCCGATAACCTGGGGCATACGAGAAGGTTACACTTTCGCCAGCCACCTGGGTCATCTCTTCCACAATATCATCCACTTTGGTCGGATTAATGTGGGAACTTCCCCCGCCCTGGAAGCGAGGTTTACGCGCAAATGCCCCGATTAACGCCACTTCGCCTTCACGTCCCAGCGGCAGGATACCTTCTTCATTTTTCAGCAAAACCATACTCTCGGCCGCCACCTTGCGCGCAAGTTGGTGATGCTCATCCTTGTTATATGTAGCCCCATCTTGCTTTTGATCAACGGCATTAAAGATCAGCGTAAGCAGACGCTCCACCGCCCGATCCAGCTTGTCCAGCGGCAGTTGTCCGCTTTCTACGGCATCGATCACTTTACGCTCACCGATTCCACCGCTTGTTGGCATCTCCAATTCCAATCCCGCTGCAAGGGCGTCTGCACGTTCATTGACCGCTCCCCAGTCTGATACCACAAGACCTTCGTGACCCCATTCGTCTTTCAGAATATCCGTAAGCAACCATTCATTCTCACCTGCATACGTACCGTTCACCTTATTGTAAGAACACATCACCGTCCACGGCTGTCCATCCTTTACTGCACCTTCGAAGCTCGCCAGATAGATCTCACGCAGCGTCCGTTCATCCACCACCGCATCAATCGACATGCGCCGTTCTTCCTGATTATTAACTGCAAAGTGTTTGAGAGACGTACCCACACCCTGGCTCTGCACACCCTGAATATGACCGGTAGCCATCTGCGTAGATAACAATGGATCTTCGGAAAAGTATTCAAAATTACGCCCGCCCAGCGGGGATCGTTTAATATTTACACCCGGTCCAAGCAGTACCGCAACATCCTCAGCCTGACATTCCTCACCTAAAGCCACCCCGACCTGACGCGCCAGCTCCTTGTCCCATGAACTAGCCAATCCTGCCGCAGAAGGGAAACAGGTTGCAGGCACGCTCGACGTCAGACCTAGATGATCCGCACTTCCATCCTGCTTGCGCAGCCCATGAGGTCCGTCCGTCACCATGATGGATGGAATGCCAAGACGCTCCACCCCTTTCAGATGCCAAAAGTCCAGTCCCGAGCACATGCCCGCTTTTTCTTCCAGTGTCATCCGCTGTACCAGTTCCTTGATGTTACGTTCCACATTAACCCCTCCAGTTCATGATGTTGATACATAGCTATATCACTAAGCATACAAGGTTATCTACCACACATTCAAATGTTTACCCGGTTCGTAACGGTTACATAACACCAGTCAATCATTTCTTCTTCCTAACGATGACTAAATAAAAAGAAAAAACAGCCCGATCTTCACGATCAGGCTGTCTCTATACGTTTCATAACCGTCTATCCACCCAATTTACGCCTGAGTCTTAAACCAAGCTGCCGCGGCTTCTGCCTCGGTACGAGTCAACTGATGACCCTGACGCTCCCAATGCGTGTTTACATCAGCACCTGCACCGCTCAGCAGCGAAGCAAGTTCCTCCGTTTCACGTCTTGGTATAATCGGATCATTCTCGCCCGCACCAATGAACACAGGCAGACCTTTCAGATCCGGCAGTTCCAGTCCGCGCAGCGGTACCATCGGGTGATGCAGAATTGCACCTTTGAATACATCTGCTTGATGGAAGATCAAGCTTGCCGCAATGTTGGCACCGTTAGAGTAACCCAGTGCATACACGTTGGACCGATCAAAACCGTATTCCAGCGCAGCTGCATCGACAAAAGATCCCAGCTCTGCCGTACGAGCAATCAGATCTTCTTCATCAAAAATGCCTTCGGCCAGGCGGCGGAAGAAACGGGGCATCCCGTTCTCCGATACATTACCCCGCACCCCAAGTATGCCAGCTCCGGGTGCGATCATCTCCGCCAGACCGATCAGATCATTCTCGGTTCCGCCTGTGCCATGAAGCAACAGGATTGTTGGCGCATCCGGCTGAGCACCTGCTTTATAGATATGTTTCATTGTATTGGTTGTGGTCATGATTTGGACTCTCCTTTCCATTCACGTACTTCAATTCGTGGCAACAATTGCTCAATCTGCTCACGCTGTGGTTCATACCATTCAGGCAACATCAGTTTCTCACCCATGCTCTCTGCTGGTTCATCCCGTGCAAATCCCGGAGGATCCGTAGCCAGTTCGAACAGTATACCACCCGGCTCCCGGAAATACACAGCGTTGAAGTATTGACGGTCAATGACTGGCGTTGGATGATAACCGGATTGTTCAAGATCCTGCTGAATTTGTTCATGTTCCACGTAATCTTTGGCACGCCATGCAATATGGTGAACCGTTCCGGCTCCACCAATCCCGCGTTGGATACCTGTGGACTGAATATCGATGATCTGACCAATATCGCCGCTTGCCTGAAGACGAAGGAGTCCGTTCTCTTCACCGACTTGCTCCAGACCCAGTTTGCTCACCAAGACGTCCACGGTTTTCTCAGGAACGTGGCTGAACAATACGGCTCCGCCAAATCCTTTGATGGCATGCTCCGGTGTCACACCGTTGAAACTCCAGCTGCTTGGCTGACCACCTTCACGCTCAACCAGTTCAAGAAGCAGACCGCCTTTGTCGAAGAAACGAATGTACTGCTCACCAAATCTGGTTTTATTTTCATATGGAATATCGAAGGAAGCAAGACGTTCTTTCCAGAAAGGCAGGCTTCCTACAGGAACCGCATATACGGTTACTCCAGTCTGACCGGAACCAATGACACCTCTTCTTGAATTCTGCTGTGGGAAAAAGGTAATGATTGTGCCCGGTGCACCCTGCTCATTCCCGTAATACAAGTGATACACGTCCGGTGCATCAAAGTTTATTGTTTTTTTCACCAGTCTGAGCGCCAACACAGCTGCATAAAAATCAACGTTTTTCTGGGCATCGTCAACAAAAGCTGTAATATGATGAATTCCTGAAGTTCTGAACATAATCTTCACTCCCTTGGTTTTAGTTGTATCATAGGTTGTTTTTGTTTCTTTTATTTATTGCTTTTTATTATTTATCTTTAAGTTAAGATTCTTTAAATTTATATTAATCCATTGAACCACATTATGCAAGCTTTTATTTTAAAATTAAGATTTAATACAAAAAGCAGGCCCCGATCACTCCGGGAACCTGCTCAGCGTTATAACGATTGATTAGGTTGCTTCGCTAATCCTGTAATATCTTTGTATCACTTATTCTTAAACGAGTTTCATTCTTTTTGGTGGATTCACCAAATCTTTATGCTCGTATTCATCCTTGATGTCTCCGACAATCTCTTCAAGGATATCCTCCATCGTAACCATACCTACTGTAGCACCTGCCTCGTTTTTCACGGTTGCAATGTGTACACGGCTTTGCTGCATCTGGATCAGTACATCCTTGATTGGAGAACGCTCGGAGAAACTCGGTGTATTGTGAACAAATGTCTCCATATTGAAATCTCTGCCCGCAGCCACACTCGTCAACATTTCTTTTGTGTTAATAAAGCCTACAAAATGCGCCTGATCCCCATTCGCAATAACAGGGTATCTGGTGTATTCGTGTCGATTCAGCGTTTCAATGATCTGATCAATCGGCATTTCCTTATTCAAAGTAACAATTTTATCTCGTGGAATCATAATCTCCTGAAGCAGACGCTCATCAAAAGCAAAAATGTTTTTGAGATAGTCCAGCTCCGTCTGGTTGATCTCACCGCTCTCAAAGCTCTGTGCCATAATCAGCTTCAACTCTTCTTCGGAGTGAACGCTATCATGCCCGGCAGGTTTTACACCAAATATGCTAAGCAACAGACGAGCAGCTCCATTCAATGCATAGATGAACGGATTCATGATTTTACCGAACCAGTACAGTGGCGGTGCCAGTAACAGCGTCATTCTTTCTGCAAACTGGATCGCCAGTGTTTTCGGTGCCAATTCACCGATAACTACGTGCAGGAAGGTAATGATCGCCAGAGCAATACCATAGGAAAGCACGGTAGACAACGCCGCTGGAACTTCCATTCGCTCAAAGAGCGGATGTAGCATTTTCTCAACGGTAGGTTCACCCAAGGCTCCCAATACCAGCGCCGTGATGGTAATTCCCAATTGACATGCAGACAGATAATAATCCAGGTTGTGCGCCACTTTTTTGGCCAGTACTGCCTTTTTGTTGCCTTCCGAGATCAATTGATCGATTCGGGACATCCGTACTTTAAGAATTGCAAATTCGGCTCCAACAAAAAAGGCTGTCAGACCTATAAATACGGCTACTAAAAATAAATTCAAGGCTATTATTCCGTCCAATGATTTCCCTCAGGTTGAGGGATTCACCTCCATTAAATTTTAAAATAAGGTTTGCACGAGTGACGTTCCGGTGACGGCTCGTTCTTCCGATCGCCATTGCCTCCAAATTTCCCTGATTGTTGTTTTCAAAGGTTTAAAATTGGTTTGCAAACGCGAACGCTACGCTTCTTCAGAATCGATTCCGTCCCCTACACTGTTACGTTGCCAAAACGCTTTAAATTCTGAGGGCAGTAGCCAAATAGGCAATCAAACCCTAGATTACAGTCATGATCGAACCAACCAACATCACGCAAGATCGCTAGTAGCTTCCTCAACCTGCGCGCCGCTCACTCGTTCCAGAAGAACTTGTTTGATGTGATAGTTCTCGGTATCAACAACGGTCCAGACATAATCACCGTGTTCTACCGTGTCGCCTTTTTCCACACCTACACCCTTCTGGTATTGAATCCATCCAGCAACGGTATCCATCTCTTCATTTCCTTCAAAGCTAAGCCCGAACTGGCGCTCCACTTCATCCAAAAGTACCCGGCCATTAATAAGATATTGATTCTCTCCGGTCTCCTGAATATCAGCCACCTCATCGGCATCGAATTCATCGCGAATCTCACCGACAAGTTCCTCCAGAATATCCTCCATTGTAATGATACCCGAGGTACCCCCATATTCATCCACGACCACGGCCATGTGTACACGTTCCTGCTGCATTTTAATCATTGCATCCTGGATACTTGTAACTTCGGAAACAAATGGGATCTCACGAACGAACTCGCTTAGTTGATATGATCTTGCGGCTACCATGTCAGGCAATATCTTTTTCACATTCACAACGCCGATAATGCGGTCCTTGTCCCCATCCTCGATGACAGGGTAACGTGAATAGTTATGTTCATCCAATATAGGAATAATATCGTCATACGTCATATCCTGATCTAATGTCACCAGTTCCGTACGCGGCACCATGATGTCTTTGGCATCACGTTCGTCGAACACAAATACATTTTCCAGATACGAAAGCTTTGTCTTGTTGTTCTCGTCACCTTCATAACTCTGGTTCATGATGATCTTGATCTCGTCCTCCGAGTAGGCTTGATCATGTTTGGCAGGCTTTACACCGAATCCTCGCAGAAGAACACGTGAAGTTCCATTAAGCGCCCAGATGAACGGATACATGATTTTACCAAACCAGTATAGCGATGGGGCGAGCATTAATGTCAGTTTTTCTGAAAATTGAATCGCCAACGTTTTCGGTGCCATCTCACCAACAACCACGTGCAAGAACGTGACGAGGATAAAGGCGATCGCATAGGAAGCAATCGACGAGATTGAAGCAGGTACGTCTAAATAATTGAATACCGGATATAACAATCTCTCAACCGTCGGTTTTCCGAGCGCTCCCAGTCCTAGAGCAGTGACCGTAATACCGAGCTGACAGGCTGACAGATAATAATCCAGGTCCGAGACAACTTTTTTAGCCAATACGGCCTTTTTATTGCCCTCCGCGACCAGTTGATCCACTCTTGATGTACGAATTTTGACTACAGCAAATTCCGATGCTACGAAAAATGCAGTCAATGCAATCAAGATAATAAGTAAAGCGATATTCAATACGGTAATTATGTCCAATGATTTCCCCGGTTCTCAGGGATTCACCTCCAGAGATAGTTACAGCGTGATCCGTTAACTGTGTTAACCATTCATCAACTGTTAGTCTTTCAACACGACGTCTGCCTTATATAAAATTGATTTCAATGATATCTTTTGTATAAGTCTTACGTTTGACCTTGTAAAATTACAAAACAGGAATTCAAGATGAAGTCAATGACTTGCAGAAACTTCTTCATTCAAATCGGGTTACCCCTCATGCTGTCAATTGTTCCTCGCTTAACTCCACCTAGATTCGCCATTTGGACAATTTACAATATCGCCTACCCAATAGATATCCACCTCCCCTCGTACTCATTCCTGTTTCCGAAAAGTATACCATGTTTCCCGCTCAACCATCCAGTTGCACGTTATGGTTTGCCACAAGCTTACAGTATAATGTTCACAAATTAGTCTTTATGTATGTTAGTTACTTTATATAATATGTTTGGTATTACCTTATAATGTGATAATCTTCACATGTTTAGTATAGTCCAATTTATAAAAATACTACCCTTTAGTTTAGGGCATTAAACATGCGTGATCGCCCTGACCTACTCCTATTTTGTGTCTTTCCCGTATGGACAAGTCCGGCCGTTTACACAAGATACATCTATATACGTTGGAAAGAGCCCGCAGGATGCAAATACCTTTCCGGTATACATCTTTACGGACTCTTATATTCATTCTATACGAGTGCTTTGGCAGCAATATCCGTTCGCTGATGTTTACCATCAAAATGGATACGCTCCGCCTGTTCATAAGCTTTGTTTCTAGCTTCGGCAATATCCGCACCAAGGCCAACTACACCCAGGATCCGTCCACCATTCGTAACCCAGTCTCCTGCTTCACTACGTGCTGTACCTGCGTGGAATACCACGGCATCTTGCACTTGATCCAGTCCTTCTATGACTACACCTTTGGCATAAGGACCCGGATAACCTCCTGAAGCAAGCACCACACATACTGCGGCTTCATCACTCCATTCAATCTCAATATCAGCCAGCTTGCCATGAACGGTTGCCCAGAAGATATCGAACAAGTCGCTCTTCAGACGTGGCAATACAACCTGTGTTTCGGGATCACCAAAACGTGCGTTGAACTCAATCGTTTTGGGTTTTCCATCTGGTGAAATCATCAGCCCGGCAAACAATACACCCTGGAATGGACGTCCCTCGGACACCATCGCTTTGGCCGTTGGTTTAATGATCGTCTCCACAGCTTCCTCAATAATAGAAGCAGGGATATGTGGCAAAGGTGAGTATGTCCCCATACCGCCTGTGTTTGGCCCTTGGTCGTTGTCGAATACAGGTTTGTGATCCTGTGCTGCCGCCATCGGGCGAACCGTCTCCCCATCGACAAAAGCCAGAATGGACATTTCCTGACCTGCGAGGAATTCCTCGATGATCACTTTGGCTCCTGCTTCACCAAATACTTTGTCCACCATGATACTGCGAAGTGCCTGATCAGCCTCATCACGGGAATAAGCTACTGTCACACCTTTACCCGCTGCCAGTCCATCTGCCTTGATGACAACCGGAATTGCTTGCTCACTCAGGTATGCTTGAGCCTGTTCGTAGTTGTCGAATTTTTCATAGGCTGCGGTTGGAATGTTGTATTTGTGCAACAGGTCCTTCATGAACGTTTTACTTCCTTCGATCTCTGCTGCATTGCGACGAGGTCCGAATACCGGAATACCTGTCGAATCAAATGCATCCACGATCCCATCCGCCAACGGATCATCCGGACCAATAACCACCAGTCCCACTTTAAGCTCTACAGCAAGAGCCGTTAGTTTATCGAATTCATTTACCGCAATGGCATGACACTCAGCCAGTTGAGCAATACCTGCATTTCCCGGTGCACAGTGAATCTTGTCTACCTTTGGACTCTTTGCCAGCGCCCAGATGATTGCATGTTCCCGGCCACCGCCGCCTACTACCAGAATATCCATTCGCTCTGTTCCCCTCCGTGCATAACTGAATTTGTTACGCTAACGCGTGTTGAAAAACCTAAAAAAGAGGGGGTGTACCATAAGTCATAAGTATGACTGGCGACACCCCTTATTTAAACCTTTTTCGTTCTAGTGTTTGAAGTGACGAACGCCTGTGAAAACCATGGCAATTCCGTATTCATTGGCTACTTTGATGGACTCTTCATCTTTGATCGAACCACCAGGTTGAATTACCGCTGTAATTCCGGCTTTTGCAGCCAGTTCCAGCGTATCACCCATTGGGAAGAACGCATCCGATGCCAGAATAGCACCTTTTGCTTGCTCGCCCGCTTGCTCAATCGCAATTTTGGCTGCACCCACACGATTCATTTGTCCAGCGCCCACACCTACCGTCATGTCATTCGCAGCAAGTACAATCGCGTTGGATTTTACATGTTTAACTACTTTCCAGCCAAACAACAGCTGTTTCAGTTCTTCTTCCGATGGCGCACGATCGGTTACAACATTCAACTCGCTCGCTTCAATGGAGTGTACATCGGACTGTTGCACGATCATACCACCGTCGATGGACGTTACCACGAATTGGCTCTCCCGTTTACGAGCAGCATTCAACTCACCCGTTTTGAGCAAACGAATGTTTTTCTTCTTCGTCAGGATATCGAGAGCCTCTTGTGTAAAGTCAGGAGCAAGTACGATTTCCAGGAAAATCTCACTCAATTTGCCTGCTGTATCGCTGTCGATAATGCGGTTCGCTGCCACAATGCCACCAAAGATAGACGTTGGATCTGCAGCATATGCCTTGCTGTAAGCTTCATAGATACTTGCGCCAATACCTACGCCGCATGGGTTCATATGTTTAACCGCGACAACGGCTGGTTCTTCAAACTCTTTGACAATCTGCAATGCTGCGTTCGCATCGTTGATGTTATTGTAAGACAACTCTTTGCCATGCAATTGCTCGGCTGTTGTCAACGTATCTTGAGCAGCCAGCGGTTTGCGGTAGAATGCCGCCTGCTGGTGTGGATTTTCGCCGTAACGCAAATCCTGGAGTTTTTCGTAAGTAACCGTCAGACGCTCTGGCAACGGATCGCCATTTACGTTAGACAGGTAGTCGGAGATGAGTGCATCGTAAGCCGCCGTATGACGGAACACTTTTGCCGCAAGCCGTTTGCGAGTTTCGAGAGTGGTATCTCCATCGTTGCGCACTTCCTCCAGCACTTGGCTGTAATCAGATGCGTCTACAACGACACTGACAAAGGCATGGTTTTTGGCTGCCGAGCGAAGCATCGTTGGACCGCCAATATCGATGTTCTCGATGGCATCTTCGTATGCCACGTCCGGTTTCGCAATAGTCTCTTGGAATGGATACAGGTTCACGACAACCAGATCGATATAGCCGAGACCGAGTTCTTCCATCTGGCGTGTGTGCTCTTCGTTATCACGCACAGCCAACAACCCACTATGAACTGCCGGATGCAATGTTTTTACACGTCCGTCCATAATTTCCGGGAATCCGGTCACATCCGAAATTCCGATGACAGGTACGCCTTCCTTCGACAACAGGCTGCTTGTACCTCCTGTCGAAATAATCTCCACACCCATTTGCGACAGCTCGCGGCAAAAGTCCACGATGCCCGTTTTATCCGATACGCTGACCAGCGCTCTTTTGATACTCACAATATGCTCCTCCTTTAATGTCCCATGGCTTCGCGTTTCCTGACGAAACACAGCCGATTTATTTCCCGAGAAATATCACAAAATGCGTACCAATATTCGACTTCTGTTATACAGTTGATAAATAGATTTTCACACTAAAACACTACGAGTCCAGAATAATCTTTCGATCGCTGTTATTCCTAGATTTTTTTGAACAATTTCTCAATGGTAAAAATCCAGTAATAAAGGCGAGCGCTTCGCTTCTACAGCTTATTTCTGTCCTCTCCGTTAATGTGTGAAAAAGTTTAAAACTATATCAAACCGGTTTGTTAACAGTGACATAACGCCCTTCTAACTGAACCAAACCTTGGGCGAACCAGGATACCACTTCAGGGTAAAGCTGCTGCTCGGCAGCATGAATGGAACGGCTGATTGACTCAGGCGTATCCTCTGGCAAAATGGGAACCGGATGCTGGGCAATAATCGGTCCGGTATCCATGCCTCCGTCCACAAAGTGCACGGTCACACCCGTAACTTTCACACCGTATTCCAATGCCTGTCCAATCGCATCCTTACCTGCAAATGCCGGTAGCAAGGACGGATGAATGTTAATCAACCGCCCTGCGTAACGATCCACCACAACGGAAGTCAGCAATCTCATATATCCGGCAAGAACGACCAGGTCGATCTTTTTGGATTCAAGCACTTCCACGATCTCTGACTCATAGGCTTCACGGGAAGCATAATTTTTCGGAGTAAACAGATGACATTCCACGCCTGCGTCCTGTGCCCGCTGCACAACACGTGCAGCCGGTTTATCACACACGAGCAGATCAACGGATGCATTCAGCCCACCATTCCGTACTGCATCGACCAATGACTGAAAGTTAGTCCCTTCACCCGAGGCAAATACAGCTATGCGGTAGTTCGCCATTAAACATCCGCTCCCGTGAAGGTTACTCGCGCATCTCCTTCAGTAACACGGCCAATGATGTACGCCTCTTCACCAGATGCTTTCAGTTGTTGCAGCGCTTCCGATGCATCTGCTTCATTAACGACCAATACAAGCCCGACACCCATGTTAAATGTGGTGAACATGTCACGGTTCGAGACAGCACCCTTTTCCTGTAACAGGTTGAAGATCGGCAGGATCGGCCAAGAGCCGTAGTCAATATCCACATTCACGTTGCTAGGCAACATACGTGGGATATTCTCGATGAAGCCACCACCTGTAATGTGAGCCATGCCTTTTACTTTTACCTTTTCAAGCAGGGACAACAGGGGTTTAACATAGATCTTCGTAGGTTCCAGCAGGGAATCACCCAGCTTACCGCCCAGTTCCGCTACTTCATCATGCAGATCAAGACCCGCATCTTCCAACAAAAGTCTGCGTACCAGCGAGAATCCGTTACTATGCACACCGCTGGAAGCCAGGCCAATTACTGTGTCACCAGGGGCGATGGTTGTACCATTGATGATCTTCGCTTTGTCTACGATACCCACCGTGAATCCGGCAATATCGTATTCGCCTTCACTGTACATGCCCGGCATCTCCGCCGTCTCGCCACCGATCAGCGCACAACCAGATTGATGACAGCCTTCAGCGATACCCGCAACAATAGCTTCGATCTTCTCAGGAATGACTTTGTCACATGCCAGATAATCAAGGAAGAAAAGTGGTTCTGCACCCTGTACCACAATGTCGTTCACACACATCGCTACCGCGTCGATTCCGATGGTATCGTGACGGTCCATGGCAAATGCAATTTTCAGCTTGGTGCCTACGCCATCCGTACCAGATACAAGCACTGGCTCATCGTATTTATCTTTGTTCAAACCGAACAGGGCGCCAAAGCCTCCCAGATCTGTCATCACTTCCGGACGGAAGGTACGCTTCACGTGTTTTTTCATCCGTTCAACCGCTTCATTACCTGCCGCGATATCAACGCCGGCCTTTTTATATGCTTCAGACAAGTGGAATCATCTCCTTTTTTTTCGCCCCACCTAAATCCTCCCGCCCGGGAGGACCCCATAGGACCTTGGCAGGCCCTCTGGACACCCGCCAAAAAAGCGGTGCAGAGGTGGCTGGTGTGATCTTGCTATGGTTGGTTCGTGCGTGATCTCGCGGGATTGTTCGCCGATTCCGTTGGCTGCAAGCCATCGGTCGGCGAACCCCGCTCAGCTGCGCTGCGGGGCAAGCCCGCTGGGCAGCTGCTTCGCTCGGCTGCCTAACCCCTATTGCTCCGCAAGGCGGGGCTTAAGGGCGCGGGCTAGGCCCGGGGCAGCTGCTTCGCCTGGCTGCTCGTGCCCCTGTTGCTCCGCAAGGCGGGGCTTAAGGGCTCGGGCTGTGCCCGGGGGCAGCTGCTTCGCCTGGCTGCCCGTGCCCCTGTTGCTCCGCAAGGCGGGGCTTAAGGGCTCGGGCTGCGCCCGGGGGCAGTTGCTTCGCTCGGCTGCCCTGGCCCCTGTTGCTCCGCAAGGCGGGGCTGAGGGCTCGGGCTACGCACGGGGCGGCGAGATACGTTTGTCTCGCCACATAACAGCTAGCAGCTGCAGCCGAATTTTTCTTCGCCGCCGAAGTCGAGGCGGGTTGGGTAATCATGATCAAAACATGCGAGACATAGTCCGCCTTTAGGATCATCCTGATTATCTCCCTGAATCGATGCAATCAGTCCATCAGGACTGAGGAACTCCAGGGAGTCCGCATTAATTTCACGGCAAATTTCTTCCACCGACAACTGTGAAGCAATTAATTCACGGCTGTCAGGCGTATCAATACCGTAGAAACACGGGTTTTTGAAAGGTGGTGATGTAATCCGTACATGTACTTCCGTTGCTCCTGCATCACGTAGCATGTTCACGATCCGACGGGAGGTTGTTCCCCGTACGATGGAGTCGTCAATCATAACCACACGTTTGCCTTCCACAACGCGACGCACAGCGCTCAGCTTCATCTTCACGCCCTGCTCCCGCAATTCCTGGCTCGGCTGGATAAACGTACGTCCGGTGTATTTGTTCTTAATCATACCCATCTCATACGGAATACCTGTCTGTTCAGCGTATCCAATTGCTGCCGAGATGCTGGAATCTGGTACCCCCGTAACCAAGTCCGCATCCACAAACGACTCAATCGCCATCCGGCTTCCCATCCGTTTACGAGCTGCATGCTGGTTCGTACCATTCATATCACTATCCGGACGGGCAAAATAAATATATTCCATCGCGCATAATGCCTTGCGGTGTTTGTGATGATCAAAGCGATCCTCATGTAGACCATCTGCATCCAACACAAGTAGTTCACCCGGTTCAATGTCACGGATTAACTCTGCGCCAATTGTTTCCAGTGCACACGTCTCAGATGCAAACAGATATGCATCTCCCAGCTTACCCATCGTCAGCGGACGAAGTCCGTGCGGATCGGAAGCCACGAGCAGTTTGTCATTGGTCATGATCAGAAATGCATAACCACCCACAATGCGTTGGAACGCCTCTTTTGCCGCTTCCACAAGCCCTTTGGAGGATCGTGCAATTAGATGCGCAATGACCTCGGTATCACTTGTTGTTTGGAAAATGGAACCGCTCTGCTCCAGCTCACGCCGGATCGTTGGTGCATTCACAATATTTCCGTTGGTTGCTACTGCCAGATCACCATCACGGTATTTAAATACCAATGGCTGTGCGTTTGTCAGTTTACTGTCACCACTCGTTGAATAACGGACATGTCCAATGGAAATATCCCCGGTCAGCGTCTGCATCAGGTCTTTGGTGAATACTTCCTTCACCAGACCCATGCCGCGATGATAGTTAAACTGGCTGCCATCACTCACACACATGCCTGCACTTTCTTCGCCCCGATGTTGCAGCGCATGCAGTCCATAATAGGAGAGAGAAGCCGCGTCAGGGTGTCTGAACACCCCGAACACGCCGCATTCTTCCTTCAATTTGTCGAGTCCTTCCTTGCCGGACCCTTCATTATAATAATCGCCTGTCCACAACGGTCCTGTCGTCAGTTCATGAGACATGGAATCGCATCCTCCCAGACCTGAGCCAAACCTCCTACAGGTTCGCTCACGGCTGATGTTCCGTTCAATTCAATCGTCAGGTTACTTCCTTCTACACGTCCAATCACAGCTACAGGTACACCACGCTCACGTACAAATGCTTCAAGTTTACCCGCTAGCTCTGGCGTAGCCGACAACAAGATACGGGATTGGCTCTCACTGAATAGGGCGTGATCTGCACGCAACGTCGTCTCCACATTCACCTGTGCTCCTACGTTACCGCTGATGCAAGACTCTGCGAGTGCAACAGCCAAGCCGCCTTCAGACAAGTCATGTGCCGAGCGAACGAGACCGGATTGAATAGCTTCCAGCACCGTGCTGAGCAACGCTTTTTCTGTTTGCAAGTTCAGTTCTGGTGGACGACCTTCCGTCTGACCATGAACCGCGTATTGCAGCTCGCTGCCACCCAGTTCAGCTTTTGTTTCGCCGAGGAGGATGATAACATCACCTTCGGATTTGAATGCTTGTGTCGTGATATGATCCGTATCATGAACGAGACCTACCATACCGACAACTGGCGTTGGATAGATGGAGCCTTTGGCATTTTCGTTATACAAACTTACGTTACCACCGATGACCGGTGTATCCAGCACACGACAAGCTTCCGCCATACCATCTACCGCTTTTTCCATTTGCCAGAAAATATCCGGTTTCTCCGGGTTACCGAAGTTCAAGTTGTCCGTAATTGCCAGCGGCTCTGCACCGGAACATACAATGTTACGCGCTGCTTCACTTACGGCAATCCGTCCACCAACTTCAGGATCAAGGTACACATAACGTCCATTACAGTCCGTTGTCATCGCGAGACCTTTGCGTGTGCCACGAATCGTAACTACAGCCGCATCCGAACCCGGACGAACGGCCGTGCTTGTACGCACCATGTAGTCATATTGATCATAAATCCATTTTTTACTTGCTACTGTTGGTGATGCCAGAACTTGTTTCAGTGCTCCGCCGAGATCCGACACTTCGTCATAACGAAGCGTGTCGATGGAAGCACTTTGCTCGTAGTAGGCAGGTACAGAAGAAGGTTTGTCATACACTGGACATTCGTCAACCAAAGCCGTTACCGGCATATCTCCGACCACTTCGCCGTGGTGGATCAATTTCAGACGACCATCATCCGTTACTTTACCAACTTTGGCACAGATTACGCCCCAACGTTCAAAGATCTCCATCGCCTGCGCCTCATCCTTCGGCTCAACGACGAACAACATCCGTTCTTGGGACTCGGACAACATCATCTCGTAAGGCGTCATGCCTTCTTCACGCTGTGGTACCTGATCCAGATACAATTCCAGACCGTTACCCGCTTTACTTGCCATCTCTGCACTCGAACATGTCAGACCCGCGGCACCCATATCTTGAATTCCCAGCACGATTCCCGTGTCGATCAATTCCAGACAAGATTCCATCACCAGTTTCTCCATAAATGGATCACCAACCTGAACAGCTGTCCGTTGGGACTCGGATTCTTCCGTCAATTCAACCGATGCAAAGGTTGCTCCATGAATACCATCCCGGCCTGTTGGCGGCCCAACATAATACACAGGGTTACCTACACCTTTAGCTACACCGCGTTGAATCTTATCATGATCAATCAGACCTACACACATCGCGTTAACCAGCGGATTGCCTTCATAGCTCTCATCAAACATCACTTCGCCACCAACGGTAGGAATACCGATACAGTTACCGTATCCAGCAATACCTGATACGACATGCTCGAACAGATATTTAACGCGATCGCTCTCCAATTTGCCGAAACGAAGGGAGTTCAGTATGGCTATCGGTCTTGCACCCATGGAAAAAATATCACGGATAATGCCGCCCACACCTGTTGCCGCACCTTGATAAGGCTCAACCGCGGAAGGATGGTTATGGCTTTCAATTTTGAATACAACGGCCTGATTATCACCGATATCCACGATACCGGCACCTTCACCAGGTCCCATCAGGACACGTGGTCCAGTGGTTGGGAAACGCCGCAGCAATGGCTTGGAGTTTTTATAAGCACAATGCTCAGACCACATTACACTGAACACACCAATTTCCGTGTAGTTTGGCTTGCGCCCCATGAACTCACAGATCAGCTCATACTCGCTGTCAGATACGCCCATTTGTGCGTAAAGTTTATGTTCTGCGACCTGTTCTGCTGTTGGTTCCTTAGCGGATAGCTGCTGCGTCATGCCGATCCCTCCATGCTTTCAAAATAGATGTAAACATACGTTTGCCGTCTTCCGAACCAAACAGTGAATCCACTGCACGCTCTGGATGCGGCATCATGCCGACCACGTTTCCAGCCTCGTTACAGACTCCTGCAATATCACCCAGGGAACCGTTCGGGTTGGTCCCGTACGTAAATACGATCTGGTTGTTCGCTTGCAGACTCGCGAGCGTCTCCTCGTCGCAATAATAGTTTCCTTCACCGTGAGCAATCGGGATGATAATCTCTTCGCCCGGTGCATAGTCACGTGTAAATGGTGTATCTGCATTCGCCACTTTCAATACCGTATCGTGACAACGGAATTTCAGGGAAGTGTTACGGATCAATGCACCTGGAAGCAATCCCGCTTCCGTCAGGATCTGGAATCCGTTGCAAATACCAAGAATATATTTACCTTGTTCAGCAGCCTTCGCTACCTCGTTCATTACCGGTGCAAAGCGGGAAATCGCTCCGCAACGCAAGTAGTCACCATAAGAGAAACCACCCGGAACTAAAATACAATCATAAGCCGATAGATCTGTAGCGGTGTGCCATACATAATCAACCTCTTGCCCAATGGCATCTTCCACTGCCTTGTAACAGTCGATGTCGCAGTTGGAGCCAGGGAACACAAGAACTGCAAATTTCATGAGATTAACCCTCCAATTCGTAGCGGTAATCTTCAACAACGGTGTTGGCCAGCAACTTTTCACACATGACTTTCAATCGTTTCTCCGCTTCCGCACGATCTGTTGTATCCAGGTTCAATTCCATGACTTTACCGATCCGTACACTTTCCACTTCGTTGAATCCCATAGAATGCAGGGCTCCTTGAACAGCTACGCCTTGCGGGTCGAGTACGCTTTGCTTAATAGTGACATATACGGTTGCTTTGATCATGATCCTTATGTTCCTCCTCAGTAATGAACGGGATAAATGCTTTATGCTGTTAAAAGGTGGGGCTTGGGCGCTTGCTCCGGGGCGGATTGTTCTTTCCGGTCGCTTGTTGTCCCCAGGTTTTTTTGATTGTTTTGGCCCGCTGTGCGGTCAAAACCCGGGGACAAAGGCGAACGCTATCGCTCCTTTAAGAACAATTCCGCCCCTCCGCTAGTCCATGCGACGTTTTTTAAAGGCCTAAACCTTTTACGTTGCACGGTGTGTAATGGTCTAGCCTGACCATTCCTTCAAAACAGTGAATGGCGAATGGTCTTTAAGTTACTTTAGTAATTAGTGAATTTAATTCTCTTAATTTTTCAGGCTTCCCCTGCCTGTGGGAAGCCACCGCTCTTAATTGCCTCACCCACCAGTTTGAACACTGGCGGAGGGAAAGATTTGAGCTAGAGAAACGAAGTGCTCGCCTTTGCCCCCGGAATGTTTCCTTTTGAAAAAAGGATTCCAATCAAAACATTCCGGGGGCAACAGCGATCGAAAGCCAAACTTTCCCGCAGCTTACTCAAACGTTATTATCTCGTTAAACGGTTATAAATATCGACGTATCTTGCGGTTGTTGCTTCAACTACCTCTTGTGGAAGTGGATCAGGTTTGCTGTTCTTGTCCCAATCGGTTCCGGCGAGATAGGTGCGCACTGGCTCTTTATCCATACTGTCGATCTCGATGTCGAGTTCATAATTCTCTTTGGCCCAGAAGCGTGAAGCATCTGGGGTGAAGATTTCGTCAATCAGGATGACCTTGCCATCCACAATGCCGAACTCGAATTTGCAATCTGCCAGAATGATGCCACGCTGATCACAGTAATCACGGGCGAATTCGTACAGTCGCAGGCTTTTTTCCTGAAGCTCAACTGCGAGTGCGTCTCCCACCAGTTCTTTCATGCGATCCATTGGGATATCTTCATCATGACCAACATCGTTTTTGGCTGCCGGGGTGAAAATGGGAACTTCGAGCTTGGCGTTTTTGCGAAGTCCGTCAGGCAGTTTAATGCCATTCACTTCACCACTCGTCTCGTATTGTCTCCATCCCCCACCCGTGATGTATCCACGCACGACACATTCAATATCAATGCGTTCTGCTTTGCGGGTTACCATGATGCGGTCTTTGAGCAATTCAGGGTCTGTGATGAGATCACCCAGTTGATTCACATCGGTATGAACGACGTGATTCTCCATCATGTCACCCGTCAGTTCGAACCAAAAGCTGCTGAGTTTATTCAGTACGTTTCCTTTCTCGGGAACCGCCGGGTCCAGCACGTAATCAAATGCCGATATACGGTCCGTAACCACGATCAGAAAATGTTCACCCAGATCGTATAATTCACGTACTTTTCCTTTATATAACAGAGGTGCTTTAACGAGATCTGCCGCAGTGGACAGTGCCATGGGCTCACCTTCTTTCAGGAGATGTAAAGTATACGTCCAATTCCCCTCATCACGCGGGGCCACTCCGAATGCAGAATAACCTTCCGATCGCTGTTATCCCCGGATTTTTCTGATCCCTTTCTCAAGGGGGTAATCCGGTGATAAAGGCGAGCGCTTTGCTTCTTCAGGTTTTTTCTGCCTTCTCCGTTCCAGCGTGAACACATAATCAACCTATACTTTTAGAGAGTAGAATAATTCAAAACCTTAATATATTAGTCGTTCAAGCCGAGCTTTTTGAAGATCGTGTCTACGTGCTTCAGGTGCCATGACGGGTTGAAAGCATCTGCGACTTCTTCTTCGTTCAGCACTTCCGTGATTTCCGGTGTGGATTTCACGATATCCTGGAACTGGCGTTGTTCTTCCCATGCTTGCATCGCACGTGGTTGAACGGTATCGTACGCTTGCTCGCGGCTGAAGCCTTTGTCGATCAGCTTAGTCATGATACGACCGGAGAATGGTACCCCGTAGGTGCGCTCCATGTTGCGTTTCATGTTCTCAGGGAAAACCGTCAGGTTCTTCACGATGTTACCAAAACGGTTCAGCATGTAGTTCAGCAGCATCGTTGCATCCGGTAGAATGATACGTTCTACAGAAGAATGCGAGATGTCGCGCTCGTGCCAGAGCGTTACGTTCTCGTATGCCGATACCATATGTCCGCGAATGACGCGGGACAGACCGGAGATGTTTTCACTACCGATCGGGTTACGCTTGTGCGGCATCGCAGAAGATCCTTTTTGACCTTTTGCAAAAGCTTCTTCCACTTCACGGAATTCACTCTTCTGCAGTGCACGTACCTCTGTAGCAAACTTGTCCAGGGACGTTGCGATCAACGCCAGTGTAGCCATATACTCCGCGTGACGATCACGTTGCAATGTTTGAGTCGAAATTGGCGCAGGTTTCGTGCCCAACTTCTCGCAGACAAACTCTTCAACAAACGGATCGATGTTCGCGTACGTTCCTACTGCGCCTGAGATTTTGCCGTATTGTACATTGTCTGCTGCATGGCGGAAACGCTCCAGGTTCCGTTTCATCTCTTCATGCCACAATGCCATTTTCAGTCCAAATGTCGTTGGCTCCGCATGCACACCGTGCGTACGTCCCATCATTGGTGTGTGCTGATAAGCCAATGCTTTTTCACGAAGAATTTCAATGAAATTCACGATATCCTTTTCCAGAATCTCATTCGCTTGACGCAGTACATAACCCAGAGCCGTATCCACGACATCTGTGGAAGTCAGTCCGTAGTGCACCCATTTCCGCTCCGCACCCAGACTTTCAGATACCGTACGTGTAAATGCGATAACGTCATGACGTGTTTCTTTTTCAATCTCATAGATGCGATCGATGTCAAAAGATGCGTTCTGACGAAGCAATGCTGCTTCTTCCTTAGGGATAACACCCAGTTCGGCCCACGCCTCACATGCACAAATTTCAACTTCCAGCCATGATTGGAATTTGTTCTCTTCGGTCCAGATGGCTCTCATTTCGGGTCTGCTATAACGTTCAATCATGAATTTGTATTCCTCCAGAGATTAGTTTGTTCAATCCATTGCAATCCTTCTTCAACATCCTGACAGAGCAGATTCACATGCCCCATCTTTCTTCCTGTTTTTGCTTCGGTTTTACCATATATGTGAAGCTTGGGAATCACACCGAGCTCTATCGCTTCTACATCAGGTTGCCCTGTTCTGGCGATAATGCCTTCCAGATGTTCTCCAAGCACATTGACCATAACAACCGGACTCAATAACGAAGTGTCCCCAAGTGGTAACCCGCAGATGGCACGGATATGTTGTTCGAACTGAGAAGTCGCACAAGCTTCCATCGTATAGTGACCAGAATTATGCGGTCTTGGTGCCAGCTCATTGACGTACAGTCTTCCATCCGCCGCTACAAACAGTTCCACAGCCAGCAGTCCAACAGCCTTCATCGATTCTGCCACCGCTGCTGCCAGCTTTTGCGCTTCAATCTGGATATCTGCGGCAACTCTAGCCGGTACAATTGAAGCATGCAAAATGTTGTTCACATGAATGTTCTCCGCTGGCGGGAAAGTTTTGATCTCCCCATTTGTACTACGCGCTACAACGACCGATATCTCGCATTCAAACTTGATGAATTGTTCCAACACCAGTTCCGCACCAGTAGCCGCAAGTTCTTCGTATGCCGCAACAGCCTGACTTGTTTCCCGGATGACCCGTTGACCTTTGCCATCGTAGCCTCCAGTCACCGTCTTCAGTACACATGGCACTCCAAGTTCGCTAACAGCAGCAAGCATCGTATCCGCACTTTTGATCTCACGATAAGGCGCGACTCTTACTCCAGCAGCTTCGATCGCACGTTTTTCACGCAACCGATGTTGTGTGGTGTACAGTAACGCACTTCCTTGTGGAACGTAAGACTCACGCTCGAGCAGCCCAGCGACTTCTGCATCCACATTTTCGAATTCATACGTAATGACATCGCATTGCCGAGCCAGTTCAAGTGCAGCTTTGGCATCGTCATAACCAGCTTCAATCTGACGAGCAACTTGACCACAAGGTGCATCCGCAGCGGGATCAAGAGTAACGAATCGATAACCCATTGCCGTTCCTGCGAGCGTCATCATACGTCCGAGCTGTCCGCCTCCAAGAATGCCGATGGTTGTTTTCCCGGGCAGCAGGACTTTTTTTAGCTCTCCTGCTATACCGGATTGGTTCCCGACTCTATTCATAGTTCTTCACTACTTTCGAGTACTTCTTGTTTGATGCGCTCTCGGCGAGCTTCAGAGCGACGTTGGACATCCGGGTCAAAAGCACCGATCATTTGAGCTGCCAGCAATCCTGCATTCGTTGCCCCTGCCTTGCCAATCGCCACAGTTGCGACGGGAATACCACCAGGCATCTGAACAATGGACAACAAGGAATCGAGACCGTTCAACGCTTTGGATTGAACCGGTACGCCAATGACTGGAAGCATCGTTTTGGCGGCAACCATACCGGGTAGATGTGCTGCCCCGCCTGCGCCTGCAATGATCACCTTGAATCCTCGGTCAATTGCTTGCTCTGCGTATTCAAACATCAAATCCGGTGTACGATGGGCGGAGACCACCTTTTTCTCATACCCAATCTCCAGCTCGTCCAGCACCTCGCACACATGTTTCATCGTTTCCCAATCCGACTTGCTGCCCATAATTACAGCGACTTGCAGTGACATGAATACATCCAACTCCCGTCTGCGCTTTTTTGATTACATCTGACTATTAAGGGACTCTTATTACGTGTGAAATGAAAAAATCCGCTACCCGCGAAAACATCACATTTTCTCCGGACACCGGACTCCAAGAAATACGTATCCCTCAATTGGGCATGCCAAAAGGGGGCTTGCTGTCCGCATCTGGTTGCATGCGACTCTCAGCCGTATCTCCTCGTAGTCCGGAAATTTACGGTTTCCGGGTAGATACTTCCGGGCCCTATTCCCGGCGTTATACGAGCAAATATCTATCAAACTATCTTCGTTTATTTTTGTAATCTCTTATTACATATTTCGTTCCTACTCGACCTTATTCTTACCTGATCGACACATCTAACATTCTAACAATCCCCTACAGCTAATGTCAACTTAAAGACGAACATTTAACATATTGACAAATATAATGTTCGGGAATTGCTTCTTTAAATTCGCTTAACCATCCATTTCATCCCATAAAAGAAAGCCGGCTCCTCTTCAATCTCTCGAAGACAACCGGCTTCCTGCTTTTCAGTGCATCCACACTTCATCCATTATTTTACGATCAGTACTGGAACCTGCGCATGCTGCACCACATTGTGACTGACACTACCCAAGACAAATTCCCGAATACCACCCAGTCCGCGGCTACCAATAATAATGATATCAGAATCATTTTCTTTGGCAAAATCAAGCAACACTTCCGCTGCCGCTCCTTGAATCAGATCCACATTGGCCGTTACACCCGCAGCCTGAATTCGTTCTTTCGCTTCATCTGTTGTCTGCACAGCCAGATTGTAGTAGTCATTATTAAGTGAAGGTGGCAGTGGAGCCAGTCCCTCACCGATGAATACACGCGGGAAATCAAAAGCATGAATGACATCCAGTACTGCATTTGGGGACACTTTAGCTAGCTCAATCGCACGATCAAGTGCTTTATTTGAAGCTTTGGAACCATCATAAGCCACTAATATTTTGGAAAATAACATGTGAATCCCGTCCCTTCCTTTATATGTAGAGCACGCGAAGCAAGCTTCGGTCTGACATGTAATAAACTAACAGTTAAATAACAGAACCATGTAACTCCTTAAACGTTCCAGAGCCACAATGAACCATTTATACGAATGAATTTACATATCAGACGAATTAATGATACACCTTTCACTTCAGCGTAAGTCTTTTTCGAATGGTTACGCATGTGTTCCATGTGTTCATTGAATAAAGTAACCATAGATTACCGCATTCAAGAATAACAACAATGGAATGCCAATGGTGAAGCTGGGATGTTTAGTCTTATGCCTTTTCCGATACATCGCGATCCAGACTCCCAAAGCACCGCCTATAAATGCTAATAAGAATAACGTCCGTTCGGGTGTACGGTCACGACGCTGTTGCGCACGCCTCTTATCATCCGACATCACCAGATAACCAACTACATTAATAAATAAAAACCACAATATAAGTCCGGTTTGCATATAATTCTAGCGATCCCCCTGTCCCGGGACATCTCCCTGTCTCCATTATAGTCCTCATCAGAGACATGTTCAACGCACCGGGTAGGGAACCACAATTTTGTGTAATAACGCTAACCTCGCTCTGACCTAGGACTCCTGTTTTGGAATACCGTTCAGGCTTGGTGCTCTTTTGGCTGCTTTGTCCGGGCGCACAGCGATACTCTCTTCCCGAATACTGTCTTTGTTTTGCTGGTTATGGATCTTCTCTGGTTTGTTATGCGGCATGTAGGTATCACCTCCTTGGCTTACGTTGCCTGAAAACGGAGGATCTTATACGACTTCAACTACCCTCAAGCGTGTTACTCTCCCTTTTTCTCCATAGCCGCCTTCAGCAGATCTCCAAGGTTAGACCCAATGGACTCCTGCTTCGCATATTGTTTCACCAGCTTTTGCTGATCGCGTTTGTTCACATGCTGTTTGTCCTTATCCAACGTTTCTGTAATACCACAAGGTAGACATTGTACGTATAACCCCGCCTTGCCTTCTTTGATTTCCATCTTTTTGTGGCACTGCGCACAACGACGATTGGACATTCTTTTCTCTGCCGAACGACGATATCCACAGTCCTCGGTGGGACATACAAGAAACTTGCCGCGCTTGCCTTTCTTCTCCAACAACCGTGCGTTACAGTCCGGGCAATGGCTATTGGACACATTATGCGGCTTATACTCCGCTTTGCTGCCTTTTACCGTAGACACCAGCTCTTTTGCCATGGATCGGATACTATCCAGAAACGGTCCCGGTTTCCCTTGCCCACGAGCGATGAGTTCCAGTTCAGCTTCCCAGCGGGCAGTCAGATCCGGTGAACGAAGCTGCGGGGCAGCCAGTTCAATCAACTGTTTTCCTTTACCGGTTGGATGCATGCTGTTGCCTTGACGATCTATTGTATCGGAACTGACCAGTTTCTCGATAATATCCGCTCGTGTCGCCGGAGTGCCCAGTCCATGCTTCTCCATTTGGGAAAGCAAAGCAGCTTCGGTATACCGTTTGGGCGGCATCGTCCGTCCACTTTTAATATGGCAACGCTGAACCGTCACGGACTGCCCTTGCTGCACATCTGGCAAAAGCGCACGCTCATGGTCTGCTGTATCATCAGTACGGTCATCGTCATCATCGCTGTAATCGCCGCCGTATACTTCACGCCATCCACTTTCTTTCACCGTTGTACCTTTAACATGGAAGGAGTCATTCCCCACCTGAACCGTGATCGCAACCGAATCGTACTTCGCTGCCGGATAGAATAGGCTGATAAAACGACGTACGATCAGATCGTACAGTTTGCGTTCCTCTGGATTCAATTGATTCAAAAGCACCGTCTGCTCCGTTGGGATAATCGCATGGTGATCCGTAACTTTGCTGTCATCCACAATACGTTTGGTAATATTCAGATTTTTGCGCAGCAAAGGACGTGCCAAAGACGCATAAGGTCCAATGGCTACACTATCCAGCCGTTCTTTCAACGTAGCTGTCATATCCGAAGTGAGGTATCGACTGTCCGTACGCGGATACGTCACAAGCTTGTGCTGTTCATACAGACGTTGCAGGACATTCGATGTTTGCTTTGCAGAGAAACCATACTTCCGGTTGGCATCCCGTTGTAGTTCCGTCAGATCATATGCCAGTGGATGCGGCTCAACCTTCTCGCTTTTCTTCACTTGGGCAATCGTGCCCTTGCGCCCATCTACCCGTTTCTTCAATTCTTGTGTTTCTTGAGGGTCGAAAATTCGTGAATCTCCTCCAGCTGCCCGCCACACAGCCTGAAAACCTCCCATGTCTGCCGTTAACGTCTCATACTCCTGCGAGCGGAAACCGTTAATTTCATTTTCCCTGTCCATAATCATCCCCAAGGTCGGAGTTTGTACACGTCCAGCAGACAACTGGGCATTGAAACGAACGGTTAATGCACGGGTCACGTTAAGTCCGATCATCCAGTCAGCCTCCGCCCGGCAACGTGCAGATTCATAGAGGCGGTCGAACTGACTGCCTGGCTTCAGCGAAGCAAATCCGTCTTTGATCGCCTTATCTGTCTGGGATGAAATCCACAGGCGTTTAAAAGGTTTTTTCCACCCCGCCATCTGCATGATCCAACGAGCCAGCAATTCTCCCTCACGTGCTGCATCGGTCGCAATGACCAGTTCGCCTACATCCTGACGTTTCATCAACTGCTGCACGGCTTTATATTGATGGTTGGTCTCTTTAAGTACTTTCAATTTCGTACGATCTGGCAGAATGGGTAGGTCCTCCAGATTCCATGTTGCATACTTTTTGTCGTAATCCTCGGGTTCAGCTAATCCAACCAGATGTCCAAGCGCCCAGGTAACGATATATTTCGGGCCTTCCATATAACTTTTATGTTTATCACGCGCACCCATAACTCTGGCTATTTCGCGTGCTACAGATGGTTTTTCTGCGAGTACCAATGTCTTCACTTCATATCTCTTCCTCTCTAGTAGAACGTTATGTCTCTTTTATTCCTATCTTTTCATTATATCATTTCACACTAAAGGTATGCTCTGTCATCTCTACTTCCTAACTACTCGCCTCCTGTAACCTCATGTTTAATCAACATATCGAGTTTGTGTTATATTTCTTTACATTATAATATGTAATAGTTTTTCTGAGTACATGTAAACAGAAGCATGAATAAGTATTAACACTGTAAAGTATTGATGTATACGTTTTTTTGGATAAATATAAACCTTGTAAGATTACCTGACATAACTATACAATGTGTCAAAGCATAGAAACAGAATCGCTGCTACACACATCAATGAGACACAGGAAGGGAGCGTGGATGCATGACTTATCATGGATCTGTATTGAAAAAAAGTGGGGCTTTGTTACTGGCGGGAGCTGTTGTTGCCACAACTTGGGGAGGAACGGTTCCTTCGGCATCAGCCGCAACGGCAACGCCTACGAGTAAAACAACAGTAGCAGCTGTATCCAAAGGAAAAGCGCCAGCAACTCCGGCAGCATTTGTTCAGGCTATGGAAGAAGCGGCTACACTTGCAGGTGTTCCTTTTACCATGGACAAGCTCTCCGGCACAACCGTACAACGTAAAGATGCTGCGGTCGCCTTGCAACAATGGCTCAAGCTGGATTCGACTACCGTATCATTCAAAGATGTCCCGAATGAAGCCACTTTCGCAGGTGCTGTTGGTGCATTGAATACGGCAGGGCTAATGAAAGGTTATACCGATTCCCTCTTCCTTCCAAACGCTGTACTTACCGAGAATGACCTCTCCATACTGAAAGACCGCATTTATAACTACATAAAACCGTTTGTCCTGGAGGAAGCAACCATCATGGATCTCCAGACTGCAATGACGCAAGGAAAACTGACATCAAAAGAACTGGTTCAAAAATATCTGGACCGCATTGAAAAATACGATGATCAAGGTGTAAGCATCAACGCCGTATTAACGCTGAACCCGGATGCACTCCAAATTGCGGAGCAATTGGATGAAGAACGTGCAGCCCAAGGTGCCCGCGGGCCTCTGCATGGCGTTCCGGTTTTGGTAAAAGACAATTTCGATACCAATGACATGCCGACAACCGCAGGCTGTATCTGTCTGAAAGATTCCATTCCTGCTCACGATGCTGAACAAGTGAAGAAACTCAAAGCAGCTGGCGCCATTATTTTGGGCAAAACGAACCTGCATGAATTCGCATTTGGCATAACGACATCCAGCTCATTGGGTGGACAAACACTGAACCCTTACGCCCTGGATCACTATCCAGGTGGATCAAGCGGTGGAACAGGTGCAGCCATTGCATCAAACTTTGCTGCAGCCGGCATGGGTACAGACACTGGCGGTTCGATCCGAATCCCATCCAGCTTCAACAGCCTTGTGGGTATCCGCCCAACCATCGGACTGTCCAGCCGTGAAGGCATTATCCCATTGGCTTTGACACAGGATGTAGGTGGACCTATGGCCCGTACAGTTAGTGACGCTGCAATCATGTTGGATGCTACGGCCGGCTATGATAAAAAGGATGTCGCTACAGCCTACGCGGTTGGCAAAATTCCATCTAGCTATACAGACTTCTTGGATGTAAACGGACTGAAAGGTGCACGCATCGGTGTGGCCACAGAACTCATCCCAAGTACCAAAGCTGAAGAAAAAGCCGTTGCTGACGTGATCAACACCGCTGTGGAAGAATTGAAGACACTGGGCGCTACCGCAGTTCCCATTTCCATCCCGAACTTGACTGAGATCAACAAATACCCAAGTCTCAGCGGATATGAATTCAAGTTCCAACTGAATGACTATCTGGACTCATTGGGTGCAGACGCTCCATATCACAGTCTGTCCGAGATCATCGCTTCCGGAGAGTTCGACAAATCTCAGGAGCAATCCATGAAGACTCGGGATGCACGCCAAACGTTGGAGACTACCGAATACAAGGACATCGTCCTGAAACGCACCCAAGTTACACGTGAGTCCCTGCTGAAAGTTATGGCAGACAACAACCTGGATGCCATCATCTATCCTACGTCCACACAAGCCGCTGGTGTTATTGGCGAAGGACAAAACTCCGGTGGTAACAACCGATTGAGTCCTTTCTCCGGCTTCCCGGCGATTACGGTCCCTGCTGGTTTCACAACTGATGGTTTGCCAGTAGGCATGGAATTCCTTGGTCGTGCCTTTGATGAAGGAACCTTGATCAAGCTGGCTTACAGCTACGAACAAGGTACACATCACCGCCAAGCGCCTAAGCTTACGCCGTAAAATATTTATGGGATTAAGCAATTCCGGTTAACACAAAAAATAGATGCAATCATATCACTTTTTTGAAACGAGTTAACCCACTAAAGAGACCACCTTCTTCATGACAGCATGAAGTTTGGGTGGTCTCTTTTATGTTCTCTATTTATTTTTATGTTGCATACCGTCGGATGTTACTCATTCCTGAACCTTGTCTGGCACGCCCCATTTCAGAACCAGACCTGCGTACGTCAGACCACCGCCAAAGCCAAAGAGAGCTACGTTCTGTCCTTCTTTCAATTTCCCTTCATCCACTGCAAGCTGTAGCGCCAGCGGAATGGAAGCGGCAGATGTGTTCCCCCGATACTCGACACTGGTTAAAGTACGTTCCAAAGGAACCGGACCACGTTCGCAAACAGCTTCAATCATTCTCATGTTGGCACTATGCGGGACAAACCAGTCAATCTGGTCAGGGCTTAATTCAGCTTTCGTTATAAGTTTACCCAATTGCTCTGGAATCGTCCGTACAGCCCACTTATAAATCTCTCGCCCATTCTGAACTAAACAACCTTCGCCCTGTAAAGGCACACCATTCATCTCCGAAGACAAGCCACTCTTATAGAGATGTACACCGCCTTCTCCATGTGTACCTGATATGGCTGCCATAAAGTCACCTTCAGCACCCGATGATCTCTCCACCAAGAAGGCCCCCGCTCCGTCACCAAACAGTACACAAGTCGTGCGGTCTGTGTAATCCGTAATTTTGGATAATGTCTCTGCTCCAATTACCAGTACTTTGCGGTACATTCCACTGGTCACCAGACTGTCGGCTAGCTGTAATCCGTAGGTAAAACCTGCGCATGCAGCATTTAAATCCAGTACACCCGTGTGTGGGATCTTAAGGTTAGCCTGTACTCTGGATGCCGTACTTGGGAAAGCATATTCAGGTGTACTTGTAGCCACAAGGATCATATCCACATCTTCTACACTTACATCATAACGACCTATCATATCTTCTACAGCCTTCGTAGCCAGGTCAGATACAAATTGATATTCAGCTGCAATTCGCCGTTCTCTCATACCAGTACGTTGTACAATCCATTCGTCACTTGTCTCGACCAATTTCTCCAGATCAGCATTCGTTAATATTCGATCCGGTACATATGTCCCCATTGCCGTGATGGTTGCCTTTGATTGATGATTCATACCAGTAGTCACCTCACTTGTTTTTTATCATTATAGCACTAAGTCTTAGTACTTGGTACTAATTTTATAAAATATTTATTATGATTCTTTCGTTAGTTGTTTATTTTAAAGTGATCTCTTCATTCTATTACCCAGAGCAATACAAACGATCGCATGCATTTTTGATGAAGAATTGTGGATATTCCCTGACTAACATGAAGAATGCCTTAATTATATGCGTTTTTTATAGACGGATCATTCCAACAGGAGGAAAATAAACAGATTGCCCCACATTACTAAAGAATAGAGATGATCTATACCCATGAAAAAAGAATTAAATATCCTTGCCATTTCCGGAAGTCTGCGCAATCAGTCCTCCAATACGTCACTAATGCACGCCATGATTAAGCTGGCTCACACTAACCTTAAGTTTGAAGTATATGACGGATTAAATGATCTGCCGCATTTTAACCCTGACCTCGATGTCGAGGAGGGCCCTGTATCCGTACAGAACTTGAGAGCCCAACTTAAGCATTCGGACGGAGTCCTTATCTGTACGCCAGAGTATGGAAACGGCGTTCCTGGGGTCTTAAAAAACGCACTAGATTGGGTTGTATCTTCTGGAGAATGGCTCAATAAACCCACCATTGTCATTGCTGCTTCCCCAAGCCCCATGGGAGGTGACAAAGCCCATGCTTCCTTATTGCTCACACTAAACATGATTAATGCACAAGTCTTACAAGAGGGCTGTTTAACCATTCCTCATATTACATTGAAAATGAACAAACAAGGAGTCATCATTGATTCGGAAACCCAGCGTGCATTGCAGAACTCCCTTACAATCCTTGGGGAAGCTTGCAACCAAATCAAAAGCTAGACAGATGTTGCTTAATTAAATGAACGATAGAGAAATGATCCATTTAAAGTTATTTAACATTCTCATAAATAATGAAATAAAAAAATAGCCTTGGTTATTTACCAGGGCTGTTAAGGTTTATATAAGTATTTAGGATTAAAATAAAAAAGACACACTCGATAACATCAAGTGTGTCTTCTATTGCTTGGCGGCGTCCTACTCTCCCAGGACCCTGCGGTCCAAGTACCATCGGCGCTAGAGGGCTTAACGGTCGTGTTCGGGATGGGTACGTG